>NZ_SJXJ01000005.1 GCF_004337695.1 Tenacibaculum sp. M341
TTCGTTCTTTATTGAATAGATTTGACACCACAATTACTAGTTGGAAAGGCTTTAATTTCCTAGCATTTATTGTAATCGGATTAAAGAAATTTCATAAAATTGAAAAGTCAAGATGACTTCATTACTTTAATTTTTCTTTGGCAAAGTTAATATACCACTGCGTAATTATTTCGTTATAACTTTTTACAGGCTTTTTTATTTTAATTTGATTCTTTTTCATGGCTTTTACCATTTGTTGAGTAATTGGATAATAATTATTCCAATCATTTTTTTGTAAAAAATACTGTTGTATAAAATTAGGAAAAAATGGTTTGATAATATCTTTCAATTTTTGCTTGACAATTACTTTTTTAGAAGGTTGCAATTCTTTAGAAAAATGAACATTAAAAGGAATGAAATATTCATTAATTAATACATCATCAAATAAAACTTTCATCTCTTTATATGCAACAGGTATTTCTCTAAAAGTTTGTAGAAGTTCTGTATCCCAAAATGGAAAACGGTGTTGATAATTGAAAAATGTATAAAAAGAAGCAGAATTAAAAATGTACTTGGCTATTTTTTCTTTAATATCGAAATCTTCAAAAACAGAAAATGCTTGTTTCTGTTGAAAATCGTTATCAAAATTATGTAATAGGTTGCTTAACTTATTTTTAAGTTTAGGTTTTAGTTTGTTTGACGTAAAATGATTTAAAAATTTTGTTTTAAGAATTAATGAGGTGATGTTCTCAGTTTTTAAATTACTAGGAATTGTTTTTATAAATTGACTTCCTCCTAATAAATCACCAGCATATCCTGGAATAAAAACAGTATCTGAAGAAATCAGTTTTTGGTTAGTTAAGTACTTTACAGCAAAGTATTCTTGCAAACTAGGTATTGATGAATATTTACCTGCATAATGCGCATATTTTTTAAAAGAATCAGATTGTAAATAATCATTAATTAATTCATCAGTATATTCAATAAAAAACCACTTAAATCCTAGTACTTTCGCAGTTTTTTTTGAGTTTTCAATTTCAAAGCTATTTTTATTTCCATAGGTATAACAAATAACATTTTTATAATTGTACTTTTTTAAAAGTACAGCTATTAATCTGGAATCAAATCCTCCACTTAGCGGAACAGCCACAGGTTTTCCGTTTAAAGAATCGATTAAACGTTTAAATGTGTTTTCGAAAGCGTTAAAAATAGTTTCCTTTAGTTGTGTGTAGGTTTCGTTACTAGTTTGTTTGATAGCATAAGAAGTAAAGAATCCTTTTTTAATAAAGTTGTTGTTTTGAATGATTAAATATTCACTAGCTTGAACTTGATAAACATTTTTAAGTAATGTGTCTTTTCCATACGTATGATTTGAAGCTAATAATTCAACTTCAGCAAGTGTGTTAAAATCATTTATTTGTAATTGCTGTTTTAAATATGAAATATCATCAGAAAAAAATAATTCAGAATTTTTAGAACTATAAAATAAAGGGAAAGCTCTTGTAATATCAGAAGCTACAAACGTTTTGTCTTTTAATTTTATAATGAAAGTAAATACTCCGTTAGCAGTTTTTAAAAATTGAGTTAGTTCTTTTTCTGAATTTATTCTTTTTAAAAAAGAGATAGCTTGTTCGTTTTCATAAAAACAATTATTCTCATCAAAAAAGTATCCTTTAACAGAAATACTTTCATCAGAAAACCAAGAAAATCCTTTGTTGTTTTTTAAATGAAAAATCATGAGAAATTACTTTTTCTAGTTTTAGATGATATTTTTAAAAAGTATATCAAAATAAAAGTATTGAATAAAACGCCTATGGCTGAAAATAAAAATAGTGAAATTAAAACACTATTGTATACATTGTAACCAACATAGAAAGCTAAAAATCTAAATACAAATAACAGAATATCGTAGTATAAAATTGTTTTTTGTTTGTTTAATACAACAATTACAGAACTTATTGGTACGTTTAAAAAACCAACAAATAACCAAGGAATTAAAATTCTTGTATACAATCCGACATCTATCCAATTTTCCCCGAAAATAATATCGAAAAAAAAGGAAGCTATAAACAGCAAGGTAAAGAAAGCAAAACCAATTAATAAAAGCTTTTGATATGTTTTTTTAACAGTTGAATTTAAGCTTTCATTACTGTTATATTGTTTACTTATTTTATTGAAAAATACTGGGCCAATAGCTTGTTGAATAATTCCCATTGGAGCTTTGGTTATTTTAATAGCTAAACCATAAATTCCAGCATATCCCAATCCAAAATAACTAGTAATTAAATATACAGGAAGCTCATTAGATAATTGATTAGAAAAACTTAAAAGTGTGTTTAGTTTAGGAATATCTTTATGCTTTTTTGCTAAAAAAAGCATTCTCTTGTAAGAAACATATTTAAATGAACTTTTGATAGTTTTTAAAGCTGAAACTAAAAGCGTTGATAGTTGGCATAAGAAACCAATAATAATCCCAGGAACTAAACCTAAAAAATTATAAGCACTTATTCCAATTAATATTTGAAAAGCGCTCATCGTAAAAGATTTGATTACAATTCCTTTAGATATATTTTTAAATAAATTCATTCTATTATTCCAATATTCCAAAGAAACTATACAACTATACAAAAAGGAGCATAGCGGAATCAAATGAATAAAAAAGCCTAGTTTTTCTAGTTTTAAAAAAGAAATAATTTGTTTTTCAAAAACAAAAATTAGCAATGCTAAAATGATACTAATTATTGTGATATTTAAAATTGAAAAAACAAAAAGATTGATGGCATCTTTATCTCGTTTTGGAAGTAAAATAGATAACTCGTACTGTAAAGAGGTTATCGGTTTTAAAATAATAACAGAAGAAGAAAATAGTATGTAAACACCAAATAAATCCTCAGAAAATAATCGAGTTAATATTAAAGTAGCTGCATAAATAATGATTTGGCTTGCACTTGAGCCAGACATTAGGGTTAAAACATTTTTAACAAACGTACTTTTAAAAAACAATACTAATTTTTCAATCATTCAGGGAATAAAAGTAAAAAGTAATTCATGTATGAAGAAATTTTAGGTTAGAATTCTTATTGCTCAATAAAAAATACCTTGCTTATTAATAACAAGCAAGGTAAGGAAATAACTTTTTCAAATTCATGAAACAAACTTTTCTTCTTCTCCCATGAGCTTTAAATGCTTGAAATGAGAAATCATCATTTCTAACAATGTCTTTTTATGATAAGGAAATCCGTATTCATCGGAAACCTGTTCTATTAAATCATTTATTTTATCGTAATTCGTGTGGCAAATGTTTGCAAATAAGTGATGTGCGGCATGACAATTAGAACCGCCACTTAAAAAACGAGCAAACTTATTATTCGGATTCCAATCGCAACTGGTTCTTAGTTGATGAACAGCCCAAGAAGAATTTAATTCATTTTTTTCTGGTTCGTAATATTCAGCTTCATAAAAGAAATGTGTGCCTACCAGCATTACCACAAATAACAACGAAGTAAAAGCAGAAGTAGTAACGTAACTCATAATTACAAACTGTATTGAAAATTTAGAAAAAAGCATAGGAATAAGAAGCACAATACTGAAATATAAAATTTTGAATAGAAAATATCTCACATACAATTGTGTTTTAGATACTCCTTTTCGCATCCAAGCATATTCTTTAGAAAAAAGATAAATCCAATCTCCCATAAAAACAGAATGTAATAAAGCAAGCATATATACAAAAGGAGCATATAAGTGTTGATATTTATGTTTTTTGGTCCAAGGATGAGATGGTGAAAGTCTTAAAAAAGGATTTTTATCAATATCTATGTCACTACCTTCTACATTCGCGTATAAATGATGAGAGCGAATATGTCGTAATCCCCACAATAAAGGATCAATACCAACACTTAAAAAGCTAAAAAAATGCAATACTTGATTCGCGTTTTTGTTTTTAAAAGCTGTGTTATGAGAAGCATCGTGTCCTAAACTGAATCCGATAAGTAGTCCGCTCATTTGAAAAAATAAATAGAAGAACCAAAATGAAATTTGATAATGAGTTTGAATCATTAAATAATAACAAGAGTATGAGAAAAGGAACCAAAAGATTCCTTTTGCCCAAAACTCAATTCCACCGTGTTTATGCTTGTTCCCATCAAGTCTTTCATATACTTTTTTACGCAAAGAAGTGTAAAACTCTTTTTCGTACTGTATGTTTTTGAACTTTCTATTCTTCATAATAAATAGTTTTTATTTAAACTGGTACCCTAAAGAAAATCCACCTCTAAAAGCAAATTCAGGTGAATTGTCATCTAAGCCCAAATTTCTTCCACCTCCTAAAGAAAACTCAAAGGTGAAGCCTTTACTGTTTATCCATTTTTTTCCAAGGCTAAATCCTAAAGCAACGTCAAAGTAATTTATTTCTTCCATGTCTGTTAATAATAAAGGATCTATTAATCGTCTGCTATCTCCTGAAGCAAATTTTGAAAAAGCTTCTACAAAAAAGCCTTTCGCTCCAAAATCTTCTTTATTAAAAAAGTAAAATCTGTAAAAAGGTACAATTGCAAATTTTTCATAATAACCCGAGGTGTCTTTAAAATTTACAAAAGCGGAAATTCCATAACTATTACTGGTGTCGCTTACATGTTCATAAGTTGCTTCCAAAGCAGAGAAAAAAACTAAGTCTAGCGCATCAATTTTTATTTCATGGTTTTTTAATAATTGAGTTTTGTTTTCGTTTTCTTGAGAAAAGGATTGTAATTGAAAAAATAATAAGATGATGAATAATGTAAATGGTGATTTATTTTTCATTTTAGTAAGGATTAAAATTTTCTTCAAAATTAGAATCACCTTAAAAAAAGATATTCAAAAATCAGCAGAATGCTGAAAATAGGAAGGGTTTGCTGATTTTTGGACAGTGTAATTAGACGTTTTTTTCCTTGAATTGTGTAGGAGTTACGCCTGAGTGCTTTTTAAAAGCATTGTAAAATGTAGATTTAGAATTGAAACCAGATTCTAAAGCAATAGAGGTAATTGTGTATTTGTTGTAATTAGGATCTAGTAATATTTTTTTAGAAAAATCGATTCGAAAACCATTAATTAAATGATTAAAGTTTTGTGAAGTTTGCTCGTTAATGATTTTTGAAAGTTGACTATTGCTAATTTGTAATTCTTTAGATAAAGTTTCTAAACTAAGAGCACTGTCTAAATACCTTCTATTGTTAACAATGTAGTCTTTTACACGTTCAAATTTTTTAGAATAATTGGTGATTTCTTGCTCTGTGTTATTTGAATTTGCTTTTCGAATGGATTTTCTCTCTTCAACTTGTCTTAAAATAAATACAAGTTCATAACCTAACCAATAAATAAGAATGGTGGTCATTATTCTTAAAGGATAAAAGAAAATAATAAAGTCTTTAAAATTTAAGTAAAACTTAAGAGACAATGCAAATGCCCATAAAATATATGAAACACCAGCTAAAATTATAAAGTTGTTGATCCACTTTAAATTATCGTAACTTAAAATATTTAAAAATAAATTACGTTTGTATTTTATTATATGAAAGCAGTAAAAGAAAATATTTAAAGAAATAATAAAACTAATAGCCTCTTCAAAACTTGTATATTTTTCATATAAAAAATGATATTCAAAAGCTGTTTTTGTATCTTTTGTAAAATAAAAGTATGTTATCTGTAGCAAGATACTTGCAATAAAGAGTGGAAGTACAATCTTTAAAATATTTAAAAAAGTTTTTTCAATTTTTAAATAGTTAACTAAAAAAGTATAAAAAAAAGGCGCAATTAAAAAGTGCCAAGGTATTTGAATATAATTTAAAAAAGAAATTTCTTTAGCCAGTAACCAAGATTGTAAATTATTTAAGGCAATAACAATAATCATAGCATTTAAAAAAGTAATTGCTTTATTTTCTTTAGAGTTACGCTTAAAAAGAAATACCCCAAACGCAAATCCATGTATTGCACTAATAATTAAAAATAAGTTAAAAATCTCTGTAAGTTGCAATGCTAATTTATTTATAACGGCAATATACATTTTTTAACAATTATAATGCTTAATTTAGGCGAATGTTGAAAACTAAAATAAAGCACATTTTTTTTGATTTAGACCATACCTTGTGGGACTTTGATAAAAATTCAGGATTGTCTTTTAAGCAAATATTTGAAGAAAAGAATATTCACTTAAACTTAGAGGCTTTTCTTAAAATATATGAGCCAATTAATTTTAGTTATTGGAAATTATACAGAGAAGAAAAAATAACAAAAGAAAAACTAAGATATAGAAGATTAAAAGATACTTTTGAAGCACTAAATTATGAGATTAGTGATGAATTAATAGATCAAATTTCTGAGGATTATATTGAGTATTTACCAAATAATAATTTTTTAATTGAAGGAACTTTAGAAATTTTAAATTATCTAAAACCAAGTTATAAGTTACATATAATTACAAACGGATTTGAAAGAGTACAACAAGTGAAATTAGAAAAATCTAATATCAACTCTTTTTTTGATGTTGTAGTAACTTCGGATAGTGTAGGGGTAAAAAAGCCCAATGCCAAAGTGTTTGAATATGCTTTAAAAGAAGCTGGAGCAAATAAAGAAAACTCATTAATGATAGGAGATAGTTATGAAGCAGATGTTTTAGGAGCACAAGCTTTAGATATTACACCTATTTATTATAATGAAAAGAATGTGCCTGTTGAGTCAGATGTAAAAAGTATAAACTCATTGTTAGAGTTGAAAAAAATATTGTAATAGTTATCGTTTTTTAAAAGAATAAGAAGCAATTTATGAAGTTGAAAGTGAAATTTTTATTATTATTTATCCCTTTGTTATTTACAGCTTGTGTAGATAATATCGATTTTGAACAAGCTAATGATTTAAGAGCAACACCAGCCATTTCTGTATCGTTGGTAAACTCATCTGTAACTCAAGACCAGCTTGTGATATCTGGAGTTGAAATAGACTTACCGCCACAAAGAAGCGAGTTTACAATTCTTGATAATGATACAGCAAGAAATGATTTAGAACGAATTTTATTCAATTTTGAAATAAGTAATGGTTTTGATAGAGAGTTTCTACTAACATTTACTTTTTTAGATGAATCAGGTAATACAACTCACGAAATAGATTTAAACATCATTAATAATGTTAGTTCTATTTTTAATGAAGAAATAATAATTGCTAACAATAGTAATTTTTTAAATTCTAGATTTTTAGAGGTAAGTTTAACTATTTTACCAAGTTTAGACGGATCAATAATAGATGTAAACACACCTGCCACATTGATTTTTAAATCAGCAGGAACATTTTACTTTAACTTAAACTAAAAACGCCATGAAAAGATATTGTATTATTTTAATGCTATTATGTGGAGTTATTGTAACAGCTCAAAAGCAAATCTTATATGGTTTTGATAAAATACCACAAGGACTTTTAGTAAATCCAGGAGCTGAAGTAGGGTATAAGTCTCATATCGGTGTGCCAGTTTTATCAGGAATTTCAACAAATGTAAATGTATCTGGAGTAACAGTAGCAGATTTGTTTAGAAATGATAATGTAGATTTTACAACAAAGCTTACGAATGCACTAAATACATTATCAACTTCAGATTACGCTTACATAAATACTCAAATAGAAATACTTAGTGGAGGTTATCAAATTAACGAAAGAGATTATTTAAGTGCAGGTTATTATACTGAATTAGATGCTTTTTTAACTATTCCTAGAGATTTTATATCGTTGTTAAGAGATGGTAATGCAGGTTTTGTAGGTAATAGTTTTGTTTTATCAGATGTTTCTGTGAAGACAGATTTATTAAGTGTACTTCATTTTGGAATTACTAGAAAGTTTAATGAGAATTTTATTGGAGGAGTTCGATTCAAAATATATTCAGGATTATTAAATGTTACTTCTACAGGTAATGAGGGTGTTTTTACCACTGAATTAGGAACAACAGGAATCTATGAGCATTCTTTAGATGGAGTATCTTTGGAAGCAAATTCTTCTGGGTTTTACAATGAAAATAATGAGATAGATATGGATGTCGAATCAATTTTAGGAAATGCGTTTTTTGGGGCAAATTTAGGATTTGGGTTTGATATAGGATTTACATATAAACTAGATGATCAGTTTGAGTGGTCTGCAAGTTTACTAGATTTTGGTTTCATAAGTTACGCAGATAAAACTAGAAGTGGTACTGTTGAAGGAAGCTATTCATTCTCTGGATTAGAGTTTCAGTATGATAGATTGAATGCAAATTATTGGCAAGAATTAAATGATGATTTTAATGCTAATATTTTAAGAAATGAAAACACAGAATCATATTCGGTTTTACGTCCTGTTAAATTTAATACAGCTTTAAAATATGGCTTTGGAAAATCTAGAAGTGAAGAAAATTGCTCAGATATAGGCTACAATAGTTATTATGATAATGCAGTAGGTATTCATTTACATTCTGTATTTCATCCAATAGGAGGAGCTTTTGGTTTAACCGGATTTTATGAAAGAAAAATAAGTGAAAACTTTAATACAAAAGTAACTTATACGGTTGATGATTTCTCATATACAAATTTTGGAGTAGGGGTATCAGCATACTTTTGGAAGTTAAATATGTATGGAATGATAGGTAATGTATTAAAACTTTCCGATATTGCGGATGCAAATACAGCCTCTTTTCAATTAGGAATAAACGTAATATTAGACTAGAAATGAAAAAAATAATCTTTTTCTTATTTATAACAGCAACATTAACTGCTCAGAAAAGTATTCATAATTATAAATATGTAATAGTTCCAAGACAGTTTAAAAGTTTTAAGGGAGAAGATAAATATCAAATTAATTCTTTAGTAAAGTTCTTATTAAAAAAGAATAATTTCAATACTTATTTTGGAGATGAAACTTTTCCTGCTGATTTAGCTAAGAATAGATGCTTGGCTTTAACAGCTGATTTAGCTGATGATTCAGGAATGTTTACAACAAGAACAACACTGAAATTAACTGATTGTTACAATAGAGTAATATTTACTTCAAAAGTAGGAAAGAGTAAGATTAAAGATTACAAGAGAGCTTTTCATGAAGCTACTAGAAAATCTTTTGAGTCGGTAAAAGCTTTAAACTACAAGTATATTCCGTCAGAGAATGAAGAAATGAATGTTTCATCATCTGAACAAGCTCCACAAAACACTAAGTTTATTAAGAAGAGAGCAGCTGAAAAACCAATGACTACTAAAACAAAAGTTGCGTCAGCAGAAACGTTGTATGCACAACCAACAAAATTAGGTTTTCAATTGGTGGATAATAAGCCAGAGGTTGTACACAAAATATTAAAAACTCAATACCCAGATTTATTTATACTCGAAGGAGTAAACGGAATGTTTATAAAAAAACAACCTGGTATCTGGGAAGCTCAATATTATGAGAATGGAATGTTATTAATTAAAACTTACAGCGTTAAGTTTTAATAGTTATATTTATTTTTCCAACGATTTTTCATAACATCTCTAAAAGCATTTTCTCTATTATTATTACCAGGTTCATATAATTTTGTTCCTGATATTTCTTCTGGTAAAAACTCTTGTTCTACAAAATTGTTAGCATAGTCATGAGAGTATTTATATTCTGCACCATAATTAAGGTCTTTCATTAATTTTGTAGGAGCATTTCTTAAATGAAGAGGAACAGATAAATCACCAGTGTTTTTTACTAGAGATTGTGCATTTCCAATGGCTAAATATGAAGCATTACTTTTTGGTGAGTTAGCAAGGTATACTGCGCACTGACTAAGAATAATTCTAGATTCAGGATAACCAATAACAGAAACTGCTTGGAATGTGTTATTAGCTAAAATTAAAGCAGTAGGATTTGCATTGCCTATATCTTCAGAAGCTGAAATAAGTAACCTTCTGGCAATAAACTTTACATCTTCACCACCTTCAATCATTCTAGCTAACCAATAAACAGCAGCGTTAGGATCACTTCCTCTAATAGATTTTATAAAAGCAGAAACAATATCATAATGTTGTTCGCCTGTTTTGTCATAACGAGCTGTGTTCTTCTGAATTTTTTGTAAAACTAAGTCATTGGTGATCTCAATAGTTTCTTCAGCACCTACCAAAAGTTCAAAAATATTTAGCAATTTTCGAGCATCGCCACCACAAACTTGTAGTAAAGCATCGGTTTCTTTTAAGTTTATTTCTTTATTAGATAGAATTTCGTCTTCATTAATAGCTCTATTTAAAAGAGCAATCATGTCATTTTTATCGAAGGCATTTAAAATATAAACTTGACAACGAGAGAGTAGGGCGGGTATTACTTCAAAACTAGGATTTTCTGTAGTAGCACCAATTAATGTGACCCATCCTCGCTCAACAGCGCCTAATAGCGAGTCTTGTTGAGATTTACTAAAACGATGAATTTCATCGATAAATAAAATAGGATTTTTCTGAGTAAACAATCCATTACTTTTTTTAGCTTTTTCAATAACTTCTCTTACATCTTTTACACCTGAACTAATAGCACTCAATGTATAAAATGGACGCTTTGATTCATTAGCTATAATATTTGCTAAAGTAGTTTTACCAATACCTGGAGGTCCCCAAAGAATCAAAGAAGGTATAATTCCTTGTTTAATATGATTCGTTAAAATACCATTTTCACCAACTAAATGTTGTTGACTAATATAATCACTTAAAGATTTTGGACGTATTCTTTCTGCCAAAGGTGCATTCATAAAGTAAAAGTAATAAAGATTTATGACAGAAATGTCACTATTTTTAAATTGGATATCTTTTTGATGTGTTTAACACATGGAAACTAAAGATGAATTACAATATCACAATTCCGTTTTAACAATACCTATTGTAGCAATTTTTATTATATGGTTTGTGTATTGGTTAGAGATTAAGTTTGGTTTAAACTTTAATAAATGGGGAGTTTACCCAAGAACTCTTTTAGGTTTTAGAGGGGTTTTTACAACTCATTTTATACATAGCAACACTCAACACCTATTTAATAATTCAGTGCCTTTATTCGTCTTGTTAATGGGGTTATATTATTTTTATAATAAGGTAGCAAGTAAGGTGCTAATATATGGAGCTTTATTAACAGGATTAATAACTTGGTTTATAGGTAGAGATTCTTATCATATAGGGGCAAGTGGTGTTGTGTATCTTCTTTTTAGTTTTATCTTTTTTAGTGGTGTTGTAAAAAAGCATTACAGACTTATAGCAACATCATTAGTAGCTATTTTTTTATACGGAAGTATGATATGGTATATCTTCCCAGTGAAAGAAGGTATTTCATGGGAAGGTCATCTTTCTGGTTTTTTTATAGGATTTATATTTGCTATTGTTTACCGAAATCAGGGCATTACTAAAGAGAAATATAAATTCTCTAAAACAGATTTCGATGATATGTTCGACGAACACGGAAATTATATTCCGCCTACTTTTGAAGAAGAAGATATCGAGGAAAATAATATCATAGAATCAACAACAACTATAAACTATAAATACATTTATAAAGAGAAAGATTCAGAAGAATAGTTATACAAAATAATAAAGACTTCTATTCTTGTTAGTTTCTTTGTCTAATAGTTTCGTATAAGAAAGCTCCACAAGCAACAGAAACATTAAGAGATTGAATCTCTCCAAGTAAAGGTAATTTAGCCTTATAATCTACCATTTTAAGAACAGAGTTACTTACACCTTTATGTTCAGAACCCATAATAATAGCTACAGGTTGATTTAAGTTTGTGTCAAATAAAGAGTCGTCTGTTTTTTCAGTTGCAGCTACTAATTTAATTTCTGAAGCCTGTAATTGAAAAATGGCATCTTTGATATGATCTACTTTACAAATAGGAACTTTAAAAGCAGCACCAGCAGATGTTTTGATGGTTTCGGCATTTACAGGAGCACTACCACTTTTTTGTATAATTATAGCATCTACACCAGTACATTCAGCAGTACGAATAATAGCACCAAAATTACGAACATCAGATAATTGGTCTAAAACAATAAATAAAGGTGTTTTGTTTTTATTTTCCAATGTATTTTCAATGATAATCTCCAGATCATGAAATTCAACTGGAGAAATTTTTGCAACAGCTCCCTGATGATTATTGTGCTTTGAAAGACGGTTTAATTTTTCAACAGGAACAACACTAACTGATATTTTATTTTTTTTAATTAGTTTTTCTAATTCAAAAAATAAATCACCACGTAACCCTTTTTGCAAGTATATTTTTTCTATTGAAGATTTACTTTCTATCGCTTCAATAATAGCTCTTATACCAAATATTGTTGTTGTTTGTTCCATACTGCAAATGTAGGAGAATTTATCGCATAAAAAAACCACCTTTAAAAAAGGTGGTTTTAAATTTATAAACAAAAGTTTATTATAAAGCCGTAAAAGTATAGTCTGAACCAGCTTTAGCTAAAATAGCTACAGGAATTCTAGCTCCTTCAGAGGCAGAACCTGCTGGAAGTACTCCTTCATAAGTTATTCTTCCTCCATTAGGCTGAACCATATGTAATGTGTATGGAATATCATCAACAGTTGGATTAGGTAAATTATAAATTCTTAAATAGAATACATAATTACCATCAGCTTCAGAATTTTCGATTAAAGCGTCTTCAAATCTGTCAAATGTAGCTGAACCAGCCGCAACAAAAGTAAAAGCTTCATCAATTAATTGAATATCTAAGTCATTTACAGTTGGATTAGCCCAATCTAATAAAAAACCAAAACCTTCATCATCAGCATCAAGTAATCTTGTAATGTAATCTACTGCTATTTCGTTTGAAGATATTTTAATGTTATCTTCATCAGAAATTTCATATGTAATCTCATCATCTTCACCTTCAACTTCAGTTACAATTTCATCAACAATGTTAATACCTTCAATTCTAGCAGTAACGAATCCTACTTTACTAGTTTCATAAGTACCATTGCTTCCTCCTAAAGTATAAGCAGGCATTTCAATAATACCAGTAGCAATAGTTTCTCCAGGATTTAATATAACTTGAGAATATTCTATTATGTTTTCTTGAGAAGTTGCTGATACAGTAACACGTACATGTTTTTGGTATGAACTAGCTATAGATACTGTAAAATTAGCTGCTGCTCCAGGAGCAAAAAATTGATCGTCAAATGTTAAAGTACCTTCAACACTTGTTTTATCATCTAATATAATAGGTGTTCTATCATCATCAGTACATGAAGTAAATATACTAGCGAATGTAAATAAAATGATAGAATAAAATATATTTTTCATTTTGTTTGTGTTTTAATTAATTAGGGTTTTAGTCCTATTTTTTTGTTAATCTTAGAGTAACATTAGCCGTTGTACCACTACATCCACTAGCACTAAAGTCTTCTAGTACAGTAATAGTAATTTCATCATCATCATCAAAAGTACCATCAGCATATGGAGTTGTACCACCACTACTTAAAAAGATAGTACCACCACAACCTAAGAAAGTATTTTGTCCATTAGTTGGAAAAGCCTCACCACATAAGAATGTTATTTCAAATGGCATAGCACTTTGACCAATACCTAAATCTAAAAGATATACAAGATCCATTGTTCTTTGATATACATTCTTAGCTTCAATCTCTACTTCAACAGGAGCAGCACCAAAGATAGGTCCGAAAGAACCTGCAGCAGAAATTAATTCAACTTCATAAGTTCCTGTAAAATAACTGTTAGGCATTGGACAAGCAATAATGTAATCAAATGTCATAGCATCCTTGTAAGAAGGCTCATTTAATAAGTTACCTTCTGTATTACCTAAACCAATAGTTCCATTGTCTTCATCAAATGAAGGCTGGATACTATAAAATTTAGTACCATCATTTCTTGTAGTAACAGCAGTGAACTGGAAAAAGTCACCAGCTCCAAAAGTAGAAATATCTACACCAAAAGCATCAGCTAAATCTTGACTTGTAAAGCTTAATTGACTTGGAAATGATGTAACTGTTCTAAAGTTTTCAACAGTAAAGGTTTCACCTAAACTTGTAATAGTAGCAGTAACAGATAAGTCATATTGAGATACATTACCTGCAGGGTCAATTAAGTTAGCGTTAATTGAAACACTCTGTGCTTCTTCTGGTTTAAAAGATGTTGGAGGCACTTCTTCAAAAGTTACAAAGGCTCCATTTTCTAAATGAAAAGTAACAGGGTTCTTAAATTTGCTTTCATCTGTACAAGAATTGTTAACCACCATTATTAGTGATAAGCAAATTATATATATAGATTTTTTTAATATTTTTTTCATGATATAATTTCGTTATTATTATTCAATAAAATCAGCAGGATTTGTATCCCAGAAAACTTTAGTTGTTCTTGTGATTTGTTGAAGGTTTGGATTATCATTAGAATTTAATTCTTGTTCAGGAATTAAGAAATTTCTTGGGAAATCTGTATTCGTAATTACAGATCCACCTAAGTTAGGGTACCCAGTTCTTCTGTAAGCGTTGTATGCTTCAGTACTGTTACCCCAAGAAGCTAAATAAAACTCTTTGATAATAATTTCCAATCTTGCAGCATCACTAGTAGCAGCATTATATCTAGCAACTACTTCATTAACATATGTATCTACAGCAGCAGCAGCCATTGGTACACCTGCGAAACCACCTACTTTAGCAAATGATTTTCTCATACCACTTTCAAGTAAAGCTACAGACGAACCAGTAGTTCCTAAACCAGCAACACCTGGTAACGCAGCTTCAGCTAATAGAAAATCAACAAAAGAAGAAGTTAAAATAGGGAATATACCAGCTCCACCTAAATTTTGATTTTGAGAATCAATAGTAGCGAAATTATTCATACCTGTATCGAAAGATCCACCAGCAGGATAAACACCAAAAGTACTTCTTAAGTTTCCGTCATTAGGTATACCTTCAGTATCAGCATGGTCTCTTCCCCAGTATGCATCTCCAATATAACAAAAGTTATAATCAGAATCACCTTCACAAGGTAAAATTTGATTACCAGGAGTATTTACAGGATCATCAAGTGTTTGTCTGTATATGTAATATTTCATTCTAGGATCTTCGTCAGCCTTATCATTTAATAAAATATTCATAAACTCATTACTCATGTAGATATTTCCAGCACCAGTATCATATGCTAAAACAAAATCAGGATGTCTAGCATCTGGATTATCATTGTTAGAGTTAAATCTAGCGATAAAATCATCTTCTTCAGCACTAATGTAATTTCCACTAGCTACTATAGCATTCACATCAGCAGTAGCATTAGCATTGTTTGTTAACTTAGTTTGAACATACATTCTTAATTTAAGAGTGTTCGCCAACTTAATCCATTTACTAGTATCTCCGTTGTAATATAAATCTTCAAACGGAATTTGATTTGTCTGACTTAAGTTAACGATAGCTTCATCAATTCTAGTGTAAATAGCATTATAGATGTCTACACCATCATCAAAATTTGGAGCGTCTATTTCTGGGTTATTAGCTTCACTGAAAGGAGCTGTACCAATATAGTCAACAAGATTAATAAAAGCATATGCTTCCAGAACTTGAGCAACACCAACATGGTTGGCTAAAGCAGCAGTTTGATTTAATTGTTCTAACAATTCCTTATTCGCAGAAATTGAATACGTATTTGACCATGCACCATTTAAAGCTCCAGGAGGTGTATTAGCAGCATACGTATCAAACATGTTTACATGTCTCACAAGTGGTCTAGAGTTATTATGTAGTCCATAACTTTGACTAGTGAATGAAATTTGAATACCGTTTAATATCAAGCTTGGGTCTGCTTGACTAGGTGATAGAGCATTTGGATTTACATTTATATCCAATTCAGTAGTTTCACATGATGTCAATAGTAAAAAGAAACAACCTATGACTAGTGAAAAATATTTTAAATTATTGTATTTACTCATGATGTTTTTTTAAAAAGTTACTTTTACACTTAAAGAATAGGTCTTGTATGAAGGATCGTTTTGGAAATCTAAACCTCTAGCGTTAAGATTTGCACCAGCACTAATTACTTCTGGATCATAATTTAAACCATCAGGTACATTGAAAGCTTTGAACCATAAGTTGTTTCCTGAAAGAGAAAGAACAACAGAACCAAAAGGAGTGTTTTCAATATGTCTTTTAGGAAGTGCATAACTTAAAGATATATCTCTTAACCTTAAAGTTGTAGCATCATAAACAAGATTTTCATCAACATCTTGTAAATTGATAAAGTATAAATCATTGGCTCCTATTTGAATGTTATTTCTGATAGGTAAACCATTGGCATCTAATATAGCGTTACCAGTATTAGGATCTCCTAAAACACCAGGAATAATATAAGATTGCTCCCTATTAGCTGCTGTATCAGTAGTAACCCCTCTTCTTAATAAGTTAGATGCAGTTTGAGACCAAACATCACCACCGTGAACATAATCCCATTGCATTGCTAAAGAGAAATTTTTATAAGAAAAACGGTTGATGTTTGTATAAGTGAAGTCTTCGTTAGGATCACCAATAATTTGATCTTCTAAACCAAGGTTATCACTTGTTATAATCTTACCATTTGCAGGGTTGATCAATAAGTTTCCATTATCATCTCTTGCAGCAAAACTACCTCTTAAAACACCATAAGGTTGTCCTTCAATAGCATAATTTAATCCACTTGAAATATTTACAAAATCAACAGGTAAATCTTTCACTGTAGTTTCATATGCAGTAAAGTTGTTATCCATAGACCAGATGAATCCTTCTGGGTCAGCACTCTTAACTAAATTTAATGTTAATCTTGCTTCAAGACCTTTAGTATCTATTCTACCAGCATTAATTATAGTAGATGTAGTACCTGTAGATCCAGCTCTACTTGAACTTAATATCTGATCTTCAACAATTCTGTAATAAGCAGAGATGTCAAAGTCTAAGAAATTATTGAAAAGTCTACCTTCAGTACCTACTTCAAATTCCTTCAATAATTCAGGTTTTAAGTTTGGGTTAGGTAAGAAACTACTTAAAGAGTTAGTTGAGATTATACTTCCAGTAAATGGATTGATAAAGCTATTAGCATCAGCGTCTAAAGTTGCTGTAGTTAAATATGCGTTAGGAAAGTTAGCAGAAGTACCGTAACCAGCTCTAAGTTTCAAGTAGTTATTTCCATCTCCTTTTAACCAATCAAAAACTTCTGTTGGAATGAAAGATAAAGAGACACTAGGATAAAAGATAGATCTATTTTGTGATTCTACAGTAGATCCCCAGTCGTTTCTAGCTTGGAAAGTCAAATATAATAATTTTTGATAATCAAGATCTAAAGATCCATATACACCAATAGTATTTAATTTTCTATTTCTAGCATCTATAGGAGTAGCATTTCTAAAGTTATTGTGATTTAAGAAGTTGAATACAACTTGATCAGTACTTGTGATACCGTAATCACTTGATAATACACTTTTAATTTCACTACCTAAAACAAAGTTATAACCAATATCTTCAGTTAATTTATAAGTACCTCCGTTAAGAGATAATCTATGCGTAGTAGTTCTATCAGCATCTGTGAAAGTATTGAAGAAACCTAATGGGTTTGCAACACCACCTTTGTTTTCATGCCCAGTGTTTAATTCACTTACGTTATCTAAACTATATAAGTAATTAAGACTTAAGTTATCATTAAATTTGTAATTAGCTCCTAATGATATGAAAATTCTATCCACATCTTCTTCAAAACGAGTGTTTTTTCTAGTCCATCTTGGGTTGTTAATAGTTGTTCTGTAGTAAACATTAGAACCATCAACTGGATTTTCAAATGGTAAGTTATGAATATCTAAATTTCTTGGAATCCAAGTAACTAATTGGAAGAAGTTTCTTGAAGGTCGTCTAGTAACGTTTTTAGTGTATTGTACGTTAGCTGTAAATTCAAAATTATTAGAAAGGTTCATTGCACCACCAACACCAATATTATATCTTTTGAATGTGTTTTCAGATAAATATCCACTTTGATCTGTGTTACCAACAGAGATACTAAGTCTACCATTATCGAAACTCTTTCTTGCGATAAGAGAAGTAGTATTTGTGTAACCAGTTCCAAAGAAATCAGAAACGTTATTAGGAACAGCTCTATAAATATCAGTAGCTCCTTGGAATTCTGGGAAAGAATCCGCATAAGCAGGAATATTTAAATGGTGAGGTACCACTTGATCATTAAATCTAGCACCCCAGTTACCAAAGAAAGTAGTGTTGATTGCGTTATCAGCACCCTGTCCATAAATGTTTTGATAATCAGGTAAGTTACTAACTTCTAATACACCAGTAGTTAAAGATAAGTCAACTTCAAACTTTTTATCAGTGTTTTTACCACTACCAGTTTTAGTGTTGATAATGATTACCCCGTTTCTACCATCTTGTCCATAAAGAGTAGAGGCAGCAAGACCTTTTAATACACTTGTACTTTCAATGTTGTTTGGATCAATATCAAAAGATCTGTCACCAGATATAGGTGCACCATCTATAATATATAAAGGTTGGTTATTACCAGAAATAGAGTTTTTAGATCTAATAATAACGTTAGTTGCAGTTCCTAAGAAACCACCACCAGTGTTCACCTGTACCCCAGCTACTTTACCAACAAGCATTTTAGCAACATCGGCTTCAGGTTTTCTTTCTACAGCATCAGCTTTCAGTGTTGTTACTGAGTAACCTAGGGCTTTAGCTTCTCTTTTTATACCTTGAGCAGTAATTACTACTTCCTCAAGAACGTTATCAGCTTGCATAACAACACTAATCTTGTTAGAAGCTCCTACCGTTTTTTCTACAGATTTCATACCAACGAAACTGAATACTAAAACATCACCAGCTTTAGCTCTAATAGAGTAGTTTCCATCAAAATTAGTTTCAGTACCAGTATTAGTACCTTTTTTCAACACACTTACTCCAGGTAACGGTCCAGAATCATCTGAAACAGTTCCTGAAATAGTTTTGTCTTGCGCAAAAGAAATTTGCACAACCAACGCCAATAGCAGCGTCAAAATTCCATTAAACTTTGCTTTCATTGTATAATTGTTTGAATTAATCGTTCGCTAAAGTCTTAATTTTATCTTAATTAAACAATTTTTTAACAAAAAAACATAATAAACACGCTGATTTTAGGAGTTTCTTTTTGATTTTTTTAAAGATGTTTTAACTATTTGTTTTATTTTTTTGAGAATACTTTAACTTAAGTTTTTTGAGGACTTTTTAATTTTTTTAGTAAAGAGGTTCAGGTATTTGTACTTTTATTATTAAAGCAATCTTTTTGTTGGAAGTTCTTAATTTTACTACATCCAATTATTTGATTTTTTTCTATTGTGTAGGTTTAATTTATAATGAATATAAATATTACAACTAGGTGTCTTTTTAAGTGTAATATTTTCAGATAAATAGCAAAAGCCACCTAATTTTAGGTGGCTATTGTAATAAAAATTTCGTTTATATGAAATATTAATTTGTATCCCAGTCTACTTTATCAGTTAAAGTAACATTAGGAGTGTTTGAGTTTAACTCTATTTCTGTTTGAGGGTATAATAATCTTGTAGGTATTGCTGTACCATTATTAGGTGTTAAAGAAGGTATTCCAGTTCTTCTCCAGTCAGAATAAGACTCTGGGTTTGCATATAAAGCGAACCATTTTTGAGTAATTATATTTTCTAATGTTATTACAGCAGGATTTACAACTGTCTGAGAGATGTAGGTGTTATACTGAGAGGTTGTTAGACCAAGGCTAGAAAAAGAACTTTTGATTCCTTCTAGATAAGACTCTTTGATGTCAGTTTGAGAACCTCCAGATTGTAATAAGCATTCTGCTTTTGCGAACATTAATTCCGTGTACGAAATTAAATCAACAGGTTGATCGATTACAAAAAACTCGTGAGAGTCAACAGTGTCTCCAAAAAGAGATGTACCATCTCCATCATAGATGTCTAACCTTGGATCATTAACGCTTGTTAAAGCATCTCCATAGGTTTGGTTAAATCCTATGTCACCTCTATCTCTGTTAAATTGATACCAAGGAGAGGCAGTGGCAGCACCACTTCCAAATTTAAAACTAAAATTTTCGTCAGAAGAAGAAAAAGCGTTGTTTATTGATGCTAAAGCATTTGTGTAGTTAGTGTTACTTAATAATCCTTGGTGTAAGTATGCACGAGCATCAATAGCGTGTGTTGCCTTTATCCACAGAGCAATATTGTTACCATAAATTTCATCTCCTGATAAAGCTAATCCTCCATCATCGGAACTAAAACTAGTTCTTGCTTCTGTAAGGAGTTTGTGTACTTCTGCATAAATGTCTGCTTGAGAGTCATATTTAGGTTGTAACAAGTCAATTCCAGCAAATGCTTCTGAGTATGGGATGCTATTCCAGTAATCAGTCATTGTTAACAAAGAAAATGCTGTTAATGTTTTTCCTACACCCACATAGTGATTGTAGCCCTCTTTAGTTGTGTTATCAGTCATTATTTTTAAATTTTGTAAGACATCAACATAAAAATTTGTCCAATCATTTTCAAAGTTTGAACCTGCTAGTGTATAGTTGTTAAAACCAGCCCACTGTCTGGCAACACCTTCTACTTGTTGTACAAAAATGCCTGAAAATCTAGATATATTCGAGTTGTATTCAAAAGCCAGTGCTAATTCTGCAGGTGCTAATAGTGCTGCTGGAGAAACGCTAATGGGATCGTTAGGGTTTTCATTGGTGCCTTCCAGAAATTCTTCACAAGAAACAATACCAATAGAAATTAATGAGATATATACTACGTATAATATTTTTTTCATGATTATTTTTTAAAAAGTTAAGTTAAGACCAAAACCATAAGATTTTGTACCTGGGTTGTTGAAGTAATCAACTCCTTGCGCATTACTACCAGCACCAGTTAAACTAGTTTCTGGGTCAACACCTGTATACGGAGTGTCTAACCAAAGATTATTTCCAGTGAAAGTCACACTGATGTTGTCAAAAAAGTCACTATTGAAAGCACTAGTTAAGTCGTAGCTTAAATTAAGTGTTCTTAAACGTAGCCAAGAGGCGTCCTGAACAAAGTGCTCATCAACATTACCAAAACCGTTAAGTCCACTAGATCTATAATAGTATTCATTTATATTTGCAACAATGTCATTAGGTGAACCGTCAGATTGCTTAACTCCTTTTATGATGGCTGTTGTACCCCTGTTTTCAGTTTGTTTACCAGTACCTACCCAAGTAAGAGCCCAATCTGTACCATTCCACATGTCACCACCTTCTTTCCATTCAAATAAAAAGCTTAAAGATAAGTTTTTATATTTAAAACTATTATTAAAACCAATAGTAAAATCAGGTGTTGGATCGCCAATAACTTGAAGGTTTGGGTCTTCTATCTGATAACCATAGTTAGGGCTGCTAGGGTTATCATCGATTATAATGTTACCAGCATCATCTCTTAAAAATTTACCACCGTAGATTTGACCGAATCTTTCACCTGGAATATTGTAAATAACAAAACCTCCTAATAATTGACTATTAACTCCTTCTGCTAAACTGTTAACTATTGTTTCACTTTTATCAAAGTTGATTCCTAAGTCATATTTGAAGTCTTCGTTGTCAACTACTTTTAAATTTAATGTAGCTTCAAATCCTGTTGTTTCTAATTCTCCAGAATTAAGGAAACTAGAGCTGTATCCAGTTGCTGCTGAGATTGGAACTGCCAGTATTTGATTATCAGCAACGCTGTTATAATAAGCAAAATCAAGATTAATTCTGTTTTTAAATAAACGAAGGTCTAAACCTAATTCAGTTGAAGTTACCGTAGAAGGAATAAGGTTGTTGTTACCCAGTGTATTGTCTATTTGGAATCCTGGAGTTCCATTAAAAGGGAAATCGATACCATTAGACCAACCATCTCTAATTTGCGCTACTTCAAATGCTGTAGATGTAGCATAAGCAACAGGAGCTCCTGCACCAACTTGTGCCCAAGATGCTCTTAGTTTTCCGAAAAAGTTACTATCGTCAATAAGTTCGCTAAATACAAAACCTAGACTTGCAGAAGGATAAAAAAGATCTATGTCATTTAAGTCAAAGTCAGTAGGATCTTCCAATGTAGATAAGTAGTCCTGTCTACCAGTAAGGGTTAAATATAGTAATTCTTTATATGAAAGATCTAGTTGACCATAGAAACCAATATTTCTTCTTCTAGTAATGTCGTAATCTGATTGTGTAGTTGAAGCATTTGTAATATTATTAAAGCCTTTAATTCCTAATTCATCACCTCTTGTGAAAGTGTTTATTATTTCCTGTGAATAGATATTTGTACCAAGTAAATACCCTAAATTAAAATCTTCTGATAAATCAAAATTACCATTTAAGTTAAAGTAACTATCAGTATGGAAATAATTATAATTATCTAATATTATAGCACCTGCTGTATTGGTTCTTGAACCAATATCAAAAAATTGAACTCTATCATCAGAGTAAGAGTCTACACCAATATTCGCAGATAGGTTTAACCATTTTTTTATTTCATAATTTAAACCAACAGAACCTGTAAATCTATTGACGTTATCTGTGTAAGGAGCATTGTTTATGATCCAATAAGGGTTGTCGTATCCAGCACCCCCGCGATAATTCCTTTGGGTTCCGTCTAAAAATTCGTAAGCACTAACTTCGTTTTCAGCGTTTGTAAATCCATTTGCATTATCAAAAGAAGCAGGTGTTCTAAGAAGTCCTAACATTAAACCAGAGGTATTGCTACCTTGTTGTATTCTGTATGAATCAGAATTGGTAAATGTACCTGACATATTTACCTTAAATTTCTTAGTAATGTCGGCAGATCCAGAAAAACTTAAAGTGTTTCTGTTAAAGCTGTTTTTAGGCACGATACCTTCTTCATTTAATCTGCTGTATGAGACTCTGAAAGATGTTTTTTCACCTCCACCTGATACAGATACAGCATTTTCAGTAGTTATACCTGTTTGAAAAAAGTCAAAAACATTATAAGGAGTAGCTTTTCTTAAGTTTCCAGTAGTATTTCCAGTAACTATTCTACCGTTTTTGTCATATGCATAGTCCGAACCATCCCAGTATAAGTTGTCGAAACTAGGTCCCCAGCTACCAAAAGCACCAGTTTCTGGACCAGACCAAACTCCCCCAAAACCTTGTGCGTATTTGGTTTGTAATTCAGGTAACTTATTTGCTTCAGAAAAACTTAAGTTTGATCTAACGTTTACTTTTATTTTTCCTGATTTACCTTTTTTAGTAGTAATAACAATAACTCCATTACCACCATCAACACCATAAAGAGCAGCCGCAGCACCTCCTTTAAGTACGTTAATTGATTCAATGTCTGCAGGGTTGATGTCCATACCTCTGTTCGATCCAGCAACTCCAGCATTTCTGTCTTCAGATGCAAATTGAGAATTGTCAATTCTAACGCCATCTACAATAATTAAAGCTTGGTTATTTCCTGATAATGAAGTTTGTCCTCTGATTACAATTCTACTTCCAGCACCAGCCGCTCCAGAACTATTTGTGATTTTAACACCTGCTGCTTGTCCTGTAAGGGCTGATATAGGGTCGTTTGCATTTGATTTAGAGATAACATCAGCACTAACGTTTTGAGTGGCGTACCCGACTCTTCTTGTACTTTTTTTAACTCCTAATGCTGTAACGACTACTTCTTCAAGTACATTGTCACCAGACATTACTAAGTCAATAGTGTTAGAAGAACCTACTGTTTTTTCTGCAGTCTTCATTCCAACAAAACTAAAAATAAGGATATCTCCAGTTTTAGCTTTAATAGAATAATTACCATCAAAATCAGTTTCAGTTCCTGTACTGGTCCCCTTTTTTACAACACTAACTCCTGGTAAGGGGCCAGAATCGTCAGAAACTGTACCAGAAATCGTTTTGTCTTGTGCAAAGGATATTTGCACAATTAACGCCAATAGAAGCGTTAAAATCCCATTGATTTTTGTTTTCATTATGTGTTTATTTGAATTAATTGCAGCTAAAATCTTAAATTAAACTTAAAAAAACAACAAAAACAGTTAATAAAATGTAAATAAAATCATAATTGTCTTAAAAAACCTGAGGAATCAAAAAAAGTTGATGTAGCTTACTGAAAGGTTTAAAATGTTGGTTTTGTTTAAGTTTGAGTTGCTGGATGCAAGAGATATGTTAAAAGAAGAATTGTTTTTTTTGAAAAAGTAGCCAATACCGTATCCTATAGCATTTTGTTGAATGGAAAATGGGTTGTCTATAATTCCTATGTCAAAAATTGAGTATAAGTACGATTTAGATGAGGTTAAGAATCTATATTCACCATTAAGGTAGGAGTATTTGGATGTGAAAATACTTTGTTGGTCAAAACCTCTCAGTGAATTTGGTCCTCCAATTCTATACAGTTCGTTGTTGAGAAAACTGCTCGAGTTAATTAAAGCTGATTCGTTTCTTAAAAAGAGAAAGTTTCTGTTGTTTATTTGATATAGATATGATGCTTCTATAAAAAGTTTATTTTGGTTTACTTTTTTTGAATTTGTTTGTTGTCTATCACCGAAAAGGTAGCTTGTTTTCAAGAAAAGCTTTTTTTTGAAAATTTCGTGTTCTATTAGAGTAAGGTATGTTAGTTGTCCTCCAAAAAGTGTCGTGTTAAAATTCTCTATGGTTTCTGCGTTGTTTGATAAAAGATTTACTGAAGTTTCAGATTCTAGAGAAGCGCCAATGTCTATTTTTGGAGATAATTTATATGTTAGTGAATTTTTGAATTTAGAATTTGAAAAAGAGTTTTCCTCATTATATATGTTTAAAGAAGTTTCTGTAGATAGAGGAGAGTTGAAAATAAACGGTATTTTTAATAAAACATTGATGTTTTGTCTTTCGTTTCCATTAGCATTCCATGTTAAATGAAAAGTTTCGCCTGAGTTTAAGATGTTGTTTAGTTTCAGGTTTATATTTCCACTAAAGTTTAAGTCACCGTTATCAGATGGAGTAAGGTTTAATATTCCATCAAAATTGTTAGATCTTATTTTTCTTAAGTAAAGGTAGAGTATGGTTGAGTCTTTGCTAAATAATATGTCTGGTTTCTTAATCTGTTTTATGAATTCAATACCGTTTAATGCTTCAGAAATTTTATTGACCTTGTCTTTGTTGTATAGAGTTGAATTGTTGATTTTTAAAAAGTGTTTCAAGAATTTCTTTGGAAACTTTTCATATCCTTTTATGATTATGTTATTTATTTTTCTTTTTCTAGATTCTTTTATTCTTAATGTAACTGTAATTTGTTTATCTTTTTTTTGAATATCTTCTAAAGATAGTTTAGAAAAAGGACTACCTTTTTTTTCTAAGTTGAAATTTATATTGTCAATGAACTTTTCTAAGTTAGAGATATGGATTGTTTTTTCTTTTTGTTGAGTTTGTAAAGTGTTTTGTGTATTAATTGGTATTGATAATTTAATTGAATCAATTTTTTGTCCTAGAGTTAAAAAAGCATCAAATCCTTCTTTATTTTTTTTAAGAGAGTCAATTTGATTGTAAAAATATCCTTCGCGTTTAAGTTGTTTAGATAGTGAGTCTAAATGAAGATTGAGCTTTTTTATGTTAGTGTGCTTTTTGATGTATTTAATTGAAGGTAAAATCTTGCTATCAGTACTGTCTTTTGTTTTCAGTGTTAGAGAGATTTCTTGAGAAAAAACTAAAGAACTAGATAATATATAATATGATGTTAAAAATGTAAATAAGTATTTGTTCAAAATAAATGTAAAAAGACAAAAATACGGTAAAAGCCCCTTTTTTTCAATATGTTTTAAAAGAACGCTTAAAAATAACTTCTTGATATTTGAATAATTAGAAATTAATCGTACATTTGCACACTCTTAAAAATAGAGAATTAATATTAATAAGTACAAACGAAAACAAGTAATTAATTAGTATGCCAACTATTCAACAATTAGTTCGTAAAGGAAGAACCAAAATAACTAAGAAGAGTAAATCGGCTGCTTTGATGGCATGTCCTCAAAGACGTGGAGTTTGTACGCGTGTTTATACAACTACACCTAAGAAGCCTAATTCAGCGATGCGTAAAGTAGCGCGTGTTAGGTTGACAAACGGTAATGAAATCAACGCGTACATCCCAGGAGAGGGACACAACCTTCAGGAGCACTCGATAGTATTAGTTAGAGGTGGAAGGGTAAAAGATTTACCAGGAGTAAAATACCACATCGTACGTGGTGCATTAGATACTGCAGGTGTTGAGGGAAGAACTCAACGTAGGTCAAAATATGGTGCAAAACGCCCTAAAGACAAAAAGTAGTATAATATTTTAACTTTTTTAATGTAAAGACATGAGAAAAAGAAGAGCGAAAAAGAGAGTTTTGTTACCAGATCCAAAATTTAATGATCAATTAGTAACACGTTTTGTAAACAACTTAATGTGGGACGGTAAGAAATCTGTAGCGTTCAAAGTGTTTTACGATGCAATGGAAATCGTAGAGCAAAAGAAAACTGACGAAGAGAAGTCAGCACTAGAAATTTGGAAAGACGGTTTGTCTAACGTAATGCCTCACGTGGAAGTTCGTTCAAGACGTGTGGGAGGGGCTACATTTCAAATACCAATGCAAATTCGTCCAGACCGTAAGGTGTCAATGGCAATTAAGTGGCTTATTAGCTATGCTCGTAAGCGTAATGAAAAGACAATGGCACAACGTTTAGCAGCTGAAGTATTAGCAGCAGCTAAAGAAGAAGGAGCGGCAGTGAAAAAGCGTACTGATACGCATAAAATGGCTGAAGCAAATAAAGCATTCTCACACTTTAGATTCTAATATACAATGGCTAGAAATTTAAAATTTACAAGAAACATAGGTATTGCTGCTCATATTGATGCAGGTAAAACTACAACTACTGAGCGTATTCTTTATTACACAGGGGTTTCTCACAAAATAGGTGAAGTGCACGATGGTGCAGCAACTATGGACTGGATGGAACAAGAGCAAGAAAGAGGTATTACAATTACTTCTGCTGCTACAACTTGTGAGTGGAAGTTTCCGACTGAAAACGGAAATCCAACGCCAGATACTAAAGGATATCACTTTAATATTATTGATACTCCAGGTCACGTTGATTTTACAGTTGAGGTTAACCGTTCTTTACGTGTTTTAGATGGTTTAGTTTTCTTATTTAGTGCTGTTGATGGTGTTGAGCCTCAATCTGAAACTAACTGGAGATTAGCTGATAATTACAAAGTGCCTCGTATTGGTTTTGTAAATAAAATGGATCGTCAAGGATCTAACTTTTTGGCAGTTTGTCAACAAGTAAAAGATATGTTAAAATCTAACGCAGTACCAATTGTATTAAACATTGGTGATGAAGCAGATTTTAAAGGAATAATTGATCTTGTAAAGAATCGTGCTATAGTATGGCATGATCATACACAAGGAGCAACTTTCGATATAATCGATATTCCTGAAGACATGAAAGAAGAAGCAAGAGAGTATCGTGGTAAGTTAATCGAAGAGGTTGCTGCTTATGATGAAAACTTGCTAGAAAAATATATGGAAGATGAAGACTCTATCACAGAAGAAGAAGTACATGCTGCTCTTCGTGCTGCTGTAATGGATATGTCTATCATCCCTATGATTTGTGGTTCTGCGTTTAAAAACAAAGGAGTTCAATTTTTGTTAGATGCAGTTTGTCGTTACTTACCTTCGCCAACTGATAAAGATGCAATTATTGGTACAAATCCAGAAACTGGTGATGAGATTTCTCGTAAGCCAGATGCAAAAGAACCATTTTCTGCATTAGCATTTAAAATTGCTACTGATCCTTTCGTAGGTCGTTTAGCATTCTTCCGTGCTTATTCAGGACGTTTAGATGCAGGTTCATATGTGTTAAATAACCGTTCAGGTAAGAAAGAACGTATTTCACGTATTTATCAAATGCATTCTAATAAGCAAAATGCTATTGATTATATTGAAGCAGGAGATATTGGTGCTGCTGTAGGGTTTAAATCTATTAAAACGGGTGATACTTTATCTGATGAAAAGAATCCTATTGTTTTAGAATCAATGGATTTCCCAGATCCAGTAATTGGTATTGCTGTTGAGCCAAAGACAAAAGCTGATGTAGATAAATTAGGTATTGCTCTAGCTAAGTTAGCAGAAGAAGATCCTACATTTACAGTAAGAACTGACGAAGCTTCTGGTCAAACAATTATTTCAGGAATGGGTGAGTTACACCTTGACATTATTGTTGATCGTTTAAAGCGTGAGTTTAAAGTAGAGGTTAATGAAGGACAACCACAAGTAGAGTACAAGGAAGCTATTACAGCTGCTGCAGAGCATAGAGAAGTTTATAAAAAACAATCTGGTGGTCGTGGTAAGTTTGCTGATATTGTATTTACAATGGAACCAGCTGACGAAGGTGTTCAAGGTTTACAATTTGAATCTGTAATTAAAGGTGGAAACGTACCAAAGGAATTTGTACCATCTGTAGAAAAAGGATTTAAAGAAGCAATGAAGAATGGACCTTTAGCAGGATACGAAATGGATTCGATGAAGGTAACATTAAGAGATGGATCTTTCCACCCTGTGGATTCTGATCAATTATCTTTTGAGTTAGCTGCAAAAATGGGTTATAAAGCTGCTGCAAAAGCTGCAAAAGCTAAGATCATGGAGCCATTAATGAAGTTAGAAGTGTTAACTCCTGAAGAAAATATGGGAGATATCGTAGGAGATTTAAATAGAAGACGTGGTCAGGTTTCTGATATGAGTGATCGTGCTGGATCTAAAGTAGTAAAAGCATTAGTTCCTTTATCTGAAATGTTTGGTTATGTAACTGCATTAAGAACAATGTCTTCTGGTAGAGCAACTTCTACAATGGAATTTTCTCACTATGCAGAAACTCCATCAAATGTTTCAGAAGAAGTAATCGCAAACGCTAAAGGTTAATTTACTAAATAGACAAAACGATGAGTCAAAAAATTAGAATAAAATTAAAGTCTTACGATTATAATTTAGTAGATAAATCTGCTGAGAAAATAGTTAAGACAGTAAAGAGTACAGGAGCGGTTGTAAACGGACCAATTCCATTACCAACTCATAAAAAGATTTTTACAGTATTACGTTCTCCACACGTAAACAAAAAATCTAGAGAGCAATTTCAATTATCTGCTTATAAGCGTTTATTAGATATCTATAGTTCTTCTTCAAAGACTATTGATGCTTTAATGAAGCTTGAATTACCAAGTGGTGTTGAGGTAGAGATTAAGGTATAAGTATTTTATACTTAAAAATAATAAAAGACTTTCTTACATTGTGTAAGAAAGTCTTTTTGCTTTTAATAATTAATTTAAAACGTATACAGACAGTGTTTTTCTGAATAATCAGTTAATTATTTGGCTAGATACAAATCAATATATGAATAGTTTTAAACTTGTGAAAGTCGTAAATTAAATAAAAATGCAATGCTTATAAATTTATAAATGAAGCTTTAGAATTATTCTTTTTTGAGTTATCTAAAAAGAAATCAGCTAAATAATTGAGTTTATTTTGGTTAAATGTATTTTTTTTTATACTTTCGCAGTCCGAAATTCAAGGTATTAACTATTTGTTAACCTTGTGTTTAGGAAACATGTCCGGAGGAGTTCACGAAGGAAAAACGGTAAAACACAAATAGTTAAGAGCTAAAAACGGTGTTTTGCGCTCTTTTTTTTTAGAGTTTTTTTGGATGAAAATGAAACTTTTGTTTCAAATAATTAATTATTAATAGACGCGCTGGATTATATATAATATCTAACGTCTTAAATTTAAACAGATATGTCTGGGTTAATAGGAAGAAAAATCGGAATGACCAGCTTATTCGATGAAAATGGAAAAAATATTCCATGTACAGTTATCGAAGCAGGTCCTTGCGTAGTTACCCAAGTCAGAACCGAAGAGGTTGACGGTTACAATGCCTTACAGCTTGGTTTCGATGACAAAAAAGCAAAAAGTTCTAACAAAGCGTTAGACGGTCACTTTACAAAAGCTGGCACAACTGCAAAGAAAAAAGTCGTAGAATTTCAAGGTTTCGAAGGTGAGTACAAATTGGGTGATTCAATTACAGTAGAACATTTTGCTGAAGGAGAGTTTGTTGATGTTTCAGGAACTTCTAAAGGTAAAGGTTTTCAGGGGGTTGTTAAACGTCATGGTTTTGCCGGAGTTGGTCAAGCTACACATGGTCAACACAACCGTTTAAGAGCGCCAGGTTCTATTGGTGCTGCTTCTTATCCTGCAAGAGTTTTCAAAGGAATGAGAATGGCAGGAAGAATGGGAGGCGATAGAGTTAAAGTTCAAAATTTAAGAGTGTTAAAAGTGGTTGCTGATAAGAATCTTTTAGTAGTAAAAGGGGCTATACCAGGACACAAAAACTCTTACGTAATTATTGAGAAGTAATGAAGGTAGCAGTATTAGATATTACAGGAAAAGATACTGGTAGAAAAGTTGAACTTTCTAGCGAAGTATTCGGAATTGAGCCAAACGATCACGCAATCTACTTAGATGTAAAGCAGTATTTGGCTAATCAAAGACAGGGAACTCACAAGTCTAAAGAAAGAGGTGAGATTGCTGGAAGTACAAGAAAGATTAAAAAACAAAAAGGAACAGGTACAGCTCGTGCGGGTAGTATTAAGTCTCCTGTTTTTAGAGGTGGAGGACGTATCTTCGGACCAAGACCAAGAAACTATTCTTTCAAATTAAATAAAAACTTAAAGCGTTTAGCTCGTAAATCAGCTTTAAGTATTCAAGCAAAAGATAGCAATTTAGTAGTAGTTGAAGATTTCAATTTTGAGACTCCAAAAACTAAAGAATTTGTTAAGGTATTAAAGGCTTTAGATTTAGATAACAAGAAAGCATTATTTGTTTTAAATGAAGAAAACAAAAATGTATACTTATCTTCTCGTAATTTAAAGAAGTCTAAAGTAGTAAACGCAACAGGAGTAAATACTTATAACGTTTTAAACGCTAATAAAGTAGTTGTTGCTGAAAGCGCTTTAGAAGGAATTCAATCTAACTTAAGTAAATAGGATTTTCAGATATGAGTATTTTAATAAAACCTATTATTACGGAAAAAGCAACAAACGATAGCGAAAAGTTTAATCGTTACACTTTTGTTGTAAACAAGAATGCTAACAAAATTCAAATTAAGGATGCTGTTGAAGCTACTTACGGAGTAACAGTAGAGAAAGTAAGAACTTTAAATCATCCTGCATTAAGAAAAACTAAGTATACTAAAAAAGGTTTAGTATCTGGTTTAACAAGCGGTTATAAAAAAGCGGTTGTTCAGTTAGCAGATGGAGAAATTGATTTTTATAACAATCTATAAGAATAATTAAGACAAATGTCAGTTAGAAAATTAAAACCAATAACACCAGGTCAGCGTTTTAGAGTTGTAAATGGGTTCGACACCATTACTACTGATAAGCCGGAAAAGTCATTATTGGCACCGAGAAAAAGAACTGGAGGTCGAAACAATCAGGGTCGTATGACTACTCCTAATAGAGGTGGAGGTCATAAAAGAAGATATCGTATTATCGATTTTAAAAGAAATAGATATAACGATCCTGCTACAGTATTAACTATTGAGTACGATCCAAACCGTACTGCATTTATTGCATTAGTTCAATATGCTGATGGAGAAAAGCGTTATGTGATTGCACAAAACGGATTAAAAGTAGGACAAACTATCGTTTCAGGAAAAGAAGCTACACCAGATGTTGGTAATGCAATGTTCTTAAGCGATATACCTTTAGGTACAACAATCTCTTGTATCGAATTACGTCCAGGTCAAGGAGCTGTGATGGCTCGTTCTGCAGGTTCTTTTGCTCAGTTAATGGCAAGAGACGGTAAGTATGCTACAGTTAAATTACCTTCTGGAGAAACAAGATTAATTTTACAAACTTGTTTAGCAACTGTTGGAGTTGTATCTAACTCAGATCACCAATTACTAGTTTCTGGTAAAGCTGGTAGATCTAGATGGTTAGGTAGAAGACCAAGAACAAACGCAGTTAGAAAGAATCCAGTTGATCACCCAATGGGTGGTGGTGAAGGACGTTCTTCTGGAGGACATCCAAGATCTAAGAATGGTATCCCAGCTAAAGGATATAAGACTAGATCTAAAACTAAGGCTAGTAACAAGTATATTATCGAACGTAGAAAGAAATAATAAATCATGGCAAGATCATTAAAAAAAGGACCTTACGTTCACTATAAGTTAGAAAGAAAAGTGTTAGCTAACGTTGAATCAGGTAAGAAATCTGTAATCAAAACTTGGTCAAGAGCTAGTATGATTACTCCTGATTTTGTAGGGCAAACAATTGCTGTTCATAACGGACGTCAGTTTGTACCTGTTTACGTTACTGAAAACATGGTAGGTCATAAATTAGGAGAATTTTCACCAACACGTTCATTCCGTGGACATGCAGGTGCAAAAAATAAAGGAAAAAAATAAGTAGGAAATTATGGGAAGTCGTAAACATAACATGGCAACACAGATTAAGGAAGCTAAGAAGCAACGTGCTTTTGCAAAGCTTACTAACTGTCCTACGTCACCAAGAAAAATGCGCTTAGTAGCTGATCAAATTAGAGGAGTAGAAGTTGAAAAAGCTTTACAAATCTTAAAGTTTAGTCCTAAGGAAGCATCAAGAAACTTAGAAAAGTTATTATTATCTGCAATTGCTAACTGGCAAGCTAAAAACGAAGATGCAAGTATCGAAGATGCTGGTTTATTCGTTCAGTCTATCTTTGTTGATAGTGCAGGAATGTTAAAAAGACTAAGACCAGCTCCACAAGGTCGTGCACATAGAATTCGTAAGCGTTCTAATCACGTAACTTTAGAGTTAGGAACTAAAAATAAAAGCAATTAATCATTAGTAGAAATGGGACAAAAAACAAATCCAATAGGAAATCGTTTAGGAATCATCAGAGGATGGGAATCTAACTGGTATGGTGGAAATGACTACGGTGATAAGATTGCTGAAGATGATAAGATAAGAAAGTATGTATATGCTCGTTTATCTAAAGCTAGTGTATCTAGAGTAATCATTGAGCGTACTTTAAAACTTGTAACCGTTACTATCACTACTGCACGTCCAGGTATCATTATTGGTAAAGGAGGTCAAGAGGTAGACAAGTTAAAAGAAGAGCTTAAGAAAATTACTGGTAAAGAAGTTCAAATTAACATTTTTGAAATCAAGCGTCCTGAATTAGATGCAAGATTAGTAGCAGCTAGTGTTGCTCGTCAAATTGAAAATAGAATTTCTTACAAGCGTGCTACTAAAATGGCAATCGCTGCTGCAATGCGTATGAATGCAGAAGGTATTAAAATTCAACTTTCTGGTCGTTTAAACGGTGCTGAAATGGCACGTTCTGAGCATTATAAAGAAGGTAGAATTCCTCTTTCTACTTTTAGAGCAGATATCGATTATTCGCTTGTTGAAGCTCATACTACATACGGAAGAATCGGTGTGAAAGTATGGATTATGAAAGGCGAGGTTTATGGAAAGCGTGAGTTATCACCATTAGTTGGATTATCTAAGCAAAAAGGTAATTCAAACAATAAAGGTGGTGGAAGACGTCAACCTCGTAGAAGAAAATAATTTTTAAAAGAAATTAGTAATGTTACAGCCTAAAAGAGTAAAATTCCGTAGAGTTCAGAAAGGTAAAGGTAATATGAGTGGTAACTCTGGAAGAGGTACTCAACTTTCAAATGGAATGTTTGGTATCAAATCCTTAGACCAGAATTTACTTACTTCTCGTCAAATTGAAGCAGCTCGTATCGCGGCAACTCGTTATATGAAAAGAGAGGGGCAACTTTGGATTAAAATATTTCCAGACAAGCCTATTACTAAAAAGCCTTTAGAGGTACGTATGGGTAAGGGTAAAGGAGCACCTGATCATTTTGTAGCTGTTGTAAAACCAGGTAGAATTTTGTTTGAAGTTGGTGGAGTACCAATGGAAGTAGCAAAAGAAGCTTTACGTTTAGCAGCTCAAAAACTTCCAGTAAAGACGAAGTTTATAATAGCAAGAGATTTTGATTATAACGCTTAATTCTATAGATCATGAAACAATCAGAAATTAAAGAATTATCAACAGCTGACTTACAAGAAAAGCTTGGAGCGTTGAAGAAAAACTATACTGATCTTAAGATGGCACATGCCATTTCTCCTTTAGATAATCCTATGGAGATAAGAAGCTTAAGAAGAACTGTTGCAAGAATTGCAACAGAGTTAACAAAAAGAGAATTACAATAATTCTAGTCAGTTTTAAAGATGGAAAAAAGAAATCTTAGAAAAGAGAGAATAGGTGTAGTATCTAGCAACAAAATGGAGAAATCTATCGTAGTTAGCGAGGTAAAAAGAGTAAAGCACCCAATGTACGGTAAATTCGTAAAGAAAACGAAGAAGTACGTTGCACATGACGAGAATAACGATTGCAACATTGGAGATACAGTTAAAATAATGGAAACACGTCCATTAAGTAAATCTAAGCGTTGGAGATTAGTAGAAATCCTAGAAAGAGCTAAATAATATGTTACAAACAGAATCAAGATTAAAAGTAGCAGATAATACTGGAGCTAAGGAAGTTTTAGTAATTAGAGTTTTAGGAGGAACAAAGAAACGTTACGCTAGTGTTGGAGATAAAATTGTTGTAACAGTTAAATCTGCAACTCCTAACGGTACTGTAAAGAAAGGACAAGTTTCTAGAGCAGTAGTAGTTCGTACTAAGAAAGAAGTTAGACGTAAAGACGGATCATATATCAGATTTGATGACAATGCTTGTGTACTTTTAAATCCAACTGAGGAGATGAGAGGTACTCGTGTATTTGGACCTGTGGCTCGTGAATTACGTGAGAAACAATTTATGAAAATAGTATCATTAGCACCAGAGGTGTTATAAAATCAGATTTGAAATGAAGAAATTTAAAATTAAATCAGGAGATACTGTTAAAGTTATAGCAGGAGATCACAAAGGATCTGAAGGTAAAGTTTTACGTATTCTTAAGGATAAGGATAGAGTAGTTGTAGAAGGTGTAAATATGGTGTCTAAGCACACTAAACCTAGCGCTACTAATCCACAAGGAGGAATTGTAAAGCAAGAAGCGCCATTACATATTTCTAACATTGCTTTAGTTGAAAACGGAGAAGCAATTAGAGTTGGTTATAAAATGGAAGGTGATAAGAAGGTAAGATTTTCAAAAAAATCAGATAAAGCTATATAACCATGAGTTACGTACCAAGATTAAAAGAAGAGTACAAGAGCAGAGTAATTAGTGCTCTTACTGAAGAATTCGGTTATAAAAATGTAATGCAAGTACCTAAGTTACAAAAGATAGTTGTAAGTAAAGGAGTAGGTGCTGCAATTGCTGATAAGAAATTAATTGAATACGCAGTTGAAGAATTGACTACAATTACAGGTCAAAAAGCAGTTCCAACTATTTCTAAAAAGGATGTTGCAAACTTCAAATTACGTAAAGGAATGCCAATTGGAGCAAAGGTTACGTTAAGAGGAGATATTATGTACGAATTTTTAGATCGTTTAGTTACTGCTTCTTTACCACGTGTAAGAGATTTTAATGGAATTAAAGCCAATGGTTTTGATGGTAGAGGTAATTACAACTTAGGAATTACTGAACAAATCATCTACCCAGAGATTAATATTGATCAAGTGAAGAAAATTAGTGGTATGGATATTACTTTTGTAACATCTGCAGAAACTGATAAGGAAGCTAAATCATTATTAGGAGAATTAGGTTTACCATTTAAAAAGAATTAACAATGGCTAAAGAATCAATGAAAGCGCGTGAGCGTAAAAGAGCTAAAATGGTTGCTAAGTATGCTGAAAAAAGAAAGGCTTTAAAAGAAGCTGGAGATTATGAAGCATTACAAAAGTTACCAAAAAACGCTTCACCAATTAGAATGCACAATCGTTGTAAGCTAACTGGTCGTCCAAAAGGATATATGAGACAATTTGGTATTTCACGTGTTACTTTCCGTGAAATGGCTAATCAAGGCTTAATTCCAGGAGTGAAAAAAGCAAGCTGGTAGTATTTAGTACTACAATACAATATAAAGGTGTACAACTTTCTAAGTTTGTGCACCTTTTTTGTTTTTCCCTTAATTCATTTCATTTTTCCCTCGATTCATTGTATAGGTATTTCAAAAACATCATAACCAAGATATTTTTGACGTGTTATTAATTCTGAAATATTATATACTATGAAAACCATAAACACAATTATATTTACTTTGATTTGCTTTATTAGCTTTGGTCAAAGTTTTACGGGTAAAGTATTAGACAAACAAAAAGAACCTATTTCTTTTGCGAATATAGTAGCAAAAAAAACAATTGATGATTCAATCATTACGGGAGTTATTTCTGATGAAAATGGAAAGTTCTTAATTAAGTTAAAAGATAAAAACTGTTATTTAGAAATAAGTTTTGTAGGTTTTAAAACTAAAAAAATAGAAACTATTAAAACTAATATAGGTGAAATAGTTTTAGAAGAAGAAGGACAACAATTACAGGAGGTAGTTGTTACCGCACGAAAAAAACTAATTCAACAAAAAGTAGATAGATTAGTTTTTAATGTTGAAAATACTGTTGCTGCAACAGGAGGAACAGCCATTGATGCGCTTAAAGCGACCCCTAGTGTTAATGTTGATTCAGATAAATTAGCGATAGTAGGTAAAGGTAATGTGCGATTGATGGTTAATGATAGAATTATACAATTATCAGGAAACGAATTAAATGCTTATTTAAACACTATTGCATCTGATGATATTAAAAGTATAGAGGTGATAACAACTCCTCCATCTAAATATGATGCAGAAGGAGATAGTGGGTTAATTAATGTTGTTTTAAAAAAGTCCAAAGAAAATAGTTGGAATAACCAATTTAGAGCGTCATATACTCAAGCTACTTATTCATTATTCAATTTTGGTAATACCTTCAATTACAATAAAAATAAATTAAGTTTAATAGCTTCTTTAAACGGTACTAAAGGTCATACAGCTCAATTTAATCAATTTGATATTATTTACCCTTCTGCTTCAACAGCAACAAACCTTGATATGAAAAATAGAGAAGGAATGGTTTCAGGTAGATTAGGTGTTGATTATAGTTTAACAGATAATGCAACTGTAGGAGTTTTGTATTCAGGATCTTTTGAAGATAAAGAAATAAAAGATACAGGAAAAACACTTATAAATGATGGTAATGGGACATTTACAGTTAATGAAGGAGAAGCCAAAACAAATAATAAAAATCATTCAATCAATGTACATTATATCCAAAAGTTAGATACAGTAGGTAGAAAAGTATCTGTAGATTTTGATTATTTTAACTTCAGTAACTCCAATGTTAGAGATTTTAGTAGTGAACAGTTTATAACAAGTCCTAGTTTTTTTGAAGCACAAAACAGCACCAACCAGAATATAGAAAACTACAGTGCAAAAATAGATGTGCAACATCCATTTAAATGGGCTAATATATCATATGGGTTAAAAACTACCTTTACTAAAACAGATAGTGATGTAGCATTTTATAACACTACGACAGGAGTTCCTGTTTTTGATGCAACTCAAAGTAATGAGTTTATGTATTCAGAAAATATTAATGCATTGTATGCAGATATATCTAAACCATTAGGAAAAAAATGGCAAACTAAAATTGGAGTACGTTTTGAAAACACAAGAACAAAAGGAATATCTAAAACCAATAATCAAACAGATATTAATTCTTACAACAAATTATTTCCATCAATATTTTTAGGGTATACTCCGAGCAGAAACAATATGTATCATTTAAGCTATAGTAAACGAATTAAAAGACCAAGTTTTGAACGTTTAAATCCATTTCGCTTTTACATTAATTCAATTTCATATCAAGAAGGGAATCCATTCTTAAGACCACAACTTTCAGATAATTTAGAATTGAAGCATATTTACAAAGGAAAATTAATAAGTAAAGCTTTTATAAGTTATGTAGATGATGGGTATTTTAATATTATTAGAGCTGAAGATGGAAATCAACAAAGAATAGTAGTAACATTCGATAACTTTTATACAGCTTATAATTATGGTTTAACCGAAACATTTTTATACAATCCAACTAAATGGTGGAATACAACAACGCAAGCTACATTTTCTAGAATGGATACTAGTTATAAAGAAGGATTTAATTTAGATGCAGAGTTGTTAAGCGGATGGAACTTTCAATTTTATAATAGGAATACATTTCATTTAAATGAAGAAAAAACGATTCAAGCAGAAGCAACATTTATTTATGCTTCACCTCAAAAACTTATGTATTTTTCAACTTCCGAAATGGTGAATCTTGATTTAGGTTTAAAGTTTTCGTTATTGGATAATAAATTAAACTGTGCAGTTGCTGTAAACGATATTTTTAGGAGAAGAGCAACAAGTGTGAACACTAAAACTAATGGTATTGATCAAACATATTATAATTATTTTGATACTAGAAGTTTTAAGATTAGCTTAAATTATAATTTTGGTAATAAAAAGATTAAGGTTAAAGAGCATAATTCAGGAAATGAAGAGGAACAAAACAGAGCAAAAAATTAAATAAGAAAAGATAAGCTGTTTGAAGAATAAACCACTTTAAACAGCTTTGTTAAAACTAAAACAGTATTTTGTAGAACTAAAATATAATGAAGATGAAGATTTTCAATCAAAAAATAAATCTAAAACACATTTTAATTGTATTAGCACTATTATTTATAAGTAACGGAGTTAAGATTTTTGTTTTTTACTATGTTAGAATTAAAGGAGATATAGATTTTTATGACTATTATCATCACATAACTATTTTAATATTCTCCATAGTTTCATTTATATCGGTATTCGTATCATGGAAGCTCATTAATAAAATTGATACTTCAAGGACTGTTTTAAAATTTATTAAGGTTTATATTTTATCTTTTATTTTATTTAATACTGTAGGACTAGTTATTGACTATATACTTTGGGTAACATTTAATAGTCAGTCTTATGATTTTATAGCCAGATTTTTGAATATGTTGTCGGTTACTATCTTTTTTAGTGATGTTTTTGCTCTTACTTCTGCGTTTTTATATTTCAGACAATCACAAAAAGCAATCATAGAATTGGAGCAAACTGAAAAAGAAAAGGCTACATTACAATCACAAATTTTGCAAAAGAACTTAGAACCTCATTTTTTATTTAATAATTTAAGTGTATTATCTGGTTTGGCTAGAAGAAATCCAGAACAAATAGAAGACTTCATAGATGATTTTTCAGATGTATATCGCTATTATTTAAAGCATGGAAATAATCCGCTGGTAGATTTAACCAACGAATTATCATTTATTAAAAATTACATGAGTTTGATGGAAAAACGTTTTGGTAAAGCTTATCAAGTAATTAATGAAATAGAAAATACAAACGGATTAGTAATTCCATGTTCTTTACAATTATGTGTAGAAAATGCAATTAAGCATAATAAAGCCAGTGAAGAGAATCCTTTATTTATTACTCTTCAAAGGGAAGAAGAAAGGATTATTATAAAAAATAAATTAAACAAAGTAGATTTCACTTTAGGAACAGGTACAGGAAATAATTATTTAAAGCGCCAATATCAAATAAGTTTTAATAGAGAAGTAGTTTTTGTTGAAAATGAAAGCGAATTCACTGTACAAATTCCAATAATATCTGAAAAATGAAAGTACTAATAATAGAAGACGAAACGATTAATATTGAAATTATTACCGATCATATTCTTCGTTACAACTCTAAAACTGAAATTTTAGCAACTTTAAAAAGTAAAGAAGAAGTAGAAAAATGGTATGAAAGTAATCAGCAAGTAGATTTAGTATTTTCTGATATTGAATTACTGGATGGAAATGTTTTTTCATTATTAAAAACTAACATCATAAAGTCTCCTATTGTTTTTACCACAGCTTATAATTCATTTTATCAAGATGCATTTGATGTAAATGGAATAGCTTACTTGCTTAAACCAATTAGTTACAATAAGTTTTGTAAAGCCATAGAAAAGTACGAAGGATTACAGAATAAACAGGTTGATTGGCAAAAAATATCAGAAACAATTCATGGTTTAAATAATAATTATAAAGAGCGTATAATTATAAAAACTAAAACAGAAATAAAAATTCTTACAACAAAAAATACAGGAGCTATTTTATCTAATTCGGGAAAATGTATTGCTATTGATGAAAATGGAAAAGAGAATGAATTTCGTTATAAGTTGTCAGATTTAATTAAAGAACTGAATCCGAAAGATTTTTTTCAAATCAATAGAGGAGAGATAGTTAATGTGAACTTTATTGAAAAAATAGAACCTTACTTTGGTGATAGATTAGCCATCTCAATAAAAAACTACAAGCAACATTTAATTACAAGTGCATCAAATACTAGTGAATTTAGAAAATGGCTGGAATAAAAAAGGTTAGCTGTTTTTGGGTAAAAAAACTATCTGTTTCTATCTATCAATCATAATTCACAAAACTCTTTTAAAATCAAAAAGTTTGTGTATATTTGCACTCGGTTTTTTGTAGGGTGAATTATGCCTTGTAAGTACATACGGTTCAAAAGTATAATGCTTGCGAGATTTTACTCCAAAAAACATTAAAGTAATATTAACTGGTTTCAGGTTTAATAATTACAAAATCCAAAAGGAAGGTAAGTTGTTAAAAACCAAAACCGTAAATTAATTAATTATGTATACAGATCCAATCGCGGATTTTCTTACTCGTGTTAGAAATGCTATTATGGCAGGTCACAGAGTAGTTGAGGTTCCTGCTTCAAAATTGAAGAAGGAGATGACCAAGATTTTGTTTGATCAAGGGTACATTTTAAGTTATCAATTCAATGAAGATAAAGTACAAGGTACTATCAAGATAGCTTTAAAGTACGATCGCCAAACAAAAGAACCGGTTATCAGAAAAATTCAAAGAGTTTCTACACCTGGTTTACGTCAGTATGTAGGAGCAAAGGAAATGCCTAGAGTATTAAACGGTTTAGGTATTGCAATCGTTTCAACATCTAAAGGAGTTATGACCAATAAGAAGGCTCGTGAAGAAAATGTTGGAGGAGAAGTATTATGTTACGTTTACTAAAAAACATTTTGTAAGATGAGTAGAATAGGTAAGAGTCCAATTACATTGCCACAAGGTGTTGAAGTTAAAGTAAACGATAATGTGGTTACAGTGAAAGGTAAATTAGGAGAATTAACTCAAAAGTTAACTTCTGGTATTACAGTAAAGATTGAAGATGGTGTTATAACACTAGAAAGACCATCTGATAGTAAAGAACACAAAGCAGCACACGGTTTATATAGAGCTTTAATTAGTAATATGGCTGAAGGTGTTAGCAAGGGTTATACTAAAGAGTTAGAGTTAGTAGGGGTAGGTTATAGAGCATCTAATCAAGGTCAAAAATTAGATTTAGCTTTAGGGTTTTCTCATAACATCGTTTTAGAATTAGCACCAGAAGTAAAGGTTGAAACAATATCTGAAAAAGGTAAAAATCCAATCGTTAAATTAACTTCTCACGATAAGCAGTTAGTAGGTCAGGTTGCAGCAAAGATTCGTTCTTTCCGTAAGCCAGAGCCTTATAAAGGTAAAGGAGTTAAGTTTGTTGGTGAAGTAATTAGAAGAAAAGCAGGTAAATCTGCATAATAATTAGTGTTATGGCATTATCAAAACTTGAAAGAAGACAACGTATAAAGTATAGAATAAGAAAAGTTATTACTGGAACAGCTGAAAAGCCAAGATTATCAGTTTTTAGAAGTAATAAAGAAATCTATGCTCAAATTATAAATGATGTAGACGGTGTTACAATAGCATCTGCTTCATCGAGAGACAAAGGAATTGCATCTAGTTCTAAGGCAGAAGCTGCTGCATCAGTAGGTAAAGCAATCGCAGAGAAAGCTACTAAAGCAGGTTTAGAGATTGTTGCTTTTGATAGAAATGGTTATTTATACCATGGACGTGTAAAAGTATTAGCAGACGCTGCAAGAGAAGCTGGTTTAAAATTTTAAGAAATTATATTATGTTAGGATATAAAAACGTAGAAAGAGTAAAACCAAGCGGATTAGAGCTTGTAGATAGATTAGTAGGTGTTCAGCGTGTTACTAAAGTAACTAAGGGTGGTAGAGCTTTTGGTTTTTCTGCTATTGTTGTAGTAGGAGATAGTAAAGGAGTAGTTGGACATGGATTAGGGAAATCTAAAGATGTATCATCTGCAATTGCAAAAGCAGTTGAAGATGCAAAGAAGAACTTAGTACGTATTCCAATTATTGGAGGAACATTACCACACGAACAAAAAGGTAAATTTGGAGGAGCTAGAGTATTTATCAAGCCTGCTTCAAATGGTACCGGGGTTATTGCTGGTGGTGCTGTACGTGCAGTATTAGAATCAGTTGGAGTACAAGATGTATTATCTAAATCTCAAGGTTCTTCAAACCCTCACAATGTTGTTAAAGCAACTTTCGATGCATTATTACAATTAAGAAGTGCAGAGACTATTGCAAGACAAAGAGGAATATCTTTAGATAAAGTATTTAACGGTTAATAAATTAAGACGATGAGTAAGATTAGAGTTACACAAGTAAAAAGTCAAATAGGTCGCCTTAAAAATCAAAAAAGAACCTTAGAGGCTTTAGGATTAAGAAGAATAAACCAAACTGTAGAGCATGATGCATCAGCTACAATTTTGGGGATGGTAAGTAAAGTTCAACACTTAGTTTCTGTAGAGGAAATTAAATAAGAAGATAATAACATGAGTTTACATAACTTAAAACCTGCAGCAGGATCAACTAAAAGCAGCAAGAGAATTGCTCGTGGTGAAGGTTCTGGTCGTGGAGGTACCTCAACAAGAGGACATAAAGGAGCTAAGTCTCGTTCAGGATACTCTCGTAAAATAGGTTTTGAAGGAGGTCAGATGCCACTTCAAAGACGTGTACCTAAGTTTGGTTTCACTAATATTAACCGTAAGGAATATTTAGGGATTAACTTAGATAAGTTACAAGAGTTTGTTGACAAAGGAAGAATAACTGATACAGTTAATATGGACGTTTTAGTTGAAAACAGATTAGCACGTAAGAACGATTTAGTTAAAATCTTAGGACGTGGTGAATTAAAAGCTAAATTAAACATAACTGTACACAAATACACAGCAACAGCAAAAGCAGCTATTGAGGCAGCTGGAGGTGAAGCAGTAACCTTATAAGAATTGTAAATGATGAATTTTATAAATACAATAAGAGATATTTTCAAAATTGAAGAGTTAAAAGAGAAATTACTTTTAACCATTGGTTTAATCGCAGTATATCGTTTCATGGCGGCTGTTCCATTACCTGGAATAGATCCGACACAATTAGCCTCTCTAAAAGATAATGCTGGAGAAGGTCTCTTAGGTTTATTAAATGCATTTACAGGTGGGGCATTTGCTAGAGCGTCAGTTATGGCACTTGGTATAATGCCTTACATTTCTGCATCTATTGTAGTACAATTAATGGGAATTGCAGTTCCTTATTTACAGAAGTTACAAAAAGATGGAGAAAGTGGTCGTAAAAAAATTACACAAATTACACGTTGGTTAACTATATTAATCACTTTAGTACAGGGACCAACTTACATTACTTTTATTAAAACTCAAATGGGACTTCCTGAAACAGCATTTATGGTTGGAGGAGCTACTTTTTGGGTTTCATCTATGATTTTACTTACTGCAGGAACAATTTTTGCTATGTGGTTAGGTGAAAGAATTACTGATAAAGGTGTAGGAAATGGTATTTCATTATTAATTACAGTTGGTATTATCGCTAACTTCCCAGCAGCTTTTTTACAAGAGTTTATTTCTAAAACTCAAAGTTCTAACGCTGGAGGTGGTGGAATAATGATGATATTAATTGAAGTATTAGTGTGGTTTGTTGTTATTTTATTAACCGTGTTATTAGTAACAGCAGTAAGAAAAGTTGCTGTTCAATATGCACGAAGAACTGCTATTGCAAACATCAAAGATGTTGAAGGTGCAAGACAGTACATACCATTAAAATTAAACGCAGCAGGAGTAATGCCTATTATCTTTGCTCAGGCTATAATGTTTTTACCAATGACTTTAGGTCAGAAGTTTCCAGCATTAGCAAGTTTAACAGATAACTTCGGTTTATGGTATAATGTAATTTTTGCATTATTAATAATCATTTTTAGTTACTTCTACACAGCTATTACTATTCCTACGAATAAGATGGCAGAAGACTTAAAAAGAAGCAATGGTTTTGTTCCTGGATTTAAACCTGGTGAAGAAACAGCAGATCATTTAGATTCTGTTTTATCCAAAATTACTTTACCTGGATCTATTTTCCTTGCAGCATTATCTATTTTACCAGCGATTATTGTAAAGTTTGGGGTAACTCAAAACTGGGCTTTATTCTATGGTGGAACTTCTTTAATAATTATGGTAGGGGTTGCAATAGACACCATCCAACAAATTAATTCATATTTATTAAACAGTCGTTATGACGGTTTAATGAAAACAGGTAATACTAATAGAAAATCATTAAAATAATATGGCTAAACAACCAGCAATTCAACAAGACGGAACAATAACAGAAGCATTATCAAATGCAATGTTTCGAGTAGAATTAGAGAACGGACATATTGTTACGGCACACATTTCAGGAAAGATGCGTATGCATTACATCAAACTTTTACCAGGAGATAAGGTAAAGTTAGAAATGAGTCCTTATGATTTAACTAAGGCAAGAATTACCTACAGATATTAAAAACATACACTGATGAAAGTAAGAGCATCATTAAAGAAGAGAAGTGCCGACTGTAAAATTGTACGCAGAAAAGGCAGATTATACGTAATTAATAAAAAGAATCCTAGGTTTAAACAAAGACAAGGATAAGAATTGAGTCATTAGTGATTAGTAGTTAGATGAATCTGTTTGAAATAGAAATGTTTAGGATTCTAACAACTAAAAGCTAACAGCTAAAAACTAGAACAATATGGCAAGAATCGCAGGTATTGATATTCCAAAGAATAAAAGAGGATTAATCTCTTTAACTTATATCTTTGGTGTAGGAAAAAGCAGAGCTAAAGATATTTTAGCAGAAGCTAAAGTAGACGGAAATATTAAAGTTCAAGATTGGAACGATGATCAAATTGCAGCAATTCGTGAGCAAGTTGGAAAGTACACTATAGAAGGTGAGTTACGTTCAGAGGTTCAATTAAGCATTAAGCGTTTAATGGACATCGGTTGTCAAAGAGGTATTCGTCACAGATTAGGTTTACCTTTAAGAGGACAAAGAACTAAGAATAACTCTCGTACGAGAAAAGGTAAGAGAAAAACTGTAGCTAACAAGAAAAAATAATCATTAATTTGATTGTTTTTACTAATAGTAAAGAATCATGGCAAAATCGAAAGTAACAAAAAAACGTAAAGTAATTATAGAGTCTACAGGTGAGGCTCATATTACAGCATCGTTCAACAATATAATTATCTCTTTAACAAACAAAAGAGGAGACGTAATTTCATGGTCATCAGCAGGTAAGATGGGCTTTAGAGGTTCTAAAAAGAATACTCCATATGCAGCTCAATTAGCAGCAGAAGATTGTGCAAACGTAGCTAAAGAAGCAGGTTTACGTAAAGTAAAGGTGTATGTTAAAGGTCCAGGAAACGGAAGAGAATCTGCAATCAGATCTATCCATAATACTGGAATTGAAGTTACAGAAATCATTGATGTAACTCCAATCCCTCACAATGGATGTCGTCCACCAAAAAGAAGAAGAGTATAATTAATTAATTTTTAATCAAGTAGGATACACAATTGTCGAAGGAGTAAGCCTTAATTCACAATACCTACTTAAATTTATAGAAATGGCAAGATATACAGGACCAAAAACTAAGATTGCTCGTAAATTTGGCGAGGCAATTTTCGGAGATGATAAAAACTTCGAAAAAAGAAATTACCCTCCAGGGCAACACGGAACTGGTAAAAGAAGAGGTAAGAAATCTGAATATGCTGTACAGTTAATGGAAAAGCAAAAAGCGAAGTACACATATGGTATATTAGAGCGTCAATTCCGTAATTTATTTAAAAAAGCACAAGCATCTGGTGGAATTACAGGTGAGGTGTTATTACAATTATGTGAATCTCGTTTAGATAATACAGTATTCCGTTTAGGAATAGCTAATTCTCGTAGAGGAGCACGTCAATTAGTTTCTCACCGTCACATTACTGTAAACGGTGAAATCGTAAACATTCCTTCTTATAGTCTAAGAGAAGGTGATGTTATAGCTGTAAGAGAAAAGTCTAAATCTCTAGAAGCAATAGATAATGCTTTAGCTGCAAACAGTGCTGTTTATGAGTGGTTAACTTGGAATGCAGATCAAAAGTCAGGTACTTTTGTAAAAGCTCCAGAAAGATTACAAATCCCAGAAAACATTAAAGAGCAGTTAATAGTAGAATTATATTCTAAATAATAAATTAATCATATTGGTATTTGGCCAAAGGGTCTATTTGTATTTCTTCAAACTTATAGACCGCGCAACCAAATAACAATTAAAACGAAGAAAACAATGGCGATTTTAAATTTTCAAAAGCCCGATAAAGTAATTATGATCGAATCTACTGATTTTTCAGGTAGATTTGAGTTCAGACCGTTGGAGCCAGGTTTTGGTCTAACAGTTGGTAACGCTTTAAGAAGAGTGTTATTATCATCTTTAGAAGGATTTGCTATCACATCTTTAAGAATAGATGGTGTAGACCACGAATTTTCTGCAATTACAGGAGTAGTTGAGGATGTTACTGAAATGATCTTGAATTTAAAGCAAGTTCGTTTCAAAAAGCAAATTGAAGAGTCTGACAGAGAAACTGTAACTATTGCAATTTCTGGTCAGGAGCAATTAACAGCTGGTGATTTACAAAAATTCATTTCAGGATTTCAAGTATTAAACCCAGATTTAGTAATCTGTAACATGGATAAATCTGTAAAGATTAATGCAGAGATTACTATTGAGAAAGGTAGAGGATTTGTACCTGCTGATGAAAATAAAAAATCAGGAGCACCATTAGGAACTATTTTTACAGATTCTATTTACACTCCAATTAAGAATGTAAAGTATTCTATAGAAAATTTCCGTGTTGAGCAAAAGACTGACTACGAAAAGTTAATCTTTGATATTGACACAGATGGTTCAATTAATCCAAAAGATGCTTTAACAGAAGCAGCTAAGATTTTAATTCACCACTTCATGTTATTCTCAGATGAGAGAATTACTTTAGAAGCTGATGAAATCGCTCAAACTGAATCTTATGATGAAGAGTCACTTCACATGCGTCAATTATTAAAAACAAAATTAGTTGATATGGACTTATCTGTTCGTGCACTAAATTGTTTAAAGGCTGCTGAAGTTGATACATTAGGAGATTTAGTATCATTCAATAAGAGTGATTTAATGAAATTCAGAAACTTCGGTAAAAAGTCGTTAACTGAATTAGAAGAGTTGGTAAACAACAAAGGGCTAAATTTCGGAATGGATTTAGCAAAGTATAAATTAGATAGAGATTAACAACTATTCATATTTTGCTCCCCAAAAAGGGTAGAGCAAGATGATAGTTAAAAACTAAGGTCATGAGACACGGTAAAAAAGTAAACCATTTAGGTAGAAAAACAGCGCATAGAAAAGCTATGTTAGCTAATATGGCATGTTCTTTAATAGAGCACAAACGAATTAACACTACTGAAGCTAAAGCTAAAGCATTACGTAAATTTGTTGAGCCATTAATCACTAAAGCTAAAGCAGAAAATAACACTACAGCTGAAAAGAATACACACAATCATCGTGTAGTATTTAGTTACTTACGTAATAAGTATGCTGTAACTGAGTTATTCAAAGAAATTTCTGTGAAGGTTGGTGATAGACCAGGTGGTTACGTAAGAATAATCAAGTTAGGAAACAGACAAGGAGATAACGCTCCTATGGCAATGGTAGAATTAGTTGATTACAACGAATTATACAACCCTAACGGTAAGAAAGCCAAGAAAACTACTCGTCGTAGTAGAAGAAGTGGTGGTAAGAAGGTTGCAGATGCTGCACCAGTTACTGATGTTGAAGCTTCACAAGAAGAAGAATAACATGATTATTTAAAAAATATAAAAAGGATAAACGATTTAAAGTTTATCCTTTTTTTTTAAACTATTTTTGAAAAAAATTATAAACAAAATATACTCTTAAAAATTAAGTTTAGTTTAAGAGAAAATTACATCTGAAAATTTCATAAAATCTATACACACAACTAATGAAATACACTACAAGAAAAAAAGCGCTTGTTTTATTGGCAGACGGAACAATTTTTTACGGAAAATCAATTGGTATTGAAGGTACTGTTACAGGTGAAATATGTTTCAATACTGGAATGACAGGTTATCAAGAGGTATTTACTGATCCTTCTTATTTTGGTCAGTTAATGGTAACTACAAATGCACATATTGGTAACTATGGTGTAAATGCAGAAGAAGTAGAATCTGAAGGAATTAAAATTTCAGGTCTTATTTGTAGAAATTTTAGTTTTACACATTCTAGAGTAGATTCTGATAGTAATTTAAAAGATTGGTTTGAAAAACATAATTTAGTCGCTATATCAGATGTTGATACAAGAGCATTAGTTTCATACATTAGAGATAATGGAGCAATGAATGCTATTATATCTACTGACACAGAAAATGTTGAAGCACTTAAAGCACAGTTAAGTGAAGTAGCAGATATGAAAGGGTTAGAGTTAGCATCAAAAGTATCTACTAAAGAGCCTTACTATGTTGGAGAAGAAAATGCAACTTACAAGATTGCAGCATTAGACATTGGAATTAAAAAGAATATTTTAAGAAATTTAGCTAAAAGAGATGCTTACATTAAAGTATTCCCATATAACTCTAAGTTTGAAGAATTATCAGCATGGAATCCCGATGGATATTTTATTTCAAATGGACCTGGTGATCCAGAACCATTAAAAGATGCCCAAAATTTAGCTAAAGAAATTATAGCTAAAGATCTACCTTTATTTGGTATTTGTTTAGGTCATCAAGTAATTGCTTTAGCCAATGGTATTTCTACTTACAAAATGCATAATGGTCATAGAGGTATCAATCACCCAGTAAAAAACTTACTTACTGGTAAAGGTGAAATTACATCTCAAAATCATGGTTTTGCAATTAATAGAGAAGAAACAGAACAGCATCCTGATGTTGAAATAACTCATGTTCATTTAAATGATCATACTGTTGCAGGAATAAAAATGAAGTCTAAGAATGTATTTTCAGTTCAATATCACCCAGAGGCAAGTCCTGGACCACATGATTCAGAATATTTATTTGATCAATTTATAGAAAATATTAAAAAAGCGAAATAATTGGTGTTGAAATCTGATAGGATTATAATGTTGTGCAATTTTAAGTATGATAATCTTAAATTAGATAAAACGATTTCGTAAATAAATAACAAAAATTAATTAAAAATATATTAGCATTTGTACATTAGCTTTACAAATTAACTAAATAAAAACATTAAAAAGATGAGTATTATTATCAACATTCATGCACGTCAAATTTTTGATTCAAGAGGTAATCCAACTGTTGAAGTAGATGTAACTACTGAAAATGGAGTAGTAGGTAGAGCTGCGGTTCCATCTGGTGCGTCAACAGGAGAGCATGAAGCAGTTGAATTACGTGACGGAGGAAGTGCATACATGGGTAAAGGTGTTTCTAAAGCTGTTGATAATGTAAATTCAGTTATAGCGCAAGAATTATTAGGAGTTTCTGTTTTCGAACAAAACTTAATTGATAAAATGATGATTGATTTAGATGGAACGCCTAACAAATCTAAATTAGGAGCAAATGCAATCTTAGGAGTATCATTAGCAACGGCAAAAGCAGCTGCCAATGAATTAGGTATGCCATTGTATCGTTATGTAGGAGGAGTAAGTGCAAATACTTTACCAGTTCCAATGATGAATATCATCAATGGAGGTTCTCATTCAGATGCTCCAATAGCATTCCAAGAGTTTATGGTTATGCCAGTAAAAGCTCAAAACTTTTCTGAAGCAATGAAAATGGGATCTGAGATTTTCCATAATCTAAAGAAAGTTTTACATGATAGAAACTTATCTACAGCAGTAGGAGATGAAGGAGGTTTTGCACCAACTTTAGACGGTACTGAAGATGCTTTAGATACTATTGCATTAGCAGTAAAAAATGCTGGATATAGTTTAGGTGATGAAATTATGATTGCTTTAGACTGTGCTGCTGCAGAATTTTATGTAGATGGTAAATATGATTACACAAAATTCGAAGGAGACAAAGGAAGTGTAAGAACAAGTAAAGAACAAGCAGATTATTTAGCTGAATTATCAGAAAAATATCCAATTATTTCTATCGAAGATGGAATGGATGAGAATGATTGGGAAGGTTGGAAATATCTTACAGAAAAAATCGGAGATAAAGTACAATTAGTAGGAGATGATTTGTTTGTAACTAATGTAGAGCGTTTATCAAGAGGTATTGAGAATTCAACAGCAAATTCAATTTTAATTAAAGTGAACCAAATAGGTACTTTAACAGAAACTATTGCAGCTGTAAATATGGCGCATAATGCAGGTTATACATCTGTTATGAGTCACCGTTCAGGAGAAACTGAAGATAACACTATTGCTGATTTAGCTGTAGCTTTAAATACAGGACAAATTAAAACAGGTTCTGCTTCTAGATCTGATCGTATGGCAAAATACAATCAATTATTACGTATAGAAGAAGAATTAAGCGATGTAGCTTATTACCCACAGGGTAAAGCTTTTAAAGTGAATTAATTTAGTTTAAATATTTCATTATTAGCCTTGTAGTAATTTTACTACAAGGCTTTTCTTTTTTAAAGATTGATAAATAAGATAAATCTATTTTTTCATTTTTAAAATCAATGGCACAACATTTTTAAAATACCTCAAAAAATGGTATCTTCGTGCGTCGCTTAAATCATAAAAAAATTTTAATAAAAAATGTCAGATATAGCAAAATTACAAATAGGTGAAAATACGTATGAATTTCCTTTAGTAAAGGGAACTGAAAATGAGGTAGCAATTGAACTTAAGACGTTGAGAGGAGCTACGGGAGGTGTTATTACTGTAGACCCTGGTTTTAAAAATACAGGTTCTTGTAAAAGTGCTATTACATTTTTAAATGGAGAAGAAGGAATTTTACGTTACCGTGGTTATGCTATTGAAGATTTAGCTGAGAAAGCGGACTTTTTAGAAGTTGCTTATGCATTAATCTTTGGAGATCTTCCTACGAAAGAACAGTTAGAGAAGTTTCATGCTGATATCAAAGAAGAGTCTGTTGTTGACGAGGAAATCAAAAAGATTTTAGATGCTTTTCCTAAGAATGCACATCCAATGGGAGTATTGTCTTCATTAACATCAGCTTTAACAGCATTTAACCCATCTTCTGTTAATGTTGATTCTGAAGAAGAAATGTACAACGCTATCGTTAAAATATTAGGAAAGTTTCCTGTGTTAGTAGCTTGGACAATGCGTAAGAAAAAAGGTTTACCATTAAATTATGGATCTAAGTCATTAGGATACGTAGAGAACGTATTAAAAATGATGTTTGAAAATCCAAACGAAGAATATAAGCAAAATCCTATTTTAGTAAATGCTTTAGATAAATTATTGATTTTACATGCTGATCATGAGCAAAACTGTTCTACATCTACAGTAAGAATCGTTGGTTCTTCTCATGCAGGTTTATTTGCTTCTTTATCAGCAGGAATTTCTGCTTTATGGGGACCACTTCACGGTGGAGCTAACCAAGCAGTATTAGAAATGTTAGAAGCGATTAAAGATGACGGAGGAGATACTAAAAAATACATGGCTAAAGCGAAGGATAAGGAAGATCCATTCCGTTTAATGGGATTCGGACACAGAGTTTATAAGAACTTTGATCCTCGTGCTAAGATTATCAAAGTAGCAGCTGATGAAGTATTAGCAGATTTAGGTGTTGAAGATCCAATTTTAGATGTAGCTAAAGGTTTAGAGAAAGAAGCATTAAGCGATGAGTATTTCGTGAAGCGTAAGTTATATCCTAATGTAGATTTCTATTCAGGGATTATTTACAGAGCTATGGGGATTCCTGTAGAGATGTTTACGGTAATGTTTGCTTTAGGTCGTTTACCAGGTTGGATTGCACAATGGAAAGAGATGAGAGTGAACAAAGAACCAATTGGTCGTCCTCGTCAGGTATATGTGGGAGAAAACCACCGTCCATTCACAGATTTAAACAAAAGATAATTTTAATAATAAATAAAGAATGTCATTCTGATAATTGTTCGGGATGACATTTTTTTTTGATATATGCTAGAACTTAATATACAAAACGAAACTTCAAAGTTAAAAGCTGTAGTGTTAGGAACAGCTAAAAGTAATGGTCCAATTCCGAAGGTAGAAGACTGTTATGACCCGAAGAGTAGACAACATGTTATAGCTGGGACTTACCCAACGGAGGAAGACATGACATTAGAAATGGAAGCTGTTGCCAATGTTTTAAAAAAATATGATGTAACAGTTTTTAGACCTGAAGTAATTGAAGATTACAACCAAATTTTTTCAAGAGATATTGCTTTTGTAATTGAAGACAAGTTAGTAAAAGCAAATATTTTACCAGATAGAGCACAAGAGTATCAGGCTATTCAACATATTATAGAAAAAATACATCCTGATAATGTAATTGAATTGCCTGAAGAATGTCATGTTGAAGGAGGTGATGTAATGCCTTGGAATGATTATATTTTTATAGGTACATATTCTGGAGCAGATTATGCTGATTATATAACTGCCAGAACAAATACAGATGCTGTTATAGCTTTACAAGAACATTTTCCAGAAAAAATAGTTAAGTCATTTGAGTTAAGAAAGTCAAATGATGATCCAAAAGAGAATGCTTTACATTTAGATTGTTGTTTTCAACCAATAGGAAAAGATAAGGCTATTCTACATAAAAATGGTTTTCTCGTAGAAAAAGAATACCAATGGTTAGTTGATTTCTTTGGTAAAGAGAACGTTTTTGAGATTTCTAAAGAAGAGATGTATAATATGAATAGTAATATATTTTCTATTTCTGAAGAAGTTATAATTTCTGAGAAAAACTTTACAAGGTTAAATACTTGGTTAAGAGAGAAAGGTTTTACTGTTGAAGAAGTTCCTTATGCAGAAATAGCAAAACAAGAAGGTTTATTACGTTGTTCTACATTACCATTAATAAGAGAATAATAGTATTTAATTATAAGAAATAAGGTCTAAGAAATAGTATGTTTCTTAGACCTTATTTTTTTACTATAATCTAGTAATAGATACAATATGAGGTTTTTTATCTCCTAATGGAGCATAAATCTCAACAATAGCTTCCCAGATAACCTCTGCAGGAGGAGTAGAAGCTGTACATTTAAAACGATAGTTTACACCAGCTACTACTTGTGTAGATACAGATTGTGGATCATAATGAACTCCAACAAAACCATTTAAGGCTTCATCAAAAATTTTACGATCTTCTGCTGTTACTGGTCCATAAGCTGACCATCCACCTACAATTGTTTCTTTGCTTTCTAAAGTTTGGTTTGACATAATAATATAGATTTTAAATTTACCTACTCGTAAGGCTTTTCGGTTTGCTCCTTCTATATTTAACTCTATAGAATAAAGTAGTTTATAATGGTTTTTATCCCGTTTACAGTTATAAAGTTCATATAAAAAGAAGTGTTTTTTCTTTAAAAAGTAATGAGAGCGTTAAAAATTGGTGTAAGAGGTTGAAAATAAGTTAAGAAGTAGTTTTTGGTAGTAATAATATTTTCTAACTGATATAAGTTATAGTAGAATAAATTCAATCTTATCCTTTTAAGCTCATAAATTGTGTTTTATATTTTAAGCCACAATACAGTATTACCATAATTGTCATCTTTAGTTGTATCTAAGTCAATGTTGATGTCATTCACCACTGTGTTTAAAGATTGTATAAGTTGATATCCACGATTTTGAATTGGAGGAACTGAACTCATAGATTTCCAATAATGTTCAAATCTTAAATCATAGTACAGTTCTTGTCCACTTAATTTACAATTGTACCCTACATAAATTCCAGGAACATACCCTGCTTTATGAACAGCGTCATACCAAGCATTACAATACTCAATAACATTTTGTGGAGTTTCAGAAGTAGAAACACCTTCTAAATCACACCATATATTCATTCCTTTTGGAAGACCTATAGCGTTAGCGTTTAAAGCTGCATTTGTTCCATATTCATGTCCTAAGTCAATAGTAGGTTTCCACCCTTTTTTAGCAGCATGTTGTACAGCACTTAAAGCAAGTCCAGCATCAAGAATATCCACAGCTTCATTAAAACTTAAATCTCCTTGATGCTGTTTATTACCTCTTGATAAGTAACGAATGCAAAAAGAATAGCCATTTTTTTTAAAACTTTTAGCTTTATCTAAAGTAACTATGGTATCTGTATCAAATCCTTTTAAATTAGGAAGCGCCTTAGTAACAGTTCCAGGTAATTCTTGAGAGTTGTTTTTCATTTTTTTTTAATATTAAAATTAGAGAGTTTGAATAGAAAATATAAATGAAAAGAAGTTTAAAAACTGCGCTTTAAACTTCTTCTTAAATATGGTTATTTTTGACTATCTACTTTAAAAGTATATCCATCTTCTGCATTTCCGTTTAAAGAAACATCTACCTCTGTAACACCTTCTAAATCCAATTCAAAAAAATGATCGGTATTTAATACAGCAGAATTAATTAATTGACTTTCTTCTATTTCAGAAGCAATTCCCCAGTATAATTTAGGTTTTAAAACAAAAGTTGCTTTTTGATCATATCCTACAATATTTTTAGTAAGCATTAATTTATTGTCTTTATATAAAGAAGCACTTATTCCTCCAACAATATTAGCATTATTATTTACTTCAATAGATTTAGTGTCAGAAGCATTACCATTGGCTGCTAGAACAATTCCAGTATTATCTTTACTAACAGTATATCTTTTACCAATATCAGAGGAAAGAATTTGAGTTTTATTCATACCATCTTTCCAAGTAGCACCTACTTCAGTTACGATTGGGAAAACAAAACTACTAGACGAACCTCTTCCTATATCAGGAATAGTACGCCACGCTACACCTTCTTTTAATACATCAAAAGTTGGAGTTTCATTTTTAGTAAATACAAATACTGTTGGTAAGTCATTATTCATAGACTTGTTTGTGTAGTTAATTTTTATATCTGTTGCCATAATAAAATTTGTTTAGGTTGTTAATTAATGTTTTTGTTATTTCTGACTATCTACTTTGAAAGTAAAACCGTCTTCCGCATTTCCGTTTAAAGAAACATTTACTTCGGTAACACCTTCTAAATCCAATTCAAAAAAGTGATCGGTATTTAAAACTGCAGAATTAATTAATTGACTTTCTTCTATTTCAGAAGCAATACCCCAATATAGTTTTGGTTTTAGGACAAAAGTTGCCTTTTGACCATAGCCAACAATATTTTTAGTAAGCATTAGTTTATTATCTTTATATAATGAAGCACTTATTCCATCTTGAACATTAATGTTGTTGTTTACTTCAATGGATTTCGTATCCGAAGCATTACCATTGGCTTCTAAAACAATACCTGTACTATTTTCATTAACTGTATAACGCTTACCAATATCTGATGGTAAAATTTGAGTTTTATTCATTCCATCTTTCCAAGTGGCACCTACTTCAGTTACAATAGGAAAAACAAAACTACTAGAAGAGCCTCTTCCTATATCAGGAATAGTTCGCCATGCTACTCCTTCTTTTAGTACATCGAAAGTTGGGGTTTCATTTTTAGTAAATACAAAAACCGTTGGAAGATCTTTGTTCATTGATTTATTTGTATAGTTGATTTTAATTTCTGTAGACATAATTATATTTGTTTAGGTTGTTAATTAATATTGTTTGTTATTTTTGACTATCTACTCTAAAAGTAAAGCCCTCTTCTGCATTTCCATTTAAAGAAACATTAACCTCGGTAACACCTTCTAAATCCAATTCAAAAAAGTGATCGGTATTTAATACTGCAGAGTTTATTAATTGACTTTCCTCTATTTCAGAAGCAATACCCCAATACAGTTTTGGTTTTAAGACAAAAGTTGCTTTTTGACCATATCCTACAATTTTTTTAGTAAGCATTAATTTATTATCCTTATATAAAGAAGCACTAACACCTCCTTGAATATTGGCATTATTATTAACATCTATAGATTTAGTATCAGAAGCATTTCCATTAGCTTCTAATACAATACCTGTATCATTTTTGCTTATAGTGTATCTTTTACCTATATCAGAAGAAAGAATTTGAGTTTTATTCATCCCATCTTTCCAAGTAGCACCTACTTCAGTTATGATAGGGAAAACAAAACTACTAGAAGAGCCTCTTCCGATATCAGGAATGGTTCGCCATGCTACACCTTCTTTTAATACATCAAAGGTTGGGGTTTCATTTTTAGTAAATACAAAAACCGTTGGAAGATCTTTGTTCATTGAATTGTTTGTGTAATTAATTTTAATGTTGGTTGCCATTTTAATTTTTTTAAGATTATTAATGTTTTAAGTAGTAAATGTTTGTTGTGCAGTAGTTAAACCATTAAGGAAAGTTCTACCTGCGCTAAATTCTGCAAGAGCATTAATAATGTCTTGTGTAGAAAATAGATTATCAGAAATAGGATATTCCTTAGATGAATTTACTTTTACTCCATCTACTTCAATTTCTGTGGTAACGTTTAATGTTGCAGGTGTAAAATTATCTTTTGAAATTGTTATTGTAGCATCTTGTTCTTTAGTAGTTGAAGTTGCTCCTTTAGCAATAGGCGCTAAAATTACTTGACAAGTTGGAGAAGTATAAACTGCGCTTACAATTTTACCTGATGTTAGCTCTTTTTTAATTTGATCAATTAGTTGTTTAATTTGAGCTTTAGCCTCTGTATTAATTTTTCCACCTAAATTATTGTCTAATTGTTGTTGAAATGTTTTTGTATTTCCGATGGAATTAGTTGATGTCAACACTATTTTAGTGTAAGCTTTAGCAATAGTAGTCTCACTTATAATTTCTTCTATTTGGTTGATTTCATTTTCCAATGTTTCTAAAGAAGTAGAGGAGTTTCCACTATCGGTTGATTTAGCAGATTTTTTAGTATCATTATCAGCCATTTTTAATTGTTTTTGATTAATAAATTCATTTTTAGTAGTAAGATAACCTCCATAGGAAGTTATTTTTTGAGCAAACTTCTTTGAAGAGAAAGAAGTTGAGGTTCCATGGATTCGTATATTTCCATTTTTTAAATAGCTATAATACCAGTTACCGTTTTGAGGTAGAATGCTATTGATATTTGAAATTTTAGATATTTCATATTCGAAAACACTCATTTTTTCAGAGTTAATAACCTTGTTCTAATTGAAAGTAATACCCAGTTTTAGGTTTACCATTAAGAGATATAACAACATTTGTAAGTCCTGTAAGGTTTAGTTCAAAGAAGTTAGTACTATTAATTATGCCTGAATCTAAACCATTTCCTTCTATGATTTCAGAAGCAAGTCCAAAGTAAATTGTTTGAGAGGGTTTAAAAATTGCAACCTGATCATATCCTATTTCATCTTTTTGTAATAATACTTTACCATTGTTACAGAATTGGGCAGAAATACCGTTAGTAACTTCTATGTTATTAGTGATTTCTATGGTGTTTGTATCAGATGCTTCTCCATTTGACTTTAGAACAATTCCGGTGGTATCTAGTGCAACTTGATAATTACAGCCTAATTTAGCAGGAACTTGAGCAGTACTATTTACTGTGTTTTCCCAAGAAGCTTGAACTGCATATTGGGAAGTGTCATAATAAAAAGTAGATCGAGACCCTCTTCCTATATTTTTTAATACTTTCCAAGCAATACCATCTTTAAATAAATCAAAATTAGGAATAGAGTTTTTAGCAAAAATGAATACCTCTGGTAGATCTTTATTGGCAGACTTATTAATGTAACATATCTTGGTTTTTTGGTTTAAAGTATCCATCATTCTTGGTGTTCTATTTTAAAATTATAACCTATTTCAGCATTACCATTTAAAGAAACAGTAGCTGCGCTTACATTTGTTAAATCTTGTTCAAAAAAGACATTACTATCTAATACAGCTGATGATATTGATTGAGAAATTTCAATTTCAGAAGCGATACCCCAATAAATTTTTGGAGCTATTTGAAAAGAAGCTTTTTGTTCATAGGCTACAATGTTTTTTTTAACGATAACATTATCTCCTTTAAGTAATTCTGCACTAACACCTTTTTTAACTTGAATATTATTCATTAACTCAATATCATTTGCAGCTGTGGCGTTACCGTCTTGTTTTAAAATAATTCCTGTAGCATTTTGTTCTACGGTATATCGTTTACCTATTTTACATATTAATTCATTAGTTTCATTAGTGCCGTTTTCCCAAGTAGCTCTAATACTGGTTTGATAAGGATAAATAAAATTAGACTTAGAGCCTCTACCAATATTTTTAATTACTTTCCAAGCAACCCCATTTCTGATGGCATCAAATGAAGGAAGTTCATTTCGAGTAAAGACAAAAATATTAGGCATATCTTCATTCATGGAGTTATTAACGTAGGTTATTTTTACATCACTTGTGTACATAATAACCTCCTTTCTGTTGTTTGTGTTTCATTTTTTTAGTTTATTATGAATAGAGTTTTTATTCGGTGTTGATGTTTAAACTCGTTGTATATTTAGAAAATTAAACAATCCTAAATTGTCAGTTTGAGTGCTTTTGAGAAACTGAAAGGATATCGAGAATTATATCTAAATTAAAATTCTTATTCTCGATAGCTCTGCTGAATTTGATTCAGCTCAATTTTTTTTATTTCATTCTATAAAATCGCTCAAATTGACAGAATTTTGTTTCAAATGCACAACGGGTATAGTATATTTTATACTATATTATTATAATAAGTTTAAGCTTCTTCCACAATAATAGAATCATTGTTAACTGTTATATTTAGAGTTGTATCAACCCCTCTGACTTCAACGTATCCTATTATTTCCCTAGGCTCAGTTGTTTTATACACTGTAAGTTTTTGATTTCCATTAGGAACATTTTGTGGTTGTCCGAAATTAGCAGTACCATTTAATCCCCATCTTACATTTCCTATAGTTACTGCACTAGTGTTTTCTTGTTGCGTACCACCAACAATATTTACTGTTATATTTGGCATAATTTTTTGTTTTTAAATTTATTCTTACTCTTAAGGATTTTCAGATTTCTCCTTCACTTTTTTATCAAGTGAAATAATATTGGTTGTTATTTTAAGTTTAAAAAACACAACGATGAAGTATTTATTGATAGATGTTTCTGCATCGTGTTGATATATTGTATACCATATACTTATGTTGGATTTTTTTCTTTTAAAATTCCTTTTATCATTCTTTAAATCTGCAGCTTTATAAAATGATATAGAAAATTCAAATTATACATGTATTGAATTCTGATATTTCAAATTTAGAGATGATTTAGAGAGTTGTTTTGTACTGAAAAAGCAAGTATTTAACAATTTGAAGCATTGGTATAGGGGGGCTTATTTTTCACTAAATAAAAAAGCCAACAATTAGTTGACTTTTTTATAATAATAAGTAAGAATGATTAAAAGAAATAAGCATAGATTTAGAAAAAGATATTATAATTCATCTAAAGGTAAATTAGACGAAATTATAAGAGAATCATCTAAAGATCTTATAAGACGATAAGTTTTTCTTGTTAAAGAATTGGAAGTGTTAGAAGGAAGAATGTTTATATCTATACCGTCAAAATTATAGTTTTTACAAAACTTAATAGTGTTAACAACAAGTTTATGTATTTGTTTATCTGAATTAGAATTATTGCAAATTCTATTAAAGGAAATTAAAGCATATCTATTTTGTCTATGAATAAGATGGAGTAATTTTTGTAATTGGACAATTGTTTTTTTATCAATAAGTTTAATATTATTATTGAAATCTATTTCAGGAATATTGAATATGAAAATAGTTATATTTCTATTTAGAGCTTTTAATATAATTGACTTAGAGGTGTTTGTTGAAATGGTTATTCCACCACCTATTAAATTTTCTTCAGAAATTTCATTGAATGTTTTCATTTTAATATTAATTGATATATAGCTTTAGAACTTATTCTTAGCTCTTGGTTAGAAACTCAAAACTAAGAGATCAATATTTATTGTTTTTGTATTTAACGGGTGTTTAATTGTCAATTTTACTCATTCATTATGTTTGATTTTTTTGATGAATAAAAAAAAGGGAGTAATTCCTCTGTATAGATTAGGCGAGTAACCAAATGTGGATTTAAAATGTCGTGAAAGATGAGCAGGATCAAAAAAACCAGTAAGTATTGTTGTTTCTGTAACAGATAAATTATAAAAATTTAAAAGTTCTGCAGCATGTTGTAAACGTAAGTTTCTAACTAATTTAGATGTAGATAAACCAAGTAAATGTTGTATTTTACGATTTAGGTTTGATGGTGACATGAACAATTCTTTAGCTAATGTTTCGATAGAAAATAATTCATTATCGAGGTTTTCTATTACTAAGAAAAATAATTTACCTAACCAGATATTTTTTTTTTAAGATTATTTAAATGGGTTAAATGAACTTCAGTTAAAGGTAGTTCCCATTCTATAGAAAGGTTTTCTGACATAGTAATACTTTTTCTGTAAATAGTAGGAGGGTAGCCAAATTCTTGTTTGAATTTTCTGCTAAATCCGCTTAAAGTGTTAAATCCACTTTTAAAGGCTATTTCTTCTATAGATAAAGAACTTGTACTTAATAATTTTTTAGCCAGTTTCATTCTTGAGTTTAATATTAATTTACTTGGAGTTAAACCAGTTTCAGCTATAGTTTTTCGATTGAGTTGAGATTTACTTATTTGTAATAATTGAGCTAGTTTAGAAACATCAAAAATTGGGTTTGTTTTTTTTTCGTTATTATTTTTTGAATTTTTTCAGAGAATAAAGTCGAGGTATTTACAGTTGAATTGTTATTATTAACAATTAGGTTATCTAATTTTTTCATCATTTTTTAATTTAAAATTGGAGATGTTTTAGTCATACTAGAGTGTTATAGTTGAATACAGTAGTATAATTGTTGTAGTAAAAGAGATAAGGGAAACTATTTAAATTTATGTAGTAGTTTAGTTTTCATTATGGATTGATTAAAAGGAATTATTATAGATGGTTAATTATTACACTTTAAAATTATAACAAGAAGTATTTGGTGTATTGTTAAATACTATGAACGATCTTTTTTTGGGTATAAGTGACTTACAAAAAGGAATAGAACAGTAGTAGAAAGAGAAGAGTAATTTTTAAATATTAACATCAAAAACTTTAATCAAGAAACAATCTAAACTAAAAAATGTAATTAAAGACTTATATTTGTAATGTAAAACTTTAGGAGTAGCTAGTTTAACTAGTTTGAGAAATATCCTTAGAACCTGATTTGGTTAACACCAACGTAGGAAAAAGTTACTTCAAATGCGTGTATAGTAATATTTGTTATTATACAATGTCGTATTCTTCTAGAGTTTACTTTAATTATAGGTATAAATGATTAGTATAAAAGTAAACGATACACCTAAACAGGTGTCTATAAATTCAACATTACAGCAATTATTAGATCAATTAGAAGTGAAAAATAAAGGTATTGCCATTGCTGTGAATAACAACATTATTAAAAAAACAGATTGGAATCATCAAACGTTATTAGAGAATGATAATGTGTTGATTATAAAATCTACCCAAGGAGGATAGTCAATATTCATTTAGAACTGTTTCATACCTTAAATAAAACTAACAATTAAAAATAATCTTTAGTAGCTGAAAGCTATAAAATCCAAATACCATGAAGAAAAAAGATACAGCACCAAGCGAAAGCGGAATAACAAGACAACCTTTTCCTAATTCAAAGAAAGTTTATGTTTCAGGAAAAATACATCCGCAAATCAAAGTAGCTATGCGAGAAATCGAGTTGAGTGACACTGTTGACTCAATGACAAAAAAGAGAACTCCAAATGAGCCTGTAACGGTTTATGATACTTCAGGTCCATATACAGATCCGAGTAAAGAGATTAATATTCACAATGGATTAGAGCGAATTAGAGAGCAATGGATTTTAGATAGAGGAGATGTAGAAGAACTAGATGAATTTACATCTGAATATTGTAATGAAAGATTGAATGATGAGAGTTTAGATCATTTAAGATTTAACTTAAAAAATAAACCAAAAAGAGCAAAGAAAGGGCAAAACGTAACTCAGTTACATTACGCTAAAAAAGGAATTATTACTCCAGAGATGGAATACATTGCGATTCGTGAGAATCAACGTATTGATGAAATGACACGTTTATCAAAACAACATCCTGGACAAGATTTTGGAGCTAGTATTCCTGCTAAAATTACTCCAGAATTTGTAAGAGAAGAAGTTGCTAGAGGTAGAGCTGTTATCCCATCAAATATCAATCACCCAGAAGCAGAACCAATGATTTTAGGACGTAATTTCTTGGTGAAAATTAATGCGAATATAGGTAATTCAGCTACTACATCATCTATAGAAGAAGAAGTAGAAAAAGCAGTTTGGGCTTGTCGTTGGGGAGCAGATAACATCATGGATTTATCAACAGGTAAAAATATTCATGAAACACGTGAATGGATTATCCGTAACTCTCCAGTACCAGTTGGAACAGTACCGATTTATCAAGCATTAGAAAAGGTAAAAGGAGTAGCAGAGGATTTAACTTGGGAGATTTTTAGAGATACTTTAATAGAGCAAGCTGAGCAAGGAGTAGATTATTTTACAATTCATGCCGGAGTTCGTTTACGTTATGTACCAATGACAGCGAAGCGTATTACAGGAATTGTATCTCGTGGAGGGTCTATCATGGCAAAATGGTGTTTAGCACATCACAAAGAGAGTTTCTTATATACGCATTTTGAAGAAATTTGTGAAATTATGAAAGCATATGACGTAGCTTTTTCTTTAGGAGATGGATTACGTCCAGGTTGTATTGCTGATGCAAATGATGAAGCACAGTTTGCTGAATTAGAAACTTTAGGTGAATTAACGCAAATAGCTCGTAAGCACGAAGTACAATGTTTTATAGAAGGGCCTGGTCACGTACCAATGCATATGATTAAAGCTAATATGGATAAGCAATTAGAAGCTTGTGATGAAGCACCTTTTTATACATTAGGACCTTTAACTACTGATATTGCACCAGGATACGATCACATTACTTCAGGAATCGGAGCAGCTATGATTGGATGGTTTGGTTGTGCAATGTTATGTTATGTAACGCCAAAAGAACATCTAGGTTTACCTAACAAAGAGGATGTACGTACTGGAGTAGTGACATATAAATTAGCAGCACATGCAGCAGATTTAGCAAAAGGACATCCAGGAGCACAACATAGAGATGATGCATTAAGTAAAGCACGTTTTGAGTTCCGTTGGGAAGATCAATTCAACTTAGGTTTAGATCCAGAGTTAGCTCGTGAGTATCATGATGAAACGTTACCAGCAGAAGGAGCTAAAATTGCACATTTTTGTTCAATGTGTGGTCCAAAATTCTGTTCAATGAAAATTTCACAAGAAGTACGTGATTTTGCTGCAACAAATAATGTAGAAGGAGACGAAGTTTTTGCCAAAGGAATGGAAGAAAAATCGAAAGAATTTAAAGATAAAGGTTCTGAGGTTTACCTATAATTAATTATGAGTTTGAAATTACGAATTGAGAGTTACTTAGATCGAGAAAAATAATTAAGACTTTTATAAAAAGTATTTATGATACTCGATCTAGTAAAGGTAAACTAATTCGTAATTTCAAATTTTTATTTCAGATTTAAAAAGAAATGATTGTTTTAATAGCTCCAGAAACAGATGTTAAAAATGAAATTTCTATTCTTCATCAATTATTTGAAAACGGATTAGAATATTATCATTTAAGAAAACCTTCAAAAGATTATGAAGCACATGTAGCTTATTTAAAGTCTATTGATAAAAAGTATCATTCTAAGATTATAGTACACTATTTTCATGAATTGATAAATGAATTCAATTTAAAAGGAATTCATTTTCAAGAACAAAAAAGGAGAGATGCATTAGAAAATGGAAGTGAATACTTTATTGGTTTAAATATGATGGGAAAAACAATGAGTAGTTCTTTTCATGAACCAGAAGATTTAGAAGCATGTGATATAGAATTTGATTATCATTTACTAAGTCCTGTTTTTTCGTCTATTTCTAAGCAAGGCTATGAAGGTAGAGGTTTTGATGTAAATCATATAGATAAAACTATTGTAGGAATGGGAGGAGTGATTTCAGAAACAATTCCAAAAGTTTTAGAATTAGGATTTAAAGGAATTGGGGTTTTAGGCGGTGTATGGAATACCGATAATCCTGTAGAAAGTTTTAAAGAGATTAAAAGTCGTTATCACTAATTAGAACATCATGAAAAATAAAAAATATATACTTACAATAGCAGGTTTAGATCCTTCAAGCGGAGCAGGATTGACTTCAGATATCAAAACGTTTGAAGCTCATGGTTTATATGGGGTGTCAGTTTGTACCGCAGTAACAGTTCAAAACGATATCGATTTTAAAGAGTGTGTTTGGATTGATAAACAGATAATTCTAAATCAAATTAAGGTACTTTTTGAAAGATTTGATATTCCAGTGGTAAAAATAGGAATTATCGAATCTTGGAATGTACTATTATCAGTAGTAACAACATTAAAAAAACTGAATTCTGAAATTAAAATAGTAATTGATCCTGTGTTAAAGGCAACTGCGGGGTATTCATTTCATTCAGAAGAAAATCTAGAAGTTTTTGAAGAAGTGCTAAATCAATGCGATTTTATTACTCCGAATTATATTGAGATTCAAAATTTATTTCCTGAGAAAAACATAGAAGAGACAATCGAATTTATTGCTCAGAAAACAAATGTCTATTTGAAAGGAGGACATAGAGAAGATAAAAAAGGATGGGATGAGGTGTATCATAGTAAGATTGTACAATTAAATATTCCTCCAGTAGCAGATAAGGTTTTTGACAAACACGGTAGTGGTTGTGTTTTGTCTTCGGCTTTAGCATCTAATTTAGCACTAGATTTTTCTTTAGAAGACGCTTGTTTCAACACAAAAAAATATACAGAGTCTTTTTTAAATTCTAATGAATCTTTGCTAGGTGAGCATTTTCTTTTTTGAGTAGTTAAGGATTTCAGAAGTGTAGGAGTTAAGTATATAAGAATTACATTTAAATATAAATAAAAATTGATATGATTAAGACAAAAAGTTTTGAAGATTTAATTGTTTGGAAAAAAGGACATGAGTTTGTGTTAGAAGTTTATAAAATGAGTAAATCGTTTCCCAAAGAAGAAATATACGGTTTAATCTCTCAGTTCAGAAGAGCGGCTGTTTCAATTACAGCTAACATTGCAGAAGGGTATAAAAGATTAAGTAATCAGGAAAAATTACGATTTTATAATATAGCACAAGCATCGTTAGAGGAATGTCGGTATTTTTTGATTTTATCAAAAGATTTAGGATATACAAATGATAATTCAAAACAAACAGAGTTAATAAAAGAAATAAGTAAAATGTTAAACGCATATTGTAGAAGCATAGCAACAAAAAGTAGGTGATAAAACTCTTTAACTACTATAAATTCTACAATTCTTAACTCCTTCATAAGAAGAAATGATAAGTAAATTACAATATATAACACAAGGTGAGAGTCCAGAAGAGCATTTAGAAAATATTCAAAACGCATGTGCATCTGGATCTGAATGGGTACAGCTTCGACTGAAAGGTTTGGATAAAGAAATTGTTTTACAAACAGCTCAAAAAGCTAGAGAAATTACCGAGCATTACCAAACACGTTTAATTATTAATGATCATTATAAAATAGCAAAAGAAGTAAAGGCAGATGGTGTACATCTTGGTAAGCAAGATACATGTCCTACTGTTGCTCGAGATTATTTATACTCATGGCAAACGATTGGAGGAACAGCTAATACTTTAGATGATTGTCAGCAGTTGATACATAAAAAAGTAGATTATATAGGTTTAGGTCCCTATCGATTTACAGAAACCAAAAAGAATTTGAGTCCTGTATTAGGAATTTCAGGATATAAAGTAATTATAGAAGAATTACAAACTGAAATTCCAATAATAGCCATAGGAGGCATAAAGTTAGAAGACACAACAGATATTTTACAAACAGGCGTTTACGGAATAGCGGTTTCAGGAGAGATTACTAGAAACTTTAATTCAATACTTGAATTTCATAAAATATTAAAAACACCTAGTACGAATGAACAAGTATTCAAATTAGGACAACAATAAACAATAAAATGAACAACACACTAACCATAGCAGATAAAACATTTACCTCTCGATTATTTACAGGAACGGGAAAGTTCAGTTCATCTCAATTAATGAAGGAAGCATTATTAGCTTCTGAGAGTGAGTTGGTAACCGTTGCATTGAAACGTGTAGATGTACAAAACGAAGAGGATGATATTTTAACACACCTAAATCATTCAAGAATAAATTTATTACCTAATACTTCTGGAGTAAGAACAGCTAAAGAAGCTGTTTTTGCAGCAGAATTATCAAGAGAAGCTTTAGAAACGAATTGGGTAAAGCTAGAGATTCATCCAGATCCAAGATATTTGTTACCAGATCCTATTGAAACTTTAAAAGCAGCTGAAGAACTTGTAAAGTTAGGCTTTGTAGTTATGCCTTATATTCATGCAGATCCTGTATTATGTAAGCGATTAGAAGAGGTAGGAACTCAATGTGTGATGCCTTTAGGAGCACCAATTGGAAGTAATAAAGGATTAAAAACTTTAGAGTTTTTAGAGATTATTGTAGAGCAGTCAAATGTACCAGTTATTGTTGATGCTGGTATAGGCGCACCATCTCACGCTGCTCATGCTATGGAGTTAGGTGCAGATGCAGTGTTGGTAAATACAGCTATTGCAGTTTCTCAGAATCCAATTTCTATGGCTAAAGCATTTAAAATGTCAGTAGAAGCTGGTAGAATGGCATATGAAGCAAAGTTAGCACCTGTGAAAAATAAAGCAGAGGCTAGTAGTCCGTTGACATCATTCCTTAGTTAGCCTTTGGCTTTTGGCTTTTAGCAGTTGGCATATTTAAAATAGAATATAATAAAGTAATGAGAGATTACAAGAAATATGAAGTTTGGAAAAAGTCTCATAAGTTGGCTTTAGAAGTTTATAATCAAACAAAAAGTTTTCCTAAAGAAGAAATGTATGCTATTACTTCACAATTAAGAAGAGCATCGCTTTCGATTCCAACTAATATTGTAGAAGGTACGAGTAGGAATTCAGAAAAAGAGTTTGCTTATTTTATCAATATTGCATCAGGATCTTCAGCAGAAGTAGAATATTTATTAGAGTTTTCAAAGTCACTTAAATACTTATCTGAAGAGCAGCATATAATGCTGCATAAAGAAGTGTTAGCTATTAGAAAGATGCTAAATGTATTATACAAAAAATTAAAAAACTGATTATGTTAACAAATAAAGAGAAAGCCAAGAGCCAAGAGCCAAGAGCTAAAAGCTTTTTAAAAGCATTTGAAAAATATAATTGGGATGAAGTATTAACAGGTATCAACTCAAAAACATCTTTAGATGTTGAGCGAGCCTTATCAAAAAATAAACGAGATTTAGAAGATTTTAAAGCATTAATATCTCCTGCGGCTAAGCCCTTTTTAGAACAAATGGCACAAAAAAGTAGGATGCTTACAAAAAAGCGATTCGGAAATACAATACAAATGTATGCTCCGATGTATTTAAGTAACGAATGTCAGAATATATGTACTTACTGTGGATTTAGTTTAACGAATAAAATTCCGAGAAGAACATTAACAGACGTAGAAATACTGAAGGAAGTAGCTTTTTTAAAAGATAAAGGATATGATCATATTTTATTAGTAACAGGAGAAGCTAATAGAACGGTTGGGGTAGATTATATAAAAAACGCCATTGAATTGATTCGTTCTCAGTTTTCAAATATTACCATTGAAGTTCAACCATTAGATCAAGAAGAATATGAGTTATTGATTGATAGTGGATTGTATGCTGTATTGGTGTATCAAGAAACCTATCATAAAGATGAATACAAAAAACACCATCCGAAGGGAAGAAAATCAAATTTTGAATATAGATTAGATACACCCGATAGATTAGGTAAAGCAGGAATTCATAAAATAGGTTTAGGAGCTTTATTTGGATTGGAAGATTGGCGTGCAGATAGTTTTTTTACTGCACTTCATTTACGATATTTACAGAAAACATACTGGAAAACGAAGTATTCAATTTCATTTCCTAGGTTGCGTCCACATTCGGGAGGTTTAGAACCGAAAGTTGAAATGACAGATTCAGATTTGGTGCAAGCAATTTGTGCATTTCGTTTGTTAGATGAGGATGTAGAATTATCAATGTCTACTAGAGAAAGCGAAGTTTTTAGAAATAATATTGTACATATTGGTGCAACATCAATGAGTGCAGAATCTAAAACAAATCCTGGAGGATATGCAGTGGAACCACAATCTTTAGAACAATTTGAAATTTCAGATGAACGTAGTACAGAAGAAATTGTTTCTATGTTAAAAAATCAAGGTTTAGAAGTGGTTTGGAAAGATTGGGAACACTTTAGTTAAGTTTACAGGTTATTAGTTTGTAGTGGACAGTATTTTTGATAATTTTTGTTTGAAAAGCATTTAAAATATTAGTTTGATAAAAAATAAACTTTAAGCCAAAAGCCAAAAGCCAAAACAATGTTAAATAAAGAAGAGCAAAAACAATATAACCGTCATCTTATTTTAGAAGAAATAGGAGAGGCGGGGCAATTAAAATTAAAGCAAGCCAAAGTTTTGGTAATTGGTGCAGGTGGATTAGGCTGTCCTATTTTACAATATTTAACAGCAGCTGGAGTAGGTACCATTGGTATTGTTGATGATGATGTAGTCGATCAAAGTAATTTACAACGCCAGATTCTGTATTCAATGAGTGATATCGGAATCTCTAAAGCAGAAACGGCAGCAAAACGATTATCTGGTTTGAATCCGTTTATTGATTTTAAAGTCTTTAATGAAAAATTAACTAGAGAAAATGCTGTTTCTATTTTTAAACAGTTTGATATTGTTGTAGATGGGAGCGATAATTTTCAGACGAGATATTTATGTAACGATGCAGCTGTTTTAGCTAACAAATCATTAGTGTATGGAGCTATTTTTAAATTCGAAGGGCAAGTTACTGTGTTCAATTTTAACAATAGTGCTACTTACAGATGTTTGTATCCAACTCCGCCAGGACCAAATGAAGTTCCAAATTGTTCAGAAATAGGAGTTTTGGGAGTTTTACCAGGAATCATTGGAACTTTACAGGCAAATGAAGTAATAAAAATGGTTTGTGGAATAGGTGAGGTTTTAGTGAACAAATTATTAGTTTTTGATGCTTTAAGTATGCGTCAATTAGTATTAAATTATCAAAAAACAGAAGCATCTGAAGTTACTAATTTAGAAGATAATTATGATTTTTTCTGTGGAATAATTCCTACAGAAAATGAAATTACTTTGGAAGACTTACAAAACAATATTGAAACATATCATTTATTAGACGTACGTGAATATTGGGAAAGAGAGCAGAAACATATAGGAGGTCAACACATTCCTCTTGGAGAATTACCAAATCGATTTGCTGAGGTCCTTACAGATAAGCCTTTGGTAGTTTATTGTAAATCTGGTATTAGAAGTAAACGCGCTATTGAGTTTTTAGAAGATCATTTAACTGAAGTATCTCTAATTAATTTATCCGGAGGCATAAAAGGTTAATATTTGTATTAATCGATGATAAAAACCAAAGTCGCTACTTTTAGTAGCGACTTTTCTATTCTTACTTTAGATTAAAAACTAATGTCACCTGTGTTAGCATTCACTCTAAAACTAGTTACATTCACTTTATTTTTATCGAAATAACCAAGAGTAACAGGAAATGATTTAGAAACTCCTAACCCATTAATAATTTTAACAGTACAATCTGTAAGAGGACCATTATCAGGTCCATAATAAACAAGATCAACAGAATAATTTCCTGAAGGAATATTTGAAGTCCAATAAATATTTTCAGGACCAAAACCTTCTGTATTATCTCTATCTAAATAACCGCCTGAACTAGAGGTTGGATTGTCAAAAAAAATCGTTTCTCCAAAAGGATCTGTTACATGTAAATCGATGTCAGTTGTGGTATTCCAGCTTAAGCCAATATGAATTACACCATTACTATCAGTTAAATCATCTAAGTCTTCATCTTCTATAATTACAGTTTCATTTAAATTATCAATCCAATCATTAAAAGAAGTTCCTAACGTATCAATATTATCTCTAATATTGTTAATATGGTCTGTAATGTTGCCTAAGTCAAAATCATCAAAAAAGCTTAAGTCGATATTAGAAGAATTACCTTCAAAATCGTCATCGTTATTTTGTTCTTCATCAGATAGATCGTCTAAATCACCAAATATCTTTTCATCTGTAATTTTATTTAGGTTATCAGACATTTTACAAACAAAATTTTTATCAGATTTATTTAAAATTTTACTAACTCTACAAGGTGCGTTAATTAGTTTTGTTTTAGTGTCTTTAAGAATATCAATAAATTCATCTAATTTTAAATCGAAAAACTCATCTAAATCATCCGAAGAGGAAACTTTAGAAGTTGTAGGAAGAGATTTTTTATATAAATATTTTTCAAAATTTTTAATAGGAGTAGGAAAAGAACGATTTGTAGTTTTTACATTTTTAGAAACTCTATTACTCGTAGTTTCATTGTTAAAAATAACTTCAATATCATTGTTAGAAACTTTAGTCTCGTATAATAATGTCCCAAGTCGATTGTTCCAATCATATTCATAATAACGCATTAAAAATGTATTATTACCAGTTGTTTCTACTGCATATAAAAAAGGTAATCTTTGATTGGTAGCAGTGTTAATTCCGTACATAAATTCAGGTTCACTGTTATTGTTTAATAAAACAATCCACTCAGTTTTGGTATCTACGTCAGAAATATACAGTTTGTCAATATTTCCAATTAAGCCATTAGAATTTTGACCTAATGCAGTAACCTGAAAAGTATTATCTCTTAGAGTTATTTGAGGAGTTTCAGATAGAATGGAACTGTTTGGAGTATAAAAATTGATATCAATAGAGGTCAAAATATCATTGTCAATAGGATTTGTACTATCGTCAGAAGAATCACCGCAACTGATAAGAGAAATAAAGATAAAAGTAAATAGTATTTTTTTCATGATTTCGGTTTTATAGGTTTAGTACAAATGTATCTTTCTGTCAAAAGCCTTAATATCCTTATTAATAAGTAATTTGATTAAAGCTAATAGTCTAGTTAAGGATGTTAAAATATAATCATGTAAAATGTATTCTGTTGCTTATTTTAGCAAGCGAAAAACTTTTTGGCATATTCTTTGAAAAAGAGTTGATCTAACCTTTAAACAATTATTATATGAAACTTAAAGCTACTTTATTATTCTTATTAGGTTGTATATTTTTTAGTTATTCACAAAAGACAACCGCGTACCAGAAATTTAAAAATGAAATAAAATTTCAAAAGCATACAAGAGACTATAAACTTAAAAGAGCTGTATCTTTTGTATCAAACAATAGATTGTATGTTTCTGAATTAATTGATATATGTAATTACTTTCAAAGAGAAAGAGCTACTTATAGATTAAGTGTAAGTGCGTATCCTAATATTATAGATAAAAGGAATTTCTTTGATATGTATAATTTATTTTCTTCATTTGGAAATGCCATGAAATTATATCACAATACACAAGGATCTAGACAATTAATAATTGATGAAGGTGGTTTTGATGATCACCCAGGAGATGTTGTTTATAATGATTGTCGTTATTTATCAGCAGATGAGTTTAACTATGTGCTACAAACGATAAAAGATCAAACTTTTTCAAAAGACAAAAAAGAAATTACGAAACAGCAATTATCTAAAAATTGTTTTAGTGTAGCACAGATAAAAACGATTGTTGATCAGTTTTCTTTTGATAGAGACAAGTTAGAGATTTTAAAACTAGGTTATAAGTCTGTAGACAATGTAAATTCTTTTTATACCCTTAGAGAAGTATTAAAGTTTAGAAGTTATAAAAAACAGTTTGATGAGTTCTTATTGGCTCAAAAATAAATATAGATAAAGGTTATTATAAATAACTGATTTTAAAACAGCACTAATTGTAAAATTAGTGCTGTTTTAGTTATAATAGAATGATGTAGTTGTATTATAAAATTTTGTTTTTATATTTTTAACAGCATCTAATTTATGTTTAATGAGAAAAATAAGATCAAATGAACGAACAAGAACAACCAAAAAGAAGTAAAAAAGACATATTCATAGGAACAATTATAGGTGTTATTTTATATAAAGTAGTAGTAGATGTAATTTGGTCGTTGATTTCAGGATAAACAAAAAAATATGATAGCAAAAATTGACACATATGATTTCTATTTATATAGTGATTTTAGAAATGGAAGTAATCCTTTGAACTTAATTCAATTGATAGCTCATGCGGAAGATTTTACAGATGATAGTTTACTTTCAGAAGAAGAGAAAGAATTATATCAAAAGAGAAATGAATTATGTGAAATTGTGTTTGAAGATGAGTGGACTTCAAGAAATGGTAAAATTCAATTCTTAATAGAATTTTCTGAGAGAAAATATGTTGAAAATTATTACAATAGATTTATAAAACTTTTGCAAATGTTTGGTCTTGATTCAGAGATAGCTAATTTGAGAAAAACAGTAGATTTTTATATAAAATATGAACAGAAAATTAAAGAGTTAGAAGAGAACGAGGGGAATGATGATTGGTGGGACGAAGTTCAAATTTTAGAAAAAGAATACACGTATCATTACTCAACAACAAATAATTTAGCAAATTTAATAGTCGAAAATCCAGAGGATTATTGTAGAGATGAAAAAGGGAATATAATAGAAGCTAATTTTACAGGAAAAAAAAAGAGATATTTAGATAACGGAGTGTTAAGTTATGAATATACAATAGTAAATGGACAAATTTTAGGTGACTATATTTCATATTACAAAAATGGTTTAAAAAAAGAATTACTATTTGTAGATGGCTATTTTCATAAAGAGTTGATTAAAAAGTGGTTTTCTAACGGGCAAATAGCTTATGAAAAAATAGGAGACACAGATTTTAAATATTGGTATGAAAATGGACAATTACAAAAGCAAAGAATTGGAGATGTAATAAAGAAATGGGATGAGACTGGAAATGAAATAAAATAATAGAAATACTTAACTAGTTAATTTTATATGAAAGGTAAAAGACAGAAAAAAATAAATAAATCAGAAGAAGCTAAAAAGTTATCTAAATCAAAAAAGATTCAAAAAATAATTACAGATAATAATTTAGTCAGAATTATAGACAATCAAAAATGGCATGCCATTTTTGAAATTATAAAAAGTACTAATGCTGTATTTAAAATAAAATTATTGATAGATGATGAACCTATGTATACTAGTTTTATCAGAGAGCTAAAAGAGACTTCAATACTAATGAGTTATGATGATAAGTTTACAAGCTTTAATGAAATCGAGTATATAGAGTTAAATGAAAACAGTAGCATATCTGCATTTATAAAATCATATGAAGTTGCTTGTATAAAGAATGAAAAATCGATAAGATTTTCTGGTTATGATAATTGATGAAAAAATCAATTATCATCTTCAATTCTAAAACAACGTTCAGAACCTAAATAGTTCAAATCACCATATTTTTCAGACCAAAAACCATCTAGAATATTTTTGGTTAAACATCTATATACAACAACACCTTTATAAGTTTCATTATCATCACCTAAATAATAAAAGTTAATCACAAGAATATTGTCTTTAAAGAAACCAAAACCATTTTGTTCTTGGTGTCCATTGATTAACCATTTTGCAATCATTCTATTATCGTAAGTATCTAAACTAAGAGTCAGTGTGCCTTTATATTCCTGATCACTTTCATTTTGATTAGAACCAATAATTGAATAACTACCTACTAAATCTGTTGTTGTCATAAAATCATGTAAATAATGAATCAGCAAATATAACTTAGGTAAAAGTTAAATAATTAAAGACGAATGGTAATTTTTAAATCTATCTATATTTTTTTTCAATTGAACTATGTAAAAATAGCTTTCATCTTAAAATAAAAGTTAAAACGAATATAAACAGTAACTTAGCCTCAGATAATATTTAAAACAAACATTATGGGGATTAAATTAATTATAACAGCAATTTTTTTATTTGCAGGAACGGGAATAACTTTAGGACAAACAACAGGGAAAGACGTAAATGAAGATGATAAAAATGAAGATATAAAGCCAATTAGACCTGATTATGTTTTAAATATTAAATTAAAAAAGAAGCTTAACAGTAGAAAAATGGAAATAACTTCTATGAAATACGAGAAGAGACCTTCTAAAATATTTAGAATGTTAGCCGATCAAAAAGAAAGAATTTTAAATATTAAAGAGAATATTGCAAATTTAGAATATGAAAGAAAAGATACTGTATTACAGAAAGTTTACTGTGATAAAGTGAACAGAGATAGTTTTCCAAGAAGATAAAAAGCACACACAATTATACAAGAGTCGTTTAAATAGTTTTAAGCGACTTTTTTTTGGCAAAAATCAAAACAAATATATTTACATTTGCTTTTATGAAACAGACGACCAATACAATATTAATGATTCGTCCTATCAATTTTAGGATGAATGAGCAAACTGCCGTGAATAATTATTATCAGAAGGTGTTAGATAGCGTTTTACCAGCAACGGTAAATGCAAAAGCACAAGAAGAATTTGATAATTATGTAGAAAAATTAAAAAGTCATGGAGTAAATGTAGTTGTGATTTCTGATACAGATGATTCAGATACTCCTGATTCTATTTTTCCTAATAACTGGATTTCTTTTCATCAAGATGGAACCGTAGCATTGTATCCAATGTTTGCTGAAAACAGAAGATTAGAAAGAAGAGAAGATGTATTAGAAACTTTAGAAGAAAAAGGCTTTGTTATTGAAAACGTTGTTGATTATACTTCTGCTGAAGAAGAACAAGTTTTCTTAGAAGGAACGGGAAGTTTGTTATTAGATAGAGTACATAAAAAAGCATACTGTGCTTTATCTCCAAGAGCAGATGAAGATTTGTTTATAGAATTTTGTGAAGATTTTGAGTATACACCAGTTGTTTTTACAGCAAATCAAACTGTAAATGGAGAGCGTAAAGCTATTTACCATACCAATGTAATGATGTGTTTAGCAGAAACTTTTGCTGTAATTTGTCTAGATTGTATTGATGACAAAAAAGAGCGTAAGAATGTTGTTAAACAATTAAAAGAGAATGGCAAAGAAGTGATAAGCATATCAGAAGACCAAGTAAACAATTTTGCAGGAAACATGTTACAAGTGCAAGGAGCTAATGATGAAAGGTTTTTAGTAATGAGTCAAGCTGCATATGATAGTTTAAATCAAGGTCAAATAAACAGTATTGAAAAGCACTGTAAAATTATATCAAGTTCTTTAGATATAATTGAAGCATGCGGAGGTGGAAGTGCCCGATGCATGATGGCAGAGGTTTTTTTACCAAGAAACTAATTTAAATCCGCTCAACAGAGCGGATTTCTTATTTATAATTACCTTTTTAGTTCCAAAGAGTCTCTCTTTCTTGTTAAATTTTGTGACTTATTGAAAAAAATAGTGTCTTATAAGTGTAATCATTAAATTATAGATGACATGAACAATAAGATAAAACTTTTTTCCTTTTTACTATTAACAATGTTTGGAACATTTACCATTCAAGCACAAAATGTAGTGGTTAGAAATGGGGTTGAATATCTTGAAGAGAATGATGTTGAAAATGATTTAAACTCATTAAAAGAAACAACAGTTGCATTAAATGATAACAACTCAAAAAATAAAGCAATTGAAGTTTCTAATAAAGATTTAAAAGCTTTTGTAAAAAAGAAAAAGAGATTACGATTTAGAAAGAAAAGAAAACGCACAAATAAGTGTTACCAAGAAGCAATAAACGATTGCAATAACAAAGGAAAGAAAGGGAAATAATACTAAAAAGCTGTTTTAATTTAAAGCAGCTTTTTTATTTGCATTAAAGTTAAAATCGTGTTAATGTATAATTTTTTTTAAGGCAATTTGTAAACTTTTTGAAATTTGTTAGACTATAATATCAAGCATGCTGATTTAAGTTAATAATCAAACTATTAAAACCATATATTATGAAGTCTAGAATTATAAAAATATTTGCTTCACTAACAATTTTGTTAGTTTTAGGTTTACAGCAAGCAGTATCTCAAAATAAGAATGTAGTAAAAAATAATGTAGAGTTTAACGAAAAATTAGAAGAGAATAATTTAAACTCTATACAAAATGTGAAAGAGAAAAAGTTATTGAGAAAAGTAACAAAGAAAACAAAAATTGTTACTATGAAAGACTTACAAAGAATAGTTGATCGTAAAAAAGGATTAAGATATAGAAACAAGAGAAATCATAAAGATAAGTGTTACAGTAGTTCAGATGATTGTAATACTAGCAAGTAGAAACTAGACTGTTTAAAGAGAAATTTTTAAGCAGTTTTTTTTATGCCTTTTTTTGAGGGAATTTTTGTGTTTTAAAGCTTATTTCAGCTTGTCGATTCAAAACTGCATTTCGTCGACACTTTTTGGTATTTACGAGATTAAGTTCTATATTAGAGGTAATTAAGTAATTCCCAAACCCCCAACCAAAATGATTATTTATACTAAACCCCTGGTATTAATACTTCTATTGATAACTGTTTTCAGTAAGTCGTATTCACAAAATGTTGTTGTAAAAAATGGTGTAGAATATCTTAAAGAAGGTGAAGAAGTAGAAAGTTTAAATTCTATTAAAGCTCCGCCTAATTCTGTTACCATAACTGTTAAACGCAAAAAAAACAAAACTGTTAAAGCTGACAGAGCTTTATTAAAGGTTAACAGTTTAACAAAACAAAGAAAAAAACTCAGATTTAGAAGTAAAAGAAGAAATGTAGGAGGAAAATGCTACAAACAAGCAGAAACTCCTTGTGAAAAAAAGTGAAGAAACTTTTTTTAAAAACAGCCTAAAAAGATAAACTTTAGGCTGTTTTTTTTATTACTTGATTAAGGCTTCACGAATTATTTTTCCAGTGTTACCATTTGGAAACTCAATTCCGAGTAAATTAGAAATAGTAGGAGCGATATCAATAATTTCAAATTTTTTGTTTGAAGAACCCACAGTGATTCCTTTTCCATAAAATAAAATAGGAACATGAGTATCATAAGAATAACCAGATCCATGAGTAGATCCTTTTTTAGGATAACTAATTGTAGACGGACTAGGAACTAATAATACATCTCCAGAGAATTTTTGATTATATCCGTTCTGTAAATAATTTAAAATACCTTTACTAAAAGTGCCGCTTTGCATTGATTTTGCAGTAACAGATTTATAAATACCTTTAAATAAAATAGCATTTTCAGCAATTACATCAGCAACATTAGTTACTGTAAAATTCTTTTTCTCAATATTTTCTTTATTTAAAAATACCTGAAAGTTAGAAATATTTTCTATAAAATCTTCAGCACCAAAATATTTTTTAGTTACAGATTTTAAGTAATCTTCAAACTTTTTGTAGCTAAAGTAATTAGCAGGTATTTTAATAGATTTTAAATATGAAGGCACTTGAACAGCTGCATGATCAGCAGTTAAAAAAACAGTATAATTACCTTGTCCTACTTTTTTATCTAAATGATTTAAAAGTCTTTCTAAATCTTTATCCATTCTTAAATAAGTATCCTGAATTTCTTTAGAATCTACACCAAATTGATGACCAACATAATCAGTAGAAGAAAAACTAACCGCTAAAAAGTCAGTAAAATCAGATTGACCTAAATTTTCTCCATCTATAGCAGCTTTGGCAAAATCAACAGTTAAAGAATTACCAGCAGGTATAGCTTTAATAATACTGTAGTTATTGTTTTTACTTCTTAAGCTAGGAATATTATGTGGAAAAATAGGCTTGTCTTCCCCTTTAAAAGGCTCTTCAAAATTATTATCATCAGCAATACTTTCGTTGTAAGTACTAATATCGTATAACGTATTCCAAGGTTTTTTAAGATACTCATCTGCTTTTCCTGAAGTATTAAAGCGAATAGCCCAACTAGGAAGTTTTTTTAAATAATAAGAAGAAGAAATCCAATGTCCAACACTTCCACCATCAAACCAATAAGCAGCATTAGCTGTATGTCCAGCAGGTAAAATAGCAGAACGATCTTTGATACCAATACCAATCGTTTTACCATTCATATTTTGGGCTAATTTCAATTGGTCAGTCATGGTTGTAGTAAGCATTCTGTATGGAGATTTTTTACCACCATCTCCATTATTACCTACTGTTTTATAATTAGCATCATCAACACAATAAATAGATTTTTTTTCATACTTATCATACCAGTTGTTACCTATAATTCCATGGTTATCAGGAGTAGTTCCTGTGTAAACAGAAGTATGTCCCACTGCAGTATAAGTAGGTATGTAGTTGAAATGAGCATTTTCTAAAGAAAAACCACCATTTATTAACCTTTTAAATCCACCATCACCGTATTTGCTTTCAAATCGAGTTAAGTAATCATAGCGCATTTGGTCAATGATAATACCAACTACTAGTTTTGGCTTTGTCGTGTTTCTTTGAGCGTTTAAATTTTTACCGAAGGAGCATAAAATGGCAAAAATAAACACACACGATTTAATATATATTTTCATGTAAGTTGTTTTAGATGCCAAAAGTAATTAAAAACAAAATGCTGGCTTAATTCTTTTTGTAGATGTTAATGATTTTTTAATCTACTTGAAATAGTAGTCTGAAATAAATATTCTTTATTACATTAGCAGAATAAAAAGAATTAGATGAATTATATCGAGCATGTTGGTAAGTATTTTATGATGCTTGGTCAAGTATTTAAATCCCCTCAAAAATTCAGAGTATTTTGGGAGGCTTTATTTAGAGAGATAGAGCAATTAGGTATAAAATCTATAGGTATTATCAGTTTTATATCTTTTTTTATTGGAGGTGTAATAGCATTACAAACAGCATTAAATATTAGTGATCCGTTGATTCCTAAAATGTTAATAGGATTTGCTACAAAACGATCTGTAATTTTAGAGTTTGCACCTACATTTTGTTCTATTATTTTGGCAGGTAAAGTTGGATCATACATTACCTCTAGTATTGGTAGTATGCGAGTAACAGAACAAATAGATGCGCTAGAAATTATGGGCGTAAATTCTTTAAACTATTTAGTGTTACCAAAAATCATAGCAACTGTATTTTTCTATCCTTTTTTAATAATATTAGGAATGTTTCTAGCAATTTTTGGTGGATGGTCAGCAGGAATCTTATCAAATATGTTTTACGAAGCAGATTATATTTCTGGTATACAATACGACTTTTCTCCTTTCTTAATAGTTTATGCACTGGTAAAAACAGTAATTTTTGCATTTATAATAGCAACAGTTCCATCATACCACGGGTATTATGTTAAAGGAGGATCTTTAGGAGTTGGTAAAGCAAGTACACAATCGGTAGTTTGGACTATTGTTGTGATTGTAATTGCCAATTACTTTTTAACACAAATGTTATTGACGTAGAATGATTGAGGTTAGAGACATACATAAAAGTTTTGGTGAAACAACAGTTTTAAAAGGAATATCTACTTCTTTTGAAGCTGGTAAAACAAACTTAATTATAGGGCAGAGTGGAGCTGGTAAAACTGTTTTTTTAAAAAGTTTATTAGGACTTCATATTCCTGAAGAAGGCACTATTGTTTATAATGGACAAGTAAATACAGAAATGTCTATTGAGGATAAAAGAAACTTTAGACAGGAATTGGGAATGGTTTTTCAAGGAAGTGCCTTATTTGACTCTTTAAATGTTGAAGAGAATGTGATTTTTCCGTTAAAAATGTTTACCAAACAAGTGAACTCTGAAATGTTAGACAGAGCTAATTTTGTTTTAAAACGTGTTAACCTTGAAAATTCAAATAAGAAACTACCCTCTGAACTTTCAGGAGGAATGCAAAAGCGGGTAGCAATTGCAAGAGCTATTGTAATGAATCCAAAATACTTATTTTGTGATGAACCTAATTCAGGATTAGACCCAAGCACTTCTATTTTGATTGATAATCTGATTAAAGAGATTACAGAAGAATATCAAATAACTACGGTAATTAATACCCACGACATGAATTCTGTGATGGAAATAGGAGATAAAATTGTATTTCTTAAAAACGGAGTGAAAGCATGGGAGGGGAGTAGTAAAGAAATTTTTAAAACAGATAATAAAGCTGTAGTAGATTTTGTGTACTCTTCAAACCTATTCAAAAAAGTAAGAGAAGCTTATTTAAAAGATCAATAAGATCAAATTTTTTCTCATCACGATAAAAATATTTAAAAAAATGAAGATTTTATTTTTGAGTAATTTTGTCAAGGTTCCTTAAATTTTCCAGTTTTTGATAGAAACTCTAGAAAAGCTAAAAAATATTTCAAATTTAAAATACTGATAAATAAATGTTTGGTTTTTTATTTGAAAAATAACTTAGAAAAAGTTTTGTGGAAACAGAAAACCTTTATATATTTGCAACCGCTAAGGAAAAATGACCGGGTAGCTCAGTTGGTAGAGCATCTCCCTTTTAAGGAGAGGGTCCTGGGTTCGAGCCCCAGCCCGGTCACAATTTTTAAGCTTCTCAACAGGGAGGCTTTTTTTTGAAATAACTAACTAAGGGGAGATTCCAGAGCGGCCAAATGGGACGGACTGTAACTCCGTTGTCTTTCGACTTCGCAGGTTCGAATCCTGCTCTCCCCACTCTTTATACATTTATTTTGGGGATTATAAATTGTATATTATTAAAACGTTTAACTAACTACTACAGATGTTAAGCGTTTTTTCTTTGTCTGGTTTTTTTTGTTGAATAATATTGTGTTTTAATTGAACAAAATATTTTTTTGTGTGAATCAAAAAATATTTATACATTTGCAACCGCTAATGAAAAATGACCGGGTAGCTCAGTTGGTAGAGCATCTCCCTTTTAAGGAGAGGGTCCTGGGTTCGAGCCCCAGCCCGGTCACAATTTTAAGCTTCTCAATAGGGAAGCTTTTTTATTTAAAATAACTAACTAAGGGGAGATTCCAGAGCGGCCAAATGGGACGGACTGTAACTCCGTTGTCTTTCGACTTCGCAGGTTCGAATCCTGCTCTCCCCACTCTTCATACATTTATTTTTGGTATTAAAAATTATATTTTATCAAAGTGTATAACTAATTACTACATATATTAAGTGTTTTTTTATTCGTTTATCGATATTTTATTTTTGTTAAACAAAATGTATCTTTGTGTAAAACAGTGATATCGATGAAAAAAGTAATTTCTTTAGTTTTAATTTTATTTTCAGTGTGCAGTTCCTTTTCTCAAGAAATAGGGATAGTAAAAGGAAAAGTGATAGATAAGCAATCAAGAGAAAAATTACCTTTTGTGAATGTCGTTATTGAAGGTACTAAGAAAGGAGCTACAACTAATGATAATGGAGAGTTTGAAATTAAAAATGTGTCGTTGGGTTATGTGAAAGTAAGCGCATCTTTTGTAGGGTATGAAACAGTAACTACATCTACATATTTAGTAACTAAAGAAAAATCACCTTATATTACTATTGAGCTTTCTGAAGTATCGTCTTCTTTAGATGAAATAGTAGTGTCATCATCATTGTTTAAAAGAAGAGCAGAAAGTCCAGTTTCATTACAAAGTTTAGGAGTAGAAGAAATAGAGAAAAACCCAGGAGGTAATAGAGATATTTTAAAAGTAATACAATCTTTTCCAGGTGTGGCTTCAAATCCAGGTTTTAGAAATGATATCATTATTCGAGGAGGAGCGACTTCAGAAAACAAATTTTATGTAGATGGTATTGAAGTACCAGTTATCAATCATTTTCAAACACAAGGGGCTTCTGGAGGTCCTGTGGGGATGATTAATACAGATTTGATTCGTAACGTAGACTTTTATTCAAGTGCTTTTCCTGCCAATAGAGGGAACTCTTTAAGTTCTGTGATTGAGTTTACACAAAAGGTAGGAAATCAAGAGAAGTTTGAAGGGAGAGCAAGTTTAGGTACTTCTGACGCTGGAATTACTTTACAAGGACCCTTGTCTAAAAATACTTCGGTAATTGTATCAGCACGCCAGTCCTATTTAAAACCTTTATTCAAATTATTAAAACTAACTTTTTTACCAACATACAATGATTTTCAGTTGAATTTTAAGTCTAAATTATCTGATCGTGATGAGTTGTCTATTTTTGGTTTGGCTGCAATTGATGATTTTGAAATTAATTTAAATGTGAATGATGGGGAAACAGATGAGGAAACCATTAAAAGAAATACATATTTCTTAAATGTAATTCCAATACAAACACAATGGAATTATACTGTAGGAGCTTCTTACAAGCATTATGAAGGAAATAGTAAACAAACTTATGTGTTAAGTAGAAATGAGTGGAAAAATGATATTGTAAAGTATAAAGACAATACAAATCTACCAGCTGACCTTTTAAACAATTATCAATCTAAAGAAATAGAAAATAAGTTTCGATTTGAAAATGATACTCGTTTTGAAAACGGAATAAAATTAAATCTAGGGATAGCCTTACAGCAGTCAACGTATCAGAATAGTACTTTTGAAAGAATTGCTAATTTAAACGGTAATCAAATAGTTAATTTTAGTTCTGAATTTTCAATCTATAGTTATGGAATGTTTGCACAAGCTTCTAAAAAGTTTTTCTCTAATAGGTTACAGTTGTCATTAGGTTTAAGAACTGATGGAAATACCTATAATGAGCACATGGAGAATCCACTAAATCAGTTTTCTCCTCGTATTGCAGCTTCTTTAAAATTAGCAGATAAATGGTATGCAAATTCATCTGTAGCTAAATATTATCAATTACCTGCGTATACAATGTTAGGGTTTAGAGATAATAACAATGCATTGGTGAATCAACCAAATTTAAAATATATTTCTGCGCTACATACTGTTGGTGGTTTAGAGTTTAGACCTGAAAAAACGAGTAAAATTACTCTGGAAGGATTTTACAAACAGTATGGAAATTATCCTTTTTCTTTAAGAGATCAAATAAGTTTGGCAAATTTAGGAGCAGATTTTGGAGTAGTTGGAAGTGAAGCAGTGGTTTCAAATAATGAAGGAAGGGCTTATGGATTTGAGTTTTTAGCTCAGAAAAAATCATATGATGGTATTTATGGAATTTTAGCATACACATTTGTTAGAAGTGAATTCAAAGATGTGAATAATCAATTTATACCTTCAACTTGGGATAATCGTCATTTATTGACTTTTACAGGAGGAAAAAAGCTAAGGAAGAATTGGGAGATTGGAACAAAGTTTCGATTAGTAGGGGGTAGACCTTTTACTCCAAACGATTATGAAGCTTCAGCAATTATAGAACGTTATGATGTGGTAAATGGAGGAATTCCGGATTATACTAGATTGAATAGTGAACGTTTAGATTTGTATACACAGTTAGATTTTAGAGTAGATAAAACATGGTTTTTAAAACGATTTTCAATTAACTTGTATTTAGATGTTCAGAATGTGTATGCAACTAGTAATGCAAGAGCGCCTTTATTACTTCCAAATGGAATTGATCCTACAGATCCAACTCGCTATATTTTAGAAGAAATAGACAATACAGGTCAGGGGAGAGCTTTGCCTAGAATAGGTGTTATTGTCGATTTTTAGTTGAGGTATTGAATTTTATTTAGATAGCAGGTTTGAAGGTATGAGTATAAAGAACTAAAAATTTAACTTATATAAACTAAGATGATATAAAGTAACAACTACTTAATAATTCTTGTGCTACCAAAAAAATGGTAACTGATAATTGAAATTACTTTGGAAGTGATACATGGAAGGTTGTTCCTTCTCCAATAGTAGAAGTAACCCAAACATCACCACCATATAAAGAAATAATCTTTTTTACAATAGATAATCCAACTCCAGTGGAGCTGTTTTCATCATCGAGAGTTTGAAAAACCTCAAATATTTTTTTGTGGTATTTTTCTTCTATACCAATGCCGTTGTCGTGTACACCAAATTCCCAATTTTCATTTTTGTCTATACAAGAGATGGTAACCTTTCCTTCTGTTGGGTTTGCATATTTAATAGCATTGCTGATTAAATTTTGAAATAATTGATGAAGTCTAAATTTATCACCTCTAACTATCGGAAGTTTTTGAGGTATTTCAACAGTTACATGTTTAGGTACATGAATTGTTTGAGTAATTCCATGAATAACATTATCTAAATCGACTTCTGCATTAGGTCTTTCCACTTTATCTACACTCGCATATTTTAAAATACCACTAATTAAGTGATCCATTTTATCAATTTTTACAATAAGCATGTGTAGGTTTTGTTGAATATCTTCATGTTCGCCTAATTCAGCAATATCTTCTTGTAGCCATGTTAAAAGGGCATTCATACTTCTCAAAGGAGCTTTTAAATCGTGAGATACGACATGTGCAAAATCATTCAGCTCTTTATTGCTAATGGTAAGATGTTTTAGAAGTTCTTCTCTTTCTTGTTCAGCTTTTAACTTTTCGGTAATATCTCTAACAATACCATGCGCAAATCTTGCTTCGTTGTTGTTATCAAAAACTAAACTAGAGTTAATTTCGATCCATCTAAGTTCTCTTTTTTTATTATAAACTCTGGCTCTAAAATTTCTGAAAACACCTTTTTCTAAAAGTTTGCTATAAGATTCCATAGCATACTCATAGTCATCTTTGTATAGTGTAGTAGTAACATTGAAGGATTCTTTTTCTACATTATAACCAAAAAAACTAACGGCAGCATCGTTCATTTTAACGACGTTACCGTACAAATCCATTAATATGTATGGATCAACAATGGTTTTGAATAAACTTTCTAGCTGAATTTCTTTTTCATTTAAAACAGAAACAAGGTTCTGGTTTATCTGATAAATTTCTAACGATTTTTCTTCTAAAATTTTCTCAGCCTCTTTTCTGGCAAATCGTTCTCGTTTTAAAGCTTTTTCTAAAAGTTCTATTTTGGACTGACTCATTTTTTAGTAATTTCGAATTGCACAACTGTTCCATCTTCTTCTAAAAGCTTATAGCTAATTTCAGAATCTTGATTGTAGTGTTCGAAACTTTTTTCCATTAATCCGTGTGCAAAAGCATATAAAGCTCTTGACGAGTAATAGATCATTGTCAGTTTATTATCTTTTTGTTCAGTAATTTCAAAACGGGGTAATTCTGCATCTGGATACAATTTTCTTACTTCAACATGTATATGCTCATCAACAGAAGCTAATAATTCTAAAGGAGATTTATAAGTATTTAAAATCGATCCATAATTATCGGCTAGTGCTTTAAAAAAATGTGTACCATAAACCTTTAATAGATCATTAGGTGCAATTTTAGTAATGTCACTTAAATTGGTTAATAATGATACCATTTCGGTAAACTTATATGTTCCTACAGAGGTGTAAACACCATTAGATTCGAGATCAGATTGATCTATAATTTGTTGTACAGTTTCTAAACCAAACTTCTGTTCTACTAAGTCTAAAAATTCTGTAAAAACGATTCCTTTCATATGATTTGGCTAACTAATTCGTTACTAGTCCAATAGTCTAGTGTTTTTGAAATGTGATTAATATATTCTTCGTAACGAACAGGTTTTACAATATAACCAGCAATACCTAACTCGTAACACTTTTTTAAGTCTTTATTATTGTCAGAGCTTGTTAATATTATAATTGGTATATATTTCAATTGCTCATCAGACTTTAAAATTTCCAAAAATTCAATTCCGTTCATTTTTGGCATGTTTAAATCTAAGAAAATCAATTGAGATAAAGAAGTGTTTTTTAATTTATTAAGAGCTTCTTCTCCGTTTTTAGCCTCTGTAACGCTCAGATGATGATCACTTTTCTTACAAACACGAGAAAATTTCATTCTTTCTACCTCGTCATCATCTACAAATAGGATGTTTAATTTTTTCATATTTAATGTAATAAGTTTAATTTCATTATAAAAGTATAAAAAATGTAGATTGAGTAAGTTTTTAATAGATTTAAAAGTGGTTTAGTTTAGATTAACGGTAAATTAGTGTAGATGAATATTTTTCGTCGATAAATGAAATTATATAAATAGGTGTATTAGAGTAGATTGGTAGTTCTTTCAAAGATTATCTGATCTTTTCGTATCTTTCGGCAAAAAATAACTGATTAATTTATGGATGAAAATAAGCAAGAAGAAACAATAGACAAATCTAAAGAAGCATTAAAACAAGATGCTAAAGGTTTGTTTCAGAGTATTAAAATTTTTTTAACTGAACTTTTAGATTTTAGGCACGATACGGATCAAGAGGCAACTATTGAGGCCATAAAAAGCGATGTGCCATTTAAAGGAGCTACAGCTTGGATTTTAATCTGTTCAATATTTGTAGCATCTATTGGATTAAATGCAAATTCTACTGCAGTTGTAATCGGAGCCATGTTAATATCTCCCTTAATGGGACCTATTTTAGGTATTGGAATGTCTTTGGCTATTAATGATATTGATACCTTAAAAAAATCGATGATAAACTTGGCAACAATGATTGTGTTGAGTTTGTTAACAGCATTCTTATTTTTCTTTCTATTTCCATTAAGAGAAGAAACCTCAGAATTAATGGGGCGTGTTAAACCAGATATTCGAGATGTATTGATTGCTTTCTTTGGTGGTTTAGCATTAATTATTGCCAGAACTAAAAAAGGAACCATTGCTTCGGTAATATTTGGTGTGGCAATTGCAACAGCATTAATGCCGCCACTTTGTACTGCTGGTTATGGATTAGCAATAGGTAATTTCGATTATTTTTTCGGAGCAATGTATTTGTTTACCATTAATGCAATTTTCATAGCCTTGGCAACTTTTATAGTTTTAAAGTTATTAGGTTTTACAATGATGCGTTATGTGAATTCTGCTAAAAGAAAGCGAATTGCTCGTATAGCGTCTGTAGTAGCTTTATTGGTAATGGTTCCTGCAGTAAAAACTTTTATAAATGTATATAATGAAACCGTTATTGAAGCTAATTATAAGAAGTTTTTAGACAATGAAGTAGAAAGTAACAAAGATTTATGGTTGTTAAGACATAAAAGAGATGATGAGCATAAGGTAATTACTTTACGTTTTAACGGAGAAATTCCAGAGGCAATTGTAACCAATTTAAAGAATAGAGTAAAAGATTATCAGAAAATAGGAGACTTTAAAGTTGATGTAGTTGGAAATAAATCGAGAAGTGTAGATGATATTTCAAGGTCTTTAGAAAGAGCCTATGCTAATTTAGATCAGAAAGATTATGTAATTGAAGGATTACAAAAAGATATTGAGGAATTAAAAACGACGATCTCCAATTTAAATTCAGAGATTGAACATGCAGATAGTAGAAGTATACCATTTAGTTCTATAGCAAAAGATGCTAAAATACGTTTTAGTGAAATTAAAGAGATTCGTTTTTCTAAAGTACTATCTACAAAAGATTTTATTAAAATAGATACGTTTCCTGAGGCAAGTATTGTTTGGAGTAATAAGTTGAAGAAAGATTACATTGCCAAGAAAGAGGTAGAAATAAAAAAGTGGCTTCAAAAAGAAATGAAACTAGATACATTAATTATCAAAAAATAAATTAAAAAGACTCGTTTTAAACGAGTCTTTTTTAATATAAACAATATAAGACTGCTGGATAAAAAGCTGAAAAGGATAATAAAAAAGTGTTTAGTCCCATGATAAAAGCATTTGCTAAATGAAAGGTAAAACCAATTGCTAAAAAGATAATGACATAACTATTAGGCATAATTAATATCAAAGGAAATAATACTTCGAAGCCAATAACAACTATCGATAGTATTTTAAAAGTAGTTTTATTAAAGTTTAAAGCCATATGAACATTACCATATATTTCAGTAAAAAGTATTCCTTTTAGATGTTCTCCATTTCTCCAATCTTTTGAAATTAATTTGAAATATCCAGCTGTAAAGTAAGACAAACAAATCTGCATGGTAAGAAACCATAGAATAAGTTTGGTTATGTGAGGTTTGTTAAAAGCAGAAATAAAAATACTAGCAATCAAAAGTATCATAATTGCTTGGTCTGCTCCATCTTGACCATAAGGAGATCGGAAGTAAATTAAAAAGAGTATGATTAAAAGACTAGCTTTTAACAAGCTTATTACCAAGGAAGAGTTAATGAATCCGGAAAGTAATAACGTACATACACAAATACTAAGAAAATTAAAATAGGCTATTTTTTTCTTAAGTATAAATGATGTAATACTTCTTGTAAAGGAATTGTGATAGCTATTTCGATGGTATTTTAATATTTGCCAGTTTAATAGACCTTCACTAGAATAAAGTTTTTTTTGAGTAAAAAACTCAATATTTATTAATAACACGGTTACTAAAATAATAGTATCCATTATTTGAATGAGTGTATCTTGAGGTAACATTGATTTAAATTCTGTGAATATTAGATAGAAATATGAGCCTAGGATCTTTTTTCAAATGTTCATGATAACTAGAAGTTATCATGAACTGAATTTGAGACGCTTCTGGATGGAAACGTAAAGATTCTGATGTTAAAAACTCCAATAATAATAGGTAAGGAGTGCTGATCATTATAGAATTATGATCTTTCTTTTTAGAGTTGGCAAGTATTGCAGCAATATCAAATAAAGCTTTTCTATTTCTTTTTAACGGATTCCAAATAAAGTTATACCACTTTCTTTGTTGTGGTAGTTTTGTTTCACACCATACAGAAAATTGGTTATCTGATTTAGAGGTTCTGTATAACAAAACAAGATTGGAAGTTGCTGGAAAAGGTGCAAAGAAACTCCATTTAGGAAGTAGGTTTAAGGGATCGTATTTCCTTAAAGAATTTTCTTTGCTAGGCATAAACTGAACTAGAATAGATGCGATTAGCCAACTACTAAAAAAAGCAATAATTAAAAATTCAAATAACATCATATAACTTGATTTTTAATTGATTGCAGCTTCAATGTATTCTCTTCTTAATCTTAATAATTCTTTTGCGCTTGCAATTGGACCAAGTTTATCTATCATTTTTTCAGAAAGAGAAACATTAAAGTCATTCTGCATTCCTGGGCAAAAACTAGTAGCAGCCAAAACTGTCCAAACCACACCAACTGCTGTAATGGCATAACATAGAGCTGCTTTTCCAATATTAATATCGGTCATATCTGAAGGAATCAGTTTCAAGGCTTCTTTTTCATGTTTACTTAACTTAGGAGTAGATTTTATAATAATAGCATCCAGTTCCGTTTTTTTGTCTTTGTAAAATTCTGCTAGTTGAAATTCTTTCTCGTTAATATTACCTCCATTGTATGGAAAAGGAACAATAGCGACTTCCATATCATCTGGAATAAAAATATTGCTTGCTAAAATTTTCGAATTGTACGATAACTCTCCAAAAACATCACTTTTAACTAAAGCTTTTACACCATCTTTAAGTGGTCTTATTTCTCTTTTTTCATAACTTTTAAAAAGAAATTCAATTAAATGTTCAATTTTATTTTCCTTTAATAATTCCTTTATCCTTTCTTTGGTTTCTTTGTTTTTTCTGAATACAAGAGCTGTAATAGTTCCTGGTTCAAATAGTTTAAAATCTAATTCTTTATTTCTTTTGAAATCAATTAATTCTACCCTTTTCTGATGAGATTTCCTGTTTTCATATTCAATAAATACAGGTCTAAGATCCATAATGTTAGGAATTGTTTCTGAAACTTTGTCAAATTTTTTGATAGTATCCATTTTGTTTGGTTTTTTAATTAATAGTAGTAAAATTATTCAGAACGAGAAGAAAGAGACTTAGGTAATTTACGGTAAAACAAAAAGGGACTATCTCTTTTTTTTAGAAGTGTTATTCTTCAGTATATATCAAAAAACCACCCTGGTGAAAAAGGTGGTTTTATTGAGGTTTTAGACTAGTTTTTTTATTATTTAAGGTTACACTTTTTCAAAATTTCTTTAGCTCTATCAACTCCACCTCTTGGATAGTATTTAGGTAATGTTTCTTTTTCAAATAAAGGAATTGTTTTTTCAACGTCTTTACAGTAAGGTTCTATAGATTGTCCAAAGAATTTAGCAGTTCCCATATCCCATTCCGCTTTACTTAAAATAACTCTTGGATTTTTAGGTGCTGTTTTTAAAGCTTGTTGGTATAGCGCATTATTTTTACCCGATAGTGTCATTCCGTATTTTTGACCATCAAAAGAAATATAAGCTGTATTTAATAAAGCTTGAGTAATCATAATTTCAGGGTTATTTTCTGAATTGGTAGCAGCCATATCTAAAAATTCTTGTGCTTTTTTCAATTTAGCATTTAAAGTTGCAGCGTCTTTTAATCCAAAGCTGGTTAATATTTCTATGGTAGCTACATAATATGGAGGTAGCCAGTTCTCTTTTTCAACATTAGAAATTCGTTCAAATAGCTGAGAAGCTTCAGTAGTTTTGTTGTTTTTCCAAAGATCAAAGGCTTTTTGCATTCCTTTATCGTATTTAGATTGAGCGAAACTTGTAAGCATAACAAGAAGCATCAAAAAAGTAATAACATTTTTCATGAGTATATAATTAAGAAGTGAGTAAGTGTTTTTAGAAAAGTATATTCAAATTCTTTTCAGAAATAATAGAATGTATTTATTTGAATGTTGAAAGTATTAATCCATTTCAATTTTTAAAGTAAGATCTTTATCAAGCGTAAATTTTGCATCTTTATATTTAGGAGGTCCCATAAAACCTTTTGCGTTGTTTGAAACACCGATTGGTTCTTTTGGAATCCCAAAAATCTTAGTATCCATTTTCTTGTTGTCATTTTCATCATGAAAAGCAGATACAGCGTATTCTCCTTCTGGAAGATTTTCAAAAACAGCTGTCGCTTTGTTGTTTTTAACTACAACAACAGCTTCTTTAAAACGCTTTTTTAGAAAATCTGCTTCTTTATTATGTATACCTACAAATACATTACCAGTGTCAGTATCCATTCCAGAAAACTCTATTGTTAGTGTATGATTGTTTTGTGCAAACGATGATATTGTAGTTAAAATTAATATTGCCAAGATTTGAAAAATTCGTACCATAGTTTTTTGTTTTTAGTTATTCAAATATCGAATGTTTTGTGTGTTTATTATCAAAATTCTTACCGAATTGTTGTTTTTTGTTACTGAAATGCATTTTGGTAATTATTTATGCTTTTCATTTTTAGTTTTTAAGGAAACTTAAAGTAGGGAAACTATAAGTTATCCAGTTGATTATCGTTTTTATTATCGCTAATAGTCCAAAAGAAACCAATAAAAAAGAAACGATTTGCATTTGGTGTAATAGCTTGTCTTTCGTAAAATCCGTTGGTGTTTGGAGTATTTTTGTAATTATATCCAAAAACATTTTCTGTTCCTAACACATTATTAATCGAAAAGTATAAAATCTTTTGTTGAGAAATTAAATAAGCAGCGTTAAAACTAACGGTATTGTAGTTTTTAGTTTCTTGATTTAAAAATCCACTAAGATTAGGATTGGTATATGTTCTTCCAGAAGCAAAGCTATAAGAAAGTCCTAGTTGAGTTTTCCAAGAGTCCATCCAGTATTTACCAACCACAGATAAATTATGTTTAGAAGCAAAATTAGGACGAGCCTTTGTAGGATAATTTTTATAATCTCTTTCTGTATCCAAAAAAGAATAAGAAACCCAATATTCTAAATTTTTAAAAGTTTTACCATCTCTCCAAAAACCTTCAATACCTTTAGCAAAACCTTTACCTGTGTTAGAAAAATTAGTTGAAGGCGTCGGGAATTGATCGTTATATTTTACTAAATTGTTATAAGGCTTGTAAAAAGCTTCTGTTCTGAATATTTGTTTGTTGTTTACATATTGATAATTTAAAATATAATGAGAGGTGTTTTCAGAAGTTAAATTATCAGCAAATTTTAAATACTCGTTTTTAGGGTTTTGATAAAACTGTCCATATGCAAAAGAAAACTGTGAATTTTTACCACTTTTATACGCTAAAGATATTCTAGGAGATACAGTTAATTCATCGGTAAACTCACTTTTTTCAAGTCTAACACCAGCTTTTGCTCCTAATTTTTTTGAGAAGAAGATATCAGCTTCAGTAAAAGCAGCAGCAATATTATTATTGAAACCATAAGAAAAAGAATTGGAAGGAAACTGATTAAATGTTTCGTTGAAATCAGTTAAGAAATATTCTCCTCCAAAACTTAATTTTAATCGACTAGAAAAACGCTTTTTAAGTTTTACTTTAAAATGAGCCGAGTTTTCTGTACCATTTACATTATCCTGTTCAATATTAGTTTTAGAATTATCATGAGTATATCCTAATCCACCAGAAACAGACCATCCATTACCAATTCGTTGTTTGTACGAACCATTAAAATAAAGATTGGTGTTTTTTAGAGCAAAGCGAAAACCATCATCAAAATTAATATCATCTTGAATAAGATCGAAGTTAGAATAGCTGTAAGCACCGTATAGTTTTAGTAATCCGTCATTGTTTGTTCTATATCTGTATACCATTTCACCGCTAGCGGTTTCATAAGGAGATAACCATTCATTTTTATCAGGGAAAGCCCATAAGTAAGGTGCAAGATTAACATAAGAAGTGTTGATGCTAAATGAGTTTTTTCCCCATATTTGCGTATTTCCAGCTCCTAAACCAACAGTCATAAATTGTAATTCTGTTTTTTCTTCGGTAGGCTCATCAACAGTATTTAAAGCTAAAACACCAGATAATGCTTGTCCGTATTCAGCAGAGTAACCACCAATTGAAAATGTCATGCCTTTAAATAAGAAAGGAGAAAACCTTCCACGTGTAGGTAAGTTATTTGTTGTTGGTAAAAAAGGAGAAAACACACGTATTCCATCAATGAAAATTTGAGTTTCTTCAGCATCACCACCTCTTACAAATAACCGACCATCTTCTTCGTTAGCAGAGGTTCCTGGTAAGGTTTGCAAAGCTCCAGCAACATCACCTAAAGCGCTGGCTGTTGTTACAATATCTAAAGGTTTTAAAGCTACAGCTCTTGCTTTTTCGCCAGCATCAAAACTTCCAGCATTAATAACTACTGCATCTAATGTGTTTACATCTTCATGTAGTTTTATTGTTAAGTTTTTAAATTTAGTTACATCGTCTGTTTTTATAAAGCTTTCAAAAGAAATGAAAGAAGCTATAAGTGTTTGAGATCCTTTTTCAGATGTAGAAAAATTAAATTCTCCATTAGCATTACTAGAGGTACCGTCATAGGTTCCGTCTAAATAAATATTTACACCTTCTAAAGGTTGTCCTTTTGCATCAGTAACTTTTCCAGAAACAGTTGTTTGACTAAAAGTTAATACAGTGTATAAAAGTGTAAGTAAAATAAGTTTCGGTTTCATATTGATTTGATTTAACACTTCAAAAATGAAACAGTTCTCTCTTTTTTAATAAAAAGAATTACTGAGTTGTTAAAAAAGTAAGTTGAATTGATTTTTTATTCTAAGCGACTTTAAAAAAGTAACTAAATACTAAAAAGTAAGTCTGTAATTTATGCAACAGGGATACATAAATCGACAATAAATTTACCTTCAGGATGGTTTTCTGCATTGTTGTGAAAAATTTCAAAAGGATCTATTTCACTTTTCTGATACCCATTTTCTGACATCCAAACAAAATTAGATTCCCAAGCCTGTTGAAATTCTGATGGTTTTATTTCAAATCGGCTTACAATACATTTACCAGGTATAAAAGTTTTAGAGTTAACAATACCGTTAGATTTTATTAGTTCCTTTAAAACGATGCAAGCACTCATACCAATATTATTAGGATCTGATATTTTTGGACTATCATGGTAAATAGTCATCATTTGTAAATTAGGTGTGTTTAGCAAACCTAATGGAGTAGCCCATTTAATTAATTGATGATAAGCAATACCTATGTCATCTATTTTTCCTTTGTGATGTACATATCCTAATGAAAATTCAGGTAGTTTTTTTACAGTAATATTTAAAGCATTCATTTGTATCCAGTTTATTGATTCTTGTAGGTTACAAATGTATTCTTCAAAATTTACCTTTATTTGACCATTCTTGCTTTCTGTTTTACAAATCTTGCTAAATTTTTGAGGACTGAGTTCTCTGAATTGTAAAGGACTCATACCGTAAAATTTTTTAAAGCCTCTAGAGAAAGATGATAGATTTGTGTATCCTACCATTTCAGCAATTTCAGTAATCGATATATCATTGTTTCTAATTAAGAAACCAGCAGCTCTTTCTAATCTTTTTCTAGTAATAAAACCGTTTACAGTTTCTTTGGTTACAATTGAGAATAAACGATGAAAATGAAAATTAGAAAAGTTCGCACGTTTAGCAATTTCTTCTAAAATCAATTTTTGATTAAGGTTATCTTCTATAAATTGAATAGCCTTAACAATTTTAGCAATTGTAATATTTGAAGGTGTTTTAGGTTTCATTATTGCGAAGATAAGTCTTATTTTTACAGAGTTAAATTATGAGCGATAATGAATCAAGATTTAAGTGATTACAGAAAGTCTTACGAGAAGTTTGAATTAGTAGAAGATAAATGTCCAGATAATCCAATAACATTGTTTGAAAACTGGTTTGCATTTGCTGATGCTTCAGAAACAGTTGAAGAAGCCAATGCAATGAATATTTCTACAATTGGTTTGGATGGTTTCCCAAAAAATAGAGTAGTGTTATTAAAGCAGTTCAGTAATGAAGGTTTTATTTTTTATACCAATTATAATTCAGAAAAAGGAAAAGCAATAGCAAACAACCCAAATGTTTGTTTGTCTTTTTTCTGGCCAAGTTTAGAGCGCCAAATAATTATAAAAGGACAAGTAGCAAAAGTTACAGAAGAGGTTTCTGATACTTATTTTAACTCAAGACCTAAAGGAAGTAGATTAGGAGCTTGGGCTTCTAATCAAAGTGAAGTAGTAGCAAGTAGAGTCATTTTAGAAGATGCTTTAAAAGCAAAAGAGGAAGAGTATGAGGAGAAAGAAGTTGTAAGACCAAAACATTGGGGTGGATATATTGCAAAGCCAGTTTCTATTGAGTTTTGGCAAGGTAGACCTAATAGAATGCATGATAGAGTTAGGTATCAACTAGAAAAAGATTTTTCTTGGAAACTTGAACGTTTAGCTCCGTAATGCTATATTTGAAAACTCTTTGTTTAAATCAATGAAAACAATATACATAGTTCGTCATGCTAAATCGTCGTGGAAATACGATAGCGTAAAAGATCACGATAGACCTTTAAAAGAAAGAGGTATTAACGATGCGCATTTACTTTCAAAATTTTTAGCAAAAACCATTTCTCGTCCAGATGTTTTTATATCAAGTAGTGCAAACAGAGCATTGCATACTGGTATCATTTTCTGCGAAAATTTTAGCTATCCAATGGCGAATCTTAAAATAAGTAAGCAATTATATAGTTTTAGTGATGGGTATTTAGTTAAAACGGTAAAAGCCTTAGACGATAGTTTTGACAGTGCTATTATATTTAGTCATGATCATGGAATTAACACATTTGTAAATAAATTCGGAAGTAAGCCCATTGCACATGTTTCTACATGTGGTGTTGTAGGAATAGAATTTAAAGAAAAATATTGGAAAGATATTAAGAAAGGAAATACGATTTTAGTAGAATTTCCAAAGTATCACAAGTAAAAAAACTCTCTTTTGAAAATTAAGAAATACGGAGCCATAGATATAGGTTCAAATGCAGTAAGATTATTAGTAGCGAATGTAATTGAAGAAAAAGGAAAGGAACCGAAGTTTAAAAAATCAGCTTTAGTTAGGGTGCCTATTCGTTTAGGAGGAGATGCTTTTGTTACAGGAGAAATTTCTAAGTTTAATATTGAAAGAATGGTTGATGCCATGAAAGCTTTTAAGTTATTAATGAAAGTGCATGGTGTTGAACGTTATAAGGCTTGTGCTACATCTGCTATGCGAGAAGCATCTAACGGAGATAAGGTGGTGAAAAAAGTTCTAGAAAAAGCTGGTATTGAAATTGATATTATCAACGGAGCTAAAGAAGCTGCAATTATTTCATCTACAGATTTAAAATACTTAATAAATTCAGATGAAACTTATTTATATGTAGATGTTGGAGGAGGAAGTACTGAGTTAACTGTTTTTTCAAGAGGACAGATAATTAACTCAAAATCTTTTAAAATAGGTACTGTTAGGTTAATTAATAATACCAAAGAGAAGAATAAAAAAATATTTGCTAAAGTTGAAAAGTGGATAATAGAAAACACTAAAGACTACAAAAGAATATCTTTAATAGGATCTGGTGGAAACATAAACAAGATTTTTAAAATGTCTGGTTTAGATGCAGGCAGACCTATTTCTTATGTGTATTTAAATGCACAATTAGAGTACCTGAAAAAAATGTCTTATCAAGAAAGAATTTCTGACTTAGGATTGAATCCGGATAGGGCAGATGTAATTGTACCTGCAACAAAAATTTACTTATCAGCCATGAAATGGAGTGGTGCCAGAAGAATTTTTGTGCCTAAAATTGGATTGTCTGATGGTATAGTTAAAAGCCTTTACTTTAATAAATTATAAAATTCTTTAACAGGGTTTTAACATTTGTTTTTTTTCGTTATATTTGTTAGGAAGTGACTTATTCCCTCTAGTAAGTGTCACAAATAAGAGCTAAGTAATAAAAATAAACAAATTTAATTCATTATGAAGAAACTCATACTATCTGGTGCTTTTCTAGCTATCGGAGTTGTGGTAAATGCTCAAGATTTACCAACCAATGCAGAACCAGGAAAATGTTATGTTCGTTGTAAAACCCCTGAAGTTTGGAAAAATGAGGATGTAACTATTGAAGTTGCACCAGCATATAAAAGAATAGTAGCATATCCTGCAAAGTACAAAACAGTAACAGAACGAGTATTAGTAGATGAAGGTGGAGAGAAGCTAGTAGTGGTGCCTACTAAATTCACAACAGAAAACTTTACTGTTGTTACCAAAGAAGCAAGTGAGCGTTTAGAGAAAACTATTGGAAAACCTTCTTTTGAGAATTTAACAGTAGTAATAGAAGAATCTTCTAAGCGTTTAAAAGCAGTTCCTCCAAAATATGAAATGCGTAATGTTGAAGTAGTAGTAAAAGAAGGTTTCAAAAAATTAATATCAGTTCCTGCTAAATACGAGCAACAAGATGTTGTTGTAACAGTAAAAGAAGCAAGTAAGCGTTTAGAAGTAGTGCCTGCTAAAATGAAAACAATAACTGAAGAGGTAATTGTTAAAGAGGCTAGTAAACGTTTAGAAGTTGTACCTGCTAAATATGAAATGCGTGATGTAGTAATTACTGTTAAAGAAGCAAGTAAGCGTGTTGAGGTAGTACCTGCAAAGTACGAAATGCGTGATGTTGTTGTAACGGTAAAAGAGGCAAGCAAGCGTTTAGAGGTAGTACCTGCTACTTATGGTACAGAAGTAGTGTCTTATAAAAAGAGAGAATATGGTAACAGACTTAAGGTTGTGCCAGCATCTTTTTCAAAAGATAACGAAGTAATTGAAGTAAGAGCTAAATCTGCAAAATGGCAAATGAGTGAAAGAGCTCCTGATTGTACGTCTTCAGATCCTAATGATTGTCGTTATTGGTGTTATAGAGAGGTGCCAGCGCAATTTACCACATTAGATAAAACTGTTTTAACTAGCGATGCTTCTCTTATTAAAACATCTGAATGTAATGAGCCTAATTCAGAAGATTGTGGAAACGCTACTTATGTAAAAAGAGTAATGAAAACTCCACCATCAACTAAAACAATTGATATCCCGGCGGTAACAAAAGTTGTTAAGAAACGAGTTATGGTTACTCCTCCATCAACTAAAACATTTGATATTCCAGCAGTAACTAAAGTAGTAAAGAAAAGAGTAATGGTTACGCCTCCTACTACAAGAACCATTGAAATTCCAGAGGTTAAAGAACCTGTAAAGAGAACAATAGTAGATGTGCCTGCAACTACAAGAATTATCGAAATACCAGCAGTAACAAAAGTTATCAAGAAAACAGTAATGGTAACACCACCTACAACAAGAGAGGTAGAGGTGCCTGCGATTACAAAAGTTGTAAAAAAGAGAGTAATGGTAACTCCACCAACTACTCAAGAGTTTGATGTGCCAGAAGTAACTAAAGTGTTTAAGAAAACAATTCCAGCACCAGAGTCTACTAGAAAAATAGATATTCCAGAAGTAACAGCTACGTTAAAGAAAACAGTAGTAGCTTCAGAACCTACTACTAGAACTGTTAAAATAGATCCTAAATACGGAACAATTAAGAAGACTGTTTTAGATAGTGACGCACGTTCTGAAGAGGTAACTGTAGATGCAAAGTTTAAAACTGTAACTAAAGAAGTGTTAGTTTCTAAAGGAGGATTAACAACATGGAAAGAAGTAGAGTGTAAATTAGTTCAAAATACACCTTTACCAATTAACTGGAATTTAGGTAGTGCAACATTAACTTCAGGAGCAAAAAGAATTATTGATGCTCGTTTATTACCAATTTTACAAGACGGAGTAGCGGTAGCTATTGAATCTCATACAGATGCAAGAGGTTCTAAAACTAGTAACCAATCTTTATCTGAAAGAAGAGCGCAAGCGGTAGTAAACTATTTAGTATCTAAAGGAATAAATCCAAGTAAATTAACTGCTAATGGTTACGGAGAAGCAAGATTAACAAACAGATGTGCAGATGGTGTTTCTTGTACTGAGCGTGAGCATGCAGCTAACAGAAGAACTACATTTAGAGTAATCGATCAAAAATAGTAGTATCTATCTGACAAATTTCTAACAAAAAATCATTAAAAAACCGAGCATTGCTCGGTTTTTTTTGTTTAAATATTTATAATTTGAGATTGTAAATTGTTTAGGTGTTTAAAGTGGTGTTAAAGGTGTTTTAATCGGCTAACGAGTGTGTTGTTATATCTTTTGTTTAATATTTTTAAAGTTATTTTAGAAAAGTATTCTAAGTTACGAAAAAAAGAAATTAATGGTTTATCAAATAAATTAATTTTAGAAACTCTCCCACTTAATATATAGGCTTAGATTTATGAATGTTTCAAAATTAATCAGATCTCATGGTTTTAATCTATGAGATCTTTTTTAAGTTAAACGAATTGATTGTTTTTGATTTTTTGTCGATTGTTAAATTTTTAAATAAATAAGCCTTTCCGAAGAAAGGCTTGTACCTAATTATTCGCTACTAGAGATTCCCCAATTCATAATGAATTTTGTTGGTAGCTAAAAAGGTGAGCTAAATATACAAAATATAGTTAAACACATTTTAAGTATGATATTTATGTTTTAATTTTTTTGTTTAAAAGAAAACCTTCGTAAAGAAGGTTTTCCGTAATTAAATTGGGGAATCTCTAATAGCATTGTAGTAATGCTACCAATAATTGTTTTCTAAAAATTTTCATTAAACTTTTAGAATTAATAAGTCAAGAATACTGTAGGTTGGAAATAATTATATTCAGTACTAGGTTTTTTAGTAGTCTAATTGTTATTAGTTTGTCAGATATTCAGTTACTTATTGTTCTAAATTTACGCTATTTTTTAATCTTGTCTACAGGAAAAACCTCTTTTAAAATTTAGTTTAAAGTTGTTTAAGTTTTTTGTATTTACTGAATCAATTACGTTTATACAAAAAGAAAACCCTTGATAATCTTTCGATTTTCAAGGGTTTTGCGGTGAAAGAGGGATTCGAACCCCCGGACCTGTTACAGTCAATGGTTTTCAAGACCACCGCATTCGACCACTCTGCCATTTCACCAGTCGTGCTATCGTTTTCCCGTTAGCGGTTGCAAATATATAAACCTTTTTTAATTTAGAAAAATAAAAAGAGGTTTTTTTTGTGTTTTTTTTGAAAGTTTTTTCTGGGGTTAAAGTAAGTGTTTTGTTATTAGTGTTTTAGTGGTTTTAGAAAAATATCGATTTAATGAAGGAATTTATTTAATAAAGGGATTTTTAAAAATAAAGCTAATTTTTATTCCATTTCAACGACGGTTTTTCTAGTAAATATGTAACTTCGTTTTAAAATTATAGTATATGTTTAATTCTTTAGGAAATATTTTAAGGTTAACAACTTTTGGAGAATCTCACGGTGTAACTATTGGAGGAGTAATTGATGGCTTTCCTGCAGGGGTTTCGATTGATTTTGATGAGGTTCAAAAAGAATTAGATAGACGTAAGCCTGGACAATCTAAAATTGTAACACAAAGAAAAGAGCAAGATACAGTTGAATTCTTATCAGGAATATTTGAAGGTAAATCTACAGGAACGTCAATTGGTTTTGTTATTAAAAACACAAATCAGAAAAGTAAAGACTATAATCATAACACGAATGTCTATCGTCCTTCACACGCAGATTATACGTATGATAAAAAATATGGTATAAGAGATCATAGAGGAGGAGGAAGAACTTCTGCGAGAGAAACTGCAAATTGGGTAGTGGCAGGAGCTTTAGCTAAACAGTTAATTAAGCATATAAATATTAATGCGTTTACTTCATCTGTTGGTGATATTTTTATTGATAAACCATATCAAGATTTAGATTTTTCAAAAATAGAGAGTAATGTTGTGAGGTGTCCAGATGAAACATCTGCGGATAAAATGATAGCTCGCATTCAAGAAATAAGAAAGCAAGGAGATACGATTGGTGGAACCATTACATGTGTGGCCCAAAATGTACCTTTAGGATTGGGTGAGCCTATTTTTCATAAATTACATGCAGAATTAGGTAAAGCAATGCTTTCTATAAATGCAGTAAAAGGATTTGAGTTTGGTAGTGGTTTCTGTGGTGCAAAAATGAAAGGATCTGAGCATAATGACATTTTTAATGCTGATGGAAGTACTCAATCAAATTTATCAGGAGGAGTTCAAGGAGGTATTTCTAATGGAATGGATGTGTATTTTAGAGTAGCATTTAAGCCAGTGGCTACTATTATGCAAAATCAAACAACGATAAATTCTGAGGGAGAAGTTACGGAAATTCATGGTAAAGGACGTCATGATCCTTGTGTTGTTCCAAGAGCTGTTCCTGTTGTAGAAGCTTTAACAGCTTTTGTGTTAGCTGATTTTTGGCTGATGGATAAAATGAGAAAAATATAAAATTTAGCAATAAGTGTTTTAAAAACATAAAATCACAATATGTTCTTTATTAATAAAAGTTTACATATTGTGATTTACTTGTTTAAAAGAAATGATATTTGTTACTTAATATCAAGGAATATACCTCCTGAAAAAGAAGGACTAGCTGCAATAATTCTTCCTGAGAAAGCGGAGTCGAAACTTAATGAAACACCTAGCTTTTTAGTTATATAGTAGGCTCCTTCAAAACCAAAACTACTATATTCAATATTGTTTGCAAAAATGCTACCATTACCACTAATAGCATTTAAAGTTCCATTTTTAAGTGATTTAACCACATTTATACGTGTAATTAACCAAAATTTAGTGTCAAATAAGTTAATACCCGCTTCTAAACCTGTTCTAAATTCATCAGAAAAACCTTCTGAACGATTATTATATCCTAAATAAGATTTAGCGTAAAAAGGTAAATTATTAATAGAAGTAGCGTATCCTAAAGACGAAGATAAAAACTGATTAAATTCTCCATCTCCTGTCTGAAAACTTCCATCAGTACCACCAGTTTCGTTTCCGGTAGGTAAACCTAATAAAAGTTTTATGTCAGCAGCCCATTTTCCTTTTTTATAAAGAGCATATCTAACCCCGAAATCAATGTCTCCAAAAGAGCTTAAAGATTCTCCATTTTCAATAATATCACCTGTAGTTCCAGAAACTACGTTATTTTCACTTACAGATGAAAAAAATGGAACATAGGCAATAACATCAAGTTTGTCTATAATACCGTATTCAGCGTAAATATTAGTATTGAATTGTGTTCTGGTAGTATTAGGATCTTTAGCACCTGTATCTGTAAAATGTTGATCGTAATTTAAATACCATGCGGATAATTTATAGTATCCATTTCCTTTACCTTTTGTCCATTGGGCAAAAGAATTTGTCGTTAAAAGAATGGTAAATATGATCGTTATAATAACTTTTTTCATTTTTGTTAGTTTTTGTTATTGAATTTCTGCGTCACCTACTTTTACACCAAAAGGTTTACACCAATACAAAAGATGTGAAAAGTCATTAATTCCTGTGTCTCTTATAATATAGGTATGTGCTCCATTAAATACCGATACTGCTTCTATTTCTTTAGCATTGTTTACAGTATTTTTATTGTTTGTTAAATAAAGGTATAGCCCAGGCAAAGCAGTTGAGGCTCTATAGTCATCATTTATACGCAGTTCTAAATCGTTAGTTCCTTCAATCTCTTTAATAGTAAAAGTACCAGTTAAAACATAACTACTAGTCGTTGCAATTGTTCCTGACTTTTCCTCAATACTACCACTGTTATCAACTTGCGCAGTTGTTATTGTTATATCATTAGTTTCTGTAATTGTTTTTCCTTCCTCAGTGTCTACAGATGCAGTAATGGTTACTTGCCCTTCTGCAATACCAGAAACTAATCCAGATGCTGAAACAGTAGCAATATTATTATCAGAACTAGTCCATGTTATAGGAAGGTCAACTAATTTCCCGACGTTATCGGTGTATTTTGTAGTGTATTGGTAAGTTTCACTAACGGTTAATTCTTCTATAGGATTTGTAATACTGAAGTTTTCATCTTGCCTATCATTAATAACATCATCTTGAATACAACTCTGTAAAAAGAATAATACTAAAGGAAGCATAAAGATTTTTAATTGTTTCATCATTTTGGGTTTTGATGAACTTTCTGTCGATAAAAAAATAAAACCTTTACAAATAATCTACTTAAAAAAGCAAAAAGCTGTCTAAAAATTAATTCAGACAGCTTTTTTAAAATGAATATAAAATCTATTATTTTATTTTAACAACTTTAAAAACACCACTCTTCTTGTTAGAAAAAGCTTTAATTAAATAAGTTCCAGATTCTAATCTAGAGAAATCTATATCTGTTGAAATATCATTGATTTTTTCAGTAATTAGCTTTTGACCAATTAAATTATATACTTCAATTTTAGTGAGTTCAGTATCATTATTTTGAATTGTTAAAATACTTTTTACAGGATTTGGATAATATTTTAACTTACTTATATCTAAGTTGTAATTATTAGTTCCTAGTGTACTAAGATTATCTATTTTTATGTCGTCAATTAAAATATTGTTATCAGAAGAAGTGTTAGTTTCGTTTTCAGAAACTATAAATTCTATTTGAATATTTTCTTCATCACTAATAAAATCATTAAGATTAAAAGTATACAATTTCCACCCGTCTTCGGTTTCTTCTTGTAATTCTAAAACAATATAAGAATTGTTAGAACTATCATTTAGTTTAACCTCTAATTTATTGTATTCGTTGTTGATAGAGTTTCTACTAAATACAGCAAATTGTAAAGTAGGAGAATCTAAATTAGAAATATTAATGAAATTTGTTTTTAGACTATTTGTTGCACTTGAATTTGTTGAGTTAGTACTATTTATCCATGCATAATTTGAGTCATTACCTTCGCTATTGTCTGCAACATTATTAGAATCGTACACAGCATTTGTGTTAAAATTCCATTTTTTATCTCCATTTTCTATCCAACATGATGGAGTAGTAGAAGAAAGGAATTTTTCGTGAAAGGGAGCAAAGTTAGCTTGACAAGTAGTTCTAAATTTAAAAGTACCTATCCAGTCACTACTTCCTCTATCTGAATTTTCATTACAATTAGATTTAATTCCATATTGGTATATTTTATTAGGTTCTAAATCAGTGAAAGTAAAACTGGTATTGTCAACAGTGTAATAATCTATGATAATATCGTCACTTCCTAATATGATATCCCAAGATTGTTCATCACCTCCCGCATCCCATGTTATAGTTGCTTCATTAGTTGTGATATTAGTAGCAGTAGGGTTTAAAGGAATAGGGCAGTCATATTCACAAATTACTGTAGCATCCCAACCTATAGAGTTTCCATTATCATTTGAAATGAATTGGAAAGTTAAAGAACCTTCAGAGTTTGTAGCAACTATTTCTTCAGGGCTATTTGTACCTGTGTAAGTTCCAATTAAAGGAGCGTTGATATCTGAACCATCATAAATAGATAGAGAATCACAACAACTTTCCAAATCAAACGTATTAAAAATTACACTAACTCTATCTGCTCCTGTTATTGGAGTAATAGTTTCTGTGTAGTTTTCATTATTATTATAGTTATTAAATTCTCCTCCGGTATCATAAAAGTGATCTCCATTACAATAATTTGACCTAGTGGTAAAACTAGTTTTTATATTGTTACTGCTCTCATTATTACAACTTGCTTTAACATATACATCATATGTAGTTTGTGAGTTTAAGTTAGATACTATTGTAGGTTGTTGTGTAGTTTCAATAATAGTTCCTGTTCCAAGAGTAAATCCACTTTCACCATATTCAATAATCCAATTTGTTTCTGCACCACTAGTTTCCCAATTTATTGAAGCACCATCGACAAAAGTTTCTTCTACACTAATGTTTGTAGGGTTTGGACAGGTGTTACTATTACAAATAACTGTAGCGTCCCATCCAGAATAAGTAACAGAATGATCTGAGGTAAACTTAAAGGTTAATGCCCCTGAGGAATCAGAAGAAGTAATAATACCTGGATTGTCATTTCCGTTATAGCGACCAATTAATGGAGCATTAATATCTGATCCATCATATATTGATAAATAATCACAACAACCTTCCAATTGGAAACTATTGAACTCAACAGTAACTACACCATTTGCCGTACTAGGGAAAATAGTCTCGATATAATTTTCGGAATTAGAATAAGGGTTGTTAGGACCTCCACTGTCATAAAAATGATCTCCATTACAATAGTTAGGTGTTGTTTTTTTAGTAAAAGGACCTACCCATTCTGAATTGCTATCATTAGAACATTCAGATCTAATGTAAAAATCATAAACAGTATCAGAATTTAAGTCAGTAATAGTATGTGTATTATTACTAATGTTATTTTGTGTACCTGACCCTAATGAGAAACCTTGAGCTCCATATTCTATTGTGTATTGTGAAATATTAGTATTGTAATTTTCCCAGTTTACATCAACTGAACTTTCTGTTATTCTATCAAAAATAATATTTGTAGGTTTAATACAATCAGGTTTTTCAATTACACTAATATCATCAATGGCAATATGATCGTTAAAATTACCATTTGAAGATGCTCTAAATCGTATTTGTATTTGACCTATATAAGCAGATAAATCTATAAAATGTTCTGTCCATGAATCATTGTTAGACTCTTGTTGTTGTCCAGTCAGAACAAATATACCTTCATTCCAAGTTCCATTATTAAAAATATCTACTTTTAAACTACCAATATTTTCTCCATACATAAAAGTAAAAAAGTTTAAAGAAGGCGTGTTTAAAGAGGATATATCTATTATAGGTGATAATAAATTAGCTTCATTAGAAACAATACTGTTATTTGATTCAGCACTGAAATATTTATTTCTAGAACTAGTTTGATTAGGTCCTGTAGTGTTACTTTGTCTAGAATTTTGAGTGGCCCAATAATAATTATCTTGAAGGATTTGAGGATTACCGCTCCAACAATCAGCAATTACCGAATTAGTGTTTTGATTTTCTACATCATAATACCATGGAGCAGAAAAAGTACTACAAGGTGTTTTAATTTTTATAGGACCGATAAAATCACTATCATCCTCTCCTGGATTATTACCACAAGTAGATTTGATATAGATATCTATCTCAGAGTTAGAAGGTAAATTTTCTAAAGTATAATTATTTGAATTAGTAATAAAGGTAGTACCAGAACCAACAGTAAAACCAGTAGCACCGTATTCAACAATCCAAGAAGTACCATTACCATTGGCTGTCCAAGATAAATCAACAGAAGTATCAGTAACATTAGTATAGGTTAAATTCGATGGTTTAATGCAGTTAGGTAAGTTATAAACATTAATGTCATCGATAGCTATTTCATTATTATTGTTACCATTAGAAATAGTTCTAAAACGAATTTGAATTTGACCAGTATAGTCTGATAAATCAACAAAATGTTCTTCCCAAAAGTCGATACTAGATTCTTGTTGTTGACCTTCGATAACAAAAATATCCTCATTCCATGTTCCATTACTAAAAATGTCTATACGTAAGCTACCAATATTTTCACCATACATAAATGAATGAAAGTTAAGTGTAGGGGTAGTTAAAGGAGAAATATCAATTATTGGAGAAAGCAAATTAGCTTCATCTCCAACTGAAGCGCTAGAATTTCTAGTATAAAAATACTTATTCCCAGAGTTAGCTTTATAGGGACCAGTAGTTCTATTTTGATTAAAATTAGAATAAGCAATTTGCCAATAATAATTCCCTGTAAAAAAATCTGGGTTAGTAGACCAACAATTTCCTGTTACTGAACCTGTATTTTGATCTTCAATGTCAGTATTAAATGGAGCAACAAATACATTACAAGGGGTATTGATTTTTAAAGGACCAATACTATCACTATCATTTTCTCCTGGATTATTACCACAAGTAGATTTAATATAAATGTCTATTTCAGAATTAGAAGGTAAATTTTCTAAAGTAAAGTTATTACTATTTGCCGTTACTGTAGTACCAGTGCCTGGTGTAAAATATGAAGTTCCATACTCTACAATCCAAGAAGTTCCACTACCATTGGCTGTCCAAGATAAATCAACAGAAGTGGCAGTAATATTACTGAAAGTTAACTCTGATGGTTTAATACAGCTAGGTAGGTTGTATATATTAATATCATCAATAGCAATTTCATTATTGCTGCTACCATTACTGATAGCTCTAAAACGTACTTGAATTTCATTTGAATACGCAGATAGATCGATAAAATGTTCCTCCCATAAATCTCTACTATATTCTTGTTGTTGACCATTTATAAGAACAACATCTTCATTCCATGTTCCATTATCTAAAATATCAACATGTAAACTGCCAATATTTTCACCATACATAAAAGAGTGGAAATTTAGAGTAGGGGTCGTTAATGAAGAAGTGTTTATAACAGGAGATAATAATATGGCTTCGTCATTGGTTGAACTACCATAATCTCTTGTGCTAAAGTATTTGTTTCCTGTGTTAGCCTGATAAGGACCAGTATCTCCTTCATAAAAGTTTGAGTTTTTGGCTTCCCAAAAATAACTACCTTGATAAAGTTCTGGTTGAGCACTCCAACAATTATCTGTTATAGGGTTGACATTTTGGTTCTCTACATTAAAGTTATAGGGAGCGTTGAAAACCCCACATAGTGTTTTAATTTTTATAGGTCCAATATTATCACTATCATCTTCACCAGGATTGTTTCCACAGGTAGATTTAATATAAATGTCTATTTCAGAGTTAGTGGGTAAATTTTCTAATGTGTAATTATTAGTGTTTACAGTAATTGAAGTTCCTTCTCCTACAGTATAATCTGAACTACCATATTCTATTATCCAAGAAGTTCCATTACCATTAGCTGTCCAAGATAAATCAACCGAATTTGCAGTAATATTAGTAAAAACTACATCTGAAGGAGTGATACAGTTTGGCATATTGTAGATGTTAACATCATCAATAGCAATTTCATTATTGTTATTACCATTAGTAATTGCTCTAAATCGTACTTGAATTTCATTAGTATATGTAGATAAATCTATAAAATGTTCTTTCCAAAAATCGTTACTAGATTCTTGTTGTTGACCATTCATAATAAAAACATCATTATTCCAAGTTCCATTATTATAAATATCTACATGTAAGCTACCTATGTTTTCACCATACATAAATGAGTGAAAGTTTAGAGTAGGAGTGGTTAAAGAAGAAATATCAATTAATGGAGTTATTAAAGAAGCTTCATTATTATTGTTAGAGCCGCTATAGTAGTTGCTAGTAGTAAAGTATTTATCTCCACCGTTAGCTTTGTATGGACCAGTAGAACTGTTGTAAAAACGTGAGTTTCTTGTTGCCCAAGAATAATCAGCTTGATAAAGTTCAGGTTGTCCACTCCAACAGTTTTCTATTACAGAGTTGGTGTTTTGAATTTCTACATCAAAGTTATAAGGAGCAACAAATGCTGCACATGGTGTAGTGATTTTAATAGGACCAGCATAAGTGCTATCATCTTCATCAGGATTATTTCCACAGATAGATTTTATGTAAATTTCAACTTCAGTTTCAGAAGGTAATCCTTCTAATGTAAAATTATTTGAGTTTGCTGTTACTGATGTTCCTGTACCTAACACAAAATTAGGAGTGCCAAATTCAATAGCCCAAGAATTTTCATTACCATTAGTGATCCAAGATAAATCGGCTGTAGTACCAGTTATATTAGAAACTTCAATATTTGAAGGCTTAATACAGTTAGGTAAATTGTAAATGTTTACATCATCAATAGCAATATCATTATTATAGTTACCATTAGTAATAGCTCTAAATCGTACTTGTATTACACCTGTATATGTAGATAAATCGATGAAATGTTCTTCCCAAATATCGTGAATAGATTCTTGTTGCTGACCGTTTATAACCATAATGTCTTCATTCCAAGTACCATTATTTAAAATGTCAACATGTAAACTACCTATAAACTCACCATACATAAAAGAATGAAAATTAAGAGTAGGAGAGGTTAAAGATGTAATATCAATTAATGGAGTCATTAAAGAGGCCACATCATTAATAGAACTGTATCGGTCTCTAGTAGTAAAATAGTTATTACCAGTATTAGCTTTATATGGACCAGAACTATTAGATGTATTAAGTCTAGAAGATTGAGCTTCCCAAAAGTACCCACTGTTGTATGTTGTAGGTTCTCCATTCCAACAATTTTCTATAGTCGTATTAGTGTTTTGATCTTCTACGTTAAATGCATACGGGGCTGTATAAATACCACATTCTGGTGTAGAAATGGTAAGTGGTCCTACAGCAAAACTATCATCTTCACCAGAAGTATTACCACAAATAGCTTTGATATAGAAATCATATGTGGTAGAAGTATTTAATGAGTTTATTGTAATAGGATTAGTTGTCGTAATTACTTTAGTTCCTTCTCCTATATTGAAGCTTGAAGGACCGTATTCAATTTCCCATTGATTTTCAGAACCGTTTGAAGACCATGATAAATCTACAGAATTTCCTAAAAGATTATTATAGGTAAAATCCTCAGGAGAAAGACATGAAACTGTAATACAATTAACAGAAGCTTCCCATCCAATATCATTGATAATATTGTCAGAAGTAAAAACAAAAGTAATACCTTGATTTGGTTTTGAACGTATTGTGCCAGGAGAATTTAAACCTGTAAACGAACCTATTAAAGGAGCATTTGTGTCATTTCCATCATAAATAGTTAAATAATCATAACCGTTTTCTAACTGAAATACTTCAAAATCAATTTCAACAACGTTACCGCTAGTTGGTAGTATTAAAGTTTCTATGTTCTCAAGATTTTTATAATTACCACTTTCACCTCCAGTGTCATAAAATTTATCACCATTACAGAAATCTCCTAAAGTACTAAATCTGTATGGACCAACCCATTCGCTGTAATTTGAGGAAGAGCATTGAGCTCTAACATATACATCATAACTCGTTGAAGAGTTTAAGTTTGTTAACGAATAAGATTGTGTTGATGTTAATACTCCAATTCCTTGAGGAGTTTCACCAGTATTAATTACTTCTATTTCCCAATTAGAACTGGCTGTATCTGTCCATGTAATATCAGCAGAATTAATTGATATATTGTTAGCTAAAATGTTACTAGCATTGCTACATATTGTTTCAAAAGAAAAAGTATTAGAAAACTCACTTTCACTGCATAAATTTTCTCCTTTTATTCTCCAATAGTACCTAGTATTAAAGTTTAAATTTGTATTTATAACGTAAGAGTTTTCTTCTGTTGAAGTAGATTCAATAATATTGTTGAATTCCGTGTCTAAAGCAATCTCTACAGAATAATTATCAATGTTATCGTCTTGATTCCATTCTAATTTCGTAGCTAAATTATTAATTTCAGTACTATTGTTTTCAGGTAAAGAAAGTATAGGAGATGCTATTTCTGACTCAAAAATGTTGAATGATAGCGGTATGCTTCTCTCAGTAGAGTCGGAAGATCCAATAACATTAAATGTTATTTCACTATTAACATTGTTGTTTGTTCCAGAAATAGTTAACTTTATTGGTGTGTCATTTTCGCTGGCATTTGAAGGTTCAAAAGTAGCATTTAATCCATCAGGTAAATTATCAACGCTAAAAAAAGTGTTTTCATTAAAACCTAAAAACGTTTTATAATTAAAGTTGTATTCAATGTTATTAGGTTTACATACTTCTAATTCTGTTTCTGAAAAGTTCATCACAAATTCAGATATTTGGATAGAAATATTTGAAGAGTTTATAGCATAGAAAATATTATTTGTAGGTTTTACCATAATTCTAGCCTTATCAGTTCCTTCAGGTATTGAAGGAACAATAATATTTGCTAAACCATTATTAGGTTTGTTTGAAGCTAGCGTATGAGTGTATGTATAACCACCATCTGTAGATAGTAAAATGTCAACATTTTCAGCATTAATAGGAGCTTGGTTTGTTCCAGCTACATCCCAAGTGATTGTTTTGATTTGACCTGCATTCCAATTAATATTATTTCTTTGTGATGTTACTTTGAAAGCTCCTCCATTATCAATAACTGAGATAGTCATTGAGTCAGAAGCAGTTTTTGGTCCTGCGGTAGCATTGTCTCTAACTGTTAAAACAAAATCTAATGTTCTAGCAATAGAAGGTGTTACTTCCCAAGTAGGTGTTAAATTACCGTTGACAACATCTTCAATTTGAGGCATGTATCTTACCGGAGAGTTTACAGGTAGTTTTGATCTATATAAAGGTCCTAAAGCCCAGTTTGATTGTGGTGTATTAGTTGAAAATGGGTTTTCAGGATTGTTTTGTTCCCAACAATAGGTAAGAGATGTATTATCATCTACATCATCAGCACTTCCAGTTAATATAAAAGCTGTAGAAATAGGAATTATATAATCTTCACCGGCATTTACAGTTGGAGTATTATTATTTGTAGGAATTAATTCTGCACAAGCACTACCATTACGAGTCCATTCTAAAATATCTCTGATATCTACATAATTAAAATAATCGTCAGGGTTTTCTTGTACGTTCGGAGCACATATTCCAGCATAGCCCATAATAGAGCTACCACTACCAGGTTCTACCTCACTATTATTACCACTACGACAATTTGGGCTACTTTGAACATGGTAACCACCGAATTGATGCCCAAATTCATGAGAGGCAATCATGTCAAAATGATCAGAACTAGGATCTGTGTGAGCAGTAAAAGCACTACCTTTTGAACCATCAGTACATACACAAGCGATACATCCAGCATTACCATATATTCTTGTTGAGTGAACATATAAATGCCCAACATCATAATTATCACTACCTATGTTATTGTCTAATGTGGCTTGTAATTGTTCGTTATAATTATCTGCAGAAAAAGGGTCAGTAGTTTCGTCAAAAAATATTAATTCATCATTATTGTCAATTAACTCCATGGTTACTCCAAAGTCTCTTTCAAAAATCCCATTAATTCTAGTTAAAGAATTATTCATGGCAGCTAGAACTACTGCTTTTTTTTCCTGGTCAGTAGTTTCAGAACCTGTTAAGAAAAAATTAGAATATTCACCAGTTGCAGCTATTGCTACTCTATATTTTCTTAAATAATTATCATTTGACAAGTTTAATTGACTTTTGTTATTGCTAAAAGCCTTTTTAACTTTATCAATAGTTGAACATTCAAAATCAGAGGAAAAGTCAACTTGCCTTTTGTTATAATAAACGTAATTGTTAGACTTTTTTGCGATAGGGTTTATAATTATAGTACCTTTATTAGTTGAAACGTACGCATGTAAACTTTCAGAGTTAGAATAACTAAATCGTGCAGTTTTATTAGAAGTTATACTTTTAGCAATAAAAGACTTTATTGAAGGGAATTTAGCACTCAGTTTGGGGCTAAAGTTGGATGCTTCGAAAATTTGAAAAACTTCAAACTTATTATTACTAACAGGTAGTGTGATTTCGCGTGAAGAGTTTTTAAACTGATTTCTTTTAGGCACATTTTTAATAATAGATGAAAAATGTGCTGTGTTTAATCTTAAATAATTATAATTATCTGAAATGTAACTTGATTTTTCAGATAAAGAAATATTAGTTGCTGTTTGCCAAATTTGTTGAGCATACGATTTAAAAATAAAGATGCACGAAATGGCTAGAAAAAGTAGTTTTCTATTCATAGACTTTTTTTAATTTAATTTTTCAATTACAGTTTGCAAAGTTAAATAAAAAAAGCTCTGATTATCAATCAGAGCTTTTATTTTTTTATTAAATATTGTTTTAATACAAGTTACGCAAGCATAGTAACAGGATTTTCAATAAAAGTTTTTAAAGTTTGTAAAAACTGAGCACCTACAGCGCCATCAACAGTTCTGTGATCGCAAGCTAAGGTTAATTTCATGGTATTACCAACAACTATTTGTCCGTTTTTAACTACTGGTTTTTCAACAATAGCTCCAACAGATAAAATAGCAGAGTTAGGTTGGTTTATAATTGATGTAAAGCTTTCTATACCAAACATACCTAAATTAGATACAGTAAAAGTACTACCTTGCATTTCGTCAATTTTAATTTTCTTACTTCTTGCTTTTCCTGCTAAATCTCTAACAGAAGCACCTATTTGTGTTAAGCTTAAAGCGTTTGTGTGTTTAACGACAGGTACTACTAAACCTTCATCTACAGCTACAGCAACACCTACATGAATATGACTGTGATATTTTGTAGTATCATCTGACCAAGTAGTATTTACTTGTGGATGTTTTTGTAATGCCATAGCACAAGCTTTCACAACCATATCGTTGAAAGAAACTTTTACGTCTGGTATTGCATTAATAGTTTTTCTAGAGGCAATAGCATTATCCATATCCACTTCTATATTTAAGTAGAAATGAGGAGCTGAAAATTTAGAGTTACCTAAACTTTTAGCTATTGCTTTACGCATTTGTGAATTTTTAACTTCTTCAGTTTTTTCTTCACCAGCTATAGCAAAACTAGTAATAGCAGATGGAGTAGAAGTTGTAGATGCTGTTGTTTGAACTTCAGTTTTAGCTGAAGGAACATAATTTTCTACATCTTTCTTTACAATTCTTCCGTTTTCACCAGATCCTTTAATATCTGCTAGGTTATAACCTTTGTCTTTAGCTATTTTCTTAGCTAAAGGAGAAGCAAAAATTCTAGCCCCATTAGCAGAATTAGAAGTAGTTTCAGTTACATTTAAAACAGCTGACGTATTTTTTGAATCAGTGTTTTTCTCTTCTTTTTTTGGTTCGCTGGGTACAGCAGTAGTGCTCCCACCATTTTTATGTGCGTTAATAACAGCCGAAACATCAGTTCCTTCATTACCAATAATAGCTAATAAACTATCAACAGGCGCACTGTTACCTTCTTCTATACCAATATGTAGTAAAGTACCTTCATAGAAAGACTCAAACTCCATAGTAGCTTTATCTGTTTCTATCTCAGCTAAAATATCTCCTTCTTCAACCTTGTCTCCAACATTTTTAAGCCAAGATGCTACGGTACCTTCTACCATAGTGTCACTTAAACGAGGCATGGTAACTACCTGAACTCCTTCAGGTATAGAAGTCTCGCTAGTAGTTTCTACTTTAGCAGGCTCTTCTTTTTTGGTTTCAGTTGCTTTTTCTTCTTTAGCATTACTGTTTAAAAGAGCAGAAAAATCTTCTCCTTCATCTCCAATAATAGCTAATAATGTGTCTACAGGAGCTCCTTCACCTTCTTGAACACCAATATGTAATAATGTTCCTTCATGGAAAGATTCAAACTCCATAGTAGCCTTATCTGTTTCTATCTCGGCTAAAATATCTCCCTCTTCAATTTTATCACCTACTTTTTTTAACCAAGAAGCCACAACTCCTTCTTCCATTGTATCGCTTAAGCGAGGCATATTAATTACTGTTGCCATTGTTACTTAATTTAAGTTTGTGATTAAATTATTTTATAAAAGGGTAATCTTCTTGTTCGTAAACAACATCGTGTAAAATACTAGTATCTGGGAATGGAGATTCTTCTGCAAACTTCTCACATTCTTTAACCATTGCTTTCACTTCTTTGTTGATAGCATCGATTTCATCATCAGTAGCATATTCTTTTTCTTTGATGATATCAAGAACTTGTGTAATAGGATCTAATTTACGATACTCTTCTACTTCGTCTTTTGTACGATAGTGTTGAGCATCAGACATAGAGTGACCTCTATAACGGTATGTTTTTATTTGTAAAAAGGTAGGTCCATCACCTTTACGAGCTCTTTGAATTGCTTCATCTATAGCTTCAGCTACCTTTACAGGATCCATTCCATTTACTGGTCCACAAGGCATCTCATATCCTAAACCTAATTTCCAAATATCATTATGATTAGCTGTTCTTTCAACTGAAGTTCCCATTGCATAACCGTTATCTTCACAAATAAAAACAACAGGTAATTTCCAGTTCATTGCCATGTTAAAAGTTTCATGAAGTGAACCTTGTCTTGCAGCACCATCTCCAAAGTAACATAATGTTACACCATCTCTATCATGGTATTTATCACCAAAAGCAAGACCAGCACCTAAAGGAATTTGACCACCAACGATACCATGACCTCCGTAAAAACGGAATTCTTTTGAAAAAATATGCATTGACCCTCCTAAACCTTGCGAAGTTCCGGTTGCTTTACCATATAACTCAGCCATTACTCTCTTTGGATCAACTCCCATACCTATAGGTTGTACGTGGTTACGATAAGCTGTAATCATCTTATCTTTAGTTAAATCCATAGCATGTAAAGAACCAGCCAAAACAGCTTCTTGACCGTTATATAAATGCAAAAAACCTCTAACTTTTTGTTGTATATAAACCGCAGCAAGTTTGTCTTCAAACTTTCTCCAAAAAAGCATATCCTTATACCAATTGATGTAGGTTTCCTTCGTTATTTTTTTCATTTTAAATTGTTGTTTGTTTCTAGTTGCTTATATAAAATGCAAGAACAAAAATAACGGTTTTTTGTAGAATAAAAAATGCGTTTTTAATGATTTAGCTTAAACGTTTTCGGAGATTACTTGTTCTTAGCTACAATAAGAGTAGCTTTTGCTCCAGTTGCTAAATTCCATTCATTAGAAGAAATTAACATTCCAGCATCGTTATATACTTTAAAAGCAGCAGTGTTAGGTCCTGAACTTCCTTGATTTAGAGCAACGATTTTTATTTTATTAATGCCTACTTCAAGAGGAATGTTAAAAGATTGATAATTTTGTTTAAGAGTAAGATTATGTACTACTGGAATGTCATTTACATATATACTAACACGATCTCCATCAGGATATTGATAATCTCTACAAACAATATTAACACTTTTAGATTCTGTACGAATACTACCTAAATCCTGATCAATAACAGGTAAGCTGTACATACCATTAATTCGTTTGAAGTTTTTTAAGTAACGTTCTTCAGCTATTTTTGCTTGCGTTAAAATACCTTTGTTTTTTAAGTTTTCCTCTTCTTGTTTTTTTCTTCTTTTCTTTTGTAATTCTTTATTGGCAGTTTTAAATCCGTTATCATTACCAAAATCTAAAGATTTAGGTTTTGAAACTTCTCTAGCTGGTGCTTCAATGGTTCCAATTGAAGATCCTTTAGTTTTTCCGCCATTAGCTCCATCAAATTGAGCTATTGCATTGAAAGAATTCAAGAAAAATAGAAAAGAAAAAAGTTGTAAAAGGTGTTTCATCATACTCGTAATTATCACAAAGATAGTGCCGTTTCTCACTTTTAGTCTATAAGAAATGTTAATTCTTACTTTACAGGAAAGTTAAAGTATGTTTTAGGAAACGGTTCGTTGCGTAATGTAAAGTGCCACCATTCATATGAATAGGGTTTGAATCCGTTTGCAATCATTATATTTTTTAACAGCATTCGGTTTTGCCTTTGCTTTTTGGTGATTTTTGGAGAATTGGTATGAGAAATATTTCCGAAGAAATCATAAGGACCTCCCATGTCTAGTTCTTTACCAGTTTTTTTATCAATAATAGTAAGGTCTACAGAGCTACCTCTTGAGTGCCCAGATTTGGTAGCTATAAAACCTAGTTTAAAAAGATTACGTTTATTAAGTTCTGGATAAAATTGTTGTTTTGTGAGTGTATCATTTGGAACTCTAGCCCATCTTACAAAATGATTTACGGCACGTTGAGGTCTGTATGCATCAAATACTTTTAAACTAAGATCTTTTTTTAATAGTTCATCTTGAACTTTTTTTAAGGCTTTAGCTGTTCTTGTAGAGGTTATTAAGACAGGGCTTTCGTAACCATCTACAGATACTCCTGTAAAATTATTAGTGTAACAATAGCGTAATTCTTTTTGAATTGTTGGTGCTATGTCTTTTACATAAGAAAACCCTTCAGGTAATTCTTGGCTACTAATAAGTAAAAAACTAAAAATACAAGAAATTGTAAGTATCCATTTCATGTAGGTAAAAATAGCAAATAGTTTATTTATAGATAGTGTTTTTACAACTTTATCGTATTACCTCTTTCTTTTTCTTGTTGTACGTTTTTCTTTATTTTTTACAAATATTAATTTATGTCTGTTTTTATTGTTTTCTCTTTGTTCAATATCGAAATATCCAGTAGATTTTATTAATAATGTTAGTTTGCCAAAACCATAGTTTCTGGAATCGAAATTTGGTTGTTTCTTTTGTAATAAACTTCCAACATCACCAAGATATGCCCAACCATCTTCATCAGAAAGGTCATTGATAGTGGTAGAAATTAACTTTATTTCTTTTTTAGTGATTTTATCAACAGTTTCATTAGCGTCTTTATTTTCTGTTTTTTCTTCTGAAGAATTTTTTAAAATTTCAATGTAAACAAACTTATCACAAGCAACAATAAAAGGATTTGGAGTTTTCTTTTCTCCAATACCAATGACTAATTTTCCAGCTTCTCTAAGTCTTGTAGCTAGTTTGGTGAAATCACTATCACTAGAAACAAGACAAAATCCATCTACTTTTCCACTGTAAAGAATGTCCATGGCATCAATAATCATGGCAGAATCTGTTGCATTTTTACCCGAAGTATATGCATATTGTTGAATAGGAGTGATGGCGTTTTCTAATAAAAGCTTTTTCCATTTTGCTAAATCAGGCTTGGTCCAGTCACCGTAAATTCTTTTAATGGTCGGATTTCCATATTTGGCAATTTCTTCCATCATTTCTTTAATATTTGCAGAAGGAATATTATCGGCGTCTATTAAAACGGCTATGTTTAAATTTGTATTCATCGTTTACTAAATTAGAGGAAATGAATATGATATTCAAAAAAAATCAAAATAAAAAGCCAAAGCTGTTAGCAGCTTTGGCCAAGTAAACCAAGTATTAGTTTAAGAGTTAGCTCACTAAAAAACTAATGTTGTACAGGAATGTGATTGAAAATTTGATTTTTAGATATTTTTTATAAGAATAATTACATCTTAATAATCTTTACATTCTTCTTTTCTGTTTTAAGAATATATATTCCTTTTGACAGGTTAAGCATGTTAATTTCTTTACTGTTTCCTTGTTTTAAAAACTTTCCTGATAAGCTGTAAAGTCTCCAATTAGTATGCCATGGTAAATTCAAAATTTCTTTCGTTGGATTAGGGTAAAAAAGATTACTTTTTTTGAAAATATCTTCAGAGCTAAGTGTTTGATCAATATCTTGAACTTCAATTCGGAAATTGTCGTACAATATGTTATGATGTTTAGTATTATAATTTTTTTTAATGCCAATTTTTCCTGCTTTAAATTTTTTTATAGCATTAGGGTTAGAGTCAGTGTATTTGTAATTTGTGTTAATTGTAAAATTGATACCAGTTTCAGATTGAGTGATTTTTATAGTATAATCATTTACTCCTTTATGAGGTAGACTGATTGCTTCATTTTTAAAAATGAGGTCTTCTTTACCATTCATGATTCTCCATAATTCCCCTTTTTCACTTCCAATATCAAGAAAATAATAGTTTTCGAGATCAATAAATAACATTACGGGACCGCCACCGTTTTTTTGAAATTTATTGAAAGCGTCGAAATTTAATTTATAGTTTTTCCAATTTTTACCTTGATCTGTTACAGTTATGTATTGACTGTTATTTATTGGAGGTGTTAAGGTGTTTGTTTTTAGATCTTTGTAAAATGATACAGTGTATTTATTTCCGATTAGTTTAGACCACGAAATTCCTTGAGTTTCATAATCATATAGCCAAGGATCCAAATCTAAATCACCATCGGTAAAATCATCAATAAATATAAGTTTAGCTTCATCTCCTTTTTCAGGATGGTTTGTTTCAGGATCAGGTGTTTGGTTAGGGAGCTCTATTACACCTATATCTGGTCTAATATCTCTAATTATATTATATAAATCATACTCTGTTTTGGTATTGTTAATGACGGCTGATCCTTTGTTAAGAATAGAATTATTTGAAACAGGTATACCATCAAACTTTTCAGGACTTATAAATTTAAAATTTTCATCTAGAATGGAAAACCTTTTTAAAGGTCTATTTTGAGTGTTAGTTAAGAATAAATTATGATCATAATATTTAAAGCCATTAGACTTACCAACATCATGAAAAATATTATTATAAACATAAACATCTTCACATTGTTCTGAAAGCCTGAATACATAACTGTCAAGAAAAAATTCTCTATATGGAGATTTGTATATTCTACCTTCAGGAAAGTACATCATAGCGTTATTCCTAAAAATAATATCATTTGTTTTGTCTGCAGAATTAAAAACATTAATGTTTTTTTTAGTCGGACCAAAAATGTTATTTTCAAAAAGAAATTTTTCGTTAAATATCCCTTCATTTACACAAGAAAGTATGTTGTTAAATTGAACTAATTGAGACTCTACATCATAAACAACATTTCCTCTAAATGTTATATCGTAGTTAGGAATTATATTTTCACATGGACCACCTTTTATAAATATATGAATTGCATCACAATGTTTACTCCAAGAAGCTTCTTGATCGGTTACTCCATCATCTAAACCATGTATAAGATTTCCTTCTACAAGAGTTTTTCGACAACTTATAATTCTGATACCATCGTGTGTAATATCATGAATATGATTGTTTTTTATAATTGAGTTTTCAGCTGTAATTGAAATAGCATTAGCAGTTCTTGTAATTTCATTATTTTCAAGAGTAATAAATTTTCCTCTTTCAATTTTACAAGCGTCTTTACTGATGTTTTCCTCGTTACCAATCCAAGGTCCAATTCTTTCAATTATTGAATTACTAATTGTTATATTATTGCAAGCATTGATATTTACACCATCTTTGAAATGAACATTGGAAAAGATAGTGTGATTTGCATGGAGTAAAATAACAGTATTTTTAATAGTAATGTTTTCAAAGCGTAAGAATTTTGAATGTTTTTTTGTTAAATCCCAATGTCCAAATTTTAAAAAATTTATAATTGATGCCTTATTGTTAGCACCTTTAATAGTGATCCAGTCAGAATAAGGTTTTACTTTGTTTAAATCATCCCAACCTTCGTATTCTCCTTCTGCGAGTATTACTACGTCTCCTCCTACAATTTTATCTGATATAAATGAAAGTGTTTTGTACGGTGAATTTTCAGATCCGTCTCCAGAACTGTCATTACCATTAACAGCATCTAAGTAATAAGTACTTGCGGATAAATGTAAATTGATGAAGTAAAAAAGAGCTATTAACGTATTTTTGACTATGTGTTTAAAAGACATTTTATTTGTGTTTTATGTTTGATTGACAATATTCTATAAAAAAAAATATTTGTCCCCCCCCTGAATTCAGTGAAATTAAGTTAGGTACAAATAAAAAAAGCCAAAGCTGTTAGCAGCTTTGGCCAAGTAAACCAAGTATTAGTTTAAGAGTTAGCTCACTAAAAAACTAATTTTGTACAGGAATATGATTGAAACTCAGTACACGTTTCAACTTCCATTTATTATCTTTTAAAATCCATAGATGAGTGAATAAAGCACTACCTGTTGGAGTTTCATTGTTGTCTTTTCTGATTAAAAAGTAATGTTTTCCAGATTGAATAGCTCCGTATAGTTTGTTGTTCTTTTTTAAAGGAAAAACAGTTAGGCTTTTTTCATCTAGCTTGCGAATAATTTTTTCTTCTTTATTACTGCATATATTATTTTTAACTGAGTTTAAAAAAGCTTCCCTTCCTTCTTCACCGGCTACATCATGATAAAATTCAAAATCGTCATTAATTAATGGTGGAAGTTTTTCTAACTCGCATAAATTGAAAGTACGTTCAAATAGAATACTATCTTTTGCTTTTAGTGTTTTATATAACTCAGAGTTTTTTGCTACTTGTGCTGAAGAAAAAAGAGAGGTAAATAAAGACCATAGTAAAAGTGCTAGTTTTACAAAAAAGTTACCTTTAAAAAAGAAGTCGAATAGTTGTTTCATAGTTGATTATTTTTGCAGTTTTATTTACTCCCCCAAATTTTAAAGGCTAAATTTTCATCTTCTGTGTTATAAAGTCTTCTAAATCCAACAGGAATTCCATCTAAAGTGCCGTTTGTAATTTTAATTTCACCGTTGTACCCGTCGTTACAATCTATATTTAAATGAATTTTATTAATGCTTTTATTTTTATTGAATTTAGAGCTAACAATTTCGATATCTATGTTTTGTTTATTTTTAAACCAACGAATTAATTTTTCTAGTTCGTTTTTTGTAGTGTTTTTGTCGATGTGAAATTCAGCTTTAAAATCGTTAATAGTACTATCGAATAAAAATGTAATGTCCTTGTCGTTATCTGTTTCGTTATCATCGTAAGAACTTTCATTATTGGAATTATCTGAATCGTTATTGTTTTTACAGTCGATGCATTTAAATCCTTTTGATGTCATTTCAAAATTATGATTTGCCATTTTTGATTCATATATATCGTCAATATTATTTATACGATATAAAAAGTATTTAGAAGAGTTTTCAAAAAATACAGGTGTTCCTTCTGGAATGTTAATTGTAATGTAAACTTCTTCATCTTTCCATATGTTTTTAACATTACTTAAAAAATAAGCATCAAAGACAAGTTTGTTTTCAACTTGCTTGAAGTTGTATCTTATTTTCTCAGCATTTTTGTTAGCAATGTTTCTTTTTCTCCCTTCAGATTCTTTTCTTATTTCTATATAAGCTTCATCAGAATCGCTTTTTTTAATACTAATTTTTACATTGTTTGAATATTTAGCTTCGCTATCGTCTACATACACTTCTTCAGCGTTATCTCTTCTTTCTAAATTATGTAAATAAAAGATGTTATCATTATTTTGAACAGCTATCTTTAAAGGAGTTCCTTTATTTATAGAAATGTTTTCTTTGCTTACATTAACTCCATTAAGTGCTTTTGAGGTTGCAAATTCAATACCCGCAAAAGAGATAAAGAAGATAGATACTAACCATACACCAAACAATGATAGTGAGGTAGCTGTACTTAATTTTTTAATGTTAGGAGATAAAATTCGTAATCCTAAAATTAATAAAGCTAAAAAAGGAATCCCAATAGCTAAAAACACAAAAAGAGATAGTAACCAATTAGGTAATAATGAGTCGTAAAAAAATGGAGGATACTCAATAAAGCCTTCATCAAACCCTAATATTTCTATACTTCCCATAGAAAATAGGGCTATTACAAAAGATATAAGTACAATTCCTGCAACAAAGATCAGTAGTGCTCCTATGAATTTACCAAAAACTTTAAATAAAGTGGCTAGTATTTTGCCTAAAGTATCTAAAAAATCTTGTAATCCAGATTTTGTCTGATTCTTTAATTTATCATAATCAGCACTAGAAATCTTGTCTGTTAGCTCATTTGCTCCATTTTTTAGCTTCGTTGAGACGAATTCAATCTCGTCACGAATTTTTTTTTCTATGCTGTCAATGTTAACAGGTTCACCTTGCATCTGTAATTTTTCAGAGGTTGTTTTGGCTTCAGGTAGTAAAACCCATAATAAAATGTATACTAAAGGAGAGAAACCACTTGCAACTAAAACAATAAAAGCTAAACGTACCCAAATTGTATCTATATTAGAGTAATAGGCTAAACCAGAAGCAACACCTCCTAAAAACTTATCGTTTGTATCTCTGAAAAGTTTTTTACTTGCAGTTTTTCTTCTTTTGTAAGTATAGTCATCACTATAGCTCTCTTCAGCTTCAGAATAATCTTCTGGCTGTCCCATGATAGCAATAATTTCATCAATATCACCTTCATTAACAACTTGTCTAGCATCTGTAATTCTTTCAGATAGCAACTCGCTAATTCTAGCTTCTATATCTGAAATAATTTCATTTTTACCTTGAGGATCATCGCTTAAAGAACGCGAAATGGCATCTAAATAGCGTTTTAATTTTTGATAGGCGTTTTCATCTATATGAAAGAAGAATCCCCCTAAATTTATGTTGATAGTCTTATTCATCTGACGTTGATTTTGTACTTGTTACTTGATTTACTGCGTTTACTAAATTATTCCATGTTTTATCTAATTCTTTTAAAAACATGTTTCCGTTTTCTGTTAAAACGTAATACTTTCTTGGTGGTCCAGAAGTTGATTCTTCCCATCTGTACGATAATAAACCTGCGTTTTTAAGTCGTGTTAACAATGGGTAAATTGTACCTTCAACCACAATCATTTCTGCACTTTTCAATGCTTTTAAAATTTCAGAAGTATATGCATCTCCTTTTTGTAAAATAGAAAGGATGCAATACTCTAAAACTCCTTTTCGCATTTGTGCTTTTGTGTTTTCTATCTTCATTAAAAAGTGGTGTTATTTTATAAATTTTATAATGAAAGGATATTTGTAATATTCTCCATTATTAGCTTTCATTGCTGCTATAATTATTAAGGCTATTTTAATAATTGATATAATACCAACTATTGAAAAAATGCCAAAAAAGTCAAAACCTATGCCATTAAAAGTAAAATGGTGATCATAGTTGTAAGGATCTATTCTATCTAAAAAATTGAAAAAATTTCTTAGAAAAAAAGTAAAGAAAGAAGCACTTAAAATAAAAATGTATAGAGAAAAACTAATATTAAAATTTACAGCTTCTTTACCATGTTGGTCTAAAAATGTGCTTTTATCTTTTTGTGTTTGCCATAATATTAGAGGTGTAATAATACTTCCAAAAGGAAATAAATAACCTGCAAAAGAGGATATGTGCATTAAAAAAGCATTTGTGTTTTCTTTATTTTCTTTCATAATTATAATGTATATAATACTGTACATTGCAAATATATGGTTAAAAAAAGGTATTATGCAATGCATAGTACTAAAATTTAACAAATTTTAACATTTTTAAAAGCTTATTACATAGAAAATTGTGTTCAAAAAAGCTTTACATTGCAGTTAAATAATTAATGTATATGAAGTTTACACCCTCAAAAGTCAATTTGTTCTTATTGTTTAAACTACCATCTGCTTTTATTACTGGTGTAAGGGTAGTGTTGTTAGATGAGGAGAAGTCAGTGATAAAAGTAAAACATAGATGGATGAATCAAAATCCTTTTAAATCGATGTTTTGGGCAGTGCAAGGTATGGCGGCAGAGTTTGCTACAGGAATTTTAATGGTAAGAGAAATACAAAATTCAGGAAAGAAAATTTCTATGTTGGTTACAAATATGGATGCTACTTTTACTAAAAAAGCAACAGGTATAATACGCTTTGAGTGTAATCAAGCCGGTTTGATAAGAGAAACAATTCAAAAAGCTATTGATACTAAAGAAGGGCAAACGGTTGTATTAACTTCAGAAGGATTTAATGAGGAAGGAATTTCTGTTTCAAAGTTTAATTTTGAATGGAGCGTAAAAGTTAAATCGTAACGAAATCATTAAAACTTAGTCTAATCAAAAAAAATACAATTTATGTTTTACCAAAAAGAAGCACACGAAATAGATTACCGTATTTACGGTGAAGAAATGCAATATGTAGAAATCGAATTAGATCCAGAGGAAGGAGTAGTAGCGGAGAGTGGTAGTTTTATGATGATGGATTCAGATATTCAAATGAATACAATTTTAGGAGATGGATCAAACCAAGAAAAAGGTATCCTTGGAAAGATTTTTTCTGCAGGAAAGCGAATTCTAACTGGAGAGAATTTATTTATGACAGTTTTTACAAATATTGGTCATGGTAAAAAGCAAGTTTCTTTTGCATCTCCGTATCCAGGTAAAATTATACCAATTGATTTAACAGAGTTTGGAGGTAAGTTTATTTGTCAGAAAGATGCTTTTTTATGCGCAGCTAAAGGTGTGTCTATTGGTATTGAGTTTTCGAGGAAATTAGGTAGAGGTATTTTTGGAGGAGAAGGTTTTATTATGCAAAAGATGGAAGGTGACGGTTTAGGTTTTATTCATGCAGGTGGAACAATGGCTAAAAAAGTATTGCAACCAGGTGAGGTTTTACGAGTAGATACTGGTTGTATTGTTGGTTTTACAAAAGATGTAGATTATGATATTGAATTTGTTGGCGGGATTAAGAATACAATTTTTGGAGGAGAAGGATTATTTTTTGCTTCTTTAAGAGGACCGGGAACTGTTTTTATTCAATCATTACCATTTAGCAGGTTGGCAGGTAGAGTACTGTCAATGGCTCCAAGAAGCGGAGGAAGTAGAGGTGAAGGTAGTATTTTAGGTGGTATTGGAGATTTGTTAGATGGAGATAATAGTTTTTAAGATAGATAACAAAATAAAAAAAGCTAGAATTTTACAAATTCTAGCTTTTTTTATTTTGTTAAATACTGTTTTCAGTATCGTCAATTAAATCTTCAATTAACGTAATTAATTTATCGCCATCACTAGGTCTAGGAGCATTTGGACTAACAATATTACCATCAGGATCTATTAAAATAAATCTAGGTAATGCTTTTACCAAATAATCTTTAGTGAATTGAAATTCGTCTTGAGTTTTTCCAGAGAAAAGCTGAATACCTCCCATTTCTCTGTCTACAATTGTTTTCTTCCATTTATTTTTGTCAGAAGCTTTGTCAACACTAATACTAACAAATTCTATGTTTTTGTCGTGAAATTGTTGTTCGAATCTTTTTAATAAAGGAATCTCTCTTTTACAAAAACTACACCAAGTAGCCCAAATATCAATGTATACGTACTTTCCTTTTCCAGTTATGTCTGTTAAAGAAGTTTTACTACCATCATAATTTTCAATATTTTCAAAAATAGGGGAAGGTTGTCCTTTCGCAGTTAGTTTTAATTTATCGTATAAGAGATCTATTTTTTTGTTATTAGCTTCGTTTGTAGAGAAACTTTTATAACTATTATAAAATTCATTTAAATCGTCTACAATACTTATGTATCTATACGAGAAATCAAATAATAAATGGTTTTTAATAATTGGATTATTAAATTCTGAATTAACCGTTTTTAAATAAGCTAACTCAAAGTCAAAAGGAGCATCATTAGGTCTGTTTGCGTTAATGGTATCGTCAATGTGTTTTTTGATAATATCTCTGTAAGATTTAGAAAATAAATAATCTTGACTAGCATTTAAATCGATGCTTTCATACACGTCTTTTGGAAAATTATCAGAAACAACAAAGTTGTCATCTCCAAATAAAATTCTATGAGCAGGTTGATAGTTTTTAATACCTAGAGCGAATTCATAATGAATGTTGTTTTTTTCCTTAGTTAAGTAATCTGTTGGTAAATTAGAGGTTTCAGCTAAATCGATTAATTCAGATTTGAATTTATCCATTTTAGATAAGAATTGATCTTCTTTAAGCTTAAATAACTTTCTTACATCACCTAATAAAAGTTTCGATTTTTTTTCTCGCTCAATTAAGAAGTTGTTAATATTAGCATTGCTACCTGTAAAAACAGGATCAACAGTTTTTCTTTTGGCATTGACAACTATATTTATATTCTCGTTTAAGTTTTTTAAAGAATCTAAATATATTTTAACTTTTCTTTTGCCAATTTCGATGGTGTAATGTCCAGGGTCTAACTTGCGTAAAGTGTCTTTAAATGTTTTCTTTTTTCTATTAAAGCGAATTTCTTTTTCAAAGCCATAGTCATTGGTGATTTTGATTTTGCTTTTTCTAAAGTTTGTGATTTTACCAGAAAGAATTAAAAATCGATCTTCTTTAATTTGTTTTTTACCACCACAAGAAGTGATTAATAATAATAGTAAAACAATGGGGAATAGTTTTTTCATGAACTTGTTTTTAGGATTTATTGATTGAGGGGCCAATTACTGATTTTTTTTCTTTTTAGCGAAAATTTTTATGTTAAATGATGTGTAGAAAATTTATCTTTTTTACAAAAAAAAGCGACAAAGTAAAACTTTGTCGCTTTATATATTTTTTGTTTGTGTATCTTATTACATACTATGCTCTCCTTCTTCTAAAAGCTCTTCTAGCAGAGTTACTAATTTGTCACCATCACTAGGTCTTGGAGCATTTGCAGAAACAATGTTGCCATCAGGATCAATTAAAATGAATCTAGGTAAACCTTTAATTAAGTAGTCTTTTGTAAACTGGAAATCTTTTTCAGTTTTACCCGCAAAAAGTTGAACACCACCCATCTCTCTGTCAACGATAGTTTTTTTCCATTTTTCTTTATTAACAGGCTTGTCTACACTTAAACTCACAAATTCAATGTTTTTATCATGGAATTGTTGTTCGAATCTCTTTAATAATGGGATTTCTTTTTTACAGAAACCACACCAAGTAGCCCAAACATCAATGTATATGTATTTACCTTTACCAGTTAAATCATCTAAAGAAGTTTTTCCTCCTTTGTAATTATCTAGTTTCTCAAATTTAGGAGACGGTTGACCTTTTGCAGTTAATTTTAACTTGTTGTAAAGATCTTGGATTTCTTTTTTATTCTCCTTATTTGTAGAGTAATTCATGTACTTTTTGAAATACTCATTTAAGTTTGAAGTATAAGTGATACTCTCTGTAGCAGCACTATGAATTAAATGATTTTTTACCAAAGTATCATTTACCTCAGTTTGAACAGTTTCTAAATATGCTAAATCGAAATCAAAATCTTCATTTTCTTTCTTTTTTGCATTCGTTTTATCGTCTAAACGTCTTTTGATTAAATCTCTGTACCAATTAGAAAAAGCATAGTCTGAATTAGAGTCAAAACTAACTTTGTTAGGAATGTCATTTGGGAAGTTATCAGAAACTACAAAATCATCATCACCATAAACAATTCTATGGAAGTTTTGGTAGTTTTTGATACCTAATGCAAATTGGTAATGAATATTGTTTTTCTCATTTGCTAAATAATCAGCAGGTAAATTAGATGAAGCAGCTAAATCTTCTAAATTAGATTTAAATTCATCCATTTTAGATAAAAACTCATCTTCATTTAAAGCATAAAGTTTACGGATGTTACCTAATAATAAAGCAGCTTTCTTTTCACGTTCAGCTAAATAAGCATTGATTGCAGCATTTTTACCTTTAAACACAGGGTCTTCTGTACGTTTTTTTGCATCAACAATTATTTCAAGACTTTCTTGTAAGTCTTTAGCAGTACTTAAATATAAATTTACATTTCTTCTACCTACTTTAATACTGTAATGTCCAGCTTCAAAATTTCTTAATGTGTCAGAGAAAGTTTTACTCTTTCTGTCGAAACTAATATCTTTTTTAAAACCGTTATAGTCGTTCGTAATTTCTATTTTTCGCTTTCTAAAGTTCTCTACTTTACCAGAAAGAACTAAATACTCGTCTTTGGGTTCTTCTTTATCTCCACAAGATACTAAGAACGTAAAAGATAAAGCTAGCACAAACAATTTATTCATGATTCAAATGTTTTATGGGAATGTATAAATTATGTTTTCAAATCCGAAAGTAACTTTTTTTTAAAAAACCTCAAAATCTTTTGATGAAAAAAACACAAAAAAGGGTAAGAATTATACTTTTTTTGTCATTTAAAAGGATAAAAATTAAAAGATTGTGTGTAAAACGCAAATTGTTTTGTTTGCAGTAGTTTGTTTCAATGTTTAATACTGTGTTATTATGATGCTTGTTTTTTGGTGTAAAATAGTTTTAAAAAAGTAATAAATATATATACTTGGTTTTATAAATTTGTGTAACCAAAAAATGTAAAAATGTCTAAAGTTGTTTTAATAACAGGAGCTTCTTCTGGATTAGGAAAATCAGTAGCTAATTATCTTCAAGAAAAGAATTACAAAGTATATGGTACTAGTAGAAATCCTGATAAAGTAACTGGTGTTTCTTTTGAAATGGTTCAATTAGATGTTTTAGATGATGTTTCCATAGAAAAAGCAATTGATACTGTTGTAAAAAAAGAGGGAAAATTGGATGTGCTTATTAATAATGCTGGAAAAGGTATTATGGGAGCATTAGAAGATACTCCTATGGAAGAGATTAAAAAGGCTTTTGATACTAATTTTTTTGGTGTAATTTCAGTAATAAAAAAAGTATTACCAGTGATGCGAAAGCAAAAATCAGGCTTGATAATAAATATTACTTCCATAGCAGGTTATTCAGGTTTGCCTTTTAGAGGTATCTACTCTTCTAGTAAATGTGCTTTAGAGATTTTAACAGAATCTATAAGTATGGAGGTGAAGAAGTTTGGGATAAACGTTATTAATGTAGCCCCAGGAAGTTTTGCAACTAATATTGCTTCAGGAAGATATTATACTCCTGTTAAAGACGATTCAGCTTACAAAGAAACGTATAGTTTGAGTTTAAAAGTTGCGGATGAATATGTTGACAAAGGTTTGGATCCTCAAGTAATGGCAACCTCTATTCACAAAATAATAGAATCAAAAAATCCTAAAATTCACTATAAGATAGCAGCTTTTATGGAACGTTTTTCTATTGTTTTAAAAAGGATTTTACCAGACAGAGTGTATGAAAAACTAATTATGAATCACTATAAACTATAATTTTTCTTTTTCTGTAATTATTTGATTTAAAATAAACTCTACACCATTTTCGTCATTGGTTTTTGTGGCGTAATTTGCTGTTTCTTTTACCGTTGGATGTGCATTTTCCATGGCATAACTAAAATGAGCACTTTTAAGCATTTCTATGTCATTAAAGTAATCGCCAAAAACAACAGTTTGCTCAGGTGTAATATCGTGGAGTTTTTGTATTAATTGAATTGCATGTCCTTTATTTGCATTGTTTTCTGAAATGTCTACCCAATGATTAGCAGAAACTTTAACTTTAAAATTGTCTTCCAAATGTTTAAAGTGTGGATACAAATATTTTTCAGCACTTACTTCATGGTATATAGCTGTTTTGTATACAGGTTCTTTGATTTGATTAATGCTATCAATAATTTCAAAATTAGCGTAATATTCAGCTAGTAAATCAAGTAGTTTTTTAGAGGAACTATTGGTGTAAGCCTTGTCTTTAGTACAAAAAACGGTATTTGCACCCTCAATAGAGTTGATAATATTAGTTATGAGCTGAAGATTCTCTTTTTCTAGTGGATTTGAAAGTAAAAGTTTGTCTTCTTTCATTACTAAACCTCCATTTTCTGCAACTATAACAATATCATCCTTAATACTGTTTAATTTATCAGTAATACCATATAAAGGTCTTCCGCTTGCTGCAACAAATAAAATTTCATGATCGGTTAGTTTTTTAAATAATTCAAAAAAATCATTACTAACCTCGTGTTTAGAGTTTAGTAAAGTTCCGTCCATATCAGTAACCACAAGTTTTACATCAGATAAATTCATTGCTAAGCGTTTTGATTTTGAATTCAAAAATACTCGATTAAAATTCAATTGAAGATGAATTGTGTATTAATTAATTGATAAAAAACAGCAATTTATAACGCAATTGGTATTGTTAAAAAGTCATTTTAAAATCTAATTAGTTTAACATCAAAAAGAAACTTTTAAAATTGTAATTTTGCCCAAAATAACACAACTCATTAATTATACAATTAGATGAAATTTTTTATAGATACAGCAAACTTAGATCAAATTCGTGAAGCACAAGCTTTAGGTATTTTAGATGGAGTAACTACAAATCCTTCGTTAATGGCTAAGGAAGGGATTACAGGAGAAGAGAATATTATAAACCATTACAAGGCAATTTGTGATATAGTTGATGGAGATGTTTCTGCTGAAGTAATTTCTACAGATTTTGAAGGAATGGTAAAAGAAGGAGAAGCGTTAGCTGCATTAGATCCTCAAATTGTAGTTAAGTTACCAATGATTGCTGATGGAGTAAAAGCATGTAAGTATTTTTCTGATAAAGGAATAAAAACTAATGTAACTTTAGTTTTTTCTGCAGGACAAGCTTTATTAGCTGCTAAAGCAGGAGCAACTTATGTTTCTCCATTTATTGGTCGTTTAGATGATATTTCTACTGACGGATTAAATTTAATCCAAGAAATTCGTCAGATATATGATAACTATATGTTTGAAACAGAAATTTTAGCTGCGTCTGTTCGCCATACAATGCACGTTATAGATTGTGCTAAGATTGGTGCAGATGTAATGACTGGTCCGTTAAAAGCTATTGAAGGATTGTTAAAGCACCCTTTAACTGATATTGGTTTAGAAAAGTTTTTAGCAGATTACAAAAAAGGAAACTAATAAAAACTAAGTAATAGAGTTTTAGAGTCAGAAAGTTAAAAGTTACTACGAAGTTAACTTTCTTTCTGGCTTTTTTTTAATCATTATAAAAAAGAGTAACTTTATACTTTGCTATTGAAAAGAACATACTACTTCGTAAATTTGCTATTAAGTAATTATCTTAAATGTATCCAAAAAAACAATTAGCACAATTGGTGATTTCTGCGTGTCAAAATTTTAATATTGATACTGTAGTAATTTCACCAGGGTCTAGAAATGCTCCTTTGACAATTGGTTTCTCTAATGTTGAAGGTATAGAAACGTTGAGTGTAGTTGACGAACGCTGTGCCGCTTTTTTTGCCATGGGAATTGCACAACAAAAACAGCAACCAGTAGCAATAGTTTGTACTTCTGGTTCTGCGTTATTAAATTATTATCCAGCTATTGCAGAGGCTTTTTACAGTAAAATTCCTTTGATAGTTATTTCTGCGGATAGACCAAAACATTTAATAGATATTGGAGATGGACAAACAATTCGTCAGGAGAATGTGTTTGAAAATCATATTTTATACACAGCCAATTTAATTGAAAACGAAGAGTTGTTGCAAGAGAATTCTGAATTAGTAACTCAAGCTATTCATACTTCAATACTTAAAAAAGGACCAGTACATATCAATGTGCCTTTTAATGAGCCAATATATGAGACTGTTGATAATCTAAAAGAATTTGTTTTTAATGAACAAGTTTTAACTGTAGATAATGATATCGATTATAAGCACTTTTCTGATGTTTGGAATAACTCTGAAAGAAAATTAATTTTAATAGGAGTTCATTATCCTTCTAAAAAATTACAGCAAGTACTGGATTTTTATAAAGAAGATCCATCTGTTTTAATATTGACAGAGACTACCTCAAATGTAAAAGATGATAAGTTTATCAATTCAATAGATAATCTAATTTCAAAGTTAGATGAAGAAGAATTTAAAAACTTACAACCTGATTTATTAATTACGTTGGGCGGAATGGTGGTTTCTAAACGAATAAAACAGTTTTTAAGAAAGTATCAACCTAAGAAACATTGGCATATTGATGAGTTAACTAAAATGGATACTTATTTCTGTTTGACATCATTCATTCAAGAGAAAGGATCTGTGTTTTTAAATAACTTATCAACGCATATTAGAAAAATATCAAGCGATTATCAGTCAGTTTGGTTGAAAGAAAAAGCTTTAAGAGTTCAGCATCACACAGAGTTTTTAAAGAATGCAGAGTATTGTGATTTAAAAGTGTTTGAAAGTGTGTTACTTTCAATTCCAGATAATTCACAAGTGCAGGTAAGTAATAGTTCTATTATAAGGTACATGCAATTGTTTAAGGTGAATCCAACTATTGAGGTTTTTTGTAATAGAGGAACAAGTGGAATTGATGGAAGTACTTCAACAGCAATAGGAGCTGCATTTGCAAGCAAATTAAGAACAACGTTAATTACAGGTGATTTAAGTTTCTTTTATGATAGTAATGCATTGTGGAATGCAAATATTCCTGCTGATTTTAGAATTATTCTGATTAATAATTCAGGCGGAGGAATTTTTAAAATTATACCAGGTCCTAAAAAGACAAATGCGTTATCGTATTTTGAAACTCCACATAATTTAACAGCAGTACATTTAGCAGAAATGTATGGGTTTGATTATTGTGCAACCGAAAGTTTAAGTGAATTAAAAGATAATTTAAATCATTTTTATAAAACATCAGCAAAGCCAAAGATTTTAGAAATCTTTACTCCATCAGATAAAAACGATGTAGCTTTGCAACAATATTTTAAAAGTTTATAATGGAATTACAAGAAGGAGATAAGGTAGACTTAATAATAGGAGTGAGATCGGCCTTAGGATATAGTGTTTTAATTAATGAATCTTATGAAGGTTTGATTTATGAGAATGAAGTTTTTTCTGATTTGGAGGAAGGAATGAAAACCGTTGGTTACATAAAAAAGATCAGAGAAGATGAAAAAATTGATGTTTCATTAACTCCACAAGGATTTAGAAACGTAATTGACAACGATGTAGATACGTTATTGAAAAAGTTAGAAGATAAGGGCGTTTTATTGTTAACAGATAAGAGTTCACCAGAGTCTATAAAATTTCATTTACAAATGAGTAAAAAAGCTTTTAAAAGAGCTGTCGGAAATTTGTATAAGCAAAGAAAGATTCAGATTTTTGACGATAGAATAGAATTAATCAAAAAATAAATACCTCAAATGAAAAAGAAAAGTTTTTTTCTTATTGTCTTAATGGCTCTATGCCTAAACTCCTATGCTCAATATCAAGAAAATATAGATTCAGGAAGACCAGGTAATGCAATTAGTGTATTTACTGTGGGTAAAAATATAGGGCAAATAGAAACAGGTTTAAGTTTTTCAAATAACGATCAGAGTTATACCTCTAGTACTTTTTTACGTTTTGGAATTACGGAAAGAATAGAAATAAATGGAGGAGGATCATACTTGTTTAACGAAACAGATCTTTATACTCCAGGTGTAACAAGTTTTAACTTAGGAGCCAAGTTTAATATTTTTGAAGGAGATAATATGATGCCTTCTACAGCTTTTTTGGCTAGTGTAACTGTACCAAGTGATAAGTTTGAAACCGATAAGGCTTTTTCTACATTCTTATTTATATTGAATTATTCATTAAATGAAAGGTTAAGTTATACTTTAAATTTTGGTGTTAATGTCGATTTAGAAAAAAGCATTATAACCGAAACAGATTCTGAAGGTAACGAAGAAGAGAGTGAGATTACCTATTTTGAAGGTATATACACTTTCAATTTATCATATGCTATTAATGATAAATGGTCTACATTTTTAGAAGCTTACGGAGGTTTTAATAGATATGTGTTTCCAAAAATAGCGGTGAGTATGAATGCAGGTTTTTCGTACTTAGTTAATAAAGATTTTCAGTTAGATTTTCTAGCAGGACACGGAGTTAATACTAATGAGTATCTTACTTTAAGTACTGGAATATCTTGGAGGATTAACTAATAATAAATAAATCTTCAATAATTAAAAAGAGCAATGATTTTTAAAAATCATTGCTCTTTTTAGTTTTATATCAAAATTCCTAATTGATTATTTGTCATCATCTTCATTATCATCAGAGTTTTCTTCCTCTTCCTCATCATTGTTTTCCTCTTCATCTTCTAATGGAAGTTCATCTAAAGGTTGTTCTTTAGGCATGCTTTTTAAAGCTTCCTCAACTCTAATAATGTTTTCATAAAAAGCCTCGGTGTTTTTATCAGATAACTCCATTTTTCCATAAGCTTCTTTGTAATAGAATAAAGCTTTTTCATAATCTTTACCAAGCTCATGGTATTTACCTACGTAATATTCTCCAAGATGAGATTTAGGGTGTTTAATCATTACAAAATCACCTAAAACTCTTAAATAATCTCCATCTAACTTGTCAATAACAATTCCTTCAATTGCATAAATATCTTGAAAACGAACATTTAAATTAGTTCCATATAAATATTCAATTTCTAAGTATTTAGATTCTAAATATTTGATAGCTTCTAACGGATCTAAATCTTTGATTTTTTCATCATATTCTTCCTTAGAAATTCTAGGATATAATTCAAAAATATTGGTAAAGGCATCTGGTAATGCTTTTACTAAGGCTGTTGGTTTGTTAGCTTCTCCTTTAAAATCATTAAAAGCAATATGAAGTTTTTCGGTACCAAGTTCTTCTAATCCTTTTTTTAACTGTTGATGTAATTCCTTTCTTTCCTGTTTTTCATAAGGATTAGAACTTACATATAAATAAAATTGGTTGTCTATCTCATCCAGTCTTTTTAAATCAAAATTACTGACCAAACGCAGTGTTTGAGGCGATAATTTAGGCGAAATAGAAACGTACGAATTAAAAATAGGATTTTGTTCTTTTAAAAAGTGAAGTAAAAAGTTACCAGCATCTCTATCTCCAACGATTGTAAAATATGGAGAAGTTTTATAGTTTGCTTCTAAGTATGGAATTAGTTCTTTTTTTATGTAATTGTAAAACTTTTTAGAAACGGTAGTTAAGTTTCCACTCTTTTTAACAATAGAAACATCTTGATTAAATCTAGAATCCACATCTAATCCAACTACAATTTGTTTTGGAGTTAAATCAGCGTTTGCATAAATTTTAGAATTCCCCACATAAATATCAAATAAATAGTCATCATCCAACACAATAGCCACAGGATATTTACGAATGGTATCAGTCTCATGTTCTTCAGGAACATAAATTTTAGCAATACGATCTCTATTAAATTCTTGTGAGACTATTTTTTTAGTAATAATTTTTTGAGCAAATAGGGAATAACTCAAACAAATAAAGCTTATTAAAACAAAATTTTTCATGTACTGTATGTGTTTCTTATTAAGAATAAAGATACTAAACTATATTATAGTATTTTTGTTTTTCTAAATAACGATTTTTTTTTCAAATTATGATACAGATAGACTGGAAAACTGTTAAAGAGTATTCAGATATTACCTACAAAAAGTGTAATGGTGTAGCTAGAATTGCTTTTAACAGACCTAATGTAAGAAATGCTTTTCGTCCGCATACGACGGCTGAATTATTAGATGCTTTTCACGATGCACATGAAGATACTTCAATAGGAGTTGTGTTATTATCTGCGGAAGGTCCTTCAACTAAAGATGGTATATGGAGTTTTTGTTCTGGAGGAGATCAAAAAGCTAGAGGTCATCAAGGATATGTTGGACAAGATGGCTACCATCGTTTAAATATTTTAGAAGTTCAGCGTTTAATTCGTTTTATGCCTAAAGCAGTAATTGCGGTAGTTCCAGGTTGGGCAGTTGGTGGTGGTCATAGTTTACATGTTACTTGCGATTTAACATTAGCTAGTAAAGAACACGCTATTTTTAAGCAAACTGATGCTGATGTAACTTCTTTTGATGGAGGATATGGTTCTGCATATTTAGCAAAAATGGTAGGTCAGAAAAAAGCCCGTGAAATCTTTTTCTTAGGTAGAAACTATTCGGCTCAAGAAGCTTATGAAATGGGAATGGTAAATGCTGTAATTCCTCATGATGAGTTAGAAACAACAGCTTATGAGTGGGCACAAGAAATTTTAGCAAAATCACCAACATCTATCAAAATGTTAAAGTTTGCAATGAATTTAACTGACGATGGAATGGTTGGTCAGCAAGTATTTGCAGGAGAAGCAACTCGTTTAGCTTATATGACAGATGAAGCTAAAGAAGGTAGAGATGCGTTTTTAGAAAAACGTAAGCCTAATTTTGATAAAAAATGGATTCCATAGAGATCAATAATTAAAATGTATATAAAGTTGGCAGTTTTTCGAAGATTAACTGCCAATTTGTATTTTTGGTTCAAGTTTAAAATATTCAACTGAATCAAAATAATAAATTGTAATCACTAATTTCTAATTAACCTATGAAATCTCAAATTGTAACATTTCTTATCAAATGCCCTGACCAAAAAGGAATTTTAGCAAAAGTTACCAATCTTTTTTATTCTGAAAGATTCAATATTGTTAGTTGCCAGCAGTATGTAAATGCTGAAGCAGATAGATATTATATGCGTATTAGAGTAGATGCAGAAGGAACTACTATTTTAAAAGAAGAATTAGAGAAGAAGTTTGACGAGTTGGCGGTGCCTTTACAGTGTAAATGGTCGGTTCATTATGAAAGTGAACAGCAAAACGTAGCAATAATGGTTTCTCACACCACGCATTGTTTATATGACTTGTTAGAACGACATAGAGAAGGTGTATTAGATTGTAATATTGGTTTAATTATAAGTAATCACGATAAATTAAGGTATATAGCAGAAATGTTTGGTATTCCTTATTTTCATTTACCAATTACCAAAGAAACTAAACAACAGCAAGAAGCTCAAGTTATAGGTTTATTAGAAGAACATAATATAGATTTAGTAGTCATGGCTCGTTACATGCAAATTTTATCAGAAGGTTTTATAAATCAGTATGCAGAAAAAATAATTAATATTCATCATTCGTTTTTACCTGCTTTTCAAGGAGCAAATCCATACAGAAGGGCTTATGAAAGAGGAGTGAAACTTATTGGAGCTACAGCCCATTATGCAACAGTAGATTTGGATGAAGGTCCAATTATAGAGCAAGATGTAGAAAGGATTACTCATGAAAGTACTCCAAAAACATTAAAACAAATAGGAGCAGACATAGAAAGATTGGTGCTAGCAAGAGCTGTAAAGTGTCATTTAGAGCATAGAGTGATAGTTTCAGATAACAGAGCTATTGTATTTCCTGAATCAGGAGAATAATCAAATGATAAAAAAATAAAATAGATTAACATAGAAAATAAAAAGTATGAAAATAATATGCATCGGTCGTAATTATGCAAAACACATAGAAGAGTTAGCTAATGAAAAGCCAGAACATCCCGTAGTGTTTTTAAAACCAGATTCGGCAATATTACCTAAAAAGATGCCTTTTTTTATTCCTACTTTTTCAGATAATGTTCATTACGAAGTAGAAGTATTGGTTAAAATAAATAAGGTTGGAAAACATATTGCGACTAAGTTTGCTCATAAATATTATGATACTGTTGGTTTAGGTATTGATTTAACTGCAAGAGATGTACAGGCAAAATGTAAAGAGAAAGGATTGCCTTGGGAAAAAGCTAAAGCTTTTGACGGAAGTGCAGTGGTAGGAGAGTTTTATCCGAAAGAAGAGTTCGATATGGAAAATATATCTTTTCAGTTAAAAAAGAATGGAGAGGTTGTTCAAGATGGAAACACTAAAACAATGCTTTGGAAAATAGATGAACTAGTAAGTTATGTATCTCAATATTTTACTTTAAAAAAAGGAGATATTATTTTTACAGGTACACCTGCTGGAGTTGGTAAGGTTCAAGAAAATGATGTGTTAACAGGCATTATTCAAGGAAAACAAGCGTTTGAAATAAAAATAAAATAAGAAAAAGATATGTTAGGATTACTATTAATTTACTTCATAGGAAAAAAGTTTTATACTTTAGCTGAAGATTATGATAAAAGTATGTGGGGATATGCCATATTGGGTGTGGCTATTTATTATGCAGGTATACTTTCATTTGGAGTGCTTTTAGGACTTTTTATGGTCGTTTTAGAATCAGATTTTTTAGATACTGGTAATGAACTTTTATTATCGATTATTTCAATACCGATAGGTTTATTAAGTTGCTACATATTATATGTTATACTAGAAAAGAAATGGAAAAAAGAACAACCAGCATTGGGTGGTAATTTAATAGATGAAATTGGTAGAAAAGATGATGAAGTTAATTTTTAAATAATTAACATGGTGTTTTTTCTTTTTTTAGGACTAATATTTATCAGTTTTTTCTTCTACAGGTTATCTCGCAAGTATGAGAGAAGTGTTTTTTTGAATACGTTGTTAGGTGTTTTTATTTTCTTAATCACTTATTTTTTATCCAGCTTTATCATTGTTACTCTTACAAATGTATGGATTAGAGTACATGCTTTTAATGAAACCATTACGGCTTGTTTTACAATTCCTGTTTCAGTAATGATTTCTGGTATAGCATATAAGTTGATGGAAAGCAATTTCAAAAACAATCAAAATATAGTTTCAGTAGAAGATATTGGAAAGAAAGACGAAATGAATTTGTAATAGTATTGATATAATGATAATCACAATTTTTCTCCTTATTCAGATTGTATTTACAGGTTACCTGTTTTATAGGTTAGCAAAAAAATATGGAAAGAATAAAATTATATACACAATTACTGGGGGTATAATGCCAATAGTTGGAGTTTTAACGTATGTGTTAATTTATATTTGTTTTACTGATTATCTATTTAGAATTAATAGATATATACACGAGTTGTATTCTGTATTATTAGGATTACTTTTTTCAGCTTTATTTTTCTTTCTTTTAAAACGATTTTCTATCACAAATAATAAAAATAAATAGATACTGTCATTATTATGAATGCAGAAATAATAACTATTGGAGATGAAATTCTCATAGGACAAATAGTAGATACGAATTCACAGTGGATAGGTCAAGAATTAAATAAAATAGGAGTTTCTGTCTACCAAATATCATCTATTCAAGATGAAAAGCAACATATATTGAATGCTTTAAAAGAAGCAGAAAATAGAGTAGATATAGTGATAATAACTGGAGGTTTAGGTCCTACAAACGACGATATCACTAAAATAACAATAGCAGAATATTTTAATGATACTGAACTTGTAAATTACCCTGAGATTACTCAGCATATCAAAGAATTATTTAAAAGATTTGACGTGCCTTATGTTCATGAATCTCAAAAAGGACAAGCATTATTGCCGTCTAAAGCAACATTATTAAAAAATAGATTAGGTACTGCAGCAGGAATGTGGTTTTATGAGAATAATACTGTGTTTGTTTCATTACCAGGGGTTCCTTATGAAATGAAAGGGCTGATGACAAATGAAGTTTTACCAAAATTGCAAACAACATTTGAATTACCTTTTATATATCATAAAACAATACACACAGTAGGACAAGGAGAAACAGCAATAGCAAATAGGATAGTAGATTTTGAGAATAATTTACCTTCTTTTATAAAACTGGCTTATCTTCCTTCTTTTGGAAGAGTACGTTTGAGATTATCTGCAAAAGGAATTGATAAGGTGTTGTTGGAAGAAACCTTAGCATTGGAGTTAGAAAAACTAAAAGAATTATTACCAGATATTATAGTAGGATTCGATGCAGATACTCTAGAAAAGCAAGTTGGAGAGAAATTTAAATCAGAAAATAAAACATTAGCAACAGCAGAAAGCTTAACTGGAGGTAAAATAGCTTCAGCATTAGTTAGTGTTCCTGGAGCATCGGGTTATTTTAAAGGAGGAATGGTTGTGTATTCGGCACTTTTAAAACAATCATTATTAGATATTCCTAAAGAGCTAATTGAAGAAAAATCTGTAGTAAGTAAAGAAGTTGCTGAATTGATGGCTATAAATGCCAGAAAAAAAATGCAAACTGATTTTGCTGTATCTGTAACTGGAAATGCAGGTCCAACTAAAGATAATAATGATAAAGAAGTAGGCTTAGTTTACATTGGAATAGCTACAAACACTGGGGTTGAGGTACATGAGTTTAATTTTGGAAGCCCTAGAGAAAAAGTGATAAATAAGACCGTAAATAAAGCATTATCTCTATTGTTGAAAAATAATACATAAAATAAAAGCTAATATATTTTGTTTTATATCTTTAAAAATGCGTATATTTGCACCTCGTTTAGAAATAACACTTAAAACTGTCAAGAAGATGTCTAGAGTTTGTGAATTAACAGGAAAAAAAGCGATGGTAGGTAACAATGTATCTCACGCTTTAAACAGGACTAAAAGAAAATTCAACGCTAATTTAATGACTAAGCGTTTCTATATTCCAGAAGAAGATAAATGGGTAAAGTTAAAAGTATCTGCTTCTGCATTAAAAAATATTAATAAAAAAGGAATTACTGCCGTTATCAAAGAGGCTAGAGAAAAAGGTTTCTTAACAAAGTAATTTTACCGCATAAAAATTTTTAGAGATGGCAAAAAAAGGGAACAGAGTTCAAGTTATATTAGAGTGTACTGAGCATAAAGCTTCTGGGCAGCCTGGAACTTCTCGTTACATCACAACAAAGAATAAAAAGAATACTCCTGATAGAATGGAATTAAAGAAATTTAATCCAATCTTAAAGAAGATGACAGTTCATAAAGAAATAAAATAAGTAGGTCATGGCAAAGAAATCAGTAGCAACGTTACAAACAGGTTCAAAAAGATTAACTAAGGCTATCAAAATGGTAAAGTCTCCTAAGAGTGGTGCTTATACATTTGTTGAGTCTATTATGGATCCTACACAAGTAAAAGACTTTTTAGCTAAAAAGTAATTCTTGTATACAGTTTAAAAGAAAGCTACTTTCATTTTTTTGAAAGTAGCTTTTTTTATATTTAAAACTGTATTTTTGAGTGTTATATATTTTAAATTGGGTTAAACCTGTTTTTAAATGTGTTTTTATTTCATGTAATTTTTTCAAAAAACTCCATTTTTGAGTAAAAATTACCAGAAAATATATTTGAAATTGGTGTTTTAGTGACAATTTGACCGTATTTTAAAACTGGTATAATTTTTAACACTCAACTAATCGAACATAATAATAACTATGAGTTTTTTCAAAAACATATTTTCAAAAGAGAAAAAAGAAACCTTAGATAAAGGATTAGAGAAATCTAAGCAAAGCTTTTTTTCTAAGCTTTCAAAAGCTGTTGCAGGTAAATCAAAGGTAGATGATGATGTTTTAGATAATTTAGAAGAGGTGTTAGTGTCATCTGATGTTGGAGTTGATACTACTTTAAAAATTATTGATAGGATTGAAGAAAGAGTTGCTAGAGATAAATATTTAGGTACTGAAGAGTTAAACGCTATACTTAGAGAAGAGATTGCGAATCTTTTATCGGAAACCAATGTTGGTAACGAAACAGATTTTGTAATACCTGAGAATAAAAAACCTTATGTTTTAATGGTTGTAGGAGTGAATGGAGTAGGAAAAACAACTACAATAGGTAAATTAGCTTCTCAGTTTAAAAAGAAAGGATTGAAGGTTGTATTAGGTGCAGCAGACACATTTAGAGCGGCTGCAATTGATCAATTACAAGTTTGGGCTGATAGAGTTGATGTGCCAATAGTAAGACAGGAAATGGGATCTGATCCTGCTTCTGTTGCTTTTGATACATTACAGTCTGGTGTAAATCAGGGAGCTGATGTAATTATTGTTGATACTGCTGGACGTTTGCATAACAAAGTTAACTTAATGAATGAGTTAACTAAAATAAAAAGAGTGATGCAAAAAGTTGTAGGGGATGCTCCTCATGACGTATTATTAGTTTTAGATGGTTCAACAGGTCAAAATGCTTTTGAGCAAGCAAAACAGTTTACAAAAGCTACTGAAGTAACCTCATTAGCAGTAACTAAATTAGACGGAACAGCAAAAGGAGGAGTGGTAATTGGTATTTCTGATCAATTTAAAATTCCTGTAAAGTATATTGGAGTAGGAGAAGGAATAGATGATCTTCAGGTATTTAATAAATACGAATTTGTAGATTCTTTTTTTAAATAAAAAAGTAAATTGATTCTTAAAAATATAAAACCTCTTTTCACAATGAAAAGAGGTTTCTTTTTTCTTATATACTACGAATTATAGTCCGTAAACAGATTCTTTACCAAACTTTTTAGTTAAAAGATAGTAAACTGCCGCACGATACTTACTTCTTTCAGAAGTACCAATTTGCTCTAAAACTTCAGAGATAGCCTCATCTAATTTAGGACCATCCTCTAATCCTAATTTTTTAATTAAAAAGTTCTTCTTAACAGTTTCAAGTTCCTTTGCATCAGTTCCTGAAACAGTTTCAGCGTCTCTTTTGTAAATAGAAGGACCTAATCCTTTAGTAACGGCTGTCAATAAATCTGCATCAAAACTTATACCTTTATTATTCATAAAGTTTTTGTACAGTTCTACTTTTTCGTCGAATTTGCTCATAATTTTTTAATATTAGTTAACTTGTGTCTTAAATGACGTTTCATCAAATATAAAAAATAATTATGTAAATCAGATTAATAAAAAGAATCAGTCTTACTAGGAATACTTTTGTTAATTATTTTGTTGAAAAATAAAAAATAAATCTGCGTAATAACAACGTTGATGTAGTAGATTTATATGGTAATTCAAATTTCAAGTATATGTCTTTAGGAAAATTTGAGTCAATGTTAAAAACAAATAATGTTTATTTTTTTGATGCTACTGAATTTGAAAGTATTATACAGCATTATTTAAATATAGGGAAGCATTCTTTGGCAAAAAAAGCTATTCAATTAGGCTTAGAACAACACCCAAATAATATTGCTTTAACCTTGCTTAGGGTTGAAATATATATTTTTGAAGGTAAGTATGAGTCGGCAATAAGTTTGATAAATAAAATTGAGGCTATAGAACCAAATAATGACGAGGTTTTTATACAAAAGGCTACTATTTTATCAAAACATAAGAAGCATACAGAAGCTATAGGTATCTTAACGAAATCGTTAGAATTTGTTGAAGACCCTGTGGATGTATGGGCTATGATTGGTATGGAGTATTTATACTTAAATGATTACGACAACGCTAGACTTAATTTTGCAAAATGTATTGATGTTGATTGTGAAGATTACTCTTCATTATACAACGTTATTTATTGTTTTGAAATGCAAGAAGATTATGAGGCTTCAATAAGTTTTTTAAACAAGTACATTGATAGAAATCCATACAGTGAAGTTGCTTGGCATCAATTAGGAAAACAACATTTTGAATTAGAAAATTACGAGGAAGCTCTAAAAGCTTTTGAATATGCTGTACTAATTGATGAAACTTTTATAGGTGGATATTTAGAAAAGGCTAAAACCTTAGAGAAATTGTCGTCTTATGAAGAAGCGATAAAGAATTACCTTATAACTTTAGAATTAGATGATCCTACAGCTTATGTTTATATAAGAGTAGGTGAGTGTTATGAAAAATTAGAATCTAGAGGAACAGCTATTGAATATTATAAAAAAGCAGTATATGAGGATCCTTTATTAGACAGAGGGTGGTTGTTACTGACAAACTTGTATTGTGAAGCTGAAAATTATCATAAAGCAATTTATTACATTAATAAAGCGCTACAAATTGATGATACAAATCCTTTGTATTGGAGAAAATACGCTGAAATTAATATACACCTAAATTTTTACGATGAAGCTATAAAAGCTTTCAAAACGTGTATTAATATTGGAGATAATGAACTCGAAGTATATTTAGGATTAGTTGATGTATTGTTATTTTTAGGTGATTATGAAGAATCTTTAGAGATTTTATTGAAAGCAAGAAGAACTTACAGAGAGTTTGCTGAAATAGAGTATCGTTTGTGTGGTATTTTTATAGTGCACAATAAAAGAGATTATGGGTTTCAACACTTAAGCAAAGGACTTCAAATTGATTATGAATCTCATTATGTAATAAAAGATTTATTTCCTGCTGTATATAGAATACAAGAAGTACAAAGCTTTATAGAAGACTTTAAAAGTAGTTGATATTACAGCTACAGACCGTGTTTATTTGCATTTAAAAGAAAAAAGAAACAATTTTTTACAAGACATTTTATGTTTATTGTATAAAATGCTATGAAATCTACTCTTGCTTCTGTCAATTTTTTGTTAAAACTTTTTTCGTAGCAGTTAAATTTAATTACCCTGTAGAGGTAGTTAATAGGTTGTTATTTAGTGTTTTTGCTAATCGATATGCTATTGTTTTATCGAAGGAATCATTCATTCTATCTAATACTTACTAGTTTCACGTCGAAAAAAGAATAGTATCAGTCATATATATACGTACTTTTACACCACATAATGATTTTAAATTGATTCAATTCAATTTATAAGATTTTTGTTTTTTCATTATTAAATCCGAAATTATTTATAATTGAAGGTTTTTTAAATTTATTTGGTTGATTAAGGACCCTTTTACGCTCGTAAAAGGGTTCTCTTTTTTACGTCAGTTTTTTAAGTTAAATACCAATCATATCATTAATCTAACATTTGAGGTCGTTAATCGATATAAACAATAACGAATATCGATTTACTAAGGAATACTTGAGGAGTAAGTTGTAATTTTAAAATGTAGACGAGATTAAGTATATAGTTTTTTATAAATAAAGAGAGTACTTAATTGTACTCTCGAATAATTTTCATTTTTTGAAATTTCCACTTCTACAAAGGAAATTTTTTTAGATTTATTTGGTTGATTAATGGAACCCTTTTGTACCCCAATTGCAAAAGGGTTTTTATTTTATATGAATTAAAAGTTTTTTTATTTATGTAAAGCATTCGTCTACAGTTAAATGCAGTTAATCGATAGACCTGTTTAATAATATCTAAATTTATGATTGAAAATCGAGAAATGATTCTATATTTGTACCCCGCTTAACAGCGAGTTAAATAAGCACATAAAAGTACATTGTACACATGCAATAATATATTCATTCTTAATTCCCCAATTTTAAGAATTGAGTTTTTAGATTTATCTAAGTAAATGTTGGAAAGCCTTTTACAACCCCAATTCGTAAAAGGTTTTTTTATGCGCTAAATTTAAATTTGATTATTTAATACACCTATTACTAAAGTACCATTTAAGCCTAATACCAATTTCTGTAAATGTAAAACCTGCCACAGTTGCAGAAGCAATATTCGTATGATTGCCGAAGATGTTCATTAAAAAGTCTTCCGAAAATTTATAGCCTAATTTAGCATTTAACCTATAAGTAAATTGACCATCATTAGTTTCAATTTTTTGAATACCTGTAGCTGCATTGGCACTATAAAACCAGTTTTTGACTTTGGTAGTTTGTTCGTTTTTTAATAATTCTAAAAATATTTCAAAATTATTGAAAGAACTTGGACTAAAGTAAATAGTTGGGTTTTGAATAGAGAATGTTATGTATTGATAATTTATACCTCCTTTTAAAGTAGGTTCCGAAAGGAAGTTATAATACAGTGAAGAGAAAAATAAGTTTCTTTGATTTCCATCACTTAAATTGGTTAAAAAGTATTGATTATACCATCCTAAATTAAAAGTAGTACTAATGTTGTAATTCACAAAATAATGATCATTCACAAGCTTTCTATCTAAAAGGTCAACATTAAAATCTTCTAATTTTCTTTGAAAACCAAACTCTAAATTTTGAAGTCTAAAAGGTTTGGTGATTAATTTTGCTAAAATTGAAAACTGATTATAATCTCGATCAATAGATGAAACAGCATTGAAGCCCAGATTAGATTCAAAATTAAGATTTGGAATTAATTGATAATTAATTCCAAATTGAAAACCTTTTAAAGAAGCTTCTGTGTTTGCTGCTGTATTTTCCGTTTTTCTATAAGTAAAATTACCTTTTATAGTAAGTTTTTTATTTAAAGGATATTTAACACTTGTATTACTAGTAAATGAAGTGTTATTTCCATTATCAAAACTATAACTAGCTTTTTCCTCTAAAAAAGGGAAAAAATAACGTTGAAACTTTTTTCGAGTAGCTAATACATCAGGCTGCGTAGGAAATACTTTTAAGGTTGTTTCTAAAGCATCAAAAGCTTTATCAAAATCATTGTTAGCAAAATAAGCATTGGTAATACCTAAGTTTCCATCAAATGACTTTTTATCATTGTCGAGTATTTTATTATAAGAAACGGTACTTTTTTTAAAGCCCCCTTTATAAGTATTCAATGTAGCTTCTAAAGAATGAACCCAGTTTTCATTATCGTATTCATTATGTAATTGTTTTATTATTTTTTCAGCTTTAGCATATTTCTTATTCCAAATTAAAGCTTGAACGTATCTTTCTGTGGCTAAAACTTTTAAAGGAGCATTGCCTGTTGAGTCAATTTCTATTAAAGCTTTATTAGCTATTTTTAATGCATCCTTATCTTTTTTCTGTAAATGCGATACCAACGAAAGTCCTATTAAAGAATAGATTTTTGAATCTTTTGCATTATTCATTTCTGAATATACTTCTTTCACTTTTTCATATTCCTTTTCAGCAAGGAAAATATTGGCTTTAAGTTGCAAAGTTTCTTTGTCTAAAGGAAAGTCTTTTAAATTGTCTTCTAATAGCGCTAGCGCTTTTTCTATTTGTTTTTCTTTAGAAAGTTGATTAGCATACCCAAGTCTAATGTATTTCCTAGAAATTAAAGCACTACCATTTCCAGGAGATACTTCAAGAGCTTTATTAACATACACTAAAGCATCTTTATATTCTTTTAAGTTAGATAGTGTGTTGGCATATCCTAAAAGAGCATTAAAACTTGTTGGATTCTCTTTAAGAAGTTTTTGGTAGTATTCTTTAGCAATCTTAAAGTTCTTTCCCCAAAGTAAAGATTCAGCATAATTTAATTTTATTTCAAAATCATTTGGATACTCAGATAAAAGCTCTATAAAAAGAGCGGTAGCTTCTTTAGTACTATCAGTTAAACCCAATGCTCTTCCATAACATATTTTAGCGGTTTTATTGTTTGGTTCTTTAGAAAGCACATCTTTAAAGAAAGAACGAGCACTTTTAAAGTTTCCGTTTTCTAATAATTTAAAACCTTTATCCATTTTAATTTGAGCAATGGCAATAGTTGAAAAAAGAAAGGTGAAAAAAACAAAAAGATGATATCGGAGGTTATTCATATAAAAATGAAATTTAATAAAAGAACAATTACCCTAAATATACCTTTATAAACTGAATTAAAATAAGTTATTTTAAAAATATTTTCAGATGCTTTTAAAAAATGTGTAAATTACGTAGTGAAGAATACAGACTTTTAAAAATGTATAAATAGTAAATAAATTGAATTTATTTAAACGAAAAAAATTATCCTCCGAACAAGTATTTATGTTAAGCGCGCTTATAGTAAATGCAGGTAACTACCTATACAATTTAATAGTTGGTAGGTTGTTAGGTCCCAAAGAGTTTGCAGATGCTGCAATTTTAATCACCTTTTTATTGGTATTGTCTTTTTTAGCGATGACATTTCAGCTTGTTACCGCTAAATATGTAGTGTTTTTTGAAGATTCCGTAATTCAGTCACTTTTAAATTTTATTGTTAAAAGATCTCTGTTTTTCGGAATATTATTAGGAATCATCATAATAATATCCGCAGGTTTTTTCCAAAGTGTATTTAATACCAGTACCTCCAGTATGTTTGTGATTTTTGGTATTGGAGTTCCTATTTATTTTTTGATGAGTGTGAATAGAGGAGCATTTCAAGGAAAAAAACAATTTGTAAAGCTGTCAATAACCTATCAAGCAGAAATGATTAGTAGGTTAATTATAACCTTACTGTTACTTTATTTCTTGAAGATCGAATCTTCAGTGCTGATAGCTACAGGAATCTTTATTTCTCTTTTGTGTAGTTTATATCCTTTTAACTTAAAAAATGAGTCCGTTATTCAGCCATTAAATGATTATCACAGAGGACTTTTGTTTAAGTTTTTCTTGCTAACTGCATTTTATGAGTGTACCCAAATTATTATCAATAACAGTGATATTCTTTTAGTAAAACATTATTTTGATAATTATCAAGCAGGTTTATATGCATCATTAGCACTAATAGGTAGAGTTGTGTATTTCATAGCATGGATGTTTGTAATGTTATTATTACCGGCTGTAGTGAATAAAGAAAAAGAAGGACTTCCTCATGGAAACGTCCTACTTAAATATGTTGGATATATTAGTTTATTATCAGTAACTATTGTTTTAACAAGTTATTTATTTCCAGAGTTAGTAGTACGTATTTTATTTGGAGAAGCATATTTAGAAATTGCACCGCTTTTATGGCAATATGCTTTAGCAACCTCAATCTTTGCTATATCTAATGTATTCGCATACTATTATTTATCAATAGATGAATACATACCAGTGGTTATAACAGGTGTATTAGGACTAACGCAGGTGTTATTAATTGTTTTTTTTCATGATAGTTTACAACAAATAGTTATTATGCAAATAATAGCAATGTCTATATTATTAATAGTTCAATTATTTTTCTTCTTTTACTCGACACAAAAAAGAGGGTGATCTACAGATACTTGTATTTTATCATTAGTTTTTTGATTTATGGTAGTTTAAGTTTTTGATTTTTAGTTGAATAAGCTTATATTTAAGGTTAAATACAAAATAGACCTTATGAAATTAGCAATTGTTACCGCATTTCCCCCAAGTAAAGTAACATTAAATGAATATGGATATCATTTAGTGAAACAATTCAGAATGAAACAAGCAGTTGAAGAAATTATTCTATTAGTAGATGAAAATACTTCAGCAGAAGATGTACATTTTGAAGAGGATGGGTGCAAGATTACTGTTAAAAACTGTTGGAAGTTCAACAGCTATAAAAATATAATTACTTTAAACAAAGCCTTAAATGCAACGAAGCCAGATGCTGTATTATTTAATTTACAGTTTTTAAAATTTGGAGATAAAAAAGTTCCGGCTGCTTTAGGATTAATGTTACCTTATTTATGCAAACTAAAAAAAATACCTACAATTGTTTTATTGCATAATATTTTAGAGCAGGTAGATTTAAATAGTGCTGGATTTACAAAAAATAAATTACTACAAAAAACTTACGGATTTATAGGGACGGTGTTAACTCGTTTTTTACTGAAAGCAGATTATGTTGCTGTTACCATTCAGAAATTTGTGAATACACTTCGTGAAAAATATAAAACAGATAAAGTTGTTTTAATTCCTCATGGAACTTTCGAAATGCCACCAGAGCCTGATTTTTCATTACCAGCAGGACCAAAACAAATAATGGCTTTTGGTAAGTTTGGTACTTACAAAAGAGTAGAAGTAATGATTGAAGCAGTAGAAGAAATTAGAAAAACTTCTTCAGAGGATTTAGCAATAGTTATTGCAGGAACTGATAGTCCTAATACTCCAGGTTATTTAGATGAAATGAAAGAAAAGTACAAACATGTAAAAGGTCTTCGTTTTACTGGGTATGTAGAAGAAGAGGATGTACCTGTAATTTTCGGAGAAAGTACAGTTGTTGTTTTTCCGTACACTTCTACAACAGGAAGTTCAGGAGTTTTACATCAGGCAGGGAGTTATGGTAAAGCGGTAGTGATGCCTAATTTAGGAGATTTAACAGATTTAATTCAAGATGAAGGATACAGAGGTGAGTTTTTTATGCCAGATGATGTGAGTTCATTAGCAAAAGCAATAGAGAAAATAATTACAGATGATGTGTATCGATTATCATTGGCAAAAGCAAATTATAAAGCGGCAGCGTCTTTACCAATGTCAGAAATAGCTGAAATGTATTTACAATATTTTGAAAAACTGATGCCACAAAACTTATCTGTAGTTGATGTGTAGCATATCTTAAAATATAAAAATAGTCATTATTAAAAAGGCATAGAGATTTCAAATCTCTATGCCTTTTTAAATGTTCCAAAGTTAAATTTGTTAGAATGTTATTTTAAATAAAACATTAAAAAGAAAACTGTGTGAAAATTTCAAAGTTCATTACAGCAAAATAAAAAATTGTAATTTTAACTCAATTAAACCATTAAACTTTAAAATGAATAAACTACTAGCACTTTTAAGCTGTTCTATAGTTTTATTTTCTTGCGGAAATAAAAAAGAACCAAAGTCTATTAATAACGGATTATCATCCGAAGAAAGGAAAGACAGTACCAATATAAAACATTTATTTAATGCTGCTTTAACAGAAGGAAAATCTTACGAATGGTTAAGAGATTTAACGCAAAATATTGGAGGTCGTTTATCTGGATCACCAGAAGCGGCTAAAGCTGTTATTTGGGGAGAAAAGTTAATGAAAGATGTAGGACTAGATTCTGTGTGGCTGCAACCTGTAATGGTTCCACATTGGGTACGTGGAGAAAAAGAAGAAGCGTATTATACAGTTAATGGAGAACAAAAGCAAGTAGCAATTTGTGCTTTAGGTTTTTCTGTAGCTACGCCAGAAAACGGAATTACGGGTGAAGTAATAGAAGTGAAAAGTATAAAAGAAGCAGAAGCTTTAGGAGATAAACTTAAAGACAAAATAGTGTTTTTTAATGGGGCTTTTGATGAAACATTAATCAATACATTCCAAGCCTACGGAGGTTGTGTTGGACAACGTTTTTCAGGAGCAAGAGTTTCTGGTCAGTTTGGAGCAAAAGGAGTAATTGTTCGTTCTATGACCAACGGAATTAATGATTATCCACATACAGGTTCTATGGGATATGGAGATATTCCAAAAGAACAATACATACCTGCAGCGGCAATAAGTAGTAAAGCTGCGGAAAATTTAAGTGCCGATTTAAAAGTAAATCCGAATTTACAATTTTACTTTAAGCAAAGTTGCAAAACATTACCAGATGCACCATCACACAATGTAGTAGGAGAGATAAAAGGTACTAAAAATCCAGAAAAGATTATCGTAGTTGGAGGTCATTTAGATTCTTGGGATTTAGGGGAAGGAGCACATGACGATGGAACAGGTGTGGTACAATCTTTAGAAGTAGCATATTTATTCAAAAAGAACAATATAAAACCTAAAAATACTATTCGTATTGTATTTTTTATGAATGAAGAAAATGGGACTCGCGGAGCTAAAAAATATGCTGAGTTAGCAAAATTAAATAACGAAATTCATGTTGCAGGTTTAGAAAGCGATGCTGGTGGACACACACCTAGAGGTTTTTCTATTGATGCGAATGGTAAAAACACCAAGTTGGTAAAAAGTTGGAAGAAATTGTTAGCGCCTTATGGATTACATGATTTAATCAAAGGAGGAAGTGGAGCAGACATTTCACCTTTAAAAGATGATCATGTAACTTTAGTAGGATACAGACCAGATAGTCAACGTTATTTTGATTATCACCACACATCAACAGATACGTTTGATAAAGTAAATAAAAGAGAATTAGAGTTAGGAAGTGCTTCTATGGCAAGTTTAGTATATCTAATGGATCGTTACTTATATACAAACGAAGAGGTAAAACCATAACATGGAAACAATATTTTTGTATTCAAGGTTTCTTATGGCTGCTATGTTTGTAGCTATTGGATTTCATCATTTTTATAAGCCAAAATTTTATTATCCAATCATACCAGCTTTTTTTCCAAAGCTTTTTGTGACTTATGTTTCTGGGGTAATAGAAATAATTATAGGAATAGGATTGTGTATTCCAAGTTATCAGAAATACGCAGCTTTAGGAATGGCTTTGCTTATGGTTGCATTTTTACCATTACATATTTGGGATATTACGAGAGAAAAACCAGCAATGAAAACAACAAAAGGAGCCTACATCAGGCTTGTTATTCAGTTTGTTTTAATTGCATGGGGATACTTCTTATTTAAAAAACTAAATTAACTTAAATGAAAAATATAATTCTATTATCTGTATTAGGATTCTTGACATATGCTTGTCAAACAAAAGAAAAAGTAGATGCATTAGTAATAAACGGAAAAGTATATACAGTAAATGATGCTTTTGATATGGCAGAGAGTTTTGCTGTAAAAGACGGAAAGTTTATTGCCATAGGAAATAATCAAGAAATTCTAGAGAAATATACATCAGAAAAAATTATTGATGTAAAAGGACAATCGGTATATCCGGGATTAATTGATGGACATTGTCATTTTTTTAACTTAGGAATTCAGCAACAAAAAGTAGACTTAATGGGTACAAAGAGTTATGAAGAAGTGTTGCAAAAATTAATCGATTTTCAGAAAGAAAAAAGCACCACTTTTATTACAGGTAGAGGTTGGGATCAAAACGATTGGGAAGTCAAAGAATTTCCTACGAAAGAAAAATTAGATAGTATTTTTCCGAATACACCAGTGTCAATAACAAGAGTAGATGGGCACGCTGCTTTAGTAAATCAAAAAGCAATGGATATTTCAGGAATTACAGATGCTTCTGAAACTGAAGGAGGAGAGTTTATTAAAAAAGATGGAAAATTAACGGGTGTATTAATTGATAACGCCATGGATTTTGTGAAAATTCCTGCGCCTACCAAAAGAGAACAAATACAGGCTTTAAAAGATGCTGAAAAGATTAATTTCTCATATGGATTAACAACTGTTTCTGATGCAGGATTAGACAAACCAGTAATTGAGTTGATAGATAGTTTACAAAAAACAGGAGAGCTAAAAATGAAAATTTATGCAATGGTTTCTGCAACTCAAGAAAATTTAGATTATTACATTAAAAAGGGAATTATTAAAACAGATAGATTACATGTACGCTCTTTCAAAGTTTATGGAGATGGTGCTTTAGGATCTAGAGGAGCAGCCCTTAAAGAACCATACAGTGATCGTCATAATCATTTTGGAGCCTTAATTTATCCTCCTAAACGTTATGAAGAAATTGCAGCGCAAATAGCAAGTTCAACGTATCAAATGAATACTCATGCAATTGGAGATTCTACAAATTATTTAATGTTAAAAACCTATCATAAAGTTTTAAAAGGTCAAAAAGATAGACGTTGGAGAATAGAGCATGCACAAATTGTAGATGAACAAGATTTTAATATGTTCGAAAATATTGTACCATCTATTCAGCCAACACATGCTACTTCAGATATGTATTGGGCTACAGATAGAGTAGGTGAAAAAAGAATAAAAGGTGGATATGCTTTTAAAAAACTACTAAACGTGTACGGAAAAGTAGCTTTGGGTACCGATTATCCAGTAGAAAAAGTAAATCCTTTTTTAACATTTTATGCAGCTGTTGCACGTAAAGACTTAAATAACTATCCGAAAGAAGGTTATCAAATGGAAAACGCTTTAACTAGAGAAGAAACAATTAAAGGAATGACCATTTGGAATGCTTATGCAAATTTTGAAGAAAATGATAAAGGAAGTATTGAAGTTGGAAAAGCAGCAGATTTTGTAATTTTGAATCAAGATATCATGCAAATTGATATTGATAAAGTACCATCAACAAAAGTATTAGAAACTTTTAGTAATGGTGAAAAAGTAAATTAAATCAAGTAATAATAATTAAAATCATTTCAATGAAAACGTATGTGTATTTATTTTGTCTAGCGTTATTTTTTTCATGTAGTTCAGAAGATGACGTAAATTTTGATGCTCAAAATGAAGCAGACATTGTTAAATATTTAGCAGATAATAACTTGAATGCAAAAAAGAGTAGTTCAGGTTTATACTATATAGTAAATACTGAAGGAACAGGTGCCAATCCTTCGGTTAATTCAAATGTAAAAGTAGCTTACAAAGGATATTTTTTAGACGGAAAAGTATTTGATGAAAGTGCAAGTGGTATTGAGTTTAATTTGCAGCAAGTGATTGCGGGTTGGACAGAAGGAATCACTTACTTTAAAGAAGGTGGTAGCGGAGTGTTATTAGTTCCATCGAGATTAGGATACGGAAATAATGGAAGAGGTTCTATACCTGGAGGAGCTGTTTTAGTTTTTGATATTAAATTACTAGAAGTAAAATAAATAGTCCAAGCTCATGAAATTTTTAAGAATACACCTTGTTCTATTGTTTGCTTTTACAAATTTATACAGTCAAACTACCGAGAAAGAAGCTTTAAAAAAGTTATCATTTATCATAGGAAATTGGGAAGGTAAATCTATTTCTTACAATGATAACAATGAAACTAAAGAAGTTGCTGTAGTTGAAAACGTTCAGTATATAATGGATGGAAATTTAATATCATTAGATGTTAAATCTCCTTGGATTGCTTTGCATACTATAATTAGTTACAGTACTAAGGATAAAAAGTATTATTATTATCCGTTTTCAAAAGAAGGAAACAAAAAAGGATATGAGGGCAGGATAGAAGGAGATCGTTTTTTAGTTTATTTTAACGCATCAGGACGATTAACTTTTACAAGAACAGCTAAAGGAGAGTTTCATGAGTATGGAGAGAAGCTTGTAGACGGAAAATGGAAAAAATATTTTGAAGATATTTTGCAACCTAAAGCTTCTAAAAAATAAATTTAAATAAAAATGCATCTTTTTTATTCTTCTAAAGTCTACTTATAGAATATTAAAATAAAGTAATATGAACTATAAAGGAGAATGCACATGTACATGTGAAGGATGCAAAACAGGAAGTTGTGCTAATTGCACTTGTGAAAACTGTACTTGCAACAACTGTAATTGTTAACAAAACAATTTTATAGGTTATTAAACTGAATAATTTTCAGTAACTTTTAAAATGAAAAAGGTCAACAAGCGCTTTTCAAATGGTAGTTTGAAATAAATACTGTTTGAAAAGTCTTGATTGACTAATTTGTAAAGTATAGATTCACATAAATAGTTATGACCACAAAAGAAGTTTGGGTTACTTATCATAAAGATTTAAAACAATTCATTTTTAGTAAAGTTAAAGACGAAATGACTACTGATGACTTGTTACAGGATGTTTTTATTACAATACACACAAAACTTGAAGATTTAAAAGATACTGCAAAGTTAAAATCTTGGGTGTATGCTATTGCTAGAAATAAGATTATAGATTCTTTCAAAAAAAATAAAAAGACTGTTGAAATTTTAGAATTTAAAACAGAAGGAGAAGTAGAAGAAATTCCAGTACACACAGAAAAAGATTGTTTGGGAGGAATTATAAAAAACTTACCATTAAAATATAGAACTCCGTTGTTTTTGTCAGATATAAGAGGTGTTAAACAACAAGACATTGCAGAACAGTTAAATTTACCATTGTCAACAGTAAAATCACAAATACAAAGAGCACGAAAAATGATTGCTCAAGGTTTTATAGATTGTTGTGGGTATACTTTTAATAAAAAAGGTAAATTAGTAGGTGAATTGAAAGACCGAAAAGATTGTAGGGTCTGTAATTAAAAAGTAGAAATAATTAAAACAAATATCACCGATATTAATAAGATAACAGCTTTATTTAATGGAGTAGAGCTGTCTAATGTAGAAGAAGGATTGATTCTTCAAAAATTTCAAGAAATAACAGTTCAAAAAAATGATTTACTAGTAAGGCATAACGAAACAATTCAATACCAGTATTATGTGGTTAAAGGTTGTTTAAGAACTTATTTTATTGACGAATCAGGAAAAGAACACACCATTCAGTTTGCTATTGAAGATTGGTGGATTAGTGACTACATTGCTTATTTTGGAAATAGAAAAACAGTTTTTAATATAGAGTGTATAAAAGAAGCATTATTGCTTAGAATAAAGAAAGATGACTTAGAAGAAATTTACAATAAAGTTCCGCAAATAGAGCGTTTTTTCAGAAAAAAAATAGAAAAAGCATTTGTGAGACAAGAGTTAAGAATCCTTGGAAATTTAACGCAAACAGCAAAAGAACGTTATTTACTTTTTTTAGAAACCTACCCGCTTATAGAAAAGAATATAAAAAACTATCATATAGCTTCTTATTTAGGTATTACTACGGAGAGTTTAAGTAGAATACGTAAAGAAATAGCAGTTAATTAATTTTCTTATCATACATCATTTTTTATAAATAGAACTCGAAGTAATTTCGAATTATAATAACATACCTTAATAATTATGAAAAAAGTTTTATTTGTATTAACAAGTCACGATAAATTAGGAAACACTGATAAGAAAACAGGTTTTTGGGTTGAAGAATTTGCTTCTCCATACTATTATTTAGCTGATAATAATGTAGATGTAACATTAGCATCTCCAAAAGGAGGTCAGCCTCCAATTGATCCTAGTAGTGAATTACCAGATTTTCAAACTCCAGCTACAGAAAGATTTAATGAAGATAAAGCACTTCAAGAGAAGTTAGCCAATACACATACATTAGAAAGTGTAAATGAAGCTGATTATGATGCTGTTTTTTATCCAGGAGGACATGGTCCTTTATGGGATTTAGCTGAAGATAAAAATTCAATTAATTTAATAGAGCGTTTTTATACAAACAATAAGCCAGTAGCAGCAGTTTGTCATGCACCAGCAGTACTGAAAAACACAAAGGTTGAAGGAGAATACATTGTAAAAGGAAAAAATGTAACAGGGTTTAGTAACACAGAAGAAGATGCTGTACAGCTTACAGAAATTGTTCCTTTTTTAGTTGAAAATATGTTACAAGAAAATGGAGGGACTTATTCAAAGTCGGAAGATTGGCATCCGTACGCTGTAGAAGATGGAAACTTAATTACAGGGCAAAATCCGGCTTCATCTGAACTTGTAGCTGAACATTTATTAAAGATGTTATAATTTAGATTGAAATATTAGAAAAAATAATTAAGAGTGAACTTTATGTTTGCTCTTTTTTTATGAGGGTGAGTTGGTGAAAAAAACTTATATAAATAGATAAATTGTATATTGAAATTTAAATATATTGTGTCCAACAAGAACTAACAAATTTCATGGAAATACATCCGTTTATTTCACACATAAATAATATTGTATCATTAACTTCAAAAGAGGAAGAAATACTTTTAGAAAAAACAAAATATAGAAAATATCTAAAAGACCAATATATTGTTCAGCAAGGAGATGTGTGTAAGCATATAAACTTTATCATAAAAGGATGTACAAAAACTTTTCATTTAACGAATGATGGGCAAGAGCACATTATTTTATTCTCTATAGAAGATTGGTGGAGCGCAGATATGGGAAGTTTTATTACAGAAACACCAGCTGATTATAGTGTGCAATGTGTAGAGAATACAGATGTAATTCAGATAGAAAAATCCATTATAGAAGATTTGTATACTGAAATTCCGAAGTTAGAGCGTTTTTTTAGAATCATTACACAGAGAGCTTTAGTATCTTCAAGAAAAAGAATTGTAAGAGGTTTCAGTAAAACAGCAAAAGAAAGATATTTGATCTTTAAACAAAGTTATCCGGAATTAGAAAAAAGAGTACCACAATATATGGTTGCTTCATATTTAGGAATTACTAAAGAATTTTTAAGTAAGATAAAAAGGCAAATAGCTAAAGAGTAGTTTTTGATTGTTTCATCAGTACAAAAGAAAAGTTAAACTAGTTTAACTTCCTTTTGTAAACTAGTTCATTTTTTACAATTGTTAAGTTATAGAAATTTGTATCACTAATTTTTAATTTAACAAGATGAAAAAAATAATCAGAAATAGTATAGGTATTTTATTAGTAGCATTTACAGCATTTTCTTTTACTTCTATTAAAGAAATTAAAAGAGAAATAGATGCTGCTAATAGCAAAGTAACTTGGAAAGCATACAAAGTTGCAGGTTCTCATTTCGGAGAAGTGAAAATTAAATCAGGAGATCTACTTTTTGATGGAGATAAATTGACAGGAGGTTCTGTAACTATTGATATGACTTCAATTGGAACTTTAGACTTATCTGGAGAATATAAAAATAAGTTAGATGGACATTTAAAGTCGGGTGATTTTTTTGGAGTTGATAAACACAATACCTCAAAGATTGTATTTACAAAAGTAAAATCAACAGGAAAAAATGCATACAAGGTTAAAGGAGATTTAACAATTAAAGGAAAAACTCATGAAGTAGCTTTTACTATTTCTGTATACGGAAGTAAAGCAACTGCAAATTTAAAGGTAGATAGAACTAAGTATGATATCAAATATGGTTCAGCTAGTTTTTTTGACGGATTAAAAGACAAAGCTATTTATGATGAATTTGATTTAGTAGTTGATTTACAGTTAAAGTAAATAATAAATTATATCAGCAAATTTATAAATTATCAAAAAGCGACTTTAGTTTTAAAAATTAAAGTCGCTTTTTGTTACACTAATTTTTAAGTAAAATTATGAAAAGCAATATTTAACTCTTTGATTTTATTAATAGAATCTTCTTCTCTTTTCATCTTAGAATTCATCATACTAACTTTAATTTTCTTGTGATATATAGTGTGAATTTCAAAAAGAATAGTTTTGTTTTCGTACTTTTTAGTGATACTATTTATATGATTTATAGGGATAACTTTTTTAAAAGGAAGATATACACTTTTGATAATTAAATGTTCATCAGTTCTTTCAAAATAAGCACTATTTGATGAAGTAATAAGTAGTAAAAAAGAACTTAGTAGAGATAGTAAAATGAATTCTGGTACCTTTAAAAAGCCGAAAAACGCTAGGTCAATTAAAGAAATAACAAAAACAGTTATTGAAATTATTAATAAAACACGTATTATTTTAGCTGAAATAGGTATTGGAAGACTTTTATGTGTAGCTTCAATATGTTGATAGTCTGTTTGTAGCGAAAAATCTGAAACATCTTTGCCTTGATGAAATTTTTGATCTAAAAACCAACGAATTTTCCAAAAATTGGTATTATAATTTTCTTTAAAAGAAATTGTTTTTCCATTCTTTAAATATATGATGATCCCTTCTTCGGGCATTGATAGCAAAAAGAATCTTCCTTTTATCATAGCATACAAGTCTACACGTAAAATTTCATCGTAAGTATAAAACAATCGTCCCTTTTTTATGCCTTCCTCGTTCACTTCAAAAAAGCTTGCTGAAGAAATAAACTTGTAAATTCCAAAAATAACAAACACCATAAAACCTCTTAAAAAAATAGCTATTTCTTCATGGCGAAAAAGATTGATACTTAAAAATGCTAGAACAGACAGCATAAAAAGAATGAAAAAGATTAAAAAAGGCTTGATAGTACTTTTAATGCTATTCCCTCTTTCTTTTTTTATAGTTATAGCTTTTGTTTCTTTCTTATTTCTTTTCAAGATTTGCCACAGCATGACTAAAAGTTTTGGTGATTTCCGTTATGATTTCCTACTGTTTTTTATTTTAGAGTAGAAACTTTCAGTCAATAAAAATAAGTAAATCAGATTTAAATAGAGAAAACTTTGAAAGTCCTACTTTGTTTTTAGGTACTGATTTTAACAAATGATAATCCTTTACAGTTATGACTAATTTCAGAAAGAAGAATAGTAAAAAGAATGTTTTCCTAATGACAAATTGATTTCTTTTTGGGGCTGGAAATACCTGCCATTTAAACTAATGATAAAAGGAATAGGTTTTTCATCATGATCTTCAACTATATAAAAACAAGACAACACCTTTTTGTTTTGCAGATATTAATTTTAAGGGATTATTTTAAGATCAGTTAAAAAAGATGTTGTGCTTTTTGTTTACTTTACTAAAATATAGAGAGATAATTAAAAAAGCATTATATATTCATCATTTGCACTGAAATGAATATATAATGCTTAAAAAAAGTATATACGATCTTTTGAATTAGATATTTATAATGGGTTTTTTGAAGAGGTTCTTAGCGTCTTCTTTTTCCCTTAAACCCTTTGTTTTTTCTTCTGGATTCTTTTTTCTTCGGATTTGCAATAGCATCATCAAAAGTATTTCGAGTTTTTCCAGGTTTATTTTTTCGCCAAGATTTATCTTCTGGCAATAATTTTTTAAGTAAATCAGTACGTCCTACAGAAGTCAACTTATCTTTAATCCATTTTCTGTTTTCTTTCTTGTACCAAAAGAAAAATTTATGTTGATCTAACTTTTCTTGTTTGGTTTTAGGAGTTTTAGTAGGTTTTAAAGTATATGGATGATACCCACTGTAATAAATTACTGTGGCTACTGTCATAGGAGTAGGAGTGAACCCTTGAACTTGTTCTAGTTGAAATCCCATATCTTTTGTTTCGGCTGCTAAATTAGCCATGTCTTCAGCTTCACAAGCTGGGTGACTAGAAATGAAATAAGGAATTAACTGAAGGTTCAGTCTTTTCTTGATGTTAATACGATCAAAACGATCTTTAAACATATGAAAATACTTAAAAGAAGGTTTACGCATTAATTTTAAAACAGGATCAGAAGTATGTTCAGGTGCTACTTTTAATCGCCCAGAAACATGATTCGTCATTACTTCTTCAGTATATGCATCTAGTTCTTTAGGATCAGCATTTTTATTAAATTCAGGAACCAACATATCGTGTCGAATACCACTACCAATAAATGATTTTTTTACTTTCGGATGTGAATCAACAGCCTTATAAAGCTCTGTTAAAGGTTTGTGAGAAGTATCTAAATTACTACAAATAACAGGAGAAATACAAGAAGGAGCAACGCATTTGTCACAAATCGATTGTATTTTTCCTTTCATTTTATACATATTAGCAGAAGGTCCTCCAATATCAGATAAATAACCTTTGAAGTCATCCATTTTGGTAACCTTATCTACTTCTTTCAATACAGATTCTTGGCTACGACTTGCAATAAATTTTCCTTGGTGCGCAGAAATCGTACAAAAACTACATCCACCAAAACAACCTCTATGAATGTTTATAGAAAACTTAATCATTTCAAAAGCAGGAATTGGTCCTCTTTTGTTGTATTTTGGATGTGGTAATCTTGTGTATGGCAAATCAAAAGAAGCATCAATTTCCTTTTCTGTCATGGTTGGAAAAGGCGGATTGATGACTAATAATTGATCATCAATTTTCTGAAATATTCTACGAGCCATTAATTTATTAGACTCTTGCTCAATAATTTTAAAATTAGAAGCAAATGTTTTTTTGTCTTTTAAACAAGCTTGATGAGAAGCAATTTCAACATCTTCCCAATTTTTGTTTTTTGGAGTCTTTTCATCAGGTTGAACTAAAAAAGCGGTTTGTTTAATAGTACGTAAACTCGCAAAAGGAACTCCTTTTTGTAACAATTCAACAATTTCTCTTAGTGGCTGTTCTCCCATTCCATACACTAACATATCAGCTTTAGAAGTCTCTAAAATAGAAGGCATTAGTTTATCAGACCAATAATCATAATGCGTAACTCTTCTTAAAGAAGCTTCAATACCACCGATAAGTACTGGAACATCAGGAAACTTTTCTTTTAAAATTTTTGAATAAACTGAAGTAGCATAATCTGGACGGAAACCAATATCACCATTAGGAGTATAAGCATCTTTATCACGTCTCTTTTTACTAGCAGTATAATTACTCACCATTGGATCCATACATCCACCAGTTACAGCAAAAAATAATCTAGGGGTACCTAACTTTGTAAAATCTTGTAAATTATCATGTACACTAGGTTGCGGTACAATGGCTACTTTTAAGCCGTAACTTTCTAAAATACGACCAATTACCGCAGGTCCAAAAGAAGGGTGATCAACATATGCATCACCACTAAATAAAATTACATCTAGCTCATCCCAACCTCTCAATTTTACTTCTTTTTTAGTTGTTGGTAACCAATCAGAAAGTCGTCTTAATCTCATATTTTGCAAAGTTAAGCTATTTTCTTTCAATTTCGTATTTTTGTCGGCTACTAAACAAAAAATCAATTATTATGAAAAAAATAACATTGCTGTTGCTATTGTTAACTTCACTTATTTATGCCCAGGAATTTAAAATAACTAAGAGTGAGATTTTTAAAGACAAAAAGAAGCATAGTTTTTTAGCATATTCTTTAGATGACGGAGCGGGAGGAGTAATAACAATTAGGAAGTATTTAGGAGGTTTTCCTTTTAAAAAGATAAAAGGATATTACATTCAACATTTCGATAAAGATTTAAAGCTGAAAAATGAGTTTAACTATGAAGTTAAAAAGAACAGAATAGAGGAGGCTTTTGTAAAAGATGGTCAGTTAAATTTAATAGAATTTGAACAATCATCTAAAGAAAAAAGTTTAATCTATACTGTAAAAAAGAGTGGATTAGATGAATTTAACTTTACATCTAAAGAGTTGTTGTCAGTTTCAGAAGACAATGTAAAAAACTATTTCGGATTTATGATTTTTCCTCTTTACTTTGATAATGGATTCAATCAAATGGATAGAAATCATTTAGGAGAAGTTGTAATGTCTGGAAATCAAAAGTTTTTTGCAATTAATTTTGACTTTAAAGATAAAAAACAAGAGACTCATAAAGTTTTTGTTTTTAATGATGATTTTGAACTTGTGTACGATAAATTCATTAAAAAGGATATAAAAGATAAGTATTTCGATTATCATACAATTGAAGTAGATGATAATGATGGATCTGTTTATTTTTTAGGGAAGTCATATGAAAATAGTTCAAGAAAAGAGCGTAAAAAAGGAAAAGCGAATTACCATTTTGAATTGACTAAAATTAATAAAAATGAAGAGAAAAGTTTCAGTTTTAAAGAACCAGAAAAATCAATAGGTTCATTATCGTTAATAAGAACTAACGATCAGTTGTCATGCGTTGGGTTTTATGGAAATAAAAAAGAACATAAATACAATGGAGTAATTGTTTACAAATTGAATCCAAGTTCTTTAGAAATAAACAATAAAAAACTGAATCCTTTTTCTGAGGAGTTTTTATTTGATAAATATGGAAGTAATGAAAGAAAGAAAAAGAGAAAAAGCAAAAAAGGAATTACAAATATTGTTTTTAAAAGTGTGCAAGCTTTAGCAAATGGAGATATTGTAATAAATGCTGAAGAAGATTACATTTCTACACATACTTATATGAGTGGAAATGGAGGAATGGTGACAACAACAGTTCATCATTTTGATGATTTGATATCTTTAAGAATTGATAGCGAAGGAAGTTTAAAGTGGGCTAGAAACATTATGAAAAAACAAACAGGAGTAGATAATAGTTCGTTTACTCCAATAACTGTTGGAGAGACTACATATTTGTTTATCAATTGTTCTGATAAGATTAAGAAATTAAGAGATGATAGAATTTCTTTTAAGCAAACATCTGCAAAAAAATCAAACCTTTATGTGGTTTCTATTTCAGGAAATGGAAAGTTTGACTACAAGAAACTAATAGATAAAAAAGACTCTGAAGTTTATTACAAGGTTAACAATGGAAACGTTGATGCTAATAACAATGAAGTAACTCTTTTGGGTAAAAGAAAAAAGAAGTCTCAGATAATTAAAATAAAAATTTAAGATATAGTTATCTTTATCGTAAAAAGCCTTGTGATTTATTATGAATTACAAGGCTTTTTTGATTTTTTAGTTTATAAATTTAATAGAAATATTCATTTTTTTATATTTACCACAATCAAACTAACATAAAATATTAAAAATGAATTGTAAAAATTGTGATCATGCATTAGAAGATGATGATCTTTTCTGTGAAAATTGTGGAGCTAAAGTTATTAAAGAGAGAATTACAACTAAGTTTTTATTAAGAGAACTTTTAGCAAGCTTGGGGTGGGATAGCTTATATTGGAGAACATTGAAGAAAATGTTTACAAAACCTCAAGAAGTGTTAACTGAATATGTTGGTGGTACTAGAAAAAAATACATCAATCCTTTTTCTCATTTACTTATTGGAACCGCTTTGTTTTTAGCTGTGATTAATATTTTTAAAAAAGATTTTGATAATATTTTATACGCAATAAATAAAGAACAAGTAGAATTGTCTAAAAAGGATTTAACCAAAATAAAGGGGACAATTTCTGATGCTGAATTTAAAGATTTAACAAGACGAAAAGAAACAGCAGTAATGGTATTAAAGTACAATGACTTTATGCTTAAATATTTTAATATAATTGTACTTCTTTTTATACCACTCTTTGCATTTATTAGTAAATTAACTTATAAGAAACCCTATAATTATGGAGAGCATATTGTTATGAACGCGTACTTATATGGAACTTCAATGTACTTTTCAATAACAGTTTTAATTTTAGCAGTATTAATTCATCCTAAAATTTATTATTCTACAACTTTTATTTTTATGATTTACTACTTGTTGGTATTCAGTAAAATATATAAACATTCTTTTGGCAAAGCAATATTAAAACTATTACGTTTTTTACTATTGTTTTTACTAACAATGCTCGTATTCATGTTGTTGTTAGGTATTATAATTGCGATAGTAATGATAGCCACTAAAGTATTGACATAAACAAAATAAAACCCTTTTTCAAAAGTTGATCACTTTTGAAAAAGGGTTATTAAAAGCTAAAATTATATTAATTCGCTAAAACCGTGAAAGGTTTTAATGTTACTGTAGCATTTCTTGCAGCTCCTTTGTAGTTTGTATATGTCTTATTCTTTTCAATAGTATAAAAAGAGTCTACATAATCGTCATCGTTTGTAAAAGTACCACTAGGCATTGCTTGAATAATAGCACCAGCCACTTGTCCTAAAACATTTACCCATGGTTGAGCAGTAAAGATTCCGATAATTTGGAATACTCCAGATACAATAGCTTGTGTTAATTCTTGATAGTTTTCACCGCTATCTTTTTCAAATAATTGAATGTTTGCAGCTTGATATTGATAATCGTCCCAGAATAATAAAATTTGATTAGGGTAGTACACTTCATCCTTATAATCTAAATAATACATTGGAATAATTTTTATTTCAGGAGTATTATTATTGTCTTTAATTCCAGAAGTAATAGCATAAATTTCAGCAGCACCACTAATCCAAGGCTCTTGATCGTCATCTAAAACAATACGCTCAAGTTTAGTAGTTTCTAAATTCGCTTTGTTTGCTGGAGTGTATCCTTTATCTAATTTAGTTTTAGTAAAACGTTCATTTTGAAGACCTTCTTTTCTTAAAATTTCATTCATTTTTTCCACTTCAAGTTTCAAAGCTTCAAAACCACTATTTTCTATTACAATTACAGGTTGTTTTGGAGCCTCTTTAGGATCTAAGTATACTAATTCTTTTGTTAAAGTATATGCCTCTACTTTAGTCCAAGTATTTTCATTTCCTTCAGGAGTAAAAGAAATCAATACATTTTCAAAATCATTCTCATTAATTTCGTTTTGTAACCAAAGCTCTAAAACTTCAACAGATTTACTTTTTGTACTATTCAGTTCATTTAAATAAGCTACTTGCTTTTCTAAATTTTTGAAGGCTTTTGTATTGGTTTGATTCGTATTTTGGTTAAGAACCGTACTCAATGCAATACTAGGTGTTTGATTTTTTAGTTGCGTAAAAAGAGTGTTTTTAAAGTTGTTATCTTGCATTAAATCGATAAGATTAAAAGCAATTTCTTTTTTACTCAGTTTTAGGTCAGATGAATTGTCTATAGCTTCATTGTCAATAATTGATTCATTGTTAGCGCAACCAACAATAATTAGGGAGATGATTAAACTTTTAATTAATAGTTTTAAATGATTCATTATTTTTTAATTTGTGGTTAATAATGAATAAATTTAGATAAAAATAAAGTTTAAGTTATTGAAAATCATTTGTTTTTAATGGATTGTTAAAAGAAATAGTGATTTTCCTTACGTTAACTTAACGTTTGTAGTGAGTTTTTGAGATGTAAATTTACATTAAATTAACTTTTGAGTTAAGTTGTAAAGTACTTGAAAGTCAGTAAAAACTTAAATTATTTGTTGATTATAGTATGAGGAACTTTATTTAAATCCCAATCAATCACTAATCCTCCAGCTAAAGATTGCGCTATTTCTTTACCATACAAGAATTCACATAAATATAGAGCAGCTTCAAATGATTTAGCTCCTCCTGCAGAAGTTATGTACTTGCCATCATGTACAAATAAAACTTCTTTACGCACATCTAATTCAGGAAACATAGTGCGCATTTTATCAATGTCAGAAGGGAAGGTAGTAGAAACCTTTCCGTTTAATAAATCAGCTTTAGCTAATACAAAAGCACCATCGCAATGAGAAGTAACATATAAAGCTTCTTTATCAACTTGTTTTACAAAATCAATCATTTTAGTATCCTCTAAATCTGTATCTAAATGATGTTCAGCACTAGGAACTACTAGAATATCTATTTTAGGTAATGAATCTTTTAAATAGTTAAAATCAGGTATAATTTTCATTCCTTCAAATGTGGTTACTGGTTTATCAGTGTTTGCTACAGTAAAAACATTCATGGCTTTGATTCCTTCTCTAAAAATAGTATGCTGAAAAATATCAAAAGGAGCGGTTAATTCAGTATTAAAAGTACCATCCATTATCAAGAAGGCAACATTATATCTTCCCGAAACTAATTCAGGAAATTCTTTTTTAGTTTCTTTTACAGTTTTTGTTTCTACTTTAGAAGTGTTACAACTAATTACAATAGCAACTAAAAATAAATATAAAAAAGATCTCATTTTGAATAATTAAAGTACTTAAAAGTTCAAATGTCATCAGTTTTATCAACATACAGAAGATAAAATGGTTCTTTAACATTTTATTAAGAAGTTTTTTATTTCAAGTGAATGATATTTACATGCTTAATTATAATTAACATAGTATAAGTTTAGTAATTGTAGTATAAGCAAATAAACAAACAACTAAATTTTAAGGTTGTATTTTAATTTAGATTCTTCTATTTATTATTTATACAACCTTTTTTGTTAAATGAAATCAAATAATCCAAGTTATAAACCAATGAAATTATATTTATATGTCTTAGTTTTTCTTATTGTTTCAGTAAGTTGTAAAAAAGAAAAAAAAATAGAAAAAGAAGCAGTAGCTACAAATACGTATGTAAAAGACAACTACACAAAGAAAGAAGTTAAAATAGCCATGCGTGATGGAGTAAAGTTACACGCAACTATATACACTCCAAAAGATACTACTAAAACCTATCCTATTTTATTACAAAGAACACCTTATAGTTGTAAACCATATGGAGAAGGAGAGTTTAAAGAAAAAATTGGTCCGAACATACATTTAATGAAAGAAGGAAACATCATCGTGTATGAAGATGTTAGAGGTAGATGGATGAGCGAAGGTGTATATGATAATATGAGAGCTTATATTCCGAATAAAAAAGAGAATGAAGCAGATGAAACAACTGATACATATGACACTATAGATTGGTTAGTTAAAAATGTAAAGCATTCGAATGGAAAAGTAGGAACTTGGGGAATTTCTTATCCAGGACATTATACTACAGTATCTACAATAGATGCGCATCCTGCATTAAAAGCTGCGTCACCTCAAGCATGTATTGGAGATTTCTTTTTTGATGATTTTCATCATAATGGAGCATTTTTATTAAGTTATTTTAGAGCGGTTTCATTATTTGGAACTTACAAAGATCAGCCAACTGATTCAGCATGGTATTCATTTCCAGATATGCAGACAGAAGATCAGTATCAATTCTTTTTAGATAAAGGACCTCTTAAAAACTTAAATTCATACTTTCAATATGAAAAATTAGATACCAAAGTAGTTGATAATAATAGAATTGATGATTTCTTTTGGAAGGAAATAGTTGAGCATCCAAATTACGATAGTACTTGGCAAAGTAAAGGGATTATTCAACATTTAAATAAAGTACCATCAACAGTAGCAACAATGATTGTGGGTGGATGGTTTGATGCAGAAGATTTATACGGTCCTTTAGAAACTTATAAAGGAATAGAAAAGCACCAACCAAATAATTATAATACAATGGTTTTTGGTCCTTGGGATCACGGAGGATGGTCAAGAGATAAAGTAGCTAATAAAGTAGGGAACTATTATTTTGGAGATTCTATTTCATTAAAATTTCAGAAAGAAATTGAAACTAAATTCTTCAATCATTTCTTAAAAGGAGACGGAAGTAAAAAATCAGGATTGCCAGAAGCGTATGTATATGATACAGGAAAAAAAGGTTGGAAATCATATGATGCTTGGCCTCCTAAAGGAATTAAAAAACAATCATTTTATTTATCAAGTAATCAAGAGTTAACAGCAACACAGAAAAGTGAGCGTGTAAAGATTGATTATATAAGTGATGTTAAGCGTCCTGTTCCTTATTCAGAAGATATTAAAACAGTATTTACTCCTAGAAAATACATGACCGATGATCAACGTTTTGCTGCTAGAAGACCAGATGTTTTAGTGTTTGAAACTGATGTACTTACTGAAGATTTTACGTTAGCTGGTGATATTTTAGCAAAATTAAAAGTAGCTACTACAGGTACAGCTGCCGATTGGATTGTAAAGGTTATTGATGTGCATCCGGCAGATTTAGAAAATGATAATGAAGAAATGCAAACGCATTTAAAATTGAGTAATTATCATATGATGGTACGTAGCGAGGTAATGAGAGGACGTTTTAGAAATAGTTTTTCAAATCCAGAGCCTTTTAAACCAAATCAAAAGACAGCTGTAAATGTTAAATTACAAGATGTGTTTCATACCTTTAAAAAGGGGCATAAATTACAGATTCAAGTCCAAAGTACTTGGTTTCCTTTAATAGACTTGAATCCACAAACTTATGTTGATAATATTTATAAAGCAGAAGCAAAAGATTTTAAAACGCAAACGCATTCTGTTTTTTCTGATTCGCAAATTGAATTTACGGTATTAGAGTAACACTATAAGTGTTTACGAATTCTGCTTAAAGATTGAGGTGTAATGTTTAAGTAAGAAGCAATTAAATAGTCAGGTACATCTTGAACTAATTTAGGTACATCCTTAATTAGTTTAAGATACCTTTCTTCAGCACTTAGACTATGTAAGTTAAAAACTTGATTTAAAGTGCTTACATAAGCATTTTGAATACTAATTCTGAAAAAGCGTTCAAATATTGGATACTTTTCTGTTAGCCTATCAAAAGTTTCATGAGATATCAATAACAACTCTGTTTTACTGTATGTTTGAATATTAAATTGTGTAGGATTACCAGAAAAAAAACTGTACAAGTCACCTAGCCATGATCCTTCTGATCTAATTTGTAGAACATGTCTGTTACCACTGTTGTCAAAGCGGTAGTTTACCATTAAACCTTTATTAATAAACGGAAGAAACTTGATAACTTCTCCTTCTTGTATTACAAATTCTTTTTTTTTAAGCGTTTTCACTTCTAATTCTTTTTCTAAATCAAGATAAGTTTCAATAGGTAAGTCTATATGTTTTTTGAAAGCTTGAAATAGTAAAGGGTATTTCATAAAATTTAAGGGTTTGTTATTTTTATTTAGACGAGGTAAAAATTGTGTTTTTTTTGTTAAAAACCAACTAATATTCCCAAAATTATAGCATAAGATAATTAAAATATTTGTCTTTTAAGTGTTATTTTATTCTTTTTTAGTTAGTTAAAAGGGTTGCTGAATTTTTCGTCATTTAACATTTCTTCATCAGTGAGCGTTTTTAAAAAGGCTATCAGTGCATCTTTTTCGGTTTGAGTAAAGTTAAATTGCCCCACAATACCATTATCATTTACAAAAGGAGGAGCTAAATTAGGGTGATTTTGTATTCCTGAACTGTAATGTTCTATCACTTCTTCTAAAGTAGCAAATCTTCCATCATGCATATAAGGAGGTCTAATGGCAATGTTTTTTAAAGAAGGTACTTTAAACTTGCCAGTATCATTAGGCACACCTGTGGTTTCATTAACACCAAAATCTGTAGTTGACATGGCATCTAATCCATTATTTGTAGCGTTTGAAGCACCATTTCCTCTATTAGGAATTGGACCAACAAAAGCTTCAGAAACATGACAAGCAGCACAATTAGCATTATTACCATTGGTAAGTACTCTAGGTAAATAAAATAAGTCTTTTCCTAAATTTTCTTGAGTAGTAAAATTAGGGAAATCTTCAGTTGGAGAGCTTACTTCATTTCTAGCATAATCATACTTAGAGGTTGTACTAACCAGACTTCTTATAAATTGTGCCAATGCTTTAGATATTCTGTCACTTGTAACAGTTTCATCACCAAAAGCATCTTCAAACAAAGTAGGGTAGTAGGTTTGAGAGCTTATAATATCTTCTAATTCTTGTAAAGTTAATCCCATTTCTACTTCATCTTGAAAAGGCATTAATACCTGATCTTCTAAAGTTGCTGCACGTTCATCCCAAAAGAATTTTCCACTAGCATAAAACCTTGCATTTACTATTCCCATAGAGTGTCTTCTTGTTAATCCTCCGTTAAACCCTTTACTTAAAACATCTGGATCAGAAAAACCATGCTCAGCTTTATGGCAAGAAGCGCAGGCAACTGTACCGTTTGCACTTAGTTTTTTATCGTAAAATAGTACTCTTCCTAAAGTTGCACCTTCATTTGTAACAGGATTGTTTGCAGGTGTATTATCAAAGGTTGTAGCAGCTTTTTGAAATGGAAATTGATCAGGAAATTGATTGTTTGTATAATGTGTAGGTAAATTTAAATCTGTGTAATTGAAATATGTTTCGGGTAAATTTAGTTCAGATAATGGGTTTTCATCAACTGGTACATATTCATCTTCATTTTTAGTACTACAAGAAAAGAATACTAAAACCATTAACATTGCTAAAAGAAAGTTTTTCATAAAAATAAGTTTTACGTTATTATTATAATTTTGACTTTCATTTTATGAAAAGGTTTAATAAAATGTCTTTTTTTTTGTTTGATTATGAGGTAAATAAGAGTTTTTTTAGTTTAAAGTTTATTTAAAAAATCGAAAACTTTAATGTTTGCATCTTGTTTAGCTTTAAAGTCACCTTCGTCATTTCCACCAAAATCATATTTATAATTTATACCATTGATATGAATATTCCCTGTTCTAATTCCAGTTTTACTATCGGGGTTTGTTGAAATTAAATGTCCGGCGTTTTGATATTTTATATTTTCAAAAGTGTAATCAAAGTCTTTATGTTTTAACCTTTTTTCAATCATATCTGCCATTGTAGAAGAAGGCCATACTTTATCATTCATTCCAGAGAAAAGAAGAATTGAACCTTTTATATTTTCTACTTTTATAGTAGCTTTTTTAACAGCATTAGATTTGCCCAATCCTTTTTGCCAATAAGCTAACATATCAATAGTTTCTGAATCGTCTGCAGCTAACTTAGACATAGGAATATATGGAATATCATTTCCATTATATGTCCAACTAGCCTTAATGGTATCCGAATTGTAAGGCAGTACAGTATTTGACCAAGAAACAGAACTTGGTGCGTAAGCTATAACACCACTAATAGAATTTGGGAAGATAGAAGCAAGAATTAATGATAGTTCTGCATTTCTTGATGCTCCCATTACAACTATTTTATTAGGATTTACTTGGGGTTGTTGTTGTAGCCAATCAATAACATTTTTAAAATAAGATAACTCAATTTCTTCTGGAAGTTTTGGAAGTCCTATTTTGCCAGTGTAAGGAATTGACAATCCGACCATATTTTTGCTAGCAAATTTTTGTCCCCAATAATCACCCCATTGTCCTACACCAATTAATATAACAGTAGTTTTATTTTGAATATTTTTTTTAGAAAAGTAATTGGCTTGAAAGTTATTTACATTGATAAGTTGAGGTTTAATACCATTAAAAAGTAAATTATCTACAACAAAATATCCAAAAAAGATTATTACTACAGCTATAATTAATATTCTATTTTTTTCATTTTTAAGCTCTTTTTAAAATGATCATCTCATAGAATAAGTAGTTTTTTTAATAGTTTGTTACAACACTATAAGAGTTTTAGCATAAAAAAAGCCTCCTTCTTAAGGAGGCTTACATGATATATATTAACACAATGTTATTTCGTATTAAAAATACCAAACTACTACTGCTACGAAAGTAACAAAAACATGTGGTGTGTCAAAGTAAATTAATATAAAAATATAGGAAAGCTAACTTTAAGATGAGGTATGTTGAAAGTTTACAACTTTAGTTTTTTTATTGATTTAAGAGCTTTATTGGAAACAGATTTTCTTTTATCTAACGTTAATCTTTCTAATTCAGGTTTTAACCAACTTTGAAGTTCTAAATCTGTTGATGACCATTTAGTCAATGTTTCTATTGTTTGACTCAGAACAATCCAGTCATTGGAGTTAATAAGATTGTTTTTTAAAATTTTCTTTGCTTTTTTAATTTGAATAGGACTCATTTCTTTCTCTAATGAATTAAAAAGTTGTGCTAAAGTCCATTGAGTAGAGGCTTGATTGATAGATGATATTTTATTTAAAAATAAATCAATGTAAGGGACTACAATCATTTTTTGAGCCTTACAAATTCGTTTCATAGCATTTGAAGTTCTTAATCGTACAGTTTCGTCTTCAGAAAAATAGCAATTAAAAAGCTCATCAAAGAGTTTATAATCAGCTAAAACTTCTTCAACTATTTCAATTGTGCTCCCTAATGAATTTGGATGTCCTCCTTTTAACCGATCTTCAAAATTTTTCATTCAAATAATTAAAAGGTTGATTTTTTACTTTAAAAATTTAAACTACTTGTTTTTCAAAAGCAATGTAGTGCGTTGTTTCTTTACTGTATAGTGGAAATATTTTTACTTCACATTTATAAGTAGTATTATCTTTTCTGTGGTTGATAATAGTGTCTTTGAAAGGTTCATTGAGAATTATTTTTGTTTTAATTCTTTGTTTGGTTTCTAAAGAAGTGTGTTTTCCTTGTAAGAATCTAGGAGTTTTATCTAAAGCATATTTTTTAGAATAGCCTGTCATAGAGGTGAAACCTTCATTTACCCAAATTATTTTCTGGTTTTTATCAGTAATAATTAATGCTTCGTAATCATTTTCAGAAAAAGCTAACTTTAGATTGTTTTTCCAGTTAAACTGTTCAGCTAAAGTCAATACTTGTTTTAACTCACTTTTCTTTTTACTTTGAGTCATACGTTGATAATAACCATCCATAAAAAACTCCCAACTTAGTAAACTCATTGGAGGTGTAGTTCTACCTTTAATCTCGTGTTTAATTTTATTGTATTCTTCATTAGATAAACTAGATAAAAAGATATCTAAAGAGTACATTTCGCTAAGATCATATTTCATAGTTAGGTTTTTAAAAAAGTTTACACTAAATCTAAAGAGGAGTTATAGGCTAGCAAAGTAAGGTAATTATTACAATAATCAAATTATATTATAGTGAAATAATTTTTTTGATTACCAACAGTGATAATATTTCAGCAAGATTTTTTTCTAGTGTTTTGTAGAATTATTAAACTGCCATAAAACATTTACTAGTTGCCATTTTCCATTTAGTTTTACAATATGCATATAATCAACCCAATCATCAGCAATAAGTTTTACAGAAGCTATTTTACCAAATACATCTAAAATAACAACTTCTTTTTTAGGCTTTTGAGGGAATTTATCTTTATTGGTATTGTATGTTTCTGCAAGTAGAATCATTGCATCAGTAAAGGTTTCTCTTAAATATTCTTTACCAGTTTTTTATCTGTCCAAAAAGTACGTTTTACCATTCTCGGGTGTGCCGCTTGTTCAAATTGTTTTGGTTTTACGTTATGTTGAGATTCAATATAGTCTAAAGCCACCTTCTTTATGGCTAATGAATCTTGTTTGGTTTGAGCAGTTAAAGAAAGATTGACTATTAATAGGATGGAACTTAAAAGTAAATGTGTTTTTTTCATGTTTTTTAAATTTAAAGCTATGATTATGATGTGTTTTGTCAAATTCTAACTTAAATTTAATTTATTAGATCTTATATCTTCTTAAAATTTTCATATAATAAAGAATTTAGATATAACTATATTGAATAATATATTGTTCGTGACAATTCAAAAATGAAAATAACGATTTAGGTACGTCCTAAATCGTTAATAATTTATAATCTTACTTTGTTAATTTCCTTAAAAAAGTTCTCATTTTTTCAATGATTTTATCACCATCTTCTTCAAGAGCAAAGTGTCCTGTATTATAAATATTGTAATCAATATTTTTGACATCTTTTTTGAAAGCTTCAGCACCACTTTCAGGAAAAAAAGCATCGTTTTTACCCCAAACAATTAATAAAGGTGGTTGGTGATCTCTTAAATATTGTTGCCATTTTGGATACAATTTTACATTATTTTGATAGTCATAAAATAAATCTAAGTTTACTTTATGCGCATTTGGTCTAGATAATCTTAGAAAATCTAAATGCCAAGTATCAGGATTTACATTTTCAGCATTTCTTGTTCCGTGGGTATATTGCCATTCTAAACCTTCTAAAGAGAAAACATGTAATAATGCTTTTTCGGTTTCTGCATTTCTATTAACCCAAAAATCTTTTGTGCTTTTCCAAGCTTCTCCTAAACCTTCTTCGTATGCATTACCATTTTGATTGATGATTGCGGTAACTCTTTCAGGGTGTGCAGTGGCTATTCTAAAACCAATAGGAGCACCATAATCTTGAATCATTAAAGCATAATTATTGATTTCTTTTAACTCTAAAAAAGAATTGATTGTTTTTGCAATATTATCAAAGGTATATTCATAAGCTTTATCAGAAGGAAAGTCGCTGTTTCCAAAGCCAGGATAGTCAGGAGCTATCAAGTGATATTCATCTGAAAGTTGATTCAATACTTTTCTGTATTGGTGTGATGAAGAAGGGAAACCATGTAAAAGAACTATTGTTTGTTTATCTGGATTCCCGGCTTCTCTGTAGGCAACATTTACGCCGTTAACTTCAATTTTTCTGTATTTTACTAATGCCATTTTATGATTGTTTTTAATTGTTATTTCTTTATTTTCTGTTGAACGAGTTGGTTTTGAGCATGAAATTATTGCCATAATCAAGGGTAGGTATAAGAGTTTACTTTTTGTCATAATGTTAAATATATTTATTACCGAACGTTTGGTAAAATTTAAATTCAAAAAAATATTATTCGATTTTATATCTATTTTTTATTTGTTGTAAAGTATTTTTAAAAACATCCAAGTCTTTTAAGCCTTCAGAAACAATTAGGCTACCTTGAATATCGATTAAATTTTGTATTGCGTTTTGTTTTGCTTCTAGTTCAGGTTTGCCAAAGGCTAATCCAAGTATTTCAAAATGATGTATCCATTGTTTCATACCATTAGTAATTAGATCACCAAATAATTCCATACCTGCTTTCATAGATAATGTTCTAAATACACAAGATTCTGCTCCATTGTTATAAAGTTCATTTATATAAAATAAGCTTTTATCTAATCGTTCAGTAGGAGAGAGGTTGGTGTTTTTTAAAGTTTGAAAAATGTTTTGCTGTACCCACTCATCTAAATAACTGAAAACAGCTTCCGCCATTTGCTTTTTCCCATCAGGAAATCGATGATACAAACTAGCTTTTTTTAAACCAGTAGCATCTGCAATTTCCTTTAAACTAGCTCCTTCAAATCCTTTGGCTCTGAATACTTTTGTTAAAGCGGAAAAAACTTCGTTATCTAAAACTTTTTGTGGTCTCATATGGTACAAAGATATAAAAAAAATATTAATAACCGAACGTTTGGTAAAAAAAATCTCAGAACCTTTGCTTATGTGTTTGTTTGAAAAATTACGAACTTAGTAAGGTTATAGAGGTTGCTATAGAAGTTACAGCAATTAATTTACGTAGATAATCGAATACATAAAAGCCACTTAGTAACAACAAATCATTGTTGGATATAGATTTAATATTACCAGAAGTAGTAGCACTTTTATAAATAATTAATTTTTTTTCACTGTTTGAAATACTCCATTTAGAACCCCAAAAATTATCGTATTTCCAAGTATATTTTTCATTATTTAGGGTAATGTTTGCTTTATTTCCCCAAGTATTGAATTGAATTTTACCAATGTTTTTATTTGAACTTAAGTCCATAATATCTGTATTAGAACTAAAAAGACCTTTCTTTTTAAATTCTAATTTGGCATCATTAATTTTTCCTTTAGAAATATCACTAAATGAAGATCGACGGAACTTTCCAATATTAATATTGTTTTGAAATAGCTCATAATTTGAAGAGAAAAATCCTTTTTTCCAGATAATATTTGTCATTGAATTTCTTGCTTTTTGTGATTTTGGATTAACTAAAAATTTTCTGTGGCATTATTTTGAAAACGAAAAAAATCTTTGACATCTTTCGAAAATCCAAAATGATAAATTCCTTTAGAATAAATAAATATCATTACTAATAAAGGAATTTTATTGATGTGAGATGTGTTTAAAAATACCATTCCAACAATTGCAGCAATAATAGCTAGTGTGAATAAAACTATAGATACAATTCTAGCCCAGTTTTTCCCTTTGTAAACCATTATTAAAAGACCAATAGAAAGAGAAAGTCTTATTATTTGTTGTATTAGTTTGCTAAAGTTAATTTCAGGTCTTACAGAGTGATAAATGTAAATAGTATAGATAGATATTAATACAACACTTAACGAAACCTGTATTGTTTTTCTTTTTCCAGAAATAATTGATTGATTCATAGTGTTTTTTTGATTCTTAATGTGATTATTGCAATTTTAATCGTAAAACTAAGTAAAAAGTTATTTATTTCGATACTTTTTTAATCTAATTCCAGTTTTTGAGTTAATTTTTTAATATCGTCAATGGCTTCTATAATAGTAGGAATGTTATTTAACTTTCTATATAACTTCATAGCTTTAGTTGTTTCTTTATTTAATAACAATAAAATTAAGTCTTTAGTTATTATAGCAGGTCCCAGGTTGATGTTTTTATATTTATCAACTTTTCTTATACCAACTAAAGGGTAATCAGGATGCCAATTCCCCCAATCTAAATCTCTTGGGAAATCTTTCCATATTTCATGCTCTTTATTACAAAAGTATTGTCTTATTGTAGACTTTTTTAGAAACTTACATTCGACACATTTTTTAGGCACATAAATGCTATTATCATTTAATTTTTCTATTTCGGTAGGTTCAGAAGAACCATTTACTCCACAATGATTATAATCTAACCGTAATAACCTTTCTATTTTATCTAAACCACGTAAACATTCTCCTTCAAATAAATTAGAGCATGTAGAACATTTTTGAGGTATCGCTCCTTCAGAAAACATGTGTCCATATTTTACAGGTGTATAAGATCCTTTTACTTCGCATTTTGGAAACGATCGTCTAAACATAGTGTAATGTTAATTATGAATTTCTACTTAGAATTCTTTTCAAATTCTAATTGAATATATTCTTTTGATTTACCTTTCGGTATTGATGGAGAATTCCATTTATCGTTTAAAATCATTTTACCAATAAAAGCAATTTGACCAATATGATATGGATAATGAGCAATCTGTCGAGTAATACTTTCTATTAGTTTCACTTTTTTATTTCTAATGAAGATAGGTTGATTGAAATTTGTTTCATTCATAGCATCTAAGGCACTAAAAAGGCAGTCCCATCCTTTGTTCCATCTTTCTATTAATTCATTATAACTTAAATTTTGTTGAGAGAATTCACCATCTCTATCTCTCCATTCTTTTTCACCATCACTTTCAAAAAAATCAGTCCATCTAGATAGCATATTTTCTGATAAATGAATCATAATACAAGCAATATCGTTACTTTCATTGTTGTATTTCCAGTATAAATCTTTTTCTGTTAATTGTGAAATAGTCTTATCAGCTACCTCTTTATAAGATTTAAATTGTTTTTTAATGTTTTCTAAATATTCTTCTACCATTGTTTATTTTTTTAGCAATAAGTTATTCATCACAGTATTTTTCATATGCCGTAAAATATGATTCAAAGCTTCTGTATTTACTTAGTTTTATGGTGTCAAATTCATCCATATCTTCTAATTTTATAACTCCAATTTCTTTTAAAGCACTATTGATATCTACACCTTTTAATCCAAAATTATTGTTATAAAATGTACCCTTAATATTAACAAACGTTGAATTTTTATAAACCCTAGCAGCTTGATCTCCAATACCCGCATGGTAATCAGTACCTATTATGATAAAGTCAGCAATGTTTAATTCTACAGCAAGTCTTTCAATGCTTTTGAGACAGATCATATTAACTCCACCAAAAAGTTCCCCATATTCATCAAATGTGTTCCACTTTTTTCCCCAGAATGTTAAATGACAAGAGTCTAAAGGAATAATATTAAAATCTCCTTCTTTAAAAATCGAAATGTCTAAACTTTTTAATGTTTCGCTATTAGGCTTTTCTTTGGTAATTATAGCTTCAATATTATGTCCCATTTTATTGTTTTTTGTTAAGCTTTAATCAGAAGTCCAACTTTTATTTAGTAAATCATCGAGTTCTTTTTTAGAACTGTTAGCGAGCTTTAGTAAATCATCACATAACTCAAAAAAAATAGGTGCAGCATCAACTCTTGTTACAATATGATAATTTTGATTGGAGCAATCATTAACTTTTCTTTTTTTTACTTCTAAAATCCATGATGTTCCATCTAAAAATCTTTTTTTAGATTTAGTAGGTACTGTCCAAAAGCATTTATCAGCAACTAGTTTTTCAAAATCAGTCCATTTTTCATTAGATAAACTAATTTTTGTAGTTTGATTCATTTTGTTGAAAAAGACTTCACCGTTTTTATCAATCCTTCGATATTGATTGACTAAAATTTGAGGTTTTACCGTATGATTCTTTAAGATATATTCATAAACGATACTATTAGTCCAACTAGGAATTATAATTAATCGATACGTATCATATTTAAAATTTTTATGATGCTGCAGTCCTAATTTCGACCAATTATCAGTTTTGTTGTATTCCGTTATTACTTGAATATTTTCATTCAAAACATTTTCATCAATTTTACAATTACAGTTTTTAGGTTGACAACTAAATAGAATTAAAAGAAGTAGGAGATAAAGATTATTTAATTTAACCATTTTTATCAAACACTTTTTTATAAAGAAACTCAATAACAAAACTAAAAGCAACAATACCAATAGCAATAAATACATCAACTTTACTAGTTCCGTATTGTTGAATTAATAAGGTAATCATTGCCAAAAAACACATAATAGCACCTGCAAAAGGAATAATTTTAGAGCTATTTGTTTCTTTAGCTAACTTAAATCCAGCAAAATTAACAATAGCAAAAATGAGCAAAAAACCAACACTACCAGCAGTTGAAATGCTTTCTAATTGTAAGGTGTTTACTAATACAAGTGTTAGTATAGCAGTGATTAATAAACCTACTGGCTGATTCCATAGTTGATAAGTAAACTGTTTCGGTAATTCGTCATCTTCAGCAATTTCATAATTCACTCTACTTCCACCATATAAAGAAGCATTAATTGCTGAAAAAGTAGAGATTAATGCTGCGACAGTAATAATTGTAAATCCAATTTTTCCTAACATCGGTTTTGCTGCTTCAGCTAATACATAATCTTGTGCTGTAGCAATATCTTTAAAATCTAAAGATCCAACAGTAATAATAGCAATAATAACATAAAGTATAATTACGAAAATAACAGACCAAAAATAAGCTCTAGGAATATTTTTTTCAGGATTTTCAATATCTGGAGCTGCATTTGCAATGAGTTCAAAACCTTCATATGCTACAAAAATTACCATACCAGCTGTAATAAGCTTAAAAGAAGACTCCCAATGTTCTGGATCTAATTGTTCTAAATGAGAATTTCCTATTAATCCATATAACCCAAATCCAACAAAAGATAAAAGTATTACCAGTTTAATAATAACCGCATAAGATTCTATTTTACCAACAACAGCAATGCTATAATAATTGATAGCAGTAGCTAAAATTACAATAGCAGAAGCATAAATATGTGTATCTAAAACTTTATTACCGGTTAGTTCAAATAGGTTAGGAGCATAAGAACCAAAGGCAGAAGCATACAATGCTAACATAATAATGTAACTTATCCATAGTAAGTTATTAATACCGCCACTAAAAATACCAATACCAAATCCTTGATTTACAAATTTTACAGTTCCTCCTCGGTCAGGATATTTAAGAGACATTTTTACATAACTATAGGAAGTAACTAAAGCAATTAAACCTGCAATTAAAAAAGATACAGGAGTTCCTCCTTTTGCGAGGGCAACAGCCAATCCGAGTACTGCAAAAATTCCGCCCCCTACCATTCCTCCAATTCCGATAGAAATAGTGTCTTTTAATCCTATTTTTTTATTCATTTGGTTGTAGTATTAGTTTTGTTTTAAGAGTAATAAAAGTAGGATATAATTTTTACATTGTCATTTGTAAAACGATATCTTGATATACCTGTGCATTTCCCTTTTTTAAATATTTAGTTTCAAGTGCGCCACCCATAGCTAAAACAGGAGTAAACGTAAAAACTTCATGTGTTTTTAAGCTTCCTTGTTCTTTAATTGCTTTTTCAAATAAAGAAGCTCTTAGCCATTCTTCCTGATCTTCTTTATCAGTTAAAAAATCTTCAAAAAAAGATTCGAGGCTCCATACCACTGTTTCTATTTTCCGATACTGAATATCAATCATACAAACATCTTCATCCGTTTCTGTTAGTTTTCGGTAATAAAACAATTCACCAAATCCGCTAATAGCAAAAGGAACATAATTTTCAACCTCTTTACCTAGCCAATTCCATAAAGAATCTTCAAAATCTTTAGGATTTACAAGCTCAATTAAACCGTTATTATAGTTGCCAAATCCATTTTTTTTCCAAAGATCTATTAAATAAGAAGGAACTTTTGCTTTGTATTCTTCTATAATATCTTCTGATGGAAGAGTCATTTTTCCAGAAGTTTTAAAACATTTATTGAATTCATTTTCTGGATGATTTGTTGCTTTCTCAGGATTTTTATTTCCGAATAAATTTTTAAAAAAAGTCATGATTCTGCTGTAAAGTTAATTTGGTTAAAAGAAGTAACTATTCGAAGATCATTTTTCGAGGATGTTTTTTTATTTAATATCCCAAGTGTTCAAAAATTTTTTTTATATGAACGAATGTAAAATCTGAACTTGACGCACTTAAAAATTCAAAAGTAGCTTCTAATTCTGTTAACTCCTTTTGTTCTAGTTCAAACCATTCTCCTTTTCGTCTAGAATTCTTAAACTGATTATGGATTAGTTTTTCTAAACTTACGTAATGTTTGGTTTCAATGTAATATGTCAAAGTCAGTTTAAAAGGGATAGCAGTTCTAAATGCTTGCAATCTTGCTTTTAAATTTTTTGTAAACCCTATTTTGTACTTGTTTGTTTTGTTTATGTTAACAACGTATACGCCTGGATTTTTATGTGCCTCATCTTCTATAATCTGTATAAACCCTTTTCCTTCATAAAATATTCTTCCTTTATATGAGACAATTCTTGGAAATTCATTTTCGATAATCTTAAATCCTAATTTCTCAAGCATAGGTAAATACGGCCACCAATCTTCGTCTGTTTCAAGTTCAGTTTCCAGTATTTTTTTAGAAACATCACAAATATATTCGGCAGTGGAATACCCCTCATTGAACCCTTCTGCTGAATCGTGAAAATCTTCTGCATCTTTTATACTTGTGGAAAGAACAAACCAGTTTTCCCTATTACAAGGTGTTGTAAGCCAGTAAAGTTGACGGTTTTTCATAAATTAGATGCAACAAAGAAATAAAATCCACCACCTTTGATAGATTGTTGTTGATTTTTACTTAGAGTTTGTCCAAGATTTGAAATGTTTTTTAACATGATTAATATTTTGGTTGATTAATAATGAATAAATATAATGTAATTGAAGAAGTTTAAAAAGCGAAAGTGTGCGGTTTAATGTCAAAATAAATTTTTAATTCAGAGATAGAATTTTTAGCAATTCAAATAAAATAAAAAAAGCCACTATTGTTTTTATAATAGCTGGCTTTTTATACGTCCTCGCCCCCAAGGACTAACTTACACTGTAAAGATAATGAGATTGTTATTTCTGTAATTGATTAATTAGTTGTGTGTATAATTTGTATCGATGAATAACATATAAACCATATTAATTAGTAGTTATCACAACTGTTATTAGTTTTTTATAGAAAATGTCTTGCAAAAAATAAGCCCACTCTTTGAAAAGTGGGCAATTATTATGAAAATAACTTAAGACTTGTATTTAGAGCTTGCCCCCCAGCAAACTAAATATGTTGTTTAAGTCGTAGGCTTTTCTAATTACTTACAAAATTTTTTAAATAAAAAAGCCTCTAAAAAATTAGAGGCAAACAAAACTTAATTTCATAGTCCTTCAAGGGACTCCTAACTACTACGTGTTAACAAGATAGTAAATAAAAGTATTCAAAAGATACAGTAAGTATAAATACAGGAAAAAAACGGTTTTTTTTTTAATGACTTTTTAAAACGATTTTGGCATGATATTAGTTATGATTAGCTATAGTTTAACCAATTATATAATATAAATAAAATGATGAACGATTACTGGAAACAAGCAGAAGGGCTTCAATATTATTTTATTGTAATAGCTATTGCAACATTTGTATGTTTGGTGTTTATGTTACACGAGTACTATAAGAAAGATGATTATTTTTAATAAGAAATTTTAAAAATAAAAAAGCCACTATTATTTGCATAATAGTTGGCTTTTTAATCTCCTCAACCCCTGAGATCATATCATATTATAAAAGTAAGAAGCTTTACTGGTTTACACATTGAAAATTAGGTATGATGTGGAATACTGTCGATGAATGACAATGTGTCAATTATCAATTGAGTTTACTTTCTAAACTTACAGTTTTTAAAGCTTTGTTATAGGTAGCTATTCTTGCATGAGCCGTTCCGTCAACTAATAAAATAACAATTAACATAGCTATTGAAGTAATACTTATGGCTCGCCATGTTGGAGTATTTACAAAGATAATAAGTAAAGCAGCTACAATTATGATGATTGGAATAACTTTAAAAACAATAGTTTGATATTCTTTTAAAGTGCTTTCTGTTCGATTAATTTCTGAACTAATAAACGCAGTGTCATCATTTTTATAAGCTATTTCAAACTTAGTGATTCTAGAGATATTTGTAAAAACTAAACCAATTCCAATGGTTAGTAATAAAACACCGGCAATTAAGGTTGGAATAATATATGCTTTAGCAATAGCGGTTTTTCCAAGTTGCCAAAAACCAATACTTGCTGTAAAAAATAACAACGCAAAGAAAATAAAGAATCGAGTTGAAAAAACTTCTGCTTTAGCCCATTCAGTGGCTAATTTTAAAATGTCCATAGGTTAATTTAATTTGTATTTATCTCTATATTCAGTAGGGCTAATTCCTTCTTTCTTTTTAAATAATCTCGAAAAATAAGGAGGATATTCAAAACCTAATTCGTAAGCAACTTCAGCAATACTTTTATTAGGTTGAAGTAAGATGTTTTTTGCTTCATCTATTAAAAGTAAATGTAAATGTTCGGTAGAAGTTTTACCAGTTTCTTTTTTTAATGTATCACTTAAATAACGTTGAGATACAGCTAAGTTTTTAGCTATTTCTTCTATACTAGGAATTCCTTTTTCGGCTAATAGACCTGAATCAAAGTAATTTGATAAATGTAAATTAAAACGATCTAATAAATTGTTAGAGAGTTCTTTTCTGTTTAAAAACTGTCTTTCGTAAAAACGATTGGCATATTTTAGTAATGTATCTAATTGAGAAATAATAATTTCTTTACTAAACTCATCTTGATTGTTTTCATATTCTATTTCTATGTTTTCAACAATAGCTTCAATTTGTTTTTCTTCTTTAGGAGAAAGGTGAAGCGCTTCATTAGTAGTGTAAGAAAAGAATCCATATTTTTTTATTAGCCTAGCCAGTTCGGTTCCTTTCAAAAAATCTTCATGAAAATTTATTGAAAATCCCTTTTGTTCAAAAACAACGCTGTTATCCCATTGTAAAACTTGTCTAGGGGCAATAAAAATTAAAGCACCGTTTGTAAAATCGTATTTAGTTCTGCCATAATTTAAGTTACCGTTTACATATTTTTTAAAGCTAATAGTGTAACAATCATTGGTTATTGGAGGAGAACTTTCTTTAGGGCAAGGGAGAAAACCATTACCTTTTGAATTAAATACACTTAGCATAGGATGCTCAGGACGAGGAAGTTCTAAATAATCTAAATAAGATGATAATGTTTTAAAATGTTGCATACTACTAATTTAAAAATTCCATGTTAAACCAGTTTCTTTTTCTGAAACTTCCCATAACTTTTTTGCTACTTCTTTGTCTTTTGCATGAGAAGCTATTTTATGTGCACCAACGGGTCCAACCCAATTGCTTCTTCCAGTAGGTCCATAAAAACCTTCCTGATCTAAATTTTCTTCGGTTGCACACATTAATTGTGGATACGCTCCTTTTTCAGCAGATTGTGTTAAGGGCTTCATTAAATTAAAAATAATTCTCATCATTAAACTACCACTTGTAGAAATTAAAGAAGTTCTGGAAGCTTCTGGATGACAAGCATACGTTTTTACAGTAGTTTTTCCTGCTGATTTTAATCTATTTTGTAGTTCGTAAATAGACATAATTTGAGCCAATTTACTTTGACTGTATGCGTTATTGGGAGTGTAGTCTTTATCCCAGTTTAAATCATCAAACTTAATAGTTTTAATTCCCATGTCATACCCCATGCTACCCACTGTAACAATTCTACCTTTTGATTTTTCAATAAGTGGATATAACAAAGCTTGTAGTGTAAAATGACCGTAGTAATTTACTCCCATTTGACTTTCCCAACCATCTGTGGTAAGTTTTTGTTGAGGTACTTGTGCAATAGCAGCATTGCAAATTAGTGCATCAATTTTAGGTACGGTTTCAAGAACTTGTTCAGCAGCTTTTTTTACAGATGTTTGAATACCTAAATCCATTTGTATAGCAGTTACTTTTATATTGTTACCAAGTTCTTGCTTTAAAGTAGAGATTGTATTATCAGATTTTTTAGGATTTCGGTTAAGCATTACTACTCTAGCTCCTTTCGATAGTAATATTTTAGCTGCTTCAAATCCAGTACCACTAGTGGTACCTGTAATAACAAATGTTTTATCATTTAAATTTCCAATTCTATCTGGAGTCCAACCTTTTTTACCAAATTGATGTGCTTTCATGTTGCCTATTTTTAATTAATAAAAGAATACTGCAAAGGTCGGGCAAGGGTAAAGGTTAGGTGTTATACAGATTTTCGTATGTCGTATACTTTTTGGTTTTTATGTAGTTTTTTTACTAGTTAAGGTCAATTACTTTTAAATTTTGTTCAACAATTTGTCGGCTTGTTCTTCTTTCGTTGTCTCTAATATCAATTACTTTTGAAAGCTTACTGATTAAATTATTTTCACTTTCTTGAGATATAATTAGATGAATTTTCTCTTCTCCCTTTTTCCGATTTTCAATAACATTTAAATAAATTCTTAATAATTCAATCTGCCAAGTTTCTTCCAAATATTGAATTTCTTCAATTATAACAAGTGAACTACTTTCTGAAATCCAATCAAAATGAAAATCAAAAATTTGATCAGTACTGTAGCTTTTAGCTTTGTACCAAGGTTCATACAATTTTTTCATTTTTACATAATCTATGTATTCATCAAAAAGCTTCATTTTTGAAGGAAATCGGAATACTTCAAAATTAGTGTTTAAGAGTAAATCATTAATAAAAAGTTTTCTTGCAGTAGCCGTTTTACCAATGATTAAAAGGTGTTTTTTATTTAATATTTGTGTAGTCTGTTCTATCATTTTATAATCATTATTTAGCGGTAATTAAATGAGAATATTACCTTTCATTAAACGGTATTGGTGGGACCGGAGGACGAGGAGGGTAAAAAGTAGATTCTTTAAACATAAATTCATTTATAATAGTCGAATCTTGTTTTATTTCTTCATTTTTATAAAGTTCCATCAAACTATGAAAAAGAATTCTTAAAGCAACAGGCTCTTTGTAAAAACCATAACATTCACTTTTATAAATAGTATCTTTTGTTTTTAAAACAATTGTACAAGTTTGATCATCAGTCCAATTTGCAGAATAGCTTTTCTCCAATTTATTAAAATCAATACTGTTAATTTTTGATTTTATGTTTTCAAAGTTTTTATTAGATAATTTACCAGAAAACAGACCTTCTTTCTCTGTGTAATATTTTCCTTTAAAATATAGGTTTCCTAAGCTGTCAATTTCTAAATACATAGAAGGACAGCTACCATAACATTCAGAGCTATAAAAAGCTATTCGTTCAATTCTCCAATTAAATTGTTCTTTAACTTTAGTTAATAAAATTTTGTTTAAACTATCATTCTTATCTTTTCTGTAAATATCTTTTGTATCATTGGTAATAGGTTTTAAAACTAATTTTTTAGGAGTGATAGTGTCAATTACAAATTGATAAATAGCTTTTCCTCCAAAAATATATCCTTTCTTTTTTATTATTTGTTCTTTAATATTTAATGTATCACCATTAATCCAATAGGGTGAGTACGCACCCCAAGCTTGAGAGTATGAACAAACGCTATCTTGAAAAGTGAAAATAAAGGGAGTATCATCCCATTTGTCTTTTAAGTGTTCGGTTTTCCAGTTACCTTTTATTTTTTCTTTCAATGTTTTTTTAATAGATGTCTTATTTGAGGTACATCCTAAAATTTCAATTATTATGAATAATATAAATATTGATTTTTTCATGTTTTGCAATTCGTTTTTAATAGTTTGAAAGAGATTCTGGCATAATAAACATACAAAAATTATTTATTGCAATATCATTAGCTTCAGCGAAAGTTGAGTAATTAATTAGTGAAAAAAGCATACAAACATTGTAAGTAAATCCTCAACCTTTGAAATTTGATTTTGTATCATACTAAAAACTACTTAATATTACATTTCTTAAAAAGAATACTAACATTTAAAGCTATTAGAAAAAGAAAACTTAAGAGTTATGAATACAACAAAAAATAAACAGAATAACCATAATTTATATTCAACAGAACTATATAAGTTTCATCACATGTTCTATGAAAATATAAAGATGTAAAATAGTATTTTAAATTTTTAAAGAATGACTCAAGCTAAAAAGCTTGAGTTTTTTTATGTAATAAATTATAATAATAGCTTGTTTTTTAATAGAATCAACTTAATTAAATTAAAAAAAGATCAAGATTGAAACTAGTTTCGATCTTGATCTTTTGTAAAAAAGGACTTCATCAATTTCTTTTTTGTTTATGGCATTATAAAATACAGAACAGTACCATTTTTTTGCTTTAAAAGCAACGCAAACAAAGTATAAAAAGAGGTAAATGTAGCAAAAGTAGTTACAACCATTGTAGCAAAATAAAAACTTCATCGTCTTTAAAGTATATTTTAAAAAATCAACCAAATGAAGCATATAATTTCAGCCTTTTTATTATCAATATCAATTTTTTTTGCAAGTTGTCAAACACATACTTCTATAGATGCTTACATGAATGAACTAGTCGCAGACGGAGTTTTTAATGGTAATGTTTTAGTGGTGAAAAACGGAGCAACTATTTATGAAAAATCTTTTGGTTTTTCAGATGGATCTAAAACTACAAAATTAACAAATCAGTATCGATTTGGTTTAGGATCGGTATATAAGGAGTTTCCGGCTGTTGCTATCATGCAACTTCAAGAAAAAGGATTACTAAATACAGATGATACAATAAATACCTATTTAAAAGATCTACCAAATTGGTCGTCAAAAATTACGATAAAAAACTTATTGCAATATACAGGAGGTTTGCCAAGAATATCATGGGATAAGTATTTTGAAAACAATCAGAGAATTACCGATGAAAAAATTAAAAATGACTTATTAAATTTGAAAGAATTGGAGTTTGAACCAGGATCAGATTATTTGTACACCAATTACAGCCCAATTTTATTAAAACAAATTGTAGAAACTATTACAAAACAGTCTTTTTCAGTATATGTTAATGAAAACTTATTTGAGCCTTATGGATTAAAAAGTGCTAAGATTTTACCAGAGATGCCTATCATAAATAAGAAATTTATAGCTATTCCTTTTAATGAAAACTTTAAAGAAGATGCATATAAAGTTTCTATTTCTGGAGCGTTTTTTAGTTTTACGGCAAGAGATATTGAAGGTTGGTTAACAAACTTACATGCGTTTAAAATTATCAATAAAGCGTCATTACAGTTTTTATCTCAAAAAGCTGATTTCTGGGGAAATATTCAAGCTCCTTTAGGCAGTGTTACTTGGAAAAATGGAATTGTAACTAATCATCATCATCATGGAGAAACAGGAAATTATGAGTGTATTGTAAAAAGAATGAACAACGGAAAAGATGTTTTAACTATTGTAGTTCAGGCAAATCTAAAAAGACAAAACATGTTTGATATTTCTGATGAAATAGTAAAGATTTTAAAGTTTGATTAAATAATAAGAGTTCGGTATATGAGTATCTCGATTAGTGTTTGTTCCTTTTGAAAAGAAACATACGTCTCCTCGAACGCAGTTGAGATATCACTAAGTTATATCGAACTCACATTTATTCATTGCTATTGATAAAATCAAATGAAGGTTTCTTATTTCCATTGCTATCAATAAAACCAAAATGTTTTTGCTTGTTTTTTCTCCATGGTAAACTACCCGCTACTGAAGTTGGAATTTTTTTAAAATCGTATAAAGTCCATGAAAGTCGAGATACATTTTGTTCGTTTAAAAATGTTTGTATTTGTTGGTGATAGGTTGCTTGTGATTTTTTTGAATATCCAGAAAAAGTATTCCAAATACTTCTGTACGAAGGAACTCCAAACTCTTCTAGTACGAGAGGTTTATTAGGGATTTCTTTCTTTAAATCAGCAAAGTCATTTTTTAAATTTTCATTAAAATGATGAAAGGACACATAATCAACTTGTTTATGTAAATGTTTTGCGGCAACTGAGTTAGACCAACCAATGGTAACCAAATGATTTTTATCGTATTTTTTTATTTCTTTAATCATGTATTCCAACCAAGCAAGTACATTTTTTTTACCTCGATTTTTAAAATCTAAATCAGGTTCGTTTTTAATATCCCAAGCAATAATTGAAGTGTTATTTTTAAAAGCAGATACAATTTGTTCAGCATGACGGTGTGTTAAAGTCCAATTACTAACCGAATAATCACCATAAAAATCAAACAAAGTAACAATTACTTTTAAGTTGTTTTGTTTTGCAAGTTGTAAAGTAGTTTTTAATTTTTTAAGTTTTTCTTTAAGTACATCCGCTTCGCCAAAATCTTTGTATTGTACAAAAATTCTTATGGTATTTAAACCAGCATTCGCAATTAATTTAAAATCGTTGTGAATGGTTAATGAATCAAATTTTTTTCCAAACATATCCCAAGCAGATTCTTGAGGGTAATAGTTAACACCTCTAATTGTAAATTTTTTACCATTAATTAAAATGCTATCGTTTTTAGTAGTAGCATAAGGTCTTAAAATCTTAGATTTTTTTTGAGGAATAGAAGGAGATTGTACCAAGTGTCTAATTCGCCAAAACCCATCTTCTAAAAGCATCATAACTTTATAGCTGTTCAACTCATTAACTTCGGTAACAACATCTTTATTCTTTACAACACGAGTATATTTTTCAACATTATTATCTGTAAAAACAACCAATTGTCCGTCTGCACTATAAAAGTTGAGTTTTAAATGATGACTTAAAGTGGTGGTAAGTAGTTTTAATTTTTTTTCAGCATTATATCCAATACTTTTAATAAGATTTACTTGCGCACTATCGGTGTAATAGTCTTGAATACCAAAAGTACTATTGTCTTTATAGGCCACGTTTTTAATATGCCACGAATTCAAGTAGTCTTTGGTAATTTCTTTAGCAGTTTGCTCTTCCATTTCTCTGCCAGGATTGTCAAAAGACAACCAAGTAGTTTTAGGTAAATACACTTGGCTACTTTTTACAGCTAAATGAAGAATAGAAGCTCTTTCTGCACCAGTATTTAAAAACGATAAAACAGCACTAATGCCATATACAGTTACCGTACAAAGCACAATAAAAAAGAAAATTAAAAAAATACTGTATCGTTTTTTTTCCATAAAACTTAATCTTTTAGGTGGATGTTTTCAAATACTTTTTGATTTCCGCCAGTTTTTAAAACTAATTTATACTCTCCGTTTGGATAAAAATCTTTCTTTAATTTGAAAGAAAGCATTCCCTTTCTTGATAATCCTTTTTTGGTATCAACTAAAGTATCATTCTTAAAAATACTTAATTCAACAGGAAACCCATCAGGAATTAACTGATCCATAAAACTTTTTAAAACACCTACAGATATTAACCTATTGTTATCTGAAAATTCAACATTAAAATCATTAAACAATTGCACAAAGCTCAGTTGAATAGTATTGCTTTCAGCAATGCCGTGTATGTATGCTTTTACAGTCCATGTTTCTTCTTGGTCTGGGTGAATCATTTTTGCTTTAGCAATACCGTTTATAGTATTTCCAGAAGTTTTTAAATATGAATTGTTGTTGCATTGAATAAAAAAGTCTACGTGGGTTCCGTCACTAACGATATTTTCAAATTGATCTCTTATGATGCTAGTATAAAAAGTAGTAATTTGATTGGCATCAGCATATCTATGAGAGCGTTCACTATTAATAGTAAAATCAACTGCATTATCAGGGAAAATTTCAGCGGTAATTTCTTTAGAAGAAATCCCTTTTGATACTGAATTTACCAATACTCTACCAGATTTATCCGGAGAAAAAAGGTTTTTCCAAGCCATTAAATGATTCGTTTCTTCTGCATTTTTTTCAATACTGTTTAAAAATTGAAAATTAATAGAAACTTCAGTGCCTTCAATCAAAGGATTGTCGTTACTATCAGTAGGAATACTTACTAACATAGCATAGTCTCTACCACCAGCAATAATACTTGGCGGACCAAAATAGGATTCTATACGATGGTTTTTTTCAGAAGGTAACACCAAAATAGTATTTTCTAAAATAGTATTTCCATTTTCAAGTATTTTCCAATTTAAGGTTCCTCTTTTTTTATAAAAATGAGGAGGAATATTAAAAGTAATACGATTGGAGTTTACTTCAGGTTCAAGTACAGTAGTACTGTATGAATTAGAACAATAAAGTAACAAAGAAGAATTGGTTGAAGAGAATTCTAATGTAATTGGATTTCCTGCAATACTCTCAGAAATTGGCTGTATTATTTTTATAGCTGAAGAAGTATTAGCTGTTTGTTTGTTGTTAGTAACAGAAATCAACAATAGGTATAAAAAAACGATATGTACGTGTTTTATATTCATTAATTAGGATTTCCAATGTAATTGTTCAACTGAATACTAATATAATTAAAACCTTTACCATTTACTTTTAGTAGATTTTCTTTACTGTGTGAACGTCTTCTATTTGGTACTAGTTTATCAGAAATATCTTGGTTTGGTAGCCCGTTAACAAAACAAAATTCTAAATCGTTATAAATTTCAGTGATATCGGATAAGTCTTGTAGAGGAATGCTAAAATCTTGTTTACGTTGTTGTCGTACCCCATGTTTTAAAAACTGATGATCTATCCAAATAAGTTTTTTTTGATCAGAATAATAAGAAACGATTAATTGACAAATAGTAGACTCTTCACTTCCCGAATTAAAAACAGAACCAGAAACAATACTATCATTAACTGTAATACGATCAATACCAACACTGGTGTATAAATCTTTATAAGCTACATTTCCTTCAGCATGTAAGTTAAAAAGAACAGGTTGCTCTTCAAACTCTGTTGGAGTAAATTCGTCAGGATTAAATGTTTTAGGAATAGAATCTTTTGTTTTGGACCAAGCAATACCTTCAAAATTAATACGATAGTTAGAGATTTCTTTAGGCATTAATTTATGTTTAATAATGTCTTTAGCATTGTAATTAGCTAACTTTTTATTATCAGCATTGTACAAAGTAGCTTTAATAGCAACATCAGCAGGAACATTGTCAACGTTTTGTATGCTACCAACAATGGCGTAACTTTTCCCTTTTTTAACAAGTTTAGCCTTTAAAATTTCTAACACAGGTTGTTTTAATACATCTTCATGAAGTGTTTGTTGAGTGGTAACTCTTCGTCTACCATGATTAAAGTAGGTGGTTTTATTATTTACCATCAATTGATCTGGTGGTAAATCAGAATTTGGTTTCGGAATTATCACATACCATTTATTCCTTCTTTTTATCAACTTAAAAAAATGATGCTTTTCTGCTTTTTCTAACGGAGTAATCCAATAGGTAGTAACTTTAGCTTTGGCATTGGTGTCTGTTTCATCAGTAATATCAATATCAATGGCGTCCATTTTAGCATAAGAACTCAATAGCCCATCGTTTACAGCAACTTCTAATAAATATTGATCTAATAAAATATTACTTTCCGGATCAACATAGGAATGGGCTTCTTCATAGCGTTTAAAATCTAATGCATCAAAATAAGCCTGTATTACACTGGTAGGCGATATTTGAGTTTTGTTTTCAATATAAAAACGATGAAATGCAACACTCACAATAATACAAGTAATAATTCCCCAAATAAAGGAACTGTAAACCATAATTCGGGAAAACTTATTGTAACGTATTGGATAATTTAAATATTCAGATTTTTCTGCGTTTTTTGATGAAAACTTAAAGACTCTCTTAAAAAGAGATTGAATATTAATGATAAAAAAGGTGAGTATGACTGTTAAAAAAGGCATAACTCCCCACATTATTTTTTGATATTTAGGAACATCTTCCTTTGGTAAAATAGAAGAAAGTGGAGGAACACCTAAACGTTCCCATACCATAATTCCGTTTTCTAATTGTTGTAAACGTTGCCATCCGCAGAAGTAGAGAATAGGATCGTAGAATTTGTCGTTAGAAAAAACATATTTCAAATTGTATTTTTCTGGAATGGTTAAAAATTGTTGTAATGATCCAAGCCCTTCAATTCCTCTAAATTTAGAATTCTCCAACCTTTCTATAGCTCTGGTGGTAAGTTCAGGTAACCTTCTTGCAGAGTGGTAGTTTCCATCTACACTCATAGCCTTTGTTTGCGCTCCTAGCCAAGCAATTTGATCTCCAAAACCTAATGTTAAATATCGCCAATGGTCATGTTGGTCTTGAGTTAAAAAGTTAACAATAGGAAGCATTTTAATTTTCTGAGGTTGCGACGGTCTAAAATAGCCTAAACAAACGGTGAAAATAGAAATTGCTAAAAAGGTAATAGCTAAAAAACCACCTAATAAACGATGAGGAACTGCCCCAATTTTTTGTTGTAATAATGTTTTTAAATCAGTTTCAACCAAACGATATACAAATTCACCAAATAAAGGAAGTGACATAATAGAAGCCCAAAGTGTAAATCGGTCTAAGGTTAAAATATTAAAAGCATTATCGCCCAGCATCATTTTAGGAATTGGAGTAGTACCACCAGTACCCAAAATAGTTAGTATAGTAATTGATATTCCAAAGAAAAGATAGCGCTTGCTATAATATCTGTAAAAAATGTAGGGTAATAATACGAGCATTATGCCCCATGGAATTAAAAAGAAAACTAAACCAGAAGAGGTAACTTCTAAAAAATTATCACGAGATCCATGTGGAATAGGAACTTGAGTAATAGGGTTCTTTTTGGTATTAATCCAGTAAGGAAGTAAACAAAAAATGATTAAAAAGAGTGACGAAAAACCAAACATAATCATTCGTTTAAATAAACGACCAAAGGTGATTAAAAATAGTTTTAAAGTAATCTTTTTAAAACTTCCTGCTTCATCTTTAGCCGTATCCATAATAATCATACCAATTAAAGGAAAAATAAAGAATACCATTCCAAAAATTGGAGTTACGTGATGAGAAGTTACCGTAACAGAAATTAATACGAGCGATTTAAATAAGTATTTATAAAGTCCTGTTTTAATCCATAAATAAATCTCGGGTAGGGCATGCATTAAAACCGATATACCTACAATACTAGGCAACTGGCCGAAAATATGAAGGGTTTCTGCAAATGAGGAGGAAAAAACGGCAATTAATGAGGCGTATCCTGCTACTTTTCGATTTCCAGTAATAAGTAACGCAAATCTGTAAGCCCCTGTAATGAATAATAAAATAGCAATGATGCTAACCGTAAATAATCCGAATTTTAATCCGCCTATATATGATAGAAAACCAATTGATTGATGAACTAATGGAGGATATCCCATTACAGTAAAGCCAGTGTACCAACTATAATTCCAAGGATCAAACCAACTAGTTGCGTAGTGATTAGCAAAGAATAAATGTATCAAAGCATCATAGGTGTATTCTAATGTGAAAAACACACAAGTTGTGTGATACATTAATCCTATAAGAATGGCGCTGATTAAATATTTATTGGTCTTATTATCCAAAGAAATTATTTTCCTTAAATATACAATAATGAAGAATAGATTAAAATTTTAATCATCGATTTAAATTGTGCATTCGTCTAAAAAGTGAATTTAACTAATTGTTTATTGGTATATTAGTGTTATATTGCCAATAGGGGGTAAGGCATTAATAAAACTTAAAAAGACTTAATTATTATGAAAATTCTTACCATAGACGATCAAACTTTGATTCTTCTTTCTTTAGAGAAAAAATTATCTGAGTTAGGTTACGAAGTAATTACTGCGAAAACAGGAGGCGAAGGAATTGAGCTTTTTGATATTGAAAAGCCTGATTTAGTAATTGTGGACATAAATTTACCTAAAATGTCTGGTTTAGATATTGTAAAGTATATCAAAGAAGCTGCAATTGCAACCAAAGTCATGATTATGTCAGGAGATACACAAGAAGACACTATTTTAAAAGGTTTTAAGCTTGGTATAGACGATTACATGAAGAAACCTGTAAGCTTAAATGAAGTAGTAGCCAGAGTAAAAAAATTAATAGGAACTCCTACCATAAAAAACATACCAGAGGAAAGCAACGGACTCATTAGAGAAAAATGTATTGGTGTAGTTATACCATGTTACAACGAAGAAGATCGTTTGCTTAGTGATGAGTTTACCGCCTTTGTTTATGCTAACGTTGGTTATCATTTATGTTTTGTAAATGATGGTAGTACAGATAAAACACTAGAGGTTTTAAATAAACTTAGTGAAGGCAGAGAAGATTATATTAGTGTATACAATTGTGAAAAGAATGGAGGTAAGGCTGAGGCTGTTAGGCAAGGAGTGTTGCATTTAGCTCAAAATTCTGAATTGGATTACATTGGTTTTTTAGATGCTGATTTGTCTACTGATTTTCAGGATTTTGATGATTTAGTAAAAACTATTGAAACTACTAAGTACAAAATTGTAAGTGGATCTCGTATTTCAAGAATGGGAGCTAATATTACAAAACAGTCTGCTAGACAGATTATTAGTTTGACGATAAACTACATTATTCGTAAAATTTTAGGCATGAATTTTAAGGATACTCAATGTGGTGCGAAAATAATTGATAAGGATGTAATTCCTATTTTATTTAATGATAAGTTCATTACAAGATGGTTGTTTGATGTTGAGATGTTTTTACGTATGAAAAAACATTTTGGAGAGAAGGCAAAATCATTTATTTGTGAACAACCATTAAAAAGATGGATTCATGCAGATGGATCAAAATTATCAATGCGAGATTCTTTAAAAATAGCATTTCAATTAACAAAAATAGCAACTCATTATAGATAAATTGCTGTTTATAAGTTGTTTGTTTAAAATATAATTGTATATTTAGAAAAAAATTAGGGGAGGCGATGAGTGAGTACATAAAGTGTAATCATAACCCCAATTTTATGAAAATTATTACTATAGACAGTCAAAAGTTAATTTTGCATTCTCTAAAAAAAAGGCTAATTGAAACAGGATACGATGTTGAAGCTGCCAGTTCAGTTGATGAAGGTATTGAGCTTTTGAAAAAAGAAACCCCAGATTTGGTTACTGTAGATATAAAAATGCCAGATATGATTGGTATTGATGTATTAAAGTATATCAAAGAAGCTAAATTGAATACTAAAGTTGTTGTTATATCGGGTGAGGTAGAAGAGGATTTAATCACAGATTTATTTGACTATGGTGTTGATGAGTTTATTAGAAAGCCAGTTTCTTTAAATGAAATTGTTGCTAGAATTAGTAGACTAATTGGTTCTGTTAATACTCTTGAGCAGAATTTAGCTATAAATTTTGGAGTTATTTTAAGAAATAAAAGTGTAGGAATTGTAATTCCTTGCTACAACGAAGCAGATCGTTTTTTCAAAGAAGAATTCAGAACATTTATAAACAATAATATAGGTTATTACCTGTGTTTTGTTAATGATGGAAGTACCGATAATACATTAGAAAAGTTAAAAGAAATTCAGCAAGGCAACGAAAACTGCATAGGTATTGTTGATTGTGCCGAAAATGGCGGTAAAGCTGAAGCTGTTCGTCAGGGAATGCTTTACTTAACAGAAAAAAGCGGTTTAGACTTTGATTACTTAGGTTTTTTAGATGCAGATTTGTCGACAAACTTCAAAGATTTTAATAGCTTAATAGATGTTATTGAAAGAAGTAATTACAAAATTGTTAGTGGTTCTAGAATAGAAAGAGTAGGAGCTAACATAAAAAAAGCATCCAAAAGAAGGGTGATTAGCCTTACTATAAACTACATTATTCAACGAATTTTAAAAATGAATTTTAGAGATACCCAATGTGGGGCTAAAATTATAGACAAAGATGTAGTTCCTTTATTATTTAAAGATAAGTTTATTACGAGATGGTTATTTGATGTAGAAATGTTTTTAAGAATGAAAAAGCATTTCGGAGATAAAGTAAAATCTTTAATTTGTGAACAACCATTAAGAAGATGGATTCATGCAGATGGATCAAAGCTATCTATGAAAGATTCAGTAAAAATAGCATTACAATTAACAAAAATAGCGACACATTATAGATAATTTTTATATGATGTCATTAAGTTTTATTTCAAGCAAAAGCTCTGTACCGTCGTTAGTATAGAGCTTTTTTTATAACTTTTAAAAAGAGATATATCATATTCAATAAAAAAACTCCCTCTCATAAAAAGGGAGCTTAACTTCTTTTAAGAAGTTCCTTCTGAAGGAACTCTCAACTACACGTTGAATTTAGTAATTAAATTGTTAGAAAAAAATAGCTTATGTTAAAATTTTTTATTTTTTTTTGTAATACTCCTATATATTGTTTCTCGCATTCGCTCACTAGTGATAAACCATCCTTCACCATACTTTTTATCATCATACTCTTTGGTTATTGAATTATCTTTTTTAATATCTTCTAATGTTTTTCCTGCGGTTATTTTTTCTTGAATTCTGTTTTTTAGCAGTACTAACATTTCTTTGTAAGCAAGTAATTCTTTTTTGTTAGATAATTTTCCATGACCAGGTATAATAATTGTTTCATCATCAGCTATTAATAATGCTTTTTCAGCAGAAGCAATATCACCATCAATGCTACCACCACTATTTAAATCGATATAAGGAAACTTTCCATTAAAGTAAGTGTCGCCCATATGAATAACATTGTTTTTGGTAAAGTAAATATGAGTATCACCATCGGTATGGGCGTTATGTACATGAGAAATTAATACATCATCATTATTAAAATGAATCATCAAGTCTTCAGTAAAAGTAATAATTGGTAATGCAGCTTTGGGAGAAGCAGGTCTTGTTTTTCCTCTAACAACAGATGTTGCTCCCATACGTTTTCTAACATTTTTATGAGAAACTATTACAGCTCCTTCTTTACTCATGTTTTCATTTCCTCCAGTATGATCTCCATGCCAATGCGTGTTTATTAAATAATTAACAGGTTTGTCTGTAATTTTTTTAATAGCAGCTAAAATTTTGGGAGTCAATTTAGCAAATTGATCATCAATCATAAAAGTACCATCTTCACCAATAAATAAGCCTATATTTCCACCTTGACCTTCTAACATGTATACTTGATCGGTAATTTTAGTAGGCTTGATTAAAACTTCTTTGTTTTGAGCAGTTGTAATGACAGAAAGAGAAAGGAATAGGAGTAATGTGAAATTTTTAATTGTTTTCATGTATAATGGTTTTGAACATTTTGTAATGGTAACCTACTTGGTCTACCATAAATTTATTTCCGCTGACTTTAAATCCGTTTTTTATATAAAAGTTGGTAGCATTTTCTCTGGCGTTACACCACAAAAAATCAATATCCAATTCTTTTAAAACATTGGTCGCAAAGTGTAGCAATAACTTTCCATGTCCCATTCCACGTTCCTCTAAACTTGTAGCCATTCCTCTTAATTGATACTGTTTACCTTCTAGTTCAGTATATTTATTTTTTATAAAAGTACCAATAGATACAATATTTGTGTTTTTAAAAACACCTATATGAAAAGTGTCTGTGTCTAAATCTTCCTTAAACTCAACAGGTAAATCAGTTCCTTTTCTTAGTATTTCTTTCCTTAAAAAATATGTTTCTTTGGCTGTTATTTTTTTTACTGTAATCATTACTTTTATCTAAAAATATAATTTTTATGAACTTAACTTTTAAACCTATTTTAAAAGAAAACATTCTAACAATTCTTCCTTTATTAAAAATAGTAAACACTAAAACACCTCACGATATATTAGAAAAACGTGTTTTAGAAATGGGAAATTACCAAAATTATGAATGTGTTGCTGTTTTTGATGATGAAAAAATGATCGGTATATCTGGACTTTGGTATAGCACTAGACATTATATTGGAAAAAGTGTTGAGCCAGATCATGTTGTTATTTTAGAATCGTACAGAGGAAAAAATATAGGAAAGAAGTTTTTTAAGTGGATTTATGAGTATACGAAGCAAAAAGGTTGTGAGGCAATGGAGTTGAATACATATACGTCTAATACTAAATCACATAAGTTTTATTACAATGAAGGGTTTAATATTTATGCTTTTCATTTTCTAAAAATTTTAAGGGAAGATCAAAACTTTTTTTAAAACTTTTTTTGAAAAGTTTTGCAGAAACGAAAAACCTTACTATATTTGCACCCGCAATGCCAACGCGGGAGTAGCTCAGTTGGTAGAGCGTCAGCCTTCCAAGCTGAATGTCGCCGGTTCGAACCCGGTCTCCCGCTCAAAAAACCGAAACTTTTTTAGTTTCGGTTTTTTTTATTCTAAAAAATAAGTCAATCTGTTTAAAGTTTATTCGTTTCCAAATAAAAGATATCTTAGAGTAATAATATCTATTGTGGTAATCATAGTAGTGTTGTTGGTAACAATTTGGCTTCATAAATAATAATCTAATAGTTTTTAATGAGTGTATAAAAAGTTTAATGTTACTTAGTTTATTTTATTCTGTAGATAGAATATAAAAGACAGACTTATTGTAAAAAATATATCCGAGTAAAGAGTTTGATAATGTGAGAAGTATCGTTTTATGAATTACTATAATTGTAGAAAAAAATATAAAAGTTTTGTAGAAACGAAAAACCTTTCTATATTTGCACCCGCAATACCAATGCGGGAGTAGCTCAGTTGGTAGAGCGTCAGCCTTCCAAGCTGAATGTCGCCGGTTCGAACCCGGTCTCCCGCTCAAAAAAACCGAAACTTTTAGTTTCGGTTTTTTTATTTTAAAAAGTAAGTCAAATCAGTTTAAAACCGATTCGACTCTAATTTGTTACCAAATAAAAGTAATCCTAAAATAATAAGACCGATAGTAATAATCATTGGAGTGTTATTCATAACAACGCTAGGTTGTATTAATAAGGTGATCACATAACCTCCCATAGCACCTCCTAAGTGTGCGGAATGTCCAATGTTACCTAATTTGTTTTTCATTCCGTAGATTGAATATAAAAGATATCCTACCGCAAACACATATCCAGGTAAAGGAATAGGAATAGGTAGCATGTAAAGTGTCATTTCTGGTTTTAGCATAATTGCAGAAAAAACAATTCCAGAAACAGCTCCTGAAGCTCCTATAGCAGAATAGTAGTAATCATCTTTATTTCTGTATAGAGAATACATGGATCCTGTTAATAAGCTTCCAAAATAAATTAATAAAAAGTAGGTATTGCTAAAATTGTTGCTAACTACGCCACCAAATAAGTAAAGTGCCCACATGTTTAGTCCTAAATGAATCCAATCAGCATGTAAAAAGCCCGAGGTAATCATTCTTAGTTTATCTCCTTCTAAAATTCTGTTAACTTGAAATTTGTACTCATTAAAAAATTGATTGTCTTCAAAGCCTTTCCAAGACGTTAATACGGTAGCAATTATTATAATTAATAAAACGGTATTCATAGATGTAAAATTTGAGGCAAAGCTAAGAAAAGATTTACATTAAGAGGTTTGAATTTTAATAACGATATTTGTGAAAAATTTGAAACTTTAGATGAAACTAATTTTATTTATCATAGCGTATCCTTTTATCTTGTTGGTGTCTCATTTACCAATGAGAGTGTTGTATATTATCTCTGATTTTTTGTTTTTGATAGTGTATTATGTGGCAGGTTATAGAAAAAAAGTAGTGTATGGTAATTTAAAATTGGCTTTTCCAGAGAAAGATGAAGCTGAATTAAAAGTGTTACAAAAGAAAGCATTGCGTCATTTTTGTGATTTTCTAGTAGAAAGTGTTAAGGCTTTTTCTATTTCAGAAAAAGAGATGTCTAAGCGTTATAAGTTTGTGAATCCAGAGGTGTTGAATTCGGTTTCAAAACGAAAAAAGAATATTATTTTAACAGGTTCTCATTTAAACAATTGGGAATGGTCGGTTTCTATGCCGTTGGTTTCAGAAATTGAAATTTTTGGTACTTACAAAGAGATTAGCAATCCATACTTCAATGATTTTATGAAAAAATCGAGAACAAAGTTTGGTGTGGTGGCTTCTAAAATGCAAGAAACCATTCCAAATATGCTTAGTAATTTAAAGAATAAAATACCTGGAGCTTATATTTTGTTGAGTGATCAAAATCCACCTTTAAATAAAGTGTATTATTGGTCGGAGTTTTTTGGGGTAAAAGTTCCTGTGCATACAGGAGCTGAGCTTTTAGCTAAAAAGTTTGACATGGCAATTATTAATTATTCGCCAATAAAAGTAAAAAGAGGTTATTACGAAGTTACGTTTGAAGTGATAACTGAAAATCCTAAAGAATTTGATAATTACGAATTAACCGATAAATACTTAGCAGTTACTGAAAAATACATAAGAAAGCAACCTGAGTTTTATTTATGGACACACAAGCGTTTTAAGCACAAGGATAGATATGATTATTGGGTTGAAAATTTTAAGAAAAACTAAAAAAGGGAAAACAATTATATGTAGAATTTAAAAAGTTATATAAATTGATCGATTAACCCCACAACAATTACACTTTTACATGTTCTAATAAAAATTGCATCCCCAATCCTTAATTAGTACAAATCTAGTATAGTCTCATAATTTGCACAACTTCAAAACACCCTGAAAGCCTACTCAGGGTTTACCCTGAGTCGTTAAGGGTTTTCCCTTAGTATAATTTTGTCAAAAATGGTGTAAGTAGTTTTTTTTAATGTTGGATTTATAATTAATATTAAATTGTAGGCTAACATTAAGTCTTGTTTTTGTGATATGATTATTTTTTAGGTGTTTTTGTTGAGGTATTGTTAGTTTTTTATGTTAATATAAAAATAACATTAATTAAATGTGTTGTTTTTTTATATGATGTATAATTAACGCTTTTTTAGCTCTATTTCTTCTAATAGTTATTTGAGAAATCGGTGGTAAGTAACTAAAATTAAAAAACCTCGAAAAATATTCGAGGCTTCACTTTATAAAACTAAATTATATGTTTTAATCACTTACTTGAATAAAATTGAGCATTTGTATTCATGTTATGAAAAGAATTGGTTATTGAGGTTAATTGGCTTTCTGACATTTTAGAAGTTTTTTCTAAAATTTTCATGAACTTATCTACAGATTTTTTTGTTTTAGGATAGCTAATATTGTTTCCTTTAGAGTCTATAGAAATATCTATAAAGTTCCCTGCATCATCAAGAATATACCAAAAAGGAACTCTGTTTTCTTTTGAGTTGCTTCCCATTTGTTCATTTGGAATAGCGATGTCAACAAAAACGTAACTCTTTTCTAGTAAATCTCTGTGTTCTTCATTGTTGAGCTGTTTGCTTAATTTTTTGCTTAACTCAGAAGATTCTGAAAAATAGTTTACAAAAACGTATTTCTTTTCCAGTTTTGCTTTTTCTAAAGCATTGTCAATAAGTTGTGTAGTTTTGTTTTGTGCGTTAGAGAAGTTAAAAATTACAGAGGTTAATAGTAAAAGTAGATATTTATACATAATAGTGGGGATTTAAGTTATATTAAATATAGCTAATTAAAAGGTTATTAGTGGTTTAGTTGGGCTTTGCTTTTGTGTATTTCAACGATTGAATGTTACCTTTCAGCTAAGTAACATTTTGTTTAGAGGGAAAACTAGTTTGCTAAAGTTTATGTTTAAAGTGTTGAAATTGAGTTTTCTATGTTTTTTGTAGTGCTTTTTAAACTATAGAAAATAAAAAAGCCCTTTAAAAAAAGGGCTTCTAATCTGGGTGAAAGACCGGGTTCGAACCGGCGACCTCTGGAACCACAATCCAGCGCTCTAACCAACTGAGCTACAATCACCATTTGCGACTTGCGGGTGCAAATATATAACTTTTTTTAGTTGCTGCAAAAAAAAATCAAATTATTTTACTTAAATTTTCTACGGCAATATATCTTTCTACTGTAAAACCTTCTGCATATTCGCTTCCAACAAGGCGTCCTAGATCTCTAGCTCGGTATACTATGCTGTCTGTGAAGTTTTTACTTGTGATTGGTGTTTCAGGCTCTTTACTATTCGGATCGTAGAACTGAGAACTGTAAGCCATAACAGCATCTATCTTTTTTTCAATAAATCCAGAAACATCTACAACAAAATCAGGTTCTATGTTTTTCCATTGAATATAATGATATACTAATTTAGGTCTCCATTTTTCCTGTTTTTTACCATCTAGCTCGGTTTCAATTTTTAGTAAGCCACTTAAAAAGCAAGCATCAGATACTAACTTACTTCCTTTAGGGTGGTCAATATGACGATCGTCAATAGCATTGCATAAAACAATCTCAGGTTTATATTTTCGAATCATTTTTATAACCTCTAGTTGGTGTTTTTTATCATTTGTAAAAAAGCCATCTGCAAAGGCTAAGTTTTCACGAACAGAAGCACCTAAAATTTCAGCTGCTTTTGCTGCTTCTTTATCTCTTAGTTCAGCGGAACCTCTTGTACCTAACTCACCACGAGTTAAATCTACAATACCGACTTTTTTTCCTAAAGATACTTCCTTGGCGATGGTAGCTGCTGCACCTAATTCTACATCATCTGGATGTGCCCCAAATGCTAATATGTCTAATTTCATTTTTTACTTTTTAAGTTTTTAATTTCTTCTTCGGTAATTTGTTTAATTTCTATGCGTCTGTTTAAATATCTAGTTGCTCTTGTTTTTGAGTTACAACAAGGATATAATTCTCCTTTGCCCATACTAACAATTTTGGATGAATTAACTCCTAAATTGACAAATATTCTCTGAACCATACCTGCTATTTTATCAGTTAATATTTGGCTATCTTCTTCTTTTCCTTCTGAAGATGTATGGCATTCTATTAAATAGTAACCATCTTTTTTATTGATATAACTCGCTATTTCTTTCATTGCATCTAAAGATCCTTCAAAAAAAACGGGGCTTTTACCCTTAAAATGGATTTTTCTAGCCAAGCTATCTAAATATGTTTTCTTTACTCTTTGAGCAGTTCCTGTAAAATTAATCAGGAGTATTATAATTAAAGCAATTTTTTTCATAAATATTATTTGGCTAAGGCTTGTTCAATATCTGCTATTAAATCTTCTGTTTCTTCAATACCAACAGAAAAACGAATCAAACCATCTTTTATTCCTTGGCTTTCTCTTTCCTCTGGAGATAAAAGAGCGTGAGAAGTTTGTGACGGACTTAAAACAGTACTTTCTACACCTGCCAAACTCATAGACGGTTTTATTAGCTGTAAATTACGCTGAAATTGTATTGCGTCAATTTCATCGATCAATTCAAATGACATCATACCTCCAAAAGCCTTCATTTGAGTTTTTGCTAATTCGTGATCTTCATGTGATGTTAACCCTGGATAATATACTTTCGCTATTTTAGGATTTTGTTCTAAGTATTGTGCCATTTTTAAAGCATTTTCACTTTGGCATTTTACACGTAAATTCATCGTTTTCAAACTTCTTTCAAGCATCCAAACGGTAAAATCGCTTAAACTACCACCAAAATTCTTAGCTAAATTCCAAATTCTTTTAATATGTACTTCACTAGTAGCAACTGCTCCAGCTAAAATATCAGAATGTCCTCCCATATATTTTGTAGCAGAATGAATCATAACATCAATACCAAAATCAACTGGAGTTTGGTTTATGGGTGAAGCAAAAGTATTGTCAATCATTGTAATAATGTTGTTTTCTTTTGCTAAGTCAGCAACGGCTTTAATATCTACTAATTTTAGTAATGGGTTAGAAGGTGTTTCAATAAAAATTACTTTGGTATTTACTTTTATTTCCGATTTAAAATCATCAATAGCTAAACTTTTAGTAAAAGAGTATTCAATTCCAAATTTATCAAATTCTTCAACCACAAAATTATAAGTACCTCCATACAAAGTTTCTTGTAATACCACATGATCTCCTTTTTGTAAAAAAGCTAACATTGTAGTACTAATAGCAGCCATCCCAGATCCAAAAATTAAAGCTTCTTCAGTTTTTTCTAAAGCTGCAATTTTTTTGCATAATGCTTCTTGGTTAGGTGTATTAAAATATCGTGGGTATCTTTTTACATCTACATCATAAAACTGATATGAACTAGACATATATAATGGAGAAACTGCTCCTTTAAATTGCTCATCTTTTAGTTCTCCTACGTGCGTACAGATAGTATTTATTCCTAATTGGTTGATTTTTTTCATGTAACGAAATTTAGCCATCTAATTTACTAAAACCTTTCTATAGCCTCAAATAAATTATATATCTTCGCTTTATATGATATCGGTAGTAATTCTAGGTAGCGGCAATGTAGCGCATCATTTAACTCGTGTTTTTTTACATAATGAAAACGTGAAGGTAAAGCAATTGTATGCTCGTTCTATTAAGAAGATACAATTATTTGAAAGTAGTGTTTCAATTACAGATAATGTAGCTTTATTATCTAAAGCCGATGTATACATACTAGCGATTTCTGATGACGCAATAGCAGAAGTATCATCTTTTTTACCAAAGGAAGCTTTTGTAGTACATACTTCTGGAAGTGTATCAATGGATACATTACAGAATGGTGGTAGTAAAGGAGTATTTTACCCGCTTCAAAGTTTTTCAAAAGATAAAGAAGTAGATTTTAATAAGGTACCTGTTTGTGTTGAAGCTGAAGAAGAGCATCATTTACAGCTCTTAGAAAAATTAGCGAATATAATTACTAAAAAAGTATTCAGAATTAATTCGATGCAAAGAAGTAAGTTACATGTAGCAGCAGTGTTTGTGAATAATTTTGTGAATCATATGTATACTATAGGTAATGATATTTGTAACACTTTTGAAGTTCCTTTTGAGGTATTACATCCTTTAATAGAAGAAACAGCTGCTAAAATTCAACATATAAATCCTAAAGAGGCTCAAACTGGTCCAGCGAAGAGAAATGATCAGAAAACGATTCAGCGTCATTTGAATGATTTAGATAAACAACAACAAGAAATTTATAATTTAATAACAAAATCAATCCAACATGGATAAAAGCTATAAAATACTTTTTAATGATGTAACTACATTTATTTTTGATGTAGATGGTGTACTAACAAACGGTATTGTTACTGTTTTTCCGAATGGAGAGTTGGTTAGACAAATGAATATAAAAGACGGGTATGCATTGAAAGCTGCTGTAAAAGCAGGTTATAACGTGTGTATTATTTCTGGAGGAAAAAATGAAGGTGTTCGTACGCGTTTAGAGAATTTAGGGATTAAAGATGTGTATTTAGGAGCACATAATAAGCTAGTGCAATACAACGAGATTTTAGAAAAATATAATTTAAACCCAGAGCACATTATGTACATGGGAGACGATATTCCTGATGCACCTGTAATGGAAAAAGTAGGTGTTCCTTGTTGTCCTAACGATGCGGTTAGAGAATTGCAACAGTTATCTGTTTATATTTCAGATAAAAAAGGAGGAGAAGGTTGTGCTAGAGATGTAATAGAGCAGGTAATGCGTGTGCAAGGAAAGTGGCAAGATAATTTTGATGCTACTTACGATTAAAAAACTGGCATGAAAAATGAAGTAAGAATTAATGTAGTTTAAAAAATAACAAATGTTATTTTTTTATATTGCGAAAAACATAATATTTACAAACAAATACAATTAATATAGATAACATGAAGAAAGTAACGTTAACAATTTTATTTTTAGCTTTAGTAGCATCAGTAAGCGCTCAAACTATTTTTGGAAAATGGGAGAATAAAGATGAAGATACAGGAAAAGTAGATAGTGTTATTGAGGTTTACGAAAAAGATGGTAAAGCTTATGCTAAAATTGTTGAAATTTTAAATGAAGATAGAAAGGATGCTGTTTGTGACCAATGTAAAGGGAAAAATAAAAATCAACCTATTTTAGGAATGAATATTTTAAATGGTTTAGAGAAAGATGGAGACGAATGGTCTGGAGGAAAAATTTTAGATCCTAAAAACGGTAAAGTATACAAGTGTTACATTCAGCTTGTTGAAAATGATAAGTTAAAAATTAGAGGATACATTGGTTTTTCTTTAATTGGTAGAACTGCTTACTGGTATAGAAAGAAATAATTTTATTTTTAAAAATATATAAAGACTCCGACAGAAATGTTGGAGTTTTTTTATGGAAAAGAGTTAAAATCGTGATATTTCAGAGTTTTTTAACAAAAAGAGTCTCTTTCTTTCGATATTTTTGATTTAAACAGAAAACAAAAGGTTATATTTGGTATAATGCTAGATAAAACTTAACGATAGGTAATTGCGCTACGTTTTGTTTTTTGCTTAATCAACCAATATCATTTATTCTAAAAATTATGAAAAAAAAACTCTTAGGAGTGTTGCTATGTTTCATAGTAATGCTTGATGTCGTCAGTCAAAACAATGTAGGTGAATTAACGGTGAACTTATCTTTTTCAGAAAAGATAAAATCTTTAACAAAGAGTAAGGGAAGGCTTTATGTGTTTTTAGCTGAGAATGAAAAACCACAACCAAGGCTTCAAACCTTTCCGAATCCAATGAGTTTAAATCACATTTTTGCAACTAACTTTTCCAATTTAAATCCGAATCAATTATTAGTGTTAAATAGTACACTGCCTTGGTCAAAAACTATTAATTGGTCGTTGAATTCTATTCCAAAAGGAGAATATTTTCTTCAGATATTATGGGATCAAAATTTAGACATGTCTAGAACTGATGCTCCTGGTAACTTATTTAGTAAACCACAAAAAATTACTGTAAATGGAAAACATACTGTAACCGTTGAAATAGATCAAATTGTTACTGAAAGAAGGGTGATTACTCACAAACAGGTAAAAGAAATAAAGTTTCAAAGTAAAGTGCTCTCTGAGTGGTGGAATAAACCAATGTATTTGAAAGCGAGTGTATTGCTTCCGTTGAATTATAAAAGCGGAAAGAGTTACCCAATTAGATATAATGTTGCTGGTTATGGAGGTAGGTATACAAGGGTAAATAGTATTGTTAGAAATGGAGAGTTTATGGATTGGTGGAATTCAGAGAAGTCTCCAGAGATTATTAACGTGTTTTTAGATGGTGATGGACCGTTTGGAGATTCGTATCAGATGGATTCTGAGAATAGTGGACCTTATGGAAAGGCATTGGTTTATGAGTTAATTCCTTTTATAGAATCAAAATACAGAGGAACATCTAACGCGCTTACTCGTTTTGTTGATGGTTGTTCTACCGGAGGATGGGTGTCGCTTGGTTTACAATTATATTATCCAGATCATTTTAATGGAGCTTTCTCATACAGTCCAGATGCGATAGAGTTTGAAAATTATCAGTTGATTAATATTTATGAGGATAAAAACATTTTTGTGAACGAATTTGGTTTTCCCAGGCCATTTGCAAGATTTATTGATGGAGAGCCATTTTTATCAATGAAAAAGTTTATAGAATTTGAAAATGTGTTTGCTAGTTCTAATACATATTTAAACTCAGGAGGTCAATTTGGTTCACACACAGCATTATATAGCCCAAAAGGTGAAAATGGTTTGCCTAAGCCTTTATTTGATGCTGAAACTGGTGAAATTGATAAGTCAGTGTCTGAACATTGGAAGAAATATGATTTTAAAATTTATGCAAGAAAAAACTGGGATACTTTAGGACCTAAGTTAAAAGGAAAAATATTTATATGGATGGGAGATATGGATCATTTTTATTTAAATTCGTCGGCTAGGGAGTTTAGTGAATTTATGAGTAATACAGAGAATCCTAAATCAGATGCAGAGATTATATTTGATCCTTTAGAAGGACATTGTTCTAAATTTTCACATAGAATTGTTTTAGAACAAATTCAAGATAAATTAAAGAACATAAAAGAGTATTAGTCTAAAAATAAATAGAATTTACAAGGGAGGCTATTAAAGCCTTCTTTTTTTTGATATAGCAAGTATATGGCAGTGAAAGCAAAGAAATATTTTAATCAATTTATAAAAGAAATTATACCAGTAATTGTAGGTATATTAATAGCGCTATTTATAAATAATTGGGCAGAAACAAGAAAGGAAAAGAAGTATATAGAAAAGATTTTTTCTACTATTTCGAAAGAACTGTTAGAGACTAAAGAAGATATCGTAAAGAAAACTGCACAGCAAAATAGGCTGATAGATTCATTAAGCGCTAATATGAATAATAAAAACAAGTCTTTATTTAATGTTGTTTATGAAGCTGGTGGTATTTCTTTACCACATATAAGGGTAAGTACTTGGAAGGCTGTTTCTAATTCTAAAATAGAATTGGTGAACTATGAGAAAATTGCTGTTTTAGCAGATATTGAAGGGCTAAAAGAATTGTTGCATTTAAAGTTAGAGAAGGTTTTGGATTTAATTTATAGTGGTATGTATAGTGTAGATTATAAAGAAAAAGAAATCTTAAAAATTATGATGCATGATGTGATTGGTACTCAAAAGTCAATTTTAAAAGATATAGAAAAATTTCAAGCTATTGATTCGTAAATAGTTTATCTGTAATTGCTGTGTGTACATTTGCATAATAATCATGAAATTGAGGAAGTAACACATTTTCATGTTTTTCAGTTTCTAGTAAAATATCTAAATCGAATAAATCAATAGCGTCTACTTCGTCTTCTTGAATTTTAAGTTGATTTACAGGAATGGTTAACTCAGTAATAAAAACATGATGGAATTCATTATCAATAATTCCGTTGTTATGTTTTACTTGATGTTTACGAGTACCTATTTTAGTTAGTTTGTTTTTAGGTATAGAAAAGCCAATTTCTTCTTCAATTTCTCTGATAGCAGCATTCTCAATACTCTCTCCAGCGCCAATATGTCCAGCTACAGAAATATCCCATAAACCAGGAAATACTTTTTTATTAAGACCTCTTTTTTGAAGTAGTATCTTTTTGTTAGAGGTGTATATCCAAATATGAACAGTAGCATGAAAATATCCAAATTGATGAGCTTCAGACTTTAAACAGGTTTTACCTGTATAATTACCTTGTTTATCAACAATGTCTATCAATTCATCAGCCATAATTAGTTGTTTTTTGAAAATGAGAATAAAAAAGCGTTTAGAAGTATGAACTTTTAAACGCTTTAAATCTTTTTATTTGAAATAAGAGAATGTTTCTCCGTTTTCTATTTTAAGTAATGCTTCGTAAATCATTTTAATTACATTCTCTACATCCTCTCTGTGAACCATTTCTACAGTAGTATGCATATAGCGTAAAGGTAATGAGATTAACGCAGAAGCAACACCGCCATTGCTGTAAGCAAAAGCATCAGTATCAGTTCCGGTAGCTCTAGATAGTGCCGACCTTTGGAAAGGTATATTGTTTTCTTCAGCACCTTCAATAATTAAATCACGTAGTTTTTGTTGAACTGCAGGAGCATAAGCAACTACAGGTCCTTTACCAATCTCTAAATGACCTTGTTTTTTCTTATCAATCATTGGAGTTGTGGTGTCGTGAGTTACATCAGTAACAATCGCAACGTTTGGTTTGATTGTTTGTGTAATCATTTCCGCTCCACGTAATCCAATCTCTTCTTGAACAGAGTTCGTTACATATAAACCAAAAGGAAGTGTTTTGTTGTTCTCTTTTAATAATCGAGCAACTTCAGCAATCATAAAACCACCCATACGGTTATCTAAAGCTCTACAAACAAATTTATCTCCATTTAATACATGAAACTCATCTGGATAGGTAATAACACAACCAACATGAATCCCTAATTCTTCTACTTCTTCTTTGGTAGTACAACCTACATCGATAAAAATATTATCTGGTTTTGGAGGAGTTTCTTTTCCTTTGTCTCTTGTGTGAATTGCAGGCCATCCAAAAACACCTTTTACAATACCATTCTTAGTATGAATGTTTACAATTTTACTCGGTGCTATTTGATGATCACTACCACCATTTCTAATAACATAAATTAATCCGTTGTCAGAGATGTAATTTACATACCAAGAAATTTCATCAGCATGTCCTTCTATTACAACTTTGTATGGAGCATCCGGATTAATAACTCCTACAGCAGTACCATATGTATCTGTAATAAATTCATCAACATAAGGTTTTAGGTATTCCATCCATATTTTCTGTCCTTCCCACTCATAACCAGTAGGAGCAGCATTGTTCAAATATCTTTCAAGAAAGTCTAAAGACTTTTCATTTAGAATTGATTTGTTTTCTGACATACTTTTATATTATAATTGATTTGTTTTTATCTATTAAAAAGTTTGTAGTTAGTTTGGTAATGGTTAGCTAACTTTTATCTTGATCGTATTAGTCTTTCTTTTTGTCAACTCCCCAAAAACTTCTACTTTCAATAAATTCCTCTTGTTCTTTTAATTGCTCAGGAGTTAGTACTTTTAAGAAAGAAGGATGTTGTTCAATAGCATATTCAATTTTCTCTACAATGCTACTAATTTCTTCATTTTCGTAATCAATATCTAAAGGCTCTTTAATAACCATCGATTGTAAAACATTACGCTTTTTAATCATTAACCCTTTCTTATCAAACGAACGTCTAAAACCATCGATAACAATTGGTATTACAACAGGTTTATATGTTTTAATAATATGAGCAGTTCCTCTTCTAATAGGTTTAAAAGCAGTGGTAGTACCTTGCGGGAAAGTAATAACCCATCCATCATCTAATGCTTTACTAATATTAGAAATATCAGACATTTTAACTTGTCGTTTTACATCTTTTCCAGCGCTTCTCCAAGTTCTATCAATAGAAACAGACCCGGTGTAAGCGAATATTTTAGGTAACAACCCAGATCTCATAGTTTCACCAGCAGCAATGTAATAAATGTTCAATTTAGGATGCCATATATATCCAATGTTTTTAATATTATCTACACGTCCTTTTAAAGAAGCGTTAAACACATGTAACATGGCAGCTACGTCTGCAAAATAAGTTTGATGATTAGAGATAAAAAGAACATTTTGATCAGGTAAGTTTCGAATAATTTCTGAACCTTCAATTTGTAGTTCATTAAAACGACGATAACGACCATGAGAAATAATACCAAGAATTCTAATGAGCCATTTTTTAATCCAAAGAATATGTCCGAACGGATTTCTTTTAAATAGGGGCATAAAAAATTTTTTATTTAAACAAATTTACAAAAGATTTTAAAGAGTACCCTTTATTAAATCTTTTATTTCAGAAAGAATCATAGCTGTAGCTCCCCAAACAATGTGGTTGTTTAATTTAAAACAGGGAACATCTATTTCTTTCATATAAGAAGTTTCCATAATTTCAGAAGTCAAATTTTTATCATCTAGTAAATCAGAAAGTTTTACATCAATAATTTCTTCTACTTCTTCATTAGGAGTAAATTTAGGTTTTGTATGAACATAACCAATAAAAGGCGAAACCATAAAATTACTTGGAGGTATATAGGTTTCAGATAATTCTCTAATAACAATTACTTCATTTCTAGGTACATCAACTTCTTCTTCAAGTTCTCTCAAGGCAGTTTCTTGTAGAGAAGTATCTGAATTGTCAAATTTTCCACCAGGAAAACTAATTTGAGCTGAATGTGTTCCATTATAACTAGCTCTTTTGGTTAGTAAAAAGATAGTTTCATTATTGTTATCAGGATAGAATAGTGCCAATACAGCTGCTTTTCTAGGGTTACGTTCTCTTATTTTTTCTTCTGAAAATTGCAATCTCAATTTAGGAACAAGTTTAAATTGAGAGGGTAATCCGCCTAAAGAATCATTTTTAAGTTGGTTAATTTTGGAATTAAAATTTGAAAATTTCATTAATTCTGTTACTTTTTTCTAGTTTTTAGAGTCTAAAATAAAGAAGGTAGCATAAAACAATACACAATCTTTATTGAAAACGTTCTACAATAAACTAATTAAAAATGAATCGAAAAAATAAATACAAAAAATTAGCATTAAGTATAGTTTTTGACGCAGTAGGATATGCATCATACCTTTTTCCTGTATTTGGAGAATTTATAGATGTTGTTTGGGCTCCATTATCTGCATTTTTAATGTTAAAAATGTATAAAGGAAACAAAGGTAAAATAGCTTCAGTAACAGTTTTTATTGAAGAAGCATTACCTTTTGTAGATGCAGTGCCAACATTTACATTAATGTGGATTTACACATATCTACTAAATAAGACTGAAAAAAATTAGCCGTTTTTTTTGCTGTTGAATAAGAAACCTAAGCCTAAACGACCTAAAAATTTCTTTTCAAACTCCCAAAAGAATTTAAATTGACCAAATAACCATCCAACAATAGGTAAAGTAGTTTGATATATAGGGAATATTAAAAGAAATCGTAAAGGATAATATATCCAAGGACTTATAGTTTCTGGAGAAAGCCCCAAAAAATGAGTGATAGGTTTTGCTACCCAAGCAGCAAAAGAACCGTTAATAGAAAATACTATAAACACAGCAATTACATCCCAGTTTGTTTTTAAGCCCCAACGCTCTTTAAGTTTTTCCATGGCGCAAAAGTATAAAAAGAAAAAGGGTAAACAAAAATGTTTACCCTTTAAAATATATTTTATGAAGAATCTTATTTTTTACCAAAAAGACCACCTAAAAGTCCTCCTAATAAACCGCCAGATTTTTGTTGGTTTCCACCTCCTAAAACCATACCAGCTACATCGTCAATAACACTACCGTCACCATCTGCATCTAATATTTTTTCAAGGAAGCTTTGTTCTTGTTGATTGCTGCTACCACCTAACATTCCACCTAATAAATCACCAATACCATTAGAATTGCTTACTCCGTTTTGTCTAGATTGTTTTCCTAACATTCCCATTAAAATAGGAGCTGCAGTTTTTAAAATATCACCAACAGCACCAGCATCCATACCAGCTTTTTGTCCAATAACTTGTTGAACTCCTTGTTGCTTACTACCTAATACATGACCTAAAATTTTACTTCCGTCATTTACAACAGACTGATCAACACCGCCGCCAAAAAGACCTCCTAAATTATCTAAAATACCCCCATCGTGTTTGTTTAATGCTCCCATTAAACCTTCTGCACCTTCAGGGGTAGATGCGTTTCGTTGCATAGCTTTCATTAAAACAGGTAAAGCCATAGTTAAAACACTTCCTGTTTTACTAGAGTCTTGTCCTGTAGAACCAGCTACACCACTAATAATTGTTTTTCCGATAGGACCGTTTAATAAATCTAAGATTCCTTCCATTTGTTATAATTTAATTTTAATTGTTACTCTGACACTTTAATAGACACAATATACAAAAACAAAGTCACAAATTGAATCAAATTACTTAGTATGTTTAAAAGTAGTTGAGGTTTAAATGTTTGATTGTGATGTTGTTTCGTGATTAGTCGTTGTGTGGTTATTGGTTTGATAATGAGGTTGAAAGTTGAAAACAATAAGAAAGTGTTGGTAAGGACGAGTTTACAGAATCGCAATAAGATATAGGTAAAAAAAGAGTTTGTGAAAGAAGTAACATAGATGTTTAATCAATTTGCTATTTTTACAGACATTATACAAACTGAATATAATTTATGAAGAAATTAGCACTACACTGGAAAATTTTGATCGGAATGGTATTGGGGATACTATTCGGTTTAGCTATGACCTCAGTTGATGGTGGAGCTAGCTTTGTTGGAAGTTGGATTAAACCATTCGGAACTATTTTTGTGAAATTATTAAAATTAATAGCGGTTCCATTAATTATAGCTTCATTAATCAAAGGTATTTCCGATTTAAAAGATATTTCAAAATTTAAAAACATAGGGTTACGTACTATTGCTATTTATGTTGGTACAACTGTAATAGCTATTACAATAGGGTTGTTATTAGTAAATGTAGTACAGCCTGGGAAAGGAATTTCTGAAGATACGATTACTAGACTTACAGAAACCTATGCAAATAGTGGTAGTGTACAAGCTAAAATAGCGGAAGCATCTAAACAAAAGTCTAGCGGACCATTACAGTTTTTAGTTGATATGGTTCCAGATAATGCTATGAAAGCAATGAGTAATAATAAAGCAATGTTACAAGTAATATTTTTTACAATATTTTTTGGTATCGCAATGCTTTTAATTGGAGAGAAAAAATCAGAACCTTTAAAAAACTTCTTCGATTCATTAAACGAAGTAGTGTTGAAAATGGTAGATCTTATAATGTTATTTGCTCCTTATGCAGTGTTTGCATTATTGGCAAATGTAGTTGTTTCTTCAAATGATCCAGATTTATTATTGGCATTATTAAAATATGCAGGTACAGTTGTATTCGGATTATTAATTATGGTAGCGTTCTACATGGTTTTAATAAGTGTATTTACCAAGAAAAATCCGATGTGGTTTTTACAAAAAATAAGTCCAGCCCAATTATTAGCGTTTTCAACAAGTTCAAGTGCAGCAACTTTACCGGTAACTATGGAAAGAGTAGAAGAGCATGTAGGAGTAGATAAAGAAGTGTCTAGTTTTGTGTTACCAGTTGGTGCTACTATTAATATGGATGGAACAAGTTTGTACCAAGCAGTAGCAGCTGTGTTTATAGCACAAGCGTTAAGTTTCGATTTAACTTTTGCAGATCAATTAACAATTATTTTAACAGCTTTATTAGCATCTATTGGTTCTGCTGCAGTACCAGGAGCGGGTATGGTTATGTTGGTAATTGTACTAGAAGCAGTAGGTTTTCCTTCAGATAAGTTAGCTATTGGTTTAGCATTGATTTTTGCTGTAGATAGACCTTTAGATATGTGTAGAACAGTAATCAATGTAACAGGAGATGCTACTGTATCAACTTTAGTAGCAAAATCAGTAGGTAAATTAGGAACACCAAACCCTAAAAACTGGGACGATAACTACGATGAAGTGAAATAATTTATTTGTTTCAAATACGTAAAAAAATAGTACTTTTATAAACACCAATATACAAATGTGTAGTTGGTGTTTTTTTGTGATTAACTAATTTAAAAACTAACTAAATACAATTTTAGGTATAATGAATATTTGCTTTTTAATGTACCCATGGGAGGAAATAAATCCTGAAAAAGATTCAAGTTTAACGCTTATTCATGAGTGTGCTAAAAGAGGGCATGGCGTTGCTATTTGTACTCCTTCAAATTTAACTATACGAAACAGTGTTACCAATGCATTTTGTACCATTATTAATAGGATGGAAAAAGTGCCTGCTTCACCAAAATCGTATTATAAAAAAGCAACTACTAGAGAAGAAATGTTGCCTTTAGCTGGGTTTGATGCTATTTTTATGAGAGCTAATCCACCGTTAGATCCTTTAATGCTTAACTTTTTAGATTCTGTAAAAGACGATGTTTTTGTTATTAATTCAGTGCAAGGAATGCGTGAGGCAAATAATAAATTGTACACCGCAGTTTTTGAAGATCCTAATAACGAGATTATTCCAGTTACGCATGTTTCTAAAAACAAGAACTATTTAATTAAAACAATTGAAGAATCGTCATCTGATAAAATGATCTTAAAGCCATTAAATGGATATGGAGGTTCAGGAGTTATTTTAATTGAAAAGTCGGCAATGGGAAATATTAATTCGTTGTTGGATTTTTATATTAGTAAAAGTGATGGATCTTCGGATTATGTAATTCTTCAAGAATATATAGAAGGTGCAGAAAAAGGTGATGTAAGAATTTTATTATTAAACGGATTACCAATAGGTGCTTTGAAAAGAATTCCAGGAGAGAAAGATCATAGATCAAATATAACAGCAGGCGGAAGCATTGAAAAACACAAATTAACAGCAGAGGAAAAAGCTTTGTGTAAAAAGATTGGACCGAAGTTGGTTAAAGACGGATTGTATTTTGTAGGAATTGATGTAATTAATGGAAAGTTGGTAGAGGTAAATGTAATGAGTCCTGGAGGAATTACTTACATAAACAAAGTATCAAAGGTTAAATTACAAGAAAAAGTAATTGATTTCTTAGAGAGTAAAGTCTTAGAAAAAAATGCTGCTTTTAGAAGAATGACCGATTTAAAACGTAAAGTAGAAGAGGCTTAAGAGAAATAAAAAATTAAACTGAAACAGTTTAGTATAAAAAGAAAGAAAATGAAGAAAATAGTTTTAATCATATTAATTAGTTTTTTTAGTTATCTAAGTTGTTTCAGTTTAAATAAAAATCAACAATACGCAAAACAGATAGATTCAATACCTGTGGTAACTGCTAAAAGCGGATTGTCTGTTAGAAACTATCCTAGTTTAAAAGGAAAGAGAATAGGAAAAATACCTTACTTAAATAAGGTTCAAATAGTAAATAAAACCCAAGAATCTTTAAGTATTTCTGATGAAGGTAAAATGATTTCTGATTATTGGCTGAAGGTTAAATATAGAGGCAGAACAGGATATGTTTTTGGTGGTTTTGTTAAGGATAAAACAAACTACTTTTCTCAAATGAACATGCAACAGTTTTTTGTTGATGATGTTGAGGTAACGAATAGTTTTATGAAAAAAGATAAAGCTATAAAAGTAGTTAGTAGTAAAATTGGTAAAGATCCATTTTTAATTCCTTCAGAAACTAGAAAACTACAATTAACAAGTTCTAGCAATAATTGTTTAATAGAGTCGGTGCAAGTAGCTTATGATAATCATTATCCATTAGTACTTTCTCCAGATGTTTTGTGGTTAGCAATTGCTCAAGGTTTTTCTATTCACATTAATGAAAATTACAAACAATTAGAATCTAAAATTTTTAAAGCAGATAAACCAAGCGAAATCAAATGTAAAGTTAATGAATTATCAGATGATGCTTCACAGTGGGGAACATTGGTAGCTAAGTTGGCTAATCAAACAAAAAAGTATACTAATCAAGACTTTTACGATACATATGTACCTGAATTTTCAACAACTACACCAGTAATTACAGCTACTTATCAAATAACATTATTAGAAAGCTTTAAACAAGCTTTTCAATATATTGGAGAATCTGGTTGTGGTATTCCGTATGTAACATTAAAAGGGAATACAAAAGATTGGTTGCTTTTAAAAGCAAATATTCAAAAGTTGAAAGGATATGGCTTAGATGATTGGATTGATAGTTTACTTTCTGTGTTGGATGAACTAGTAGCAAGTTCAAAAGGAAATGTTAATAAGAAGTTTTGGAGTCAGATTTATAAAACAGCTAGTGAATATGGAGGTTTTTATATTTCTGGTTGGATTGTTAAATTTTTCCCTTACTTGAAAGTTCAAGGAGAATCAACAGGAAAATATAATGAAGAAAATCATGGGATGGAGGTGAAGGAAAAGTACATTAAAAATCCATATTACAAAGGCTCAGATTATTTAATGTCAACGTTAGCAACAGATGTATTTCCTTCTGGAGTAGCTCAAATAGATATTTTATGGAATAATTTAAGGACTGGTGAGAAGCGACCAATGGAAGTTTATGCTGGTTTTATGGGAATGCTTCAACATAAAGACCGATCTATAGAGCCTTACATTTCTTATGCTATTGCAGATAAAAAGGCAACTTTGTCTGAACAAAATAAAACGACAGCTTTTGCTGGTAGTATTAGAAATTATCTTGAAGTATGTGAAAATTGGAGTCCACATGTTATTAGAGATAAGAATTTATATCAATCTGCAATTTATGATGTTAAAGTTCATAAAACAGCATCAAGAAGTGAAGGGTATTTAAAATCTTATTTAGCATCTCATGATGAATTATTAGGAAGTACAGTTTCTTTTACAATTTTAACTAATGGTAAAATCACCGATGTAAAAGTGAATGAAAAATCAGAAGGTTCACTAGTGACAGTTGCAACAAAAGTATTAGAAGAATTACCTGAAAAGTGGTTTCCGGCATTATCTGAATTATCAAATATTTTAGATAGAGAATATAAAGAGTCTGTAGATTTAAATCAGTATGTTAAAGTCAACAGTCGAATAGATATTCAATTGTAGCAATAACAAATATTACTTCTAAAAAACATTTATATTTTAGAAGTAATTTGATTTGTTAGAAATATTTAGTTTTGTTTATCAAGAAAAACTTTAATGTTTTTTATACGGGTAATTTGTAACCAAGTTTCTTTTGTGATTTCATCTTTCCATCCGGAAGATACTAATCCTACTACTTTTCCATCTATATCAACTACAGGAGCTCCACTCAATCCTCCTAAACTTTCAGGACCACTTACCTCTACAAGAGAATGATAGTTGTTTTCGGTTTTTTTGAATTTATATTTATAAAGACGTTGTTCGCCTATTGAGTCTTTATATGACCAACCTACAGCGTATAGTAATTCATTTGTTTTTAAAGGTTTATTTCTGAATTTTAAAGGAGTATGATTTGATTTGTTTTCTTTGATAGAAAAAATTAACCAGTCATTATAAGTATCCCATTTGGTATTAATGTAATTCCAAGTAAGTGAATCTGAACGATTTTGGTTTAGTAGCTTGTTTAGGATAACATACCTTGTAGAGTCATTTTTAGGGTGCATTTTCCATTCTTTAAGTTCATTTTCAAAATCAATGAATTTCATTTTGTTAGTTTTAGCAATCATTAAAATATGTTTTGCTGTAATAGCATAAGTATTGTTTAAATAAGAAATTAAAAAGCCATTTGAAGCATTATTGTTGTTGAATTTAGGGTTATGATATGATACATTGTTGATTAACCCAATAGGTTTACTTTTTAAAAATTTAGAACTAGAACAGCCTATGATCAAATAGGTAGATAGTAATATATAAAATGTAAGGTACTTCATAAGTTATTGTTTTATAAACTAAATTAAAAATAGAATAATCAGTATGTGTTATAAATAGAAGTACGAGCAGAAAATGTATAAGAATAAAAATTAAAAGAATATATTTTAATTCGTATTCTGATTTATTCTATTGGTATACGATAAAACAGTGTATAGAGATAAAAGCTAATTGAAGAAGAGCAATTTCATTATCTTTCAAAAATGAATAGACAAATAGTGAAAATAGGGAAGCATATTTTTTTTTGGATAGGAGTTTTTTTATTTTACATATTATCCTCAACAGAACCGAATTTGTTAGAACAAACAGTTATTTCAACACTGTTAAAATTCCCTTCGTTTATAATAGCAGCGTATACTTTTAATTATTGGCAAGTACCTTATTATTTAAAGAAAAAAAAGTATATATTTTTTATGATATCTGTAATAATTGTAATAGTGATTTTGGTTTTGTTATCAAGAGTTATAGGTTATTATTATTTAGATAAGTTTTGTAAAGAAGGACCTTATCCATTTATTAGTTTAATTGATTTTCCTTTTTATATGATGTCTTTTCATTTACCAGCTTTGATATTGTATTTTTATAAAACAAACAAAGAAGGGGAAATTAAGAGAGAAAGAATTTATCAGTTAGAAAAAGAGAAAATATCAACTGAGCTTAAATATTTAAAAGCACAATTAAATCCTCATTTTTTATTTAATACTTTGAATAATTTATACTCTTTTGTAATTACGAAATCACCAAAAGCACCAAATATGATTTTACAGCTTTCTGGAATTTTAGATTATGTTTTATATAAGAGTCAGCAACCTTATGTTTTTTTAAAGGAGGAAATACAAACAATAGAGAATTATATAGCATTGGAACAAATTAAATATGGAGATAGATTAAATGTTGATTTTAGTAAAAACATACAAAATGAACAACAACATATAATACCATTATTGTTACTGTCGATTGTAGAAAATGCTTTTAAACATGGAGTTAGTGGTAGTGTAGAGAAACCAGAAGTTAAAATAGTATTAACCCAAACAAATTCAATTATAGAATTTGTTGTTTGTAATACAAAATTACCAGCTAAAGAAGTAAATAAAACCGACGATTATAAAGAAGGAATTGGTTTGAAAAATATTAAAAGACAGTTGGATTTAGCCTATTTCAATAAACATACTTTTGAAATAGAAGAATTAGAAACTTTTTTCAAATTGAAATTGTGTTTAAAATAAATTAAGTTATGATAAAATGTTTATTGGTTGATGATGAATCACCAGCTATTGATTTATTAAAAAATCATTTACAAAAATTTAAAGAAATAGAAATTGTAGCTAGTTGTTACAATGCATTAGAGGCTTTAGCAATTTTAAAAAAAGAAAAAGTAGATTTAATTTTTTTAGATATTGAAATGCCCGTATTAAAAGGGTTAGATTTTCTTAAATCTTTACAAAACCCTCCTAAAGTTATTATAACTACCGCCTATAGAGAGTATGCATTAGAAGGTTATGATTTAGATATTATCGATTATTTATTAAAACCGATTTCTTTTGATCGATTTGTAAAAGCAATAGAGAGGTTTTATAATCGTCAGCAATTTTTAAATTCTGAAATAAAAAAGATACCGAAAAAGCAACCCGCCTTCATGTATGTTAATGTAAATAAAAAACATATTAAAATTATTTTTAATGAAGTACTTTTTATAGAAAGCCTGAAAGATTATGTTAGAATTCATACAAAGAAAGAGAGGATTGTAGTAAAGGGGAATATTGGTAGAATAGAAGAGTTATTGCCACAAGAAAAATTTTTAAGAATTCATAGATCTTATATAGTTTCATTAGATAAAGTAACGGCTTTTACACATAGAGATGTTGAAATTGGAGAAATAGAGGTTCCAATAGGTTCTAGTTATTATAAAGATGTTTTTCAGATTTTATCATTAAGTGTGTAGATAGATCTTCTTTTTACTTATACTATTATTTATGAAACATCTATTTTTTGAATTAGGAGAAGATTGACTTTTTAATTTAGACATATTCAAATAAAAAAACAATAAATATGTTTAAGCTTAAAAAATTAATAAGTCTAATAATTTTAATTAGTGTAACGCTAGTAAATTCACAAAAATCAGAAAGAGAAAAAGAAGATGATTTTGTCAAAAAATACGCTCCCAAAAATTTAGATACTCACGGTTTTATATTACCAGTAGATTCAACAGTTCCTGAGGTACATCAATTATTCAATGATTTGGAGAAAAATTTTTATTTCTACGGAGATAAAAAAGAGTTTGAAAGAAAAGCCGCACGAATAATTGAGTTAGATCCCGAATATCCTAGTGGAATTTTAATGAGTTCTTTTTACGTGTTTGATTCAAAAAAGTACAAAGAAAAAGTAACAAAAGCATATGAATTATCTAAGAAATCAAGATTAAAATCAGAAAGAGATATTATTCAGGCAGAGTATTCACTTTTAGTTGAAGAAGATTATAAAAAGGCACAAGAATATTTTCAAAAAGTAGTAGATCTTTATCCAGATAGTGTTGCGGCTATTTGGTCTTTAGGTATGGCTTATTATTATAATGAAGAGTTAGATAAAGCTTTGGAATGTTATAAAAAAAGTATAGAGTTATTGCCTGGTTTACCAAAGGGCTACGAGTTTGTATCTGTTATGTATTATCAGAAAAAGCAATACCAAAAAGCTTTAGAATATCTTGATATAGCTGAAAAAAATGGAGCAAATGATAAGAATGATATTTACTTTTCTGAGTACAAGGGGTTTTTATTTTACAAGAATAAGATGTATGAAAAAGTTATAAATTATGTGAATAAAGTTTCTTTTTATGGTAAAAATTTTAAAAACAGTAAACAGTTTAAAAAAGTATATAATTTATCAAAGTTAAAGCTAGATTCTATTAATAAACTTTAAAAATGTGAAATATTATACTTTATGGTAAATTATTAAATAAAGAGTAAATTTGTTACATTTAATAGTAAGCATAGATTATTATTAAATGTAACAATGTAATACAAAATTAAACATTGTATTTTTATCAAGAATAACCAAATCAAATGCTAACACTACCAACACCGCTAGTTTCTGTAAACTGGTTAAAAGAAAATAAAACATCAGAAAAATTAATAGTATTAGATGCTACAATTCCAAAAGTTGTAGGAGGAGGAAATATTAGTGAGAAAAGACAAATTCCGAATGCGATTTTTTTTGATTTAAAAAAGGTTTTTTTAGATAAAACAGGTGAGTTTCCAAATACAATTCCGTCAGCAAAATATTTTGAAGAACAAGTTCAAAAGTTAGGAATCCATCAAGATAGTTGTATTGTTGTTTATGATGATTTAGGAATTTATTCATCTGCTAGAGTTTGGTGGTTATTTACGATTTTCGGATTTAAAAATATAGCTGTTTTAGATGGTGGGCTACCTGCTTGGGAATTGGCTAAACTTCCAACAGAAAAACCAAAAGAAATAAACAGATTAGCAGGGAATTTTAAGGCAGTATATAATGCAGCTAAGTTTACTGATGTACAAAATGTATTAAATAACATTGCTTTAGAAACTTTTTGCGTTGCAGATGCTCGATCTGAAGGGAGATTTTATGCCAAAGTAAAAGAACCGAGAGAAGGAGTTAGAGGAGGACATATTCCAAAATCAATAAGTTTACCTTATGCGGATTTACAGAATGATGGTTTCATGAAATCAAAAGATGAATTAGCAACAATATTTCAAAAAATAAATAGTAATAATAAACCTTATATTTTTTCTTGCGGTACAGGAATCACAGCTTGTATTTTAGCTTTAGGCTTAGAAATTACTGGAAATAGTAATTATGCTGTGTATGACGGATCGTGGACAGAATGGGGGAGTTTAACAGAGTTACCGATAGAACAATAAATGAACATAAACTGGACTAGAGAAGAGTTTGAAACATATGTGTTGTTATTTGCAGCACATTGCAACCAAATAGAAACTAAAGAAGAGGTAAATTACATTCTTTCAAGAGTGGGAGAGAATATTTATAACAAAGTACATACTGAAATAGTTATTAGTAGTGAGCGAGAAAATGAACAAAGAATTATAGATTACTTACGAGTGAACTCCTATTCTAAAGATCAAAAAAGAGCTCTTTTAAATGAAGTGAAAGAAGTGTTTTTTGCAGATGGAACTGTAGATCAATCAGAGAAAAAAGCATTTAATTTTTTAAAAGATTTATTGAATTAAAATTTAGATCACTTTTAATATGAATAAGTTTTCAATAGAAGAGATTATAAAAAAAATAGCCTCAGAAGAAACTTTTGAAGCTGTGTCTTCGGACTATTCTTTTACCATAAAAATAGAAAGTTATGTACCGTACGTATGCGCTGCGGTTCATGATGGAAGTCAATTTAGAAGAGAGTTATGGACTAATTGTTTGCATACAGCATATGAACGATGGTATGAAGAGGATCCAAAAACAAAAGCAATGATTCAATCGCATCCAATTGTTATTGCTGGTTTAGATTCTCGTTTTGAGTATGATTTAAATAGAGCTCCAGAGACAGCTATATATTCTGATGCCTGGGGAAAACAGTTGTGGAAACAACCATTGTCAGAGGTAATGAGAACTAAGAGTTTAGCAAAGCATAAGAATTTTTATAAGGTAGTAAAGAGTTTATTATCAAAAATAGAAGAGAAGTTCTCTGTGGCTATTGTTTATGATATGCATAGTTATAATTGGCAACGTTGGGATAGAGTGGTACCGACATGGAATTTAGGTACAAAAAATGTTGATAATGATCGTTTTGGAAAAGTGATTGAAGATTGGCGAAACGTACTAGAAAATATGCCATTACCTAACGGAATAGTTTCATCTTCTAAAATTAATGACACGTTTCAAGGAAATGGATATTTTTTAAAATTTATTACAGAAAATTTTTCAAATACATTAGTTTTGGCAACTGAAATAGCCAAGGTGTATTGTGACGAGTTGAATCAAATTATGTACCCAGAAGTAGTCAATGCTGTAGAAAATTATTTGAGAGAAAAGTTACCAGAGCATGCTGAAAAGTTTTACAACACCTATAAAATTGGCTAGAAATTAAAGGCTTGTGATAGCATTTAATGCCTAAAAGTTTTGTATTAAAGATGGAAGTTGAAAATTTATTAAAAATAGATAATCGCATAGATGAGTTAGTAAAAAAAATAGAACTTCTCAGATATGTAAACCCAATTAACACAGAAGAAGAAAAGAGTAAGTTTTTTGCTTCTAAATACTTAACGGATCCTGTATTTAAATATCCGGAACGAGATTTTGATAAATTTAAGTTGCATAGTGAGTTTTTTGCACTTCCTTTAGAAAAAATAGAAGACGAGAGGATTAGAAATTTATACGAAGAGATTATTTACTTTTATTCAGGTTTAATTCAGTGTATAGAAACAATAGGAGAAGGGAAAAAGTTTTATTACAACAGTTTACGATCGTTTGGTTCACCTACTGAGGCAGATGTTGAAAATGCAAAGTTTATTCTTCATTTTGAAGATGATGATGAGAGCAGTGAAGTGTTTTTACCTAAATATAATTCAGATGAAGCTGTAGCTATTTTTAAAGAGTATGGAAAAAAGTATGACTTTGATTTTAACGTAAAAAAATCAGATAAAATGAGTGCTATTGCCATGGTATTAAATAGCACACAAACCTTGGTAGTTAATGAAAATTACACATACTCAGAAAATCAAATGGCAGTTTTAACAAATCATGAAATTGGAGTACATATAGTGACTACCATGAATGGTTTATGTCATCCACTAAAAATATTTTCTCACGGTTTTCCAGATAATGAAGAAACTCAGGAAGGTTTAGCTGTATTTAGCGAGTATATGTCGGGTAATTTAACAATTAAGCGATTAAAAGAATTAGCATACCGTGTATTGGCAGTAAATGGTTTAGCTAAAGGGTACTCCTTTTCAAAAACTTTTAGATTACTACATAATACTTACGATTTAAATAGAGAAGATGCTTTTTATATTACTGTAAGAGCTTACAGAGGAGGCGGGTTTACCAAAGATTATCTGTATTTAACTGGGTTAAAGAAAATTTACACAGAATATAAAAAGAAACAAGATTTAAGTTTACTGTTAACAGGAAAAGTAACTCTCGATTTTAAAGACGATATAGCATATTTAATAGAGAATAACTTGGCGAGTAAACCTAAATTTATAACAGAATCTTTTGACTCAAATAAAAATACTAATGAAACGATCAACTTTATTTTAGATAATCTTAAATAAAGGCTGTAAAATGTGTTTTGAGTAGTTAATTCTAGCTATCAGATGTTTTTAGTCTATCGCTAACTACCATTTTTAACCACTCAGTAAAGTTTGGTACTTTATGATGGAGTTTTTGATCGTTATGATTGTAATAAGCTAAAGACCATTCATCTTCTTCTTTAGAAGTAATTAAACACCATGTACCATCTTTAGAATTTTCTGTAGGTAAACAAAGTAAAGAACTAGAATCAATGTAAATTTTACCCGTAGTTTCTATTTTATCACCGATATCTTTTTTATACTCAGTTAACCAGTATGAACGTGTAATTTTTCCTATAGATTTTTCAGGATCGTTATAAATTTGTTCAGTACCATCACCAAAGTATTTCAAAAACATTTTATAAGAATCAGGTAAACTAAGTCCAATTTTGTTTTCAATTTCGTGTATTTTCTGATCAGAAAGCTTTGTTCCTACCTTTTTATGTTGATCGTGATTGTCGGCAAGTTCAATAATCAAGTCCATAGTCTCAATTTCAGTTTGTGAATCTTGCTGAATAGAATCAATAGTTTGACGAGCTTTCGTAGCAATAGCTTTTCTTTCAGCTATTTTTGAATTTGTTTTTTGCGATTTTATATGGTTTATTTTTATAAAGAAACCAATTCCTAAAAGGGCAATAAGTAAAGTGAAATATGAAGAAAATTTCATAATAGTTTTTTAAAGATGTGCTTTTAATTCAACGTAGTCAGAAATCACCATGTCGGCATTCTTTAATGTTTGGTTTGTTACTAGTGGATTGTTATAACCAACAACAAAAATATTAGCGTCATTTGCAGCTTTAATTCCGTTATCAGAATCTTCAATAACAATACATTCATCTCTATTAGCCTCTCCTAAATCGGCAGCTTTTTCAAAGATTTCAGGATGAGGTTTAGAAGCTTTTAAATCTGCACCACTAATTTTAGCTTTAAAGTATTGATGAAGGTTAAAACGATTAAAAACTCTATTGATATTTACCATAGCTGAAGAAGATGCTAAGATTAAGGTGTAACCTTTCTCATAAAAATATCGAATGATATCTTCCACACCGTTGATCAATTTTAAATTAGGATCGTTTTCAAAAAAGTTCACATAACGACGTCTTTTATCTAAAACTAAATCTTCAGGATTTTGGTTTAAATTAAAGTGAGAAACTAACTTTTGAAAAGCATTTAGGGTAGAAGAACCAGTTAAAGAACTATATAAATCTTCAGAAACATCAACTCCTAAAGATTCAAATGTTTCAAAGTAAGCTTTTTTATGTAATTGTTCAGAGTCAATAATAACTCCATCCATATCAAAAATAACACACTTAATGTTTTGTTTCATGCTACATTAAAAATTTAGATTTTAATTCTGGTGTTGGTATCATACATTGTGTTGATTTACCAAACCACTTATATCGGTTTTTAGCGATAAAATCATATAAAATATCTCTAATGTTTGAAGGGAAAATATAAAACACATTTAATAATGACCAAAAACCACCTAAAGAATTAATTACTTCTAAAGCAGCTGTGGACTTTATGTAATAAGCCAAACCTGGCTCAAATAAAATAATAGAATCTATTTTAGAGGTATCAATCTTTAAATCAGAAACTATTTTTTTTCCAGTATCTGATTGTAAAGAGCAGAATAAAAACATATCCTTTTTATCCAGTTTGATTAGTTTATTAATTGTTGCATTGCAAAAATTACAAACTCCGTCAAACAGAATTATCTTTTTACCTCCGTAAATTTCCCCCATAAACATTTTATTAAAAAATATTTATGCAAAATTACAATAAGTTTTTGTAACATAAATTTAAAATGTGCGTCTAGTGAGTGTAAGTATGTTAAATCTTAACAAGATATACTTATCTTAGTATAAAAATTAACTAAACACTATGATAAAAATTGAAGGGCTACACAAATCATACCCAATGGGAGACGATTCACTTCATGTTTTAAAAGGACTTGATTTACATATCAAAGAAGGAGAATTTGTTTCTATTATGGGATCTTCTGGTTCAGGAAAATCCACATTACTAAATATTGTAGGGTTGCTAGATGTTCATGATCAAGGTAATTATTACTTAAATGGACAGCTAATTGATAATTTAAATGAGAAAAAAGCAGCGATACTTCGTAACAAGTTTTTAGGGTTTGTTTTTCAATCATTTAATTTGATTTCATATAAGACAGCTGCAGAAAACGTTGCATTACCATTGTATTACAAAGGTATTGGAAGAAAAGAACGTCTTAAAATAGCAAAAGAATATTTAGAAAAAGTAGAATTAGGTCCTTGGGCAAATCATTTACCAAACGAATTATCAGGAGGGCAAAAGCAGCGTGTTGCAATTGCAAGAGCTTTAGCCACAAAACCTAAAGTAATTTTGGCAGATGAGCCTACAGGAGCATTAGATTCTACAACTACAGATTCTGTAATGGATTTGTTAAAAGGAATTAATGATGAAGGAATGACAGTTTTTGTTATTACACACGAAGAAGAGGTGGCAGAACAAACTGATAGAGTAGTAAGATTGAAGGATGGTGTAATAATAAGCGATGAACTAACTGAATCTGGTAAAGCAAAAACAAAACAATATGTTTGATATAGATGCTTGGCGAGAAATATTTCAGAGTATAAACAAAAACAAGTTACGATCTATTCTTTCAGGATTTACAGTTGCTTTTGCTATTTTATTATTCACCTTACTTTTTGGAATTGTAAACGGATTGCAAAACTTTTTTACGCAGGCTTTTGTAGATGATGCTGATAACTCAATGTTTGTTCGTACTTGGAGAACTACAAAACCATATAAAGGGTTACAATCTGGTAGAAAAATTCAGTTAAAAGATGCTCATTTTGATTATATCATAAAGAAGCATTCAGATAAAATTCAGCATATTTCTGCTAGAAAATATTTAAATGCTCGATTAACGTATAAAACAAAACAAGACAATTACAATATAAGAGCGGTTCACCCTGATCATAGATACTTAGAGAAAACCATTATTGATGATGGTAGGTTTATCAATCAGTTAGATTTAAATCAGAAGAATAAAGTAATTGTAATAGGGCGTTTGGTAAAAAAAGATTTGTTTGGAGAACGACCAGCTTTGGGTAAATATGTAAATGTAAACGATATATCATACAAAATTGTAGGAGTGTTTTCTGATGAAGGAGGAGATAGAGAGGAGCGTTTGGTATACATGCCCATTACAACTGCCCAACAGTTGTACGGAAACAATGATTATTTAGATAATATATTAATTGGGTATAATCCAAGATTAACTATTGATAAAGCAGTAGCCTTTGGAAACAGATTGGAAAGAGAATTGAGGCAAAAGTTAGATATTCATCCTGATGATCAAAATGCATTATCCATAAGAAATAGAGCAGAAGCAAACAAAGGTATTGGTCAATTAACGACAGCATTATTCTTTATTGTAATTTTTGTCGGATCAGGAACATTAATAGCTGGAATTATTGGAATTAGTAACATTATGATTTTCTCTATTAAAGAAAGAACTAAAGAGTTTGGTATTCGTAAAGCTTTAGGAGCGAAACCAGTAGCGATTATTCGTATGGTTGTAAAAGAATCACTCTTAATTACTGGTTTAGCTGGTTATTTAGGGTTGTTAGCAGGAACTTTTATTCTAAATCAAATAGGTGATAGTTTAGAAGACTATTTTATTTACAATCCAAGTGTAAGTTCAGGATTGGTAATTGGAGCAACAATTACCTTAGTATTAGCCGGTTTATTAGCAGGATATTTACCAGCAAAAAAAGCGGCTCAAATTAAACCTATTGTAGCATTAAGAGCAGACTAGTTATGTTTAAATTTATATTTGATTCAGATACGTGGCAAGAAATTTACGGAGGTATTCGTAAAAATAAGGTCAGAACAATAATTACCATCATAGGGGTACTTTGGGGAATCTTTTTATTAGTAGTTCTTTTAGGTGCAGCAAGGGGGATGGAGAATAATTTTAAAACTCTTTTTGGTGACTTTGCTACAAATAGTTTAGCAGTTTGGACAGAGAGAACAGATACTCCATTCAAAGGATTTCAAAAAGGAAGAAGAATCCAGTTAAAATCTAGAGATATTGAGATTTTAAAAGAAGAATTTAAAGATCAGTTACAATACATAGCACCAAGATGTCAAACATCTAGCCAAATATTAAATGGCTTTAAATATGGAGATTTTCAAATAAGTGGAGATTACCCTGTGTTAGATAAAGTGCAAAAAAAGAATTTGATTTATGGACGTTTTTTAAACAAGAATGACATCAAAAATAGATCGAAAGTAGTGGTAATTGAAGAAGAAATTTGTAAGCAATTATTTGAGAAAGATGAAAATCCTGTAAATCAGTATGTAATTATAAACAATGTAAACTATAAAGTTGTTGGAGTTTATAAATCAGGAGCAATTGATTTTGATGGAGAAGCAGCCTACATTCCTTTTACTACTTTTCAGCAAGTTTATAATAGAGGAAATAGTATAGATTGGATGTTGGTAACTGTTTTTCAAGGAGTAGATATCAGTCAATTTGAAAAAGATTTACAATTAACATTGAAAAACCTTCATAAAGTTCATCCAAAAGATAGCAAAGCAATTGGAGGAGTTAATCTAGCAAAACAAATAGGTAGGTTTACGGGTTTTTTAACAGGAATGCAATTTTTAACTTGGTTTGTAGGTATTGCAACCTTAATAGCAGGAGTTTTTGCAATTGGTAATATTTTATTAATAACGGTAAAAGAACGCACCAAAGAAATTGGAATTAGAAGAGCTTTAGGAGCAACACCAAGAGAAATAAGGCAACAGGTAATTTTAGAATCTATTTTTTTAACAACCATAGCAGGAATGCTAGGAATAGTATTCGGTGGTTTTGTGTTGTATATAATGGATTCTACCATAGGTTCAGGACCAGATCCAACACTTTTAAATCCTACAGTAAACATTCCTATTATTTTAATAGCATTTACTATTCTAATTATTTTAGGAACCGCAATTGGACTAATACCAGCTTATATGGCAACATTAGTAAAACCAATTGAAGCATTAAGAGAAGAATAAACAAAAACATAATCAGACTTATAAACAAAAACAATGAGTAAAAGAGCAAAAGTTATATTAATTATAGTACTATTATTATTCGCCGCAGTATTAGTTTGGCTCGCGAAAAAGAATAAAAAGAATATTGTTGAATTTGAAACTGAAACACCTTTTAAAACAACAATTGTAAAGAAAACGGTAGCTACTGGTAAGGTAATCCCTTTAGAAGAAGTTCAAATTAAGCCTCAAATAGCGGGTATTGTAGATAAAGTTGTAGCAGAAGAAGGGCAAATAGTAAAAGCGGGTGATTTAATAGCAACTGTTAGAGTTGTACCTAATGTAGAAGCATTAAATTCAGCTAATAATGAAATAAAAAATGCAAAGTTAGCATTTGATAATGCTAAAGTTCAGTTTGAGCGTAATAAGAGTTTATTTGAGAAAGGTGTAATTGCAAGGCAAGAGTTTGAAAATTCTGAATTGAATTACAACAATGCGAATCAACGTTTATCTAATGCTAGATCAAACATGGATATTGTAAAAAGAGGAACGACTGCTGGTTTAGGTAGTGCTGCAAATACTAATATTAGAGCAACTTCTTCAGGTATGATTGTAGAAATTCCTATTAAAAAAGGAGCTCAAGTAATTCAAAGTAATAGTTTTAACGATGGAACTACAATTGCTACTATTGCAGATATGAGTAAAATGATTTTTGAAGGAAAAGTAGACGAGTCTGAAGTAGGTAAATTAATAAAAGGAACAGAATTACAGGTTTCTTTAGGAGCTATTGAGAATAAAAAGTTTCCTGCAAAATTAAACTTCATAGCACCAAAAGGTACAGAAGAAGGAGGAGCTGTTCAATTTAAAATAAAAGCTGATGTAACTTTAGATAAAAACTATTTTATTAGAGCTGGTTATTCAGCAAACGCAGATATAGTATTAGAAGAGAAAGATAGTATATTGGCTATTAAAGAAGCATTATTACGTTTTAATAAGAAAACAGAAAAGCCTTATGTAGAAGTTAAGACAGGTGAAGGTAAGTTTGAGAAGAAAGAACTAGAGTTAGGAATTTCTGATGGAGTGAATATTGAAATCATTTCAGGGGTTACTAAAGACGATGAAATCAAGATTTGGAACAAGGCTTCTAAAGACGAAAAGAAGAAAGATGAAGATTAATGGTAATTAACATACGTTAATATTGAAAAGAAGCTCATTTTGAGCTTCTTTTTTTGTGCTTAAGTAGTTCGTCGTTATTAACTTATATTTTACCGTTTTGCAAGATATAACGGGCTTTTTCCTGTGTAATTAACTGATAAAGAGGTTTATATTTGTAGCTGTTAATGTTGAACCCCAAAATCAATTATTATGAAACATATCTACACTGGTATAAAAAAATCTTTTTTAACATTTGTTTTATTAATTATCACAGCAAGCGTTTTTGCACAAGAACCTTTCAATTGTCAAACAAAAGCATATTTATTCCAAAGGAATGATGTATATGCTCAAAACTTAGCATCAGGTAGTGCAAGTTTAGACGGAATAGACTTAGATCCAGCAAACATCAATGGTGTTGGATATAATAACAAAGACGGTTATATCTGGGGATCGTTAAAATCACCTTCTAATACAATCATAAGAGTTGGTAACAATTATGAAGTTACAACTTACACTATAGCAAATGCACCTTTTTCATATGTAGGAGATGTCGATCCAAACGGTATCTATCATTTAAAAAATGGTAGTTCATCATTTTATATGATAGATTTAGATCCAGACTCACCTAATTACTTAACAAATATAGGATCAAGAACACTTTCACAAGCAATAACTAACCATGACTGGGCATTTAATGCTGCAGATGGAATGTTATACACCGTTGAAAAGCATTCTAACGTTCTTTTTAGAATAGATTCAAGTACAGGAAATGTAACGGCTTTGGGAGAGGTTCCTATTTTAGCAGGATTATCTTATACTTATGGAGCAGTTTATTTTGATGTAGATGGTAACTTTTACATTTCAGCAAATCAAACAGGAACAGTATATATAGTATACGGAGTTCAAAATATTACACCTGGAGGAAGCATGACTTCTAACTTATTTGCATATGGACCATCAAGTAGTAGTAATGATGGAGCAAGATGTCCTACAGCTCCAGTACCACAAGAAGACTGTACAAATGGTGTAGATGATGATGGAGATGGATTAGTTGATTGTGATGATCCTTCATGTTCAGGGGTTGCTGCTTGTCCAACATTAAGATCAACTTCTAGTGGTAATGACGGAGGTTTAGAAAGTAACAATAGATTATCTCAACAAATCAGCAAAAGAAACATTAACAGAATACGTACAAACCACAAGTTTGATAAAGCTTTAGCGAAGAGAGTACCAACCGATAGAATGTTCCAGCAAAAATCATTCGGAAACATTACATTATGGGATTTTATTCCAGTAGATATTTTAAATGCTGAAGTAATTGAAAGTACTCCAGAAGATTTAAAAGATATTACAAACGCAGTAGATGTAGTTTCGGTAGATTATTTACAGAATGGAGATAATAGAGGTACTTTATTAGCATTAAAAACTGAAGGAAAAGTATATGAACATACAAAACATATTTGTGATCGTTTTTCAGGAGCAGAAATCTTATCAGTATCTGATGTAGAAATCAATGACGCTTTCTTTATCAAGTCAGTAGTAAAACATCCTGATGGAGCATTAGAGTTTGTATTAAGTTTTTCTGTTAGACCTACAGATGACGATAGTTCATTCATAGTAGAATCTCACTGGAATTTAGATAAATATTCAGAAGGAACTTTTTATAACTTCCAAATCTGGGCTAGCTCAATAGATGATTTATATTCAATAGGAAAAGAAGTATTAGGCTTAGCAGCAGTACAAAAAGAAATTACTGAATACAAGAATTCTGAGGCACCTGCTATATATGTAAAGAAAGCTAGTTACAACGATGGTAAAATGAACTTAACAATTGTAAATTCATCAAAGCCTACAAGTGTTTTCTTAGAAGGTTATATGAGACCAACAGAAACAAGTGAAAGTGAAAAAATAACATACGATATTGATATCCCTAACTACCTAAACGAGGTAACTGTTGAGACTGGTAAATTATACGACTTCGGTTTCAGAATAAATAACAGCATTAACACTACACCAGACGATTTATTTATCTCGGATGGTACTTGGGGAGTTGACTATAGTTCAGAGCCATATGTAAATAATTTTGAAGTAACTCAAAACGATATTTCATCAACAGAAGATATGTATGCTGTAGAACGTAACATCTCTTTCTCAACAGATAACAATCAAGATGTTTCAATTTACAGATCATTAACACCTAAGTTTGAAAAAGTAGATTTATCTGACTACAGTTCATTTGCTTTCAATGCTAAAGGAACAGGTCAATTAAAAGTAACATTAGTTAAAGAGAGTATCTCTTCTTGGGAAAACCAACCTACAGCTACGATTACTTTATCTGAAACAGGGAAAGCATATACTATTAGCAAAGATGATTTCACTAATGGTTCGTCAACTGAAATAGAGTTAAACGATGTGAAAATGTTATTCTTTACGGCTTTAACGTCAGCAGACAAGAGTAGTACTAATAATAAAATAGAAATTGATGGAGTGTCTTTTATGAAAGGAGCTACAGCAGGTGTTGAAGATGAAACTCAAAACGAGAGTGGAGTAACAATTGTTCCTAATCCAATTCAAAGAAAAGCTACTTTTAATTTCGAATCTAAGTTTACGCAAGAGGTTGATTTTGAAGTGTACGATTTATTATCAAACACAGTATATAGCCAAAAGATTAATGCCAGTCAAGGTAAGAATACTATCAACTTCGATAGAGGAACTTTATCATCAGGAATTTACTTCTACAGAATAGGAAATAAAGAAGATGAGTTTAAAGGTAAGTTCATTATCAGATAATATAGTATAGATAAATGTAAAAATAGTTTTTTTAGATTCAACGAGAAATATATACCGTTTATCGAATATAAATATCAAGTTATCTAAAAAAACTATTCTTAATTGTTAATATATGATAATTTTATAACGGATATTACGTTTATTAGTAGTTAACAAGTAATATTCTTAAACGTAGCCAGAGTAAATTTAATATTAAGCAATCTAAAATTATAATTAAGAATCAAAAAAAAATCCTATTTAAAAATAGGTAAATGTCGTTCCTTTTCACAAAAGAGGAAATTACCCCGAATCTTATCAAAGCCCTTTATTACTTAAAAAACAGTAATAAAACAAATTATAATCCCTAGAGAGAGTAAAAAAGGAACTTTTTTAAAAGTTCCTTTTTGTTTTTATGAAGTTTAGCTAAACATTTTAGCTACTTTTTCAGCTTTTCTACTTTCAGCATAATCGTAGAAACCTTCACCAGATTTTACGCCTAATTTACCAGCAGTAACCATGTTTACTAGTAAAGGACATGGTGCGTATTTAGGGTTTTTAAATCCTTCATACATTACATTTAAAATAGATAAACATACATCTAATCCAATAAAATCAGCTAGCTGTAAAGGTCCCATTGGATGAGCCATACCTAATTTCATTACAGTATCTATTTCTTTAACACCAGCAACACCATTGTATAAAGTTTCAATAGATTCGTTTATCATAGGCATTAAAATTCTATTAGCAACAAATCCAGGATAGTCATTAACTTCTACAGGAACTTTATTGATTTTCTCAGTTAAAGAAACAATAGCGTTATTTACTTCATCAGAAGTGTTGTAACCACGAATGATTTCAACGAGTTTCATAATCGGTACAGGATTCATGAAGTGCATACCAATTACTTTATCAGGTCTAGATGTTACTGCTGCTATTTGAGTAATTGAAATAGAAGAAGTGTTCGTTGCAAGAACAGTATTTTCGTTACAAACTTCATCTAATTCTTTAAAAATTTTAAGTTTTAAGTCAATATTCTCAGTTGCAGCTTCTACCACTAGTTCTGATTGTTGAACTCCTTCTTTAATAGACGTAAAAGAAGTAATATTAGCTAGCGTATTTTCTTTGTCCTGAGTAGTTATTTTTTCTTTAGCTACCATTCTATCTAAATTTTTAGAAATAGTTGCTAAACCTCTATCAATAGCTTCTTGAGAAATATCAATTAGTTGAACATTGTAACCAAATTGTGCAAAAGTATGGGCAATACCATTTCCCATAGTACCAGCACCAATTACTGCAATATTTTTCATGTAAAAAGTAAGTTTATAGTTATGTTTATTTAGAAAAACAATCAATTATTTGATGAGCAACGCGTAAAGCCTCAGTTCCTTGTGTTAAAGAAACAACTGGAGTTATGTTGTTGTGAATTGCATCTGCAAAAGAATCTAATTCATCTAAAATTGCATTGTTTTGGTGTATTTTTGGATTTTCAAAGTAGATTTGCTTTTTAATACCTTCTGCATTTTGCAAAATCATCGCAAAATCATCTGGTATTTCTGGAGCATCTTTCATTTTTACTACTTCTGATTTTTTCTCTAGAAAATCAACAGAAATATAGGCATCTTTCTGAAAAAAACGTGTTTTACGCATATTTTTCATTGAAATTCTACTAGACGTTAAATTGGCAACACATCCGTTTTCAAACTCTATTCGTGCATTAGCAATATCTGGAGTTTCAGAGATTACAGATACACCACTTGCTGAAATATTTTTAACTTTTGATTTTACAACAGATAAAATAATATCAATATCGTGAATCATTAAGTCTAACACTACTGGTACATCTGTTCCTCTAGGGTTAAATTCAGCTAAACGATGCGTTTCTATAAACATTGGTGTATCAATAATATCTTTAACAGCAATAAAAGCAGGATTGAAACGTTCTACATGACCAACCTGACCTCTCACATGGTTTTGACTGGCTAATGTTTTAATAGCTTCAGCCTCTTGTATTGTATTTGTAATTGGCTTTTCTATAAAGATATGCTTCCCTTTTTCTATAGCTTGTTTAGCACAGTCAAAGTGAGATAGGGTAGGAGTAACTATGTCTACTACATCTACAGCATCTATTAAACTCTCTATAGAGTCAAATAAATGGTACCCGAATTCTAAAGAAACTTTTTCGGAATTTTCCTTATTAGGATCATAAAATCCTACCAATTCATATTTTTCAGATTCTTGTAATAAACGAAGGTGAATTTTTCCTAAGTGCCCAGCACCCAATACTCCAGCTTTTAGCATAAATGTAAGTTATATTTGATTGCCTATTTTTATATAGTACTTGTTAACAAAGATACACTTTTATAGATTTTTTTATTATATTAATTACTACTTTTATCATCTTCAAAAAATCAAATTAGTGAGAGATACTACCAAACATCAAGGACTTAGAAACCAACTGGCTACTGTTTTAATGAGTAAAGGAATTGTAGACGAAAAAGTGCTAAACGCAGTAAGGAAAATTCCGAGACACCTTTTTATTGACAGTAGTTTTGAAGATCATGCATATCAAAATAAAGCATTTCCAATAGCGGCTAACCAAACAATTTCTCATCCGTATACAGTTGCTTTTCAATCGCAAGTGCTTGAAATTGTTGAAGGTGAAAAAGTGTTAGAAATTGGCACAGGTTCTGGGTATCAAACAGCAGTGTTGTTAGAGTTAAAAGCTGAGGTTTTTACCATAGAAAGACAACATGAATTGTTTAAGAAAACTTCTTTGTTTTTACCTAGAATAGGCTATAGACCTAAACGTTTTATTTTTGGTGACGGTTATAAAGGACTACCTGAAGAAGCTCCTTTTGATAAAATAATTGTTACTGCTGGTGCTCCTTTCATTCCTAAGGCACTATTAGGGCAAATTAAAGTAGGAGGAAAATTATTGATTCCTGTTGGAGACAAATCACAAGTTATGACTTTATTAATTCGTAAGTCATTGAAAGAGTTCGAAAAACACGAACTGGGTGATTTTAAATTTGTGCCAATGCTTCAAAAGAAGAATTAAAACTAAGGGTTTATACGTTTATTGATTTCTTTACAGAGTCGAATTTTATCTTTTTTTGATAAAAGCATGTTTAAAGTAGTAGGGTGAATCCTTCCGTTTTTTAGTTTAATAATTAAACCAACATCATTAAAAAATAGTTTCTTAGTGGTGACAGATTTTATTGTGCTAATTTCTAAGGATTCATTTCTTCTACTAAGGTGTCTTCTAACTTCAAAGATTGAGAGTTTTCTTTTAGATAGCGAGCAAGCTTCTATTTTGTTGTTTTTTAAATAATTGTATGATACGAAGCCAAAAAAGAATGTTGGAATTAAAAATAGACTATAAAAAAATAAATAAAAAAGTAAAGAATTAGGTTTGTCAAACCCTCTGTATGTTCCTTCAATAAAAAATATAGATAAGCATAAGAAAAATAGAAATAGAATACCAAAAAGTACTCCCATAGAGATTCTAGTTGCTTTATTTTGGTAAAAAACAATATCTTCTTTCATAGCATCATAAAAAAATCCGCCTAAATTAAAAAGCGGATTTATTGAATTTGAATAAAAAAACAACCAACTATTCAGCTGTTGCATCAGCAACAACCAATTCTTGTTGGTGTAATTGTTGAGTTTGCTTAGTTTCTTTGTTTGCTAAACCACAAGGAGCTGTGCTTCCGCAAGAAGTTAATCCTAAGAAACCAACTGTACAAATTGCAATAAATACTACTTTTTTCATGTTCTTTTTAATTTAGATGCTAAATTTACAAAATTTTAATTAATTTACTAGAATCAATCTTCTGATTAATAACGTTAAGTTCTACCATTTTATTTTGTATGTCTGTCAATAAATTCTCAGTCATAGGTTTACCGTCATTCCATTCTGTAATTGATAACCATTCTTTAATATCTTCTAGTTGTTGCTCGTATCTAATAGACAATGTTTTGTCAATATCATCAATTGCTTTAAAGTCTTCAGTACAATTATTAATAATGCTTAAAACTTTTTGAACTTCTTCTGGATGTTTCTCTAAAACTTCATCTCTAATAGCTACTACAAAACAAGGCCAAGGAGTAGGGCAGTCACCTAATCTTCTAAATGTTCCATTATCTACTAAAGGTTTTGTTGTAAAATGTTCCCACATAAAATAATCGGCGTCTCCGTTTGTTAACGCGTCAATTCCTCCTTGAAGATTTTTAACAACTTTAAATTTTAATTTGTCTATATCCCAACCATTATTGTATGCGTTTACGATAGCCATTAGGTGAGATCCAGATCCGTATCTACTAATAGCAACAGTTGCATTTTCTAAATCGTCAATACTTTTAAAGTTAGATTTAGCTCCAACATGTATTCCCCAAATTAAAGGGCTTTTTACAAAAGTTTGAATAATTTTAGAAGGATTTCCATTAATGATATCTTTAATAATTCCTTCAGTTAATACAATTGCAATATCAATTTCACCTTCACGTAAGGCTTTACACATAGCGCCAGTTCCGCCAGGGAAATCTTGCCATCTTAAATTGATATTCTCTTTGGTGTATTCTTTATTTTTTAACGTAATGTACCAAGGATAATTAAAATGTTCTGGTACACCACCTACTTTCAAATTCAACATTTATTCCACTAATTTATGTAAAGTATAGGTGATTAAGTTTTCAGTTGTTTCTTTTGGTTTTTCGCTAAAAGTACCATTGGCTCTGTTTGCAATAATAGCGTTCATAGAACACGCATTGTGTCCTAAAAGTTTTGCCAAACCATATATTGCAGAGGTTTCCATTTCTAAATTCGTAATTCTAGTATTCTTAAAAGAAAAGCTATCTATTTTAGCATTCATATCAGCATCTTGCAAAGGAAGTCTTAATACACGCCCTTGCGGTGCGTAAAAACCTCCAGCAGTAGCTGTCATTCCTTTGTATACAATATCAGATGATAATTTGTGTTCTAATTCACTTGAATTAGCTATAACTATTGGATATGACTTTTTTTCAGACCAATTAGTATGTGCTACAAAAGCATCTTCAATTTCAGGGTTACAAATATCTTGAATTTGATATGAATGTAACATACCATTTAAATCAAGAGCATGTGAGCTTAGTAAAAAACTGTCTACTGGAATGTCACTTTGTAAAGATCCAGAAGTACCAATTCTAGTAATATTAAGTTTGGTATGTGTGTCTTTTACTTTTCTTGTTTTTAAATCAATATTAACTAACGCATCCAATTCATTTAATACAATGTCTATATTATCTGGACCAATTCCCGTTGACATTACAGTAATACGTTTGTTTTTGTAAAAACCAGTAGTGGTTTTAAATTCTCTTTTTTGAGTTGTAAACTCTATAGAGTCAAAATGTTTAGTTATTTTATCTACACGATATTGGTCACCAACAAAAATGATATCAGTGGCTATGTGTTCAGGTTTTAAATTTAAATGATATACACTACCATCTTCATTTAAAATAAGTTCAGAGTTTTTAATCGTCATTTAAGATGTTAATTTCAGTAACTTGTCGTTTGTATTTACATACAAGTAGCTATATTTTTTAGCTCCGCCAAGATACGAAAAATCAGAACGAATTTCTCTGTAATAATTAAATTGCTTTTCTAAAACTTGTTTTCCTTTCTTACTTAGTTTTGTTGGAGAGAATGATGTGAATAATTTTTTAAGTTCATTTAACTTATTCGCATATTGCACATCTCCAAAACCGTATACAGTTTGATTGTTAAGTAATTCTCTAATTAATTCATTTTTAGAGTCAAATGTTTTTGAGGCTACAGTTTCAATAATTTCATTTTCAACGGCATTTAAACCATTTTCTATTGAAGGAAATCTTAATAAATGTGCTTTAATTGCATCTGGAAGGTAAATGAAAGGAGAAGAAGGATTGAATTTATGAACAGTTTCTAAGCGTAAAGGACTGTCTGAACAGTATAATTGCCAAATATAATCAGCATATTCAATGTCATCTTTAGTTAATGTTGCTCTGTTACTGTATAAATTTTTAAGACCTTTTGAAGATAGTTCTGAGAAACCGACTAATTTTTCACTTTCATCTGTTTTTCCACTTTGGACTAATGTGATTTTTCGTCCTTTTCTGTAGCGTTTTAACCAACTAACTACAGCAATTAGATTTACTTGACAAAATAAATCGTAATCAAACCATAGTACAATTTCGTCTTGATTTTGTTTACATAAGTTTCTGTACTCCTTTAAGGTAAGATCAATAAAAGTTTTTTTAGTTACCTTATAAGATGTATTTAAAAAGTCAAAACGAGTTTTCCAGAAGTCTTCACTTCCAACATCCGTTGTGGTTTTACCTTCACAAAGCATTTCTCGCCAAGTGATAATTTCACCTTTAATTTTTTGACTCTTTAAAAGTTGAGTAGTCGAATCTCCGTTAGTTATATGCAAAATAGAACTCATCGAAAGGGGCTTAAAAAATTTTTACCAATATTAATAAAAAAAAACAATACTTTGTGAAATATGTTGTTAATGTATCTTATTTTTAAGTATTGTTTGGTTTTATTAATGTTTATTGGTTTTATTTTTATTTTTTTAACAGTAAAATAGTTAAATTATTAATATTAAATTAACCTCCAACTCTTTTTACTTTAAAACCTTTGTCTTTAAGTATTTGCATTATTTGATCTCGATAGTCTCCTTGAATGATAATTTTTTCATCTTTAAAACTACCGCCTACAGATAATGAAGTTTTAATTTCTTTTGCTAATTTTTTAAAATCGCTACTAGCCCCATTATAGCCATCAATAATAGTGATAGGCTTTCCTTTTCGCTTTTCGTATTTACATAAAAGAGGCTCATCTTGTAACCAGATATCTGGTTTCTCCTCTTTTTTTGGTTCTTCGAATTTATGTTCAGGAAAAAGATTTTTTAATTGGTCTTGTAAATCCATTAGCTTTTTAGTTTTATTTAATTAAACCTAATTCACGTAAACGTTCAGTTAAAAATTCACCTGCAGTAATATCATCAAATTGTTTAGGATTTTCACTATCAATACAATTCTCTAAAACATCTAATTTCATTTCAGAAACAGGGTGCATAAAGAAAGGGATAGAATATCTTGAAGTACCCCACAACTCTTTTGGTGGATTTACAACTCTATGAATGGTAGATTTTAATTTGTTATTACTATGTCTAGATAACATATCACCAACATTAATCATCAATTCATCTGGTTCCGCAATTGCGTCAATCCACTCGCCATCATGATTTTGAACCTGAAGTCCTTTACCATGCGCTCCCATTAATAACGTAATTAAATTAATGTCTCCATGCGCAGCCGCTCTGACAGCTCCCTTAGGTTCTTCTTTAATTGGAGGATAGTGTATTGGTCTTAAAATACTATTCCCATTATGTATATATTTATCAAAATACTCTTCATCTAAGTCTAAGTATAATGCTAATGATCTAAGTACATATTTAGCTGTTTTTTCTAACATTTGATATGTTTGCTTACCAACTTCATTAAATTTTGGTAATTCTTCAACAATTACATTGTCAGGGTATTCATCAGCTAATTTTGGGTTGTCATCTACATATTGACCAAAATGCCAAAATTCTTTTAAATCACCTTCTTTCTTTCCTTTTGCACTTTCTTTTCCAAAAGAAACATAACCACGTTGACCTCCAATACCAGGAATCTCATATTGCTGTTTTGTTTCTACAGGTAATTCGAAAAAGTTTTTAATTTCAGCATATAAGTTATCTACTAACTCATTATCTAAAAAGTGACCTTTTAAAGCAACAAAACCAATAGTTTCATATGCATGACCTATTTCATTAATAAATTTTTGCTTTCGTTCTTTACTATCTGATAAAAAGTCTCTTAAATCTACACTAGGTATTTTGTTCATTACTGTTGTTGTTTTCTAATAATATAAAGTTACTAAAAAAGTATTATTTTTTTGTAAACGGAATTAAATATGAAATGGTATAATTAAAACCAAATCCAGTACTGCTGGTATTTACAGTATTAAATCCAGGAGCATATAGGGTTTGAAACCCTTCTTGGTCATCAATACTCAGTGCAATTTTGAAAGCACCATGAAAACCAATGAATAAATTTTTAAAAGTCTCTGCTTTTATTCCTAATTGAAATTCTACCCAATGTGCATTTAAACCACTTTGAGAAATTGGAGTTGTAATTGGATCTCTAGGAAATTGAATGTCAGTATTTGTATCACCAGTTGTAACATTAGGTGTATAACTGTTTAATGTATGTTCAAAAATGGCTAAACCGTATCTTCCACCTACATATATTTCGTTATTCATATCTAACCAATTGTTGTAAGTGTTGTAGTTAGCACCGAGTCTAATATAATTACCTTTAGCTGTTGAAGTAGTAAAATCTTCAAAAGTAATTTCTTCTTCTCTTCCTATTTCTCCTGCAAGATACCAGCGTCTTGAGATTCTATAATCTCCAACCAATTCAAAGCCGGTGTAACTTTTATCAATAAAACCAAGTGCAGGTTTGCTAATATCAAGTCCTACACGAATTCCATATCCAGTTTTATATACAATTGTGTCTTTTTTAGTTTCTTTCTTTTTTGAAATGATTCCTTGAGAGTAAGAGTTGAAAAAACTCAAGAATATACTCAGCTTAATGAAAAATGTTAACGTGCGCATTTTCTTGTGTTTTAATAGATTCTAATTCTTCTGTAGATAACTCATCAATCCAACCAGAACTTGTAAAATTTACATTGTTAAAAATAACTCTAAATCCGCAAGATCTAGATACATAGTCATCTTCTGGTTCATAAGTAATGGTTAATGTAGCTTCTTCATTAGCAGCTTCATTACCATCTTCAGATTCATTTTTAATTAGAGTGTATACCGTTTCCATAGCATTGGTATTTAATGGTATGGCAATACTATCTGTTGAAGTAACATTAATTAAGGTATCATTCTCATTTCTTAAGATCACAGAAAGTCTTGTAACATTTTTCAATTCATCTTTATCGTCATTATCATAAAAACGTAAAACCAAATTAGGTGTAACAGGGTTAAGTGTGCAAAAATCATCTTTTTCGCAACTACTTTGTCCAATAGAAAGTAGGACTAAAAATGCTATAAAACTTTTTTTCATTCTTTGGTATATATAAGAATAGGCTTCAAAAGTACTAATTATTGCTAATATTTAAAGGTTAAAATATACCTAATAGTAGTGATGCATTGACGTGTGTTGAATTTATTTCTTTACCAAAGAGAAATATAAAAACTTTTAAAATGAAAAAAACGATACTTTTTTTAACAATGTTACTAAGCATGTTTACAGTTTACAGTACTACTTCTAATGCTAGTTTAGATATTCTTTTAGGAAAGAAAAAAGTAGAATTAGGGGTTTCTGAAAGTGATGCCGAAATTTTTATCAACGGAAAAATGGTAGGTAAGGGAAGCACTTTGGTAACTGTACCTAAGGGAGATTGTGTAACTGTGGTAGTAAAAAAAATAGCTTACCTAACAGAGCGCATTGAGTTTTGTAATAAAAAAGATATGACAAAACCACCAAAATCACATTATGTAGAAATGAAACGAGATGATTCTTATGATGCCTCTGTGCAAACTGATATTGCAAATGTTGATATAGAGCTTAAATGTGAAAAGTTGACAAAAGATAAAGCATGGAAGTTGATTAATCAGATTGTATTGACTTACATAGATGTAATTGAAATGACAGACAAAGAAACCGGATATTTAAGAACAGCTTGGTCGTTAAAATCATTTAGCCAAAATACTGTAAGAACTAGAATTATAGTAAAAGAATCATCATCAGAACCATTAGTGTTTAAAGTAAAATTGATAAGTGAATCTTCAGGTTTACCATTAACAAGTGTAAAAAGTGATGAGTTGTATAAAGAATGGGATAGGGTGTTACGTTCATATTCTGATGTGATTGGTGAATTTCAGGCAAGAATTAAATAAGTTAAATTATGGATTACAATTTTTTTAAAACTAAAATAAAGAGCTTAAATAGAATTTTATTAGTGCTATTTAGTGTATTTGTATTGTTTGGATGTACAGATACAGAAGGGGATGAAGGAGAAGGAGGTAATATGGAGTATATAGCAGGTGAATTTTCTGGAGTATTGGTTGGATCTACTGGTAGTTATACTTTAAAATTAGAAGAAGATAATGTAATTGCGGTCGTTTTTTTCAACGGAAATATATATACATTAACATCTAATGAAAGTTTAGCACCTAATGGATCCATAACATTAACAGAAGGAACCATATCAATAAAAATAACAGATAATGGTGATTTGTTTCCTGAGCTAACGTTTACTATTCCTGGACATAATGTTCAATATACTATAGTAACAAATGTTATTTCAAATCCTAATAGGAATTATGTAGGTACTTCCATTAATACTAGTGAAGGAAGGATCATTCGTAAATCGACATTTAACTTAACGATCTATGGTAGTAATTGGAAGGGAATTGAAAAAGTAATTTTAAATACAGAAGACCCTGAAGAAGTAAATGAAATTATTAGAGCGGAAGGTAAAATTACTGAAGATGCTGATTCTGTTAGCTTTTTTTGGAATAACGATGAGCTCATTTTTACATTGAATAAAATTGGAGACAGGTTAGTTTATACTGAAGAAATTATAGAACAAGTTGGAGGAGTTCCAGAAGTAGTGGCAACTTTTGAAATAGAATTAACAAAAAAATAGTGTTTTAAATTGTAGAATTAATTTTTGTTGTTAAACAGGCTATCTTTAAAGGTAGCCTGTTTTTTATAGGTAATAAAAACACCTATGGGTAGGTATGTTTTAGTGTGTTGCTTATCAATAATATTGAGCTAATCCAAAAACATAAATTATGAAAAAAAATTACTTTTTATTTTCAAAAAACAAGCGTATTTCTCAACATCATAGTTAAAGAAATACGCTTGTTTGAATTAAATCAGTTAATAAAATATTCCGCGCTGTAAGCTAAAATTATTAGTTTTTCTCAAAAAGAACTACAGTCTCAATATGAGATGTATGAGGAAACTGATCAACTAAACTAATTTTTTTAATAGCATAGCCAGCTTCTTTTAATTGTTCTGTATCTCTAGCTTGTGTAGCTGGATTACAAGAAACATATACCATTCTTTCAGCATTCAAATGGATAATTTTCTTTAGTGTTTTAGGAGCAATACCAGCACGCGCAGGATCTAAAATTAGTGTTCTTATTTTACCTTTGTATTGAGGGTGTTCAGTTAAAAATTTTCCAACATCAGCAGCATAAAATTCTACCCCTTCAATATTGTTTCTTTTAGCATTTTTTCGAGCATCTACAATTGCAGATTCAACAATATCTACTCCAACAATTTTAGTGTTTGAGCTTTTAGAAGCTAAAATTTGTCCAATAGTTCCGGTACCACAGAATAAATCCATTACTACAGTATTATCAATAGCATCTTTATTTTCTAAAGCATATTCTATAACCTTGCTGTATAATTTTTCTGCGGATTTTGGGTTGGTTTGAAAAAAGCTTTTCATACTAATTTCAAAGTTTAAACCTAATAACTCTTCTACAATTTTGTCTTTACCATAAACCAAATCAATACTACCAGTTGTGGCTATGGTTCTATCACCAGTTTCGTCGTTGATGGTGTGTAACAAACCAGCAACACGATCACCAAATAAAGAGACTAAAAAGTTTGCAAAATCATTCAAACTAAAGGTGTCTAAATTATCGGAAGTAGTAACCAAGTTGAATAACAGTTCATTGGTTTTATATGACTTACGGATTACTAAATACCTGAAAAAACCAACTTTTTTTGGTCCATGCCAAGGTGGAAGTCCAGTTTTTTCACAATACTCACGAATATCAATTAATCTATCTTCTAATTCGGCGTCAAATAATCCACTATCCTTATCAAGGTTTTCACCCATCCACCAAACACCACGTCTTTTAAAACCAAAAGTGAATTCATCTACATCTGAATTTTTTTCTTTGCTATATCCAATAGCAGAAAAACTATATTCCATTTTGTTTCTGTAATGAAATACATTAGGAGAGGTTACAAACTCATCAAATTTATCTTCTATGTCTTCTACTTTACCTATTCGTTGAAAAAGAGACATGGTACTTTGGTATTTGTATTCATGTTGTTTTTCAATAGGTAGCTTTATGTATGGAGCTCCAGGTATTTCTTGATATGGAACAACAACTTCATCTTCAGAAGATTGTAAAACATCAATAAGTTTACATTCAGCGTATTTTTTTTGCGATTTAGCAACTCTTGCTTTTACCAACTGACCAGGTAATGTATTCGGAACAAAAACAACAAACTCACCATGTTCATTTCTAATTCTACCAATTCCTTTACCTCCAAAGGCATAATCTTCAATTAGAATTTCAATAATTTCTCCTCTTTTTACAAATTTGTTTCGTTCTCTACGTGGCATTTCTTTGAAATTTATTCGGTTGCAAAATTAGAAAAACTTATGTTTAGAGTACTCTTTTACTTTACAAAAATTATTTGCCCGTAAAAACAGCTAAAATATATGTGCTTCTTGTTTTAAATGTGTGTTGTTGAATTTAATTATTAAGAGTTAAATTTTAGGGAAATCATATAGAGATTTCATTTTCTTTTTTGTCTTTTTTACTATAAAAAGTCCAATAGTAAATGTAGTTAAGGTAGATAAAACTATAAATAAAATAGGGATCACGTAAATTAATCCTAATAGAAAAAATGTATTTCCAGATACCACTAAAAATATAAATATAGATAACCATACGATTAAGTTAGTACCAAAAGAAAATTCAGTAGATATTCTTATAATGGTTTTACCTTTTAGTAAACTTCGAACATTTCTTTTACCTAAATACCATAAAGCAATTGGAAAAACTGTTGTTAAAACAGGGGTTAGTATTGTAAAAAGAAAAAAAGAAAGAACACCAATTCCTACAAGTCCTACTAAATCAACGCTAAATAATAAAATTAGAAAAATAAAAGTTAAAGGAATCATAGAAAAAAAACTAAAAAGGAGTCCGTAAAACAGCGCAATTTTTGCACCCTGCTTTTCTTTATTTTTAGTAACTATTGTATCTATCATAGCAAAAGGTGTTTTCTTCAAAAGTAACAAATTCTAAAAATCAATGTTTCGTAAAATAAAAAAGACACCTCAATAAGGTGTCTTTTAAAATTTTCTATTTAAACTTAATCTCTAGGTACAGACGTTGTTGTAATTGTGTTATCAGGATTTACAATAATAGTGTAATCTTCACAAAAATCCACAGTAACTTTTTGTTCTAGTTCAGTGCCATCTTTTACCACTATAGTATAAGTGATTTCTCCAGGTGCATAACTGGTCGCTGATGACGAATTACCTGAATCTATGTTGTTAATATTTTCGGTGTTTCCTCCAGAAGTTTTTATTTGTACACTAACTTCGCTTGTACCTAAATTGGTAATCTTAGCAGTAGGGTTTTCATTATCACATTCAGAACAACTTTGAAAAAAGGTTAAAAATGAAATCAAAAGTACGCTAAATGTTTTTTTAATTAAATTCATGTATTGGGGTTTTAAATATTTGTTTATTATGTGTTTAAGTTATGAATATAAAAACTATTTCTTATTAAACTTGTCTAAGATTTTTTCCATTTGTTTGCCAGCAGCTTCACGACCGCCTAAACCAAAAGATAAAACAATGGTTAAAGCAACGGCACCAAGAGTAATACCAAAAGCTAAATTGATAATATCATCAGCAATTCCCATTCTACGTAAACCAATGGCTAAAAAGATAGCTAAAATGGCTACTTTAATAATGTTTCCAATAAAAGGATTGTTATCAGATTGTAAAAAGTTTTTAGAAGCAATATTGGCAATCCAATTACCAACAGCTAAAATTAATAGTCCGAATAAAATATTACCACCCAATTCAACAATGGTATTCATTATTTCAGAAAGACGTGTAAACTCAAGTTTATCAACGGCAGTCATTAGACCAAATAACACAATAAAAGCATATACAATGTTTGAAATTAGTTTTTCAACATTCGTATTTCCTGTTAACGAAGTTAATCCTGCTTTTTCCATTACCTGATTTACGTTTAAACTATCTAATAAATCACGAATTAATTCGCTTAAAAAGCGACCACCTATCACAAAAACAATCATAATAATGGTAGCGACTAATATTTTAGGAATAGCTTCAAAAAAGCTTTGTAACATATTGCTAGCAGGCTCAGAAATAGCCTCAAAATTTAAAATATTTAAAGCAACAATTAATAGAGGAATAAAAATGAAGATAAACACAATCTTTTTTAAAATGTCTACTAAGTTAATATTTTCAGGTAAGCGTAATTTAGGAGTGAATTTTTTAATGGTTTCACCAGAAAGCTCAACAAGTTCAGATACAATAGTAGCTAGCATGTAACCAATATACCCAACTAAAGAAGCTCCAATAATGTTAGGAATAAAGTTTGTAAAACCTTTTAAAAGATCTTTTACAGGCTCTAAAACACTTGTCATGCCTAATTTTTCTAAAGCAAGCATAAACACAAAGATCATTACCAAATAGTATACGAGTTTACTAATTAATGCGCCGATATTTACTTTGTCGTTATTTAGTTTTTGATCTATTTGTGATTTAAAGAAAACTTTACGAATTAATTTTCTAATCAAACCAGCAATAAACCATCCAAGAATAATAATAAGTAAAGCGCTGATAGGTGCTCCAAAAGATCCAGTGATCTCATTGAAGGTTTTTAAGATGTTTTCCATTTTTTAAAGTTGATTTTTTGTTAATATACTTTTTTAGACCTTTTAATAAGATAAAAGTCACTTAATAGGAGATAGTTAATGCAATAATTTTTAAGTTAAATTGCCTTTTAAAGATACTTAATATTTATTATTTTGCACATCTCTTAGGGATGATTTCTTTCCCACGCTGAATTTTCGATTCTTCGAAAGGATAAAGGTAGATAAGGAATGGTTATTTTATAAATTAAAAATATTAGAAAATGGCTGTTTTAGAACAACTAACTTCACAACAAGCAATTGATTTAGAAAACAAGTACGGAGCACATAATTACCATCCGCTTCCAGTAGTTTTAAGTAAAGGAGAAGGTGTGTATGTATGGGATGTAGAAGGAAAAAAGTATTATGATTTTCTTTCGGCATATTCTGCAGTAAACCAAGGGCATTGTCATCCAAAAATTGTAGATGCAATGGTAAATCAAACTAAAAAATTAACGTTAACATCTCGTGCTTTTTATAACGATATGTTAGGGCAATATGAAAAGTTTGCTACTGAGTACTTTGGTTTTGATAAATTATTACCAATGAATACTGGTGCTGAAGCTGTTGAAACTGCATTGAAAATTTGTAGAAAATGGGCTTATGAGGTGAAGGGAATTGAAGAAAATGAAGCTCAAATCATTGTTTGTAAAAATAATTTCCACGGAAGAACAACAACTATTATTTCATTTTCAAATGATCCAGTAGCTCGTAAAAACTTTGGACCATTTACAAATGGATTTATTAAAATTGAATACGATAATTTAAAAGCTTTAGAAGAGGCTTTAGAGAATAATAAGAATGTAGCAGGTTTTATGGCTGAGCCTATTCAAGGTGAAGCAGGAGTATATGTTCCTTCTGAAGGTTATTTAGCAGCGGCAAAAGCATTGTGTGAAAAGTACAATGTGTTATTTATTGCAGATGAGGTACAAACAGGTATTGCGCGTACTGGTAGGTTATTAGCTACTTGTGGTAACTGTTCTTGTGAAGATAAAAACTGTTCAAAAACTCCAGATGTTAAGCCAGATATTTTAATTTTAGGTAAAGCATTAAGTGGAGGAGCTTATCCTGTATCTGCAGTTTTAGCAAATGATCCTATCATGAATGTGATAAAGCCAGGAAACCATGGTTCTACTTTTGGAGGGAATCCTGTAGCTGCTGCAGTAGCTATTGCTGCTTTAGAAGTAGTAAGAGATGAAAAGTTAGCAGAGAATGCTTACAAATTAGGAGAAATTTTTAGATCTGAATTATCTGAGTTTGCTAAAGAGAATGATTTAGTAACTTTAGTTAGAGGAAAAGGATTGTTAAATGCAATTGTAATTAACGATACAGAAGAAAGTGATACTGCTTGGAATATTTGTATGAAATTACGTGATAATGGTTTGTTGGCAAAGCCAACCCACGGAAATATCATTCGTTTCGCTCCACCTTTAGTAATGAATGAAGAGCAGTTAAGAGACTGTATTTCTATTATTAAAAAGACGATTTCTGAGTTTAAGAAGTAAAAAGAGAAGTTTTGAAATTTAGAGTCTTGTTTTTTACAGTATTGTATTTCTTAAGCTGTAAAAAAGAAATAAAATCAAATGGAGAAACTACTTTTTGGAAGTATTGCGGAGGTGAATATTACGATGATGTTATAGTATTGAATAATGATAAATGGAGCTATAGAAACGATACTATTTTTTGTAAAGGAACCCCATTAGCAACTTTTGAATTAAACCATAGAGTAGATAATAGCTATCAATTAGTATTGTCTGATTTAAAAACAAACAATGATAGTTTTTACTGTAAAAAATAATATTGTTACAACTTTTAATGAAAACTAACAATATTGTTATATAAAATTAAAGCGATTCTTTAAATAGAGTCGCTTTTTTTATGCGTATCTAATTTCATTTTTCTTAACTTTAAGTAATTAACCTTTAAATTTAAAAAAGATGAAAAAAAACATTTCAAAGCTAGGAACCATTATTTCTAAAAGCAAACAAAAACAAATTAACGGAGGAGTAAGAGGTATTGTACCTTGTAATAATATTACAGATTGCTTCTTTTTAGGTAATGGCTATATAGGTGATTACTTTTGTTTAGATATAGGAAGAGGGTGCAAAGAATGTGTACTTTTATAGAGAGTAGAAATTAGTTTGTAAAGTACTAGTAGAACTTGTAAATAGTTGTTTATGAGTGTGTAAAGATTGTTTATTGCTGATTTTTAGTTAAATTGTAAGAATTAACCTTATAAATTTAAAATTATGAAATCTAGTTTAGCAAAATTCAAAGCTTACCAACTAAGTAAAAAACAATCAAAACAAATTACAGGACAAAATTGTTACAGAACATGCCATAAAGGATGTTTTGAAGATTATGATGAGAGTACTCCTGAAGGTAGAGATACATTTAATCAGTGTACAGATACTTGCTGGGATGCTTGTGGAATGGTATTAATATAAGCTGACTAATTCAGAAAAAAGAAAAGAGGTTTTTTATAAAAAACCTCTTTTCTTTTTTTACTATTTACGTGGTCATTTCATGCACGTTTAAATGTTTCTTTAAAATACCAGAAGGTGTATTTTTAGTTTCGTCAAAAATACGAGTATCACCAAACAGAATAAAGCTATCTTTAGCTCTAGATACAGCAACATTTAGCATGTTAGGCTTGTTGTCTTTTTCAAAAAACAAAGTACCTTCATCAGCATTAGTATAAACAGAACTAAATAAAATAATACTACGTTCAGCACCTTGTAAAGCGTGTACTGTTCCTAGTTTAATATCATTTACTTTATAACCAGCGTCAATCAAAGCTTTTGAAAGTTCTCCTTTCTGACTAGCAAATGGTGTAATAATTCCTAAAACACTTTCAATTTTTTCAACATTATAAGCTTTCTGAATTTTTTCTTTGTTTTGTTGAAGCCAAGTAATGATAGCATTTACTTCTTTTAAGTTTTGACGACTGTTATATTTTCGTTCGCTAAAACCATCAATATGATATGCCATCATAGAAGGGAAAGCCTGATCTTCTTTGGCTTTTCCTTTCATCGGTTTTAAAATTCCTCCATAAGCCAATTCATTACAGAAATCAATAATTTCATCATTACAACGTCTGTGTTCCAATAAAATCAATCCTTGTTCTTTAGTATCGGCAATAGGTGTTTCATATTCACAAGCGTTTTGAGCCATTTTCATAATGGTACCGCTAGAGGCTAAAAATCCCATTTTTTCCAACTCAGTATTATCATTTTCGCTGTTTAAAATATTTAAACTAACTAAGTTTCCTTTGTCTATTTTTGGAGGAATAGACCAAATAGGTTCAATTTGTTTTAAATCGCCTACTACACATGCTTTTTTAGCTAGAGAAAATACAGGAATACTTACTTCAGGCGTTACCTGTCCAGCTTCATCAATAATTAATAAATCTAAAAAGTTATATAACGGTAAATAATCAAAAACAGGTTTACCATATTCGTTTTCTCCTAAAAACTGACTGTATAAAAAGTGACTAGGAGCCATATAAAATGTTGCTACAAAACAAGGAGTCAGCATGGCTCTTCGTTTCCATTTTAATTTTACAGGATATTCTCCAGTACCTTTCTCTGTATCGTTCTCAAGCATGTCTATGGTTTCAATCAGCCAACGTGCTTCCCAATAATGCGTAGCTAGTAAAAAAGCTCTATGACGTAAAGTTAAATCCAGTTCGTCATAAAAATAACGGTGAGGATTTCCTTCTGAACTGGCTTTAGAAAGTTCTGCTTCCCAAATTTCATCTTCAGATATAATAGGAAAACCAGTAATGTTATTTTGCATTCTCCAATTTTTGAGCTTTAAATTTGCTTGTAAAGCTATGTTTAAATTGGAAAGAATTTCTTTTACCAGTCCCGCTAATTTCTGATTGTTCGTTAGAATGGTTTCTTCTACTTTGAAAACATAAGTATCACTAACTTCAGTTGATGAATTGGATTTAAAAAACTGCTTTGCTTTTTCAGAAAATTCAGGCTTTTTTGATATGTTTTTTAAATCAGTAACAATGTTTCGCCATTCAGTTAATTTAGCAATATTTAAATCGCCAATTTCAATTTGATCATCAGTATTTAAAAGAACATTGTTGATGTAAGTAATAGCGTTAATGTAGTTGCTAGAAAACTCTACACTATCAATTAATAGATCCTCAATAGCGATAATTTCATCCTGTAAATGGTTGCAAGCTTCTTCTAAAGAATTACTCTCAACATTAAAGTAATTACAGTATTGAGTTAAAAAATAGTATTCAGCATCGTATACATAATCTTCATTTTCTAAATCGCATAAAGTACCTTTATGACCAAATAAATTCCCTTTTAAAAAGTTGATACTTCCTAAGTATTTCTCACTCTTTGAGTTTGATGGTAAATAGGTAGCATATCCTTTAAAATTAGGAATCCAACGCTCAGCAAGTTCTCCCATAGAGCTTTGAGAGTTGATAAAACTGTCAATAATATTGGTTACTGCTTGATTGTTGTTTGAACAAGCTAAAACAATAGGAGGCTCTTCTCCTATAATTGCAGCTTTTACTACTTCAGTGGCAACCAAACTTTGTAATAATGTTGTTTTACCAGTACCAGGAGGCCCGTTAACAGCTGTAACTGAATTTTCTTCTGAATTTAAATAAGATAATAACGATTTACGCTGACTTACCGATAAAGGAAATTGATTGGACATTTGCCCCAAATGAAAGTGATTGTAATTTAGAAAATCACGATCAGTAATCGCATCAATTTTTTCGGTAACAACAGGTGAAATTATTTTAGATAAAACAGGTAACTCTTCCTCGTTTTGAAGTAAGTTTTCATATAAAAATAAAATACTCTTAGCGGTAGATATTTTAGAACTTACAGCAAAATAAGTCAGTTTATGTTCTGTTTTGTACTTGTCTACTTTGTAACTAGGTATATTTTTATAGGTAATACTATTGAAAATTTCATTGATATAATCCCAGTATTCATCCCAAGGCACAGGTTCATCTTCAAGATCAGGCTGTGGAGGTTCAATTTCTTGAGCATCTATAATAGTGTCAATAGACGAAAAGATAAAATCATTTTTAGTATCGGCAACAGGTGTCAGATAATTTCTAACAATTAAAGGGAATAGTTCTTTTGGAGCGGATAAATGTCCAGATCTATTGACAGTTGCAGTAAGCCAAAAAGGATAAATAGTACGATCTTTAAATTTAGGATTATCGGTTTGATATTTTAAATGGAAAGGAGATATTAGTATTTTAGTTTCTTCAACTTCTCTCCATTTAGCAGTATCTTTTTTAGAAATTCCAAGAAGTCTATTAATTCTTCGTTCTTCAGCATCTAACAATTCATTAGCATGATCTTTACTAATAATAGCATTTGTTAAATCAGTATTATTTTGATGATATAGATTTTTGATTTTAGCAATGTCAATAGCCAGATTTTCACTATCGTACAAGCTGTTTTTATAATAGACTAACCAATTTTTCTCGTTCATTTAGTACCCTCTTATTGTCGTATTTATAAATTAATAACTTTTGTAAAAGGTGACGAAATTAGTGTAATTAGCAATAGAAAATTCGTTTACTATATTGTTTTTATTAACAAAAAAAGCGAATTTAAAATCAATTAAATTCGCTTGTTATTTTTAGATATTAGAGTCGTTTATTGTTTTCTTCAAGTTTACAATGATTTCTATATTTTAGCATTATGAGTTGTGTTTTCTTACTCATACCGACACTAGTTATGGAAACTAGCGGAACGGAAGATAGATAGAATGACTGAAAAATTTTAGATTACACAGAGGTTTTTGAATGAAGAATAATTAAAAGAGATAGTAAAATACTATAATTACGATTTATATAAATTTATTGAAGATCGATTACTTTTAGAAGTTTAGAAAAAAATTAAGTGTACTTCAGCAATAGATATACGTTTTATATTAGATACAGATCAGTTAAAGAATAGTATGTAAAGGTGGATTATGACAAACAAAGAATTACAAATTTTATTAAATGATGAAATAGATAAAGAAAAATTTATCTACAAAACATATGAAGATGAAGATAACATTTATGTTTTTACTAAATTAAAAAAGTTTAAAGACATAGATTATGATGATAGATACTCAACAGTAGGTGGCAATAGTCCAATCATGGTGAATAAAAAAAGTGAAAAATTCAAGAGAGTGCATAATTTGGAAGTACCAACTAAACTTTTGAAAGACAATTATAAGCGTCCTACTTTAAAGAGTATAACAGTTGGTATTGAGAAAAGAAAATATGTTAATTTTAATGATGTTTTCAATTTTCTTGAAATTAATTTTATAAAAGAAGATGAAACAAGATTTACACTTGCTGATGTACTTTATGAATACGACTATGATAAAGAAAATTTTAAATTTCACTTTAAAAAAGATCAGATACAGAATAATTTGATACAATTTCTTGAAACAGTTAATGTGAAAAGTTGCATAGACAAAAAAGGATATTTAATAATAAATAGAATACCAAAAAACAGTTAAAAGATAATAAGAAAAATAATTTTAATTGGACTTGTTTTTTTTATTTCTTTCATTTCGATTTAAGTTTTTGGAATAAATATATAGAAGAAACATACACTATTTTAAGTAGAAAAAACATTGATGATTTTGATATTTCAAATGATGATAAAATAGAAAAACATGATATATCAAGAATAGTTCGATCTTCAAAAGATGTAGTTGATAGGGGAAAAATCGTTAGGGTTTGTCTAATGAAACAATTAAAGATAATATTATAAATTACGATATTGAAAAAAGTTAAAATAAGTTCAGAGTATAATTCTAAAAAAGAAGATTTCTTCTTGTTTGTAAAGAAAGGCACCTTAAAAAATATATTTTCTATTACTCAAATAGAAACAGAAGAAAATGAGATGTTTTCTAAAGGAAATTGGGTTTTTATATTATTTAATGAATATTCTGAGATTGAAATAAAGTTTTTAGAGGAATTATCAGAAACAATTGATAATTACCCAAACCTTAATTTTGCTTTTAAACCATATTCAAATACCACTAAAATAATTGAGTTTAGTAGTGTTATAAAGGAAGTTAAAGTTGCTCCTGTTGTCTTATTTAAAAAAGATAAAAAAGTTAAATTTTTACCTTCTAGAGAATATGATATTACAGAGTTAGAAGTATTATTTAGAAACTTTAATATAGAACTTGAAAAAGTAGATATACCAAAATGTTATTTGTGTAATACTATAGAAGAATTAAATGAACAAGGCAACTGTACACTATGTTCTGGAAGTGCTAAGGTGGTAAAACCTAAATGTATCATAGATCCAAGTAAAATCACTCCTATTAAATATATTAAAGAATTTGTTACTATAAGCGATGAACATTTTTTTGAATTTGATAATTATAATACATTAGTATTTGGAGAAAATATGATTCCTGAACTGCTGAAAATGTTGTCAGAAACAATTGATGATGATTTAGATTATAAAATATTTACAGCATTAAGAATGTGCGGGGTAGAAATTTGGGCTTCCTCAGAAGAAAGTGTTAAATATAGATATCGTTTACCAGAAGAAAATACATTTAGGAAAATAGTAGAATTAAAACCAAAATTCAAATTAAGAATACATAATGATGCAACAAGTACAGAGAATACTTTTACACTAAGTATTAAGGATTTTCCTGAAAATCTATTTATAGTGAATCATATTCAGTTCGATAGTCATTCTAAGTTTTTAGAAGGTAAATGGATACTTGTTTTATTTGATGAATTGTCAAGTATTACTATTAAAACATTTTATGAAATTGTAGAAATTTCGGAGGAATCCCCAAACTTAAATTTTGGTCTAAAATCTTTCCAAAACAGTAATGAAGTGAAAGGATTTGTTGCTTTAGATATAGATATTGAAATGTATCCTGTAATATTATATAGAAAAGAATTTGAATCTCATATATTGACTAATGGTTTGAAATCAAAGAAAGAATTAAAAGAACTATTAGATAGCGTTTAAATAAATTTAAAAACCGATGAAACAAGAATTATAGATTATTCAAGGGGTAAGTTCTTTTAAATATAAACAAATTAAAGATGTTGGCTCCTATTTTCCAAAAAAGAGATAAACTATGTTTGAAATTAAACCTTACATAACAGCTAATAATGCTGATTTCAATTTAATGTTTTCAGAAATCTATCAAATGACTTCTTCAGAAATCCAAGATGGTCTGGATACCTGTAAGCTTGCAATGCATGAAGATAAAACGGGCTATAGTTGGGGGTTAGAAGTTTTTGAACTGCTTATAGAGAAAGAAACTTCAGTTTTAGAATATCATGGAGAATTTGTTTCAGAAATTCCTACAAAAGATATTTTAAAGATGCTTCAAGATTACAGAAGTGCTCTAAAGTATTTTGAGGAGAAGTCGAATAATGAACGTTCTTAAATATTTATGATCTCTTCTTTTTGTTTTTCTCGTTCATTTAGTACCCTCTTATTGTCGTATTTATAAATTAATAACTTTTGTAAAAAGTGACGAAATTAGTGTAATTAGCAATAGAATATTCGTTTGCTATCTTGTTATTTTTAGATATTTAAATCATTTATTGCTTTCTCCAAACTCTTCTTCCTTCATCAGTACTAAACGTAGTATTGTTTTCTCCAAATGTAACGTTTAAAGTTCTTGTAGATGTTTGATTTTCTGGTAAAAGTTCATAAACATTGTCTTCTTTTTTAGTCCATTTGTAACTAAAAACAGGATCAGAAATACACTCTCCAGCACCATTAGGTCCACCAAACCATTCATCAGTAGCATTACCATCAGCTTTAAAAATAAATGTAGTTTTAGAAAAACAGTCACCAGTAGCTTCAACTTCTGTACCATCAGTATCCACTTCTACAAATTTTTCTAATTTCCATGTTCCAATGATAGGATCAATTGTGATAGTGATTGGTTCTTCTTTTTCATCAGAACAAGATAAAAACGCACATACTACTAGAGATAAAATTAAGAATCTTTTCATTATTACTTTTTTGTTAAAATTTGAGCAAATTTACACTTTATAATGTTAAGATTGGCTTTAAATTAAATAGGTTGATTTTGAGCAATAAAAAAGTCGAATCTAACTAAGATTCGACTTAAATATATTATTGAAAAAACTATTGTAATTCGTTTAATTTTTCCTGTAATAATTCAGGATTTTGAAGTGTTTCAAAGCCAAAATAAGCAATTAAACCTATTACGTATATTAAAAACAGAACGCTTAATACAATACCAATAATAGCTAAAATTCTACCTGTATTTAAGTTAGAATAGTTTGTGTATGAGCTAGGGCTTTCTTTATATAATTTAGCATCTTTGCTATAAAGTACTAATGCAACTACACCTAGTATAATACCTAGAACTCCATAACAACAGCAAGTTACAATAGATAAAATACCCAATACTAAAACAGCCGTTGCGTTAGGCAATTGTTTTTGTTCAAATTCAAACATAAATTTATGATTTTAAGTTAGATAAAATAGGATTCATTTTTAAAATGTAAGCAATTATAATGATAATTACATTAATAACAGCCAACACTAAAATAATTTTAGTAGTAACTTTCTTCTTCAAAATAAAATGAAAAAAAACAGCAATCACTAAAAGTATTGTTGTGTATACAGCCGGAAACATGTGAAAAGCATTATTAAACTCTCCTTTAGACACCATTACCACCGAACGTTGTAAACCACATCCAGGACAATCTATCCCAAAAAACTTTTTATTTGGGCAGGGTAACATGTAATCTTCAGGATTTCTCATGCTATATTTTATTTAAATAAGTCCATTCCAGGAATGTTAGGCAAGCCATTTTTAGCAGCCTCAGCCATCTCTTGTTCGTTAATTTCACTAGCTCTTTTTAAAGCCTTATTTAAGGTTAGAATTAAATAGTCTTCTAATTCTTCAGCATCATTTAATAAAGATTCGTCTATAGATACAGCTTTAACTTCTCTGTTAGCAGTTACAGTAACTTTTAGTTTGCCGTCAGCACCATCTTCATCTATTAAAACAGTGTTTAAACGTTTCTTAGTTTCTTCTACTTTTTGTTGCGCTTGTTTAAGCTTATCCATCATTCCCGATAAATCACCAAACATATCTTTGTTTTTTAAATTATTTGTAACAAAATTACTATTTTGCAAGGAACTAAAATTAATTAAAATGAAAAAAAAACTTATCACAGGTCTCATATTAAGTGTTATTTTTGTTTCCTGCAAAACCGAAAAGATGGAGAAAAACACACCGCCGCCGGTAGCTGATAAGCAACCATATAAATTAGAAAAACATGGAGATGTCCGCATTGACGATTATTTTTGGATGCGTTTGACAGACGAACAAAAAAATGCGGAAAAGAAAGATGAGCAAACTCAAAAAGTATACGATTACTTAAATGCAGAGAATGCTTATTTTGAAGATAAAATGGGGTACACAAATGACTTTCAAGAATCATTATTTGAGGAAATGAAAGGAAGAATTAAAGAAGATGATGAATCTGTACCTTACAAACAGAACGGATATTACTACATAACTAGATATGAAAAGGGGCAACAATATCCTATTTATTCTAGAAAGAAAGGTAGTTTAGATAGTGAAGAAATCATTTTATTTAATGTAAATGACGAAGCTAAAGGTTTCGATTATTTTCAATTAGGAGGTTTAAATGTTTCTCCTGATAATAAATTGATCGCTTTCGCAACCGATACTGTAAGTCGTAGACAATATTTTATCAAAATCAAAAACTTAGAAACAGGAGAAATCTATTCAGATAATATAGAGAATACTACTGGAGGAAGCGTTTGGGCTAATGATAACAAAACATTGTTCTACACAAAAAAAGATCCTGTTACGTTAAGAAGTTCTCAAATTTACAAACATGTTTTAGGTACAGACGCTAGTGAAGATGTATTAGTTTTTGAAGAAAAAGACGAAACATTCGGAACGTTTGTAACTAAATCTAAATCTAAAAAATATTTGGTAATTGGTTCTTATAGTACTGTATCTTCAGAATACCAGGTTTTAGAAGCTGATAATCCAAACGGAGAGTTTAGAGTAATTCAGGAAAGAGAAAGAGATTTAGAGTACGATATTGCGCACTACAAAGATCATTTCTACGTAAAAACGAATAAAGACGGAGCTACTAACTTTAAGTTAATGAAAACTCCTGAGGATAAAACTACCAAAGAAAATTGGGTAGATGTTATTCCACATAGAGAAGATACTTTATTTGAAGATTTTTCTATTTTCAAAGATTACTTAGTATTAGAAGAGCGTAATAACGGATTATTTAAAATTAGAATTAAGCGTTGGGATGGTTCTGAGGACTATTACTTACCTTTTGATGAAGAAACATATTCAGCAGGAGTATATTCAAATCCTGAATTTGATACAGATGTTATTCGTTATTCATATAACTCGATGACTACGCCAAGTTCTGTGATTGATTTTAATATGAAAGATCAATCTAAAGAAATTAAAAAAGAACAAGAGGTACTAGGAGGGAAGTTTGATAAGAGTAATTATGTAAGTAAGCGTTTATGGGTTACTGCTCGTGATGGTAAAAAGGTAGCTTTATCAATTGTACATAGAAAAGATACAAAAATAGATAAGAATACGCCTGTTTTACAGTATGCTTACGGTTCGTACGGATATACTATTTCAGATGGATTTTCAACGACACGTTTAAGTTTATTAGACAGAGGATTTATTTTTGCATTAGCTCATATTAGAGGAAGCCAATATTTAGGTAGAGACTGGTATGAAGATGGAAAAATGTTGAACAAGAAGAATACATTTAATGATTTTGTAGATTGTTCTAAATATTTAATAGCTGAAGGGTATACTTCTCCAGAGCATTTATATGCAATGGGAGGATCTGCTGGAGGTTTATTAATGGGAGCTGTTATCAATATGAATCCTGAATTGTATAATGGAGTAATTGCAGCGGTACCTTTTGTAGATGTTATTTCTACGATGGTAGATGATACAATTCCTTTAACAACTGGTGAGTATGATGAGTGGGGAAATCCTAACGATAAAGAATATTATGACTATATGAAGTCATATTCTCCATACGATCAAGTAAGTGCTAAAGCGTATCCAAATATGTTAGTAACTACTGGTTTACACGATAGTCAAGTACAATATTGGGAACCAGCAAAATGGGTAGCTAAGTTGAGAGAATTAAAAACAGATGATAATTTATTGTTTATGCATACAAACATGGAAGCAGGGCATGGAGGAGCATCTGGAAGATTCGATTCTTTAAAAGAAACAGCAAGAGAATACACATTCTTATTAGCTTTAGAAGAGAAGTTAGAAAAATAATTATATTTTTGCGCTCGATTGAGTGAATGTAAGTGTTATTGTAAAACTCAATATATGAAGTAATTGTTTTTTACAATAACACTTTTTCTTTGTTATAAGAGATGAATAGAAATAAAGCGATAGTTAATTCGATATTAGATTTAGTAGGAGAAACCCCAGTGGTTAAATTACATAATATTACTAAACATCTAAAGGGTAACTATTTTGCAAAATTAGAGTCTTTCAATCCTGGGCAATCAGCTAAAGATAGAATAGCTTTACAAATTATTACCAAAGCTGAAGAAAAAGGAATACTACAACCGGGCGATACTATAGTAGAAACTACTTCAGGTAATACTGGTTTTAGTTTAGCTATGATTAGTTTGGTTAAAGGGTATAAATGTATTTTAGCGGTTAGTGATAAATCATCTAAAAATAAGATTGATATTTTAAAAACAATGGGAGCAGAGGTACATGTTTGCCCTGCAAACGTTACTCCAGATGATCCAAGATCTTATTACGAAGTAGCAAAAAGAATTCATAAAGAAACTCCAAAATCAATCTACATTAATCAATATTTTAACGAATTAAATATTGAGGCACACTACCAAACTACTGGTCCTGAAATTTGGGAACAAACAGAAGGAAAAATTACGCATTTAGTAGCTGCTAGTGGAACAGGAGGAACTATTTCTGGAACAGGAAGGTATTTGAAAGAGCAGAACCCAGATATTAAAATCTTAGGAGTAGATGCTATTGGTTCTGTCATAAAAAAGTATCACGAAACACAAAAGTTCGATCCAAAAGAAATATCACCATATAAAATAGAAGGACTAGGTAAAAACTTAATTCCTACTTCTACTGATTTTGATGTTATTGATGTTTACGAAAAAGTACCAGATAAAGAAGCTGCTTTAGCTTCTAGGGAATTGGTAAAACAAGAAGGTATGTTATGTGGTTATACATCTGGAGCTGTTGTACAAGCAACATTTCAGTATGCAGCTAAAAATACGTTTGATGAAAACAGTGTTGTCGTTTTAATACTTCCAGATCATGGTATTCGATACATGGATAAAATTTATTCAGATGATTGGATGAAAGAACAAGGTTTCCTTTAAGATCTTATCTCTATTTTTCTTCATATTACATTAATTTTTTTGTTCAAGCTGTGCTGTTATATAGCTAGTTAGGTTTTTATAGGTTGTTTAAAAAGAAATAATCACAGTATATTAAAGTAGATAGTTTAATATTAAGAGATAATTTTTATATTTTTAAAGGACAGTTTTTATACTTTTTAGATAATAGGTCTTAAAGGTATATCAGTAAAAATGTTATCATAAAACCTTCATTTATTAGACGTTTGTGTTAATGTTACAAAGCCTAATCAACAGAATTTTGAATATACTTGAATCTTACCTTTTAACTAGAAATTATACTGTTACTTTATGTGATCCTTTAGAAATTGAAGATTATGTAGTACAACCCTCCGAATTTGCAAGCCCACCCAAATGGCATTTAGCACACACTACATGGTTTTTTGAACAGTTTATTCTCGATAAATATCAAGAAAATTATGTTCCTTTTGATAAAGATTTTGCTTACTTATTTAATAGTTATTATAACAATGCAGGCGACAGAATCATCAGAACTAATAGAGGGAATATAACTCGTCCTGGAGTAGACAAAGTATATGAATATCGAACGTATGTAGATAATCATATAAAAAAAATGTTAGCTAAAAATCCTTCAAAAGAGTTAATAGATTTAGTGGTGCTAGGAATTAATCATGAACAACAGCATCAAGAATTATTGTTGACAGACATAAAGTATACACTAGGTAACAATCCTACATTTCCTATGTATAAAGAAGATTTTAATCTCTTAGATATAGAAAATGATACCAAGCAAGAGTTTGAAAAAGTAGCTTCAGGAATTTATGAAATAGGGCATCAAGGAGATGATTTTTGTTACGATAATGAGTTAGGTAGACATAAAGTATATGTTGAAGATTATGAAATTAGTACAGCTCTAGTAACTAATGCAGAATATATTGAGTTTATTGAAAGTGGAGGTTACAAAGATTTTAATTTGTGGTTAGATGAAGGCTGGTATTGGATTTTAGAAAATAATATTGAAGCACCTTTATATTGGCACAAAGTAAATGGAGATTGGTGTTATTTTACGTTGTCGGGATTGAAAAAAGTAAACCCTAAAGCAATAGTTGGTCATATTAGTTTTTTTGAAGCTGCTGCGTTTGCTGAGTGGAAAAAAATGAGATTGCCAACAGAGTTTGAGTGGGAAATAGCATCAGATTCGTTTTCTTGGGGGCAACGATGGGAATGGACACATAGTGCCTATCTTCCGTATCCAAAATTTGAAAAAGCTAAAGGAGCTATTGGAGAATACAATGGTAAATTTATGATGAATAAAATGGTGTTGCGTGGAGCTTCAACGGCAACCTCAAAAAATCATAGTAGAAATACATATCGTAATTTCTTTCATGCTAGTGAAAGATGGCAGTTTACAGGAATCCGTTTAGTAAAAAAATAATGATAGAACAATTTATGGATGATGTTGACTTTGGATTAAGTCAGCAACAAAAATCACTACCCTCAAAATACTTTTATAATAAAGAAGGAGATGCTCTTTTTGTGAAAATAATGCATTTACCAGAGTATTATTTAACAAGATCTGAGCTAGAGGTTTTTCAAACAAAATCAACAGAGCTTTTAAATATTTTAAAATTATCCAAAGAAAACTACTTTGAGTTAATTGAATTGGGAGCTGGAGACGGATTAAAAACGAAAGAATTATTAAAAGTATTGATAGATGAAAACTATTCATTTGGATATTTACCTGTGGATATTTCAAAAAATGCTTTAGATAATTTGGAAAAAACGTTAAAAAATGAGCTTCCGAAGGTATCAGTAAAACAACAGCAAGGAGATTATTTTGAAGTGTTAGATGCTATTAAAAATTCTGAACATCAGAAAATAGTACTTTTTTTAGGGTCAAACATAGGAAACATGAATGATGAAATTGCTGCTGATTTCATTTATAAACTAGGGAAAAGCTTTAAACCGAATGATAAATTGTTGCTTGGAGTAGATTTAATTAAACCTGAATCAATTGTGTTACCAGCGTATAATGATAAAGAAGGTGTGACTGCAGATTTTAATTTGAATTTATTAAAAAGAATTAATAAGGAATTAGAGGCTGATTTTGATTTAAAAAATTTCTCACACGCACCAGAATATTCAGAAGAAACGGGTATAGCCAAAAGTTACTTACAGAGTGATGTAGCACAAAATGTAACGATTAAAAAATTAAATAAATCGTTTGCTTTTGAAGCAGGAGAAAAAATTTTTACTGAAATATCAAGAAAATACAACGATGAAATTATAGAGAACATAATTTCAAAAACAGATTTTGAAGTTTCAGGAAAGTTGACAGATGATAAAGGGTATTTTGCAAATTATATATTAACCAGGAAATAGACTTTTTTGGATACACGAAACTATATAGGCATGTTAGGGCTAGGGAGTAGGTCTACACTCTTTTATTTGGAAAAGTTAAATCAATTATATAATGAGTTGCATGGAGGCTACAGTACTTGTCCGTTAAAGTTATTGAATGCAAATTTTAATGATATTAATCCGCTGTTGCCGAATGTATCTCCTGAATTGATAAAGAATGTAGAAAAGTATGTAAAAGAGTTAATATCGCTTAATATTGATGCTCTATTAATTCCCAATATAACTTTGCATGAGACAATTGATATTGTTTTTCAAAAGGAGTTTATAAATGTTCCTGTGATACATCCTGTAAAAATTACGGCAGATATTTTAAGTAGTAAAAATCATAAAAATGTGATAGTTTTAGGTTCTATGTATACAATGCAGTCATCTTATATCACTTCAATTTTTACTAATAAAGGTATCACTGTAAATCAACTTCCTAAAGAAGAGATGTTATTTGTTGATAAAGTTAGAAGAGAAATATATGAGGAAGATAATCAGCAGTTAATAAAAGAATTTAACGAGTTACTATCTGAGTATGCAGCACAAACAAGTATTGTTATAGCTTGTACAGAATTATCTATAGCTAATAAAACAGTATCTGATAACGTGTTGGATATGGTTACTATTCAAATTGAAAAAGCTATTCAGTCGGCTTTTCAATAATTATCTTTACAAGTGAATTTCATTTAGTAATAGTAATAATCGTAATTATTTAGTCTCTTTTTTAATTTGTTTGAAATAGGAAGGTTTCCAAATCAAATCCCCAAAAATGATTCTAAGTTTATCTTTGAATGTTCTACATTTTTTTACGTCTTCCCAAATATTCATGTATTCAATAAAATTGATTTTTATAGGATTGTTTGTTTTTATAGGTTTGGTTAAACCATAGATAACTTTTTCTTCTTCTTTTTGATACGTACCAAAAAGGTGATCCCAAATCATTGTAATTCCACCGTAGTTTTTATCCAGATATTTTGTATTTGAACCATGATGTACTCTATGCACAGATGGTGTATTAAAAATCCAATCCAACCAACCTAGTTTATTTATTCGCTCTGTATGAATCCAGGTTTGATATTGAGCAACAAATATTAATCCTACAATAGCTTGAAAAGGGCTAAATCCAATAAGGATCATTGGAATAAGGAATATCCATTCTATCATCGGTTCAATAATACTTAATCTAAATGAAATGGTTAAATTATAATCTTCAGAGGAATGATGCACACTGTGGTTGCCCCATAATATTCTGTGTTCGTGTTCTATTCTATGCATCCAATAATATGTAAAATCAGCAGCAAGTATGGCAAGTATCCAAGACCACCAAGTCTCGTTTATTGCTAAAGGTGTTAAATAATGAAAAGGCATTAATGCTATAATACCAATAGATCCAACTATCGTTTTTTCTAGCAGTTGATTGATTAAAAAAATACAGAAATTAGCCATCGAATCTTTCCATCTTCTTTTTTTATGAGTAATCAAATCGACAATTATTTCAATTGCTACTATAGAAGTATTAAAAATGAAAAAATAAACGATATATGTCATAATGGGGGATTCCTCTAATAGAGAAATAAGTTGTGAAAAACTCATGATCTTAGTTTTTAAAATGAAAGTTTAAGTATGCTTTTAATTCGTTTTTATATGTTTGGTGATAAGGGAGAAAAATCAAAATGAATTAAGGGGTTTGTAATCAAGTTTTTTACATTGAAAAAAGTTGATGATTGTGGGTAGTTTTTGAAAAACAACCAAGCCTGAAAAGCCTTGAAATCGGAAAGTGTTAAATTTATAATTTTTCATACTACAAAAGTAGTAGGTGTATTATTTGGTTAGTTGTCCGTTTTGGACAATCTACTTAACAGGAATATAGATTTCAGTAATCAAATCACTTTTAGGAATTTCTTCGTGATGATTAACATAAAATTCAAGCGTAGGCTTATCTTCAAATTCTAGTTGTATATCTATCATCCAAGAACTGTAAATATGGTTGTAAGTATCAAGAAGTTGTTCGTTGGTTCCTTTGTGAACGAATTTTACATATTTCTGAGAAGCATGTGGTTTTACTTGAAATAGCCCTTTAGGAACAAAGCTTAAAGGCTTTTTTAAAATAATAGCCACATTTGTTCTACACTGTAAATCATCCGTTATTTCATTATCGTCTATGATTTCTGAAAAAAAGATACTTTCATCAAAAATCAATTGTTTATTATCACAATATTGAATAAATCTATCCCAAGTTTTTTCAATAGCTTTTAAATTTTGATGGCTTCCTTTATGTTCTAAATATAAGACATCAAATTCAGGAAGTATTTCTATTGTATGTAATAGTGGTTTTTGTTGAAGTCTTTTTAAAACCTGTTGGCTTTTTGTTTGTATGTTTTTAGTTGATTTACGAAAAGATATGGGGGAGCAGTTGAATTTTTTTCTGAAAGCCTTACCAAAAGAAGCTACATCGCTAAAACCAATATTAATAGCAATATCTGAAACTTGTTCCTCTGAATATTTTAAGTACTCAGCAGCTTTTTCTAGTCGAATCCTTTTGATATATTTTCCTATGGTTTCATTATGTAAAGCTTGAAAAATACGATTGATATTTCGATATGAATAATGACTTATTGCTTCAATTTTTTCGATATTAATTTCTTCTTTGAAATTCTTATCTATAAATTGAATAAGTTTTTTGTATCGGTCTATTTGGGTTGTATTATTTAAGTTCACTTTAATCGAACACAAAGGTCTTTATTTATTTTTTTGTTGTAGAGAGTTTGAGTAACTAAGTTAGTTAAAAGTAAGCAATAATATGTACACAGTGTAGGCTATATTTATAGTTGTTTTCTATGAAATTATAGAGTTGTGCAACGGCTACCTTTGTTAGCCACTTTTTTTATCCTTTTAAAATATATAGTATTAAGTTGTCCAAATTATTTTTTGAATAATTCCATTTCAAACTTTCACCAAATAATGAGTTAGCATAATTAAATGCTTCTTGCTTTGTGTCAAATAATTCATATCCAATCCAATCTTTGATCAAAAGTCCGTTTAATTTAATAAATAAACCAAACCCAAAACTATGCGAAACTTCTACAATAAATATTTCATCAGCATTTTTGTAAATAAAGTGTTTTTCGTTTGTTTTTGGATCAATTGTCTTTACTTTGCACTGCTTAGAATGATGAAAGCTTATTTCCAATTCTCCTAACTTTGCATTAATAATGTTTACAGGTCTCAATTCTTTAAAATCATTTATAAAAGAAAAAAAACTACTTAATGATTTTTCTTCATTGTTATTGTTATTCTGTAATATTATTTGCGAATATCCAGCAGTAGATAACGTGCTGTTAAAGTGTAATTGAATCCATCTATGAAAATAATAGAACGGAGGGAAAATTAATTCAGTTTCTATATTATGAAGCCTATTTGATAACTGATAACCATCAAGAAAAATCTTTAAGGAAGTAATTTTGTTATCTCCTATAAACATACTTGGCCTGTCTTTTATAAAGTCAAGCACTTCGTAAATGTTTTTTAATTCCTTCATTAATTTTAGAATTGTGGCTAACGGTCTCGTATAACCGTCCGTTTCGGGTTAAATAAGTTATTTTTTCTTTTATACACTAGCTATAACAATTCCGAGTGGATTCGGACGTAGTCGAATCCGCCGTAATTGCGGTTATAGATTGTTATAAGCAGTTTTTATTTCGTTTTTTATATAAATCATAATTCCGTTTATAATTATTGGAAGTGAAGTTATTGCAATAAAATATTTTAAATTTTCCGCATTTCCGTATTCAATTCCGATAATTAAGTTTCCGATTATCCATAACACGGAACTTACAGAAAAGATAGTCAGCATTTTTTTTAAATTCCGCTTTAATCTTTCCACGTCTTCAGGTTCATATTCTCTAAAATCAAGTTCCACGTTATGTTCAAGTCCGCTTACATAAATTGCATAAAAAACAAATGAAAATCCGAATACCAAAATCAAAATTATTTGTCCAATTTTAAAAATCAGATTCAGTTCCGCAATTGATTTTATGTATTCAAATGATTCTCCAAAAGCGAGTAAAATCAAAAACATAAAGATTGCAATTATCCAACCTTTATATTCTTTTCTTATGTACTTTTTAATGTTCATCCGATTGTTTTGTCAAATTGCTTATAACGGTTAGTATATGAAGCGTAGCCTGCCGTTAAGCGGCAATGATTTCATATACAGTGTTATGTACTTTTTTCTTTTAATAGTTTTCCATATCTATTGAATGTAAATCAACGTCTGGAAATTTATAATTTTTAATTAATTCGCTTTTGGTGAAAATTCGCTCTTTAGGGTCTAATAATTTACCCAGTAGAGCTTCAATTTCATTTAGTTCGCTTAAATCAATGTTATCTAGAAGCTTTTGAGTCTTGTAAATTGAATATCTAGATGTAACTGAACCAGTCTCTAACCATCCGCTATTAAACCTTAGAAGATTTCTTGTTTCCTCTGAGAACCTCATAAAACTTTGGATTAACATACCAAATCGATTAACGTCTGTCAGTCTTTCTTTTTCTCTTTGCCAACGTTTTTTTTCAAATTCCTTGGTAACTACATATTTTTCAATATCGTCTATGATAGCTTGAAAATCATCAATTGAACGATTATTTAAGAAATTTCGATTTTGGAAATCCTTAAGCAGATCTTTCCCTATTTCAAAAGCACGCATTAGAGCTTCGAGTTCTTTAAATCTATAGAATCTAGGTTCATTGTATTTTAAACTTCTAGCATTCCATTCATTAGGGTTAGGAACCATACCTTTGAACTCGTAGAATTTGTCAAGAAAATCATTTATTCTGAATTTGGTTTGTTTAATTATATTATTTCCAACGTAAATGCCAAAAAGCTTATCATCAGATTTATCCCATCCAACTACTATTTTTTGGTTTTCATAAAAGTAAAAAGTTGAGCCTATTTTTTTTTCTTTCGATATGGTTTTTCCGAATCTCTTTTCTATTCTTTTCTCCTTGGTGATTTTTAAATCTTCTAATATTTCAGGGTTAAGAAGAAATTCGACAACTTTTTTGGGTTCTTCTTTAGAAATTCTAATGGTTATACCTTTAGTCGTATGAAGCCAATCTCCATGAGATCCCTCTGTGATTAATTCAATTGGAATATTTTCTCTTGAATCACCCAACCTAATACCAAGAACAGTCATTCTATTTAAGTCCAATTCAGGGTTAGTAATTTGAGATATATTTTCGGTTATTTCCATTTTTTTGTTCTAGTTGTACATAACGTTGGGCTAAACACAATTGTGTTTATTCTCGATATATATACATCAAAAATACTCATATATATTATAAATTTAAAGGGTTTTAATATTATTAAAGTTTTTAGTGGCAACATGTGTATATATTTCAGTAGTTTTTGTAGAGTTGTGTCTTAATAATACTTGTATTTATCTCAAATCAGTTCCATTTTCTAATATATTGTGTTTATGTAGTTTGTTGTTGTAAGTGGTATGAAAAGAGTGTTGTAAGTTGTTTTTGTTATGTGGATGTTTTAAAGAAATGTTTTTGTCCATTTTCATGAGACCAAAGTAAAATACTACTTTTTGTTAGTTGAATATTATACGTATATTATTCGAATAATATACTGTTACGAAATTGGAAATAAAACATTGTTTATCTTGTAGTAAAGAACTCGAAGGAAGATCGAATAAAAAATTTTGCGATGTACATTGTAAAAGTTCATATCAATATAAGCAGTCAAAATTAAATCCATCTAAGTTTTACAATTGAGTAGATAATCAATTAAAATTGAATTGAAAATTGCTATAACATTTCAACAAATCAGGTAAAGCTACAGTAAGGGCTAGTTTTTACTATTTTATATGATAATCAAAAAAATGTTTTTTTAACGTGAATCTTAGATAAGAACGGCATGTCAGTTCGAGTGATTTTTTATGGAGTAAAACGTAATAAAAAATTGTATCGAGAACAATTCGTATTACGAAAGCTTCTCGATACAAGATTATGTTGAATTCCATTACAAATAATTTCACTCGAAGTGACACTTTTACTCTTAAACGAGATTCACGTTTTTTTAATAAAATTTCTGTACACTTTTTTTTCAACTCGATTTTGAACTGTACAAGCGTGTACATTTCATTTTTTTATTTTTTTACGATTGTACACGCTTGTACAGTTGTAAAACAAAAAAAGTAAAAAAGTGTACAAAAGAATGTATATTTATTTAACTAAAAGATATAAAGTAAACTTCAAGAATTATTCATATAATAAATATTTACTTCTCGTTTGTTTAAAATCGTTTAAATCTTTTTGCCAACTATTTTTAATAGCTACAGTAGATGTACCATTTTCAATTTGCTGTTGTAGTTTTTTAGTACCAGCTAATTTTGTGAAAAACGATGTAAAGAATTTTTTGTTTTTTGAGTGCGCTTTATTAGCATCATAAAATTCCTTTAACCAAGTTACATCTAAATGATGTAATTTTTCACTTTTAGATAAATCATAACCATGGCATTCTTTGTTGTTATGTTTAGGATTTTTAGCTCCTTCATTCGGATGAGGAGTAAAAGAATAATAATGGCTTTTTAAATGATAAAACGGACTTCCAACTATTTGAAATTGATGATCTGTTCCTCTTCCAACAGAAATATTCGTTCCTTCAAAAAAGCAAAGACTAGGATAAAGATTAATAGCAGCATCATTAGGTAAATTAGGAGATGGTTTTACAGGTAATGTGTACGCAGTTTTGTGCGAATAATTTTCTAAAGGAACTACGGTTAAATCGCATTGAATTCCATTTTTAAGCCATTCTTCACCATTAATCATCTTTCCGTATTCACCTATGGTCATTCCATAAACCACAGGAACAGGATGCATTCCCACAAAGCTTTTATGTTCCATTTCTAAAACAGGTCCATCTACATAATGACCATTTGGATTAGGTCTGTCTAAAAGCAACAATGGAATATTATTTTCTGCACAAGCTTCCATCACATAATGTAATGTAGAAATATAAGTGTAAAAACGAGCACCCACATCTTGAATGTCAAAAACAACAACATCAATACCTTTCAATTGTTCATTGGTTGGCTTTTTATTTTTTCCGTATAATGATATAATTGGCAAGCCAGTTTTTAAATCTTTTCCGTTTTTAATAAGTTCACCAGCATCAGCTTTTCCTCTAAAACCATGCTCAGGTGCAAACACTTTTTTAACTGTAATTTTATCAGAATTATGAATATAATCAACTAAATGTATAGAGGTAATATTGCTATCGAAATTAGAAGTTTTTTGAATTCTAGAAGTTTGATTGGCAACAATAGCTACATTTTTTCCAAATAAATTAGGAATATAAGCTTTAGTTTGATCAGCACCAGTTTTGATAATTTTCTTTTCAATAATAGTAGTAACAGTACTATTTTCTTTGTTTTCTTCTACAGTTTTTACAGAAGCGGTTTGTTTGCAAGAAGTCAATACCGAAATCATGCTTATTAAAAAGAATAAATATGTACTTTTGATGTGATTTAAAAACATTTTCTTTGAATTACGAATTATTTATTGCTAAAAGAATTATAGCTGGTAAAGAGTATAAAAGTAGTATATCATCACCAATTATAAAAATTGCTATCATAGCAATTAGTTTGGGTATTGCTATTATGTTGATTTCTGTAGCTGTAAGTTTTGGCTTTAAACAAAAGATTAGAGAGAAAATAGCTGGTTTTAAAGGTCATGTACAAGTAACGAATTACGATAATAATAATTCAGATATTTCTACGGTTCCTATCTTATTAGATCAAGATTTTTATCCAAACTTTTCTTCAGTAAAAGGAGTAAAAGCTGTGCAACCTTATGCAAATAAAGCAGGAATTATTAGAACAGCTACTGATTTTCAAGGAATAGTTTTTAAAGGAGTTAATAAAGAGTACGATTTTACTTTCTTTAAAGATTATTTAGTAGCAGGAAGACTGCCAAACTACGAGCAAAAAAGAAATAAAGAAATTTTAATATCAAAATCTATACTGGATCGTTTACAATTAAAATTGAATGATACCATTGTAACTTGGTTTCAAAAAGAAGCTTCAAAAAGCTTTAAAATGAGAAAGCCTGTTATTGTAGGTGTTTATGAAACAGGTTTTGAACAGTATGATAACACCATTATTGTGGGGGATTTGAAAGAGGTTCAACGAATAAATAAATGGAAAGACAATGAAGTTGGTGGTTTTGAAGTGGTTTTAGATAATTTTGATTCTATAAAGCTTAAAGAGGAAAAAATTGATGAAGAAACAGGACCTTTATTAAAGACCAATACTATTCTTGAGAGTTTTTCTAGTTTGTTTGATTGGCTAGAGTTGTTTGATAATAATGTAATTTTCATCATCATTATTATGATTATAATTGCAGGTATTAATATGATTACAGCATTATTAGTACTTATTTTAGAAAAAGTACAAATGGTAGGAGTTTTAAAAGCCTTAGGAGGAGATAATGTTGGTATTCAAAAGATGTTTTTGTATTGTGCTTCTTATTTAGTGATTAGAGGATTGTTTTATGGTAATCTAATTGCTTTGAGCTTGTTGTTGATTCAAAAGTATTTTAATGTTATAACATTAAATTCTGAAACCTATTACGTATCAACAGTGCCAATTTATATTAACGTTTTTCATTTTTTGCTTTTAAATATAGGTACATTGCTTTTATGTGTAATTATGTTAATTGTTCCATCAATGATTGTAACTAAAATAAATCCTTCAAAGGCAATTAAGTTTGAATAGTTTTGAAGTTTGAAACTTGTAGTTCTTAATTTTTATTAATAATAATTTTCAACTATTTATTTTTTCTACAAAGTCTTTCAGTTCTTTATTCATAGTTTCAAACCCTTTAGTAACATTCTTATCTAGATTTTTAGAGAAAAAAGGAACTAAAATTCCGCTAAACTTTTCGCTGTGTTCAAAAGTAGAAGAACCATTCCCATTATCTTTTACATAAAATCGATGTTCTCCATCAAAAATCCCTTTCATAAAAAGTTTTCCTTTCCAAATGAATTCTGAATTTTTACGATGTTTTAATACGGTAGGAGTGAAGTTCATATTTTGGAGCTGAACATGTAAAGTATTAGCAACCTTAGGAGTTCCTGAAATAGATTTGATAAATGAATTCCATTTAGGAAAGTTTTCAAAATCCATTAAAACAGCCCAAATTTGCTCGGTAGTTGCATTAATTGTAATAGAAGTGGTAATTTGTTTTTGCATCATTATAAAATTATGATACAAAGGTCTAAGGTAAAAGCATTGGTTGATCTTGATAAATGTCAAGAAATACTTTTTTTTCTAATTCTACTCAAAGTTTCTGGAGACATACCAAGCATTGAAGCAATAAATTTTAAAGGAATTTCTTTAAAAATTTCCTTGTTGTTATTAAAAAGGTGTTCGTAGCGTTCTTCAGCGGTTAACGATAAATGACTAAATACACGGTCTTCAAGTGTGGTAAAGCAAGAAACGATGAATTTCTTTTCTATTGCATGCCAATTCGGAATAAACTCAGCTAATCGATCATAGTCCTTTTTCTCAATGGTGAATAACTTACAATCGGTTAAAGCTTGCATATTCCAGCGACTACGTTGTTTAAAAATTAAGCTATTAATTTCAGTAATAAAATAACCTTTAGAAGCAACCCATTGGGTAACTTCTTTATTATTAAAATCAGCAAAAACCCTAATAAAACCCGAGTGAATAAAACTTAACTTTTCACAATATTGTTGTTGCTGAATAAAAAACTCACCTTTAGGTAAATCAGAAGCTTTAAATAAATGAGTTATTTGTGCTGCTTCTTCTTTGGTAATTCCGAAATATGAGTTGATGTAAGCTGTTAAACTGTTCATTGAATCATGTTCTTATATTATATTTAATTGTTAATTTTAAAAAGTCAATATGTCGTTTTGTTTAATTTAAAAGTATAAAAATCATTTTTATAGATAATATTATTATGTACTTTTATTTTTTTTGAAAAAGACAAAACTGATGTATAAATTTTGGGAGTTAAGAGATTCTAAAGCCAATAAATTAATTTTAATAAAGGATAAAACAATCTACAAAGGAAATCCCAAAAGAGGGGAGTTAAATAAACTTCGATTAGAATCGACAAACTTAGATTTTTTAGATCATCTTTTTTGTATTCCTTATTCTTATATAAAAAGGATAGAAAATCAAAAAGGAAAAAATGAGATTAAAATATTTTATGGAAAAAAATCTGAGGAGGAGCTAATAGTAAATGATAAAAATATTAAGAAAGATATTTTCGAATTTTTAAAAAAAGATATTCCAGACTTTCAAAATAGTTCTGAGTTACCAAGTATTTTTAGATATGCAAAACCTCAATTTTATGCATTATTGTTTACTTCTTTACTTTTTATGTGGATTTTACATTATGCCACAGAAATTGAAAAAGGAGTAGAATATGAATTAGTAGGTAAACCAGGGCTTGGAGCGTTGGTTTTTGGAGTTGCTAATTTTGGGGTATTTAATGTTACAGCTGGTTACATCGTTTTGTTATGCATAATAATATATGTTTTGGTAAAAAAACTTAAATCAAGAAGTAAGGTAGAGATATTAAAAAGAATTTAATTAGTATTATTTGGGTAACTAAAATGAAAGAAGAAATTCCGATAAAATTCCAATCATTAATTAATAAAAAAGTAGTTGACAATAGAACTATATTAAGTGAATTGTTAGATTATTTAGAAAATGATTTTGATTTCCTTTTAGAAGAGATAATAGAGTACAATAAAGATGTAGAAGAGGAATTAGGAGAATTTTTAGAAAGTATTTACGATTGCGACAAAACTTTTTTAATAGACTTGCCCGAATCGTATCAAAAACTAAAAAAAATGCTATACGTTGAATTCAAATTGGAATCAAAAAAATTGAATAATTTAATTTTTGATTGGTTAGAAGTTGATTTGAACAATTTAAAAAGAATGACTTCTTAAAAATATATTAATAGTACCCGTTGTGCATTTTAAGTAATATTGATTTTGATATTGTTTATATTTCTATTGAAAATGAACTTATTTATATATTGAATCAATGTTAGCGCTGTTATTTTGGATAGTATCCTAGTTTTAA
>NZ_SJXJ01000050.1 GCF_004337695.1 Tenacibaculum sp. M341
TTGACTAGTCCTAAATAACCGTTACAGTTATTTATTGATTAAATATATTAAACATCATCTAAAGCTATAGCTTTAGATGATGTTTTTTTTCGATATGATTTTATTTTCAATTTGTTTTGTAGATGTGTTTGATTAGGAGTTTTGAAAAAACATGACCAATGTGGTCTTTTAGAGTTATAAATAGCTATTGATTGTTTTACTATTTTTTTCATTATCTTAATGTTTAGATTTGTCGTATTCATAAAGAACTCTTGTTTTAAAATTCCATTAACACGTTCAGCTATTGCATTTTGATATGGATCGTATGACTCTGTCATACTACATTTAATATTATGTTTTGATAATATATCTTGATATAGGTTACTACAATATTGTAAGCCTCTATCTGAATGATGGATCAGCTTTTTGTCTGGATACATTCTATTTTTTATAGCCATGTCCAAAGCTTCTACAGTTGAGCTTACTTCTAAGGTTTTATCCAAGTGATAACCGATAATTTTCTTAGAATATGCATCTGTAACTAATGATAGGTACATAGGGTTTTTACGATTTCCTAGATAGGTGATATCTGCCACCCATACTTGTTCTGGTCTAGTTACTTCTAAATTTTCAATAAGATTCGCATGTTTTCTAAAACGATGATGAGAGTTGGTTGTGATATGATAACTCTTTTGTCGTTTTATCAATAGTTTATTAGCACGTAAAATATCAAATAATCGATCTCTTCCAACACCTAAACTAGCTAATTCTTCTGAAAGAATATAATACAGTTTTTTTGTTCCAATTCTTGGCTGTTCCATTCTTACACCCTTAACCAATTCAACAACCTTATAGGCTGTTGATTGAGCTTTCTTAACTCTATAATTAGCCCTATAATAAACCTGTCTACTAAACCCGAGTAATTTACAGGTAGAAGAAATACTTTCTTTGTTTTGTAAAATAAACATATCAATTACTCGGTTTTGGAGTTTTTTCTGATAGGAATATTATACTCTTTCTCTGCTAAATCAATCATCATGTCAAACAGTATCGCTTTCTTCTCTGCTGCTGATGCTTGAGCTTTTAAACGATTATTTTGCTTTTCTAATTGACGTAATTTTTGCTCTAATTCTAATAGTTTTTGTTCTGGTGATTTTGGCATAGTAGATGGTGTTTGATGATCCCAATCAAAGTTACCATATTTCCGTAACCATACTAAAACAGTGCTGCGACCTTGAATTCCATATTTAAGTTGAGCCTGTTTGTAAGTGAGTTCGCCTTTTTCTACTTCAGATACAACGGAAAGTTTAAAACTCATCGTATAATCTTTCTGAGTACGTTTACGGTAAATATTGTCGTTCATAATGTTACATAATTGTGTAACGCTATTTCAGGACGAGACA
>NZ_SJXJ01000051.1 GCF_004337695.1 Tenacibaculum sp. M341
TGTTCTTCCTTATTCAAAAGACTGATCTCTGAAATGTTTCGATCTGATTTTTCCAGCACCTGATCAATACAGGTCTCTATATAACTCATATAAGTCTCAATAGTACTCGACTTAAATAAAGCTGTACAATAAGTAATCGCAAATGATAACTCTTCTCCATTGTCAGAAACATCAAACTCTAAATCAAATTTTGACGTTACATCTCCTCCTATTTCATAAGGACGAATACCAAAAGGTAATTCTTCTATTTCTTCTTCTCTTCTTCTTTCCTGATACCTATAGGTAAACATTACATCAAACAGCGGATTTCGACTGGTATCTCTGGTTATCGATAAACTTTCTATGAGATCTTCATATTGATATGCTTCATGTACGAAACTCGATAAAACCAATTCCTTTACCTCTTCAAGATAATCTATATAACTCTTTTCTTTTGATGGATAACTACGAAGAACCAAAGTATTTACAAACATTCCAACCATTTGATCAACATCTGCATGATTTCTTCCAGAAGTTGGGGTTCCTACAATAATATCTTCTTGACCACTTAATTTACTTAATACTATTTTATGAATTGAAAGGAGGAACATAAACATGCTGACTCCTTGAATATCTACTAAACTTCTTATTTTATTTACTTTATCTGAATCAATAGTAAGGGTTACAGACGATCCTTTATCACTTTTTATTGCTGGTCTTGTATAATCATAAGGTAAGTCAAGTGCACTTATAGGACTAGCATACATCCCTTCCCAATACTTCTTATCTTCCTCTCGTTGTAAACTATGTGCCTCGCTTTGTTGCCACTCAGAATAGTCTGTATATTGTAATGATAATTCTGGCAAGCTATCCTCCTGATACAAATGTACAAAGTCATCCATCAAAATACTCATAGACACTCCATCACTTACAATATGATGCATATCTATTAATAAAATATATCCCTCCGTATCTTTTACAACTTCCACTCTAAATGGATATTCTTCATTCAAATTAAAAGGAGAAATAAATGCTTGAATCTTGTCTTCTATAGTCACTCCATCGGCAAGTTCTGTATAAATTATGTTAAAATCCTGACCACCCATAACCTGCTGGTATACCTCATTGTTATTTAGAACAAAGCGTGTACGTAAACTTGAATGACGCTGTACCAAACTGTTAAAAGCATCTTTCAGACGAGCTATATCTATGCTGGTATCTAAATGATAAAATGAAGGTATATTATAACTGGTAGACTGCTTGTCAAACTCATATAAAAAGTACATACGCTTTTGTGCTGATGACAACTCATATAATCGTTTGACAGGCAACTTAGGAATACTGCTATACCCTCCTTTTACCTCATGATGTTCTATAT
>NZ_SJXJ01000052.1:0-978 GCF_004337695.1 Tenacibaculum sp. M341
CCGTTCAATACATATTGAACGGTTTTTTGTTTTTATAATAACTTCATTTTTTATAACTCACAACTTCGCAATAATACTTTATCAATAATTAATAGATAACATTTAGCTAAAACTGCTATTTATAGGTCATGATGGATAGATTTATGAGTTAAGTATCCTAAGATTGAATCATAGTATTTATATCATGTGCTATATTGATAGTACATGCAATTGTAATTTGGTGAATATACTTTAATTCAAAATAAAGCTTTATAGTTGAGTATTCGGTAATGATGATATGATATTATCTGTAGGTATTTAAAGCAATTTGGAGCGATCTTCTATGTTTATAAATATAAACCAAATTAAAAGTTATTTAAGTATTTCAATTTAGCATTATTATTAAACATAAGATAAGTGAATGTTCATTCGATCTATTGATAAGAATTTCTAAAAGTCAATACAGCAGTGTTGACTAAGAGATGAAAAGCTGTTTGAATGGATTGAGTTTTTTTATCTGTGGTTGGAGATGCAATAGCATTTTTTAATTCTTGTCATAAGTCTTGATTTTTGTAACTTTTCATGAAAGAAAAGATAAAGAGTAAATATTACTGTGAGTAGGATAGTTAGTTAATAACGAAATAAAGCATATAATAGCAGAAGGTTTAAAAACCGATTTAAAGGTTGTTCAAAGTTTACATTAGTATCGTGTCGTTTTGATGCCTATTTATATAAAAATACACTTAATTCAACTTTACAGATTGATAAGAATTTCCAAAAATCTAAATAGTAAGATTGACTAAAAGGTGAAAAACTGTTTGAGCGGAGTGAGTTTTTTCATCTGTTGCTGGTGATGCAGTAGCATTTTTCAATTCTTATCATAAGTCTTGATTTTTGTAACTTTTCATGAAAGAAAAGATAAAGAGTAAATATTACTGTGAGTAGGATAGTTAGTTAATAACGAAATAAAGCATATAATAGCAGAAGGTTTAAAAACCG
>NZ_SJXJ01000052.1:1075-1323 GCF_004337695.1 Tenacibaculum sp. M341
AATTTCCAAAAATCTAAATAGTAAGATTGACTAAAAGGTGAAAAACTGTTTGAGCGGAGTGAGTTTTTTCATCTGTTGCTGGTGATGCAGTAGCATTTTTCAATTCTTATCATAAGTCTTGATTCTAGTTTCTTTTCATCAAGGAAAAGATAAAGTATAAGAGAATCACAAATGGTATAATAAAGTTGGTTTTTTATGTGTCTGAAAAACTGTAAGTTGTAAAATAATTCAAAAAAAGGCATTAAAAA
>NZ_SJXJ01000006.1 GCF_004337695.1 Tenacibaculum sp. M341
GTTCTTTATTGAATAGATTTGACACCACAATTACTAGTTGGAAAGGCTTTAATTTCCTAGCATTTATTGTAATCGGATTAAAGAAATTTCATAAAATTGAAAAGTCAAGATGACTTCATTATAAATATTTCTAATTCTTTGTGAATTTGTTTATTATTAAAAACGATATCTCAATCCTGAATACAAACCAACATTATAAGGTTTAAAACCTTCAGCTTCTTTAGAAAATGTGTTTAAATGTGCTTTAAACATCGGATTGATATTAAAATCAAGTTTTTCAGAAAGTTTAATATTAAAATCTACTCCTATATTTCCACTAAAATTCACATTGTTTAAATTATTTGCCTCTCCTAAAACAGCTGTAAAAGTATCTGAATTAGCTGTAATTGAATTGTTAGTTAAAAACAATGTGCTGAAACCAGAAACTAAATTAGTTTTTACACTTTTAGAAGCAAATAATTGATATGTAGTTTCTAAAGGAATTTCTATATAACTATACTCTTGTTGTAAAGAACCTCTTAAGGCATTAGATTCTGAATCTGGTGTAGAGATTGCATCTTGTCCTATATTGTTATCTGTATTTTCTAAACTGATAAACTCTAAATTTTCAGTATTATTAATCTCTACATTAGTAAGGTTATTTAAAAATCTACCATTTTCTACAAAACCAACATTCTCTGTATTTATAATATTTTTTTGTAACTGAATTCCTGATTGAATAGCCCATTTATCAGTAATCTCATAAGCTACTTTTACACCATAAGCAATAGTTTCGCCACTTGTAAGCGTATTATTACTCAAATTAGCATCTATTGCAGAACCTTCAGAAAGCGAATTTGAAGCTACAATACCTACCATCGGAGAAATACTCCATTTATCTCGTAATTTCTTCTCTATTTCATTAGAAATAAGCTCTTCTTCAGAAACTGGTTTAAAAGGAAGTTTTTTAGTTTCCTTTACTGGTTCTTTTTGTGCAACATCACCTTCTGTTACTTTGTCTTCTTTTAAAAACTTTTTCATAGCTATTTTTGAATTTGAAGAATCACCCTTACTGAATTCTTCAACTTCATCTTTTTGCAAACCAACCTTTTTATTATTCGACACAATCGAACCTTTCTCCTCTTTTTCTATCGGATATATTTTTGCAACAGTTGTAATATTGTTACTGTTTTTTCTATTAATAGTATCTTCTTTAATTACCAATTCTTCTTTAAAAGAATTCAAAATTTTTGTTTCCTCATTGCCCTCGTCGTTAGAGCTCTTTGTTGGCGCTACAATTATTTGTTCTTCTGGTAATTTTTCTATTGAATTAATATTTGTCGTTTTTTTAAACGGAAATAGTGCAAAAACTAACAATAAAGAAGCTGCAACACCTGACGATAACCACCAAAAAGGAATGACTCTTCGTTTCTTCTTTTTAGTGAGCTCATCTTCAATATTTTTCCATATTTCAGGGTTAGGAGTTATTTCTAAATCCTTTAATTGTTCCTGAAAAATTCTATCTATATTCTTATCCTTCATTGCTAAGCTTTTTCTAATTTTTGTTGATGTTCTTCTAACTTATTTTTGAGTATTTGTCTTGCTCTTGATAAATTAGACTTAGAGGTACCTTCTGAAATTTCTAACATCTCAGAAATTTCTCTGTGCGAAAAATTATCTAGTACATATAAATTAAAAACCAATCTATATCTATCTGGTAATTCTTGAATTAGCGCCAATAAAAAATCAACATTAATACTATCTTCATCTAAAATTACTTCTTCTTCATGAGCTTCAGCTTCTTCTTTTATAAGATACAATGGCGAGTTTTCTCGATACTTTTGCAAAGCTGTGTTAATAACTATTCTCTTTAACCATCCTTCAAAAGATCCTTTCCCTGAATATTGATGTATTTTTTTGAAAATAGTTAAAAAACTATCTTGTAAAACATCTTCTGCATCTTGCTGATTTTTAGCATATTTTAAACTCAAAGCAAAGAGCTTACCAGCAAATAACTGATATACTTTTGTTTGCGCTTGCAAATCGTTTTTTTTGCACTTTTTTATGAGCTTTTCTAGTTCGATATGCTAAAAATTTTAATTCATTTTTTAATTCAGAAATGCATTAGAAAATGAATTTCTAATGCATTTTCTGGGGTTAATATTTTAATTTTGGTAATCCGTTTTCACAAACAACTCCTTCTGGTTCAACAATTATATCACAAACAGAAATAATAGACCATTTTGTATTGTATTCTTCTTCTAACTGAGTGTACACTGCTACTTTTTCTAAAAATACTGCTTCATCTATAGTATTTGGATAAGGAATAAATCCTTGAAAACCACCACAAGCTTTAGCTCCGTATCCAACAAACGCCCATTCACTTTCATCTGTACAAGTTTTACCAGCTATCATATTATAAAAATCATCATAAGCCTCCATTAGTTTCTGATAATCTTTTTCTTGATCAGTAATTTCTCTTTTTAAACTTAAAGTCTCATTTGTTAAAGAAACTATTCTAAAACTATATAATAAAACTGGCGAAGCCCCTTGAACATTTGGAGTATTTACATCATAAATTTTTAAAATATCTCCTTTTACCTCCCAATTACCATTAACATTAAAAAAGGTAAGTGGTGGTGTACCACACCATCCAGAAGTTCTTTCTGTAAAATTTGGAAATTCATACCTAAAAGAAAATCCATAGGCATTTTGCGGTAAGTTTAAAACTCTTTTAAAAGTAATTAAATCGTTATCATATGTAACTTCTGACCAATTTCCTATTAGCAAATTATCCTCTAAAATGATTATTTCTTCATTCTTATTACACGAAACTAATGTTGTTATAAACGCTAGTATAATTATAAACTTATTCATATTATTTTTGTTTTTATTTATTGTTATTTGATAAATGTATAGCGCACATCATCATGAGCTATTCCATAGTCTATTTCTAATCCTTGTGCTGTAAATTTCATTGCTCCTTCTCTGCTACCCACAATTAAATAATCTATATCATTTCTTTTTTCAATGGTATAATTATACACACCACTTTGTGAGCTTGTAAAAGGTTCTGGAGAATTTACAAAAGCTGATACTGAATTTTTAATTGTAATTGTTTTAGCTTGGGTATTAAAAAACCAAGTTATTTCTCCTTTACTATAATTAGTTGCTGGCGATAATCCTCCGTCAATAGTTACTAAATGCCAAACATCATCAGATACTAACTCTTCATTAGTACTACAGTTAAACATAAAAAATGTAGCTGTAAGTATGTAAAATAATTGTATTGTTTTCATTATTTATTATTTAGTAAGTATAAGTAATTGGAGTATCCCAGTTATCTATTATCAAACTTAATTCATTACTACTATCAATTTGTAATTCAGATAAATTAAATTCAAATTCTCTGGTTATAATAGCTAAACATGATTCAGGATTAGATAGCTGAACTTTTAAAGATCTTTGTGGAGGAAGTGATTCAGCAACAGTACTAGAATCTATTAAATTCACATTCCATGCACTACCATCGCAACCACTATCTGTAACAGTAATGGTAAGAATATCTCCATTTATAGAAACATCTACTATTGAGTCATTTGCTTCAGTATTGGTATATAATTCTTCATCAATAATTAATTGATTTGTATTAGACCATAAAAGCTTTTTATCTTTTGCAAAATCTTTAAAATCAGGACATGTAATTCTACCATCAATTCCTCCAAATTCACAAATAGCTTCCCCAGAACAATTATATAAAATTGCTAATGCATCTGTACAGTTTACACAATCATTTACTAAAAAAGTTGGTTCATTTTTATAGGTATATTGGTATATGTTAGCTGCAGAAGCATTTGCTGATTTTTCTATATTCTCTTTAAGTGTGTTTAACCAAGCTAAATCATATAATGGATTTTCTACCTTACAATTATTAATTACTATGATTTTATTTTCTTTATCATTACAAGAAGTAACAATCAAACAAATCAATAAAAGTTTTAATATTCTTTTCATTTTTAAGTTTTTAATGTTTAAATATTATTGTTTAGCTAGCAAAACATTCACTTATTTACTAATAAGATGTATAAATTTAAAAAAGGTTGCGTAGAATAGTTTTATTTTTGCAAAACATGAAAGAACTTATATTCAATATACAATCTGAAGCTGATTTTAAACAGGCTACTTTACAAGTTTTTAAACATCAATTTGAAAACAATGCTGTATATCGTTCTTTTTGTGATTTATTATATGTACATCCTTCTGATATTACTTCTATAGATCAAATTCCTTTTTTACCAATAGAGTTTTTTAAATCGAAAAAAATACTATCATCTACTGATGAAATTCAAGAAACGTTTACAAGTTCTGGTACCACTGGCAGTACTACCAGTAAACATTTGGTTACCGACACTTCTTGGTATGAAACAAGTTATTTAAAAGGATTTGAACATTTTTACGGAAATATTGAAGAATATACTGTACTAGCGCTTTTACCTAATTATTTAGAACGAAAAGGTTCTTCTTTAATATATATGGTAAATGATTTAATTAATCGCTCTAAACAGCCAGAAAGCGGTTTTTATTTGCATAATTTAGAGGAATTAGCCGAAAAATTAAATACACTGCAAAAGCAACATAAAAAAGTACTTTTAATAGGCGTTTCTTTTGCTTTGTTAGATTTGGTTGAGAAATACCAATTTAACCTTAGTAATACCATTATAATGGAAACTGGTGGTATGAAAGGTCGCAGAAAAGAATTAATTAGAAAAGAGCTCCATGCTATACTGAGTGATGGTTTTGGAGTTGATAACATACATTCTGAATATGGTATGACTGAATTATTAAGTCAAGGATATTCAAAAGGTAATGGAGTGTTTGAATGCCCACCTTGGATGCATATTATCACTAGAGATACTGAAGACCCTTTAACCATTCAAAAAACAGGAAAAACGGGTGGAATTAATGTCATAGATTTGGCCAATTTTAATTCTTGCTCTTTTATTGCTACACAAGATTTAGGAAAAGTTTATACAGATAATTCTTTTGAAATTATAGGTCGTTTTGATACATCAGACATTCGTGGATGTAATTTAATGGTTTTATAATTTCATTTAGGTATATTTATGTGCACATTAAAAAACTTTCATTAAAATGAAAAAACTAACTATTTATTTACTAACTATTGTTTCATTCGCTATTTTTTCTAGTTGTACTTCTAATTCAGATGAAAAATTGGCCGTAAGTGGCTATGATGTTATCTCTTATTTTAATGAGACTAAACCTGTAAAAGGTAACGAAACAATTAGTACAGATTACAATGGAAGAACATTCCATTTTGCTAATAAAGAAAGTTTAAATGAGTTTTTAAAAAATCCTGATAAATATGTACCTCAATACGGTGGATATTGTGCATATGCCGTTGCTAAAAAGAAAATAAAAATGGATGTAAATCCTGAAGTATATGAAATTAGAGATGGTAAGCTATATTTATTTTACAATGCTTGGTTTTCAAATAAACTAAACGATTGGCAAGAAGAAGATACTAAAGCTTTACAAAAACAAGGAGATATTAATTGGGCAGAAATGAAAAAAGAAAGTAATTAAATTCTTTCTGCTTATACTATAAATTAAATGCCCGTTTGCTTTTGCAACGGGGTATTTTAGTTATTATTTATGGTTTAAAAAACACTTCTTTTAATTTTAACTATCTCATTTGTAATCTGATTTTGTTTTTAACGACTATCTCAACGAATTAAATTATATAACTATGAGATATTTATTACTTTTTCTTTTTACTGCAGTTTCTTGTACTGGGTTTTCACAAAAAAATGATTACAATCTCAAAAAAGGAGTTGTTGCAAATGGTTATGATGTAGTTTCATATTTTTACAACAAACCGGCAAAAGGATCTAAAAGTTATACTACAGAATATGATAATGTTACATTCAGATTTTCGAATAAAGATCACTTAAATATGTTTAAAAATAATCCTACTCAATACATACCTCAGTACGGTGGTTATTGTGCTTATGCAATTGGTTTAAAGGGTGAAAAAGTAGGTGTTGATCCTAAAACTTATGAAATTAGAGATGGTAAATTATATCTTTTTTATAATTCTTGGGGAACAAATACTTTAAAGCTTTGGTTAAATGAAAATCCTGAAGAATTAAGAAAAAAAGCAGATGCTAACTGGAAAAAGATTGCTCACTAACTAGCCTCGTGTTTTTCTAAATCTTTAGTTAAATCTAGCTTTCTAAGTGTTGGATTTAAAATACCTGTACTTATAACGGTTAGCAAGGTCATAGTTCCACCAAAAACAACTGCGGTAACCGTTCCCATCAACTTTGCTGTTAATCCGCTTTCTAATGCTCCTAATTCATTAGAAGAACCTACAAACATTGAATTTACAGATGAAACTCTTCCTCTCATATGATCGGGAGTTTTTAATTGTAATATTGTTTGACGAATTACCATTGAAACTCCATCAGTAACTCCGCTAAAAAATAAAGCAACTAAAGAAACCCAAAAACTAGTTGATAAACCAAAAACAATAATACATACACCAAAGCCAAAAATGGCTGTTAGCAGCTTCATTCCGGCGTTTTTACTAATAGGTATGTAAGCAGTAATTAACATTGTTAAAAAAGCACCAATAGCAGGTGCAGCTCTTAAAACACCAAAACCTTTAGATCCTACTTGTAAAATATCTTGAGCAAAAACAGGTAATAAAGCAATTGCTCCACCAAATAATACCGAAATCATATCTAAGGTAATAGCTCCTAAAATAGCTTTTGTTTTAAATACAAAACTTATTCCTTCACTTAAACTTTTTGAAATTGGTTCATTTGTCTTAGGATTCATAATAGGTTTCCTTTTAATTAAGAAAACTAAAAATGAAGAGCATAAAACAAGTGCAAAAACAATACATAAAGATATATTTACTCCTATTAAATAAATCATGTATCCGGCAAAAGCTGGTCCTAAAACACTGGCCATTTGCCAAGTAGAACTACTCCAAGTAGCTGCATTTGGATATAATTTTTTTGGTACAATTAAGGCTATTAACGAAAAAATAGTGGGTCCGAAAAAAGAGCGTAAAAAACCTCCAAAAAATACCAATGTATATATTAAATATAGTATTGTTTTAGAGTTCCAACCTTCTGTAAAATTAGGATTTGTTAAAAAGTACAATCCTAAACTAATTAAAGAAAAAAGACCAATACAGAGTGCAAATAAGTTTCGTTTTTCTTTTTGATCAACAATATGACCAGCAAACAATGCCATTGAAAAGGCAGGAAGAAACTCAAATGCACCAATTAATCCTAAACTCCACGGATCTTTGGTTATTGAATATACTTGCCATTCTATTATAATAAACTGCATAGACCATGCAAAAACCAATAAAAATCGTACTAATAAAAAAATATTAAATTCCTTTATTCTAAGCGAAGCATACGGATCTTTTTTCTCCATTTATAAGTGTTAACTCAATTTTAAATCCATTAAAATTGAAAAGGTTTCATTTACATCTTGTTCTTTTACTACAATTGTCATTTCATGTGTAGTAGAAATAACTTCTTGTACTGCAATATTTGCCCATGCAAATTGCTTTAAAATAAAATAATAAATACCTGATTGTTCTAAATTCTCTTTAGGTAATTTAATAGTAATAGAAGCTAGTTGATCAACATTATTAATGACAACCTCATTTTTAAAAGTAGTTTTAATTAATGGTTGTAAACTTTTACTTGCAACAATATTGGTTTCAAAAATACCTTGAGATATTGTTAAAAATAAATCGTTGCTTTCAGATGCTTCTGCTAAAATAGCCGCAATTCTTTTAAATAAAGTTGGTGTATTTTTAAAAGTATAATCACATAAATCAGATCGTACGATTACATCACCTAAATTTAAGGCTAGTTTTTTAATATTCTTACGAATTCTTAATTCGTTTGCTGGAGATAATCGGTTGATTGCCATCATAACAGCCCCAACTTTCACCTCTTTTTTTAACTGTCTGGCTACTTCTGGTAAAATTACCCTAGCTAATGAAGAAACATTGATTAATTTTTCGTTTAACGCTTCTTCAATAAAAGGTGTTTTTCTTATAGTAATCTCAACAGCTTCTTGAATTGTTTTCATTATGTTTAATAATATACTAAATGTTGTAAAAATATAAAAATCAGTTAATTTTTAATTAACTTTTTTTTAAAATATTTAATACGCTAAACACCTTGTTATTTTTAGTTTTTAACTTACTTTTGCGCCACGGTATAATACCAAAAATATAGAGGCGTTAGAAGTAAATTTGAATTTCATAACTAAAGTATTATTTGAAGGGTTTTTTATACTTTTAACTAGAAATTATTAGTCTAGCATATTTGTTAGCTTATCAAATACATCTTTCGCCTCTTTCTTTTCATATAAAATGCTATGTACAGCATCTATAATTGGTGTTTTTGCTCCGTTTTCTTTATTAATTTTATACGCACTTTTTGTAGCATAATATCCTTCTGCAACCATATTCATTTCTAACATTGCAGATTTTACTGTATATCCTTTACCAATCATGTTTCCAAACATTCTATTTCTACTAAATACAGAATATCCGGTAACTAAAAGATCTCCTAAATATGCAGAGTTGTTAATATTACGTTTCATACGATGTACTTTTTTAATGTAACGCTTCATTTCTCTAATAGCATTACTCATTAACACCGACTGAAAATTATCTCCATAACCTAATCCGTGTGCAATTCCAGCAGCAATCGCATAAATATTTTTAAGCATTGCAGAATACTCAGTACCAAAAATATCGTCTGATACTTTTGTTTTAATGTATCTACTTTTAATTTTATTACTTAAGTTTTTTGCTTTTTTCTCATCCTGACAAGCTATTGTTAAATAAGAAAGTCTTTCCATAGCCACTTCTTCAGCATGACAAGGTCCTGCAATTACTCCAATATCTTCGTACGATATATTGTATTTCGTATGAAAATGTTCACCAACAATTAAACCTGATTCTGGAACTATACCTTTAATCGCAGAAAAAATGATTTTATTTTCTAAAGAAGCCTCTAATTTTTCTAATTCAGAATTTAAAAAAGCAGAAGGTATGGCAAAAATTAGTACATCGTACTTTTCAACTACTTCGTTTATGTTATTGGTTAAATCTAATTGCTCTGGGTGTAACTCAGCAGAACTTAAGTAATTAGGATTATGTTTATTTCTTTTAATATGTTCAACTGCATAAATACTACGCATATACCACCCTATGGTAGTACAATTTTCTGAAAGCATTTTTACGATAGCTGTAGCCCAACTTCCACCACCTATGACAGCTATTTTTTCAAATTTATTCATAATTGATTGTTTGTTTACAAACGCTAAATTAATAAATCTACAAACGTATGTATAATCGGAGAGGTTAATTATATTTGAAAGCTAATAATTTTAACAATGAATGTACAAATAATTAATAAGTCCAAACATCAAATTCCTACTTATGAAACCGAAGGTTCTGCAGGAATGGATCTAAGAGCAAATATAGAAAATACAATTACATTAAAGCCGTTAGAGCGTGCTATTGTAAAAACAGGTTTGTTTATTGCATTACCTCAAGGATATGAAGCTCAAGTAAGACCTAGAAGTGGTTTAGCTGCTAAAAAAGGAATTACTGTATTAAATGCACCTGGAACTGTGGATGCTGATTATAGAGGTGAAATTGGCGTAATTTTAGTAAATCTTTCTAATGAAGATTTTGACATTAATGATGGTGAAAGAATTGCTCAGTTAGTAATTGCAAAACATGAGCGTGTACAATGGCAAGAAGTTACTGTTTTAGATGAAACAGAACGTGGTGCTGGTGGTTTTGGTAGTACTGGTGTATAATTGTTGTTGAAAAAGTTAAATAATATTTTTAGTTGACAATTTTAAAAATTGTCAACTAAAAACTTTTATACCGTTAACTTATTTTACAATTGTTTATAAATCTGACTCATCTTTCGATACTCGTCATGTAATAAATCGAAAGGTAAAAAGCAATGCGAATGGTATTGATATCCCATTTTTTTATAAAACTGAAAAGCTTGTGGTTTTTCATCCATAGCATCTAGCCATATCAATTCATATTGCTTTTTTATTGCTTCTTCTTCTAACCACAATAGTAATTTTTTTCCAATTCCATTTCCTTGTGCTTTAGCATGTAAATAGATTCTATGAAGTTTTACTGTCTTTTTATCGTCAAAACCTTCTAATTTTTTATTCCAATGAATTCTAAAATTACCTATAATTTCTCCTTTAAAAATAACAAAGTAATAAGACGTATTTTCTTCGTCTAACTCTTTTAAAATGTTTTCTTTAGAATACTGACTTTTTATATACCATTTACCTCCATCTTCCCAAAAATAATCATAAGCAGCAGGGTATACTTCGCTCATTAAATTAAATAAAGTATCTGTATCAGAATTTAAAATTTCTTTAAGTTCTATTTCTTTAGAAATTGCAATCATTTAGTTTCTTTTAAAACTAAATTAGCTATAATTATCTATACAAAAAAAGCCGTCTATGTATTTAGACAGCTTTTAATTTTTTGTAAGATTTTAATATCTTATAGTCCTTCTTGGTTATTCATTTTGCTTAATTGATTAGATACCAAATAAAGTTCATCCTCATTTAATTTTGAACCGTAATTTTGAGCTACTTCAATAAAACTATTCACTTTTTCAGTGTTAGATTGAAAACCAATTTTACTATCACTACCTTCATTAATTGAAACAGTAATGTAATTTCCTTCATTATCTAAGATGCTCCAAAATGGAAACTCTATCTCTTTACATTCTACACTTCCGAATGTTTTAACAGGGTTAGAGCATGTTACATACTTAGATTTCTCCTCGTCCGATACTTCTACATTTACTACTACATAATTTAAATTGAATAATAACTTAAATGTATCATCTTCCATTTGTTTCTTCATTTTTTGACTAAGCTTACATGAAGTAGATAAATAATTGATGAAAACATGCTTGTCTTGTTCTTTAGCCTTTTCTATGGCTTCATTAATAAGTTGATCCGCATTGTTTTGTGCTTGTGTGTAGTTTACATTAAAAAATGCGCATGCGAGTAAAAGTAGATATACAAATCTATTCATAATATTGGGGGGCTTTAAAATGAATAAGAAAATTACATTTTTTTCTTGATAAAAACAAACTTAAAACAATATAAAATACTGATTATGTATAAATTGGGTATAAACACTGTATAAAAAAATAATATTTTAATGTTTTATTAAGTTTTTTTTTGTTAAGACCTTATATAAAATTAATTTTTAACAATCTTTAAATTCATTTTATTATTAATATTTAAAATGTATAATCCTGTGTGAAGATTTGTTATATCAAATTCTTTTCTGATTCCTTTTTTAACTAACTGTCCGTTAATATTATATAACTTCCATGTTACTTCTTCTAAAATTCCTTGAATAGTAACTGAGTTTTTAGTTGGATTAGGATATGTATTTATTTTTACTTCATCTATGTTATTGTCTTCTGTACTTAATGATGAATTATTGGAAGCTCCTGGTGTTGGAGTAGTAAATACAATATATTCGCTATCTGCATCTTCTTTTGCACCGTATGAAGTATCTGTATCAACATCTGTAAAAGATATCTCTTGAATTTTAGTTGTAGCATCAGGAGCTGTTAAAATTACTTGATCTGTTCCTTTTAATTTAAAATCTAAATGATTTTCTCCTTGATCAGTGTCTTTGTCAGCCCATAATAATAAGTAACCTTTTGAAGCTACGGTTGTTTTACTTGCATCTGTATCTAGAATCTTCCATTTTAATGGTTCTGATACATTATCAGAAATATAATACCCTGCTAAATTAACCGCTGCTGTTCCTGGATTATATATTTCAATCCAATCATCATACTCACCTGCTTCATCAGCTATTGTAGTATCATTTTTACCTTGAACTTCGTTAATTACTAAATTTGTTGTGAATGTGCTTACAGGCTCAAAAATTGCTTTTATACTAGCATCAGATGTAAAAGAAGTTGTTATTTCTACATCATTTCCGGTAACATCTCCCTCCCATCTTACAAATTTATAACCAGGCAATGCTTCTGCTTTAAAACGTATTGGAATGTTTTTAAAATACGTTCCTGTAAAAGTGTTTTTAAGAGACTTTACATTGTGTACTCTAATAAACCCTTTGGAAATATCAGAACTTTCATATGTTACTTGTATAGGGGCATCTAATGAATATTCGTTTTTTATTCTAGTAAAAATATTCCTATCAAATCGGTTAGAAATATTTGTTTTTAAATCGGCTAAATTACTTTTCCATTGCGATACATTAGAAAAAGGTAATTCATCTGTTCGGTAAGTTAAACTTGAATCGTCTGCTAATTTAGTCATAGCAACTGCATGAGCAGGTATTTCACTTTCTAATTCTGCTTGCATTTCATTGAGAATTTCTAATGATCTATCGGCATTAAAAATATGATTAATACTTGCTGCTATAAAATGAATTGCTTCTTTTTTATAAGGCTCATAATCTTTTATTTGTGTTTCCATTAAATCATTAACAGGCATTAAATCTGTTTCAATATTGGTAAAATTAGCACCATCAAAAGCCAATCCATAAATAGGATCAAAATCATGAAAATTATAGTGAAATTGTGTACCTGTTTTTCCTGATAAATCTTCCCAAACTTGCCAACCCCATTCGCCAGGAGGTGCAAAAGCAAATAATAATTTTAAACTTAAATGTTCATAAAAATCTACTAGTTTAGAAAATTTAGTTCTATCAGCTTCGGTATTAAAATTAAGTGAATGAAAATCAACAAATGTTCCTTGTCCTAGCTTTACTTTAAACTCATCATCTTTTAATCCAAAATTGTGCTTTACATAATTTTTATCATCATCTTCTCTAATGTTAATAATACCTTGATACTTTCCATTTACATATAAAACTGCTGGTCTGTAAGCTTCAAATGGTGTATTGGTTAAATTATCTTTCCCTAACAACCTAGCTATAAAAGCATCTCTTAAATGTGTATTAGCCCAATCTTGACTTGCATTTCTTAATAAAAAGCTATCAAACTCATCAATATCTTTATAAGGATACATTTTATAATCAAAATCTCCATCACCATACACTTTATCTGCTTCAATCTTTCCATTTAACTGAGGAAATCCTCTAGATGTTTTTCCTGATTCTCTAAAATTTGCATATTGATTAATAACTACTGTACCGTCTTTTTCTATAAAATTAAACGCTACTCTACCATCAATTACTTCTTTATTTATTGAATTAAAAGAAGAATTATCTGAAGTTAATAACACAACTGGTAAATTATGAGTAGCACCAATTATATAAGATCTATTTTCTGCAATACTATACTCTGTAAGTGATTTAATAACTATTACCTTTAAAACTGTGTTGTTATTAATAGTTATTGGAGATGTGTATACTGAAGAACTTGTAGTTGGTAAAGATCCATCTAAAGTGTAATAAATAGTTCCTTCTCCTGTTTTAGAAATTTCTATTGTTTGACTAGTTGCGTAAAGTCCTGATGGAATACTAATATTGATATCAACATCTAATAACTTAAATGCATCCGAATCCATATTATCAGTTTTTGGTGTTGGTTTCTTCAAAAAACTATATGTACCATCGCTTAATCTTCCATATGAAATATCATTTTGAATGGCAGGATATGCTATTTTTTGTATTTCAGATTCATCTGGTTTTGATAAAATAACTTCTTCACCAGATGATGAAAGTTTAAAATTGGTTTGTAAACCAGTGTTCTCATCATCTGCAATAATTAATAAAAAACCATTAGCAGCAATTTTAGTTCCTGATGGAAATTCCCACTTTTTAACATTGTCAACATCATCACTTAAAAAATAACCACTGATGTCTATTTCAGAAGCAGTTAAATTCTTTAATTCAATCCAATCAGAATATTCACCTGTAGCAGGATTTTCGTATGTATTCGTGTTTTTTGCTTGGATTTCATTAATAACAATACTTTGACTGTAAAGTATGGTTGATAACAATCCAAAAAATAAAAAGTAAAATTGTTTCATAAATGTATGTATTTATAATATGTTAATATGTATACATTTATGTTATAATTTACCCTAGGTATACTTATAAAAAAAGCTGTTGATTTTCATCAACAGCCTTTATAATTCTATAAAACAAACTTTAATCTATTCCTGATTTTCTATAGCTTCTTTAATTTTTGTTTCAAGTTCTTCCATTAACTCAGGATTGTCTTTAATTAAACCTTTTACAGCATCTCTACCCTGACCTAATTTAGTATCACCGTAGCTAAACCACGATCCACTCTTTTTAACAATACCTAGCTCTACACCAATATCTAAAATTTCACCAACTTTAGAAATTCCTTCACCATACATAATATCAAATTCTGTGGTTTGGAAAGGTGGTGCTACTTTGTTTTTAACAATCTTAACTTTAGTACTGTTACCAATAACTCTATCACCATCTTTAATTTGCGTTCTTCTTCTAATATCTAAACGAACAGATGCGTAGAATTTTAATGCGTTACCACCAGTAGTAGTTTCTGGGTTACCAAACATTACTCCAATTTTTTCACGTAATTGGTTAATAAAGATAACCGTACAGTTAGTTTTACTAATAGTACCTGTTAATTTTCTTAAGGCTTGAGACATTAAACGAGCATGTAATCCCATTTTAGAATCTCCCATTTCACCTTCTATTTCTGATTTAGGAGTTAATGCAGCAACCGAGTCAATTACTACAATGTCAATAGCTCCAGAACGAATTAAATTATCAGCAATTTCTAAAGCTTGCTCACCATGATCTGGTTGAGAAATTATTAGATTATCAACATCTACACCTAAATTTTCAGCATAAAAACGATCGAAAGCGTGTTCTGCATCAATAAAAGCAGCAATACCTCCTGCTTTTTGTGCTTCAGCAATAGCATGAATAGTTAATGTTGTTTTACCAGATGATTCTGGTCCGTATATTTCTATGATTCTTCCTCTAGGATATCCTCCTACACCCAATGCCAAATCTAAACCTAAAGAACCAGAAGAAATAGAATCAACATCGTCAATTACTTTATCTCCCAACTTCATTACAGTACCTTTACCGTAAGATTTATCTAATTTATCTAGCGTAAGTTGAAGCGCTTTTAATTTCGCTTCCTTTTCTTTATCTGCTGCCATAAAATGCCAAAAAATGTTATGTAAATAAGAACTGCTAAGTTATGAAAAACTACACGATTTTTACGTTCTTTTTTAAGATTCGTATTTGTTGTAGTTTTGCGTTTGAATTCGGTTTAACTCCAACTGTTAAAAGTTGTATAACTTTTAGCTTCAAGCTTTAAATCTCTAACATATAAAATGACAAAACATAGACATTTCATCATTCACAAACCTTATGGTTTTCTTTCACAATTTATTAATAACCAAACTAAAAGAAGAAAAAAATTATTAGGTGAGTTAGATTTTGATTTTCCTGAAAAAACTATGGCTATTGGTCGTTTAGATGTAAAATCTGAAGGTTTATTATTGTTAACTACAGATGGTAAAGTTAGTGACCATATTACTACCAGAGGTAAAGTAGAAAAAGAATATTATGTTCAGGTAGATGGTGCTATTACCAATGAAGCTATTGAAAAGTTAAAAAACGGAATTGAAATTGGAATTCATGGTGAAAAGTACATGACTAAACCTTGTAAAGTTGTTGTTATAGAGAATCCTAATTTTCCTGAACGAATTTATAAGGTTAGAGATGATAGACATGGCCCAACTTCTTGGATATCTGTAACTTTACAAGAAGGAAAATACAGACAAGTTCGTAAAATGACATCGGCAGCAGGGTTTCCAACTCTTCGATTGGTTAGGGTTAGAGTTGGCGATATTGTTTTAAATGATTTAAAAGCTGGTGAAGTTATTGAAGTTGATAAACTCTATTAATTTAGTAAACAACTATATAACATTAAGTTAAAGCTCTTTGATAAAGGTTATTAACACTGTTTGTTAACTTCTTAGTTCCAACCTTACTAAAACCTTGTTTTTCATAATAGTTACATAATTTAGTATTGGTAGCTACTGCATCTAATCTTAAAAAGATACATCCTTCTTTTTTTGCTATACCTTCAATTTTATCTAAAATAATTTTGCCTATTCCTTTACGATTAAAATCTTCTCTAACTACAAGAGAATGTACATATAACGATTTTTCCTCTTGTTGTCCCCAATACAATATATCTTCATTTAAAATTCTAACCATTCCTATAATATCATCGTTAGTATTTTTTATAAAGAAAAACTCACCATTCTGAATACCTTCTTCAACCCATTTGATTTTTTCAAGAGGCGGATTCTTCCAATATTGCCAATGGTTAATATTCATTTTAGCAATTTTAATAGCAGCCTCTTTAAATAAAGTCAAAACAAAGTCTTTGTCTTTAACAGATATTTGAGTAAATTCAATGTGCATTAGCTTTTTACCATTTTTATATGTGGAATACCATCTTCTAAATATTCTTCACCTATTTTTACAAAACCATGTGATTCGTAAAATTTCTGTAAATACTTTTGAGCAGAAATAGTAATGGTTGTTTTATTATATGTATCAGAAATAGCATCAATAGAAGCTTTCATTAACGAATGTCCGTAACCATATTTACGTTCAGAAGCCTTTATTACTACTCTACCAATACTAGGTGTATCAAAATAATCGCCACTATCAAACAAACGTGTATAAGCAACTATCTTTTCGTTTTTAACACCTAAAACATGTAATGCTTTAGCATCTTTACCATCAATATCTTGATATACACAGTCTTGCTCAACAACAAAAACTTCTGAACGTAATTGAAGTAAATCATACAGTTCAGAAGTTGTTAACTCGTTAAATGTTTTTATTTGAAAAATCATTATAAACTACAAGCTATTTTATTCACTCTATTTTCGTGTCTACCACCTTCAAAATCAGTAGTTAAAAATATTTTTACAAAACCTAAAGCTTGTTGTAAAGACACAAAACGTGCAGGAATTGTTAATACATTAGAATTGTTATGTTGGCGAGTTAATGCTACTAATTCATTATTCCAACATAAAGCAGCTCTAATCCCTTGATGTTTATTAGCAGTCATTTGTGCACCGTTTCCACTACCGCATAAAATAATTCCGAAATCAGCATCACCTTTTTCAACAGCATCAGCAGTTGGATGTATAGCATCTGGATAATCCATACTATCATTAGTATCTGTTCCAAAATTAATTACTTTATGACCTAATTCTTCAAGCAATTTTATAATTTCAAACTTGTATTCAGTACCTGCATGGTCATTTCCAATGGCAATTGTCATAATAAACTGGTTTTAGTTGTGTTAATAGCTACAAAAATAGGGTTATTAACGGTTATCAACAGTAATTAACAATGCTTTTTTTGGGATACTTAATAACCTACTTAAAATAAAGGTTTTATCCTATATTACCGAATTGTTAAGAACTTATAAGAAGATTCTCATAATATTTTTTGTCTTTCTTACTTTTTTTTACAATACAAGACTTGGGTTGAATTATGCAACTTTTTTTTTGCTTTTTTAATTATGATTTATCAACAATAAATTTACAGTTTATTTACAATGATTGAATAATAAACTATTCAATAAAATTAGTGAATACCTGTTTATAAGTTTTGTTAATAACTACACTTAACTACTGATTTACAACACACTTTTAAGTATATAAATTGTTAATTGTATTTAATAACTGACAAATCAAAATTTAAATTCACAATTAAATGCCACAAATTAACACGCTATTATAATCAGTATTCTTTTTTTAAATTTTTAAAATCTTTTTTTATTAATAATATAATATGTTGATAAGTGAAATTTTGAAATTCTTAAGTTGAGATGAATTTAGATTTATACTTACTGATATAAATGAATAGAACTTATGATTAGAGAATGATTAGTGTAAAAACTTTAAGAGTGGCTTTTTCTTTTTTAGTAAGTTTTGCGAAAAAATGTTTAAGTATTGCAGTTGATTGTTAAAAACTGTTAGCTTTGCAGAAAAAATTAAAACTGCTGTACCAAAGTTTAAAGCTAAATAAGTAAATTTTGTTGAAAGACTGTTTAAAAGTGATTTATTTCTAATAGATATAAAGTACTTTCTTTAGTTTTTAAGTTAATTGAAGGTCTTTTTTTGTTTAAAGTAGTGTTGATACTTACAACAGTAACTACTATTCCTATTAAAAAAATAAGAAGAAATGCAATCACTATTTTACGTAAGTTTTTCAATTTTAACTTGTTTGGTTATATTAAAGACGAATTTTTTATAGATTTGTTACATTTATTTTAAGATTTTTTTAAGAAAAAAAACTAAAGATTATTCTTTGTACTTTGGTACAAAACAAATTACATATAATTTATGCCTAAAAAAAAGAAGATATATAAGAAGAAAGGAAAGGTAATAAAAGACTTAACAAGAAAGGTTTTTCGAGTTTTAAATGAAGATGGAAGTAAGTCTTTTAGCTATAGAGATATAGCCTCTAAAATTGATGTTAAAGACACAGATGGTAAAAATCAGATAATTAAAAAATTAGCAGAACTTGCTGTAAATAAGAAGATTGTAGAAGTTGAAAAAGGAAAGTTTAAAATTAATGCTGAACGTAAATATCATATAGGTACCATTGATTTGACTTCTAATGGTAACGGATATTTCATTTGTGATGATTTTGAGTCAGATATTTTTGTGCCTTCAGTAAACCTTAATAAAGCGCTTCAAGATGATATTGTTAGAGTATATGTTTATCATAAAAAGAAGAACTCTAAACTTGAAGCTGATGTTGTTGAAATAATAGAACGTACTAAAAGAGAGTATGTTGGTACTTTACAAATGAATAAAAACTACGGTTTTGTGGTACCAGATAGTCCTAAGATGTATGCTGATATTTTTATTTCTAAAGGAAAATTAGGAGGTGCTGAAAATGGTGATAAAGTTGTTGCTAAGCTTACAGATTGGCCAGATAGATCTAAAAATCCGTTTGGTAAAGTAATTCAAAGTTTAGGACGACCAGGTGATCATGATACTGAAATTCACTCTATTTTATTAGAATATGGATTGCCTTATGAATTTCCTAGACAAGTAGAAAAAGCTGCTGAAAAGCTACCTGTAGCCATCACAGAAGATGAAATAGCAAAGCGTAGAGATATGCGTAAAGATTTAACTTTTACAATTGATCCTAAAGATGCTAAAGATTTTGATGATGCATTATCGTTTACAGTACTAGAGAATGGTAATTATGAGATTGGTGTTCATATTGCTGATGTTTCTCATTATGTTCAGCCAGATACTGTTTTAGATGACGAAGCCTATGATAGAGCAACTTCTGTTTATTTAGTTGACAGAGTGGTTCCTATGTTACCAGAAATGTTGTCCAACGGAGTTTGTTCATTACGTCCTAATGAAGAAAAGCTAACATTTTCTGCTGTATTTGAAATGGATGATAAAGCCAATATTATCAATCAATGGTTTGGTAGAACAGTTACATATTCTGATAAACGTTTTGCTTATGAAGAAGCACAAGCAATTATTGAAACCAAAGGTAATGTAGTACCACAAGAAGTTTCTTTAACAGGAGAAGCTTACACAGTTGATGATGCTATAGTACAAGCTACCTTAAAATTAGATGAATTGGCCAAAAAGATGCGTGGTAAGCGTATGAAATCTGGTGCAATTTCATTTGATAGAGTGGAAGTTAAGTTTAATTTAGATGAAGAAGCAAATCCTATTGGAGTTTACTTTAAAGAAGCTAAAGATGCTAATAAATTAATTGAAGAATTCATGTTATTAGCCAATAAAAAAGTAGCTGAATTTATTGGTAGAGCCAAAGGAGGAAAGCCAACTAATAAAACTTTCGTTTATAGAGTACATGATGAACCAGATGTTGAAAAGTTAGCTTCTTTACAAAATGTTATTAGCAAGTTTGGTTATAAAATAGATACTCAAACAAGAGAAACTACTTCTGATAGTTTAAATAAGTTATTAAACGATGTAAAAGGTAAAGGAGAGTCTAACTTAGTAGAAACCTTGGCCATAAGATCTATGAGTAAAGCAGTTTATACTACTCAAAATATTGGTCATTACGGATTAGCTTTTGAATATTACAGTCATTTTACTTCACCAATTCGTCGTTATCCTGATGTTATGACACATCGTTTATTGCAACGTTATTTAGATGGAGGAAATTCAGCTAAAGTAGAAACATACGAAGAGCGTTGTAAACATTCTTCAAAAATGGAAGAATTAGCAGCTAAAGCTGAAAGAGATTCTATTAAGTATATGCAAGTTAAGTATATGCAAGATCATCAAGATCAAGAATTTGAAGGTGTGGTTTCTGGTGTTACTGAATGGGGAATTTATGTAGAAATTCTAAGTAATAAATGCGAAGGAATGGTTAGAATTAGAGATATTAAAGATGATTATTACATTTTTGATGAAAAACAATTCGCTGTTGTTGGACAATCTACTAACGCAATTATTCAATTAGGTGATAATGTTGTAGTAAAAGTAAAACATACCGATCTTGAGCGTAAACACTTAGATTTCGATTTAATTGAACATTAAAATTTAACATCAAAAATATACGAATACACTGTATAAAAAGTTTTTATATATATCACCTAAGTAGATTAAAATGAAAAAAGTACTTTTATTAACAGTTTGTTTGTACTCTTTTGTTTGTTTATCTCAAACCACTATTACTAGAACTTTAGGAGATTTTGATATCTTAAAAGTATATAGTGGTATTGATATTAAGTTAATTAAGTCAGATAAACAAGAATTAGTAATAACAGGAGAGAAGTCTGATAAAGTAAAAATCAAAGAAAAAAATAAAACACTAAAAATTAAATTATCTTTTCCAGAAACTATGGCTGATGGTAAAGTAAAAGCTGTTTTATATTTTAACAAAGATATTGCTGTTATTGATGTAAATGAAGGTGTATCAATTTCTAGTGAAGATCAATTCATTCAAAATCATATAGAAATAAAAGCCCAAGAAGGCGCTTTTGCCGATTTAGATGTAGATACCAAACATTTAACTGTAAAGGCTTCTTCTGGTGGAATTATCAGACTAAGAGGTAAAGCAAAAAACCAGACTGTTAACGTTGATTTAGCAGCTACTTATCACGGTTATAAATTAGTTGTTGATAACATGTCAACAATTAAAGCTGGTTCTGGTGCAAAAGCAGAAGTTCATTCAGGTGAAACATTAAATGCTAAAGTAAGTTTTGGTGGTACGATACTTTACAAAGGGCAGCCTGAAGTTATAGATGAAAAAAAGGTAATTGGTGGTGCTATTGAAGATAGAAACTAAGATTGTTTTTATATCTTTGTAACATAAAATTTTGAATAATGAATGCATTAACAATATTTCTTGGATTTGTAGGACCTTGGCAAATTGCGGTTATCGTAATTTTAGTAGTTTTATTATTTGGTGGTAAAAAAATTCCTGAATTAATGAGAGGTTTAGGAACTGGAATCAAAGAATTCAAAGACGCAACTAAAGAAGAAGATCAAGAAGAAAAGAAATAATTCAAGAAAGATCATATAATCAAAAGCTCGTAATATTTTATTATGAGCTTTTTTTAGTTTAGTAACTCAGCTATTACTTCTTTCTTTAAACGAACACTAATAGGTATTTTATGCCCTTTTATACATATTTGATTACCTATAATCTCATTTACTTTTTTCTTAGCTATTACATACGATTTATGAGTTTGAATAAATTCAGAATTTGGTAAAGAATCTAACATTTGCTTTAAAGTAGAATGGCTAATAATAGTTTCTTCACTAGTAATTATTTTCACATAGTTTTGCATCGATTCAATAAATAAAATATCATCAGTATTAATTTTTTTAATTGAATTGGCAGTTTTGATAAACAAGTTTTCATCTGTTGACTCTTTATTCAACAATCGTTCTGCTTTATTAACAGCCTGAAAAAATCTTTCAAAAGATATTGGTTTCAATAAATAGTCGATCACTTCAAAATCGAAGCTTTCTAAGGCATGTTCAGCATATGCACTAGTAATTACTACCAATGGAGAGTTTTTTAATGTTTTAAGCCATTCTAATCCTGTTAACAATGGCATGTTAATATCTAAAAATATTAAATCAATTACATTAGATTGTAAATATTCATTAGCTATAATGGCGTTTTTACATAATGCTATTACGTGTATAGAAGGTATTTGATCGCAGTATTCTTTGATACCTTCTCTTGCAATTGGTTCGTCATCAACTATTAAACAATTTATTTTTTTCAATTTAATTCAATTTCAAGGGTTACTAAATATTTGTCATCTGTAGAATTAATGTTTAATAAATGTTTTTTTTGATACATTAACTCTAGTCTTTTCCTCACATTTTTTAAGCCAATGCCTCCACTCTTTTCTTTGTAAATAATAGGATCTTTTGTGTTTTCAACATTTAAGTTTAAAATATTGTTTTCTTCTTTTATTTGAATTGAAATATTATTGTTTGCCGCATCAACATGATTACTTACGTATTTAAAAGCATTTTCAATAAAAGGAATTAATAACAATGGCATTATAAAACTATTTTCATTTTGTACATCAATAGAAAAATTTAAATTGATATCAGAACCTTTTCTTATTTGTTCTATGCTTACATACTCTTTTATATACTTTAACTCTTTATGTAATTCTATTTTGTTACCATTACTTTCATATAATTGATAACGTAATAAATTAGAGAACTTTAACAATGTGTTTTTAGCACTAACGTCATTTTTACCTATTAAGTGATAAATACTATTGATTCCATTAAATAAAAAATGTGGATTTAATTGCGCTTTTAAGTACTTTGATTCGGCCTTATGATTCTCAACTAATAATTCTTGTTTTATTCTCTCAGATTTGATGTATTCCTGTTGAAATCGATAATAAAAACCTACAATAAAATATATAAAGTGAAAAATAGCATTATGATAAAACCACATAATAGCTGCAACAAATAGTGGGAAATCATAAATTTTATATGTGGTTGCTAATTGTACATCTAAAAATGTTTCTATAGTATTTATAACTAAAAAGATACCAATAGAAAACATCCAAAATGCAGTTTTTTTGTTTTGAATGTAAAATTTAGGAACCAACCAAAATATTTGAATGTAAAATAAAAAAGCATTAAAAAACATACCATAGAGGTATGCTTTCTTTAGTAAGTTATGTTCCTCACCAAATCCATTCCAATTTAAACTACCAGAACTCACATAATAATAGTTTATTAACCAGAATAATAAGTGTAATATGATTAAGAGAATTCTTTTCTTCATTATTTCATTAATTTCTTAAAGATAGAAAAACATAAATTATCAACACCGTCAGCATTTTCATGAAAAGCAGAAATATTTGATAGTACTAATACTGCTTTTTTGGTTTCTTTATGAAATACCAAACAAGATCTATAACCACCAGTTCCACCATTGTGCCAACAAAATTGTTGCTTTCCATTGTCAATAATTTGCCAACCTAGGCCAATTTTAGCCATTTTATTAACTTTAAATGTCTCTTTTAATGGTAATGTATAATCCGGATCATTTTCGAAGTTCTTACGTATGAATTTCTCCATATCAACAATAGTTGACTTTATTCCCCCTGCTCCTACCAAAGCATTTGTAAAATCCCAATTACTAGTAACAACCCCTTCTTCATTTAATCCTTTAACTAATTTAGTTGTATTTAAAATTTTAGTTGAAGATTGTGTCATTGAAAGAGGTTTAAAAATAACATCCTTTACAAGTTGTTCATAGCTTTTTCCCACTTTTTTTGTTAATACATATCCTAATAATCCCATTCCTAGGTTAGAATATTCACTCCTCTCACCTACTTTAAAAGTATATTCTATTTTAGTCTTTAAATACTCTTTTAAATCATTTTCTGTATAATTTGAATATGGATTATCTGGAGTTAATTCCATTTGTTTATAAATGTTTGTAGGCAATGGTGGAAAACCAGCACTGTGATTGGTTAGATTAGTTAAAGTAATAGCATTTCCATTAGTAATAGGAAAACTAAAATTACTTTGTAAAGATTCATTTAAACTACTTTTACCCTCATTAACAGAATTAGCTAATAATATGTTTGTAAATACTTTTGTAATAGATCCTATTTCAAAAATATGATCACTGTTATTTACTTCATTTACAGTATTTAATTCTTTTTTAAAACCTACATACTCAGATTTGTCATTATCAATAATTAATACTGATATCTCATTATTTTGATCATAATTATTTATAAATGACTTTATATCAGTTTTATAGTTTGTTTGATTAGCTGTTTGAGAATTTAGATAACCTATACTAGCAATACATACTGCGCTTAATAATTGTTTATAAAATTTCATTCCTTTTTTTTTAGTTATTTCAAAGGAACAAATAGAATATTAACAATTTAAATTTGTTTGATGAACGTTAAACATTAGTTGATAAACGTAAAAAAACCAGAAGCAATGCTCCTGGTTTTTGTTTATTTACATGATTTTCAGAAAGTTTTTATCCTAAATCATCGTTCTTCTTATTCTTCGTTTTTTTCATTGCTTCACCTATTTGATTACTAGCTGTAAAACTAGCTACCATATCATTTAGCATTTGACTACCTGCTTGAGGTGAATTAGGTAATAAAATTAAGTTACTGTTAGTTTCTTGTCCAATAGACTGTAACGTATCATAATGTTGAGTTACAACTATTAAAGCTGATGCTTCTTGACTATTGATACCTACTTTATTTAAAACTTCTACAGATTCTTCTAAACCACGTGCAATTTCACGTCTTTGATCAGCAATACCTTGTCCTTGTAAACGCTTACTCTCAGCTTCTGCTTTTGCTTTCTCTACAATTAAAATACGTTGTGCATCTCCTTCAAATTGAGCTGCTACTTTTTCTCTTTCAGCAGCGTTAATACGGTTCATAGCCTCTTTCACTTGTGCATCAGGATCTATATCTGTTACTAATGTTTTAATAATATCATAACCGTAAGTCATCATTGCTTCATTTAATTCTGTTTTAACAGCAATTGCAATGTCATCTTTTTTAACGAATACATCATCTAACTTCATTTTAGGTACTTCAGCACGTACTACATCAAATACATAAGATGTAATTTGATCGTGTGGATAATCTAGCTTATAAAACGCTTCATATACTTTATCTTTTATTACTTTGTATTGTACAGAAACCTTTAATTTAACGAATACATCGTCTAAAGTTTTTGTTTCTACAATAACATCTAATTGTTGAATTTTAAGGCTTAATTTACCTGCTATTCTATCTACTAAAGGAATTTTTAATTGTAAACCTGAGTGACGAATACTTTGGAATTTACCAAATCGCTCTACAACAGCAGCGCTTTGTTGCTTTACAATGAAGAAAGCAGATATCAATACTATTATTGAGAAGAAAATTAAAGGTATAATAATTTGTAGTGGCATAGTTAAATTTTTTTGTTGATAATATTATAAATATACTATTTATTGTTACTTATATGACGCAATTTTTTTTATTTGTTACAAATAGTAGTAATTTTATCTTAACAAACTATTTTACATGGAACTTTTACAAAAGAACATAACAGAAATTTTAATTCTACTTTTTCTAACAGTCACTTTTTTACAATCAGGTATTGATAAAGTTTCTGATTGGAAAGGAAATTTATCATTTATTAAAGATCACTTTAAAAATTCACCTTTAAAAAATATGGTTCCACTTTTGTTGGCAATTATTTTAGTAATTGAAATTTTGGCAGGTGCTTTTATGTTTGTTGGTATTTTCAATTTAATAACAACAGGAGAAAAAAGTTTAGCTTTATTAGGAACAGAACTTTCTGCTTTAACTTTAATTTTTTTATTAATTGGTCAAAGACTAGCAAAAGATTATGCAGGAGCAATGACACTTGCTGTTTACTTCATAATTACAATTTTTGGTGTATTTTTATTAAATAGCTAAATCTTATATTTAATTATTTGTAAATAATATTTATTTATTAAAAAACCTCTTAAAATATCGTTTTTAAGAGGTTTTTAATTTTAATCAAGGTATTTGTATGTTTTTAGTTTTATATATCTTTAAAATTGTGTTAAAATAAGTTTTACATGTTTTTTATGATGTAAATAAGAGAAGAATACTCTTTACTATTCATAGCTTTTAAATTTGATGTTAAACCAGTAAAAAAAGCTTTTATAAAATTATTTTTTCCATTTTTATATTTTTCAGATAAAATTGAAACATAATATGAATCGAATTTCATCGGTAATATTTTTTCTACTTTCATATTAATATCTGAAAATAATTGAGAGATTGATTTTTTAGAAAAATGCCATATGTGTCTAGGAACATCATAAGCAGCCCAAAAATTTTTATAATGGTTAGCATCATAACTTTTAAAGTTAGGAACTGCTATTACCAGTACTCCATCTTTCTTTAATAATTTTTTTAATGCTTTAATGTACTCATTTAAATTAGGTATATGTTCTAACACATGCCACATTGTTATAACATCGTATTTTTCTTCTTTTATTTCTTCTATTGAGCTCAGTAAAACTAATTCTTTAGTTGAAGCAATTTCCTTTGCTTTTTTTGATGGCTCTACTCCCACTACATTCCAATTATTCTTTTTACAAAAATTAATAAAATCACCAGTACCAGCTCCAATGTCTAATAGTGTTTTCTCATTTGTATGAAATGAATTAATTAGTTTTAGTTTTTTCTTTATAGTGTAATTTTTTACTAATTGATATACCTTATCTATAATTGTTTTTTTACTATCAGTATGTGAAATATAATCTTCACTCTCATAATAAGAACTTAGGTCGTCTGGTATAGGATCTGTATATAATAAATCATATTCTTTATTATGATAAATTTTAAACTCTTTATTACTTACCGTATAATCTATTGCTTTGGTGTATAAAGTTTTTTTGTCTCTTAATTTTTTCTCCATTTATTATTTACGTTTCACGTGGAACTAAATCTTATTTGATAATTCAAAAATATGAAATGTTCCTCGTGGAACGTTTCATGTTTTTTGATTTTTTTTAAATATGTTCCATGTGGAACGATGTTGGATTGTGATTCTATGATTTTCGGTTATTCTCTTTTTATGAATTAGATTTATTTTTTTATTTTAAGGTCGAGTATCGTTTTTGAGTATGAAGTTTGATTTAGTTTTTAAAGGTGTTTTTAATTGTTATGGTTTATATGTTTTATGTGGAACGATGTTAGTGTGTGTTCTTTTTATCTTGTATTGTTGTTTCTATTATGTTTTAAATTGATTATAATTTTAAGGATGAGTATTGCTCTTTTATACGAGGCTTGATTTAGTTTTTAAAGGTGTTTCTAATTGTTATGATTGATATGTTTCATGTGGAACGATGTTAGTGTGTATTCCTTTTATCTTGTATTGTTGTTTCTATTATGTTTTAAATTGATTATAATTTTAAGGATGAGTATTGTTCTTTTATACGAGGCTTGATTTAGTTTTTAAAGATGTTTCTAATTGTTATGATTGATATGTTTCATGTGGAACGATGTTAGTGTGTATTCTTTTTATCCTGTATTATTATCTTTATTAAGTTTTAAATAGTTTTTGATTTTAAGGTCGAGTATTGTTCTTAAGTACGAGTTTTGATTAGTTTTTTTAAAGTGTTTCTAATTGTTGATATTGATATGTTTCATGTGGAACGATGTTAGTGTGTATTCCTTTTGTCTTTTATTATTATCTCTGTTAAGTTTTAATTAGGTTTTAATTTTAAGGTTAAATATTGTTCTTTAGTATGAGATTTGATTTAGTTTTAAAGATGTTTCTAATTGTTGATATTGATATGTTTCATGTGGAACGATGTTAGTGTGTATTCTTTTTATCCTGTATTGTTATCTCTATTAAGTTTTAAATTGGTTTTAATTTTTAGGTTTAATATTGTTTTTTAGTACGAGTTTTGATCTAGTTTTTAAAGGTGTTTCTAATTGTTATGATTGATATGTTTCATGTGGAACGATATTAGTGTGTGTTCTTTTTATCCTTTATTGTTAACTTTATTATGTTTTTAATAGGTTTTGATTTTAAGGTTGAGTATTGTTTTTTAGTACGAGGTTTGATTTAGTTTTTAAAGATGTTTTTAATTGTTATGGTTGATATGTTTCATGTGGAACGACGTTAGTGTGTGTTCCTTTTATCTTTTATTATCATCTTTATTATAGTTTAAATAGAATTTAACTTTAAGGTTCAGTATTGTTCTTTATTACGAGTTTTGATTTAGTTTTTAAAGGTGTTTCTAATTGTTATGATTGATATGTTTCATGTTGAACGATGTTAGTGTGTGTTCCTTTTATCTTTTATTGTTATCTCTATTATGGTTTAAATAGATTTTAATTTTAAGGTCGAGTCTTGTTCTTTAGTACAAGGTTTGATTTAGTTTTTAAAGGTGTTTCTAGTTGTTATGATTGATATGTTTCATGTGGAACGATGTTAGTGCGTATTCCTTTTATCTCCTATTATTATCTCTATTATGTTTTAAATAGATTTTAATTCCAAGATCAAGTTTTGTTTTGTAGTTCAAATTTTTATATAGATTTCGAAGTATTTTATAGCTATGTTTCATGTTGAACGATGTTAGATTTATATCCTTTTTATCGTTTTTCTCTTGTTGTTTTTTTGCTGGTTCTATTTTTTAAGTGTTTTTTATATGTTTCTTTAAAGTGGAATAAGCTGTTTTTGGAAGTGTTTTTAAATGTTTTGATAGCTATGTTTCATGTGGAACGATGTTGTATTTATATCCTTTTTATCGTTTTTTCTCCTTTTGTTTTCTTTAGCTGATTCTATTTTTAAGTGCGTTTTATGCGCTTCCATAAAGTTAAATAAGCTGTTTTTAGAAGTGTTTTTAAATGTTTTGATAGCTATGTTTCATGTGGAACGATGTTGTATTTATATCCTTTTTATCGTTTTTTCTCCTTTTGTTTTCTTTAGCTGATTCTGTTTTTAAGTGCGTTTTATGCGCTTCCATAAAGGGAAATAAGCTGTTTTTAGAAGTGTTTTTAATTGTTTTTATAACTATGTTTCATGTAGAATGATGTTGTGTTTATATTCTTTTTCTATCGTTTTTCTTCTGTTGTTTTCTTTTGCTGTTTCTTTTTTTAAGGATGTATTATATGTTTTCATAAAGTTAAATAAGCTGTTTTTAGAAGTAATTTAATTGTTTTGATAGCTATGTTTCATGTGAAACGATGTTGGATTTATATCCTTTTATCGTTTTTCTCTTGTTTTTTTTTAGCTGGTTCTATTTTTTAAGTCCGTTTTATATGTTTGCACAAAGAGAAATAAGCTGTTTTTGGAAGTGTTTTTAATTGTTTTTATAACTATGTTTCATGTAACGATGTTGAATTTTTATTCTTTTATTGTTTTTCTCTTGTTGTTTTTTTAGCTGATTCTGTTTTTTAAGTGCGTTTTATATGTTTCTTTAAAGTGAAATAAGCTGTTTTTTAGAAGTGTTTTTAATTGTATTGATAGCTATGTTTCAAGTGGAACGATGTTGTGTTTATATCCTTTTTATCGTTTTTTTCCTGTTTTATTTTTAAGTGCGTTTTATACGTTTCTATAAAGTGAAATAAACTGTTTTAGAATTGATTTAATTGTATTGATAGCTATGTTTCATGTGGAACGATGTTGTATTTTTACCGTTTATATCGTTTTTTCTCCTGTTGTTTTCTTAAGCTAATTCTATTTTAAGGGTGTTTTATATGTTCTTAAAAAGAGATATATGCTGTTTTTAGAATTGATTTAATTGTTTTGATAGCTATGTTTCATGTGTAATGATGTTGTATTTATATCTTTTTTATCGTTTTTATCCTGTTGTTTTTTTAGCTGATGCTATTTTTAAGTGCGTTTTATACGCTTCCATAAAGTTAAATAAGCTGTTTTTAGAAGTGTTTTTAATTGTTTTTATAATTATGTTTCATGTGGAACGATGTTGAGTTTATATCCTTTTTATCCTTTTTATCGTTTTTTTCTTTAATTGATTCAATTTTTAAGTGCATTTTATATGTTTTTATAAAGATATATATGCTGTTTTTAGAAGTGTTTTAATTGTTTTGTTAGCCATGTTTCATATCGAATGATGTTGTGTTTATATTATTTTTTATCGTTTTTCTTCTGTTGTTTTCTTTAACTGATTCTATTTTAAAGTGCGTTTTATACGTTTCTATAAAGTGAAATAAGTTGTTTCTAGAAGTGTTTTTGATAGTTTCTATAGCTATGTTTTATGTGGTGATATGTTGTCTTCAATTGATTCTGTTTTTAAGGATGTTTTTATCGTGTTTTAGGATTTACCGCAAGCTTTTTAGAAGTGTTTTTATTTAAAAAATAGCTTGTATTTATATCAATGATATCTTTTTATAATCTCTTATTCTCTTCCTTTTCTCTTAAATATTTTGATTAATTAGTTGTTTTTTGCTTTTAATAACGATAATAATAGAATTCTAAAGTTGTCTTTATTTAATAGATATAAATAAAAAAGGCTGTTTACTCATTCGAATAAACAGCCTTTTTAGCTATTGTTTTAATGTTTTTAAAACTAATTATCTCCCCATATAAACTAGTAAAACCGAAATATCACTAGGAGAAACACCACTAATTCTACTTGCTTGTGATATACTAGTTGGTTTTATATTGTTAAGCTTTTCACGAGCTTCATATGATAATGATTTTACTTTAGAATAATCAAAACTTGAAGGAATAGGTACATTTTCAAGTCTGTTTAATTTATCAGCATTGCTTTTTTCTTTCTCTATATAACCAGAGTATTTTAAATGTATTTCTACTTGCTCTACAATCTCTTCATCGATGCTGTTATTTGTAATATATTTATTTAATTTTTCAATACTTAATAAGTCTTCAAACTTTAATTGAGGTCTAGAAGCAATCTTATAAAGCTTCATTGATTGGTTAATTAAAGCTGAGTTTTTAGCTTCTAAAATAGGGTTCACATCCTCTTTAGTAATGCTTAAATTCTTAATAAATTCGATTAAATCAGCTGTTTTTTGCTTCTTTTCATCTACTCTATCCATACGCTCTTTTGATGCTAAACCTATCTCAAATGCCCTTGGAGTTAGTCTTAAATCAGCATTATCTTGACGTAATAAGGTTCTATATTCAGCTCTAGAAGTAAACATTCTATATGGTTCTTCAGTACCTTTAGTAATCAAATCATCAATTAATACACCTATATAAGCTTCACTCCTTTTTAAAATAAAAGGTTCTTTATTTTGAGTCTTTAAAGCAGCATTTATACCTGCCATCAATCCTTGTGATGCTGCTTCTTCATAACCAGTAGTACCGTTTATTTGACCTGCAAAGAATAGGTTTTTAATCAATTTAGTTTCTAAAGAATGCGTTAATTGTGTTGGTGGAAAATAATCATATTCTATAGCATAACCGTATCTGAAAAATTTTACATTTTCAAAACCAGGAATAGATCGAATAGCTTTATCCTGTACATCTTCAGGTAAAGAAGTAGAAAAACCATTTACATATATCTCAACAGTACTCCATCCCTCTGGTTCAACAAATATTTGATGTCTTTCTTTGTCTGCAAAACGATTGATTTTATCTTCTACAGAAGGACAATAACGTGGTCCTGTAGACTTAATTCTACCATTAAACATAGGAGATCGATCAAAACCTTCTCTTAATAAATTGTGTGTAGTTTGATTTGTGTACGTTAAAAAACAAGAACGTTGCTTCTTTAATGGTGCTGTAGTTGGTAAATAAGAGAATTTTTCAGGGTTTTCATCACCTGGTTGTTCAGTCATTTTTGAATAATCTAACGATCTTCCATCAACTCTTGGAGGTGTTCCAGTCTTCATTCTACCAGATTCAAAACCTTTTTCAACTAAATCTTCTGTAATTCCAGTTGAAGCTCCTTCTCCAGCTCTACCACCACCAAAAGTTTTCTCTCCTATATGAATTAATCCATTTAAGAAAGTACCAGCAGTTAAAATAACCGTTTTAGCTTTTATTTCTAACCCAAGATTCGTTTTTACACCAGTAATTTTATCACCATTGAATATAAGACCATTCACAGAATCTTGATAAAAATCTAAATTATCTGTTTGTTCTAATAAATTCCTCCAACATTCTGCAAATTGCATCCTGTCAGATTGAGCTCTAGGACTCCACATTGCAGGTCCTTTCGATTTGTTAAGCATTTTAAATTGAATAGCAGTTTTATCGGTAACAATACCACTATAACCACCAAGTGCATCAATTTCTCTTACAATTTGTCCTTTAGCAATACCACCCATTGCAGGATTACAACTCATTTGTGCAATATTTTGCAAATTCATTGTAATTAATAATGTTCTAGCGCCCATATTAGCACTTGCAGCAGCAGCTTCACTTCCGGCATGTCCACCTCCTACTACAATAACATCATATACTGTTGTAAATAAACTCATCTTTTATAAACTATTTTCTTGAATTTCGTGAAATAAAAAAGTCCGTTCCACGTGGAACGGACTACAAATTTAAGGTTTTTAAACAACTATTTTCTTTGTCTCTCATTAATTGTTTTTGCTCGTCGGTCTTATCTTTATATCCCATGTAATGTAAAACTCCATGAATTATTACCCGATGTAATTCTTCTTTAAAAGAAACATTATATGTTGTTGCATTTTCTTTAACTCTATCAATAGAAATAAAAATATCACCAGATATTAATTTTCCAAGAGTATAATCAAAACTAATAATATCAGTAAAGGTGTCGTGTTCTAAAAATTCTACATTAATTTTATGTAAATACGCATCATCACAAAAAATGTAATTAATTTCTCCTAACTCAAAATCTTCTTTTTCTACACAATCCAGAATCCAATTTGATGTTTTCTCCTCCTCTTCTAAATTAAAATCTAATTCGTAATTAAAATGTATCATTAAATAATTCTATCGTTTTATTTTTTTTAGAATACGCCATATATCTAAATCCGTTGTTGGTAAAACAGTAAGATTTTAAATAATAGTTGTTATTATTTCTGAATTTTTTAGCGTATTTGTCTTTATTTATCTTTTTGTAAATAGTTTCAGGTAATTTTTTATTTAAAATAGTACCGTTTTCAGAAACTAATATTTCAAAACTATAATTATTAGTGCTAGTTTTTACTAGGTCAAAGGTAAAGTCATTCGTTGGATTAGGACCATGAAAACTTGAAGAATTTATCATAAAATCTTTCTGATTTAGTCTCCAAAGCTTTTCTTGTTGTTGAAAAAACCACCAATGACGATTTACATCATTAAAATAGTAGTTTAAATAACTAAAACGTACACGGTAATTATCATCAATAGTTTTATTAACTGTAATAGTTGGACTAGTTCTTTGAAGATACATTTCAGTTAAGAATTTAGGAATTCCAAGAAAGTTTTTATTGTAATCTAAGTCAGATGTAGTAAAAGAACTGTCTATTTTAATAGAATTTACCAATTTATTTTGAGCAATATCATTTATTTGAAGCGAAGCAAAATCTTTATTTAAGCTTAATTGATATACTTTTTTATCAGTAAAATAGCTAGCCATCTTTTTAAAAGAGATTGTATCTGCTTTTTTTACAGTAATCATTCTTTTATTTACTACAATTGAATTCCCTTCATAATTCAATTCATAAATATTTGTAGTAAGGGTTTTAGGTGAATCTTTTGTGAAAACTAAACCTTTATTTGAAAGATAAATTTTATTTTTTTTGTTAGATCCATTAAAAACAAACTCATCAGTTCTTACTGCTGTTAATGTTTTGTGATTTAAAAACCTATAAATTTCATCCTCTTTTCCTTTAAAACTGTACTTATAACTCTTATTATTTAGTCCAGAAAATTGTTTAATAGTAAAATTATTTTTGTTTTTGTAGAGTAAAGTACTGCTACCTTCAACTTCAAAAGAACCTAAAAAGTTATTATGTGATTGTGGTTCTTTTTTAAGAACACTATTTGTTTTTGTATTGATATTTACTTCTATTAATTCCTTTTCAGATGCTTTAGGTCTGTAAAAAACAGAAACGATTTCACCCTTTTTATGAAAAGAAACAATTTCTATTTGTTTTTTGTTTTCAATTAATGGAAGTTTTTCAACTTTTTCACCATCAAATAAGTAAGGATGTAAAGTATATTGTTTATTTGAGGTGTTCAAACTAAAGATTAAGTGTAATGATAAATCTTCAGAAAGTTTGCCAGACAAAGTTTTCTTTACAGTAAAATTTTCTGGTAGACGGATCGTATTAGCAAAAATAAAGTTTGTAAGTAATACGATAATTAAAAAATGTTTTTTAGCCATTTTAATTCATTTTATACTACTTCTCCAAAAAAGAGTCTTATAAAGTTAATTATTAATTATTCTTTTTGAAAAAGTTTTTTTCTTTTTTTAATTCATTGTTTTTTTAGGGGTTAAGGTGTGTTACCTTAATTGTTTCTTTTAAAATATTCCTGTACTTTTTTCTTATATTGTTGTTTTAATGGTAATGATTGACGGTTTAAGATTTCTGTTTGATTATAAAATTGTTTTTTAAATTTAATTTCCTCTGCCCTATTTTTGTTATACTGAATCAAATTGCTTGTAGATTTACGTTTTTTGTCTCTTCCTTGTTGAAAAGTAGCCTTATCAAGCTTCAATAATTCATAGTTTAATCTTTGCATACGCTGAAGTGTACCTTGGGTAAAACCTTTTTCTAAAATTTCATTTTCTAATTGTTCCATTTCTTTCAATGCTTTTTTAGCTTGTCCGTTGCCTTCTTTTCCATTTTTATTGATGGCGTCTTCTAATTGTTGTCTTAATTCACTTTGTTCTTTATATATTTTATAGAGTTCTCCATTTAAGTCTTCATTCTTTTGCTCTCCATCTTTACCATTTTGCCCGTTTTGACCATTTTTTCCAGACTCTTCTCCTTTTTGTTCGCCTTTTTTACCATTTTTTCCATCTTTTGGATCACCTTCTTTTCCTTTTTGTTGCATACCTTTTTGCATTTGCTTCATTAAATCCTCTTGTTTCTGAATAATATCTGGTAAGCTAAAAGAGTCTTTTCCTTTTCCTCCTTTTCCTTGACCACTACTAGGATTAGGGTTTTGCATTGCATCTAAAGTATTACTTAACATATCAGCAAGTTCATTAGCAGAAGTCATTACATAACGTTGATTAGAAATACCATTTCTAAACCTACTTTCAGTAAAATTTTCTAAAGATTGATCTAAATTATAATGCGCATTCGCTAAATGATCTTGTATATCTGAAGAAATGTCTGGTACACGCATTGAAAGCACAAATAAACTATCATCAATATGTTCAAAATAGGTTTTTAATTGATATTGCTTACGTAAGTTTTTACCAAAACTTGGATGAGATGATGTTGTATTCGAAAAATCATCCATTAAATTTTCTTGATCAAAAGAAAATGTAATTAAGTTTTCAACGATACTTCTTAAATCTTCCATGTTTTCTTCTTCCATTTCACTACTCATCATTTGCATAGATTGTTGCATTTTCTGACTCATCTGTTGCATTTTTTTAGCAGCTTTTTTCTGGTTTTTCTTAGCTTCTTGGCTTTGTTGTTTTTCAATGTTTTCCTTGGCTTTATTCAGATCATTATCCGTTTTTTTCTGTAAATCTTTATTCTCAGGAATGTCCATTGGATCTTTTAATTTTTCATTTTCTTTTTTCAAGTTTTTTAAGTCTTCTTTTACCTTATCAAATTCTTTCTGAATTTTATTTTGTTCTTCTTTTGTGCTTTCTTTTTTACTTAATTCCTCTTGTTTTTTAGCAAGATCTTGTAGCTTTTCAGCAACCTGATTCATTTTTTGTTGTACATAATAGCGTTTAGCTAATTCTAACACACGCTCTAAACTTTTTTCTTGTTGCTTATTTTGCTGAGCTAATTCTTTCGTTTTTTTAATTAAATCTTCTTTATTTAATTTTTCAGCCATTTTTTTAAGCTCATCTAATAGCTTTTGTTGTTTGTCTAATTTTTTAAGCTCTTCTATTCTCTTTTGTATATTTTCTTTTTTCTTTTGTAAATCTTCGTTTTCTTCTTTCTTTTCTGAAAAATTTTCTTGTAAATTTTTAGTTTGACGTTGCATCATTTGCTTGTATTGTTCTTGACGCTCTACAAGCTTCTGAATCTTTTTCTGATCGTTCCAATTCATGTTCTTTTTATGCTGTAAATCAGACTGTATTTTCTCTAATTCCTTTTTGTTATCCTTTTGATTTTCAAGTGAATTCTGTAAGTTATTTAAATGATTTTCTTGCTCTCTTAATAACTCATTTTCAAGTTCTTCATCTGTTTTTTTACGATAAGAAAACTTTCTACTTGTAGCTTCTTTTCTGCCATTTACAGCATCATTATCAAAAACTCTAAAGTACATTTCATAATCAACACCTTGTTCTAATTGTAAATCGCCTGGAAACTTTGTAAAAAAGCTCTGAAAAGCTTCTTTATTTGTTTTAATCGGTTTAATTAATTGATTTTTAGGTGATTTTATGTTGTAATAAACCATTTCTAGTTTACTTATTCCATAATCATCCGTTATTTGTCCGGCAAAATAAACGGGTCCACGTGAAACACTATCAATATTAGTTTTTACACTAATGCTAGGTTTTTCATCTTGAATAGTATTGATAGCGAATTGTAATTTTTCGTAATTTTTTAATTTTTTATTAGATGTACTTATTTGATAATCAGTGTTTTGTTTTATTTTTTTCTGATAACTAAATGTATTATCATCTTCTTTTTTGAAGTTATTTTGAATAGAATCTTGTTCGTAAGTAACTGATTCAGTTTCTGTTGTACTAACTAACCAAGTAACACGAGTTCCTTCAGGAACAGTGATATTAGTAGCATTTGGCAAAGTTTTAGATGATTTTTTAAGATAGGAAGGATAATTAATTTTAATGCTAATATTTTGAATACTAGGAGTTTTTACAATATTAATTCGGTGTTCATTAGAAGTAATATTATTAGCTTTTACATAAAAATCAGTATCAGAATCTATTTTATCAAAAGTGTATGAAAACAAACCCGCTCCGTTATTATCTAAGTAATATTCTTGATTGTTAAAGTGAATTTTAGCGTCTTCAGGAATCACATTTCCTTTGGTTTCAACATAAATAGTTAACGGATTTCCTTGTATAACTTCTAAATTTTTATTGGTAAGATTAAAATAGAAAGGCGCTGGTGGTTGATAAGCAACACTATGGTTTACCACTCTATTAAAACTCTGCGATAATTTATCACTTACACCAGTAAGAAGAGTTATAATCCATATAAACAAAGGGATAGCAAGATATTTTAAGTACTTGATATTTACTGAAAAATTGATAGCTTTTACAAAAGGAATTGGTTGTAATTCATTCGCTTTTTGTTCAATACTAGCCAATAATAATTCAGAAGAATTAGAATTTACACTACTAGTTTTTAACTGTAAGATATTTAGTAATTTATCTTTTACTTCTGGAAAATGATTTCCAATAATTTTTGAAGATTCTACATAACTAATTCCCTTGCGAAGTCCGAATAATTTGAAAATAGGAAATAATACAAATCGAATTAATAAACCAACTTCTACCAAAATGAAAACCCAGAACAAAAGCGTTCTTAAATTAGGTTGTAACCACAAAAAATATTCAATAAAAAGTGTAAAAAACAGATATAATAAACCAATGCAAACAAATAAAATGCTTCCTTTTATCAGTTCATTGGTATAATATTTTTTACTGAATGCTTGTAGTTTTTGTTCAATTTGATTGAAATTACTCATAATAAAAAATCTTAACTCGTAAAGTTAGTTAATTTAAAATTGTAAATACGGCGTTAAAAAAGTTAAAATCCTGTGAAATAGTAAGCTATGTTTTTCTACAAATAATTCAACTTTCACAGTATTAAATGAAGATTATAATTGCAACTACATTTTAAGTTTTTTTTTATTTAAAAAATTAATTTTTAAATATGTTTATATGATTTAAATTATTCCTATTATTTTCTTTGTTTTACTAGTGATGTAGACGAAATAATTTTAATTGAAGAGCTAATAAAGAGCGATAAAACAAAATTGAACAAGAAAAATCTTTTGAAGTAAACGAAACACATTGGCTATTAACTGTTGAAAATACCATTTTTTTACGATCAAAAAATTAAAAATTGAATTATAGTTAATGCCGATTTAAACACTTAAAACCATAAAAATCATTAAGAACTCTCACAATGTTTTTATAAAAATTACCTTTTTTATTGTAAGGTTTATTAACTTCAGCGAACCAACAGTTTAAATAATTTACAAATGAAAAAACTATCTTACCTTTTATTTTTTAGTGCTTCTATAGCATTTTCACAAAGTCCGTGGACTAAAAAGAAAGACGAAGCCTATTTACAATTATCTTTTACTACTATTTCTGGATATACAGAGTTATTTGCAAAAGAAGATGCTTTTAGTACCAATAGAGAAATAAGCGATAACACTTTACAATTATATGCTGAATATGGTTTAAGTGACAAAACTACTTTAATAGCAAATGTTCCACTTAAATTAGTATCATCTGGTGATTTGGTAGATACAGCAGTGAATTTAACAACAGAAAGTTCTTTAACTTCTTTAGGAAACATTCAATTTGGAGTAAAACATAACTTTTATAACAAAAAATGGTTGATTACCGGTCAGTTAATGATTGAAGCTAATTCTGGTGATTTTGAACTAGCATCAGGGTTAAGAACAGGTTATGATGCTTGGTCTTTTGTACCTGTAGTAAGTGTTGGTAGAGGATTTGATTCATGGTACATTCAAGCATTTACAGGAGTAGATATAAAAACAAATGAATATAGTTCTGCATTTAAATTAGGTGGAGAATTAGGATATAAAACTACTGATTGGTTATGGATTGCTGGATTTTTAGATGGTCTTGCTTCTTTTCAAAATGGAGAGGTTGCTATTCCAGTAACAAATACCTTAACTGGGTTGTATGTAAACAATCAAAGTTTTGCTGCATTTGGTTTAAAACTAATTGGAGAGTTCAATGATAATTTTGGAGCTAATTTAGGTTTCGGAGGAGCACTTAGTGGAAGAAGAGTTGCTAAAGCTCCGGCACTTTCAGTTGGGGTATATTACAAACTATAAATACACTATTAAAACAGTACAAAATACTGTTTTAAGCAACATAAAATTAATCAAAAAGACTCCTCAAAATATCAATTTGAGGAGTCTTTTTTTATAAAAAGGTGTTTTTTTGATATTTCTATTTTTTTGTTTTTTTCTAGTATTTATAAGGGTTTGAAGAGTGTGTTACTGTTTTGTCACTTTTTGTTACCACCGTTTTTATGGGTAAACTGTTTTTGTTTTGTAATTTTGAACCAGAGATATAACTGTTAGGATAGTTACCCTTATTTATTATAATCCCTTGAATAAAATAATTATCTTATATTTTACCAGTTTTGAGGCCAGCATATCGGGGTATGCTGGCTTTTCGTTTTAATATACTTTCCCTTTTTTTAAGTAATAGAAATAGTTAAAATTTTACCTTCTTTTTTCCTTTTACTTTTGAAACATTTCAAGAGTTATTTTTCCTTTTCTTCTTTCAGTTTTAAAACTATCTTTGTGCCATCAAAAAAGCAAAGAAATGTCAGAAAACGTACGTGTACGATTCGCGCCAAGTCCAACAGGACCATTACACATTGGAGGTGTAAGAACCGCATTATTTAATTATTTATTCGCTAAAAAGCATAACGGAACTTTTGTTTTAAGAATAGAAGATACCGATCAAACAAGATATGTTGCCAATGCAGAACAATACATAATTGATGCTTTAGAATGGTGTAACATTCCTTTTGATGAAGGACCAGGAAAAAATGAAAAGTTTGGACCTTACAGACAATCAGAACGTAAAGAGTTATATAAAAAATATGCCGATGAATTAATTGAAAAAGGATGGGCATATTATGCATTTGATACTGCAGAGCAATTAGATGCACACAGAAAAGAGCATGAAGCAAACGGAAAAACGTTTATTTATAATTGGCATAATAGAGAGAAAGGAAGATTGGTAAACTCTTTAGTACTTTCTGATGAAGAAGTACAACAAAAAATAACTACAGGAGAAAAATATGTAGTTCGTTTTAAAACTCCTCAAGATGAAACTTTGGTATTACAAGATGAAGTAAGAGGTGAAGTAAAAATAGACACAAATACTTTAGATGATAAAGTATTGTTTAAGTCTGATGGAATGCCAACGTATCATTTAGCAAATATTGTTGATGATCATTTAATGGAAATTTCTCATGTTATTCGTGGAGAAGAATGGTTACCATCGTTAGCACTTCACACACTTTTATACAAAGCTTTTGATTGGAAAGCACCTAAGTTTGCTCACTTATCATTAATCTTAAAGCCAGTAGGTAAAGGTAAGTTAGGTAAACGTGATGGAGATAAATTAGGGTTTGCTGTTTTTCCATTAGAATATACGAATGAAAAAACCGGAGATGTTTCACGTGGATACAAAGAAGATGGATATTTTGAAGATGCTTTTATAAACATGTTGGCTTTATTAGGATGGAATCCTGGTACAGAGCAAGAATTGTTTAGTTTAGAAGAGCTTGTTGAAGCTTTTGATTTAAGTAGAGTAAGTAAATCTGGAGCAAAATTTAGTCCAGACAAAACCAAATGGTTTAATCAACAATATTTACAGCAAAAATCTAATGAAGAGTTAACTTCTTTGTTTGTACCTATTTTAAAAGAAAAAGGAGCTTTAAGTAATGCTGAAGAACAACAAGAATACATTCAAAAAGTAGTTGCTTTAATTAAAGAAAGAGCTGTATTTGTTGATGATTTTTGGGATTTATCAAACTTTTTCTTTGCAGATCCTACAGAGTATGAAGCTAAAGCTGCCAAAAAACAGTGGAAAGAAACTACGGGTGATTTAATGACTGAATTAGTTACGGTTATTGATGGTATTGAAGATTTTTCAATTGAAAATACTCAAACTGATATCAAAGGATGGATTACTTCAAAAGAAATAGGTTTTGGTAAAGTAATGCAGCCATTACGTTTAAGTTTAGTAGGTAAATTAGCCGGACCTGATTTGTTTGAAATTATGACAATGATTGGTAAAGAAGCTACTATTCGAAGAATTAACAATGCGATAGCTGCTTTGTAATAAAATATAAACTTGAATTATCAAGTTAAAAAATATTGACTCCCTCACTTGTTTTTAAAGCACGTGAGGGTTTTTTATTATAAATTAATATAAATCTTGGTAAAACAGAAAGAACGGCTTAAAATAGCTTAAAAAGAAGTAAAAAACGTGAAAATGCTATTTAATAAACAATATTTACTTCATTTTTATAGGGAGGCATTAATATTTTGTTAGTTTTGGGCACATTTAAAAGAAAAATAGCTAAACAAACTAGTATTTAATCAACAGTAATTATGAAAAAGTACATTCTAATTCTTTTGTTTATTCCTTTTGTAGGGTTTTCTCAAATCATTAATGTAGAGAACTTAAGAAGAGTTACTGATACAGTAGGATGGTCTGGAAATGTTCGTTTGAATTTGCATTTAATAAAAAATGCAAACACCATTTTTGGTATTTCAAACAGAATTCGAGTACAATACAAAACTAAAAATCATTTATGGCTTTTTATTAACGACATAGATTTTAGAGAGGCAAATTCAACAAAGTTAGTAAGTAAAAACTCACAGCATTTTAGGCATAATTACAGATTTTATAATAGGTTTGCTTTAGAATCTTTTATACAATCTCAGCAAAATGAAATAGCAGCTATTCGTTTTAGAGGTTTAATAGGATCTGGTATTAGATATAAATTAACTCCTTCAGAAAAGTACAAACTATATTTAGGGAGTTTAGTAATGTATGAATATGAAAATGAAATTTCTAACATAGAGCAAACACATAAAGATTGGCGTAGTAGTTCTTACTTTTCAATGAGTTTATTTCCAAAAAAGAACATTTCATTGGTTAGTACAACTTATTTTCAACCAAGATTAGATGAATTTGCTGATTTTAGAATTTCAAGTCAAACCACTTTGGCTTTAAGAATAGTGAAGAATTTGTCGTTTTCTACCACTTTTACATATCAATATGATGAATTTCCAGTGGTAGGAATACCTAAAGAGCAATATAGACTTACAAACGGTATTGTATACTCTTTTTAAGCAGTAGTAATTAGTAGTGTTTTAGCAAAAACAGTATATTAAAAACTGGTTACTAAAACACTGCTAACTAAAAATTAATGTTGGTTGTAATAACAAGCACCTCCAACAGAAGAAGCACTTCTTCCTCCTCCACCTTCAAATAAAGAATCGAAAGCAAATACAATACCACCAGTAATTTGAATATGCGAACGCATACTTTCAAATGATTCAAGTGAATATTTGTAGTATAATTGAGTATTTAAACCTAATTTATCAGTAATCCAGTAAGTTGCACCGGCACCAAAATTAAAAGTAGGAGTCATTTTTCTATCAGAGTCAACTAAACTACCTCCAACAAAAACATATGGAAAAAATTTATCTGAAAAATTAGTGAAACTATATCTTAAAGATCCATCCATAGAAAAATACTTTGCAGAATTTTCAATAAAGCCTATGTCAAAAGAATTAAAAGATATAGCACCATCAACAGATAAGTTATCGTTAATAGGAACTGTTAAGTTCAATCTTGGTATTTGAAAAAGATTTTTGTCTCCAATGTACGAAGCGTCTTCATCTGAAAATTTTACAACACTTGCACCAACTCCAAATTGCCATTTTCGGTTTTTAACTTGTGCTATTGTAGAAGCAGAGATAAAAACTAATAAAATAAAAAAGCTTTTTTTCATAATCATAATTGTATTGGGGATTTTATAATTATTGGCCACTAAACTACTAAATTTTTATTTAGCAATACATTTTTGACTTTTTAAATATTTAGTATTGAGTTTATTGGTGTTATAATAACTTCATAAAGTGCATATTATTTCAATTGCTATACAACTTTACAAACACAATTTTAAAATCAAAGTAAATTGAAGAAAAACACAAGTTTTTCATTTTTAGTAAAATAAAGTGGGTGTCCCGCTTTTGTCCTACCCTATTTTTATTGTTCAGAGAAGTATTTCAATACGTTTGCCAGCAAAATATTAAAAGAAGTTAACCAAACCTAATAACACTAAAATTTAACTAATAAAATATGAAAACAGCAAACGATACTAAATACAAGATAAGTGCTACAATTGTAATAATGTTCAGCATTTTTTCAACTGTTTTTTCTCAAATAAGTAATACATACACTTGGCCTAAAAGTAAGGGATATCAATCTAAGGAGGCTATGGTATTAACTATGGACGACAATTCCACCTATACAAAAAATCAGAACTTTTATGTTACTCATGGAAGTAGAAGTAATTGGTTTCACAGAATAAAATTTGAAGTACAAATGGAAGGAGGAGCTGGAACCAGAAGCGGTATGTTTATGGATACTTCAAATTTATATTTAGTTGCAGATTGGGATAATAATTCTGATAGTGAAGATATAGTATTTGGTTTCAATAGTAACGCATGGTCTATAGTAGACGAAAAGATGCGTCTTACCGACGAAGGACTTTTAGGTATTGGTACCAATTCACCTAAAAAAAAGTTACATGTGAATGGAGAGATCTATGCAAAAGGACATGTTTTTTTACATGCATTTGAAGGAGATAGAAAAGATGGTACTGCATACATACAAGCTAGAGATGATTCTAATAGCACTAGTGTAGGATTACAATTACGCTCACAAAATAATGGAACTCTTGTAGATGCATTCAAAATAAATCCAGATGGAAATGTAGGTATAGGAATAGTAGATCCTCAAGTAAAATTAGATGTTTTAGGAAATGTGAAAATTTCTGGAAATACAACATCAAATGATGATGGAAATTTAGAAGTATCTGGAGACTTAACCATTTCTGGAAATACCAATTTAACAGAAGAGGTGAATTTAGAAAAAGGAATTACAGTAAAAGGAAATATAGCTTCCCAAGGAACATTAGATATTAAAAATCAAATCAATTTTTCGAACATATTTAATTCACAACAAGTGCTTGTTAATAAAGGTGTTGATTTTAGATTATCAAACGTAGAAGACTCTCATTTTTCAATAAAAAATGCTTTCGGTAGCAACGCTTTATATATAAAAACTGATGGAAAAATGGGGTTTGGCGCTATCAATCCGAATAACATTACTGAGCAAGTACACGTAGCTGGAAGAATAAAAGCTAGTGGTTTTATAGCAGATGCTTCTTCTTTTCCTGACTATGTATTTTCAAAAGATTACAAATTAATGCCTTTAAAAGAGGTAGAAAATTACACAGATAAAAATCAGCATCTTCCAGGAATGCCTTCAGAGAAAGAAGTAATTAATAATGGATTAGATTTTAAAAAAGTGGTGACTATTTCCGTAGAAAAAATTGAAGAATTGTATCTACATACTATTCAGCAAGAAAAAGAAATTAACGATTTGAAAAAGATGGTTTCAGAACTACAAAAACAATTAAAAATTATACAAAACAACAACTAAATTAATTATGAAAACTACAAAACAATTATTGGGGTTTATTATTTTGTCAATCAGTTTTTTAAATTTTAATAGAACATACGCACAGAGTGATGTTAATATTAGAGATATTTATGCAAGAGGTCATACATTTTATCATGCTTATGAAGGAAAAAATAAAAGCGGTACAGCATACATTCAAGCTAGAGATAGATCAAATAGATCTAGTATTGCTTTGCAATTTCGATCTCAACTCAATGGTCAAATAAGAGATGCCTTAAAAATTAATAGTTACGGGGGTACTATTGTTCAACAGACTTTAACTGTTAATGAAACGCTAGAAACTAGAGGAAATATTATAGCTAAAGGAAGTTTATATTTCTCTGCACAAGAAGGATATGGGCAATCTGGAACTGCTTATTTAGAGGCAAAAGATTATTTTGGGACTTCAAGTATAGGTTTGCAATTACGCGCTCAAAATAATGGAACTTCTGTAAATGCTATGAAAATAAATCCGGATGGAAATATTGGTATTGGAGTGACAGACCCACAGGCAAAATTAGATGTTTTAGGAAATGTAAAAATTGCAGGGAATACCACATTAACTGATGATGCAAATTTAGAAGTATCTGGAGACTTAACCATTTCAGGAAACACCAATTTAACTGAAGAGGTGAATTTAGAAAAAGGTATTACAGTAAAAGGAAATATATCTTCTTTAGGAGCATTGAATATTCAGAATGAAATTAATTTTTTAAATGTATTGAATTCACAGCAAGTACTTGTTAATAAAGGGGTTGATTTTAGATTGTCAAATATAGAAAACTCTCATTTTTCAGTAAAAAATGCTTTTGGTAGCGATGCAATGTATGTAAAAACCGATGGTAAAGTAGGTTTTGGAGCTATCAATCCGAATAATATTACGGAACAAGTACACGTGGCAGGAAGAATAAAAGCTACAGGTTTTATAGCAGACGCTTCTTCTTTCCCTGATTATGTATTTGCAAAAGATTACAAATTAATGTCTTTACAAGAGGTGAAAAATTACACAGATGAAAATCAGCATCTTCCAGGAATGCCTTCTGAAAAAGAGGTAGTTAACAATGGATTAGATGTTAATAAAGTAGTAATTATTTCTGTAGAAAAAATTGAAGAATTATACTTACATACCATTAATCAAGAAGAAAAAATAAAAAAACAAGAAGACGGATTAAAAATGATGCAAAAAGTAATTTTTCAATTACAGGAAAAATTACAGCAGCTAGAAGATAAAGTCAATCAAAATTAAAGGTAATCCGTATTTAATATCATGAAAACAAAACTTTTAATTATAGGTTTTAGCATTATTTATGGATACTTTTTTAACCAAATTAATGCGCAAACTACTCCTTCAACAGTAGATTTTAGTTTTGAGTCTTTACAAGTGCCCAATCTTAAGGGGAGCCAAACAACAAAGGCGCTTGTAACAATATCTCCAGATGGAAAAGAAACTTCTTTTTTAACAAGAGTAGCAACAGGTTTAAAAATTGTAGAGAATGAAAATAAAAGCGAAATCAAAAAGAATCAGTTATGGTGGGTAGTTCAAGATTTTAAACATCAAGCTTTTGCTTTAGTAAGTGTAGAGAATGGTGCTGATTGGATTTACTTACAAGAAACAAATGTAAGTTTTTCAATAGTTCTAGCTACTAACGATATCGTAGAAAATGAATATATAGATGATAATTATTTCTTTGAATTTGTAATGCCATACAATACTCAGGAAGACAAACATTATATAATTCAAAGTGCAGCTAAAGCTAATAATTATTTAAAAGCAGTTGCTGAAAATATTAGTTTAGAAAGTTTACAAACGGAAGATACTACGCCTTTTACTTTTGAATTCAACACTTTTAAATCTTTTGAAAATCAGTATATAATTATGCCCACTTATAGTTCTAATGCACATACTATTGAGAATATTGCTGTTGCTGATTCTGACAATAGATTTACAAGAATTACGGCGGATGATTTTCTAGCTCCTATTGAAGACAACACAGCCATTATTGGTTCAGGAAATATAACAACTTTGATAGAAGGAGGAACAGAAGATATGTTTCAAGTAGTTTTTAATGATAAAGCTGCTGCCAAATTAGGTTTGTTAGATTATAATGTGAGTGTTTATAGTAAAGAAGCATTACAATCACCAGGATCAAGATTACTTACTTCTGGAATTGAAAAAAGAGACAATGGTATTATCTATATTTTTAATAAAGGAAAAGAAATAGCTACAGAGTTTGTGCCTAATTTACCGATATATTTTGGTCATGAAAGTGGAAAACTATTAGCAAAACAAGGAGATAAAAAATATGTGTTAAAAGGAGTTCCTACCCCTATTTTATTGAATAGTGATAACGGAAACTTTAATAGGTTTTTAGCGATAGTTAGAAGAGGTAGTATTGATATTTCATATAAACCACAAGCAATTTTAGTGAGTGGTACTGATTTTGGAACAGTAAATGCTCCGGAAGAACATACAACAGATCCTCAATTCTCTTTTGCTCCTTCAGGAAGACCAACAAATACCTTCGATTGGAGACAAGAATATTATTCTATGGCTTATGATGCTGCAGGAATTCGCACGGCGGTGAATGTAAAAAGTCCTTTTTATTCAAATGAACTTAATTTAAGACCTATTTCTTCTAAGTTTTCAGTAGATGGTACTTATCAAGGTGGAGAAGATTTTAGTTCTATTGATGGATGGGAATTTGTACAAATGGATTTTGGATATGATAAATTAGGAAATCAAAAAAACGAACTTAGAGGAGAACCATACTTCGTATTGTACAACCGTTTCACAGGAAAATTACGTGTATTCTTATATGTTTATAACGGAACTATTGCTAACTTTTTAAAAGTATCTATATCAGATAAACAAACAGCTACATATTCTGGTCAATATCATCAACCAAGATTATGGGCAAGCTACTTACAAGGAAAAGCCTTGGATAATCCGTTTTTAGGAGCTCCAGAATACAGTAAATACATTGAGTTAAGTGGAACAAACAAAGGGAAGTTTTACTATGTAGATTTTACGTTTAATTACGATCCGTGTACCTGTTTCTTTGAATCGAACTTACAAATCAAAGTAGATAAAGTAACCCGTGGAACAATGGAAATTGTAGGGAAAACTCTAGGCGGAAGTATTCCTGCAGGAGCAGATGGTTATGATGCATGGATGGAGAAATCAGATTCTTTTTTAACTGGGGTTTTAGATGCTCCTTTTGGTGAACAAAGTCAAAGTTTAGGAGATATAAGTTTAACCAGTTTAAACGAATGGAACAATACGCCTTGGAGTAATGAAACTGAATTTACCATACCAGGTAGAAAAGTACAAGATTGGGAACGTGAAGCGTTACGTTTACAATATGTAGGAACAACAATAATGTCTGTTGGTGATTATACTTCAGCCGCTGGAAAAGTTGTAAAAGCATCAGGAAAAGCTTTTCCTGATACTTTTGGAGACCCTGTCGAAGCACTTGGAGAAGGTTTAGATGCATTAGGAACAGCTATAAAAGGAGGTGGAAGAGGTATGACGGCTAATGCTGTAAAATTACGTTTAGATAATTTAGAAGATGAACCTGATAAGGTAATTCCATTACAATTTCCAGATCCTCAGCCAAGTTTGGTATTTGCAGAATTAGCTGCTAAAGGTTCACTTACTATAGAATCTAATATTTTTAAAGATGTTGTAATTACAACTCCTGGTTCAGAAAATGCAGAATATGCACCAATTGAAGCAGGAAATGGAACTAAAGGAGCATTTCCATATTATAACGAGTCTTTAGGTGTATTTAATTTAGTATATACTCCTAAAATAGCCGTAGCAATAGTCAAAAATGCACAAGATCGATTTGGAGGACACATTCGCATAAAAGAAAAACCGTATGTAACAACTAATATGGATAAAGTACAAGGAACAGAATATGGTTTTTTTATGGCGAATTATGTAATCACTACCTATAATAAAGAAGGGTATTCTATGAATTCTGTCCGAACAAATTCTTTTTTAATTGGAAGTAGTAAAAATGCAGATAATCCTATTCCTACAACTTTAGACATCACTGATTTACTAGATGAATATACCCTAGAAGAAAATATGGGTGCTGAAACCATTTCAGCAAGTAACTTTAAAAATTGGATTTCTGTGACACTAGAAATTGATTATATGGGACTTTCTGGTGTTGGTGAAAGTGGACAACAAAATAGTGAATTAGTTCGACAATCGTACGATGCTATTACTGAATTTTCTTATGATGAAGTAAGTGTTGATGTAGCGGATTTAAATCAAACTGCAGAAGAGAAAGCAAATGAAAATTTTGCTGTTTCTTATCCTGGAGTTGACAATCCTATTTGGGGAGAAAACTACATTATTACTAAAAACACAGAAGGTTTTGAAGGTAAAATGGGAGATTTTTGTAGAAACTCAGTCCCTTTTGTAAACAAAGCTAAACGTAGTTCTGTAATAAATAAGAGAACTCACAAAGCAATAACAACTGTAGTTCACAAAGAGGAAGATATTATTAATAATTTAGAGGATGTTACGGTTTCAGCATATCCAAATCCAAGTAATAGTATTTTTAATATCAACTACAAAACCTTCGCAAAAGGAGAAATTTTATTTTCTGTAACAGATTTAAATGGACGTATTATTTTATCTCATAAAGATATGGCTACAGATGTAGGAGAATCAAAAGAAGCTCGTATCGATTTACAAAATTTAGAGGGCATTTATATGTTAAATATACAGTTTGAAAATGGTAAAAATCACACAATCAAGCTAGTTAAAAAGAACTATTAATTTTTAATTGTTCTACAACTTCCCTATCGAATTAATTTCTTTAGGGAAGTTTCTATTTACGGTAGTTTATGTTATTGTTACCTTTTAATGATTTCCTTTTTTAATAAGAGCAAAACACTAGTTTTACCAACATAAATGAATATTTACAATGAAAACATTGGCTCTAAGCTTTAGTGTTGTTTTTATTATATTTTACTTCAAAAAAGTAACAGCTCAAAATAAGCAAATAGTAGATAGTTTACTGCAAATTGTGAATACGAAAACTACAGATACTACTTTAATAAAAGCTTATAATGATTTAGGTATTCAATATGCAAGCGCAAATCATTTGAAAGCAAAAAAGTTTATAAAAAAAGCGTTACGAATTGCTAATAAAATCAAATCTCCTAGAGGAATTGCTGGATCCAATAACTGTTTAGGAATTGTTCATTATTATGAAAAAGAATACGATTCTGCGTTAGTATATTTTAAAAAAGCACTGTCTATTAATCAACAAATAGATCATTTATGGGGACAAGCCTCTGCCCTACACCAAATTGGAGCAGTACAAAATTTTCAAAGTAATTATTTTGAGGCTATTGAAAGTTTTAAAAAATCAGGAAGATTATTTTTAAAACTAAAAGACTCAGTTTCATACATAAAGTCTATTGAAAATACTGGAGTTTCTTATCTTTTGATGCGGCACGATGAAAAAAGCTTAACTCATTTATTTAAAGCAAATACGCTGTATGAACATCGAAATAATGTTTCAGGTTTGGGGCGTACCAATATTCAAATTAGTAACGTATTAATTCGTCAAAAAGAATATGTAAAAGCATTAACGTTTTTAGAGAAAGCACTACCCCAAATTATTCAAGGAGGTAATAAAATACACTTACTAGTTTTATTGAAAAATAAAGGAATTGCTTTCAAAGGAATTAAACAGTTTGATAAGGCATTAGACTTTTATAATCAGGCATTAAAAATTGCACGTAGTATAAATCATAAGAAAAGAATCTGTGCTTTACAGTCTCTTATGGGCGATTTGTATTATGAACAAAAACAATATCAAAAAGCAGTAGATTTTCAAAAAATAGCTTTTAAAAATTATTCTAAATCAGATTATAAAGATAAAAGCTACACTAGTATTGGATTGGCAAATTCTTTTTTAAAGTTGAATAAATTAGATACTGCTACATATTATGCAAAGGAAGCACTACTATTATCTAAAAAAGCGATGCGTTTAGATTTAGAAAAAGATGCCGTAGAAGTGCTTGCAGTTATTGCAGAGCAAAAAAAAGACTCCGCTAAAGGGTTTGCTTATTACAAATATATATCGTTGCTTAAAGACTCTATAAATGCAATTGAAAAACAAAAACAAGCAAGAGAATTGCAAGCAAAGTTTGAGTTTGATAAAAAAGAGAGAAAAATTAAAAAGCTTACCAAAATAAATCAGCAAGTAAAACAGAGGCATGTTCTATTGATAATTGCCTTTTTTTTAGGAACTTTTTTATTGTCTTATTTCATATTTACCTTCCGAAGAAAAGAGCAGCAATCTTGCATAGAAAAATACTTTTTAAATAGAGAACTGTTGAAAAAAGATAAAGAATTACTAGAAAAAAGTAAAGAACTCACTTCAAATTCGCTACATCTAGCAAATAAAAATAAGGCATTAAAAACACTAAAAAAAGAAGTGGAAAGCATTAAGTATGCAGAAGATCAAAATACTCAGTACAATTACCAAAAACTTATTCAAACAATCAATTTTAATATGACTGAAGATAAAGATTGGGATAATTTTAAAAAGTATTTTGAACAACTACATAAAGATTTTTATAGTATCATTAAAAATAAATACCCAACTGTAACAGCTAATGAGCTAAGATTGATGGCATTATTAAAAATGAATTTATCAACCAAAGAAATAGCCGGTATTTTAAATGTTACTCAAGAAGGTGTAAGAAAAGCAAGGTATCGACTTCGAAAAAAACTAAAGATAGAGTCGAATACAATGCTTTTAGATATGGTTTTAAATATTTAAACAGCGTTTACTTTTTTAATAGCAGCTGTAAAATCATCCAAATCATTATCGTTCATTACTAAGTGAATTGCTTCATCACAAACTTTTTCAACATTATCAACAGGAATGCTTAAAGCAGTAGCAATTTTACGCATAATAACTACTTCATCTTTACTAACATCTTTGTCCGCGTAAATCATTTTAGTTAATCTATACAAACGTTCAATACTTTCATCGTAACCTATTGGAGGATTTACTGGAAAAGCATCAGGATTTTTAAGAATCTCTTTGTATTCAGTTTCGCTAATATTTAATCTTTTAGCCGTTCTATCTAATAATTTTTGTTCGTCATCTGTAATGATACCATCAACCTTAGCAATTTTTACCACACTTGCAAAATGACCAATTTCTTGTTTATGTTTTCCGCTTGAGTATAAATCTGATATAGACATAGTTTTATTTTTTTAATTATTGTAAATTTAAGCATTGTTCTATTCGTTTAGAAGTAAAATTTTATAAAAAGTCACTAAAAATGTCTATCTAATTTTACTCACAATACCTAAATTACTGATATTTTAAACTTTTATTGAAAAGTTTCGTCTAATAAACTAAACCCCAATTTTATGAAACGATTACTAATACTTTTTGTCGCTTTTGCTTGTAGCAATACCAATAATGAAATGACACAAGATGAAATTGATACTACTCCAATTGTGACTTCTTCAGAAACTTACGATTTTACAATAACTAAGAATATTGAATATGCACAAGGATTGAGTCATGAAAGTTATAACAGTACTACAACTACAACAAAATCATTGTTGTTAGACGCTTACGTTCCTAATAATGCCGATAAAAACAGACCTGCAATGTTATTAATTCATGGAGGAGGTTTTATTTCAGGTTCTAAAGATGTTCCACAAATGGTAAATTTAGCCGAATATTTTGCTGCCAGAGGCTGGGTTACTTTTTCAATTAATTACAGATTACAAGGAGATATTGGAACTGTTCTACAGAGTTGGGTTACGTTTGCTGATAATAATTTAGATGCGGATACAGCTAAGCAGTTTTTAGCAATTTATCCTGCTAGTAGAGATGCAAAAGCAGCTTTAAGATGGTTATTTGCCAATGCAAGCAATTATAACATAGATACTAATTACATTACTGTTGGTGGAGGTTCAGCAGGAGCTGTAACAGCAACAATGTTAGGAATTACTGATGCTGAGGATTATACGAATGAAATATCAACAACTACTGATCCTACGCTGGCAACTACAAATTTAAATCAGACAACAAAAGTACATTCGATACTTGACTTTTGGGGCAGTGGAATTTCTGTAGAAATATTGAATGATTTATACGGAAACCAACGCTTTGATACCAATGATGCACCAATTGTTATCATTCATGGAACAGCTGATCCAACTGTATTATTTTCTGATGCTGAGAAATTAAGAGACAATTACATAAGTACAGGAGTCGATTATAAATTTTATCCATTAGAAGGAAAAGGTCACGGTCCGTGGAACGCTACTGTAAATGGAGATTCTTTAGAAAAAGTGTGTTTTGATTTTGTGGTAGAACAACAAAAATTAAAAGTGCAATAAGTCAACAAAATTTAATTAATATTTGAATATTACTTGTGTTTTAAGAAGATTTATAATTTAAAATGTACATTTATAACTCTTACAAAACTTTAAACACATTACATGCAATTCCAAAAAGCTCCATGGTACTTTTTACCATTACTAATTTTAGCAGGTGAATCGGTATTTATACTTCCATTTGTATTGCCTAGAATTTTTAGACCTACTGTGTTAGAAACCTTTGGTTTAGATAATTTACAATTAGGAGTTTGTTTTTCTGTATATGGCATTGTAGCCTTATTTTCCTATTTTTTTGGAGGACCTATTGCTGATAGATTTGCTCCAAGAAAATTAATAGCCATCGCCTTATGGATGACTGCTATTGGTGGATTGTTATATGCATCATTTCCAGATTTAGAAGTGTTAAAAATTTTATACGGATACTGGGGATTTACAACCATTTTTTTATTCTGGGCACCTATGATAAAAGCAACTAGAATTTGGGGAGGTACCACATCACAAAGCAAAGCTTTTGGATTTTTAGATGCTGGTAGAGGTTTGGTAGGAGCTTTATTTGGTGTGTTAGGTGTGTTTGTTTTTTCAATTATTATTCCCTCAGAAGCAGTAGAGGTTTCAGTAACAGAAAATAAAGAAGCTTTTAAACAAGTAATTTTAATTTCTTCATTTGTAATAGCTTTGGTAGGTGTATTAGTTTGGTTTTTTATGAAATTAAACGAAGAATCAACACAAAAAATTACTATTGAGAAAATAACCGTTTCACAAATTAAATCAGTTTTAAAGTTACCTTCGGTTTGGTTGTTAATGATTATTATTTTGTGTGCATATGTTGGTTATAAAATTACTGATGTATTTTCATTGTATGCCCAAGATGTATTGTTGTACAATCAAGTAAATTCGGCTAAAATAGGCACATTTTTACTCTTTTTACGTCCTGTAATTGGTATAGGAATAGGTTTTTTAGCACATGAATCAAAAGTGACACTTTGGTTATGGATTGGTTTTTTAATTTCCTTTTTAGGCGCTTTATTATTTGCTTTAGGGTTTATTACAACTTCTGTGTTTTTTATCATTTCTATAGTGATTGTAGCCACAGGTGTATATGCTGCCCGTTGTTTGTATTTTGCTGTAATGAAACAAGGACAAATTCCGTTAGTTTTAACTGGAACAGCTGTGGGGTTAATATCTTTAGTAGGCTATACTCCAGATATTTTTGCAGGATTAGCAATGGGATATTTATTAGATAACTCTCCAGGAATTCTTGGACATCAACATGTATTTTGGATGTTGGCTATCTTTTCTGTTGTTGGCGGAATTGCAGCTTGGTATTACCATCGATTGTATAGTCAAGAGAAGCTATAACATAAAAAAATCTTTTTGGCTCATTGATTTTTAGCTTTAAAATCAGTATCTTACTACTATCTGTTTTTACAGGTCTATTGAAAAGAAATTATTTGGTGATAGGCAATTATTAATAATGCCTGCATCTTTTTACTACTATCGGTATCCTCCTACCGTATTTAAAGGGATTTAAATAAAATTTGTTAGTAAAATATTGATTTACAAACTCAAAAAGAAATGTATTCTTTTTGAATTAATATTTTACAAAATAATTGTAAACGATTCTCTTCCATAGTATTAAATTTAGAGGCTAATTAACCAAATATTAAAAACTAATCAAATCATGGATGTACTATCTATTATTTCATTCATTGGTTTCACTCTTTTTGTGGCAATAATTGCCTGGTATGCAAGTAGAGGAACCGATGAAAATTCTGCAAAAGGATACTATTTAGGCGGAAGAAGTCTGGGCGGAATTACTATTGCAGGTTCGCTTTTATTAACCAATCTTTCAGCCGAACAAATTGTAGGGCTAAATGGTCAGGCTTTTAGCGAAGGAATTTTAGTGATGGCTTGGGAAACTTTAGCAGCAGTTGCAATTGTAATTACAGCTATTTTTCTACTTCCTAAATACATGCAATCAGGAATTACTACCATTCCTGAGTTTATAGAAAAACGATTTGATCAACAAACAAAAGCAATTTTATCAATATTATTTTTAATAGCATTCGGTGTCGTAATGATTCCTACAATTTTATATTCAGGATCTATTGCTTTTAGTACTATGTTCGATTTGCCAACTGCTTTAGGTTTATCTAAAAATGCTGTTATTTGGATTTGTGTATGGTCTATTGGAATCATCGGAATTATTTATGCCATTTTTGGTGGTTTAAAAGCGGTAGCTGTTTCTGATTTAGTAAATGCTGCTGGTTTATTAATTGGAGGATTATTAATTCCAATTTTCGGATTAGTATATATTGGTGGAGGAGATTTTTTTGATGGATTATCTGAATTATGGAAAACAAATCCTACAAAATTTGATGCTATTGGAGGCATAGAATCTTCAATACCTTTCGGAACAATTTTCACAGGAATGATGTTGGCTCAAATGTATTACTGGGGAACAAACCAGTCGATATTACAACGTGTTTTTGGTGCAAGTAGCTTGAAGGAAGGACAAAAAGGAATGCTATTAGCAGGATTTGTAAAATTTTTAATTCCGGTAATTGTAGTGTTACCAGGAATCATTGCTTGGCATATTTTTCAAGGAAATTTAGAATCGCCAGATTATGCGTATCCAGCTTTAGTAAGAGAAGTATTACCAGGAGCTTATTTAGGTTTTTTTGCAGCAGTTTTATTTGGTGCTGTATTAAGTTCATTTAATAGTTTACTAAATAGTAGTGCTACCCTATTTGGGTTCGATTTATATAAACAATACTTTAATAAGAATGCTTCTGAAAAAGAAACTGTAAAAGCAGGTAAATTGTTTGGTTTGTTATTGGCTTTGGTTGCAATGTTTATTTCACCTTTTATAGGAAATGCACCCGATGGATTATTCTCTTACATTCAACAAGCATTGGGTAGTTTAAGTGTACCAATTTTATCAGTAGTAATCGTAGGAATTTTAACTAAAAATGTACCCGCTGTTGCAGCAAAAATTGTATTAACCGTTGGCGTGCTTATGTATTTAGCAAGTTTATTAGTATTGCAGCCATGTTTTACTCAAGAAGCTATGATTTTAGCAAAGTCTGAAGGAATTACAAAAGCTAAAGATTTAGCAGTTATCAAAGCAACAGCTTATCCACATTTTTTACATATTATGGGAATTTTGTTTGTTGCAAACATACTGATAATGTTACTTTTTGGTAAAATAATGCCTAAAATGACTATTTATCAACCTTCAATTACCAAAGAAATAGATGTTACTCCTTGGAAACATGCTAAAATTGTTGGTGCAGTTATTATTGTGTTAGTCTTGGGTACTTTTTTAATTTTTAGATAGAAGCTTATTATATTTGGGGAAATTTTGATAAAGAATGAACCAACCAACCTAAAAAATGCTAGCAAATCAGCACATTTCAAATACTGAGAATATATTTTCTTTCAAAAAAAGTATTGTATCTAATTATACTTTTTTTGATGGAAAATCAGAGTTTGAAGTAGTAAATAATTACAGTGATTGGTTGTCTTCTACTGATTATTTAGATTACTCAAAATCGTTTGTCAATATAGGAAATACAAAGATTCATTTATTTGGAGAGAGCAGGAAAGCATTAAACTCAAGTAATTTCAATAGGAGTGTTTTAATGAGATTAGCTCATTTATTCGATTTAAAATCTGAAGTTACAGATAAAGAGTGTAAAATTTATCATGAAAAATATAGATATGATAACTATTATTTAGTTTCATAACTCTTTAATAAAGAATATTATATAATTATTTATGCTATTGGAGGAAGTCGTTTTCCTGAAAGTATAACTTTACATGGATTGTTAAAATTTACCCCCCCCCTTCTAAAAAGGCATTTTTTTCAACAAAGAATTTTATTAGCAAGTTTTTCATAAGTATTCTTTTTCTAGTTCTTTTCTGTTTAATAGGATTGATTGTTGATATTATATTTTCTTTATTCAGAAATGAAGAAATTACAAAAACTGATATGGTTTCATCTATTGGATTGCCTTTAATTTTATGGATTTATTATTTGTTGATTGGTGAATTTAATAAGGAGTAGATTATGAAAGTAGTTTTAATATTGTTTATAGTAGCAGAAATTTATTACACTGATTTATATCCGAAGAAAAGATAAAAGCCACTGGTAAGAATTTGAAAATACAACACCAACAGAGCAGTGTTCTTGTTACGATTATGTTACGTTACCAAAGAGAGGAAGTCATTTAATTTGTCCGGTTTGTTTTTGGGAAGATGATGGAACTAATATAGATAAGCCTGACATTATACATACAAAAGAAAGCTTATAAAAATATTTTAAATTATAATTCTATATATCGAAAAATATAGATATATTTATTATATGAATTTTAAATTGGCAACAGCAATAGGAAAATGTTTGTCTAATAAAACTAGATTACAAATATTAGAATGGTTAAAAGAGCCAGAGAAAAACTTTCCTCCTCATGAAACGTTAAAACATTTTAATGATGGAGTTTGTGTTACTTATATTCAAGAAAAAGCAGGATTATCTCAATCTACAATATCTACATACTTATCTAATATGGAAAAATGTGGATTGTTAATTTCTACACGTCATGGCAAATGGACATATTTAAAAAGAAATGAAAAAATAATTCAAAATTTCACGGCTTTTATACTTTAAAAAACAAAACATATCGATAATTCTCAATTTAACAAAATATGAAATATTTCTTTGATATATTAGGATGGACAGGTTCAGCTTTGATCATAATAGCCTATGCATTTACACTGTTAGAAAATAAAAAATATTTAGAAACAGGTAAATACTTTAATTTATTAGGAGGTGTTTTTATAGCTTTAAACTGTTATCATTACAATGCAATACCACCTTTTGTAACTAATATGTTATGGAGTTGTATAGCTATTTTAACCATTTTCAAAACAAAAAAACATGATACTTTTTCAGAATAATAGGTTACTTAAATACGAAGAGGAAGTTATATCATGGGATTTAACCGAAAGAAAGGGTTCTGCTTTAAGAAAAGCATGGGAACGTTATGCACATTTATATCTTAAAATTTATAAGTCTAAAAAGAACGATAAAAAAATTAAGCTGAATATAGAAAGTGAAGAATGTAATGATTTTTTCACATATAATTATAGTCGTGCCATAAAAGAAATATTTGAGACAATTATATTATTTGATAGACAGTTTAAAGAAATAAGAAACGTAGAAATTACCTACGAAATCAATCAAATAGGAGTTCACCCAGTAGATTACAGAAGTTATTTATATTCTGGAGTAACATTACTTGCTATTGAAAATTGTTTTATAACCAATAAGTTTAAAATTACAGATGAAAGTAGGTTGATAACTAACAATTGTAACGATTTAATTAATGATTTAAAAAGTAACAATATTGAAAAAGAAATTACATTATTATCAAAATACATTAAAGCTTCACATGAAGAAGCTACTTCCTTACTAAAAACATTTATGAAAGAAACGTATGATAGACATGATAAATCAGTGAAAACACTGTAAATCAGATGTTTTTTTGAAATCTCATTAAAATTAGTTATCTTTATTAAACGACATAAAAGTATATAAAGATGACTACTACCCCCCACAAAGCAATGCTCATCGTTGCATTGTTAGTATCTTTTAATATCATATCTCAGAGTTTAAGTGATACTCAAATGCTTAAATTAGATGAATTAAGAGTTGATACTAACGATTTAAATTTAAGAGACGAAACTATTCGTAAAGATTTAAATAGAATATTAACATTAGAAACTAAACGAAAAACAAACAAAACCTTAGGAATTATTTTTACCGCAGCTTCTGCTGTAAGCTTTCTTTCAGGTTGTGCTGTAGTAAGTGAAGGAAATGGTTCTTCCGATATTTTTGGAGGTTTATTAATTACCAGCGGCATTGTATCCGGCGGTGTTTCAATACCCTTTTGGGTTTCTTCTAGACACCGAAAATTAGAACGAGATTATTATAAAACTGTTATTGGAAAGTCGATTCCATAAAATTTATTGTTTATTATAGCTGATTCATTTAATATTAAAATAGTAAAAATTGAATTTTTCAGTTAACAACAATAAAAATAACTACATAAAAGATTATAAAAATTACCTTTTCTATATTAAGAAAAAGAAATTGTACTTACCATTAATAATCTTAGTAATTAGTGGTGTTTTATTTTTAGCAGATTTATTAATTAATTCAGAGTTTGATTTTGTTGGTATAGCAATTTATCCCTGTTTTTTAGGACTTTTTTTTCTTTTACTAGAAATTATTAGCACATTGAAAGCGCTTAAATCAATTAATGATTCTGCAAATATATTTAAGTTTGGTGTTGAGAATTTAATCATTGAGCCAACTCAATTAAAAATTTCAAGTGGTCAAGTAAGATATGAGACCTTTTTTTTAAGTCAGATAACTAAATGTTTGATTTTAAATAATGCTATGTTTTTAGTTTTTAAATCAAAAAATGAGTGGCCAATTCGAATAAATAGGCTTGAAATAGGGGAAGAAAACTTTATTAAATTAGTTAAATTTTTAGAAAGAAGACAGATAAAAGTTGAGTATAAATAATACGCTAAGCGTTTGTAATATATTTTTAGGGTAATTTAAATTTGTTAGAAATAGAGTTTATGGACAGTTTTGATAAAATAGCACAACAATATGTAAAATCACTAGACGAAGTTTCTTCTGGATTTAAATTTACATACAGTGATAGAAAAGAATTTGTTTTTAAAATCTATTATAATTTTGTTTTAGTTGATTTACAAGGTAATATTCCCAAAAAGAGTCCTGTAATAGGTGGAGCATCAGGGTTTATTATAGACAAGAAAACAAAAGAAGTAGAAAGCATTTCTTTTATCGATTTAAGATTCTTAGAAGAAAAACAAAATGAGTTACAAGATATTTATAAAAAAATAAGCAATATTAAAGAGTCTACTTCATCGTTTTTATGGTTAAAATCAAAATATAATATAAACTCTACCAAACTTTTAAAAATTAAAAAAATGATAAATAAAACCAATTCTAAAAAACAAGAAGTAATTGAAGAATTATATGAATTAATAGCATAATAAAACTTTCTAACCGTATAACTTTTCAACTTTTTCACACAATTCCCCTATCTTTGAAAAAATTTATTTCCGTTGAGTAAGCAATCTATTGTAAACTACTATCAGAAGTCTACAAAAACCAATGAGGTTTTAGAACAACTACAACAAAGCAATCACCATTTTCAAATATCGAATTTGGTCGGTTCGTCGTTGTCTTTTATCATATCAGAAACATTTAAAAAAGCAGACAAACCTTACTTATTTATCTGTAACGATAAAGAAGAAGCTGCTTATTATTTAAACGATTTAGAACAACTACTTGGAGAGAAAAACGTATTGTTTTATCCTGGATCGTACAGAAGACCTTACCAGATAGAAGAAACAGACAATGCAAATGTATTATTACGTGCCGAGGTTTTAAACCGAATGAATTCACGTAAAAAACCTGCTATAATTGTTACCTATCCTACGGCGTTGTTTGAAAAAGTAGTTACCAAAAAAGAACTAGAAAAAAGTACGTTAAAGGTAAATCAAGGTGAAAACTTATCACTCGATTTTATCAATGAAGTTTTATTTGAATATAATTTTAATCGTGTAGATTTTGTTACTGAACCTGGAGAGTTTTCAGTTCGTGGTGGAATTGTTGATGTCTTTTCTTTTTCAAATGATGAACCATACAGAATTGAATTTTTTGGTGATGAGGTTGATAGCATCCGTACTTTTGATGTAGAAACACAACTTTCTAAAGAAAAATTGACCAAGGTTAGTATTATGCCCAATGTTGAAAACAAAGCATTGGAAGAATCTAGAGAAAGTTTTTTAAAATACATTTCTTCTAAAACAGTACTTTTTGTTAAGAATTTAGACTTACTAAAAGGAAATTTAGATAAATTTTTCCGCAGAGCACAAGTAGAGTTTGAGAAATTATCTGAAGAAATAAAACACGCAAAACCTGATGAGTTATTTTGTGATGGTGATTTAATTACTTCGCAATTAGCCGATTTTACGGTTGCTCATTTTTCAGATCAATCGCAGTTGTCAGGTCGAGCGCAGTCGAGACCCAATATAGATTTCAACATGCGTTCACAGCCTTCTTTTAACAAACAATTTAATTTGTTGATAGAAGATTTAAATGTGCATCATTCAAAAGGATATACCAATTATATTTTTTGTGCGAATGAAAAACAAGCACAACGTTTTCAAGATATTTTTGACGATTCTGATGAAGAGGTACATTATGAAACCATTGTATTTCCTGTTTATCAAGGGTTTATTGATGAAACTGAAAAGATTGTTTGTTATACAGATCATCAAATATTTGAACGTTACCATAAGTTCCGATTAAAAAATGGATATGCTAAAAAGCAATCCATCACCTTAAAAGAACTTACCAATTTAGAAAAAGGAGATTATGTAACTCACATTGATCATGGTGTTGGTAAGTTTGCCGGACTTCAGAAAATTGATGTGGATGGAAAAAAACAAGAAGCGATCAAACTAATCTATGGTGATAGAGATATTTTGTATGTAAGCATTCACTCGCTACATAAAATTTCAAAATTCAACGGAAAAGATGGAAAACCACCTAAGATATACAAATTAGGATCGGGTGCTTGGAAGAAAATTAAACAGAAAACTAAAACTAGAGTTAAAGAAATTGCCTTTAACTTAATTAAATTATACGCAAAACGTAAACTAGAAAAAGGACATGCTTTTGGTCCAGATACGCATATTCAACATGAGTTAGAAGCTAGTTTTATTTATGAAGATACACCAGATCAGTTTACAGCAACACAAGATGTAAAAGCGGATATGGAAAGAGATCAGCCAATGGATCGCTTAGTGTGTGGAGATGTTGGTTTTGGTAAAACAGAAGTTGCCATACGTGCTGCATTTAAAGCTGTAGACAATGGTAAGCAGGTGGCGGTATTAGTACCAACCACTATTTTAGCATTTCAGCATTTTAAAACGTTTTCTGAGCGTTTAAAAGATTTTCCGGTACGAATAGACTATTTAAACCGTTTTAGAACCACAAAACAAAGAAAAGGGGTTTTAGAAGGTGTTTCAGATGGTTCGGTTGATATTGTAATTGGAACACATCAATTAACCAACAAAAGTGTTCAGTTTAAAGATTTAGGATTACTGATTATTGATGAGGAACAGAAATTTGGAGTATCTGCTAAAGATAAATTAAAAACCATTAAAGAAAATGTTGATACGCTTACCTTAACAGCAACACCAATTCCGCGTACTTTACAGTTCAGTTTAATGGCAGCCAGAGATTTATCAGTAATAAAAACACCACCGCCTAACCGTCATCCAGTAGAAACAAATGTAATTCGCTTGTCAGAAGAAACTATGCGAGATGCTATTTCATATGAAATTTCACGTGGAGGTCAGGTCTTTTTTATTCATAATCGTATTGAAAATATTAAGGAAGTTGCGGGTATGTTACAACGATTGGTACCTTCAGCAAAAATTGGTATTGGACATGGACAAATGGAAGGTAAAAAACTTGAGGAGTTGATGCTATCTTTTATGAGCGGAGACTTTGATGTGTTGGTGTCTACAACTATTATTGAAAGTGGATTGGATGTACCAAATGCCAATACGATCTTTATTAACAATGCTAATAATTTTGGATTGTCAGATTTACACCAAATGCGTGGTCGTGTTGGGCGATCTAACAAAAAAGCATTTTGTTATTTTATAACTCCGCCTTATCATGTAATGACAGATGAAGCTCGTAAACGTATTCAGGCATTAGAAATGTTTTCTGAATTAGGTAGCGGATTGAATATTGCCATGAAAGATTTAGAAATTCGTGGTGCTGGTGATTTATTAGGAGGTGAACAAAGCGGATTTATTAATGATATTGGTTTTGATACGTATCAGAAAATATTAAAAGAAGCTATTGACGAACTGAAAGAAAACGAGTTTAAAGATTTATACGAATCTGAAGGGGAAGTAGTTGAAAAAGAGTATGTAAAAGAGGTGCAAATTGATACCGACTTTGAAATTCTGTTTCCAGATGATTACGTTAATGCTGTTACTGAACGATTGAATTTATATAAAGAATTGAGTGATTTAACTACAGAAGAAGAGTTAGAAACATTTGAAAAAAATATTGTTGATCGTTTTGGTGAATTCCCTGCTCAGGTGCAAGATTTGTTAGATAGTGTTCGTATAAAATGGCTAGCAAAATCGTTAGGTTTAGAAAAAATCATTCTAAAACAAAAAAGAATGGTTGGGTATTTTGTATCCGATCAACAAAGTGATTTTTATCAAACAGAGGCATTTACAAAAATGCTAAAGTATGTTCAACGTAATTCTAAAAGTTGTGTAATGAAAGAAAAACAAACTAAAAATGGATTACGATTATTAATCACGTTTATTAAAATAGATAGTGTTGCAAAAGCACTAGAAATATTAAAATCAGTTTAAAAAATTAGAATGAAAAGATTATTAGTTTTAGTAGTGGTTACTACTTTGTTGGTTAGCTGTGGAAACACTAAAATTTACAACGAAGCAGTTTCTAAAATAAGTGTTGCACAAGGTACAGTTCCTGCAAGTTTTATAAAAGATAATCAAGTGCTTTTAGTAAAGAATTTAGGAGGAGAATTGGCACAGATTTTCACAAAATATTACAAAGGAAAACATGAGTTTGTAAGCACTAAAGAGCTTGAAACAAATGATAAATATAAAGATGTAAGCACATACGCTTATCTTTTTGATTTTAAAGAATCTAAAATGCCTGAATATGGTAGTTTTAAAGATTTTTTTATGCTAGATAGAAAAGAAAATAAAGTTTACAGAACAGGTTTTTCTTCAACCAATAATCAAATGGTATTAAAAGCACATGCGAAAAAATTGGAGGAGATTAGAAAAAGTGACAATTAATAAAGATTTATAAAGTAAGAAATATGAAAAGAGTAATAATTGTTTTAATATCTGTATTGTTTTCTTCCTGTGGTATGATTATCCAAGGAGTTGCTTCTGGTAAAACATCTATAGAAAAGGGTGCTATTCCTCCTGATTTTGCAAATACAGATCACATTCTTTTATGTATGTTAGATGGTAAAAAGAGTGTTGATAAATACATGAAAAAGCATGTAGAAAAGAATTACAAAGGAAAGTATGAATTTGTTACTAGAGAAGATTTAAAAACAAAAGACAAGTATTCTGATAAAGATACATACAGGTATATTTTTGAATCTGAGAAAGGTTATGCACAAGGACAACCAGGAATGGGCGCAAGTACTTATTCAACAGGACCTGGATACAATGTTTACAAATATGGAATTTGGGATAGAATAAAGTTAGAAACTTATAGTAATGGAGTGTATTCAAGTTACTATGGTAAGTTAATAAAAGCCTATACCGTTAAAATGGAAAAGGTTAGAAGTGGTGAACTTTAATAAAATAAAAGTATCACATAACATTTTAAATTGATAACTGTATAATTCGAATAGTAAATAATTTGCTGTTTTATCAATTTTTAGGCACATTAATTGTAATAAGTAAAATAAATAAGACCCAAATACGTTATTTGGGTTTTGTTAGCATTAGATTTAAACCCGTTGTTTATCTTTACAGCGGCATAAATATTTGAATATGAAAAAAATAGTTACATACGTTTTACTATTTACCACAACTGCTATTTTTGGTCAAAGAATTAATTTTGAAATAAGAAATGATTCTATTGGAAATGTTTTTACCATTAGATCGCTTACTAATAAAGCTTTAGAAACTGTAGTAATTAAAGAACAGAACTTTAAAGTTGATATTAATTTTGATAAAGGCTACTATCTTTTAGAAAAAGAAGGCAATACAATTCCGCTATTTTTAAAGCCAAGTGACGAGTTTAATATCGCTTTCGATGCCAATAACTTTTACGAAACATTGGTGATTTCTGGACAAAACTCAGCAGAAAATTCATATTTATTAAGTAGAAAACAAATTTTTTTAAATGATGTTGGAAACTTAAAAAAGTATCATAAAAAATCATTTTACGAAGGAGATGAAAATGATTATTTAGTAAAGTTAGATGCACTTTACAATGATTTTTACGGAACCTTATTTTCTGGTGATCTAGATCAACAATTTGTTGATGATGAAATGAAGAATCTACAATATGCTTACTATTACGATATTTTACGATTTGAAGATGCTAAAAAACATTACAAGTTTACAGATAGTATTACAGTTTCTAAACGATTTTTACAGCCTTTAAACACTATTCATTTTGATAGTCAATTACTCTTTGAAAAATATCCAGATTACAAGAATTTGAGTATTTTAAAATGGAAAAAAGAAATTGAAAGATATCCTACTTCTACTGAAAAAGAAGAAGTCTTAAATTCTATCAGAACAGCGCCTTTAAAACAAGGTGTGTTATGGAGTTTATACAATGATATGGGTAGAGACAATCCTAAAATTACAAAAGAATATTTCAAGATAATAAAAACCTATGCTGAACGTAAAGAGTTAATTACAAAAGCAAAAGAAAAATATGATGAAATAAGAAATGTTGAAGCTGAGAAAAACTTATCTAAGTTTGATTACAGAAACATTCACGGAGAAGCGGTAAAACTATCAGATTATGCTGGTAACTATATTTTTATTGGTGCTTGGGCATCTTGGTGTAAAAGATGCTTAAAAGACTTCGAAAAAATAGAAGAGTTAAAAGAAAAGTATAGCGACAAACCAATTGTTTTTGTTGGAATTTCTTTAGATAATCAAGAAGATTTCAACAAATGGCTTACAGTAATTAAAGAAAAAAACTTAAGAGGTACTGGAGAGCATTTATTTTTTAAAGGAGATAAATCTAAATTCATTCAAGCATACGAAATGAGTGGAATACCTAGTTATATGTTGCTTTCTTTAAAAGGTTTAAAATTAGAAAAAAATCTAAGCAATGTATCAGTAAAAAAGGTAGAAAAGATGCTTGATAAATATTTAAATCCAGACAACTAATTTACAGTGGAGTGTTTTGTAACTTTGTCGGCGAATGAATGTATACAAAACACTTCAAATTGGAGAATTCCACACCCTTTATTGCGAAGACTTTTTATTATCAGAAAACATTTCTAACAAAAGAAAACTCATAGCCGTTTTAGACGGATGTACTATGGGAAAAGAATCTGTATTTGCTTCTATTTTATATGGAAAAATACTTCGAACAATAGCTAATAAAGAGTATTACAAAGAATTTGTTTCGAAACAAACGGCAGAAACATCATTGAATGATACTCTAAAAAATGTGCTGAACGAATTATTTTTTGAAGTAAAGAAAGTACAACAACAGTTAGATTTGTCTAAACATGAATTGCTCTCAACACTTATTTTAGGAATTGTTGATACAGATACTAAAAATGCAGAATTTATTGTAATTGGTGATGGTTTGGTTGTTTGTAATGGTCAAACATATGATTTTGAACAAGAAGACAAACCAGATTATTTAGGGTACCATTTACAGGAAGATTTTGAAAAATGGTATCTCAATCAAGATCAAAAACTTTCTTTTACAGAATGCTATGATATTTCTATTGCTACAGATGGTGTTTTTACGTTTAAAAACTTAAAAAGTGCTGCCAAACAAAGATCTGAAGAAGAACTCATACAGTATTTACTCGTAAGTACTGATGGGAATGAGTTTGAAAACATGTTAGATAGAAAAATTAAAAAGTTAAGAGATGACGAAAACCTAGTTGTTACCGATGATTTAGCTATTGTTAGGGTTGTATTATAAACAGAAAAAACCCTTAAGCAATAAGAATTGCGAAAGGATTTTATAATCAACCAAATAAATCTAAAATTTCCGTAAATTGGGGAAAATGGAAACTTTAAAATGAAAAACTATTCAAATACTTTTTTATAAAAAAGTATTATCTATTTTAAATACTATAACCCTTCAGATTACGGTGCAAAGATATTTTAGATCGCTATTTTTCAGGATGTAATATCGTTTGCAAACGTTTGTTCTATCGACTAAATACAAGTATAATCCGACGAGTGGTAAAATAGAGCTAAATCCCTTTAAAATAAGGAGTTGTAGGTTTGTTTACCTATGTTTATAAATAATTAAAAACCTACTTTTTTATAATGATAGTTTCAATTTTTTTTAGTTAAAAATAAGTAGTTTTTCATGTGTTTTTTTAAAACTAAATTTTAAAAGCTGTTTGTATCTTTGGAGTTTTTGAACAAAAAAGCTCAAATTTCATGCAAAACAATCATACAAGAAACTTATTAGGATTATTATTAGCTACTTTTTTTATAAGTACATCTGGAGTTTTAGGTAGATATATAGCAATGCCTTCTGAAGTGATTATTTGGTTTCGCTCTTTTTTTGCAATGATATTGTTAGGAGGGTTTTGTTTGTTAAAAAAAATCGATTTCAAATTAAAATCTCCAAAACATAGAGTTCCATTTATTATTGCTGGAGTTTTTATGGGAATACATTGGGTAACTTATTTTTATGCGCTCAAATTATCTAACGTAGCAATAGGAATGTTGTCACTCTATACTTTTCCGGTTATGATTGCCTTTTTAGAACCAGTTTTTTTGAAAGTAAAATTCAATCCAATATATATTCTTTTAGGTATTATGGTACTCTTAGGTTTATACATTTTATCTCCTAATTTTACTTTTGAAAATACAACAGTTCAAGGAATTTTATTCGGATTAATTTCAGCTTTATGTTATGCTATTCGAATTTTAATCTTAAAAAAGTATGTGACACAGTACAACGGAGTGTTATTAATGTTTTATCAAGTAGTAATAATTACAGTGTGTCTCTCTCCTACACTCTTTTTTATGGATATTTCTGGCGTTCAAACTCAATTTCCGTATCTAATTATGCTTGCATTAATAACAACGGCTCTAGGACATAGTTTAATGGTGTATTCGTTAAAGTTCTTTTCTGCCTCAACAACAAGTATCATTAGTAGTGTTCAACCTATCTTCGGAATTATTCTTGCTTTTTTGTTTTTGAATGAAATTCCAACTTTAAATACGTTTTTAGGTGGAGGTTTAATTTTAGCTACTGTAGTCATAGAAAGTATACGAAGTAAACGTTAGTGAATCAGTATGTAGTGGTTAGTTGTTAGTGAGTTTGTAAAGTTGAAAGTTTTTAATGTTAGAGGTTTTTCTTTTACCTCTTTATATTTTAGTTATGTCATTACGAACGGAACGCAGTTTAGTGAAGTAATCTTTTTTCGGTGAACAATTATCAGTTATCGGTGATCAATTTTAAGAAAAAAACTTCAATCTCATAGGCTACACCTGAAAATCAATAATAACTTTTAATTTCTAATATCGCATATCTATTATTGATTCAATTTATCTACAGTAATTACTCTAAATGTGTTTATGTTTATGGTAATTCTTAGATTATCTTCTTCATTATAAACATAGATATTCTTTCCTTTTCTAATAAAATTAGTTAACTCAGTTTTCTCAATAATACTAGGCAAAAGTTCCTCTATTTCTTGAGTTGAATACTTAGAATTCAGTTTTTTATTAATTCTACCATACACAAGTTCTGTATAACAGATATTAGATAAAATAACTTCTTTGTAGTTCATCGAGTTTATGGATTGTTTATTACAACGATATCATTTTATAAATATAATGAGAATATCAAATGTACTTCTCTCCTACAAATTTTAAACTAATTCTTTAACAAGGAATTCTTGTAAATTTTGTTCTGTTATTTGCTGAATATTCGGGAATAAAAACGATTGATCTTTAGTAGATTCAATAATATCTCTCTCGTAAAATTTTGTAATTAAATCTGACGGTCCAGGATTAAAAATAAACATGAAATCAGACATTTTTTCAAGCTCAGCTAATTGACTAGCAGTTCCTAAAATAACATCGTATCGTTGATTTTCGTTAATTAATAATGCTTTTCCTTTTTGAGTTAATCCGCCAGGAAGCGTATATTCAATATTATAACTATCTAAAGAGGTCCATGAACATTTTTCACCAATGTTATAACCTAAGTTTTCTAAATAATTTAAAAATAAGACTCCTTTATCTGTAAAAGTTAACGTATCTAATTCCGTTTTTACTATCTCATTTACATTGTCAGTTGTAAGTCCTTTATTAGTTGTTATTTTTTCAATAACTGAAGTACGTAAATCAGGAATTTCTCCATCTAAAGAAAATATGTTTGATGAAGGTATTTCATATTCCTTAACAGCAGAAGTTAACTGTGCTTTTATATGATCAGAAAATTCATCAGAAATTACATTAACTACACGCTCTAATACTTCTTTTATAGATCCACTAGCATCTACTATTTGAATTTTTTCATTCTTAACTTCTTGTAAATACTGAATAGCATTCAAGTATTTTTCTCGTGTTTCAGTTAATCCTTCTTCAAATAACTCTTTTGGTTTATTTCGAATATCCATCCTCTGATAACAAACCTCGTTACTGGCATTCATAAACAGCGTAACATCTGGTTTTGTAGCATGTTCATTTATTTTCATTACAGCTTCAAAAGGATGTTTTTCACTAGATTGATACACCAATGATGATAAGTAATAGCGATCGCAAATAACCATACTGTTTTCTTTAGAAAGCCAAGTGTTAATTTCTCTATTACAATGATCTAGTCTATTGGCAGCAAAAGCAGTCATTAATGTTTCGTTTGAGAAATTACGGATTTTCTTTTCTAAAATTTGTCTTATAAACAAACCACCACAAGATGGATCATGAGGTTCAAAAGTAAGTTTTACATTTTTCTCTAAGGTGTTTTGAATAAAATAAGATAATAGTTTAGCAATGGTACTTTTACCTGTTCCGTCCAGACCTTCTATGGCAATAAAAAGTGATTTCTTACTCATGATTTGATTGAAAATGTAATTGTTTTATGAAATGAATGTCACTTCGAGTGAAATTATTTGAAATAAAATGGAAAATAATTTAGTATAGAGAAGTCTTTAAATTGTTCTCGATACATTTTTATTACGTTATTACTTCATAAAATACTCGAATAGACATACGTCAAATTCTCGCCAAAGATAGTATTTAAATACTTTTACAATTACATTTTTCAAAGATTAAAAGGTATTATCTTGTAGAAACATCTTCATAATTTCTTCTAACAAAATCGAGAGCTCTCTCTAAAATTTGTCCCATACTTTCACTCTTTTTAAATGAAATATCTTTGGTAAAATCGTAAATCTGCATTTTTAATAACTCAATATTTTCATCCATAGAAATTACATCATTCTTCATACAAAAGATGAGTTCGTTTATTCTATCTTCAGATGATAAAATACGCTTAGCAACAATAGATCTTTCTTCTAATTTGTATTGTTCAATAGAATTTTCTTGAAGCTTCTCTCCTACTAGCGCTACCATCGGATAATTTTCTTTAAAAAATTGTGGATAATAAACCTTAAACTTTCCTTCAAAACATTGTTGATCAAAATCGATAGCACGAATTTTATACACCACATGATCAAAATCGTGAGTTGGTACAATTACATAATTATACGAACGCATGTCTCCTAATAAACGAATCATACAACGCTCGTTAAATTTGACAAATTCTTTGGCTATTTGCGACTTTTCTAGCTCAGAACAATTTGGCAACATTTCTTTAATAAAAGTATCACCCGGAATACCAGCTATGTGTTCTTCAATTAAAGTGTCTTTATACACTAAAAAGTTAAGATTGTAAGGAGATAAAATATGCTCTAATTCAAGTCCGTATACACGAGAAGCATCTGTTTTTTTGACATAAAAATACGTGTAGTTATCATTTAAAACATTACGAACTTTTACTCTAAAAGGTTTTGAGTTTCCGAAGGTACAATAATCAACCGCATCAATATTTAGGTATTGAATATTGTCTTCGTTACCATTAGAATGTAAAATGTTGTATACCTTTTTTAAACTCAAATCGATTTCTTGTCTATCAAATTCAGAATAATACACACGAATCCATAAAGTGTCTTCTTCATTTTTATCATACACTACTACAGATCCTTGAAAACGCAGTAAATCTTCATAAAAAATAGGAATTTTTATATTTCTACTGTGTTCTACCAAATAATCGTTTAAAAAATGATTAATAGGAAACGCAGGTTTCTTTTTAGACATTAACTTTTCTTCTGAATGCATAAACTGAGGGTGTTTTTTCAGTTGTCAATATAACAATAAAGAATAATCAATTTAGTAGGCAGTATGTAGTTTTTTAGTGTGTAATTGTAAACGTATTTGTATTTAGATAATGTCGAATATTTTACGATATGTTTTTTGGAATAGAATTTGTTACTGATAACCAAACTATTTAACTATGAAAAACTATAAATTATCTATTCCAAAGCCATGTCATGAAAATTGGAATGCTATGACACCTAATGAAAAAGGAAAATTTTGTAAATCATGTGCTAAAACTGTAGTAGATTTTACAAAAAAGACACCTAAAGAAATTCAGGAATATTTATCAGAAAGAAAAAATGAAAAAGTATGTGGTCATTTTTATCGAAAACAATTAGATAGTATTGTTATTCAAATACCTGAGCATACTTTTCATACAAATTTGTCTTTTCAAAAATCATTTATACTCATTTTATTGATAGTGATGGGTACTACGTTGTTTAGCTGTAAAACAGAAACTAACAAAATTCAGAAAATAGAAAAAGTTGAATTAATTGATAGTTTGCAAAAAATAGATTCATTGCCTGTTATTAATAAGCAAGATTCACTAAAAGTTAAGCCTCCAACATTCTGTCTTACACCACCAGAAGAACCTGATATTATGGGAGAAATACCTGTTGAAGGTGAAATAGAGATGGTAACACTTGGATTGGTAATTCCGGAAGAGCTAAATAAACCAATTTCTATATCTTTTGTAGATACCCCACCTAGATTTTTTGGGACTAAAAAAGTATCAAAAGAAGAATTAAAAAAGGTATTTGAAGAAAAGATGAAAGATTTTGTCATTAATAATTTTGATGCCAGTATTGCTCAAAACTTAGGTTTGTCTATAGGAAAGAAAAGGATAGCTTTTCAATTTACAATTGATTCTTTAGGAAATGTAATTGATATAAAAGTAAGAGCACCACATCCAACTTTAAAAAACCATACATTAAAAATGGTGCAAAAGCTACCAAAATTTCATGCAGGAGAACATCAAGGAGAAAAAGTTAGTGTTACATACACATTACCAATTACTTTTATGGTGGAGTAATATAAGTTGTAACCCCACTGTTTTAAAAAACTGTGGGGTTTATGTTAAAAGAAAAAAAACTTCAAGCTCCTAACTTCCAGCTTCCGACTAAAACCCTACACCTCAAATAACTTCCCAGGCAATGGCTTCACTACTCCATTCAGTTCCATTTGTACTAGTATAGAAGAAAGCTGATACACAGGAATTTCACAATTCAGTGCAATTACATCTAATAACTGTTTTCCATTTTTTAAAAGATAATCATAAACTTTTTGTTCAATGGGAGTTAATTGTAAAAATAATTGTGGTTGTATGGTTTTAGTTTCCTTTTGAAGATCCCAGTTTAGCATGGTTATAATATCTTCAGCAGAAGATAATAGATGAGCCTGATTTTCTTTAATCAAACGATTACAGCCTTTACTATAAACATCGCTAGTTCTGCCAGGAACTGCAAAAACATCTCTGTGATAAGAATTCGCAATATCAGCTGTTACTAAAGAGCCTCCTTTGTTCGCAGATTCAATAATGATGGTTGCTTTTGAAATACCAGCCACTACCCTATTTCGTTTTAAAAAATTTTCACGCATCGGATCTTCATCGTGCCAAAACTCAGAAATAAATCCACCATTATTCATAACATCTTTCATATATTTTTTATGAGTTTTCGGATAAATTTGATCAAGTCCATGAGCTAGCACAGCAATGGTTTGCAAGTCATTTTCAATAGCAGCTCTATGAGCACAAATATCAACGCCATAAGCAAAACCGCTTACAATAATCGGATTGTAAGGAGTTAAATCTTTGATAAGTTCATTACAAAAATCACGACCATAGTTTGTCATATTACGTGTTCCTACAACAGAAATAATTTTTGAATTATTCCAATTGATATTTCCGTCATAAAAAAACAAAATTGGGCTATCAATACAATTTGCAAGTGATTTAGGATAATTATCATTTAAATAAAAAGAATAAGCAATTTCTTTTTCTTTTATGTAAGAGAATTCTTTTTCGGTAGCTTTTATATAATTTTCATTTAATAAACCATCGACAATCAATTGACCAATACCATCAATTTTAAGTAAGGAAGATTTCTTTTCTTTAAAAATTTGTGAGGCACTTCCGGTAGTCTGAATTAATTTTTTAGCAATAATATCGCCAATTTTTGGCGTACGCTGTAAACGAAGTACAGCGAATAATTCTTCTTCTAGCATTTTTTTTCAAGTAATTAATTGAGGCACAATATACAATTTTTCATCTACAAGAATCCTAAATTATCCTTTGAAAACACAAAGAAATTAAGTAGTTTTGTAATTATGATGTTAGCGACTTATATTAAGGATTTATTATATAGATATGATTGTGTGATTGTACCAAACTTTGGAGGTTTTGTTACTAATAAAGTTGGTGCTAGAATAGAAAATGATACAATATATCCACCTAATAAACAGATTTCATTTAACAGTCAATTAAAACATAACGATGGTTTATTGGCTAATGAAGTTGCTGTTGCTAATAAAATATCTTTTGAAGAAGCGAATAAGCAAATTTCTGAAATTGTTTTACAATGGAATGTGAACTTAAAATCAGAAACTATTTCTTTAGAAGGTGTTGGTGTATTATCTCAAAATTCAGAAAATCAATTGTTTTTTGAGCCTAACAAGCAAACAAACTTCTTAACAGAATCTTTCGGTTTAGCTCCAGTTACCGCTTCAGTTATTGAAAAAGTACAAGAAGAGGTAATTCCTGTTGTTGCTGAAGAAGAAGCTACAGAAAGCAAAGTAGTAACATTACAAAAAGAAAGAAAATCTTTCGGATTTGTAAAATACGCTGCTGCTGCGGCTATCTTAGTTGCTGGTGTAGTTGGGGTAAATCAGTATCAGAAGAATTCACAAATCAATACGTTAGCTATTGAGCAAGATGCTATTGAGCAAAAAATTCAGAAAGCTACGTTTATTATAGATGATGAATTGCCAACAATTAACTTCAATATTTCTAAAGAAAATAGTAATCATAAAATTCATATTATAGCAGGAGCTTTTCAGTCAGAAGTTAACGCTAATAAAAAGATTGAAGAGTTACAAGCTAAAGGGTATGATGCTAAAATTTTAGGAAAAAATAATTGGGGCTTAACTCAAGTGTCAGTTGGTAGCTTTGCAACTAAAGAAGCAGCACAAGAAGTTATTGAAGAGGTGAGAAGTAACACATCTCCAGATGCTTGGATTCTTGTAAAATAACAACTAATTTCTATTTCTTTATTTAATATGAACAGCACACTAATTTTAGTGTGTTTTGTATCTTTGCAAAAAATAACGAATGAGAACTAAAACTCCTAAAGAGTCATTAACAGTACTTACCGATCTTGTTTTACCAGGAGAAACAAATTATTTAGATAATCTTTTTGGTGGTGAATTATTAGCCAGAATGGATAGAGCTTGTAGTATTGCTGCTAGAAGACATTCTCGTAGAATTGTGGTAACTGCATCTGTAAATCATGTAGCTTTTTCAAAATCGATACCAGTAGGTAGTGTAGTAACATTAGAAGCTAAGGTTTCTAGAGCTTTTACATCCTCTATGGAGGTATTTGTAGATGTTTGGATAGAAGACCGTCAATCTGGAGAAAAAACAAAGGTAAACGAAGGAATTTACACGTTTGTAGCTGTTGATGAAACCGGTAAACCTGTACCTATTGCTAAAATAGAGCCTGAAACAGATCTAGAAAAGCAACGTTTTGAAGGTGCATTAAGAAGAAAACAGTTAAGCTTAGTGTTGGCTGGTAAAATGAAGCCAGATGAAGCAACAGAGTTAAAAGCGCTATTTACTTCATAAAGAATACTTTTTATAAAGTTATAAAGCCTAAAAGTGAAAATTTGAATCTTCATTTTTAGGCTATTTTTTTGTCTTATTGTGAGATTTTTAAATAGAAATCAATATTGTTTTTTAGGAGTTGTTTTCTGATGTATTTTATCAATATCTCCATTTTCTGAAAGCATGATAGCAATAGCTCTTGTTTTTTCAAACTGAGAAAAAACAATAATCATAATAACTGTAATAGGTACAGATAAAACCATACCTGTAATTCCCCATATTTTTCCCCAAACAGAAAGGGCTAGAATTGTTACTAGCGGACTAACATTTAATGATTTTCCGAATAACCTAGGTTCAACAACATTACCTACAACTACTTGAATTGCTCCAACAGCAACAAGAATAATTATAAAAGGGGTAAGCTCTCCAAATTGTAATAAACTAAAAATAGCAGGGAACAAAGTACCAACTAAAGATCCAATAGTAGGAATATAGTTTAAAAGAAAGATTAAGAAAGCCCAGAAGGGTGCGCTATCTACACCTACCATTAATAAAACAAAGTAGCTTAAAACACCTGTTAATAAGCTTACGTAGGTTTTTAACCGTAAGTAACTAGAGATAGAATCTTCTATTTTGTCTAACATTATTTGTATGCTTTCATAACTATCGCCTTTACTAAGAATTTTATAAAGCTTTTCAATAAAACTACGCTCTTCTAAAAAGATGAATAAGGCATAAATCACAATCATAAAAGTATCTCCTAAAAGACCACTAACACCGTTAGCTAAATCACCTAAAACTGAACCATAATTAAAATCGCCCAATAATGATTTTATAGAAGTTAAAATATCTACATTCAAATAATTACCCAGTTCAGTAATAATCTTTTCTACGTTTGGTTCGTATTCTTGGTAAGAATCAGTAACATCGGTAACGCTATTTGTAACAATATCAGATACAAAACTAAATGCTAAAATGATAATTGAAAAAACAATTACATTACTTAACCATTGAGGAATAAATTTTTTAGTAAAAGGAATTCTATAAATTGATTTGCGAATTTCTCGTGTAAAAAACCAAAAAATAACAGCAAAAAGAAAAGGAATTAAAATGCCTTTACCAATTACCAATACAGTGATAATTGCTACTAAAACAATAATAAAATTAGAAGCTTTATTCATAATTAATTAGTTCTTATCCATTTAGCTGGGTTTAATGGACTGGTGTTTTTATACAAAACAAAAACCAGATGAGTTTTACCGGTTACTTTATCAGTAAAAATGTTTCCTAAAGAAGTACCTGTTTTTACATTGTCTCCTTTTTTAACAAAAATATCTCTTAAGTTAGAGTAGGTGGTAATGTAATCACCATGTTGTACCATAACACTTTTAGTACCTTTTCCAGATTGTGCTATGCTTAAAATTTTACCATTAAAAACACTTTTAGCTACATCACCTTTTTTACCACGTATATGTAAACCTGTACTATTAATTGTAATAGATTTAAATGTAGGGTGAGGTTGTACACCAAATTTTCTAGTAATAATTCCGTCTAAAGGCCATGGTAAAAGTCCTTTATTTTGTTCAAAATTAGCTTTTAAAGCTTTTTCCTTTTTGTTTAATAAAAGTTCTCCCTTTTTAGCTTTTCCTTTTTTTCCTTTGTTAGCCTTTGCAATTGCTTCTCTAATAATTTTGTCTATTTTTTTGGCAACTGCTTTTTCTTCTCTAATTTTTTTCTGAAGCTGACGCTTGTATTTTCCTTCTTGATTTTTAATTTTTACAACTAAATCTTCTTGCTCTTCTTTTTCATTTTCAATTTTTTTCTTTTGATTTTTTTCTGAAGCAATTAGCTGTTTCTTTTGATCTTTCTTTTTGATTAAAGAATCATTTAAACGCTTTATATCATCAGTTTTGGTAATAATTTTCTCACCTTGTTTTTTTCTATAGCGTTTATATTGTTCTATGTATTTAATTCTTTTATAAGCCTGTAAAAAGTTTTTAGAAGAAAGTAAAAACATTGTTTTACTTTGCTGCGATTTGCTCTTGTACGATTTAAAAACCATATCAGCATAGTCAGCTTTTAAAGCATCTAACTCTTTATTGTTAAGGCTAATCTTTTTTTCGTTTTGTTCAATTTCTTTAGTTAGTTCTTTACTCTCTAGTTCAATAGTTTCTATTAAATGTGCTCTAACAGTAATTTTCTGACTTAAATCTTTAAGATCATCTAAAGCATTAGATTTCTCTTTTTTTGTTTCAACTAATAAACTATTGTATTTCTTAATTTCGCTATTAAGTTTTTTGCGGCGTTTTTCTAGCTGTTTTCTCGATTGTCCATGTGATGACAACCCAAACATTAGAAAACTTAAAATAGATATGTAAAAAAGCTTTTTCACTATAGTTTTATTTCTTTATAACCTGATGGTATTTTAAAAGGCATACTCAGTTCTTCATTAAATACAATAGAGCGAACTGTAAGATCTATGTTTGTAAATTTATTTTTCTCTGTTGCTTTAATGCTAGTAGTTTTAGGAAAAAGAATTTCATTTTTATTAATATATTCAGGATATGTAATACTTAATTCTTGTTCTTTTAAATCATTAACTACAAGCTGCTTGTTTAATTTATAATTCTTAGGATTTATTAAATAAAAAAGATCAAATAGGGGAGATTGCTCTTTTGGATATACTTGATATTGAACTCCTTTTATTTCTGAAGTATGTTTAGACGCGTTCAAATCAAACACTGCTTGTCCCAGTAATATGTTTTGTAGTTGATAAAAGTTTACATCAATTCCTAAAAGTTTTTTAAGCATTGAAAAATCACCTTCAAAATAATTCTTTTTGTAAGGAGAATAAAAACTTACTTTTTCAGGAGTAATTTTAGCTTTAAAAACAGTGATGAGTTTGGTTCCTTTCAACCAAATAACTTCATCTTTTTTAATTTTCATTTTTACTGAAAACCCTATTTTTTCGTCATTACTTTTATAATTTACTTTAAGTTTGGCATCAGCCGTTTTAAAGTTAGGTGTAGCTGCTAGGTGTTTTTTAGCAATTTTTCTTGCAGACATTCTTTTAATAACGTCTCCATTTTCAGTAACTACTTTTGTAGATTTACACGATACTAATACTAGGTTTACTAATAAAAAAGCAACCAATAATCTCTTCATACATTATTTAATTTTCTTCTGATACTTATTTGCATTTTTAGCATCTCCAATGGCTTTATATGCTTTTACAATTTCTGAATAAAATTGATTTTCTAATTGAGTATCATCAATAACAAAATCAATACCATTTTGTAAACTTTCTATCGCTTTTTTGTGTTCTTTTTCTTTATTCAGAGCTTTTCCATTCATTAAATACACAAAAGGTTGTGCCGGAAATAAAGAAATTCCTTGCTCACTAAATGATAATAAATCACGATCATTTTTCTCATCTAACTGAGAGAGTAGTTTTGAAAGTACTTTGTAAGATTTTTTCTCTTTAAAAAGTACTTTTAAGTCTGTGTTTTCGTTGGCAGGAATTGTTTTCTTTGCTACTGTAGGTTTTGCTCTTTTTTGATTTAACTGAGCTTTTAAAGTTAAAAGTCTAGAGTTTAACAATTTTGCATCAGCTAATTTTTGTAGTAATTTTTTAGCTTTTTTACGATCACCTTTTTGTAAGTATAAATATACTAGAGGTATTTGTTTCTTTGGGTTTTTCTCGCCTATTTTTAGTTGAACTTCTATGGCTTTATTAAAGTTTCTTTGCTTTTTAAATACCGAAACTAAATGCTCTAATAACCAAATATTTTCGTTGTCAATTGCTAATGCTTGATTTGCATATTCTTCTGCTTCTGGAAGCTTATTTAAAGACAGATAGTTTTTAGATAGTTCAAATAATACAGCTTTGTTTTCTGGCATTATAGAATTACACTCTTCCAGATCTTCAATAGCTTTTTGATGATTATTAATAGCTTTATTAGTAATAGCATCAAAAAACTTTTGTTCAAATTCTACGAGTTTTTTTTCCTTAATTCCAGCTTCAAGAGTAATACTATCTTGTGCAAAAGAAAAGAAATAAGAAAACAGCAAAAACAATACAAAAAAGTATGTTTTTGCTGTTTGCTGTATGTGTTTTTTATGTAAGTTGTGTATAGTCACCAATACTTATAGATGTAAATTTTCCATTAAATTTAGCAAAATTACCGATCATTGCATTATCAAATGATGCATTTTTAATTTCTACATTCGTTTGAATCAAAGAATTGGTGATTGTTGCGTTTTCAACGACACTATTTTCTCCAATAGAAACATGAGGACCAATTTTACTGTTTTTTAAAACAACATTATCACCAATATAACAAGGTTGAATAATTTCAGAGTTTTCTAAAACAACGTTTTTAGCTACTAAATTATTACCATCTGCATGCTCAAAATCTAATACTTGCTTATTTGTGTCAACCGTAGGATCTTTTTTACCACAATCCATCCAAGCATCAACTTTTCCAGGTACAAATTTAGCACCTTGATCCTTTAAAGAGTCTAAAACATTTGTTAATTGATATTCATTATTCTCTTTTAAATCATTATCAATCAAATACTGAATTTCTTCTTTTAGCTTGTTACCATCTTTAAAATAGTAAATACCAATAATTGCTAAGTCTGACACAAAATCTTTTGGTTTTTCAATAAAATCAACAATAAAATTATCCTCTAATTTTACTACACCAAAAGCACTAGGATCCTCAACTTGTTTTACCCAAATAGCACCATCAGCATTGGTGTCTAAAGTAAAATCTGCTTTAAATAATGTGTCAGCATAAGCTACAACACAAGGTCCATCTAAAGATTCTTTAGCACAATATATAGCGTGGGCAGTTCCTAAAGCTTCTTCTTGTACATAAACAGAACCTTTAGCGCCTAAATTTTCGGCAATGGTTAATAGGTTTTTTTCTGTACTTTCTGGAAATCCTTTTTTAGCAGGACCAATAACAAAAGCAATTTCATCAATTTTTTGATCTATTACTTTGCTAATATCTTCAACTAAGCGTTGAACAATAGTTTTACCTGCAATTACTGTTAAAGGTTTAGGGGTTGTAAGTGTATGAGGTCTTAATCGAGACCCAACACCAGCCATAGGCACTATTATTTTCATTAAATCTTTACTCTTTTTGATTAACAAACGCAATATACCACTAATATTTTTCTTGAGAAGAATATTAGCTATCTCTGCTCAATATCTGTAGGCTTTTAGGAGAGCTTTTCTTTTTTATACTAAATGCCTTTGGGAATAGCGTTAATTAATGATTTTGTGTAAGTTTTTTTTGGATTTTCATAAATTTCATCGGCATCATTCATTTCTTCAATTTCTCCTTTGTTCATTACAATTAATTGATCAGACATGTATTTAACCACGGATAAATCGTGAGAAATAAAAATATAAGTAAAGCCAAATTCTTGTTTTAATTCATTTAATAAATTTAAAACTTGAGCTTGAACAGAAACATCTAATGCGGAAACAGATTCATCACAAATAATAAGTTTAGGTTGTAAAGCTATTGTTCTTGCAATTCCAATTCGTTGTCTTTGTCCGCCTGAAAACTCATGTGGATATCGATTAAAATGTTCTTTTTGTAAGCCTACTTTTTCTAATAATTCGTACACATAAGCAATCCTTTCTTCTTTAGTAGATAAAATTTGGTGAACTTCCATAGGTTCAAGAATCGCTTTACCTACAGTAATTCTTGGATTTAAAGAAGAAAAAGGATCTTGAAAAATAAGTTGAATTTCCTTTTTTAATTCTTGTTGTTGTGATTTGTTTAACTCAGTAATATCAAAACCTTTGTAAAAAATTTGTCCTGAACTTGCTTTTTCTATTTGTAAAATAGTTCTACCAAGTGTTGTTTTTCCGCAACCAGATTCTCCAACCAAACCTAAAGTTTCTCCTTCAAATACAGAAAAAGTTACATTATTTACAGCTTTTACAATAGTTGGTTTTGAAAATAAAAATGAAGAGGAAATATATTCTTTGTGTAGGTTTTTAATTTCGAGTAAAGGAGTATTATTGTAAAGTTTTTCATGAAAACTAGCTCGTTCTTCTTTAGTGTATAAGTCATTCGTTACAGAATTTGCAATAAAATCACTAACTGTCGGAAGTTTTTTAAATCTTACATCTAAACTAGGCTTAGAGTTGATAAGTGCTTTTGTGTAATTTTCTGTCGGATTTTTAAACACATTGTTAACAGTTCCTTTTTCAATAATATTACCCTTGTACATTACTATAATTTCATCAGCAATTTCAGATACTAAATTCAAATCATGAGAAATGAATAATATTCCCATTTTGGTTTCTTTCTGAATCTCTTTCAATAATAAAATTATTTCTTTTTGTACGGTAACATCTAAGGCAGTTGTTGGTTCATCAGCTATTAAAAAATCTGGTTTACAAGCTAAGGCAATAGCAATCATTACACGTTGCTTTTGTCCACCGCTTATTTGATGTGGATATGCATCAAAAATTTGTGCCGCCCTTGGTAATTTTACTTTTTCAAATAAACTAATCACTTCATTTTTAATTACTGAAGAAGATAGTTTAGTGTGTGCTTTCAGAATTTCAGCAACTTGTTTTCCACAGGTCATACTTGGGTTTAAAGAACTCATAGGTTCTTGGAAAATCATGGAGATTTTACGACCTCTAATTTGTTGAAATTCTTTTTCATGTAAAGAAATAAGGTCAGTTTTATTCAAGAAAATTTCACCTTTAACTGTAGCTTCTTTTGAAAGAAGTCCCATAATAGCTTTTGAAGTTATCGATTTTCCACTACCACTTTCACCTACTAAGCCAACTATTGTGTTGGGTTTTAGTTTGAAAGATATATTATTTAAAACAGTAGTTTTTTTAAAAGAGACAAAAAGATTTCTAATATCCACCATAGAAACAAAACTATTGATTTTAATTAACTAATAGAAAAAAATAGAATCTGTTTAATTTTAACATAGTTTTAATGTTTGGTTAAAAAAATTATATATTCGCAATAATTGACCTAAATAATTAACTTAAATCCTATTGAAACTAATTTTTTAGTGTCGATTGTTTAATAATAAACACAAAAACCTTTCAAAAAATGAAAATCAATTACTTTGGAAAACTTCTGTTTTCCGCTGGATTGCTTACGTTTTCGTTGCAATTACAATCCCAAACCAAAAATCAAGTTGAAAAAATTCGTAGTAATTACAATTTAACACAGCTTAAAACCCTTAAACAAGCAATAAAAAAATCAGAAGCATCAGAAAGAGCTGAAGCTTTAAGAATAGCCAAACAAAAAGGATGGCAAACAAAAATTACCAATGCTGATGGTACTTATATGGAACTACAAAAAGTAGTTAACAACCAGCCAATTTATTACACTACATTTAATGTTGATGCTGCAAGATCTACGAGAACAAATCATTTACATAATGGAGGTTCTTTAGGTTTAGATTTAATGGGTCAAGGAATGACTGCACACGTATGGGATGGAGGTCTTGCAAGAGCTTCTCACCAAGAATATGATGGGGCAGGAGGAAATAACCGTTTTTCTATTGGAGATAATAGTTCAACATTAAACTTCCATGCAGCTCACGTTACAGGAACGATTATTGCTTCTGGAGTTAGAGCTGATGCAAAAGGGATGGCTCCTCATGCAAAAGCTTTAGGATATGACTGGAACAGTGATCAATCTGAAGCTACAGGTGCTGCAGGTAATGGTATGTTAGTTTCTAATCACTCTTACGGTTTTAGAGGAGATTTAGTACCTGATTACTATTTTGGAGCATATATTACTGAGTCTCGTAATTGGGATGAGATTATGTTTAATGCGCCAAATTACTTAATGGTAGTTGCTGCTGGTAATGATGGAAATCAAAACGGATACAACGGATCACCATTAGGAGGTAACAGTTCTTATGATAAATTAACTGGACACGCTACAGCTAAAAATAACTTAGTAGTTGCAAATGCACAAGATGCGAATATAGATAGTAATGGTAATTTACTTTCAGTATCTATTAATAGTTCTAGTAGTGAAGGACCAACGGATGATTTCCGTATTAAGCCAGATATTACTGGTAATGGTACTGGAGTATATTCAACTTATGAAAGTAGTAATACTGCGTATAATACAATTACAGGAACATCAATGGCTTCTCCAAACGTAGCAGGTTCATTATTAATTTTACAACAACATTATAACAATGTGAATGGTAACTTTATGAGAGCAGCAACTTTAAAAGGTTTAGCACTTCATACTGCTGATGATGTTGGAACTACTGGTCCAGATCCTGTTTACGGATGGGGATTATTAAATGCTAAAGCTGCTGCTGAAGCAATTACAAATAATGGAAATGGATCTAAAGTTGAAGAATTAACATTAACTTCAGGTCAAACATATTCAATTACTGTAGATTCTGATGGGTCAAATCCATTATATGCTTCTATTTCTTGGACAGATAGACCTGGTACAGCTACTACAGCAACGAACTCTTCTACACCAAGATTAGTAAATGATTTAGATATTAGAGTAACAAAAGGAGGAACAACTTACACTCCTTGGAGATTAACTGGTGTTACTACAAATGGTAAAGGAGATAACAATGTTGATCCTTATGAAAGAGTAGATATTAGTGGAGCTTCTGGTTCTTATACAATTACAGTAACTCACAAAGGGAGTTTAACAGGAGGTAGCCAAAACTATACATTAATTGTAACAGGTGTAACAGGTACTCCTGCAGTATGTAACGCAACAACTCCTACTGGAGTAGGTGTAACAGGAGTTTCTCAAACTGAAGCTACAGTAAACTGGTCGTCAGTTGCTGCTGCTACTTACAGTGTAAGATATCGTGAAGTTGGTACTTCATCTTGGACTACAAGTAGCGCTACAAGTACTTCGGCTGATTTATCAGGATTATCTGCTTCTACTCAATATGAAGTACAGGTTCGTAGTGTTTGTTCTGATGGATCAACTTCTTCATACAGTTCTTCTGTAACGTTTACTACAGATGCACCAGTACCTTGTCAATCGTTACCTTACAGTGAAAGCTTTGAGTCAAATGAGGGATGGACTCAAGTTGGTGGTGATGATGGAGATTGGGTAAGAGATGCTAGTGGTACTCCATCTTCTGGTACAGGACCAAGTAATGGGGCAAACGGAAGTTTTTATATGTTCTTAGAAGCATCTACTAATGGTAGTACAGGGCAAATAGGGAACAATGCAACAGCTATTTTAGAAAGTCCTTGTTTTGATCTTTCTAGCGAAAGCAGTGCTACTTTCTCGTTTAGTAATCATATGTATGGTACAAGTGTTGGTTCTTTAACATTACAAGCTTCAACAGGAGGTGCTTGGGCAACTATCTGGTCTGATTCAGGTAATAAAGGAAATCAGTGGAATGATGTTTCTGTAAACTTAAGTTCTTATTTAGGACAAAACTCAGTAAGCTTCAGATTTGTTGGAACTACTGGTTCAAGTTGGTCTAGTGATATTGCAATTGATAATATTTCAATTACTGCTGGTGGAGGTGGAGATCCAGATCCTGGATGTGCTTCTTTAGATTTTAATGATTATACAATCACTTCTTTTTCTAATCAAGATTCAGCAGGAAACTTCTCTATTGGTAGTGGAGGATCTTCATTAACATTAACAAATAATACTTGGAAATATATTCCTTTAGATTACACAGTAACAGCTAATACTGTAATTGAGTTTGAGTTTAGTAGTACATCTCAAGGTGAAATTCACGGTATTGGTTTTGAAAATGATAACTCATTAACTTCTAGTAGATACTTTAAAGTACATGGTACTCAAAACTATGGAGTTACTAATTTTGATAATTATGCTGGTGGAACGCAAACGTACGTTATTCCTGTTGGAGATTCATATACAGGAAGTATGGATAGATTAGTGTTTATAAATGATAATGATGCTGGTTCTGGTAATAATTCTACATTCTCAAATGTAAAAATTTATGAAGGATCTTGTGGAAATTCAGCATTCTTACTAACAACTTTTGGAACTAGAACAGATGTTTTAGGAGATCAAGATGAGGATGTGTTTACATCGGTTCAGGTTGCTCCAAATCCAGTAAACAAAGGAAGTTTATTAAAGATAATCGGTTCAAATTCAAGTTTAACTAATACTACATATTCGGTAATTAATATGATAGGTCAGGTAGTAGAAAAAGGAAGCTTAAATGAAAGTAGAGCTATTAATGTAGATCAAATTAAATCGGGAGTTTATATTCTTAGATTAGAAAATGAGTTTACAAAAACAAATCGACGATTTATTGTAAAATAAAGGTTTGGTTTAAAGCTTAACCACATTTTGTTTAACCTCTTGAAATTCGTTTCAAGAGGTTTTTTGTTTTTTAATAGTTTGCGAATATCATAATGGTTTTAACAACTGTTTTTTTTAGTGAATTTTGAATTGTACTTAGGCTTTTTTAGCTATTGTTAGCAAGGCAGTTTTGCGTTAAAAAGTTGTTGTTTTTGTACTTAGTTGTTTTTTTTGATTTTTAAGTGAAGTGAGGAATTGATTTTTAAATTGAACAAAACATCAATTATTTAATGTCTTGATTTCAGAATAAACAAAGAATAACGAAAAATTACCGTAAGTTAATTGTGGGATTCGTAAGAAAAGGGTTTAAATATTGAAAAATATTCATTAAAAAAGTTAATATAAGAAAATCCGATAAAAATTGCAAAAAAAAATCACCCTTTTTTCTGTTTGAACAAAAAAAATATATATTTGGCAAAATAATTAACAATAAGTTAACTTTTATTGTTGGTTATGTTAAAACTAAATAACCATATAAACCCTTCTTAAAATGAGAAACTATTACGTAGGAAAATTCCTTTTTTCTGCTGCTGTGTTGGCTTCTTGCATACAAGGACACGCACAAAGTAAAAAGCAGGCGGATCAAATTCGTAAAAATTACAATTTGACAAAGCTTGAAGGTTTAAAAAAGACATTTGTTGAAAAAGCTGCTACTGAAAAGCAGAAAGCTGTTCAATTAGCTAAACAAAACGGATGGAAAACAAAACTTACTACAGAAGACAACCGAGTTTTAGAATTACAAAGAGTAGTTAACGGTAAACCAATCTATTATTCAACTTTTAACGTAGACGCTGCAAGATCTACAAGAACAAATCACTTAAATAGTGGAGGTTCTTTAGGTTTAAACTTGATGGGGCAAGGTATGACAGCACACGTTTGGGATGGTGGTATTGCTAGAGCATCTCACCAAGAGTATGATGGAGCAGGAGGTACTAACCGTTTTTCTGTTGGTGATGGAAGTTCTTCTTTAAACTTTCACGCAGCACACGTTACAGGAACTATTATAGCTTCAGGTGTTCAGGCAGATGCTAAAGGTATGGCTCCGCATGCAGATGCTGTTGGTTATGACTGGAACAACGATCAAGCAGAGGCTACAACCGCAGCTTCAAATGGTATGTTAGTATCTAATCACTCTTACGGTTTTGCTGCAAGAAACCCTAACACTGGTCAGGTTCAATTACCACAATACTTCTTTGGAGGTTATATTGACGAGTCAAGAGCTTGGGATGAGATTTTGTTTAATGCACCTAACTATTTAATGGTAGTAGCTGCAGGTAACGATGGAAATGATAATACTGCAAATACAAACCCAACTGGAGGTAACGGATTTGATAAGTTAACAGGTCATTCAACTTCTAAAAACAACCTAGTAGTTGCAAATGCACAAGATGCTAACGTAGATTCAAACGGTAATTTAATATCTGTAGCTATTAACTCTTCAAGTAGTGAAGGACCTACAGATGATTTCCGTATCAAACCAGATATTACTGGTAACGGTACAGGAGTATATTCTACGTATGAAACTAGTAATACAGCTTACAATACTATTACAGGTACTTCAATGGCATCGCCAAATGTTGCTGGTTCATTATTAATTTTACAACAACACCATAACAATGTAAATGGTAGTTTTATGAGAGCTGCAACTTTAAAAGGTTTAGCTTTACATACAGCTGATGATGCTGGTGTTAGTGGTCCTGATGCAGTATTTGGATGGGGATTATTAAATGCTAAGAAAGCAGCTGAAACTATTACAAACGAGTCTACAGGTGCTACAAGAATAGAGGAATTAACATTAAATTCAGGACAAACATATTCTATTACAGTTGAGTCTGATGGAACTAGTCCTTTATTAGCTTCTATTTCATGGACAGACAGACCAGGTGTTGCTACTACAACAGTAAATTCAACAACTCCGGTTTTAGTAAACGATCTAGATATTAGAGTAACAAAATCAGGAACTACTTATTTACCATATGAGTTAACTGGTGCTACTACTAACACAAGAAGAGATAACAATGTTGATCCTTATGAAAGAATTGATGTAACTGGTGCTTCAGGTACTTATACTATTACAGTAACAAACAAAGGAACTTTAACAGGTGGAAGTCAAAATTACTCTTTAATTGTAACTGGTTTAAAAGGTTCTGGAACAACTAACCCTACACCAGATACATGTGAAAACTTACCATACAGCCAAGGGTTTGAATCAAATGCAGGATGGACACAAGTTAGTGGTGATGATGGAGATTGGGTAAGAGATAGTGGAGCTACTCCTTCAAGTAATACAGGGCCAAGTTCAGCTACAGAAGGAAACTTCTATATGTTCTTAGAGGCTTCTTCTAATGGAAGTACAGGTCAAATTGGTGCAAATGGAACTGCTATTTTAGAGAGTCCATGTTTCGATCTTTCAGGAGTAAGTAATGCTACTTTCTCTTTCAGTAACCATATGTATGGTTCAAATGTAGGTTCTTTACAAGTTCAGGTTTCTTCAAATAATGGAGCTAGCTGGTCTAATGTATGGAGTGAATCTGGTAACCAAGGTAACCAATGGAATGATGTGTCTGTAAACTTAAATAGTTTTGCAGGATCTAACATAAAAATTAGATTAGTTGGTACTACAGGAAATGGATGGAGTAGTGATATTGCTGTTGATAACTTAGCTGTAACTGCTGGTGGTGGATCTACTGCTGATACACAAGCGCCTTCAGTTCCTTCTAATGTTCAAGCATCTAGTATTACAGAAACTACTGCAACAATTAGTTGGTCAGCTTCTTCAGATAATGTAGGAGTTACTGGTTATGATGTATATCAAGGAAGTTCAAATATTGGAACTGTAACGGCTACTTCAGCAAACATTACTGGTTTATCTGCTGGAACAAGTTATACTTTCTCAGTAGTAGCTGTTGATGCTGCAGGAAATGAGTCTTCTGCTGGTTCAGTATCTTTTACAACTACATCAAATACTCCAGCTCCAGTTAATTACTGTACATCTAGAGGTAACCGTTCTTCTTTTGAGTGGATTGATAAAGTTCAATTAGGAGGTATTAGTAACGTTACTGGTGATAACGGAGGTTATGGAGACTTTACTTCTCAAGTAGGTTCTTTAGTAAGAGGAAGTTCTGCTAATTCAATGGTAGTTAGTGCTGGATTTAGTGGTACTGCTTATACAGAATTCTGGTCAGTATGGATTGACTTTAACCAAAATGGAACTTTTGAAGCTTCTGAGCAAGTTGTAAGTGGTTCTTCTTCTAGTGCAGGTGATTTATCTGCTAGTGTTGATGTTCCTTCTTCTGCTTTATTAGGGCAAACAAGAATGAGAGTATCTATGAAGTATAATAGCGCACAAACTGCTTGTGAAACTTTTGATGATGGTGAAGTTGAAGATTATACAATTAATATTATTGCAACTGGTACAAGTAGCTTTACAACTTTTGCAACTACAAGTGATGCTAAAACTTTAGGTAATGAAGAGCCGTTAAAAATTACTACATTCCCTAATCCGGCAAGTAGTTTTGTACAAGTTAAAATGATCAATAAAGGAAATGCTGATAGTACTTATAGAATCATTAATACTATAGGACAAACAGTTCAGAATGGACAATTAAGTGCTGAGCAAATTGATATTTCAAATTTAAATTCTGGTATCTATGTATTAGAAGTTAATGATGGTCAAAAAGAACACAAATCTAAATTGGTTAAGAAATAAAAAACCCTTTATATCGATTACCGATTTTAAAAACCCAAACTTAGAGTTTGGGTTTTTTTATTGCTGAAAATGAAATGAAAAGGAGTTTTTATCAAACCCTCTCTTTGTTTAAAATATTGAATAAAACAAAATTTTTTAGGTTAAAAAAACAATTTTTGAAGTTAAATTTCGGGTTTTGTTGACTGATATTCAGTGCTTAAGCTTTTTTAGTGCTTTATGGAAATGTTAATGTAAATTATAGATTTATTAAAAATCAATAGTGATTTGAGGTAAAAGTGTAAAAAAGGTAAAAAAATTAAACAAAAAACATAATAATTGCAAAATTAAAACTACTTTTTTTGGATTGTATTATAAAAAATCTATATTTGGCGCAATAATTAACAAAAACGCAACCTTTTTTGTTAGTTATTTTCAAACATAAAAACTATATAAACCCTTCAAATAATGATTAAAAATTTCAAATTTTTAATTGGTGGAGTATCTTTGGCTCTAATTTCGAGCATCGGATATCAAGGATACCAATCAATTAAGGAAAAAAGAGAAATTGAAGAAAAAAGGCAAATCCATGCTGAATTTCTAAAAAACAGTCCTTACAACGAAACTTTAAAGTGGGACAAAAAAACAAGAAAACTTAACGGTTTACCTCCAAACAGGTATTTTGAGCAAATGTGGGAGCTTACAATGAACCCTGCTACAGGTAAAACTGAAGATGATAAGCTAATAAAACTTCGTGAGGAGTTAATGGCTAGAAGAGCAGCACAAAGAGCACCTGGAGATGATGATAATGCTTGGGTAGAAAGAGGACCTAACAATGTAGGAGGTAGAACTAGAGTTATTATGTTTGATCCGAATGATGCTACTAACAGACGTGTATATGCTGGTGGAGTTAGTGGAGGTTTGTGGGTAAATAATGATATTACCAATGCTAATTCTCAATGGCAAAGAATTCAAAATGTACCAGGAAACTTATCAGTTACTTCAATTACTGTAGATCCAAGAAACTCTAACACTTGGTATGTTGGTACTGGTGAGCAGTATACAGCAGGAGATGTTGTTGGTAACGGAGTTTACAGAACTGTTGATGGTGGTACTACATGGAGAGCTATCAATATTCCTGCTGCTGGAGGCGGAGATATTAATGTAAACGCAGGAAATGTTTTTCTTTCAGGTATTCATTATGTAAATGATATTTTAGCTTGGGATAATGGTTCCTCTACTGAATTATTTGTGGCTGTAGGAGCACATGTTTATGGAGATTCTTCTGATCCAACAAACTGGTTAGGATTACAATCTGCAGGTTTGTATCGTTCAACAAATAATGGTACTACTTGGAATAGGATTGAAGGTGCAAATATGAGATATGAGTTTGGTGGAAATAATTATTACTTTATACCAAATGATTTAGAAGTAGGTGCGGATAATAGACTTTGGCTGGGAACTATTACTAGTCCTGGTTTAGGTGAAGGTGGAGGAAGAATATTTAGCTCTAACAACGGTGGAACTTGGACAGAAGCTGCTGCTTCTCCATTAGTAGAATCTAATAGAGTTGAATTGGAGCCATCTGCTATTGATAGAAATAGAATTTATGCATTAGCACAAGGTACAACTCGTGCGAATCCTGTTCGTATTTTTGAAACTACTAATGCCTTTAATACTGTTAGAACATTAGCTTTACCTAATGATGCAGATACAGGTATACCTGCAAATGACTTTTGTAGAGGGCAAGCTTTTTACGATTTAGTTATTGAAGCAGATCCTAACGACGACGATGTAGTATATGTAGGTGGTATTGATTTATTTAGAACTACAAATGGAGGAACTACTTGGAACCAAATTTCTCAGTGGAGAAACCTTGGGCTTAGAAATGTAAGTTTAGTTCATGCCGATCAGCACTCTATTGCTTTTGCAAATAATTCTTCTACTAGAATGTTATTTGGTAACGATGGAGGAGTTTACTATTCAAACAATTCAGGAGGAACAATTAATGCAAGAAATAGAGGATATAATGTTACTCAGTTTGTAAAAGCTGCTATTGGTCCAGATGGAAGAGGAGATAGAGATGGTATTTTTACTGCAGGTGCTCAAGATAACGGAACTCAGGCTTTCAGAAACGCTAATGCAGGAGTTAACGCTTCAGTTGAACTTAGTGATGGTGATGGTTTCTACACATTTGTAGATAAAGATGGTCAGTTTATGATTTCTACTTTTACTAATAATGTGATTTATCGTTTCAATTTACCTTGGAATGGAAGAAGTAGATTACAAGGAGGAGCAACTGTTTTATCACAAAACCAAAACACAGGATCATTTGTAAATGAAATGGATTTTGATAGTGATGCAAATCGTTTACTTTCTAATAATACAGCAAGAGATAATGCAGGAAATGTGACTGTTTCTATTTTAAGTATTAATGTAGCCAATAACTCTAATGGTACTTTAACTAATGCAAATTTAGATGCAGCACCAACAGCATTTAGAGCTTCACCTTTTACAAATAACAGATGGTTTGTAGGTTTAGCAAATGGTAGTCTTTTAAGACTTTCTAATGTTACAAATTCAACAGCTACATTTACTGAAATAAACACTCCTTTTGTAGGGTCAGTTTCTTCTGTAAGATTTGGAGCTACTGAAAATGATATTTTTGTAACGATTCATAATTATGGTGTAGTAAGTGTTTGGTCTACAAATAATGGAGGAACTACTTGGGTAAGTAGAGAAGGAGATTTACCTAATATTCCTGTAAGAGATATTTTACAAAATCCTTTAGATAGAGACGAAGCTATTATTGCAACTCAATTAGGAGTTTGGTCTACATCAAACTTTAACGATGCTAATCCAAATTGGACACAAGCTTATAACGGAATGAGTGATGTTAGTGTTACTTCTTTTGATTACTGGAATGTAAATGGAAATAATACAGAAAATAGAATTATAGCATCTACATATGGTAGAGGTGTATTTACTGGAACTTTTACAGGAACAGCTACAGCGCCTCCTCCAACTGGTTCTTGTACTTCAACAGTTAATACTTTCCCTTATAGTCAAGGATTTGAATCTGGAGATGGATGGACTCAAGTTGGTGGTGATGATGGACAATGGTTAAGAGATAGTGGTGGAACTCCATCAAATAATACAGGACCAAGTGCTGCAACACAAGGATCTTTCTATATGTATTTAGAAGCTTCAACTAGTGGAGCAGGTCAAATAGGTTCAAATGCTACTGCAATTTTAGAAAGCCCATGTTTTGATCTTTCAGGAGTTTCTTCAGCAAACTTTACATTTAGCAACCATATGTTTGGTAATAATGTGGGTTCTTTAACTGCTCAAGTTTCTACGGATGGAACTACTTGGACGAATGTTTGGACACAATCTGGAAGTCAAGGAAATCAATGGAATGATGTTGCTGTTAATTTAGGAACATATATTGGATCAACAGTTAGAATTAGATTAGTAGGTGTTACAGGAAATGGTTGGAGTAGTGATATTGCAATCGATAACTTAGCTGTAACTACTGCTTCCGGAGGTGGTGCAGATACACAAGCTCCATCTAGACCAACAAATATTCAAGCTTCTAATGTTACAGCAACAACAGCTACAATTAGTTGGAATGCGTCTACAGATAATGTAGGAGTTACTGAATATGATATTTACCAAGGATCTACTAATATTGGATCTGTAGCTAATACAACAGCTAATATTACTGGTTTAACTTCTGGTACAAGTTATACGTTCTCTATTAGAGCTAAAGATGCTGCAGGTAACGAATCTGCTGCAAGTAATACAGTAAGTTTTACAACAACTTCACCAATTTCATGTACTTCAACAGTTAGTAGTTTCCCTTACAGTCAAGGTTTCGAATCTGGAGCTGCATGGACTCAAGTAGGAGGAGATGACGGAGATTGGTTAAGAAATAGTGGAGGAACTCCATCAAGAGAAACTGGACCAAGTGCTGCAACAGAAGGATCTTTCTACATGTATATTGAAGGATCAACAAGTGGAGCAGGTCAAATAGGATCTAATGCAACAGCAATTTTAGAAAGTCCTTGTTTTGATCTTTCAGGAGCATCTTCTGCAAACTTTACATTTAGCAACCACATGCTTGGAACAAATATAGGTTCATTAACAGTTCAGGCTTCTACAGACGGAACTACTTGGACAAATGTTTGGACTGATGCTGGAAATCAAGGTAACCAATGGAACAATGTTACTGTAAACCTAAACACATATGCAGGTGCAGTAGTGAAGTTAAGATTTGTAGGTAGCACTGGAAATGGTTGGAGAAGTGATATAGCTATTGATAACTTAGCAGTTACAACTAACAATACAACAGCTGCTACTAGCGCTGATGTATCTGATTTTTCAACTTTAGAAGATAATGAACCGTTAAAGTTATTAGTATACCCTAACCCATCTATAGATTTTATTCAAGTGAAGTTAAATAGAGACGATATTACTTTATCATCTTTTAGAATCGTGAATAACGTAGGTGCTGTTGTTAAGAAAGGAAACTTAACAGGTGATAGATTAGATATAACAGATTTAAGTTCTGGTATTTACATGCTAGAAGTTACTGATGGACAAGAAGGATTTAAAACTAAGTTGGTTAAAAGGTAAAAAACCCTTCAGTTATTTTATAATTAAGCCAATTGTGAGCCCAAGCATTACGCTTGGGCTTTTTTTTGTAAATATTATTAAATCAGCTATTTAATTTTGGTTTTGATTTTTAAAAGAAGTAAGTAACTATTACAAGAGGCTCACATTTTAAAATGATTACCTTTGCGATTCTAGTAAAAACAGCTTAAATACAACGAATGAATTACCTTACTGTAGAAAATATATCAAAGTCGTACGGAGAAAGAGTGTTGTTTGAAGATTTATCTTTTGGTATAAGTAAAGATCAAAAAATAGCGTTTGTAGCTAAAAATGGTAGCGGAAAAACATCTATTTTAAATATAATAGCAGGAAAAGATACACCAGATACAGGTCAGGTAATTAGTAGAAAAGGAATTCATATTGCTTATTTGTCTCAAGAGCATAGTTTTGATGCGAATCAAACAATAGAAGAAGCTATATTTTCAACAGAAAATAAAATATTACCGATTATTCAAAAGTACGAAGCTGCACTTCAAAATCCTGATGATACAGAAGCATATCAGGAGGCTTTTGAATTAATGGAACAACATGGTGCTTGGGATTTTGAAACGCAATACAAGCAAATTTTATCAAAGTTAAAACTGAACGATTTACAGCAAAAAGTGGCTGTTTTATCTGGGGGGCAAAAGAAAAGATTAGGATTAGCAATTATTTTAATTAACAAGCCAGATTTGTTAATTCTTGATGAGCCTACCAACCATTTAGATTTAGAAATGATTGAATGGTTAGAAGCATTTTTTGCAAAGGAAAAGATTACGTTGTTTATGGTAACACACGATCGTTACTTTTTAGAGAGAGTGTGTAATGAAATTATAGAATTAGATAACGGACAATTATATAAATACAAAGGAAACTATTCTTATTATTTACAAAATAAAGAAGAACGAAAAGCTTTAGAGGCAGTTAATCTTAGTAAAGCAAAAAGTTTATACAAAAAAGAATTAGATTGGATGCGTCGTCAACCAAAAGCACGTACAACAAAATCTAAATCTAGAATAGACGATTTCTTTGAAATTAAGCAAAGAGCACATCAACGAAGAAACGAACATGAAGTTCAGTTAGAGATTAACATCGAACGATTGGGAAGCAAAATTGTTGAATTGCATAAGTTGAAAAAATCATTTGACGATAAGGTGATTCTTGATGGTTTTGATTATGTGTTTAAAAAAGGTGAACGAATTGGAATTATTGGTAAAAATGGTACAGGAAAGTCTTCGTTTTTAAATATTCTTACTGAACAACTTCCATTAGATGGAGGTAAAATTGTGGTTGGTGAAACTGTAAAATTTGGTTACTATACACAAAAAGGAATTCAAATTAAAGAAGGACAAAAGGTTATTGAGGTAATTAAAGAATTTGGAGAATATATTCCGTTAACCAAAGGAAGAAAAATTTCAGCAGCTCAATTACTAGAACGCTTTTTGTTTGATAGAAAAAAACAATACGATTTTGTAGAAAAGTTAAGTGGAGGAGAGCAGAAGCGTTTGTATTTGTGTGCAGTGTTAATTCAAAATCCGAATTTTTTAATTCTTGATGAGCCTACCAACGATTTAGATGTAGTAACATTAAATGTATTGGAAAGCTTTTTATTAGACTATCCTGGGAATTTAATGGTGGTATCTCACGACCGTTATTTTATGGATAAAATAGTAGATTCACTATTTGTTTTTAGAGGGAATGGAGTTGTGGAGAATTTCCCTGGAAATTACTCTGATTTTAGAGCTTATGAAGATTCTAAAGCACCAGAACCTAAAACTGAAAAGAAAGAGGTTGTAAAACGAGAAAAAACACCTCAAAAAGGAAAGTTAAGCTATAATGAGAAGCGAGAGTTTGGTGTGTTAGAAATAGATATTGAAAAATTACAGAAGAAGAAAAACGAAATAGAAGGGCAATTTGCTAATGGAGAAGTTGCTGCAGAAGATATAAATGATAAATCCGTAGAACTTCAAAAAATTATTGAAGATTTAGAAACCAAAGAAGAACGTTGGTTTGAACTTTCAATGAAGATGGAAGGATAGTTTACTCGATATATTTAAAATAAAAATAGCCATACTTTTTAGTATGGCTATTTTTTGTTCTAAAAGTAACAAAAAGATTTATCCATTTGTAGATGGAGAACAAACTCCAGGACCAACACAGAAACCAGTTGGGCAATGAGGTAAGCCAGTTAAACAAGCTAAACCATTAGAAGCCACACCGCAATAAGCTACGTATTCTGTTAAAAAGCCTCCTACAAGTTCTTTTTGACTGTTTTTGTCTAATTCTTTAATACCTTGGATCTTCAAAATATTTTTCATAATGATGAATTTTAGTTAAAAATTTATTTGGTTATCACTAAAAGTATAAAAAAAATGTATTGTAGTTTGTTATTTAACAATAGTGCTGTTGAATTTTAACTTTTTGTTTAGAGTTGTGAGTTTGTTGATAAAGAAAGATTTACAGACTATTAGTATTGTTTTTTTAAGTTTAACCATACACCGAATCTTCAGCAATTTCTTTATAAAATTCAATAGCCGTTTTTACGTTTTCTAATTTTATACCAATAGTTTTAATGGCAATTTTGCCAAGCGGTAATCTTAATATTGAGTTTTCTGAGTTTACAGATTTAATAATGGCTTTGGCAGCTTTTACAGGATCACCTTCTTGTTTTCCGTCAACATTTTTAAGTTTGGTTCTAAATATTCCAGCCGTATCTGAATAATCATCAATTTTATGTTGTGCTTCTATCAGTCCATTTCCAGCAAAACTTGTTCTAAAAGGTCCTGGTTCTACAATTAAAACTTTAATTCCTAAAGGTTTTACTTCTTCAGCCAAAGCCTCACTAAACCCTTCTAAAGCAAATTTGCTAGCATTGTAAATACCAAAACCAGCAAAGGCTTTAATTCCTCCGTGTGAAGAAATTTGAACAATATTTCCGTTCTTTTGTTTACGCATAAAGGGCAATACAGCTTGGGTAAGTTTTAGTGTTCCAAATAAATTAATTTCAAAAACATTTTTAATTTCGTTTATAGATGCTTCCTCAATGGCTCCAACAAAACCAACTCCAGCATTGTTTACCAAAACATCAATTTTACCAAACTGTGAGATAATCGCATGTACAACATTTTCAATTTCATTAAAGTTTGTAATATCAAGTAGGTAAGCAAAACCTTTTCCTTGGTACATTTCATTAAAATGATCTACTTGAGATTGTTTACGAAATGTTCCGATAACAAAATCGTTATTTTCCATAACAGATTGGGCAAGTGCTTTACCCAATCCGCTAGATATTCCTGTTATAAACCAATATTTCATGAGTTTTTGTTTTTTAAAGAATTGATAATTTCTGAAGCTTCAACACGATTTTTATAATCGCCATCAATTGCTTTTGCAAATAAAATAGTCTGATCTTTTTCGATAATAAAAACAGCAGGAATTGGTAATTCTTGAGAATCATCTGCGTAATGACTATTAAAATCGATACCTAATGAATGCATGGTTTCAATAGGTTTTGAATCGTTTTTAAACACAGTGGTAAATTGTTTTGCTACAATATTCCCATTATCACTTAATACTTCAAATTGTAATTCATTTTTTTCTTTAATGTTTAAAGATTCATCAGGTGTTTGTGGTGATACAGCTACTAAGTTGGCACCAAGTGAATTAATTTCTTTTAAAACTTGTTGGTATTGCTGTAATTGTAAATTACAGTACGGACACCATGTACCTCTGTAAAAAGTAAGTACAACTTTTCCTTTTTCTAAAAGAGATGTTAAAGAAGTGGCAACTCCTACTGCGTTTAATAATGAAAAATTAGGTGCTATGTCTCCTACATTTAATTTTAAAATAGATTGATAATTAGCTTTTAATGTTGCTGCATCTGATTCAAAAACAGCAAGTGCTTCTTTGGGTAACATCTCTCCTAAATTGTTTTGTAATGTTTTTAATCCTTCGGCATAAGAAGGAGTTTGTGTTTGTATACTCATGGTACTTTGTTTTAAATGATGTCTTTATTGACATTACAAAGTTGAGTTACTTTATAGTGATAGAAAATGAACTATTTTAGGAAATTCTCTTGAACTAGTTCAAGATTTTGTAGCTAATCTTTTACGAATTTTACTTAGGAATTCAGCAGACATACCAAGATAAGAGGCTAATGTATATTGAGGAACTCTTTGAACAATGCTAGGATAAAGGTTTTGAAATTCTAGATATCTTTCTTCAGCAGATTTTCCTAAGTTAGATAAAACACGTCTTTGAGCAAAAGCAAAAGACTTTTGAGCAACTAATCTAAAAAAACGTTCAAACTTGGGGTTTTCAGCACAAATCTTTTCTACATCTTCATAAGATATTTGTTGAATAACAGCGTTTTCTAAAGCTTCAACAAAAAGTGATGCAGGTGTTTGAGTAATGTAACTATTAAAATCGCTAATAAACCAATCTTCAATAGCAAATTGAATTGTATGATCTACTCCTTGATCATTTACAAAATAACTACGAAAAGCGCCTTTTAAAACATAAGTTAGATGCGTGCAAACAAAATTTGGTTGCACAATAAATTGCCTACGTTTTATGTTAGATGTTCTTATAATGGAAGAAAATTGTTGTTCGTCTTCTTCGTTTAAAGAAACATATCGTTTAATATTATTTAGTATGTTTTCGTAATCTTTCAAGTATGTTAGGTTTGGTTTTAGATCTTAAAATCTATAAAAAAGAATGTACAAACATTACTAAGCATTGTTTGTACATTCCTTTTTAGTTTATTTTAATATTTCCAGCTTTTTAAGTCGGCATTTTTAGGTGCAACTTTTAGAACTTTATCAACATATTTTTTAATAAACATGCTATGATAACGAAGTCTACTGATATGATTTCCATTTTCATGATCACCATTCCAGCAGTGTTCAGCTCTGTCACCATAATCAACTTCACCATTGTAATAAGGAGCAGTGGTTTCTGAAAGGATTTCTTCTGCAAGATAAACAGCATTGTTTAAGTAATAATTATCCATATCGCCACAATACAAATGAATTTTGTTTTTCCAATCTTCACCATGCTTAGCCCAATCACGTTTTAAAATATAAGCAAGATCGTAGTTTTCTTTCCAAAATTCAGCTACTTCTTTATCAATTTCACCAGTTAAACGATTCCAAATTCTTTTTGGATATCCTTCATTATCGATAGGAGAGTACGTTGCTTCCCAAATATCCCATTGTTGACCAGATCTTCCTTTGGTACCCAATACCAATTCTCTGTAATTCATATCTTTTAACGTAGCATCTACATTTCCTAAATAATCTCTATGACCAGCAACTAAGGTTTTTCTGAAATCACCTTCTTTGTAGTATGCATTTTTATCTTCGTAAATATTTACCAAGCAATATGCTCTAAAATCAATAGGATCTGGACAAGCAGCAAAGCACATTCCATATTCTTTTGGGTATTTTACTTGTACAGCAAGAGATTCCCATCCGCCTGTACTACCACCATAAGTAAATCGAGACCAACCTTCACCAATTCCTCTGAACTTTTCTTCGATATATGGAATTAGTTCATAAGTAATTGCATCACCATAAGGTCCTTGAGCTTCACTATTTACAGCATAAGAATCGTCGTAATATGGTGTTGGATGCTGAATTTCAATAGCGATAACTCTAGGAAAATCAGGTCCTGTCCATTTTTTATAAAAGTCGTATGCTTCTTGTTGTACCATTAGGTTGTAGCCTTTCACTTTAAAACGCTCACTGTAATCTGGTTTTAAATTAGCATCAGGTGGAGTTGTTCTAAATCCTCCAAAATCACTCGGAAAATGTCCGTGCATAATAGCAAGAGGATATTTTACATTTGGATGTGTATCCCATCCTTCTGGTAACAATACATGTGCGCCCAAATACATATCTCTTCCCCAGAAATCACTTAATAACTTACTCTTAATTTTAATGTGTTTTACGTATTTAGTGTCTTTAGGTTCAGCAATTGCAGGTATTTTCTGATCTAATTTGATATTGATGGCAGGAAATTCCCCGTTGGTAATGGTAAATTTTTGTGGAGTTGTGTAAAGGTTTCCAGGAGCTTTGTTCCATTGTTGACCTTCGCCTCTATCCATTGGTAATTTTACAACATGTCCGTCTGCACGATTAAATGTTTCGTACTTATGAAATAAAACTTGTATAAAATATTCTCCAGAAGGTAATTTTTCAAAGCTTTCAATTGGATATCCGAAAGCTTTCATGTCAAATTGAATCGGTTTTTCAGGTTCCCAATTGTTTACATCCATTCCGAAAGCCTGACAAGTTTTAGAATCGTCTCTAAGTTGAAAGCGTGGTTCTGTTGCATTATCTTTAGAGATTAAAACAATAAGCCTTCCATCTAAAGCTTCTTTATAATGATCTGTTGAAAAAGATAGCTGTATACTTTTTACGCTAGTTTCAGTTTTAGCACAGGAAAAAAAGAATAGAGAAGTAACTAGTAAAATGTTGATGAATAGTACATTTTTAAATGCAATACTAGGTTTTTTCATTTTTGGTGTTAGTTATTAATATTTGGTTGATTTTCAATAAATGTTCCTGAAATGAGGAACTGCACTAAGTTACTTATTTCGATTGAATATATAATCTTTGAAGTTTTAAGATTGATTCAAAATCAAACCAAGTTTTTTTAATTCGTTTACTTTTTCGTTCCAGTTTTTAGCAATGGAACCTCCGTTGTCATCATCTTCATTAATTAAAAATTCACCAGTGGTTAAATATCTGAGAGCGTTTAATATTTTTCTGTCAGTAATTTCATAGTTGAATTTTCTTTGCATTATTTCTTGTTCACTTAAATACAGTGTTCTAAATTCTTGCAATCCTATATTAGTAGTTATCTTTTTTGAAGTTTCTTTGAAGTCTGTATCAATATTTGATAGTGTTACTAATAATTGTGGGCTTACCCATGTACCTAAACAAAGTCGTTTCCATAAAAGAGGAACAAACTTTTCTTGTTCAGGTTTTTCTAATTTTAAGATGGTTATAAATAGTACTAAATGAGGTCGCCAATTAAATTCGGCTAATATCTTACAGCCATCTTCATAAATTTCTTCGAATGAATTATTAGCAATGACTTGATCAATTTTTTTAATGATTTATCAAGGTTTATCCTTTCAGTATTTGATGAATTAATGCTCAAACCTAATAGAGGTAAATGATTGGGATGATCATCCCAAAAACTATTAAATATTCCAAATGGCATTTTCTATTCATTTTAATTTAAGCATCCAATATACTGAATTAAACAAAAAACGATTCAAGCTCCTTGCCAAGCTATTCTTTCGTCTGCTCCAATAACAGTTTTTTCTAAGATTACTTCTAGTTTTGTTGATACTTCCCAAAAACTAGTTTTAGTTAATTCTGAAATTTTATGAGTAATAGATTCTTCCAGATCAAGAACTCTTTTTCCTTTCCAAATTTTATCTGATAAACAAACAATTAAATCTTCTATTTTAATATTCTCATCTTCCCAATTGCCATGAGTTATGGTAAACCTTGCTTTGGCATCTTTATAACCGTTTTCTTTTAAAATTTTAAAACCTTCTAGCTCATGTTGTTTACCTTTTTGATATAATTCGTTTGTAATTATAGTTTTTCCAATATCGTGAGTAGAAGCACCAAAGAGAATTTCTTTTTCATTTAACAGCAAATCATTCCATTCTTTTTTTAATTCTTGGACTAAATAATTTGCTGTTGAATTGACAATGGTTAAATGTTTGATTAACCTTTGAGGAGCATTGTATTGTTTGAGTAAATTTTTAACTTCTGTAGATAATTCTATTATATTCAAATAATTAATTTTTCCTGTAAGGTATATTTTTAATTTGTAAACTTTCAGCTAAATTGATTACTTTTTGAGGCGTATCTAACGTTTTAATTAAGTCGTTTATGGTTAACTTATTAGATTTTGCTTTAAAAACGTATGTTTTATATTTAAGTTTTGAAACTTCTTGATTAAAATTATCTGCAAATTGATCTATTAACTTTGTAGTTGTCTTTTCAATTTCAGTTTTAATTACTTCGATGAATTTTTCAATTTCGCTAATCCATATTTTTTGATTCTCTAAGAAATCTTTTACATCTTGCTCTTCTTTGTAAGCAAGCTTTTCTATTTGCTTATGTATTTGAGCAATTTTCATGTGTTCCCAGTTTTTAGCTTTTAATACAGGAACTTGCCATTTCGATTGTTCTTCTTTCCAGTAATCATTATCAACTTTCACTTGATGAATGATAAAGCCTGGTAATTCAATAGCTGTAAGCATTCCTGCATGACATGCACCAGTATCAATTCCGTAGGTGTTATTTGCTATTTTAGGATTTTCACCAACAACATGATGCCCGTAAATTATAGGTTTTTCACCGTTATAAAAATCTGACCAATAGGTACCTTCTTCGTATTTATTTTCTAAATACCTACTTCCAGAAGTGGTACCAGCTAATACTTCTTCTTTTTGTTGATAAAGGTTTTTATCGTGCTCAAAAAAGGCATGGACAATGATTGCAGTGTCTGTTTCATAAAAATAGGGTAAAGTCTTTAACCATTTTAAAAACTCGCTGTATTTGTTGTTAAATTGAACTTTAACGATCTCTTGAGAATAGCTAAGTACTCCGTTTAAATGTTTGCGCTCATGGTTACCCATTAGCACTACTGAATTTTTACGGTTTTTAAAGTATTCGTAAACTTCTAAAGATTTATTTCCTCGGTCTACGATATCTCCCAAAGAGATTATTAAATCATCGTCTGTTATTCCTATTTGTTTGGTAAGTTTGATCAATTCATCATAGCATCCATGAATATCACCAATTACGTATGTTTTACTCATCTTTTTTGTGTTTGTAGCAAATGTTTTGACTAGGAAGTCATCACAATTTTTTTAATTTTCAGTCCGTAAATATAATTAAACTATTGACTTACTTAAAAATAGAAGGTTGATAAAATGAAATTTTACACATTAGAAATGTCAAACTCTTTATATTTTGTTCTGAAGGAATCATTGTAAATCGTGTTAAGGTTATAAGTTTAAAACACTTTCTTTTGCAACTTTAAGATCAAAATTAAAATCTTTAACTAAAGTTGATATTAATTGTGTAGGTGAAATGCCAATAGTTTTCAATTCAGAAATTAACAACTCTATGTTTAGTTGTGAATTCGTTTCCTTAATTTTAAGAATTAATTCATTTTTTAGAAATTCTTTTGCTTTGTCTTCAGCTGTTTTTCTGGCAATCTCTCCATTAGTATAAGGTTTATTATATTCGTTAGAAGAGTCAATTTGCTTTTCTTTATCATACAAGTCGTAAACACTCCACCACCAGTAACCGTCATCCATCCATTCAGCTCTTAGTAGTAAACCAGCCCACTTAGCAGTACAATCATCATTTAAATCTCCCTTCCAAATTATAGGTTGGGTGTAATCTCTATTTTTCAATTTTCCTTTAATTTGTGGGGTTTTTACAAATCAAATTTAAAGTAAAACTTCAAAAGTTGCTTCCTACGATCAACCGTATATGTTTCTTTTTCATCAATAAATTTACACAAAGGGTCTTTTTCTTCGGTGTATTCGAATAAAACTTTTTCATGTGATGGTAAGTCATCATATTTTTCATTTAAATCATTTAAATTCTCTTTAGAAGGATTGATTAAGTAGTTTTTGTAGGCGTTTTGACAAATTGTAATTCTAGTATCACGATTATTAAGTGTGTTAATAGTATCTTCAATTTCTTTAATAAAACCTTCATTAGTTTTTTCAGCAGCGAATTTGCCGCATTTTATTGTTCCTAAATCACATTCTATGCTAACATTATCAGGAGCACTTTGTAATAGTTTCCCTGAGTTAACTTCAGCTTTAATTTGTTCTAAACTTTTAAGTCCCCAACAGTCAATTAAACCATCTTTATAAACAATTAATTCAGTCAAATAGTAACCATGATCGTTAATAATTACAGGGAGTTTAATACCATGAATTTTGATGCCATTTTTATCTCTATATATTTTAGTTAGAAAGCTCATTAGTAAATTTCTAGTAGTTTTTAAAAATCTATTTCAATTGGCGGATTGGTTAATTCGTATTTTACACTTAACACACTTGCATTCACAAAATCTACACCAAACATATTTAATCTTCCATAAGCTTCATGTATATGACCAGTAATATGAATTTTAGGCTTTACTTCTCGAATTTTATTAAATAAATCTTGACATCCAACAGATTGGTTATGTTGAGTTAAATCTAAAACACCATATGCAGGTCCGTGTGTAATTAAAATATCTAATCCGTTTGGAATTTTATCCCAATGTTTTTGAATCTCTTTTCCTCTTTGGCGATTAAATGCCCAACTGTAAAACCAAGGTTGAATAGGAGATCCCCAAATTTTTATTCCTTCAATTGTAATACCAGTGTCATTTAAATAGGTAATACCAGAGGGAATGAGTTCATTAATTTCTTTAGGAGAAGCTTTTTCAAAGAAAAAATCGTGATTGCCAGCAATAAATATTTTGTGTTTAAAATCGAGATGTTGATACCAACTCAAAAAATCAATAACTTCTTCTTTTTCCCCTCTTTTTGTTACATCTCCAGCATGAATTATCATGTCTCCCTTCGGAAGTTTTAGCCCGCGATGGAATCCATGAGTATCAGAAATGCATATTATTTTCATTTAGATAATTCAGTATTTATTGATTTTATGATGTTTTCAGCAGTATTAATGATGAGTTTATAATTACCTGTTTGATTTACAGTATTAATTTTTTTAATATTTATGGCAAAAAGATAGTTTTCATTTTCCTTCAATGTTTGTAATTCAAAACTCTTCGTATTGAAGTTAAAGTTAACCATTTTAGGAGCATTTATTTTTAAAAAAGGAGTAATAATGTCTTTGGTAATAAAATTGTGTTGATATAATTGAAGGCTTTTTTCATCATTTTGTTCAATTCTATTATTCATAGCATAATACTTGAATAGTTTGTCCTTTATCTTTTTGGGTAGTATTAAATTTCCATTATTACTGGTTTCAAATTGTCGTATGGTTGATTGTTCAGCAATAAAATAAGATTCGGTAGCTAATTCATAATGATTATTGATGAATTGATTTAACTTTTTATTAGATAACTTCGTTTTATTAGTTAGGTTGAATAATATTGAATCGATAGCTTTTAACCTATTTTCATTATCTATAATCCTTCCTTTTAAAACATGTATGTCAGTTTCTAAATCAGAAATAAAATCTTTTAAAAAAACAGTTTTAATTTGATTGTTTTTAGCCTGTTCATTCCAGTTATTAATTTGCAAAGCAATTAAAATACCAATAACCACAAGAACAATTTCTCCAATAGCGTAGGTTATATATTTTTTAATCCTATTTTTAGTTAGTAAGTTTTTTTTAATTTTTCTAAACACGTTAATTATTCAACAATTTCAATGAAAATATCTCGCTCAACAGTGCTGTAATCTAGGCTACCGATTAATCCTTTAGAAAGAGAAATTATTTGTCCTAAGTGATTTTGATGTATAATATGAGGATATCCTTTAGTATCATATACTTGTTCAGTAAAATTAGGGTAACTTAGAGTTCTAACTCTTTTTTCGTGAAAACTATTTACTGAAGGAACTGGATTATTATTTGTTCCTAAGATAATTGATCCTCGATCGCCTATACCTGTAGGCGTAAAACTTTGATTTAATGTTGTAATTAAACTATAGGTATTTGTTGAGTGTATTGTTTTATCTTCTAAATTTAAAATATACTCGTTAGGTTCAGAAAACAGAGAATTGTTTTTCCATTGAGAATTTGGATTTAAATTTACTGGAGTAGGATTTGATAATACACCGCTTCCACTAATGTATAATTGTATACCATAAGCTTGTGTATAATTACCAACAAGAATCCTATCTTGTCCAATATCCATAATATTTATTCTGCTATTACTAAAGGATTGATTGTATAAATCGTTAACACTTATTATGTTTAAGTTACTTTCAGTTCTATAAAGTGAATATATTCTTTCTCTATCAGTAACTATCCAATAATCATTAAAGGTCTTTATAAGATGCTCTATATTAAACACAGGTATATTTAAGCTGTATTTAAAGTTTAAATTAGCATCATAAACTCTTACTTCACTACCTGTATTCACTATAACTTCGGTACCGTAACTAGATTCAAAAACTTTTAAAAACACAATAGAAGAGCTATTAAGATTGTCCGTAGCTTCAACGGTTTTAGTAGTATAATTATAACGGTATAAAGTTGAATAATCAGAATAGTATAACACTGTTTCATTAGGTGAAAATGCACTAAACGTTATAAAATTGATTGGTAAAATTTCATCTCTAACAAAGTTAGTGCTTTGTTGATTTTGTCCTTCAATTACTGTTTGACTCACAGAACCAAAAATATTATGAACATGAACTACAAATACAGGGTTAGAAAAGTAAGGCAATTCACAATTATAATTTAAGGTAGTTAAACTATCTATTTCTGCTAATTGTACAGCTTGAAAGCCTCCTCCAGAACCAGAAGAGTAATTACGAGCTTCAATTTCATAATGTGAAAAATAATAACCTTGGTATTGTTCCCAATTTAAATCAATAAAAGAGTTATTAATATTACTTACTGTTATAGCATTAATATTAGGCACTATTATTTGGCTTGTATCTACAGTAATAGTATCACTTTCTCCTAAAAGTTCTCCGTTGGTATATATTCTGAAGAAATAACAAATGTTTTCATAAGGAGGTGGAGTAAGATCTGTAAAAGATGATTGATTAACATCTGTAATTGTAGAAACTAATTCAGCATTAGCAGCATTACAATTAGCGTCTAATCTATAAATTTCATACCTATCAAATTGATTGAAACCTTCATAAGTATTCCATTTTAAAAGTATTTTATCTAAATTTTCAACATTGGTATCCCATTGAAAACTGTCAGAATAAACATCGGTTTCAGTTGGAGGTTGATAGCGATTACAAATTGCTTTAAAAAATTTAGGATAGCCATTTACACTAGTTTCAAGTCTAAATTTAAACACTAATCTATTTTCTGATAATTCAGTAATTACTAATTGATCAGTTTGTGTACCGTTACTTGAATTAATAACACCGTTTGTTAAAGACCAACTAAGCTTATTTATTTGTGGCGTACACTCTGTATTGTCATTAAATAAATATTCTAGGTATTCACCATTCTCTTTAAATTCAAAAAAATCTCTACCACACTCTGCAAAAGAAGCTGGTACTTCAGTTGTTTTACCTTCAAATTCTAATTCTGAAATAGTCCATTTACCAATTAATTGTTCGGTGGTAGCAGAGGTGAGTGCTTCTGTTATAAAAGTATCGTTAGGAAATGTTTCTTGATTTTCGTCACAAGCAGAAATCATTAAAAAGCCAATAACTCCGAAAAAAAATAGTAGTTTATTTTTAATAAAAATTCTGGTTTTGCACAACTTCTGACTCATTTTTTGGGTATAGATTTATATAATTATAAGGGGACTTTCGGGTGTAAAGTTAGTCAAAAAGCATGAGATGTTGTTTTAGTGCTTTTAACAATAACAAAAGCAATAAAAACAGCATATAATGTGGACTTTTACTACGCTCATTTTTATGATTGATGATTGTAGTTTTTATCTACACTTTTTGGATATCCTTTACCAATACGATAAAGTTATTATATTTATTGTTAAAACGAGGCTTTCTTTCTGTTAAAGAACTGATTATTTCTGTTTCATTAGTGTTTCTTGCAAGTTTTCTCTGATTTTCTCCAAGTCAACCCTGTTAAAGTAATTATCAATATTTTGCATTCCGTTTAAAGCTAATTGTATCCATTCTAATTTTACTTCGCCATCACTTAAAAGGTATTCTTCAATAATGATCTCTTTTTCAATTCCAATAATTAAAAGTATTGCTGCAACTACAATACCTGTTCTATCTTTTCCAGACAAACAATGAACTAACACAGGAAATTTTAAGTTAGAATTTTCGAATGTTTTTATAATTTCATTCAACCAAACTCTAACTTCTTTTTGGCTAGTATCATATTTTTCAACTTTGTTAGCCATTGGAAAATGAAAATAGTCGATCTGAAATAACTCAGAATCAGCTCCATTTCTTAGGTTTATCATTGATTTTGCATTACCAATTTCATTTAGTTGATCAACATAATCAATACTTCCACCTCTAAACAGTAAATTTTCATTGAGTAACTTTTTCTCCTTTTATTAAATTAATAAACTCAGCTACATCTCTAAAATTCACACAACCATCAGTGTAGTCTAGTCCCATTTGTTTGAGTTTTATGTTGAGAATACTTTAGAAATTATCTAAGTCAATAGCGTCTAAATCGTCAGTAGGGAAGTTATATTCATTAATTAGAATTTCTTCATTGAATGACAAACCTTTTGGATTTATAATTTGAAATAATAACTCGTCAATTTCATCAATTTTATTACGAATGTTATTATTAAAATCATCAGTTAAAGAAATGACTGACCTGAAGCCTAAACTGCTTGCTTCAAGAACTCCACTATTATGCATTAATACATTTTCAATTTTATATCGATATTTTATCAGATTTGAATAGAAAAAGTATACATCTCTCAATCCACTATAGTTATCTGATTCAAATACTTTCTCTTTTTCTATAATTTCCTTAATCTCTGTGTATTCAAATTCTCCTCTATGGAAGATGAAATTCCCGTTAAAAATTGAGGATATATTAACTTTTTTTAAATCGTTATTATTTTTCTTTTCTTTAAAAATAGACCAAATACTTTTCTCTTGTTTTTCTACTTCAAATAATTCAAAAGCTTTAAATAAAGAGTTTAATCTTCTGAATCTAATTAACCTTGGTTTATTGTGAATTAAATTTTGTTCGTTCCATGCACTTGAGTCAGGAACTATTCCCTTGAAATCAAAAGCTGCATTTAGTAAATCTTTAGTAGTCCAATTTTTCATTTTCAATAGTTGTTAACAACAAAAGGACAGTAGTTATGTACTTTCCTTCAGATTGGTATTAAGTCAAATATACTATTTTGAGTTTATCTTTTTGATTTTAAATACTCCATACTGATAGGACTACATAGTTACTGTCCATAATAACATGTTGGTAACCGAATCGATTTATGGAACTAACACTACATAATCTTGAATAACCTTCCATTTATTTTTAATCTTTACCAGAGAATAAAAATTCTTTAAAGTTGGTTTTCCAGGACTTGTAAGTGTTGCTTTAATAGTAGCCATATGTTTACCAATAAATTCAATACTTTCATAAGTAGCATTTCGTTTATAACCACCAAATTTTTTAGTCTCTATAAAAGAAACATAGGTTTCTTTGTTTAGAATTGAAGTAGCATCTTTTTTGTCATCGTATAAAACAACTCTAAAGTCACTATGTAAATTAGGTTTTAGTTTTTCAACATTGTTTGTATCACCAGCATTTATATAAGATTTTAAAGCAGATTTTACTTGTTGTTCTTCATTATTTTGTGCTGTTGTTGTACAAGTTATAAAACTGAATGCAATTAAAATGGTTAAAAATTTAGTTTTCATGATTTTAAATTTAAGAATTATTAATATAGTTAGCTAGACAACTGTTTGGTTAAAAAATTAGTCATCTAAATTTTTTTGAATTTTTTCTAAAATGATTTTTACACTTTCTTTTTCGCTTTCAGAAAGCTTACTTAAGCCTGAAAAACGAATTTTTTCAATAATTGGGTGCAGGGTATCAATTAAATTTTTCCCTTTTTTTGAGATTGATAATTCAACTTTTCTTGAGTCAATGGGAGAAGGGGTTTTTTCAATGAATTCCTTTTTTTCTAAATGATTAACCATTCTTGAAATAGTAGGCTTATCTTTTACTAATTTTTCTCCTATTGAAATTTGACTAATAGATTCATTCTCATTTATTACATTTAAAACCAACCATTGTTCTATTGTAATATCTACTCCATGAGCTTTTAATACGTTTTGTCCGTATTGTCTAATCTTTCTTGCGGTAAGCTCAATTTGAAAGTATGTATTATTAATCATGTTACAAATATATAAAAAGTTGCTTAGCTAACTATCTTTAATGTTAACTATTCTTTTTCAATAAGTTTATTTCATGAAGTAACCCAATTAAAGGAAACTGAATCCAAAAAGAGAAATAGAAAAAAGTTAGGTACCAGTATTTTGGTAAAAAGGCAAAACCTTCTCCACCTATTAAGCTAATAAAAATAGTATCGTACGTAAATAATGGAACAGTTAAATACAATGCCAACCATATTGAGTTTTTAAAGTATTCTTTACTAGGAAACATTTTTTTTAAGAGAAATTCTCCAAAAGGAATGTAAAAAATGGTAATTGCAATTACAACTGTTACGGTTAAATTAAAACTCCAACTTTGTCCGTAATCGGGGAATCCAACCAATACAAAAAAGCCCCAAGTTATAAAACTCATTAATAAAAGAGATAGGTGTGTTTTAAAAGGTAATTTGTTCATCTTCTTATGTTTTAAATTAATATTGATGCAAATTTGATCCTTTTGAAATATTTAAAATTGACTTTTCTTGCTAAAGTATGGGTAAGTAAAAATTTGTAATTAATTCTTTAGCTCCATAAAATGGAGGTTTGCTTATATAAGTTTCCAAAGCAGGTTCATCTCTTAATTCCCATTGAAATTCAAAAAGACAACAATTGTAAATATAATTATACACAGTATGGAATGATTCAAAAGATCCTTTATATTTAAAAACAGCAAACTTTCCGCCTTTAATTTTCTTATATCCTGTTGCTCCTTGAGGTTGAATTTCTTTTGATATTATTATACAAGCATCAAATCTTAGATTCGCTTCTTCTGTTATTTCCGGATTGTCGTGAACAATGCCAATTGTTGAGTGCGGAGTTTTAAGTAATAGGTTTGTTGTTGCCCAAGAAAGTAATTGCTCAAAAGAACTATCAATAGTTTCATAACTTCCAAAGTGTCTAATATAAGCCAAACTCATACTTTCTTTTTCTATAATTTCAGGCTTAGTAATGTTTAAGGCATCAAAAGAAATATTGCTGTATAAGTTCTTTTTTATAGTAATTTCTTTTTTTGAATTGTTACGAAAGCGCATTGGTGTTGTTGAAAAAAACGCTTTAAATGCACGATTGAAGATTTCAGGAGAATTATAGCCACAATCATATGCTATTTCATTGATTGCTTTTTCTGTATTTTTTAATTGCAGTGCGGCTTTCTCTAATCTTAATCGGATTAGATATTCTTTAGCAGTATTTCCAATAATGGATTTAAACACCCTATGAAAGTGAAATTTTGATAAAAAAGAATAGGCAGCAATGTCTTCTAGTTTAATATTCTTTGAAGTATGAGATTCTATAAATTCAATAGCTCTATTTATAGCTTCTAGATAGGAACCTTTTGTTTCTTTTTGTTTCATATTGATAAAGATAGTTGCTAACCATTAGAATATTTGACTTTTCTTGCTATATATTCTTTATCTCTTCCAGGTTTTATTAATCAGTTTAAAAATAGATGATTCAGTTTCTTTTTGTTTCTCAGCGGTTATATTTTGAGCTCTTTTTTGCATCATGTTTATTTGTACTTGCACAGGCTGACTGTCTTCGTCTAAAGGTTGTACTAAACTCGCGCCTCCTTTATGAGGAACAGGAACATAATTTTGTGGTGATTTAGGCAATTGTTGTTCACATTTAAGAGAACAAAGGTTTGCCAGCATTGGTATAATGTCAGTTGCTACTTTAGCAGTAATCCACATTTGATTGGTAGTTTCGTATGTTAAATCTTTATTACAAACACTGCATTTTAATTCATTACCAAAATATCTAACCGGATTATGATTGAGTTTAGGAAACCCCATTCTATTTTTATAATTTCCATACAAAGCTCTTGTACTAATCCTGCTATCAATTAAGTTTTTGCACTTAGTTATTTCAAAAGGAAACCAATGTAAATTATATGAGGTATACGGATCAAAATATTCAAGAGATTCCATTTCTCCAATCTCTGGTGGAATCCTTTTTAAATTACTTCCATAAAGGTACATTTTCTTTACTTTTTTAAGCTTTTTAATGGATTCTGGGAGTGTGGAAATTTGAGAAAATAGTTCATCACCAAGCGCTTTTCTTGGAACAAATTCTTCAGATCCGTTTTCTGCTACTTGGTTAACATATTCGCATAATTTTTTCCAAGCTACAGAGTCTCTATCTTGTACATCATTTGGTATTCTAGAAATTCTCTTATTCATCTTTAGATTCTTTTTTTACAGATTCATCATTCTCTCAATTACAAACACCGTGAGTAATAAAGATACAAATACATAATAGATGAAATATGCTAAGACTAGCCTTAGTATTATAAAAAGCTTTCTTTTATCATAAAAGAATTGACAAAACACCCAAAAATTAAATAAAACAGCAATGATTGTAGCAAACAATGTCGTTGTATCTTCATTGTCAATTAGTACTCCAAGAATTAAAAAAAAGAGTAAAAAATAGTTTGTTGACCAGTTACATATGCGTTAATAACAATATGTTCTAAGTAATTTTTTTTGAAGTCAACGAAGGAAATATAAGTAGCAAAAGAAAAAACAGGAAGTAAAAGTAATGCAGTGTAAGCATAATTATTAGATAGCCATTTGGCTAAATTAGAGGAACTTGTATTTAAATTATGTTTGTCGCCAGCATCAGAAGCGCTAGCTAAAAAATTGTCAATTATTGTATGACCGTCTGATATTTTAGAAATTAAAAAATAAATGGTTGAAAGCGTTAAAATAAATGCAATTGGTTTAAAATGATTTTTCCTTTTACCATTTATAAACTCTCTAATAGAATGCCCAGGTCTTACAAATAGTTCTTTTAAGGTAAAAAAGAAACCTTTATCAATTTGAAATACACTATTTGAAACTTCCGTAATAAAATTAGAAAGGTTAATGTTATTAACTTTGGTACTTTGTCCACAATTAGAACAATAATTACCAATTACTGTATTACCACAATTTTTACACGTCATTATTTAATGTAAAAGTATTATTCGTCTTTTTTAGTTGCCCACAAGATAACATCACGGAAATCAATTTTTGCTCTTTCAGTTAATTCAATAACTTCATTTATGTTACCATCAGCTAAATGTAAAATAGCCATTCGAGTATTATACAAATTATCTGTAGATTCAGCCATTACATGCTTTAATTCTATAGATAAAAGCTGATTGATTACTTCTTCTCTTATGTCAGATGTAAAATTGTTATCTATAAAATGTAGAATTTCTGTATTCATGTTTTGTGTTTTCTATAAATAAGCTCTCAAGGTTACAGAAATTCTTTTTCCGTCATATTTTTTGAAATTAGGTACTTCGTGTGTCCAATTTAAGTTTGTTTTCCAGGGAATTATAATAATACCTCCATTTCTAATAGTAATATCTTTAAATCCTTTTTCACCATATTTTCGCATTCTAAAAACTCTTTCTTGACCTAAAGATATGGTAACAATTGGAGTACCTTCAGATAAATCTCTAATATCATCTCTATGAGGTCCAATGTAATGATTTTTCTTTCCATCATACCAGTTTACTAACAACCCATTTAGTTTATCATCAATATTTTCTCGTGACCACTTTAAGAATTTTTTAAAAATTTCAGGAATTGGTAATGCGTTATTTCTAGATCCAGAATAATTATAGTTTTTTCCATATGCTTGTTGCCATCTGGGAGTTAAAATTTCTTTTCCATACATTTTAACAGTGTGGAATTCTTCTGGATGAGTATCCCAAATCTTTTGAAAATCAATTTCAGAAAAATCAAATTCTTTTATTTTATCAGAATAATAAAGCTTCGATATATCGTCTAGAGGGATTGTTTTAAATATTTCTTTGTTCATATTTTTAGATTTCTCAATTGATAATTTTTTAAAGACAAGTCGCTTTACTTAGTTTTAGCCCAACTATTTTCATAACACTCATACAAATAAAACAAATATTATCCATTTTCAAATCATTGGATTGATAACAATAAAAAATAGTGATTTGAATAATTTTTCCAAATCACTATTATTAATAAATACTAACTAAAATATAGTATTACACGGCTATTTCCGATTTATGTAAACTTACTACAGTTAAAACCGCAGCCCCATTAATCCAATAATAATAAGCATCTATTCCTTTAAAAGACAGTATAAAAGGAGTAACAATAAATACTATTGCCACTATAAAATCTACTATTAAATGCATTTTATACGAAACAACCTTAAAAGCTCCTAAATGATGATCTGTTAATAAGGTTAATATAAAAGCTGCAATACCTGTTACAATTGAAAGTTGTAATGCTATAGGATTAGACTTTCCGAGTCCAAGTAGTAAAGGAAGCGCTATTAAAGCAATTGCAACAGGATAATCTAAAAATGCGTGTATTCTTTTGGTTACAAATTTCATAACTTCAATTTTTAATTATGTGTTTTACTAAGTTTTTTCCAGTTTTTATCAGCCACACTTTTTAACTTGTTATGGTTGTTTTCTGCTAACCATAGTTGTTTAGCATCTAGTTCAACATTGTTTAAAAACAAATAGTATTTTCCATCTTTTACTAAAAATTTATTAGGGTCAACTCTAAATTTAGCACCTGCATAGCAACCAAATGCACAGTAACCACCGTATTGAGGAACATATTTATCTGGGTTTTTATCGAATGCTGCTTTTTGATCTGCTGAAGTAAAGTAATAAACCACTTTTTTGTAGTCAGATTTAAAGTTTTTATTTCCTTTTTGAGCCAAACCTAAATCTAAGTAAGATACTGGGCTATATCCTTGTAAAGCAATGTTACTATTATCTATGTTATTTGCTTTTTTATCTTGAGCAAAAACTGCTGAGTTTATGATTAAAGCTACTACTACGATTGTTGTTTTTATGATATTTTTCATGTGTAAAGTTTTATAAATTATTATGCTGCGTTAAAGTATTGTTCTTGAATTATCTTTCCTTCTTCATTCCAAACTCTGCGAATGATTTCGTGCCAGTAAATTTTACTGCCATCTTTCATAGTAAAATCGAATGTAAATTCTGACGCAGATACGTTTCCGTCAACTATTGAGTTATGATGTGTTATTCCGTTTACTGTAGCAATTGCTCCAGCAAAACCTTCCATTTTGGCAACCATTTCTAATTTGCCATTGGTACCAGTATTTCCGTAATCTGATGTGTTTGCATCTTCTGCAAAGAATTGTTTTACAGCATCTACAATGGCACCTTGTGAAACTATTGCGTCTATTTTTTGTACTTGTTCTTTAATATTCATCTTGTTTAGTGTTTTAATAATTACACTGCAAAGATGAGATTGAATTAAAGTTTGGTTGCTACAAAAAAAGGACTACAAATTGTACTTTTTAAATTTGAAGTCTGTAGGAGTTGTTTTAGAATAGTGTTTAAAAAATCTTGAAAAGTGATTGGGTTCTTCAAAACCTAATTGTCTAGATATTTCTGCCACTGATTGTCCTTCTAAGAGCATTAATTTTGCTGAATTAATCAATTCTAAACGAATAAGCTGCCCTAAAGTAGTATTCATTTTTGCTTTCACTTTGTTAGATAAAGCTTTTATTGAAAGATTCATTTCATTGGCGTAAAACTCAAGAGAGCGTTCTTGGGTATGGTGTTTTTGTAGTAGTTCAATGATATCTTGAGAAAATAAATCTCTATTTTTAAAATCGAAGTTTTTTCTAAACTGTTTTGGGGTTTGACCAACGGAGTTTTTAAAAACTCTATTAAAATAAGCATCATCTTTATATCCTAATGTATAAGAGATTTCCTGAATATTTTTATCGGTAAACGCAACTTCTTTAAGACTTTCTTGAAGTTTTTTAGAAGTCATTAAGTTTTTTACAGTTAACCCAACTTTATTTTTAATAAGCGTTTGGGCATTGTATCCTCTATCGTTAATTAAACTCACCAAATCGGCACTCGTTAAATTACTACTATACTCTTTATCTATAATATCTTTAACATCAAAAATAATCTGATATTCTTCTTTGTTGGCTTTAAAAGGATTTTGCCAAAACCATTGTTTTGAAGAAATATCTATAATGTCGGCTGAATTTTCTTTTAAAGTACTTTCAGATAAAAAAGTATTGCATTCATCGCACTCTAATAAATCGATGTAACCTAAAGAAATTAAATGTTTAAACAACACTCTTACCTCATTGTTGTAAAACTTACTTTCATTAGCAAACTCAATTCTTCTTACTATAAAATCGTCAGACAAAAATTTAATATACTGACCTTTTTCTAAGAAAATAGCTTTCTCTTGCCAATCAAAATAACTTTTAAAATCAACTTGAATGCTTCCTTTACCAGATAAAATATGAATAAGCGTATGATGCTCTATAAAATATACTTTATTAATTTCGGGAGAAAATTTTTCTACTTTATGCATTCAGTAATTAATATTAGTTGGTTTACAAGTGTGTGTTTAGTCTTGTAATTTACCAAAAACAAACAGGATAATAAATTTATTAAAAGCTTTAGCTTCTTTTTTGCAACGCTATCATTTGAGTAATTCCTAATAACAATACAATAAAGGCAATAATTCCAATGATAATATTTCCTGTTTGAGTTACGTGAAAAGGATTAAAAATTAAAAGTATTATACTTCCCAAAACCCAAGCATAGTCCTGAACAATAATCCATAAAACGGCAAGTTTTCTTTGCTTTTTTATTTCGTACCATATTGTCAGTGAAAAATAAATTAATACCAATCCGATAATTAAAAAAACAATGGTATTTGTAATGCCAAATAAATCAGCTATTTGATGGTTACATAAAATCAGGATAATTCCTGAAAAACCTGAAAATAAGGTGTTTGTTGTTAACGCTTTTTGTAGTGTATTCATTTCTTTGAAATTTAAGTACTACAAATTTCTGTATTCGTAAAGAGTTTTCTCTTGACAAATGTTAGTTAATTCATTTTTCTTAATCTACTTAATGATTCAGGAGTAATACCCAGCATAGATGCAATGTATTGTAGCGGAACATGATTAAAAAGGTCAGGTTCTGTTTGAAGTAAATGATGAAATCTTTGTTTGGCAGTGGTGTGTAGTTGAGAAAACATTTTCTTTTCTAACAAGGCAAAAGAATTTGCTAATAAAATATTATCAAACTCTAACCATTTGGGTATTGTTTTATTCAATTTAAAATGATTTTCTCTGCTAATTGTATATAGCTTACAGTTGGTGATAGCTTGTATGTTCCAGTTGTTTTGAGTTTGAAAAATAAAACTTGAAAGAGAAGTTATAAATTTACTTTCACTACCAATCCATAAGGTTATTTCTTTTCCATCTGCAATGTCATACATTCTCATGTAACCAGACTCAATAAAAGCCATTTGCCTACATATTTTACCTGCTTTAAGTAAAAAATCTCCTTTATGTAAGGTTAAAGGTTTAAAAACAGAAGTAATTTTATCCATTGAGTTATTGTCAATGGTTATTTGACTTAGAATACATTTCTTTAGTTTTTCCATTTTAACCTGATTATAGAAGAGTTCTTTAATTGTAAATTTAATTAAAAAGGATAAAAGTAAATTTAGGTTGTACAGAAATACTTAATCACTGTTTTTTTCTAAATAATTGGTCAATAAACCTGTTTTTAATTCTTTCCAACCACTAAAAGTCCACGAATAATTGATCCATTTAGGAAAGCTTCTATAACCAAAAAAATTCCAATAAAAATCTCCCATCATTTCTTTAGAACTAACAAACCCTAATTTTATGTGTTCTGTTTCAGTTTGAATATTTTCTCTAAGAATTTCGCATAGCTTTTTATCTTTTTCATTGTATTTTGAAACGATGGTTACTTCACCGTTTTTGATAGCTTCGTAAATTTCAATCTCAAAAAAATCTGTATACACATACGTTTTTCCTTCTTTTAAGCAAATGTTTTTTACAGCTGTTTTAATACCACTAAAAATTCTTCTAGCTCGTTTAAAAGTATTACCAGTGTATGTGCCGTTTTCTTCTTCGGGTAAATAACACAATTTCACAAATTTGAAATCATTTTCTGAAGCTTCATACAAACTCCACGAAGGATCTTTTACGCTAAGATCATAATGAAAAGCTTTTTTGTAATCTTCTTTAACTAAATCACCTAATTGAATTATAGTTCCTTTTTCAATTTTTTCACCATTAATAATAATTGATTTTTCAGGATTACTCTTTATTGTGAAATCTGTAAAGTTATAATCATCAAGATTGTTATTTGTTTCCTTAATGGGGGAAATGCCACGGAAACGCCTTGCTTTTTTATAATCTTCTACTGAGAAATCAGTATAAAACTCTTCTAATAGAAGTGTAAATGCAGTCATCCAGTCCATATGTTTTCTATAAGCATAAGTGTCAATTTGAGCATACCAATGTATGTGACGTATTTTAAATTTGTTGTAAATGAAAGCTTTAAATAAATAAGATATTTCAATATAATTTTCATTACTAGATTTCATTGTATCAAAATTTGGAGACAAAGCAGTATCATAGCCTTCAAAAAAAGCAATAATGGTAATTTTATTTTTAGGAATAGTAGTATTCCAACTATACTTAATTTGATCGATTAATTTTTTTATATCGATCTTTTCAACTTGTGCAGGTGTTATTTCTTTAGAATCAATAATTGTAGCCCCTTCAATAAAAGCTTTTAGGGTATTATCATTTTTAGGAATACAAACACTCCAGCACAGTGAAGTACGAAAATCAAGTATTTTTTGTTTCTCTTTTTTCATTTTTCAATAAGAATTTTGCTTTAATTCTGCTTAAAGTTTCTTGAGATATATTAATATAAGATGCCACAACTTTATTCGGCAAACGTTTTACAATATCCGGATTTATTTTGAATAATTGTTTGTAGCGTTCAGAGGCATTTAAAGTTGTAAATGAAATTAATCGCTTAGCATTATTTACGTAGGCTTTTTCTAAATAAATGCTATAGAAATCTTTCCAAACAGGGACAATTTTCATCAAATGTCTAAAATCCTCGTGAGTTATATACAAAAGTTCGCTATTTTCAATCACCTGAATGGCTTCTTGAGCTGGTTGATTGGTAATAAAACTAACAAGTTCTGTGGCAAACTGATTTTCAAAAGCAATATATCGTGTAATATCTTTTCCTTCTTCATCAAGATAAAACAATCTTAAACAACCTTTTATTACGAAATAACTAACCTGACTATTTTTTCCTTTGGGTAGTAAAATTTCATTTTTATGTTTTTGTACAGATTGAAAATAAGACAACACAGTTTTCAAATCTTCATCATTAATATCAATATTCCTTCTAATGAAATTTGTGAGTTCGGTATAATTTGTCATTTATGAATAGTCTCTTACAAATTTACGATAATGAATAATATCTTGAATTGATAGCACTACCAAATAGTGTTCTTGAGCAAACTCTACAATAGCATCTCCTTTTGCCATTGTTCCATCTTCATTCATTAATTCGCATAACACAGCACTGGGTTGTAAACCTGCTAACTTCATCAAATCAACACTTCCTTCGGTATGTCCATTTCTTTTTAAAACACCTTTGTCATTAGCTCTTAAAGGAAAAATATGTCCTGGTTTTGCTAAATCTTCACTAGTTGAAAATTCATTACAAGCAGTTTGAATGGTGGTAACTCTATCTTTTGCAGAAACTCCTGTAGTAACACCTTTTTTAGCTTCAATAGAAATGGTAAACGGGGTTTGAAAACTACTAGTGTTTTCTTTTACCATGTAAGGTAAATTAAGAAAATCGGCTCTTTTGTTGGTAATGCATAAGCAAACAATTCCACTACATTTTCTAATCATTAAAGCCATTTGAGCTTCCGTAATATTTTGAGCGGCATATATCAAATCACCTTCGTTTTCTCTATCTAAATCGTCTACTAATACTACTCCTTTGCCATTTTGAAGGCTTTTTAGCGCATTTTCTAGTCGTTCTTCACTATTGTAACCAAATATTTTTAATCGGTCTAATTCAGTACTTACCATTGTTTTCTATGTTTAGTTTCGAATGGTAAAACTAATGCGGTTTCAAACGAAACTATTTGACCTAAGTCAATAAATTGATGTAATTGATTTTTCTTAAGCTTAGTCGATTGTTTTAAAGATAAAAGCCACAACATTTTTATAATTGTTGTGGCTTTTATTAATAGTTTTTATAATGAATTTGCATCTTAGGTATAAGATACACCATTTATTTTAAATTCAGTATTTGGTAGTGCTTCTATAAGTTCTTGAATACTAATTTTACTTTCGTCAATAACTTCATCGCTTATCGAAACTTCTTTTAAATTTGATAATTTAGTTAATACAGTAAAGTCTTCTATTTTTAGATTATTAAGTACTAAATATTCTAACTCTGTTAAATTTTCTAATACAGAAATATCAGTAACTTTATTTCTACTAATATTCAATCTGGTTAATTTAGTCATGTTTGCTAAAAATGAGATGTCACCAATGTTGTCGTTAGAAGACATAGTTAAATCTCTCATTTCAGTTAAATTTTCTAAGAAAGAAAAATCAGTAATAATATCATTTGAGTCAAATATTAATTTTTTTAAATTGGTTAATTTTCCTATTGCAGAAGCATCTTCTATAAATTCAGCAGAAGCCATATAAAGAGACTCTAATTGAGTTAAAGGAGCTAGTGCAGATAAATCTTTTAAACCATAAGTATAAGTAAGGTTTAAGGTTTTTAATTTATTCAAATTACTTAAAGGAGTAATATCTCTTAAACCAATATTCCATGCTAAACTTAAATAAGTTAAATCAGTTAAATGACCTATTGATTCAACCTCTGATACTTGATTATTTGTTAAATCTAAATACGTAACCTTTTTCAAATGTTTTAATGCTGTGATATCTCGTAACGGAACTCTAAATGATTTTCCATAGAAATTGGCAATATCTAAATTTTTGCAATATTCTAAACCGCTAAGAGTTTCTGGTAATCCATAAGGATCCATTGCATGATAATAAGGAGTTGTACTATCTGTTAATGGGAGGTTAGTGATAGATTCTAATTCTTCTCGAGTAAATTCCCCATCTTGTTTAGATAGAGCATCACGAACTATTTGTTCTATAACAGGATCTTTAAATTTAATATCACTTGTAACAAACTGATTTATAGCGTTGAAAATTTCTTTGTTTTCTCTGTTTTTAAAACTTACTTGCCAATAATAAGTGGTTTTTGGATCTAGTAAAAAGTCAAATTGAAAAATATTATCAGCATAATTTGTTGCAATGGGAGTCATATTATCTTTAGATGTACCAAAGAAAATAGTGAATTTAACATCATCGCTATTTAGGGCATTTTTTATATACCATTTTAGTTTAGGAACAGGTAGTAATTCTACATCAGTTGTCATATCAACTGGGCTTGGAGTAACAGAATTATCAAATTCTATTGGAGGTATTTCTTGTATAGGTTCTTCAATAACTGATTCAGAAGAGTCATTATTACTACAAGAAAAAATAATAAATGTTAACAATAAAGCAATAAAATACGATGATTTTAGTGTTTTCATAAGATGTGAATTTTTTTAATGTGCTAGAAAGCTATTTTTTTGCGAAAATAGTAAACTATGTTTAAAAAAAGGAGATAAGTAAGTTTTCTATTATGCGTTAATCTTATTTTTTTTAATCATTTTGCATAAATGGTTAAGTAAATATGTGTTTTTTTAAAGCTTCTAAATTTTGATAGAACTAATATAAATCCAGATTATAAATAGAAATTGTAAAGGAATTCTAAACCATAAATATGAGAGACCATTTCCATCAAATGTTCCTTTTTGATAATTTACATTATTTATAGAAGCATAAATATTAGCAGGTAGCATTAATAGAAGAAAAATTACAAGTACCCATCCAGATAAAACTTTTAGTTTAGGAATAAGTAAACCTATTGCTAGTAGAATTTCAAAAATTCCAGTTAGGTAAATAAAAATATCTTTAAAAGGAACAAATTTAGGAATCATCATTGACATTCCCTTTGTGAAAACAAAATGTCCAAGAGCAGTAAATACAAGCATTATTGACATTGCAATTCTTGCAGATAAGGCAAAATTGTATTCTTTTTTGAGAATTTTAAATACTAAAATAGAGATTGTAAAACTTAATAAAAGTACAATTAGTGGTTTCATGTTTTTTCTTAATTGTTTAACCACAAAGGTTATAAAAGAAGAAGTAAAAAAAATGAATCCAAGTTAACTAATACGCTTTCTAATTCTACTCAATGCTTGTGGAGTAACACCAATATATGAAGCAATGTATTTTAATGGAATTTGTTTTAGTAATTTAGGTCTGTCAGAAAATAGATTTAAATATCTTTCTTCAGCAGTTTTGCTTAGCAAAGAAAGTTCTCTTTTTGATTTTATTAAATACATGTTTTCAGCCATTTTTCTTCCAATAATATTCCCATTGCTTGTTCTTTTATAAACTTCATGTAAATCTTTATTAGAAATTTGCCATAAAATTGTTTCTGTCAATGTTTCTATTTCGTATTCAGAAGGAGTTTGTGTTAAGAGAGAATCATAAGCTGTTACAAATTCATTTTCAAATAAAAATCCAAATGTTATATCTGATTCTTCTTTAGGTATGTATAAACGAATTATACCTTTTGAAATAAAGGATAAATGTTTCTCTGTTTTTCCTAGTTTTAAAACTATTGTATTTTTGTCAAATCTTACTTTTTTTAATTTAGAAGAGAAAAAAATCCAGTCAGAATCACTCATAGGAGAGATATTATCAATAAACTTTTTGATTTCTTCCATTTTGAAACTTTTTGCTTGTGGTTAACATTTTTTGTTTGTAGCGTTTAAAAGCTAAAGACTATAGATGCAATATACAACCTGTTATGTTTTTTATTTAATAATTTTTTGAAGATATCTGTTATTTTTTTAATGTTGAAATTCAACTATTTTAGTATTTGGAAACTCTAGTTACCTGATTGAATTTCAGGGATTAATTCTGTAACTTTTTCTTTATTTCCTACTTTTTTATATAATGCAATTCCAAAAGTATTAAGCTCTACTAACTTTGTTTTTAATCCTTTAGGTTTATAAATCTCTTTTGCTTTTTCTAAACTAATTGTGGCAATTAAAGGAACACCATATGAAAACTCAAGTTTTGAAAGTTGAAATAAAGAATTTGCAATTTCAATTTCGTTGTTAATTTGTCTGCTTAATTTAAGAGCGTCATTAATTTTTTTTCGAGCTTTTTCTACTATTTCTGTTTTTTTATTTAACTGTTTTGTTTGATTTTCTTTATTATCAGTTTTACAGGAAGCAAATACAATAATAGCAGCAATTAGTAGTTTTTTCATGATTTTTATTTTTGGTTATTCTAGATGTTTGCGTAAGTGTCTATTCATCATTAGAAAAATACCTAATTCCAACGAATTCATAGTTTTCAATACTATCGATTTTAACAAAGTCGTTATGCTTGTCAGACCAAAATTCATCATTAAAATCAATAATAACGTTACTTGATGTTTTGATAGCTTTTCTATCATGATAGTCAATAATATCGTATCCAATATGTAACTGATTAAGCTTCACTGAGTTTTTTAATGTTATCTGCTTTTAAAAAGTCAGTATTCACTTTAAAATTATCGTTTTCAAATTCGGTAAGTTCAGGAAATTCAGGGTCAAATCTATCATTCTGAATTGATTCAAGCTTATTATTGTTAAAAACAAACTCGTACATGCTATAGTGAATTCCTCTCTTGTGTTTAACTATTCTGATATTTCCATCTGGTTCCCCAAGTTTTTCAATAACAGAGTCATAGGAATCGTGTAATTCTACGTTTCCAAATTTTCCTGTTCTTAGAAAGTCTGTTATTTTTATTTCTTTTTTCATATTCAGTACAAGTTAGTAATACTGTTTGTTTTGCTTATTACTAACGATACAGATTTTTTAGTCTAAAAAAATTAATATGTTGTGAATTATGTTTACTTATTTCACAAACCTAATTTGTAAGTTAAGTTTAAAGTATAGCTCTCCATTTTCTTCGTATATAGAGCCAAAATTGTGTCTGCTTGAACTAGCCGTATCTAATTTAGTATTATTAAATAAATAGTTTTCAAATTCATTTCTATTGTAAATATGGTAGCACAAAACATCCCCATTCTCTTTTACAATCAAATAACCTCCAGTTGCATCATATTGTCCAGTCCAAACTTTAGAGGGCATCATCCCTAAAGCTATATCTGTTAAAAACCTTTTAATTTTATATTGATAAAATTTATGTTCATTTGAAATATCAAAGTTCAATGGATTTTTAGAATTTGTTTTTTCAACTAAGTCGATAATACTCGATCTTTTAGAAGAATAAAACTCATAAACAATTTGAGACAGTATCTCAGGTAACCTACTATCAATAAGAATTAAGTTATTAGAAAAAATTTGTTTTTCAGTTTTTACAAATTCAAACTTACCATTAGAGTTTAAAATAAAATTTATTCTATCCATTATTTTACTTCGAGAAGTAATAGAATTAATCTCTTTTATTTGTAAGGATGTAAGTTTTATATTAGAAACTCTAAAAATAAAATTAGTCGTTTTACCAGCATTAAGTAAGGTAGAAGGACTCCCTAACTGTGATTTTATACTAAAACCTAATGTTGGTTGTTGATTTGTTCTTTGGTCATGAACAACAATTGTAATATCTGTTTTAGCTGTAGAACTAGCTTTTAAAGAAATGCAATTAATTGATTGCATAAATTTTTCAATTTCTGGAATTGAAAAAGTTCTTTCTTTGTTTTCTTTTATTTTTGTAAGTAAGAATTTGGCTTTTTGTTTAAATTCTGAAATTTCAATTTTTAGAACTTCTTCACCTCCAGAAATGATAATTATTTCGTCTTTAATTGAATATTCGAAACTTCCATTGTTTTCGGTTCTTAAAACGCGTAAAATAGGATAAACTATTCCTTCTAATTTTTCAATGTCTTTATTTCCAAGAAATAATTTTTTGTCTCCAAGTAATTTGAATAGTGTATAAATTTCACTCCATTCCCCTTTGTTTCCTGTAATCATGAATTTTTAAGTTTCTCTATAATTTTTTTAGCAGTTGCTTGAATAGCAGGAACAGCTACAGAATTTCCGAATTGTTTATATGCTTGAGCATCAGAAACTACAATTTTATAATTGTCAGGAAACCCTTGTAGTCTTGCCCACTCCCTTGGAGTCATTTTTCTTATTCCTTCTCTATTTACCTTACCTTTGATATTGGTTACAGGTGTAAAATCTTTTAGTCTAAAATCATACAGTAAATTTCTTTCTCTTCCCATTCCTCCACAAACAACAGCATTTGCAATTCCATCATTTGAAATTATTTCATAACCAAACCCATTTCCTTTATCAGCATGTCGAGCTTTGTGATTTCGTAAAGTCTTTATGTAAGTTTCAGATAAGTAGTATTTAACAGAAACAATTTCACTTTCTAAAATGTCATTGACAGATGTTTTTTTCTTTGTTGGTTTTGGATATTCAAATTCGGTTATTTTTAAATCATTTCTGAAACCTACTATAAATATTCTTTCTCTATTTTGAGGTACACCAAACTCTTTGGCATTTAGAATCTTCGGTTCAGGAATAAAATAACCGAGATCTTCACGTAATACATTTAGAATTGTAGCTAATGTTTTTCCTTTATCATGACTTCTTAATCCTTTCACATTTTCTAGAAAAATGGCTTTTGGTTTTTTCTCTTTTATAATTTCAGCTACATCAAAAAATAAAGTTCCTCTTGTATCTTCAAATCCACCTCTTTTTCCTGCGATAGAGAATGCTTGACAAGGAAAACCAGCACATAAAATATCAAAGCCATCTGGAATATAGTTCTTTGTTGATTTTTTTGTAATATCTCCAAATGGAATTTCTCCAAAATTGGCTTGATAAGTTTGTTTAGAGTATTTGTCCCATTCGCTAGTAAAAATACATTTACCTTTAAGATTTTGGAGAGCAAGTCTAAAGCCTCCTATTCCAGCGAATAAATCAATGAATTTAAAATCAGGCTTTTTAGGAGCAGGGAAAGGAACATTTTCTTGTTGAAAAATTAAATACTGTAAAGCTTCTTCAGCAGCTTCATTTGAAACGTTTTTTTCAGGGAATTTATATTTAAATAAGCTTTTTACATGTTTCAGAGCATCATTTTTGTAAAATTGTGACACTCCATTTTTATGATTATGTAAATAATGTGTAAAAGAAGCTTCTGTATCATGACCTAATTCACTAAGTGTTATTTTGAATTTTTTCTCTTCAAAATTTTTAATCGATATTTTCTCTTTTTGACTCACTCTGCGTACTACAAGTTTTAAGGTTGCAAGTTACAAAAAAATATAGTTTTGGGTTTCGTTTATAGTAGTACCCATCGTAATCACCTTATAATTTTTGCTTCAATTATATAAAAATCATGTTTATCTAGTAATTATCATTTTCTAAGGTTATTCGTCTGTCATTAAATATGTTATTTCTATAATAGTTACAATTGTTATTAGTGCTTTATATTGAAAAAATAATGAAAATCTATAATTTATGATATGTGTAATATAAGTTTACTTTTTTGAAGTCACAATTCTAACAAATTTCAAAAGAACACAAAACATAAAAAAATAAGCCCTCAAAAAAGGCTTATTATCATTGTTATTTATAAAAGTAGACTTAAAATTTCTAGCTATTGATTTAGCTGAATTTTCTTTCATTTTCAGAAATAGACAAATCGTTAATGCTAGCAAATCTTTTTTTCATTAAACCGTTTTCGTCAAACTCCCAATTTTCATTACCGTAAGCCCTAAACCATTTTCCTTCCTTGTTTTGGTATTCATACTCAAACCTAACAGCAATTCTGTTGTCAGTATGTGCCCAATATTCTTTTTTCAAGGTATAGTTTAACTCTTTCTCCCATTTTTCGGTTAAAAAATCAACAATTTGTTCACGTCCTTTTACAAAGGTATCTCTATTTCTCCATTCACTATCTACAGAGTATGCTTTTGATATCTTTTCAGGATTCTTAGAATTCCAAGCATCCTCGGCTTTTTGTATTTTTATAATAGCATCTTCTAAACTGAAAGGAGGAAGAGGTAATTTTTGTTCTACCATAATTATTATTTAAATAGTCAGTAAAACATAAGTCGGAACAAGGACTTTTTTATTACATTTAAGAGTAATTACCAGAGAGAGTACTATTTTTTTGGTCTGTTATACCACTTGTAATTATTCCAATGTTTTAATTTCTTCCATTGATTTATTGTAGTATTATTTTTTATAGGTTCATTTTTATCATTAACAAATTCGCCTCCTAAATCAAATAATGTTTTATTCAATGATATAGCGAAGTAATTACGATTAGCATCAAACTCTATTTCTATTATTTTTTCTGTTATGTAAAAGTTTATTTCATAGAATAAGTTGTTGTAAAATTGAAAACTATTTATATGATTGATTTTGTTACTTTCATCTTTTATAGTTTCCCATTCTTGATTAAATTTTTTCTTTTTAAAATCATCATATTTTTTAGTGTCTTGACTTAATTTTTCAATAGTAGACTTACCATCTAGAGGAAGTTCTAATAAAGTTATGTCAGCTTTGAGCCAAATATCCAATCCAGTTTGTTTTTTGAATTGTTTTTGAATTTGTTCAACAGAGGGTAATTTTTTATGAAAACTTATCCTTGAAATATTTAATCCCATAACCTTTTTCTTATTTTTAAACAAATATAAGTTTTAACCAAAAAAACTCAAACCAACAGATTTGAGCTTTTTGTATTATAAGAAGGGTTTGGGTTTTTAAATTTTCAGATTAAAACAATACTGAAGCCTGTCCGTATTGGAAATGAATTGGATTATGACCAGGATCTTTAGTAAACATGTACAAATCTTTCGGAGCTTTTTCAAACAACATAATAATATCAGAACCTCCAAATCTAAACTTTCCAAACTCCTGACCTTTTACCACTGTTTTACCTTGTAATTCTGTATACATATCAACTCCAGAAACCTGACACATTCCAATAGGTAAAATAGCAACTTTACCTACTTCTGGTCCACCATCCATTACCACTAAACCTCTAGCCTGTGTAAATTCATAACCATTACCAGCGCCATCCGGAGCATCCCATTCACCATCTTTTAAATCTACATTCAAATACACATTTCCTTCTACAGGAATAATTTCTAAAACTTGTCCTGCTACTGGCGTGTGAAAACGGTGATAATCAAACGGACTTAAAAAGTAATGTACAAATGTTCCTCCATAAAAGTTTTCAGCATATTTACTGTGTTGCAACAACTCATCAACAGTACCAATTGTGTGTGTATGTTTTAAACATATTTTAGCTGGAGTTTTATCTTTCTCTATAACATTTCCTTTATCATCAATAGGATAGAATTTCTTGTAGGTACAATCTGCAGGTGAAACAACAACCTTATTGTCTTTTGGTGAAGCAATTGGACGTAATGGACTAATACCTGTTTCTGGATCAGAATGATTGAACTCTCTGTAGAAAAACTGATTGAATGTTTTCCAATTTTTCATATTGTCTTTATACAAATCAAAGTTATACATTGTATTGGCTCTAAACGAATCTAAACTATCCTGAGTTAAAGATGCTTCAGTATCTAAGAAAATTCCCCAAGAATTGGCTGCATCTACCAACCAATTTGCAAACTTCTTATAGCTTTGCATGGTAAGATCTGTCCCAGGAATTTTTTGATCAATTAACCAATAGTATTGACATAATAAATCGTATACTTTTTTGTTATATCCGTTCTTTTCATTGTTACTTTTCCATGCTGTTGGATAGTTAGGATCGTTTTTTTCATTTGGCACCATTCTATTATAAACATCAATATAATTATAATACTCTTCTACATTTGTTGGCCATCCATGCCCTTTTAATTCATCATCTATAGCATGATATAAATCTGAGTTTAATTGTTGTTTTGCTTTTTTTACTGCTATTGATAAAGAAGCGTTTAATGCTTCAGCCATTTGAGGGTCTTCAGAAAGAATAGTTTTTAGCTTTTCTACAACCATTAAGTGAGATTGAACTTGTGTTTCCATTTTGTTGTTGTTTTAAGTTTGTTAATGAGAGATATTTGATACAACCAGTTTTGAGGTTGTTGATCAAAGTTCTAAAAAACAACAGTTTAATAGTGCTAAAATGTAATGGAAGTGCGATTTACAAGTATAATGGATGGTTTATTGGGTATGAGCGAATTTTGTTTAGTAAAAGTGTAAATACAGAAATACAGTGAACTAAAATCACTGACAATTGCTTACTTCTTATTCAAACTGCTTACTAATTCAAAACCTGTTATTCCAGTAATTCCAAAAGTAGGATAAGATAAACTCTCACAAGCAGCATCACCATACATAAAATTGAAAATTAGATTATAATCGGTGCTTTCTTTATGTTTTTCAAAATAAGAATGTAAAAAGTCGATTTCTTTTGAGTTGATTTTTGCAGAAACTTTCTTCGGATTTATATTTTGGTGAACGAAATATTCTTGTTGAACAAAATCATTTAAAGTTTGTAGCCTTTTATCCGTAGTTATCCAAAAAATGGTTCTGTATATGTATTCTTTTACTCTTTTTATAATTAATGTTTCAGAATACATTTCACTCGTCCAAAAATAAGGAACACAAAAGTTTCTAGTTACAAAAGCATTTAATTTAAACTTGCTGTCAAAATCTGTAGTATAAAAATTAGTCCATCCACCCTTTAAATCGTCAGCAACATTGATGAAAATTTTAAACGTGTTGTTGTTTTTTAGGTTGATGTTTGTGTTGATTTCAGAAATTACATCAGTTATTATAGCTTCTGCATTCAGGTTTTTTAATTCCTCAATTTTCTGAACTACATGTTCTTTAGCCATCGGATTAAATCCAGAAATAGGAACATCTAAATCATTATTTGTATCACCTTTTAATAAGGCTAAATATTCTTTAAAACGCTCAGGAGATCGAGGCTTGCTATAAATTTCAAGCATTTTGTCTAAAACGGGAACAATTTCAAATTTCATACTGTTTTTTTAGAAGGTTTAACTCGATTTATTAAGTATAATTCTACCAGAATTAAATTAACTAACCATCCTAGCCAAGATACAATTTTGTATGTATCCATTGGAGGTAAGGCAATTGTGGATACAATAATCCATTTAAATAATCGCAAACTAATAGCCGAAAGCGTTAAAGCATAACTTCTATACATGAATTTTTTATGTTGTATCCAATTTTTTTCTTTTGCAAAAGTGTATGCTTTGTAGGTAAATACAAACCAAAGAATTGCTTGTAGTGTAAAAGAAATCTTTGAATACACTCCACCATTTGCATAAAATGCCATTACAAGTCCAGAAGGGCTGGCAACACAAAGGATAAGTAAAATGTATAGTTTACCCAGATTTTTATGCAATGTTGGAAATTGTAACCTTACAGATGATGAAAACTGCGGAATTCCTAATAGCAAGGTAAAAATACTGGTGTATACATGACTAAAAAAGGCAATTTGATAATGTTTGTAACCAATAACATCATCTTTTACATTTAAAAAAGCTACATCTAACTTTAAAGGAACGTATTGAGCTGTTATTAATATCATCAAATAAGAAAAATACAATAGCGATACGTAGTAAATACTTTTTAAAATATAATTGAATGTTTGAGGCATAATTACAATTTATCCTCTTCCGAAATAGTCGTAATATTCACTTGCATTTTTCTCATATTTTAAAAGCAATTGTATATTTTGCTTTTCAATATCAGTAAAATCACTTTTTATATCTGTATGTACAGGAATGTACCAGCTTTGAGCATCGAAAAACACACGTAAAGGTCTACTTTTAAAAGAATATCCATGTCTTGCATAAATAGCATTTCTAATAATAGTTAAATCGCCTTTTTTTAAGTTTTCAACATCTGATTTTGAAAGTACTGTATTAGACGCATTCATTTCATAAATCAAATCTGTAGCTGTAGCAAACTCACTCGAAATCCATTTTTCAACATTACCATTTCCCATGTCTTGAGTAATTGTTTTCCATTTTACATACATAGTAGTTTCATCTAACATAGTATTAGGATTGTAAGTAAATTCTTTTTTATCTAATGTGTATTTTCTCTTTTTTATGTTGATGTTTTTATAGGCTTCCCAAGTACCAAAAAGCTGATTGTTTGAAATTGTAAAATTGAATTCGCCATCATATTTATCATCGCCAGGTTCTTTTACTTTAAAATGAAAATCGTCACCTTGCTTTTCAATTGTTCCTTCAAAAGGTCTGTCGTTTCCAGCCACAATACTATGTCCAAACACTAAGTTTTCTGCAATAGAATCTATAGAAATGTTGATTTTATTTTGTCTGTTCCATTCAAAACCACCACCAACGTTTACAGCTTTTTCATCATAATTATTACCATCATTTCTTTCAAAAAAACCAACCCAATACCCAATTAAAGGATTCTTTTTTACTTTTTCTGGAGTTTTTTTGATTGCTTCGGATGAGGTGTTTTCAACTTTAGTACCCTCCTCAACAGTAATTTTAGAATCAGGGTTTTTGATGTCTGTTTTACAGCTAATAATAATTAGTGAAAGTACGATTAAAACAATTTTTTTCATTTTTTAACTTTTTGAGATGGATTTTAAACTCGAATAATATTTTGCTCTTCTAAGATAGGTAAATTATTAAAACGCAATAAAATTTGTGCAATAGCAATGGTGTCTTGTTCGCAGTATTTTGCAATACGAGGTAAATTTTGATCTTTATAATAAACAGCAGCTACTTTACTACCATCAATATCTTGTTTGGGAGATGGAATACCGAGAATATGAGTCAATAACTTTAAAGAAGTATAATGTTTATAATCGCCAAACTTCCATAATTCCATAGTATCAATATGCGGAATTTCCCAAGGTTTTTTACCAAACAAACGTAGTTTTAATGGCAATTCAATTTGATGAATAACCATTCTACGAGCAATGTATGGAAAATCGAATTCTTTACCGTTGTGCGCACATAGTAAGTGCTTTTTTTGATTGAAATGTGTGTCTAAAAGACTTTTAAAATCTAATAAAATATTCTTTTCATCCTCACCAGAAAAAGAAGTGATTCGCAATTGCATTTCATTATTAGTGTTCACAAAATAACCTACAGAAATACAGATGATTTTACCAAACTCAGCCCAAATACCAGCATTATTATAAAATTCTTCAGCAGATAATTCTCCTTTTCGTTTGTATTGTGTTTTATGAGCGTATAATTCTTGAGTTTCCTCTGCAAGATTTTCCCAATCTTCTTGTTGAGGTACTGTTTCAATGTCTAAAAATAAAACGTTGTAAATATCAATAGCATCAATCATAGCAAAACTTAATTTAAAAGCAATTGTATTACAAAGATAAAAAAAACCAGTCTTATGACTGGTTCATTAAATCTTCTATTTCTTCTGCCTCAATAGGAATATTTTTCATTAAGTTGAATGGTTCTCCTTTTTCCTGAATCACTACATCATCTTCTAAACGAATTCCAAATCCTTCATCAGGAAGATAAATACCAGGTTCTACAGTAAACACCATATTTGCCTGCATTGGTTCATGTAATAAACCATAATCGTGTGTATCTAAACCAATATGATGAGAAGTACCATGCATAAAGTATTTTTTATAAGCAGGCCAATCTTTGTTTTCGTTCTGAACATCTGCTTTATCAAGTAAACCTAAACCAAGCAATTCAGAAGTCATTAATTTACCAACTTCAACATGATACGCTGTCCAATCATTTCCTGGAACTAACATTTTTGTAGCATCAATTTTAACTCTGTTTACAGCATTATAAACTGCCTTTTGTCTATCAGTAAAACGACCAGAAACAGGTATTGTTCTACTCATATCACTTGAATAATTTGCATATTCAGCAGCAACATCAAATAAAATTAAATCACCAGCTTTACATTGCTGATTGTTTTCTATGTAGTGTAAAACATTTGCATTATTACCGCTAGCAATAATTGGAGTATAAGCAAACCCTTTAGATCTGTTTTTTATAAACTCATGAATAAATTCTGCTTCAATTTCGTATTCCCAAACATCTGGTTTTACAAAATTTAAAATACGTCTGAATCCTTTTTCGGTAATATCACAAGCCTTTTGCATTAAATCAATTTCTATTTGATCTTTTACCGAACGTAATCTTTGTAAAATAGGATTGCTTTTTGCTACCGAATGTGCAGGATATTTTGCTAATAACCATTTTGTAAAACGAGCTTCGCGAGTTTCAGTTTCTATCTTAGCTCTATAATGTTCATTGGTGTTTATATAAACAGTATCAGCCAATGCCATCATTTCTGCCAATACTTTTTCTAAATCTTGTAACCAAAAAACTGTTTTTACTCCACTTGTTTCAAAAGCTTTTTCTTTAGTTAATTTTTCACCTTCCCAAACAGCAATATGATCGTTGGTTTCTTTTAAAAATAAAACCTCTCTAAGTTTTTCTTTAGGGCAATCAGGAAATACTACTAAAATACTTTCTTCTTGGTCTACACCACTTAAAAAAAAGATGTCTCTATGTTGTTCAAAAGGTAAAGTACTATCTGCACTAACCGGATATATATCGTTTGAATTAAAAATAGCTAAACTATTTGGCATCATTTGTGCCATAAAGTTTTTACGATTCTTAATAAATAAGTCGTTGGCTATTGGTGAATATTTCATGTTTTTGAATTTTAGAAATTTAGCTAAGATCAAAAATAGAAAAACAAATAGACTAATTCGTAATATTCAGTATGATGATTTTATTTTAAAAATGTATTGTGTTGATTTTTAGGTGTTAATTGTGTGTTTTTGATTTTTTAACAAAATAAGACGTATATAATTACAATATATTATAAAATGGCATCGTTTTTGACCCTAGAAATGTGAATATTTTAAAAAAAATAGTTAATAAAATATTTGGTTAAATAAAAAAGTTGTACTTTTGCGCCGCTTTAATTTAGCTAAACTGTTAAAAAACAGTTTGATAATCCCTGAGAAGATGAAGAAAATACTTTTATTATTAGTATTGTGTTGTACAATAAATGTTGTGAGTCAAAAAGAGGTTTGTGATACACCTGAAGAGGAGCAAGCTTTAAGTTTAAATAGTATAACGAAGTGTTCTATAGAACCTTCAAGCTCAAAAAAAGGAAAGAAAACTAGACAGATTACAGTAAAAGTATCTGCTTCAAAAAGAAGATTTCTTAAAAAAAGAGAGGCTAGAAAAATGACATCTGTATCAGGAAGTTCGTTAAGTACTTCTGGTGTATCAGAAGTTGCAACTGCACCACAAATTTCAAATTCATTATCATTAAAGAAAAAAACAGCTACTAGTAACATAGCAGCGTTAACAAATTCTTTATCTGAAGAGGAAGTAAGAAAAGCTAGCCGATTTAGTAATGTTGATAAAATTCCATTATTTACAAAATGTAAGAAAGCTAAAAGAGGTGAGAGATTAGACTGTTTCAATACAGAAATGATGTTACATATTCAAAAACACTTTAAGTACCCAAGTGAAGCTGTTAGAGATGTAATTGAAGGTGAAGTTTGGGTTCGTTTCATTATTGACAAAAATGGCGATGTTAAAAATATAAAAACTTTAGGTCCAGAAAATGCTGAAATATTAAATGAAGAGGCTACAAGAGTAGTATCTAAGCTTGCACGTTTTATACCAGGTAAAAAAGAAGGTGAGCGTGTTTCAGTAAAATATGGATTTCCAATAAACTTTTCTTTAGAAGAATAGATTTCCCAATTTAAATTAATTTATAATGTTTAAGAAGCAATTAGTAATGATTGTTTTTACGTTGTGCATGCAATTTATTTATGCGCAGGTAAAAATTAGTGGAGTAGTATTTAATGAATACTTAGAACCTTTTTACAATGCAAAAATAGCAAGTGAAAAAGAGGTAGTGTTGTCAAACGTTAAAGGAGAATTTACAATTACTGTTGAAGATAAATTTCCGCAAGTGATTGATGTTACAGCTTTTGGTCATCAATTAGAACGTGTTACGTTAGTAAGTGCAAAAGGTAAAGTAAATGTAATTTTAAAAGAGAATTACTTATTAGATCAAGTAGTAATTTCTGCATCGAGAGTTCCTGAAAGAATTATTGAATCGCCAGTAACTATTGAGCGTTTAGGGTTAACAGAAATTAAAAGAAGATCATCTAACTCTTTTTACGATGGTTTAGCAAATTTAAAAGGAATTCACACTGTAGAAAGTAGTTACGGATACAAGTCTGTAAATGCTAGAGGTTTTGCTGATTTAAGTAACTCTAGATTTGTACAGTTAGTTGACGGTATGGATACTGCAGCTCCTGCGTTAAACTTTAGTGCAGGTAACCTTTCTGGTATTTCTGATTTAGATATTCATAGTGTTGAAATATTACCAGGTGCATCTTCTGCTTTATATGGAGCCAATGCCTATAACGGTATTATGCTAATGAAAACTAAAAATCCATTTGATTTTACAGGAGTTAGTTTTTTACTTAAAAGTGGATTTACTCAACAAGATGCTGCAGGTAACAATGCTATAAAAGATGTTTCTGTTCGTATGGCTCATAAGTTTAGTGATGCTTTTGCTGCAAAAGTAAACTTCTCTTATTTTGAAGCGGAAGAATGGCATGCAAATGATACTAGAAATAAACAAATTGATACGAGTGAAATAATTGAAGGTGAGCAAAACACTGTTTTAAGTTACGATGGTGTAAACTCATATGGAGATGAAAATATTCAGAATTTAACATCTATTACAAGAGCTGCTTTCGGAATTCAGTTACCAGAGGTATATCTTGTAAACAGAACTGGATATGCTGAAAGAGATTTATTAAGAGATTATACTTCTAAAAACTTAAAGTTCTCTGCATCTTTACACTACAGACCTTTTAAAGATGAGTCTTTAGAAGTAATCTTAGCAGGAAGAGTAGCAAGAGGAGATAATATTTTCCAAGGAACTTCTAGATTTGCACAAAGAGATTACTACATCGGTCAGTCTAAGTTAGAAGTAAAAGGTGATAACTTTTATGTTAGAGGTTATTATACAAGAAATGATGCAGGTAATACGTACGATTTAACAAGAACTGGTTTAGCATTAAATAGTAAGGCTGCAGAAAATAATAGCTTTGGTCTTTGGGGATACGATTACTTAATCGCTTTAATTAATGCTGGTGGATTTAATGCAGATAATACAATTAACTTAGATCCTGCTGCTTTAAAAGCTGCAAGAGATGCTGCTGATGCTACAAGAATACAACCAGGTACTGCTGAGTTTAATAGAGAGTTCAATAACGTTACATCAACTTTACTTACTGAAGGTGGAAGTAAAATTTACGATAGAAGTTCTTACACTCATGTAGATGGAAACTACAACTTTTCTAGTTTATTAGATAAATGGGCAGATGTACAAGTTGGTGGTTCTTTTAGAAGATATAACCCAGATTCTCAAGGAACTATTTTTAACGATGGAGCAGAAAGAATTCGTGTAGATGAGTATGGTATTTATACACAAATTCAAAAGAAGTTTTTAGATGAAAGATTAAAGTTAACAGGATCTATTCGTTATGATAAATCTCAAAATTTTGACGCTAATTATTCTCCACGTTTTGCAGTAAACTATGCAATAGATGAAGATAAAGATCATATTTTAAGAGCTTCTTATCAAACAGGATTTAGAAATCCTACAATTCAGGAGCAGTATTTATTTATTCCTGGAGGAGGAGCTAAGTTAAACGTAGGTACGTCTTCAGATAACTTAAGCAGAATTAATGTTGATGGTATTACTGGAAATGATATTATTAATAACTCATTATTCACTAGATCGGTATTAGTTGGTTCTGGTTTCACAGGAGATTTATATATAAAATCTGATTACGAAGCTGTAAGACCTGAAGAAGTTCAAACTGTTGAATTAGGGTATAGAAGTATGATTGGTGTAACAGATATTAACAACATCAATTTAGATATTAATGGTTTCTTTAGTGTTCACAACGACTTCTTGTTCTTTCAAGATGTTGTAGCACCAACTGCGGGTAAAGTTTATCCTTTCGGACAAACACCTTTAACAGCAGCTCAATTAGCAGATCCAGATATTCAAGCGGGTCTTATTATTGATGGTGTTTTAGTATTAGATAGCGAAGCTAACAATGGAGGAAGTCCTAACTTTAGAGAGTTTAATATTGTAACTAACGCTAAATCTACAGTTCAATCTTACGGAGTAGGTGTTGGTTTAAGTACTAAATTATTAAATAGCTTTGATTTTGGTGTAAACTATGACTTTATCGATTTCTCTTTTGATGATAAAGATGGTGGTTTCTTTGAGCCTAACTTTAATACACCAAAGCATACTGTTAGAGTACAATTAGGAAATAACAATCTATTTAAAAACTTTGGATTTAATGTAAATGCTAGATGGCAAGATAAATTTAGATGGGTTTCTCCATTCATAAAAGGAGATATAGATGCAAGAACAGTATTAGATGCTCAGATCAACTATAGAATCCCAGCAATAAAATCGAAATTTAAAATTGGAGGTACTAATTTATTAGGAAAAGAATATTTAGCGGCTCCAGGTTCGGGTAGAATAGGTAGTTTATACTATTTCTCTTGGACAATTAATAACTAGTAAATTTGTTATTTGGATTAATGAAAAGCCTGAGGATTTCCTCAGGCTTTTTTATTGCGTATAAAGCAAATATATTATGAGATGATGACTGATGTTGTCTCGTGTTTCTTATTATGGGCTATAAGCTTTAAAATAGACGATACAGAGCTGTTACTTCTAAATGAGTCCTCTGGTGTTTTTTTACAATAATCAATTAATTGAGAAATAGAAGAAACAGCCACATGCATTCTAACATCAGAAGAAGCATAATAAATATAAACGCTTCCATCATTATTGGCTATCCAGCCATTTGAAAATAAAACATTTCCAACGTCTCCAATAATTTCGTGTTCGTTTGGAGCCATAAAATATCCTGCGGGTTGGTATTTTACTTTTGTAATATCATTTAGTTCTGTCATAAATAAATACAAAACATATCGTAATCCGGCAGCTGTATTTCTTACTCCGTGTGCCAAATGCAGCCAACCTTCATTGGTTTTTATAGGTGCAGGACCCAATCCGTTTTTCAATTCATAAACGGTATGATACCTTTTATTAAAAACGACTTTTTCTTCTGTAATAACCGGATTTTCCATTGAATCTGTGTAACCAATGCCCACTCCACCACCTGAGCCAGTTTCTATAAAACCATCTTGCGGACGTGTATATAAACAGTATTTACCATTTACAAATTCTGGATGTAAAACAACATTTCGTTGTTGATGCGAAGGTGTTACTAAATCTGGTAAACGTTCCCAGTTTATTAAATCTTTAGTCCTTGCCATTCCTGCACTTGCAATAGCACTTGAGGTATCTCCTTTTGGAGCATCCGGATCTTTTCTTTCGCTACAAAATATACCATAAATCCAACCATCTTCATGTTCAATTAAACGCATATCATACACGTTTATATCTGGGTTTTCTGTTTCAGGAAGAATGAGAGGCGTGTCCCAAAATTTAAAGTTATCAATGCCGTTTGGACTTTCTGCAATGGCAAAAAAGGATTTACGGTCAACTCCTTCTACTCTTACACATAAAACATAATTACCTTTCCATTTCATAGCTCCAGCATTAAAAGTAGCATTTACACCTATGCGCTCTTGTAAATTAGGATTTGTTTCTAAATTCAAATCATATCGCCAATTCAAAGGCACATGATTTGGTGTGATGATAGGAAACTTAAATCGTTGATAAATCCCATTGAATTCATCAATAGGACTGTTTTTCTGATGTAATAAAGCTTCTTGTTCTAAAACAATTTTTTTAAGACGCTTTTCGGGAGGTAATATGTTTGTTTTCATAATATTTTGAATGTTTTTTAAGATTCTAATTTTCTCCTTTCAGTTAATTCTCTATTTATTTTTAGTACAAAAGCATCATCTAGTTTGTAGAAGTAAATAAAAATGGCTGATCCAATGGCTCCTATGGCAGGAATAAAACTCATCATCATTCGTATACCTTCTTTAGCTTGTTCAGATTGTACTGTGTTTGCCTCAAATCCGTAGTAAGCCAACATCCAACCCGTAAGAGCGCCACCCAATGTCCATCCCATTTTTTGCGACATTGAAGAAGAAGAAAAAATAAGTCCTGTAGCTCTTCTCTTGGTTTTCCATTCCGAAAAGTCAGCAATATCAGCATACATAGACCATAAAAGCGGGAAAATAATTCCGGCACAAACACTTATTAAAAATTGAAAAATGAAAATAAGCGTCACATTGTTTTCTTTAAACCAAAAGAAAAAACAACTTAAAACTCCTGCTACAATCATGGCAGACAAAAAAGTATATTTCTTTCCGATTTTTGCTGAAATAGGTTTTGCTAATACAACACCAATAATGTTTGCAGCTTGCCCTAAAACTAAATACAGAGTACTGTAAGTAATATCAATATTTATAATTGGTAGTTTAAAAGCATCTTGATTTTGAAAGTAATATTTAAAATAATAAATAGTAGATCCGTCTCTTAAAGAGTTAAAAATTAAAGCGCATACACCTGCACCCAATAAAACAAACCAAGGTTTGTTTTTTACTAAGTTTTTAAGATCTGCTTTTAAGTCTGTTTTTTGCTCTTTGGGAGGCTTAATTCTTTCTTTAGTAAGTAAAAACGTAAAATAAAAAAGGATTGCAGCAATACTTCCGAAGATGGCTACTGTATATTGCCAGCCTTTCTTAGGGTTTTCTGTGGCTGTTAAGTTGCTAAAAATTTCAACTAAAGGTTCTGCTAAAGCAAGTACTAGAATACTACCAGCAAAAGCAAAAATAAAGCGGTATGTAGCCAAAGATGTACGCTCTTTAATGTTAGAAGTCATTACTCCAAGTAAAGATGCATAGGGAATATTTACAGCAGTGTAAATAATCATCATTAAACAATAAGTTACATATGCATACACAAGTTTTCCAGAATTGCCAAAATCAGGTGTGGTAAAAGTTAAAGTACCTATAACACCAAATGGAATTGCCATCCAAAGTAAGTAAGGTCTAAATTTTCCCCATTTTGTAGCTGTTCTATCTGCTAAAGCTCCCATAATTGGGTCGTTTAACCCATCAAAAACTCTAGTTACTAAAAACATAGTACCAACCATAGCAGCAGAAATTCCAAAAATATCAGTGTAAAAAAACATTAAATACATGGTAAAAAGCTTCCAAAACATAGAAGAAGCGAAGTCGCCAAAACCGTATCCGATCTTTTCTTTAAGTTGTAATTTTTGCATCTTATTTTTAGGAAATAGATAATATTTGGTTGTTGTTTTTGCTTAGTTTTTATTTTTTATGATTAAAAAATGACTAAAAAGCAATGAGGGAATAACAAAAATAGTTTTAGAATTACGAAAATAATAATACTATTCTGTCATTTTTTTCTTTCCCTTGCAAAGAAATTGACAAAAAAATAAGATAAATTAAGAATTACTGTTAGTTTTTTGAGTAATTCATATTAAATAGCTACGATTTGAATGCAGGCTCTTGAGTTGTGATAAGGACATTTCCACATTCCTACTTTTTCGTTTTTTGGATCGTGATTTCCGTTTTCATCTATAACACCTAACCATTCCCCATGCGTATGATCTATTACATTTTTATCTATAAAATCCCATATGCGAAGTACAAGTTCATGGTATTTTTCATCTTCAGTGATTTTATAAACATAAAATATTCCAACCATAGCTTCAGCTTGTGGCCACCAATGTCTATCAGTATCAACAATTCCTGTTGTTAAATCAATACAATTCTTTGTGCCAGCTTGTTCGTCCATAGCTACTTCTATAAAGCGATCTACTACTTTTACTGCAATTTGTTCAATTTTAGTAAGTAATAAAGGTTCGTTAATTACTTTTGCAGCTTCAATTAACAGCCAAGCAGTTTCAACATCATGACCATATGAGTATACTGAACTTTTTAAGTTCCATTTTTCATCAAAAAATAAATGAAAATGAAAGTCTTTGCTTAAAAATTTGTCAGTAAAAAGGGTTATCAAATTAATTAGAGCGTCTTTTACTTGTTTTTCAGGATGTATTTTATAAAAAGTAGTATAGGCTTCTAGTATGTGTAAATGAGTATTCATGGTTTTAGCATAATTCTCATCTTTTTCACTTAAACGCATATCTTCAATAGCATCCCAATTTTCAGCAAAAGCCTCAATGTAGCCATTATCTTTACTATCAAACGATTTTTCTTCTATTAAATTAAAAAGAGTAATAGCCCAATTTTTTACTTCTTCATCCTTTGAAAATAAATAATACTCTGAAAGGGCATAAATGGTAAATGCTTGTGCATATACTTGTTTTCTTCTATTCGTAGGCGTTCCTAAATAATCAACTTCCCAAAAGACACCACCAAAAATTTCATCATTAAAATATTGTTTTAAATAGTTGTAGCTTCGTTTACAAATAGCAGCATATTTATCATTTTTATAATGGTTTGCCGCTGCTGAGAAAGACCACAAAATTCTAGAATTTAAAATAATTCCTTTATTCATTTTGTGTTGCTTGATATCTGGATAATCAATATGCCCAATAAAACCACCATGTAAGTTATCAATAGTGTTATCTTCCCAATAAGATAGAATATTTTTAAGTTCTATTTGTAAACTATCTTGTAAACTTGCTATGCTATTCATTTGTAATTTGGCTTTTGATTGTTACCAGTAAAAAATGTATTTTTTACGTAGTTTTACAAAAATAGTATTGCTTTTAGAGTGTTTATAAAACTATTTTGTCGATTTGTAAACCGATTCTAAAAAACAGAAAGCTTAAAATAATTATGAAAAATAAAAGATTAGATTATATCATTTTGGTAATTGCTGTGTTGATTTTTTTATTACTGCAATTAGCAGAATTTAGTAAAATACAATATCCTTTTCGTTTACTTGGTACCTGGTTTCATGAAATGGGTCACGGACTTACAGCGCTTTTAGTTGGTGGTGATTTTAAGTATTTAGAGATTTACGAGAATGGTGGTGGAGTTGCGTATTCAACATTAAATAACAAATATTTACCATTGCATATTTGCGGAGCATTAACAGCTGCAGGAGGCTTGTTAGGTCCGGCTATTTCTGGTGCACTTTTAATTATGGCTGCAAGAACTACAAAATATGCAAGTATTTTTCTAAGAGTATTAACAGGAGTTATGTTATTATCATTGATTTTATGGGTGCGTTCTTATTGGGGAATTGTTGTTTTAGGAATTTTTATAGCAAGTTTTTTAGTGATCATGTTTATTAAAAATAAAAGAGTTGAGCGAACAACTGTTTTGTTCCTAGGTTTACAATGTGCATTGAGTACATGCTTGCAATTAGACTATTTGTTTACCAAAAATTTTGAAAGAGATGGACAGGTTATGAATTCGGATACTCAAAACATAGCAGCCAATACTTTTGGGACTTACTGGATGTGGGGAGCTTTTATATTGGTAATAAGTATTTTGATGCTTTGGAAAAGTATTCGTTACTATTTTAGATCGTCATAAAAACACTGCAACTACTGAACAGGACTTTGAAAACAAGGTCTTTATGATACTTTTTTCTGGATATTCGCTCTCTTAAAATATAAGATATGCGACAAAGTAAACAAAAATTAAAAACGTTTTTTGAAAGAGGAGACATTCCTACAGAAGAACAGTTTTCCGATTTAATTGACAGTTATCTGGATAGTAAACAGCCTAGTGGTGAAGCTAATCGTAGATTTGTAATTGATGCAGATGGAGATGTTCATATTACTACTGCAGCAGGAGTAACTACATTACAAGAGGATATATGTTGGGAAATTGCTCCGCCTAAACATACCGTTTCTTTTAAAAAATTAGACAGTTCAGATGCATCTTTAATTGAAAACAGAGATGTAATTATTCCTGGCGAATTGGAATTAACAGGTCTTTCGGGTAGAGGATTGTTTAATCATATTGAAGAAGATATTGTTGATGAAAAAGGAAGTTCGCCAGTAGGTACTTTATGGGCAATGGGAACATTATCTGATGATATTACTTCTTTATCTTTTTATCCATTTGTAGAGGCTTACAGAAGAAACAATCCAGATGTTAGAGATTTTAGTGGTGTTGTAGGACAAACTTATGTGGTAAAAATTGTTGAATCAAATGAGTATTTTGAAATTACTTTCACGAATTGGTCAAGTAGATTTTCGGGAGAGTTAATAGCCGCATTCACAGAAGACACAAAAAATACACGAGAAGAATTAGGTTTTGGTTATACAAGAACTTCAGTTTTTACTCAAGATGAAATTAATAGTTATGGAGAATTTGAAGGGGTTGTTTCAAAATCGTTCAATGAATCAGACGAAGAAGTATTAGAAAGCAGAGTGTTTTTTTATAATTCTCAGATTATTGATGAGCCTAATAACTGGAAACTTAATACAAAAGAAGAGCAGAGTAGATGTTTTTACTACAACGAACCAGTTTTAAAAATGTGTAACGTATTTACAGTAACCAACAAAAAAGTGTTAAACCAAACAATTAGTGCCTAATGATGTATATTTTAATCAAATTGCCACAGTTTGTGGACAGTGTCGTTTCTGGTAAACTACAGATAGACAATATAAACCCTTTCAGAAGTTTTTATGACAATACAATAGATTTTCAGGTTAATATTGATGGTATTAATACTTTGAGACCAAGTTTTAATGCAGATATAGATTATAACATACCTGCAGATTTTGATTTGGATGCCTTTAAAAACAGATATGTTCAGTATGAGCAAGGGGTGTATCAAATAATAGCTGGACCGATTCTTTTTTCTACCGGTGTAGAACAGGGAATATTAATTAATTTTTCACAAGATCAGTATGCCAATCTTGTAGATCAAATGTCAGTAAGTTTATTAGAACTGAATGTGAAATTTAAAAATCCTTCTGATTTTAATGAGAGTTTATACACAGAAGATTTTGAATATTTAAAATTGGGTGACTCTAGTGATTTTGGAGGAATGGCAGCTGTAGGAAGTTCTAGTTCTGATATGTTAAGAGCTTCAGGAAATTTGTCTAACATATTATAAATTATTGAAAATGGGAAAAAACGTAAAAATAAGGTTTTCAGATTTTGTAAACTTTCATGGAAAAGAAGATAAAATAGGGGTTTCTTATGTAGATAAGGGAACTTCAATTGCTGTAAATAGTAATAACAGTAACTTAAGAAATAGGTTTATTGTTATCAATCCAAATTCTTCTACAGAAAAAACACAATTAGTATTTAATGATAGGGTTGTTTCTGATGGTTACAGTTTTTATGTGAAAAACACACAAGATACAGATGTAGAAATAGCATCAACTTTTGCAAGTGTGAATGATCTAACAGCAATAAAACCAGGTGAACTAGGTAAGGTTTTTTATGATAAAAAAAATCAAAAAGTTTATGTTGAGTTGCTAGGAGGAGCTGCTAGTTCATCAAGTGGTATTGAAGGAATCAAGTCTACAGGAACAATTGCAAATAAAGATAATGAAGTAATTATTGGAGACGATAGCTTAGGAGGCTATGTTTCTATAAGTTACAGCAAAGGGAATAGATTTTATGGAGAGAATATTTTTTCTGATGGATATAGTATAGAGTCTTATGATGCAAGTCCAGAAATTAAGTTTGATGCTTTTTATTCAAGTTCTAACGGAGGAAACATTTCTCATTTTGGACGTAATTTAGATTATTTTACTTACGGTAAAGGTGGACTTGATGTAAATAATTATTTCTTTGATTTTAACTTTACTGAAGGATTTAAGATTAAACAGCGTGTTAATCAAAACAGTTTTAAAGAAGCTGCAATAAAAACGGGATTACTTACTACGAATCAAGATTATCAATTACCAAATAAGTCAATAACATTTGCGGGCTTAACTGATATTCCAAAAGTACAAGCAGGTACAAATATTACCATTGATAATTCAGATCCTTTAAAACCTGTTATAAATGCGTCTTCAGGAGAAATCAATAATAATTTTATTAATGGATTATATAATACTGGGAACAATGTAAAATTAGGAGGTGTTTTGTCAGATCAATTTACAGATTTAAAATTTGATGATTCATATTCTGGAGAAAGTTTAAGAATTATTGGGTCTAAATCTGATGGTGATATGTTCATAATTAATAATGTGGGTTCAAGTGGGCATAGTGGTTCGAGTGATGGGATTGAAGGAGATCCAGAAACTCAAGGTATAGTTTTAAGTACAGCAGGTTATATAGAGCAGAGAGCATTATCTGGATTAATAGATATGCAAGCTCTAGCATTTAAAATTTCAACAAGAAATCCTCACGGTTTTACAGGATATGGGTATGATGAATCTATAGTACTAGAAGCTTTAAACCCTACAGATCCAAATCAAGGTTATATTCATCTAAAAACAAAAAAACTATTAGCTCCTGATACCGAAATTACAGATATTACTGAACCTAAAAATTTAATAACGAAAGAGTATGCTGATGCAAATTATTCTGGGGGAGGAACTAGTACTACGGATTTATCTTACACAGCTGCTCCAGATAAAGGAACAGTTGTTTCTAGCACCGGAATTGATGCTGTTATTCCAATTGCAGATAAAACGAATGCTGGTTTAATGAAAGCAGATTTCTATGAAGAAGGAACTTTTACCCCTCGTTTAACAGGTGGTAATGGTTCTTATACAGTTGGGGCATCTAATTGTAATTTTGTTAGAATAGGTAATAATGTAAGTTTATCAATTGTTTTAATGGAGGTGAATTCTACTGGTAGTCCTAATGCAACTTTTGTTATAGAGGATACACCTTTTGAGGCAGCATATCCAACATGTGGAATGATATCTAAATTTACAGGGACTAACTTAAGTGAAAATGAAGTGTCAAGTTTAGGGGTTACTGTTGCTGGGGGGAATTTTAAAAGATTGCAGTTTCAGAATAAACATGATCACCTTCCTACTGGTATTACATTTACAAATGGGACAATAGTTTTACAAGCAAATTATATAACAAATGTATATAAACCATAGTTTATAATTATAAAAACTCAAACTTTAAATTTTTCTAATGTTTGAGTTTTTTATTTCTCAACTTTCAACTTTTCAAAATATTCTTTAGCAGCTTTTTTAACTTTAGGAGCTAAAATTAATGTAGATATTACAGTGGGTATTGCCATTAGTGCGTACCCACTATCTATTAAGTTAATTACAAAGTCAAGTTTTACAACAGATGCTGTTATAATTGCAGCGATGTATATGTAATTATAGAATTTTCCAATTTTAGTATTTGTTAGAAAACTCAAACAAGAATATCCGTAAAAATAGTAAGTGAATAGCGTTGAAAAAGCAAAAATTAATACACAAATTGTTAAGATAACACTACCCATTCCGTAAGGTAATACTGCATTAAAAGATTCTAGTGTTAATGAAATACCATTTCCTTTAAAACCATTCCAAATACCAGAAGATAAAATAGCCAAAGCAGTTAATGTACATACCAATAAAGTATCAATAGCAGGACCTAACATAGCTACTAAACCTTCTCTAATAGGTTCTTTTGTTTTGGCAGTACCATGCATTATTGGCGCAGTACCAATACCAGCTTCATTAGAAAAAGCAGCTCTTTTAATTCCAGTAATAATTACAGCACCTAAAGCACCTCCTAAAACTGCGTTTCCAGAAAAAGCATCATTAATGATTAAAGAAAACATATTTGGAATGTTTTCAAACTTTAAAATTAAAATAGCAACAACGGTAACTAAATAAATGACCACCATGGCAGGAACCAATTTACCAGCAACTTTACCAATACGTTTAATTCCTCCGAAAATAACTATAGCAGTGATAAGAGCAATTATAATTCCTAGTGTTAATTTAGTTGTAAATAAATTTGATTCAGAAACCTTAAAAACATCAACTAAGGTTTGTGTTAACTGGTTTGCTTGAAAAGCAGGAAGTGTTCCTATTAAACCAGCTAAGGCAAAAAATACAGCTAAAGGTTTCCATTGTTTTCCTAAACCTTCGGTAATTACATACATTGGTCCGCCTTTTACATTTCCTTCTTCATCTTTTCCTCTGTACATAATTGCCAAACTACAGGTAAAAAACTTAGTTGCCATGCCTACAAAAGCACTTACCCACATCCAAAAAATTGCTCCCGGACCTCCAGTGGCAATAGCAATGGCAACACCACTAATATTTCCCATTCCAACGGTTGCAGCAATAGCAGAAGACAAAGCCTCGTAATGAGATAAATCTCCAGGTGAATTATGCTTATCGTATTTTCCTCTTAAAATATTTATGGCATGTCCCATGTATCTGAAAGGGATCAATCCTGAGTAAATAAATAAAAATAAACCACCTCCAGTAAGTAGAATAAGTAATGGAATTCCCCAAATCCAAGAAGAAAACTGTGTAACTAAGTTTTGTAATTCTGTAAACATGCTTCAAAAGTAAAGTATATTTTCTCTAGTTTAGTTAAAACTGTTTTATTAAAACAATTCTTTTGTTTCCGTTATATTTATGTAAAAACTTTTACAAGTAACGTATTTCTGTTAATTATGAGTCTTTCTTAGGTTTTCTATTTGGGCGTCTTCTAGGTTTGTATCGCTTTTTGTTAGAAGATTCCGTAGTTTTTTGTTCGTTATTTGTTTTTCTTTTGTTTCTGAAATTTTTCTTTCTTCTGTTTTTACCCTCAGAAGTATTTTCTCCTTTTGTTTTTTTCTTTGGATTGTTTTTTGGTTGATTTTGAGTAGTTGGTGTTAGATCAAAGCCTTCTAATTCATCAACTTTCAACTTTTGTTTGAGTAGTTTTTCTATGTTTTTAACGTATTCCAGCTCTTCATCAGCAACTAATGAAATTGCTTCACCACTTGCGCCAGCCCTACCAGTTCTTCCAATTCTATGTACATAATCTTCTGGTATGTTTGGAAGTTCGTAGTTGATAACATGAGGAAGAAGAGGAATGTCTAAACCACGAGCAGCAATGTCAGTAGCAACTAATACTCTAATTGTATTTTCTTTGAAACCTTTTAATGCTTTGGTTCTTGCTCCTTGACTTTTATTACCGTGAATAGCAGCGGCAGTGATGTCTTTTTTTGATAGTTTTTCTGCTAATCGGTTAGCACCATGTTTTGTTCTGGTAAAAATTAACACTTGATTCCAGTTACCATCAGAAATTAGTTCCGTTACTAATGCAGTCTTTCTACTTTTTGGAACACGATAAATTTTTTGTGCTACCATTTCGGCAGTTGTATTTTCTGGTGCCGCTTCTACCAAAACAGGATTTGTTAGGATACTTTGTGCTAGTTTTTTTATTTCTTTAGAAAAAGTAGCAGAAAACAAAAGGTTTTGACGTTTTTGAGGTAATAAATCGATGATTTTATTTATGTCTCGAATAAATCCCATATCAAGCATTCTATCTGCTTCATCTAAAACAAAAAGGTCTAGTCTTTTTAAAGAAATTACTTTTTGATTGTGCAAATCTAGTAATCTACCAGGAGTAGCAACTAAAATATCTATTCCGCCTCTAATTGTTGCTATTTGTGGTTTGGGCTTTACACCACCAAATATTGCTGTTGATTTAATATTTACATATTTACTGTAAAGTTTTACATTGTCATAAATCTGTGCGGCTAATTCTCTAGTGGGAGTTAAAATTAACGCACGTATTGGTCGGAATTTAGGATTTTTAGTATCTGCTATAATTTGTAAAATAGGCAATGTAAATCCTGCTGTTTTACCAGTTCCTGTTTGTGCCGATGCTAATACATCTTTTCTTTCTAGTACTACAGGTATTGCTTTTTCTTGAATAGGAGATGGAGTTGTATATCCTTTTTCTTCAATTGCTTTTAAAAGCTCTTTTCTTAAACCAAGTGATTCGAACGTCATAAATATGTATACAGAAATAGAAAATTACCATTTCTAATGAGCTGTAAAGGTACGCTTATTGATTTTAGGAATAAGTTTTTATTGATATTTCATTATTGCGTTAGGGATTGAAGCATTTGTTGGAGCTCTTTATAATGTTTAAATACATTATAAAAGCGACTGCGGAAAGCCCGACCTTGTGTAACGCCAAAAAAAGTAGTTAAAAATTAGAGAAAAGTTGTAAGTTGTCGGACAAAATGAGACTTAGTAACCAAATTAAACTAGAAATAAAATGAATGTAACTTTAAAACTTGCCTTTTCTGCACTTGCTGTAACAATGTTTTCTTGTGCGCCTAATAACAAAGAGAAAAAAGAGCCTGTAGTTGTTGTAGAGAAAAAAGAAGAAGTAAAAGAGTTAAGTAAGGGGGAGCGTATAATTAATGATGCAATTACTGCACATGGAGGAGATTTATACAAAACAGCTTCTTATGAGTTTGTTTTTAGAAAAAAGCAGTATAGTTTTACAAATAAAGATGGTGCTTACACGTATACTGTAAAGAAAGTTGATGAAAAAGGAAATGAAGTTATTGATAGTCTTAAGAATGGTAGTTTAAGTAAGTTTTTAAATGGTAAAGCAGTTGAACTAAGTGCTAAAGACCAATCTAGATATTCAGAAGCGTTAAATTCTGTTATATATTTTGCAACGTTACCTTATAAGTTAAATGATGGAGCAGTAAATAAGAAGTTTGTAGAAACCCAAACAATAAAAGGTGAGACTTACAATGTAGTAGAAGTTACTTTTAATAAAGAAGGCGGTGGAAAAGATTTTGATGATGAGTTTTACTATTGGATTCATGCAAAAACAAATACAATAGATTATTTAGCCTATAATTATAAGGTAAATAATGGCGGTGTTCGTTTTAGAAGTTCTTATAATAGAAGAAATGTTGGCGGAATTATTTTTCAGGATTATATAAATTATAAAGCTGAAGTAGGTACTCCTTTAAAGTTGTTACCTGGTTTATATGAAAATGAAAAGTTAAAGGAGTTATCTAGAATTGACACAGAAAATGTAAAACAGCTTCATTAAAAAGCTGCTTTTTGCTGATTTTATCCAGTGTTTTATATGCTCTGTTACCAATTAACTTCTTTTAAGTATGACAAAAAGAGCTGTTTTCGTTACATATCGTACGATAAACGGTATTTAGGTTAGTATAAATTTGAGAAGTCTGTGTTTAAATGTTATTGATCGAACTTGAAAGTGTTTAGATCGATTTTTGATGAAAAACAGTTGAAGTGTGTGGTATCTTTGAAGTGTACAACAAAAAAAGACAAAAATTAAATTAAAAATATATTGTAGTAGTTTATTATAATCCCCGAACTTTTATATTATAATCCCCATTATATTTATAGTTAGTAAGTTTTCTTAAAAGAGAAGTCCTTGAATACCTACCTCAGTTTTCAAGGACTTTTTTAATGCTCTATTTTTTATAATTTGAATTGATGCTTTAAGAAAGAAATGATGGTAACTGTAATTTTCTGTTTGAAAACATACGATGAATGGTTTTTGGATAAGTATAAATTTGAGAAGTCTTAGTTTAAATGCTATTGATCGATAATGAATGTGCTTAGATCGATTTTTGACGGACAACAGTTGAAGTGTGTAGTATCTTTGTAGTGTACAACAACAATAAGACAAAATAAAATTAAAAAACATAATTAGTAGTAGTTTATAATAATCCCTTAAACATTTACATTATAATCCCCTTTATATTTAAAAGTTTAGTTAGTTTTCATAAAAAAGTCCTTGACACATTTCCTCAATGTCAGGGACTTTTTTATTGGTAGAACTTTTAGAGATACTCATTTATGTTAAAAAGAGAAAAAATAGGAGTTTGTTAGATGGAATTTAAAATGAATGAATTTTCCTTTGTGTAACTGTTAGTGTGCTTGTTTATTGATGGTTATCGTACGATGAATGGTTTTTGTATAAGTATAAATTTGAGAAGTCTTAGTTTAAATGCTATTGATCGATAATGAATGTGCTTAGGTCGATTTTTGAAGAAAAATAGTTGAAGTGTGTAGTATCTTTGAAGTGTATAACAATAATAAGACAAAATAAAATTAAAAAACATATCTAGTAGTAGTTTATAATAATCCCTTAAACATTTACATTATAATCCCCATTATATTTAAAAGTTTAGTTAGTTTTCATAAAAAAGTCCTTGACACATCTCCTCAATGTTCAAGGACTTTTTTATTGGTAGAACTTGTAGGTATATTCACTTATATTAAAAAGAGAAAAAACAGGAGTTTGTTAAATGAGATTTAAAAAGAATTAATTTTCCTTTGTGTAATTGTTAGTGTGCTTGTTTATTGATGGTTATCGTACGATGAATGGTTTTTGTATAAGTATAAATTTGAGAAGTCTTAGTTTAATTGCTATTGATCGATAATGAATGTGTTTAGATCGATTTTTGATGAGAAACAGTTGAAGTGTGTAGTATCTTTGAAGTGTACAACAACAATAAGACAAAATAAAATTAAAAAACATAGATTAGTAGTAGTTTATAATAATCCCTTAAACATTTACATTATAATCCCCTTTATATTTAAAAGTTTAGTTAGTTTTCATAAAAAAGTCCTTGACACATCTCCTCAATGTTCAAGGACTTTTTTATTGGTATGAGGTAATAATATCTGTTCTGTTTTAAACATTTTATATCATCAATGTTGATTCAATTATAGTATTGTGCATTAGTTTAAAAAGTAGACTTACAATGTGTTTAATGATGTATGTTTTATGAGTTATAAAATGTTGTTAGGCTAAGTTATACATCAGTTTTCTTTCTTAAAACACTGATTTTTATAAACCTATGTTAAGTATAAAATTTGGAAATCTTTGTTTCTGTACCGTTGATCGATATTAAATGTTCGTATATCGATTTTTTAGAAAACAAAGCTTATGTTAGTCGTACCTTTGAAGTGTATAACAAAGAGATCAAAAAAACAAAATGTAGTAGTTAGTTTAAATAATCCCCTTAAACTTTATATTATAATCCCCTTTATATAGATAGCAAGTTTAGTTAGTTTTAATAAAAAAGTCCTCAACAAATTCATTGTTAAGGACTTTTTTTATTTGATAGCCTTTGCTATTTCTTTGTAAATATTATTTCTGAAGAACGCCTCTTTTATTAAGAGCGTCAATCATTCTTAAATTACCTTCTTTTATAGTGTTTGCTTTAAATGTAAATGTTTTTTCCATTATTTGATTATTCTCAAAAAAGGATACTTGAAACCTGTTACTTAAAGCAAATACATCAGGGTGAATTAATTCTATTTTAGCGTATGAATTAGCAGGTAATTGATTTATTTTTTTTCTAAAAACAGTAGTCGTTTTTGTTTCTGAAAAACCTTGTGATACTACCATTACCATTTCAACAGGTGTGTCTTTTTGATTTATCAAATAAACATACCAGTCATCTGTATCGTTGTTCTCTACAGATTCTAATACAATAGCCATTTCAATGCCTGTTACCTCAGGAATTACAATGTCTTTTTTCATGAAATAAAAAGTGATTAAACTATATTACAGATTTAAATTGTTCTAAGAAACGAACGTCATTTTCATAAAACATTCTAATATCTGGAATTTGATATAATAACATTGCTATACGCTCTATTCCCATACCAAAAGCATAACCAGAATATTTGGTAGGATCGATATTACAATTTTTTAAAACATTAGGATCTACCATTCCACATCCCATAATCTCTAACCAACCAGTACCTTTAGTAATTCTATAGTCAGTTTCAGTTTCTAATCCCCAATAAATATCTACTTCAGCACTTGGTTCAGTAAAAGGGAAATAAGATGGGCGTAAACGGATTTTAGACTTTCCAAACATTTCTTTAGTAAAGTATAATAATGTTTGTTTTAAATCAGCAAAAGAAACATCAGTATCTATGTACAGACCTTCAACTTGATGGAAAATACAGTGAGCTCTAGCAGAAATATCTTCATTTCTAAAAACTCTACCAGGAGAAATTGTTCTGATAGGTGGCTCATTTTGCTCCATATATCTAACTTGAACAGAAGAGGTGTGAGTTCTTAAAAGAGTATCTGGATTTTTTTCAATGAAAAATGTGTCTTGCATATCACGTGCAGGGTGATATTCAGGTAAATTTAAAGCAGTAAAATTATGCCAATCATCTTCAATTTCTGGTCCTTCAGAAACGGTAAAACCAATTCTGTTAAAAACCTCAATAATTTGATTCTTAACCAAAGATATTGGATGTCTTGAACCTAATTCAATTGGCTCTGAAGGTCTTGTTAAATCACCATAAACACCTTTTTCTTCCACTGCATTTTCAATAACTTCTTTAAGAGTAGTTACTTTATTCTCTGCAGAGTTTTTAAGTAAATTGATGGTTTGTCCAAACTCCTTTTTTTGTTCATTAGGTACGTTTTTAAACTCAGTGAATAAATCTTTAATTATTCCTTTACTACCTAAGTACTTAATTCGAAATGTTTCAATTTCATTGGCGGTAGTAGCATTAAAGCTTTCTACCTCTGTAATTAGTTCCTTTACTTTGTCTAACATGATCCATCAAAAAATTAAGCCACAAATTTACAATTTTTTTATCATTTCGGTGGTAAAATAGCATCTTTAGCGAAAACGTTTGAAACCTAGGTTTTGTGAAAAATAAAAAAAAGTGATTTTAATTTTATCAAATCATAAATTAGCTATATTTGTCATAATAAAATTTTGAAAGAAGTTTAAAAATGGCAAAAGATTTACATGCTAAAATAGAAGCTTTCATGGACCTTGTGAAGGAACGCAATGGACATGAACCAGAATTTTTACAGGCAGTACAAGAGGTAGCAGAAACTGTTATACCTTACATAGCCAGTAAAGATATATATGATGGTAAAAATATTTTACTAAGAATGGTAGAGCCTGAACGTTTAATTTCGTTTAGAGTTTCTTGGGTAGATGATAAAGGAGAAATTCAAGTAAATAGAGGATATAGAGTTCAAATGAATTCTGCCATCGGACCTTACAAAGGAGGACTTCGTTTTCATCCAACAGTAAACGCAAGTATTTTAAAATTCTTGGCTTTCGAACAAGTATTTAAAAACTCTTTAACTACTTTACCAATGGGTGGAGGAAAAGGAGGTTCTGATTTTAACCCTAAAGGAAAGTCAGATAATGAAATTATGCGTTTTTGTCATGCTTTCATGAGTGAGTTATTTAGACATATTGGACCAAACACTGATGTTCCTGCTGGAGATATTGGAGTTGGTGGACGTGAAATAGGTTTCATGTTTGGTATGTACAAGAAACTTAGAAACGAGTTTACAGGTGTTTTAACTGGTAAAGGTGCTACTTGGGGTGGATCTTTAATTAGACCAGAGGCAACTGGTTACGGTGCTGTATACTTTGCGCAAAACATGTTAGAGACTAAAGGAGATAATTTCGAAGGAAAAGTAATTTCAATTTCAGGTTCTGGTAACGTAGCGCAATTTGCTTGCGAAAAAGCTACTGAATTAGGAGCTAAAGTGGTTACGCTTTCTGATTCTTCAGGCTATATTTATGATGAGGCTGGAATAGACGCTGAAAAGTTAGCTTTTGTAATGGAGCTTAAAAACGTAAAAAGAGGTCGTATTCATGAGTATGTAGAAAAGTATCCTTCAGCTAAATTCTTCAAAGGAGAAAGACCTTGGAGTGTAAAATGTGATATTGCATTACCGTGTGCTACTCAAAACGAGTTAAATGGTGAAGAAGCAAAAACATTAATTGATAATGGATGTGTATGTGTAAGTGAAGGAGCTAACATGCCTTCTACACCAGAAGCTATTGCAGCTTTCCACGAGCATAAAATTTTATTTGCTCCAGGAAAAGCTTCTAATGCAGGTGGTGTTGCTACATCTGGTTTAGAAATGAGTCAGAATTCATTACGTTTAAGTTGGACTCGTGAAGAGGTAGACGAAAGATTAAAAGCAATTATGAAAAATATTCACGCTTCTTGTGTTGAATATGGTACAGATGAATCTGGTTATGTTGATTACGTTAAAGGAGCAAACATAGCTGGTTTTGTTAAGGTTGCCGATGCAATGTTAGCACAAGGTATCGTGTAGTCTTTATATAAAACAACAAACAAACCTAAAAACGCATCTATTAATTTAGATGCGTTTTTTTCTTCTTCCTATTTTTGTTAGAATAAAATACAAACACTGTATTTCAACTAAAAAATCAGATAATGAAAAATATAGTTTTACAAGGAAAACATCAAAAACCAATATTACTAGATACTTTTTACACAGAAAATAAAATAAAAAAGCCAATAGTTATTTTTTGTCATGGATACAAAGGTTTTAAAGACTGGGGAGCTTGGGATTTAATGGCTAAAACATTTGCAGATGCAGGTTTCTTCTTTGTAAAATTTAATTTTTCTCATAACGGAGGGACTGTCGATAATCCGATAGATTTTCCAGATTTGGAAGCCTTCGGAAATAATAATTATACTAAAGAGTTAGATGATTTAGAGTCAGTAATTGATTGGTGTCTTACTGAAAATACTTTGGAAGATGAAATGGATTTGGATTCAATTTTCCTTGTTGGTCATAGTAGAGCTGGCGGAATTGTGACGATAAAAGCAGCTGAAGATGATAGAGTTAAAAAAGTAATCTCATTGGCAGGTGTGTCTGATTACAAACGCAGAACAGCTACAACGGGTGATTTAGAAGAATGGAAGAGAAATGGTATAAAGTACGTTACCAACTCAAGAACAAAACAAGAAATGCCTCATTTTTATCAGTTTTACGAGAATTTCATTGAGAATGAAGAGCGATTAACTATACAAAGAGCTGTTGACAGTTTAAAAGTTCCGTATTTAATTATTCATGGAGACGAAGATGATGCAATATCTGTGGATGAAGCCTATGCTTTGAATAAATGGAATCCTGAAAGTAAACTAGCAATTATTGAAGGAGCAAATCATGTATTTGGAGCAAAACATCCTTGGAATGAAAAAGAGATGCCATTCCATTTGGAGAAAGCGACAAGTTTATGTGTTGATTTTTTTCAAGATTAATTTCATAAAAATTTAAGAAAAACCTACAATAAACTAGGGTTACAATCATTAATATTTAAAAGGCATTTTCAAATTCCGATAGAATTGGTATCTTTACTAATTAGAAATTGAAATCTTTTTTTTAGTTATCTAATTAAAAATCAAACAAATAAAAGTTGTTTTTTGATACTGATTAATGCTCAGATTTAAAAAATAGCTTAAAAATATATAGTATTTATGGGTTGTAGCAGTTGCTCAACAAACAAAAACGGCGTTCCTAATGGCTGTAAGAGTAATGGAAATTGCGCTACTGGAACTTGTGGGAGCGGAAATAAATTAGCTGTTTTTGATTGGTTGTCAAATATGACTTTGCCTACAGGTGAAGAGAGATTTAATATTTACGAAGTACGTTTTAAAAACGGAAGAAAACATTTTTATAAAGCGCCAAACGGAAAAAACACAATCTCTATGGGAGATGTGGTTGCAGTAGAAGGAAATCCTGGTCATGATATTGGAATTGTTTCTTTAGCAGGTGAACTAGTTAAAGTTCAAATGAAAAAGAGAAAAGTTGCTATTGATAGCGAGGATGTCAAAAAAATCTACAGAAAAGCAACACAAAAAGATATTGATGCTTGGCAAGAAGCTAGAGGAAGAGAACTAGAAACACAAAGAAAAGGAAGGGAAATTATTAGTCGATTAGGGCTAAAAATGAAGCTTTCGGATGTTGAGTTTCAAGGAGACGGAAACAAAGCTACCTTTTACTACACAGCAGACGATCGTGTTGATTTTAGACAATTAATTCGTGATTTAGCAAGTGCTTTTTCTATTAGAGTAGAAATGAAACAAGTAGGGATGCGTCAAGAAGCAGCCAGACTTGGAGGTATTGGTTCTTGTGGTAGAGAGTTATGTTGTTCTACTTGGTTAACAGATTTTAGAAAAGTAAACACAGCTGCTGCTCGTTATCAGCAGTTATCATTAAATCCACTAAAATTAGCTGGACAATGTGGAAAGCTAAAGTGTTGTTTGAATTTTGAATTAGATTCATATTTAGACGCTTTAGAATCTTTTCCTAAACAAGACAAAGTATTAAAAACTGAAAAAGGAGATGCTATTTTTGTAAAAATGGACATCTTTAAAAAGTTACTTTGGTATACTTACAAAGAAGAACGATTTAAATGGTACAAGCTTTCATTAGAGCAAGTATCTGAAATTATAGAATTAAATGACGCCGATGAATTGGCTTCTCCTTTAGAAGATTACGAATCTGAAATTGTAGAGGAAACTAAGGTAGATTTTGAAGACGCTGTTGGTCAGGATAGTTTAACACGTTTTGATAAGCCAAAAAAGCCTCGTAGAAATCGTAATAAGAGAAGAAGAAAGCCGAATCAGAAAAACGCTTCTAACAACAATAATAACGCAAATACTGCTAATAAAAGAAAAGAGCCTCAAAATAAAAAGGGACCTCAAAAACAGCAGAATAATAACACGCCGAAAAAGCAAGAACAATCTTCTAAGAAACCAAGAAGAAATACTCAGAATAAGAGAAAAAACACTCAAAACAAGCCTAACAAACAAAACGAAAAGGCAAATACAAACACGAATACACCTTCAAATAATAAAAAACCAAACAACAACAATCAAAGAAGAAATAAACGTAGAAACACAGGAAATAAAAATGCTAAAAACAATAATCAAAAGCAATAGATTTCTAGTAATACTAATATTTTTAGTTGCTTTGGTTTCTTGCGATTCCAAGCAGATTTTTGATGAATATAAATCATTAGAAAGTGGTTCATGGGAAATTAACACTCCTATAACATATAAATTTACAGTAACAGATACCTTAGCTAAAAAAAACTTGTTTATAAATGTTAGAAATAACAATGATTACGAGTTTAGCAATCTTTTTTTAATTACCAAGATGAGTTTTCCTGATGGAAATGTAATGCAAGATACTTTGGAGTATGATATGGCCGATAAAAAAGGAGCATTTTTAGGAGAAGGGTTTTCAGAAATAAAGGAAAACAAATTACTTTATAAAGAACAAATTCTATTTCCTACGGCGGGAGATTATTCAGTAGAAGTATTTCAAGCAATGCGTAAAAACGAAGAAATTGAAGGGATTCAAAAGTTAAAAGGAATCATTGGAGTTGGATTTAGAATAGAAAAAACAAAATAAAATGACTGAAAAAAAGGCTATTGATTTTAAAAAATATGTAAAATGGTTTTGGGGACTTCTACTAGGAGGAGTTTTTGCCGTTTGTTTTTTATTTTTTCTTGCTTCTGTAGGAATGTTTGGAGAATTACCAACTTTTGAAGAGTTGGAAAATCCTGAGAACAATTTAGCAACAGAAATTATTTCATCAGACGGTAAAACCATAGGTAAGTATGCGCATGAAAACAGAACACCTATCAAGTATAAAGATTTACCTGAAAATTTAATACAAGCATTAGTTGCTACAGAAGATGAACGTTATTACGATCATTCTGGTATTGATTTTAGAGGAACTGCAAGGGCATTTTTAAAACCAGGAAGTGGAGGAGCTAGTACAATAACACAGCAGTTAGCAAAAATGTTATTCACTAAAAGAGCTTCAAAAAACATATTTAAAAGAGTTTTGCAAAAAATGAAGGAATGGGTGGTAGCTGTAAAATTAGAAAGACAGTATACCAAACAAGAAATTTTAGCAATGTACTTAAACAAATACGACTTCTTGAATCAAGCAGTAGGTATTCGTTCAGCTGCTCGTATTTATTTTGGAAAAGAACCAAGAGAATTAGAAATGCACGAGTCTGCAATGTTAGTGGGTATGTTAAAAAATTCATCTTATTTCAATCCTTTAAGAAGAAAAGAATTGGTATTGAATAGAAGGAATGTTGTGTTGTTTCAAATGAATCGAAATGATATTATCACTAATGAACAAAAAGATTCTATTCAGAAAATACCTTTAAGTTTAAATTATACGCCAGAAAGCCATAGTGATGGTTTAGCTACATATTTTAGAGAGTACACAAGAAACTTTTTAAAGAAATGGGTAAAAGATAATCCTAAGCCAAGTGGTGAGCTTTACAATATTTATCGTGATGGACTTAAAATTTACGTAACGATAGATTCTCGTATGCAGAGGTATGCCGAAGAAGCAATGAAAGAGCACATGGCAAATCTTCAAAAGTATTTCTTTAACGAACAAAAGAGAAATAAAACAGCTCCGTTTTACGATATTGAAAAAGAAGATATGCGTAAAATTTTAGTAAGAGCTAGAAATAATTCTGATAGATATAAGCGATTGAAAGCAGCTGGTAAATCTAGTAAAGAGATTGAAAAGGTTTTCAATACTAAAACAGAAATGCGTGTGTTTACTTGGAAAGGAGATAGAGATACTACAATGACTCCTTATGATTCTATTCGTTATTATAAGCATTTTTTAAGATCAGGATTAGTGTCTGTTGAGCCACAAACTGGTCATGTGAAAGCTTGGGTTGGAGGAATCAATCATAAACACTTTAAATACGATGCTGTAAAGCAACAAAAACGTCAGGTAGGTTCTACTTTTAAACCTTTTGTATATGCAACAGCAATTAATCAGTTAAAGAAATCTCCATGCGATAAATTGCCAAATACTTTATATACAATTCCGAAAGAAAAATATGGAATGGAAGATGATTGGACTCCTAAAAACTCTGATGGTGAATATGGAGGTGAATTAACATTAAAAAAAGCATTGGCAGGTTCTGTAAATGTAATTACAGCACGATTGATTGATGAAGTTTCACCAATTAATGTAGCAAGATTGGCAAAATCAGCTGGTATAACTACCGATTTTCAGGCAAATCCGTCTATAGCTTTAGGTTCTATTGATTTATCATTATTAGAAATGACAAGTGCCTACTCTACATTTGCTAACAAAGGAATGCGAGTAGCACCAATGTTTATTACTCAAATTGAAGATAAAAACGGAACCGTATTAGACACATTTGTACCTGAAACAAAAGAAGTAGTAAGTGAAGAATCAGCTTATGTTGTATTAAATTTAATGGAAGGTGTAACACAAGGTGGTTCTGGAACAAGATTAAGAACTCATTGGAACCGCCCTAAGTTTATTACTGGGTATCCATATAAATTTACAAATGCTATTGCAGGTAAAACAGGAACAACACAAAATCAATCTGATGGTTGGTTTATGGGAGTAGTTCCTAATTTAGCAACTGGTGTATGGACAGGTGGAGAAGATAGATCTACACACTTTGCTGGATTAAAAATGGGGCAAGGTGCTTCTATGTCATTGCCAACTTGGGCAATATACATGCGTAAGTGTTATGAAGATAAATCACTAAACATTAGTAAAGCAGATTTTGAAGAACCATCTGATTTATCTATCAATGTAGATTGTAGTAAGCATGAAGAAAAGAAGAAAGAAGGAGAAGAAGGAGAAGGAACACCACAAGATGATGATTTTTAATCGGAAGGCGTTGCCATAGATTATTTTTTACATCTTGTATTATAGTCCGTCTTTTAATCTATTGAATGATTAGCTTATAGTGAATCTTATTGTTGACTGTAAGCTTGAGTTAATAAAGAACAAACAACTAAATAATGATAAATAAAAAGGTAGATAGTGTACAAGATGCACTTCAAGGCGTTTCTAGCGACATGACTTTAATGTTAGGAGGTTTTGGTTTGTGTGGTATACCTGAAAATGCAATCACCGAGTTGGTAAAATTAGGTGTCAATAATTTAACTTGTATTTCTAACAATGCAGGGGTTGATGATTTTGGATTAGGACTTTTATTACAAAATCGTCAAATCAAAAAAATGATTTCTTCTTATGTAGGAGAAAATGATGAATTTGAGCGTCAGATGCTTTCAGGTGAATTAGAGGTAGAGTTAACTCCTCAAGGAACTTTAGCAGAAAAATGTAGAGCAGCACAAGCTGGTTTTCCTGCATTTTATACACCAGCAGGTTACGGTACAGAAGTGGCAGAAGGGAAAGAAACGCGCGAGTTTAATGGTAAAATGTATGTGTTAGAAGAAGCTTTTAAGGCAGATTTTGCTTTTGTAAAAGCTTGGAAGGGTGATGCAGCTGGAAATTTAGTTTTTAAAGGAACAGCACGTAATTTTAATCCTAATATGTGTGGAGCTGCTAAAATTACTGTTGCAGAGGTTGAAGAGCTAGTCCCTGTAGGAACATTAGATCCAAATCAAATTCATATTCCAGGAATTTTTGTTCAACGTATTTTTCAAGGAACAGATTACGAAAAAAGAATAGAGCAGCGTACTGTTCGTTCTAAAAATTAATGTTAGCCTAATGGCTGGCTTTATGTGAACAATCAGAATTTTATCCAAAACCAAACAAACAACTTATTGAAAGTTCAAATGTAATTATTAAGATCATTAGTAAGATAATAGCGACTTCTAGGAGAAAATAATTTTTCGAATTTTCAAACTGACACATTAAAGAATTATGCTTGATAAAAACGGAATAGCGAAAAGAATCGCAAAAGAAGTAAAAGACGGTTATTATGTAAACTTAGGAATTGGAATTCCAACATTAGTAGCCAATTTTGTCCGCGAGGATATAGAAGTAGAATTTCAAAGTGAAAACGGAGTTTTAGGCATGGGACCTTTCCCTTTTGAAGGTGAAGAAGATGCTGATATTATAAATGCAGGTAAACAAACGATAACAACCTTAGATGGTGCAAGTTTTTTTGATTCTGCAACTAGTTTCTCTATGATTAGAGGAAAACATGTTGATTTAACCATTTTAGGAGCTATGGAAGTAGCAGAAAATGGTGATATAGCCAACTGGAAAATTCCTGGAAAAATGGTAAAAGGTATGGGAGGAGCAATGGATTTAGTTGCTTCAGCTGAAAATATTATTGTTGCAATGATGCATACCAACAAAAGAGGAGAATCTAAACTATTAAAAAAATGTTCACTACCATTAACAGGAGTAGGTTGTGTTACAAAAATAGTAACCAATTTAGCCGTGTTAGAAATTAAAGACAATGCTTTTCATTTAGTTGAAAGAGCTCCCGGAGTAACTGTTGAAGAAATTAAAGCAGCAACTGAGGGAACTTTGATAGTGAATGGAGAAGTTCCAGAAATGGATATATAATTTAAAACCTTTCCTTGTGAAAGGTTTTTTATTCGTTTAATAAAAACTAAATACAAAGAAAACTACTTCTCTTTTATGAGAAGATTACTAAAGGGATTATGAAAGTAGTATCATACAACGTAAACGGAATACGTGCAGCATTAAAAAAAGGATTTTTAGATTGGTTACAGCAAGCTAATCCTGATGTAATTTGTATTCAAGAAACAAAAGCACAAAAAGAACAAGTGAATACCATGGATTTTGAATTAGCAGGTTATCCATATCAGTATTGGTTTTCTGCAGAGAAAAAAGGGTATTCTGGAGTGGCTATTTTTTGCAAGGAAGAGCCTAAAAACGTTCAGTATGGTACTGGAATAGCATCTATGGATAATGAAGGTAGAAATGTTCGTGTAGATTACGATGATGTGTCTGTAATGAGTATGTACTTACCTTCAGGAACAAATAAAGATAGACTGGATTTTAAATTCAATTATATGGATGAAATTCAGGAGTATGTTACTAATTTAAGACAAGAGATTCCGAATTTAGTCGTTTGTGGAGACTATAATATTTGTCATGAAGAAATAGATATTCATAATCCAAAAATGAAAGGTGTTTCTGGTTTTTTACCAGAAGAAAGAGAATGGATAGGTAAATTTATTGATAGTGGTTTTATCGATAGTTTCCGTTTTAAGAATCCAGACAGACAAGAATATTCATGGTGGAGTTATAGAGCTAATGCTAGAGCAAATAATAAAGGTTGGCGTTTAGATTATTGTATGGTTTCTGAACCATTAAAAGAGAAAATTTCAAGAGCTTATATTCTACCAGAAGCTAAACATTCAGATCACTGTCCTGTTGCTGTAGAATTTAATTTTTAGTATCATTGAAATCTCTTATGAAGAAGTTTTTTGTTATAACCATTTTTAGTGTAAGTAGCTTATTTGCTCAAAATACACCTATAGATACAACGGCTGTTAAAGAAATAGTAAAAGAAGAAGTCGTTGTAGATTCTTTACCTGTAAAAAAAGAGGTAAAAAAAGAACTATATACAACCGACGATTTAAAAATAATGGACAGTCTTTTAGTAGAAGCTAAATTTAAATCGCCATTATTTGATACAATTCCGTATTTAATCAACGATAAAGATATTGTTTCAACAGTAACGCCAGTTGTTACTCCAGAACTTTTAAAGGAACGATTATCAGAAATTAATGATACAACTCCGTTTAATTTAGAGTTCAATCCAGCATTAGCTAAAGTAATTAATAACTACTTAAAATATCGAAAAAAGTATTATCCAGTACTTATGTCGAGAGCTAAGTATTACTTTCCAATGTTTGAACGCTATTTAGATCAGTTTGACATCCCTTTGGAGATGAAGTATTTAGCAATTGTAGAATCTGCCTTACGACCTAAAGCAAAATCTAGAGTAGGAGCAACTGGGTTGTGGCAGTTTATGTATGGAACTGGTAAACAATTTAAATTGGCTGTTAATTCATACGTAGACGAAAGGCAAGACCCTGTTAAATCAACAATTGCTGCGTGTAAATACTTGACTTATTTATATGATTTTTTTAATGATTGGGACTTAGCCTTAGCGGCATATAATTCTGGTCCAGGAAATGTGTTAAAAGCAATTAAAAGATCTGGTGGTTATAGAAACTACTGGAATATTCGTCCTTTTTTGCCTAGAGAAACAGCTGGATACGTGCCTGCATTTTATGCAACTATGTATATTTTTAAATATGCATTAGAATTAGGAATTTATCCTGAAACACCAAAGATTTATAATTTCCAAACAGATACTGTTCAGGTTAAACGTACTATCTTCTTTAATCAGATTGCTGAAAAAACTGGTGTTTATGATGAAATGCTATCTTTTTTAAATCCACAATATAAATTAGATATCATACCATACATCAAAAAGAAGAAATTTACGGTTAGATTGCCTAGAAATAAAGTGATAGATTTTTTAGATAAAGAAAAAGAAATTTATGCTTTAGCTCAAGCTGAAGATTCATTGAGAGAAAAACCTTTGCCTAAGTATTTTGAAATGGATAAAAGAATACGCTATAAGGTACGTTCAGGTGATTATTTAGGTAAAATAGCAATGAAATTTGGAGTAAGAGTAAAAGATATTAAAAGATGGAATAACATGCGTAATACAAAGCTTAGAATTGGACAGCGCTTGTATATTTATCCACGAAGAATGTAGTTCGTTTTTAATTATAAATTATTTTTGATCATTTAAAAACGAAAACATCCGAAATGGAATACTTTTTGAATAACTCACCTAAACTTAATATAAAAAACGAATTATGAAACAAATACTAGCGGCTTTAATAGTGCTTTTACAGTTAGTGAGCTGTAATAGTTCTGGAGGAAAAGATTACGTATTACCTACATCAACAGGAAATACTAATAAAATTTTAGTAGTAATGAAAAGCTCAAACTGGTTAAGTAAACCAGGAGATGAAATTAGGGCTGCATTTGGAGAACATCAAGTAGGGTTACCACAACCTGAAACATTGTTATCAGTATCGCAAATAGATCCATCAGGGTTTAAAAATTTCATGCGTAATAATAAAGCGATTTTATTATTTCAAAAATCAGATTCGAACAGCATTTCTATTGTTAGAGATAAATATGCAGAACCTCAGGTAATTGTTGTTGCAACTGCCAAAAATGAAGAAGGAATGATTGATTTAATCAAAAATAGAGGTAGTGAAATCATGCAGGTTTTCAAAAAAGAAGATATTAAGTTTATTCAAAATATTTTTGCTAAAGAAAGATTAGATCATACTCAGTTTAAAACGATCAAAAATTTAGGAATTGATATTACAATTCCAAGTCGTTATCGTTTAGTTGATGATACAGGTGATTTTTTATGGTTAAGACAACATTTAAAAAGTGGAATTGCTAGAGGTGACGGAAGTAATAATATTCTAATCTATAGTGTGCCTTTAAAAGACGAAGCTACTATTGCTGATAACATTACAGCAGTACGAGATAGTATAGGACAAAAGTACATACCAGGTAGTAAAGAAGGAATGTATATGATTACTGAGCAAGCGTATACTCCTTTTACTTATGAAGCTGAAATAGATGGAAAGAAAGCCTTTGAAACTAGAGGTAAATGGGAAGTTAAAAATGATTTTATGGCAGGACCATTTTTAAATTACACAGTTGTTGATAAGAAGAATAACAGGTTAATTGTTTTTGAAGGATTTACTTACGCTCCTTCAGTAAACAAAAGGGATTTTATATTTGAATTAGAATCCATAGGTAAATCTTTAAAAATAAAATAGTTTGTAAATTAAAAGGCTTAATAATTTTAAATTATTAAGCCTTTTTTATAGAGGAAAATATTATTATTTTTTTATAAACTTAGTTGTTTTTAATATTGCTCCTTTATTGCTCACTAGATTCATTAAATACATTCCTGAGCTGTATTTTTCAATGTTTAAATTATAAACATTCTTAGAATTATTATTAAGCTTAACTTTTTCAATGATCATTCCATTTAGGTTTGAAATTATTATTTCTGACAGATCAGATTTAGCCTCAATTATATTTAAGTTAATTGTTAGGTTTTTACTACTTGGGTTTGGAAACAAGAAAGAGCTCGTATCACTTGATAATACGTTGTTTGTAGAGTTAAGATTTGAAGGAATATAGTTTTTAATATAAATTTTAAATTTAATCCCTTTAGTAACTGCTGTTATTCTATCAGACATGTACTCTGTAAACTCAACATAATAGCCTTTACTGTTATTTTTTATCTCATATCTTTCAAGTAATTGCTCTTCTAATTCTTGTCTGTTTTCAAAACGATAAACTCTTTTAAGAAAAGGTGTTTTCTTAGGTGCATAATGAGCAAATTTACTTTTACCTATTTGATCAATTACTTCTCCTTCAATAGAGAATTCAAAATCTCCATTTAAATCCAATTCGTTATCAATAGTTTCAGACTTTATAAAACGTATTCTAGGGTTTTGTGAAGGAGTTACATCTTTTACAATAATTTGTCCGTCTGTATTATTACTGTAAGGTTTGAAATTTGAAGGACTATTTAGCCATCTAACTTTATTAAATATAAAACGAGCATTAGAGTTATTTGCTGAAGTATTACTTGTAAGCGTATTGTTTACATTAACTCCTTTGTCTTTATAATTGTAAAATGTTATGTTATGAAAATTCAAATTATCATTATCCTTTTGAATTAAAGCTCCAGTAGTGTTTTGTCTTCTAGTATTTTCATTTGCATGAAATTTAGAGTCTTTTATCAAATAACCAAAATTTGTTGAAATGTAAATACCAAAACGATCTGCATTCCATACTAACATGTTAGATACAACTGAGCTTACCCTATTAAAAGCACCAGAGGTAGATCTGTTTTGAGATTTAAAACCATCGGCACAGTTAAAAGCAATATTTCCATCAAAACGAATAAATGGAGCAGCAGTTCTTACTACTGTTTCTTTAAAAGGAAATGGGTTGATTTTTCCATTTTCTTCAAATACTTTAGTGTCAAGTTCGTCAGCAACTCTTACATTTACACCACTACCTTGATAATGATATGCAGCACTAACTGAAGAAGCAACATTATCAACCATTTCAATAGCTCTACCTTGAAGGGCATATGCAGAAGGGGTTTTAAAATCATCATCAATGATTTCTCTTAAATATCTACGAATTCTGTCTGTTAACGGAATACCGTTTGGAGCATTATTAATTCTTTTTGGAGCACCACCAGTAACAAAGTTATTTTTCCAAATACCAGTTTCTGAGCCACTTTCAGCAACCATTCCTCCTCCTTGAATTTGTAGAACAACATTATCACTAAAATCCGCATGACTATCATGATGAACCATTCCCCAACCTGGAGAACCCCATACAACATTACCTTTAGCTATAATTAAGTTTTCTTTATTTTGACCTCTAAGTGTTTTATGAAAATGAAGAGCATACCTACCTCTTTGATTTTCAATTTTAGATGGATCTGTTTCTGGTTCGTTTACAAAAGAAGATAAATTCACTTCTGTTTTATCACCAGAGCCAGTAACTACAGGAGTTCCAATTTTTAAATCATCTAAAATATTTACTTTGTTAGTTCTACCTAAATCTTTAAAAGACGTATTTTTAATTACTACATCACCATTAAACATAAACATAACATGTCCTCTTCTAGTATGATTTTCTTCAATACTTGTGTGGTAAGATTTAATACTGATACTTCTTGTTAAGTTAGCAACGTAAGTATAATAGTTTGTACCCTCCAATTTAACACCTTTATGATTTTTTCGAGTTCTTTCTTTCAAAATAATAGTATTACCTGAAATTTCTTTAACTTCTATTATTTCATTATCATTAATGTTTTCAGTTCCAGAAATTAAAACAAGATCACCTTTTTTCCATCCTTCAGGTATTTTTTTTAACTGAATTCTGTTTTGATTTTGTAAAATATCAGAAGAACTTTCAGAAAAATCTAATTTATCCTTTCCGCTTATTCTAACTTTACCCCAAGTCATAAGACTTATAGATGCTTGCTTAGGATCCCATTTATATCTTCCCAGTACTCCTGATCCATCTGAAGGTAATTTATTTCCAAAATGATTAGTTACTGGTTTATTATCACTGTAGTGTGCTTTAGCATTTTCGTTCCATTGAACACCTCCTATTTTATCATTCTTTTTCTTTTGAATGTCAAAAGGTTTTAAGATGATTTCCATATTCGCACTGTTAAATTCAGAAGCATTTATGTTTAGAAATGAGTTTCGTCCTCCTAAAAAAGAGTCAACAATGAGTTTCCTTTTTTTGTTGTCAGACGTACTAGTAAAGAAAGTACCATCATTTCTTATTAAAAAAATGTGTTGATTAGAGTTTACATCATAATTTACTCTTATTCCTTCAGGTATCCATACAATTGCTCCTAGTTTAGGAACACTATTGGAAGACCATGTTGTAGGGTTAGACCATTTTCCATTTTTTATAGCCTTGTGTGTAACCGTATTCTCTGGTATCATTTTTTCGAACTGTGCATTTCCTGAGAAAAAGAATAATAGTAAAAGACTCAGTAAGCAATACTTAATGTGTTTATTTATTTTCATTTTTTAAACTTTAGTTTTAGGGGTAAACAATCTAATTTAACTTTCAAGAAAATTGTTTCAAGATAAATTAGTGTTTGTTAAAATTGTTTTTCTAACAGATTGTTAAAACAGTAAAATGATCATGATAAGTTTTAAAACTGGACAGCAAATCTACATTGATTAAAGTTTAAAGAGATAAAATAAAGGTGTACATTAAGTGTATTTTTGTTTTACAAAAAAATAATTAGTTATATAAAAAGTATACTTTTTTATTTAAACAGACGTTTTCTAAAACATTTATAATCAAAATAATCCCCAAAAAATATCGAATGAAAGTTTACTTTTTTAAAGTAGTGCCTACTGCTTTGTCTATTAAAAAACATTATTTCCTTTGGGCTTTACTACTATTTAAAGTCTGTACAAGTTTCAGTCAAAAAGGAAAACATTATAAACAAATTGATAGCTTAATAAAATTATCTAAAAAAGATAGAGGTAAGTTTAAATTACTCAAGAAGGCATATGATTTATCCAGTACTTATAATTACACAAGAGGTAAAATAGCCTCTAGTAATTTTATTGGTGAGTATTATTTGCATTTTAAACAATACGATAGTGCTTTTTATTATTTAGAAAAAGCAAATGAACTAATAGAGAAAAAACAAAAATTTAAAAGGTTTTTTAAAAAGGTACTGACAAATAAAGCTAAAATTTTTGCTAAGAAAGGATTTTATACAAGAGCACTTTTTTTATATAGAAAGGCTTATAAAGTATCTCTGAATAATAAAATGAAAGATACTCTATTGTTAAAGTTGAATATTTTTAAAATGTTTAATGAGTTAGGAAAACATGAGAGAGTAATTGAAAGATTAACAGAGTTAGAAGGTAAGTTTATTAGAGGAGCCAAAAAGAATAAATTAATTTTAAGTAAGTATTATTTGACATTATCTGAAGGTTTTAAAAAGAACAAAGATTTCTCTAATGCTTTAAAAGTTATAAATAAAAATATAACTAAACTTAAAGGGATTCAGTATAAAAAACATTTTCACCTATCATTACTTAAAAAAGCTGAATTGTATTTACTTTCAGATAGCTTAAAAAAAGCAAAAAATATATTGATAACCTTTCTTAAAGAATATAAGCCTAAAACAGATAAAGAATCATTAGTTCAATACTATAAACTAAAAGGAAAGTTGCATTGTAGTTTTAATAAGTTTTCTATTTCTAATAGTTATTACGATAGTTTAATAAGTATTTCTTATTTAGAACCTAAGGTTTTGGCGAGTGCATATAAATCAAAATTTTATAATTATCGTAATTTAAACAAGATTGACGAAGCAAATGCATCTATTCTTTCGTATATGTTGGTTAATGATAGCTTACAGAAAGTAAAAGATAAAGATATTTTAAGTTATTATAATTCTGATTTACGCTTTGTTAAAGAGAGAAAACATAAAAATGAATTAACAATCAAAAATAAAAAACAGCAATTAAATATCATTATTTTATCATTAGTGCTAGTTTGTGTTTTGTCTTTTTTAATAATTCTATTGATTTATAAGAAATATTCTAAAAGTAAAACAGAAATAAAGGAGCTCAAAATAAACGAAAAGAAAATTTTAGAAGATCATATAAAATTGAGAGAGGAGGAGTTAATCATTACAGCAAGTTCAATAAAAGAACAGAATGAGAAAATAAAGTCAATTAAAAAACTATTAAAAGAAGCCATTAAAAACAATGATTATAAAAATTTGAATGGGATAAATAATTCTCTCGATAGTTTGTTAGATAGCTCTTCAGGGATTTCCTTAATTTATGAAAAGTTAGAATCCAGATATCCAAATTTGGCAATCATATTAAAGAATAATTATCCTCATTTATCTGCTAACGATATAAAACATTGTCTACTGTTAAAACTAAATTTGAGTATAAAAGATTGTTCTCAATTGTTAAATGTATCTGATCATGCTATAAAAATGGCAAGGAAACGAATAAAGAAAAAAATGGAATTGCCTGAAGAAGTTAGGTTGAAAGAGTTTTTAAATGATCTTTGAAAATTAAATAAAAGAAAAGGTAATCTTACTAAAGATTACCTTTTTTTATTGAGTGTATTGTTAATTTAGTTACATGAATTATTTGAAATAGTAACATTGTTTAAAACAGCATCATCGCTATATAAACATCTATAATTTCCAGTTGTTCCAGTAGGAATACTGATAATGTTATCAGTTACAATTACATCATTTAATACATTATCTAATTTAATTCCATGACTTTCGTTTGGAATTATGGTATTCTCAGTCATTTTACTGTTGTCTACATTCGTAAATGAGATTCCTCCAGTCATTGAGTTTTTATGGAAGGTAATTCCTGAAGCTCTTGAAAAAATAATGCCTTTATCATTTTTAAAGTCATTCGCTTCAATTATCATTTGCTTGTCTTTATCATCATCAAGATTATTCATGTTAGCTACATATAAATTGAAGTTTCCAGTAGTTGTTACAGTATTCTCTTTAATTTCAACATTATCACAATAAGTGTTTGTAGATTGTATTCCGTTTTTTGTAACATCAATCATGTTGTTGTGAATTCTAGCATCTTTTGCTTGCGATAATTGTATACCTGCGCCACAATCTTTTATGTTATTATGATGTACATATGCATCAATAGACCCTACAATAATTCCTGCACTGTAACCTTGAATGGAATTGTTGGCTATTTCATTATTAAAAACAGTTTCACCACTTCCTGCTATAAACATTGCCCAACTATCTTGTGCACTGCCTACAGCTTTAAAATTATTGTCTAAAATTTTTGCACCAGACACAAAAGAACTCACTACTCTAGATCCAATATCATTACCCTTTACAGTAATATCTTGCCCAATGGTAATCGTTAAAAATCCGCCTCTACTTCCGCTTTCAGTATTGTTTTTTATCAGTACATCAAATACTCTTTGGTATTCTTGTAAATCACCATTAGTGTCTCTAAATCTTTCAGGTTCAATATTAATTGCATATCCAACTTCCCCTCCATCAGTATTGGCATTAGGTTGACCAGTATCAATAAACGTATTGTTTTCAATAGTAACATTTCTTCCATCTACTAAGGCAATAGCCATTCTTCTAGAGTTTTTAATAGTGCAATTTTTAATGGTTACATTTTCAGTAGGATTATAATCAGGGTTAAAAGCAAAGCCAAAAGAATAGATAGCAAAGGTTCCTGAAGAACCATTTTGAAAATTTCCACCATTCACTACTATATTTCTTCCAGAGTGAATATGAATTAAATGACTTCCTTCGGTACCAGTATCATCAGGAGAAAAAATACGTTCATTTCTATCTCCATAAAAATTTCCACCAGTAATAGTAATATTTTCAGCATCTCTAACGGCTAAAATTGCCCCAGAGTTTTTATTGTAATTTCCTCCAGGAAAAATTCTTAGATGAGTGTTACTGGTCATAATCAAATTAAAATCTGAAGGTAAGTTGACAGCCTCTAAAGAAGGATAATAATTTTGATTACTCGTTGTGCTTGTAACTCTAGTTACTTCAAAAAAAGCATCTAATTCGTTTATTTTAAAAGTATCTGCTCCAAGTTTTTTTGTAAAAAAGAAGAGCTTTTCTAATTTGGCAGTATTTTCTAAAGCAGTATCAGAATCTGTAGTACCTTCTACAATATCCCATTTTGAAGTTAAAAAATTAAAAGTAGTATTTTGTAATTGTACATCACCTTCTAAATCTATAGTATGATTTAGTAATTCACCAGCAATGGTACCACCATTAAAGATAAGTGTACCATTAGTAATTTCACCACCATTAAAATTAAAGTTTACATTATTAGGCAAAGAAACAGTTTCTCCTTTTAAATCTAATGAGCAATCAATTTCTAAGGTAGCATTTTCTTTAATATCGATAGCATCAAAATTACAGGGAAGAATAATTGTTGGAGCTTCATCTTGAGTATTGTCATTGCCAATTGAAAACGTAGTTTCTTTACTACATGACATCATACCAAGAATAGCTAAATTTACAGCTATTTTTTTCATTTTTAGGGAATTATTTTAATATGTGTAGCAAAATAACAAATATTTTTTATTTTTAAAGTATCAACTATTTTAAACTTATGGGATCTAACTATTATATTTTGTTTATTGCAGCGCTTATACCTTTATTTGTAGGATTTTTTTGGTATGGACCACTGTTTAAGAATGCTTGGATGAAGGAAATGAGTTTTTCCGAAGAAAATTTAAAAGGAGGTAATATGTTACTTGTTTTTGGATTATCTTATTTATTAGGGCTTTTTGTTGCTTCTGCTTTAATGATGGTAGTTATTCACCAAATGGGTGTGTATTCTACTTTAGCACATTTGCCAAGTTTTAAAGATACAACTAGTGAAACTTATACTGCTTTTACTTCATTTATGGAAAAATACGGTCATATAGGTAGAACATTTAAGCATGGTTCTTTACATGGAGGTTTAATAGGTGTCTTTTTAGTGATGCCAGTTTTGGCTATTCAAGCTATGTTTGAAAGAAAGAGCTTTAAGTATATTGCCATTAATGCTGGCTATTGGATAATTACACTTTCATTAATGGGAGGCGTAATTTCTCAATGGTTATAAATTCACTGTAAACTATTTAGCCGTCTTTAAGAATAGTTTTTAAAAAGCATTATTTTTATTGGACTCTCAAATAGTTAAAATTAGCTTTTTATTTCTATTTTTACGCACATTAGTACAATAGTTGCCTGTTTTAACTGTTGTATTTTAATAGATAGAACGTTTTTTATGAGAAAGTTTTACAACCAAATAGTCTTTGTAATTATTGTTGGTGCCTTATTTGCATGCAGCACAACTAAAGATTCTGTTATTAACAGAAACTTTCATACGTTAACAACCAAATACAACGTGTTGTTTAATGGTGAACAAGCATTTCAAAAAGGACTTAAAAATATTGAAGATAATTTTGAGGATAATTTTTGGAAAAGACTTCCAATTGAACCTATAACTTTTGATGAAAGAAGTATAGGTGAGTTAAAATTTAATTCAACTCCAGGTGATGGTTTTGACGACAATGGAAAAGGTGGTGGAAGTGATAGTCAGGCAGTAACTCCTTTTGATAAAGCTGAAGAAAAAGCTGTAAAAGCAGTTCAGAAGCATTCGATGAATATTAACGGTTTTGAAAGAAATCGCCAAATAGATGATGCTTATTTGTTATTAGGGAAATCTAGATATTACACCCAAAGATTCATTCCTGCAATTGAAGCTTTCAATTACATCATCGCAAATTATCCAAAAGCAAATTTAATATACGATACTAAGGTTTGGAGAGCAAAATCAAATGTTCGTTTAGATAATGAACGCTTAGCAATTGAAACTTTAGAACTGTTAATAGAGTTAGACAAAAACGAGAAAAATTTAACAAACGTTCAACGTCAGAGTGCTTACACTGCTATGGCGATGGCTTATGAAAAAACAGATACAATTCAGAAAGTAATTGAAAATCTTAAAATTTCTACTTCTTTTGTTAATAACGCACAATCAGCAAGGAATAAATTCATTTTAGGTCAAATTTACAGCGAGTTAAATAGAAAAGATTCGGCAAGAACAGTATTTAATCAATTAGCTTACAGTAAAAGAACACCAGAAAAATATAGAATTCATGCTAATATTGAGTTAGTTAGAAACATGGATAAAGATTCTTCTAACTTGTATTTAATTCAGAAATTAAAAAAGTTAGCTAGAAACTCTGATTACAGAAAATATACAAATGAACTTTACTATCAATTAGGAGTTTTAGAAGAATCAAGAGATAGTGTTAATAGAGCAGAAACATATTACTTAAAATCTTTAGAAGCTAAGAAAAATACTAACTATCAAAAAACCTATGCATTTGAACGTTTAGGGAATATTTATTTTGATAGAGAGGATTATATTTTGGCAGGATCTTTTTACGATAGTGTTTTACAAGTAACTACAGAAGAGTTTGCTACAGAAAAGAGAATTCGTAGAATAAAAAGAAAAAATAAAGGACTAACCAAGCTTAGAGAGTTTGAAAATATAGTTAAGAATAATGACAGTATTTTAAGGTTGGTTGCAATGAATGACGATGAACGTAACGCTTTCTTTACAGAGTACATTGAAAAGTTAAAAGTAGAAGATGAAACTAAAAGACAGCGATTATTAAATTCTCAAGACTTCGGAAGTCAGTTTGCTGGAGGAGGAGTTTCATTTGGAGGAAATGGATCAGGAGGTACTTGGTATTTCTATAACTCACAATCTAAAGGCTTTGGTAAAGTTAATTTCCAGAAAAATTGGGGTAACAGACCTTTGGAAGATAATTGGAGATGGTCAGATAAAAACCAAAGTGGAGAAGAAGAGGAAGAAGAACTCGAAATAGAAGTTGAAAAAACAGACAGTAAGTACGAATTATCAACTTATATAAGTGCCATACCTACAGATGAAAAAGTAATAGAACAGTTGCAATCTGAAAGAACAGATGCGCTGTATCAATTAGGTTTAATTTATAAAGAGCAGTTTAAAAACCCTAAAAGAGGGATAGATAATTTTGAGAAGTTTTTAGTGTCAAATAAAAAAGACGATTTAATACTGCCTGTTAATTATCACTTGTACCAAGCTTATTCAGCAATTGAAGATGCTGAAAAAATTGAAGAAAAAAAGAACTTAATTTTAAATAAGTATCCAGAATCTCAGTTTGCTCAAATTATTAGAGAGCCTAATAAGAAGTTAGAAACCAATACACAAGTAAGTGAAATAGAAAAAAAATATAAAGAAATTTACAGAATGTATAAATTCAATATGAATGAAGAAGCTGTAAATCAAATAGATAATTTAGGGAGTAGTATTGAAAATTCAAAAATAATTGCTAAATTCGCTTTACTTAGGGCTATGGCACTAGGTAAGTATAAAAGTAAAGAAGAATATAAAAAGGCGTTAGAACTTGTTGCTACTAAATATGCAGGGCAAATTGAAGGGCAAAAGGCTAGCGAAATTATTGAAATATTAAATTAATTCCCTATGTTTAGTAATAAAAACAAAAAAGAACCAATAGTAGAAAGAAAAGCATCAGGTAGAAATGTGATAGGAAGGGGAACTAAAATTACTGGAGATTTTATTTCAGAAGGTGATTTTAGAATTGATGGTGTTTTAGAAGGTACATTAAAAACAAATGGACGTGTAATTATTGGTCAAGAAGGTTACATTAATGGAACTGTTGATTGCAGTAATGCAGATGTAGAAGGTAAATTTTCTGGAGATTTTAATGTATCAAATATGTTAACAGCAAAATCTACAGCTAACATTACTGGAAATGTAAATGTAGGACAAATATCTACAGAACCAGGAGCTTCTTTTAATGCAACATGCAATATGAGAGGAGCCATAAAAGAATTAGGTAAAGATAATAATGCCTCAAAATCAAAGAAGCAAGAAACCGCTTAATAAATATTTACGTTTTAGTGGTATAGCAATTCAAATGGGTTTAATCATTTACCTTGGTAACTTATTAGGTAAGTGGTTAGATGCAAACAATTCAAATAATGATGAGTTATACGCTAAAATTTGTACTTTAGTAGCCGTTTTTATCGCAATGTATACAGTGATAAAACAAGTTACTAAACTATCAAAATAATAATGAGTAAAAGAATTACTATATTTTTAGCAACAGTTTTGTTGCTTTTTTTTATGAGTTATTTTTTGAATGACTTTATCGTTCAAAAAAATAACATCAGTTTATCTTTTAATTTGCTACATGTTTATCTTTTTCATGCCATAGCAAGTTTAATAATTTACGTACTTGTAGAGTTAGTCGTAACGCAACTACCAAATGAAACGGGTTACTTATACCTAGCACTAACCATGATTAAATTAGGAGTTTTTGTAATGCTTTTCCAAGAAAGTATCTTTTCAGGAGAACCATTAACCAAACCAGATAAAGCATCCCTTATAGCACCTTTATTTATTTTTTTAATAACTGAAACTATTGGTGTTGCAAAGCTTCTGAATAACAAACAATTCACTCAAAAAAAAGGAGAATAAAAACTAAGACAAAAAAAGAGTTTGTGTTTTTAATTAAATGTGTACCTTTGCACGAAATTTAAAGGGAACGAATCACATTAACTAACTATGATGATGGCAACAAAAACTATTAAGGTTTTAACAGCAGTAACTTTACTATTCTCTTCTTTTGCAGTATTTGCAGGTGGCGGAGAAAAAACTTCTAGCGATGACGGAGGTAGAGTAAATACCAAAGAAGAAATAGAAGCTTATAAAAAACACCACTTAGCAGATTCGCACGATTTTCACATTTTTTCCTATACAAATAGTAATAATGAAAGAAAGCATATTGGTTTTCCTTTGCCTATTATTGTTTGGACGAGTGAAGGTTTGAAAACTTTCATGTCTTCTGAATTTCATCATGATGATAACGGTCATGTGATTGTTGAAAAGGATGGTTTAAAACTTACAAAGATCCATAGTAAGATTTATGAATTAGAAGCTGGTGCTGATCATGTGTCTTTTGATGATCATCATCATGCTACAAATGCTCACAAAGTGTTAGATTTTTCAATAACTAAGAGTATTGTAGGTATGTTATTAGCTGGTGTATTAATGTTCTTCGGATTTAGATCTCTAGGGAATAGTTATAAAAAAGGTGCTATTCCAACTGGAGTAGGTCGTTTTTTAGAGCCACTAGTTTTATATGTTAGAGATGAAATAGCTAGACCAAACATTGGAGAGAAGCATTACAGGAAGTTTATGGGCTTTTTATTAACTGTGTTTTTCTTTATCTGGATATTAAACTTATTAGGGTTAACTCCATTAGGATTTAATGTAACTGGTCAGATTGCAGTGACTGTTGCCTTAGCTTTAATGACTTTTGTGATTGTTCAGTTTAGTGGTAATAAAGATTACTGGAAACACATTTTCTGGATGCCAGGTGTACCAGTTCCAATGAAAATAGTTTTAGCACCAATTGAAGTTTTAGGTATGTTGACTAAACCGTTTTCGTTATTTGTTCGTTTATTTGCAAATATCACTGCAGGTCATGCTGTAGTTATGGGAATTGGAGCATTGATGATTTTGTTACAGGATAAATTTGGTACGGCTGGAGCAACAGGTATTTCATTTGCCTTAACGTTATTCTTAACTTTAATTGAAGTTTTAGTGGCGTTTTTACAAGCTTACATTTTTACAATGTTATCATCATTGTTTATCGGGATGGCTGTTGAAGAACACGACCATCACTAAGAATTAGAAATACGAATTTGTTTAATTATATATAAATCAATTATTATGACACTTAATTTAGTTGGAGCAGGTTTAATCGTAATCGGAGGTGGATTAGGATTAGGTAAAATCGGAGGTAGTGCAATGGAAGCTATCGCTCGTCAACCAGAAGCTGCTGGTAAAATCCAAACTGCAATGATTATCATTGGAGCTTTATTAGAAGGTTTAGCATTTGGTGCTTTACTTTTAGGATAAGATCAAAGAAATTAAAAAAGAACATCTTCCTGCAACGGTTGGTTGTAGGAAATGTTTTTAAGAATTAAACAAAAATTAAAAGATAAAATATTATGGAAATATTTAATGATTTTTCAGTAGGATTGTTCTTTATGCAGTTAGTAATCTTAGTTGTATTGATTTTTTTACTAGCTAAGTTTGCTTGGAGACCAATTTTAAACTCAATTTCAGAGCGAGAAGAAGGTATTCAGAGTGCATTAGATGCAGCAGAGAATGCTCGTAAAGAAATGCAAAACTTACAAGCTGATAACGAAAAGTTATTAAAAGAAGCGAGAGAAGAGAGAGATGCAATGATGAAAGAGGCTCGTGAAATTAAAGATAAGATTATTGTTGATGCTAAAGAAGAGGCAGCTGAACAAACAGCTACTATGATCGAAAATGCAAAAGCAACAATTAAGCAAGAGCAACAAGCTGCTGTAGCTGAGTTAAAGAAGAAAGTAGCTGATTTATCAATTGGTATTGCTCAAACAGTAGTAAAGAAAGAATTAGCTTCACAAGATGATCAATTAAAGCTTGTTGAAGGTATGTTAGAAGAGGTTACTTTAAACTAATTAAGTAAGATGAAAGAAACAAGACCAGCATTACGTTACGCAAAAGCAATTTTAAACCTTGCTAAAGATCAAGGAAAAGATGCTGAAGTAAACAATGATATGAAATCTATAGTTGATACGATTTCTGAAAGCGATGATTTAGATGCAATGCTAAAGAGTCCAATCATTAAAGCATCTGATAAAAAGAAGGTGTTAAATGCATTGTTTGCAGATTCAGTAACAAACATCACTAAAGGCTTGTTTAATCTTTTAGCAGAAAACAAGAGAATGTTAATTTTAGAAACTGTAGCTAAGCAGTACAGTGTAATCTACGATTTTCATAAGAAAATGCAGGTTGCTACAGTAACAACTGCAGTTGCATTAACTAAAGAACTAGAAGATAAAATTCAAAAGAAAATAGTAGAGATTACTGGAAACAGTGCTACTATTGAGAATGTTGTAAATCCAGACATTATAGGTGGATTTGTGTTAAGAGTTGGAGACGTACAATACGACGCAAGTATTTCTAACCAATTTAACGAATTAAGAAGAGAATTTGACAATAGTCACTATATTCCAAAAATTTAAACTTTTTAAAAGGATTGAGGTAAAGAATTAGAGCTGTCCAACTTCTAATATCTAGCCTCTACTATCTAAAATAAAAAAAGATGGCAGCAATAAAACCAGCTGAAGTATCAGCAATTTTAAAGGAACAATTAACAAATTTCGAATCGAAAGCTACTTTAAATGAAGTAGGAACTGTATTACAAGTGGGTGATGGTATTGCTCGTGTTTATGGTTTATCTAATGTACAGTACGGTGAATTAGTAGAGTTTGGTAGCGGTTTAGAAGGAATCGTATTAAACTTAGAAGAAGATAATGTAGGGGTAGTATTATTAGGATCATCTACAGGAGTAAGTGAAGGATCTACAGTAAAACGTACTGAAAGAATTGCTTCTTTAAAAGTAGGTGAAGGAGTTGTTGGTAGAGTTGTAGATACTTTAGGTAATCCAATTGATGGTAAAGGACCAATCGAAGGTGAAACTTTCGAAATGCCTTTAGAGCGTAAAGCACCTGGAGTTATTTATCGTCAACCAGTAACTGAGCCATTACAAACAGGTATTAAGTCAGTAGATGCAATGATTCCAATCGGACGTGGACAACGTGAGTTAATCATTGGTGACCGTCAAACAGGAAAATCTACTGTTGCAATTGATACTATTTTAAATCAAAAAGAATTCTACGATGCAGGTGAGCCTGTATATTGTATTTATGTAGCAATTGGTCAAAAAGGATCTACTGTTGCTGCTATTGCAAACATGTTAGAAGAAAAAGGAGCTTTAGCTTATACTACAATTGTAGCTGCAAATGCTTCTGATCCTGCTCCAATGCAGGTATATGCTCCATTCGCAGGAGCTGCTATCGGTGAGTATTTCCGTGATACTGGTCGTCCAGCATTAATCATTTATGATGATTTATCTAAGCAAGCAGTTGCTTACCGTGAGGTGTCTTTATTATTACGTCGTCCACCAGGACGTGAGGCGTATCCTGGAGACGTTTTCTACTTACACTCAAGATTATTAGAGCGTGCTGCAAAAGTTATTAATGATGATGCAATTGCTTCTCAAATGAACGATTTACCAGATTCTTTAAAAGGAAAGGTAAAAGGTGGAGGATCATTAACTGCATTACCAATTATTGAAACTCAAGCAGGAGATGTATCAGCATATATTCCAACAAACGTAATTTCGATTACAGATGGTCAGATCTTCTTAGAGTCTGATTTATTCAACTCAGGTGTACGTCCTGCAATTAACGTAGGTATTTCTGTATCGCGTGTAGGAGGTTCTGCTCAGATTAAATCAATGAAGAAAGTATCTGGTACATTAAAGTTAGATCAAGCTCAATACCGTGAATTAGAAGCGTTCGCTAAGTTTGGTTCTGATTTAGATGCTGCTACTATGAATGTAATCTCTAAAGGTCAACGTAATGTTGAGATTTTAAAGCAAAATCAAGGAGATCCTTTTACAGTAGAAGATCAGGTTGCAATTATTTATGCTGGTTCTAAGAACTTATTAAAAGATGTACCTGTAAAGAAGGTAAAAGAGTTCGAAAGAGATTATATCGAATACTTAAATGCAAAGCATAGAGATACATTAGATGTTTTAAAATCAGGTAAATTAACTGATGAAGCTACAGATGTATTAAGAGAAGCTGCTAAAGAAATTTCAGCTAAGTTTTCTGCATAAAAATATATAAAGTGTCATTTCTGTAAAAAAGCAGAAATGACATTGTTTTAACTAATTAATAGATTTCGTGTTAAAGCGGAATAAGAAAAGCAAATTATGGCTAATCTTAAAGAAATACGTAACAGAATTACTTCAATTGGGTCAACAATGCAGATTACATCTGCCATGAAAATGGTATCTGCTGCAAAGTTGAAAAAAGCTCAAGATGCAATTACAGCAATGCGTCCGTATTCATCTAAGTTAACAGAATTATTACAAAACTTAAGTGCTACTTTAGAAGGTAACACTGGTGGAGCATATTCTGAACAAAGAGAAGTTAATAAAGTTTTATTAGTTGTTATAACATCTAATAGAGGTTTATGTGGCGGTTTTAATTCTTCTATTGTAAAAGCTACAGTTAAAACTATTCAAGAAAAATACAGTAATACAGAGGTTGAACTTTTTACAATAGGAAAAAAGGGAGCTGATGTATTGTCAAAAGAATACAACGTAGTTGATAGTAGAAATACTGTTTTTGATGATTTAACTTTTGAAAATGTGGCTGGTGTTGCTGAAGAGTTAATGAAACAATTTGTTGATGGATCTTATGATAAAATTGAGATTATTTACAATCGTTTTAAAAACGCTGCTACTCAAATACCAATGGTAGAGCAATTTTTACCAATTAAACCAATAGAAAGCGATGAAAATGTAAGTTTAGATTATATTTTTGAGCCTTCTAAAGAAGAGATAGTATTAGAGCTAATACCAAAGTCTTTAAAAACTCAGTTATACAAATCTATCCGTGATTCATTTGCTGCCGAACACGGAGCTCGTATGACTGCGATGCACAAGGCTACTGATAACGCTAAGGAATTACGTGACGAATTAAAGCTTACGTACAACAAAGCTCGTCAGGCTGCAATTACAAACGAAATTTTAGAAATTGTAGGTGGTGCAGAAGCATTAAACAGCTAATTCACTCAATACATATAATATTTAAAAGCGAACCATATTTTGGTTCGCTTTTTTATTTGTTATTACTCGTAAGTTTTATGTATTTATTTTTTTCATTTTGTGAAAAATACTAGATTTACCAGACCAAAAAAAGAAAATTTTAATACTTAATACATTTACTATGAAAAATCTTTTCAAAGCATCCATTTTACTTATTTTAACCTTGTTTATTTCTTGCTCAGATAATACAGAAGAAATTGAAAATACTAATTTTATTAAAATGAATGTGAATGGTGAAGAACTTACATTTAATTCATTAGTTATAGATTCTTTTATTGATAGTGGAAAAGGGGAAGAAGTTATTGAAATAACAGCAACTATAAAAAATAGAACTGATAGAATTTTAACAATTAGTATTTTCAAAGATGCACTAGGAGCTAATTCACTAAGTGATTTTGCTTATTTTACAAATGAAGGAGGTTATTTTACAGGTTCATTAGTAGTTTCTTCAAATGACCAGCTATGTGATGGTTCGCCTTTAGGAACTAACAGATTTAACTTTGTAACATCTACAAATAATAATGAAACACTATCAGGGAATTTTTCTGGAGAATTGTTCAGTTGTGAAGATAATAAACCATTGAATATTATTATTACTAATGGCTCATTTAATTATAACTTTTAAGATTCCTAATAAAATTTAAAAAACGAACCAATTTTGGTTCGTTTTTTATTAGATCAAACTATGAATAGTTTCTTTTATTGAATCACTATCTATACCGCACATTTTATGTAACTCATCAACAGTTCCATGATGTATGAAGTTGTCAGGTACTCCAAGTATTTTAATTGTTTTTTTATAGCTATGCTTAGAAGCAAATTCCAATATAGCAGCACCGAAGCCTCCCTTAACAGTTCCATCTTCTACAGTTACAATTTTTTCAAACTTTTTAAAAATTGTTTGTAAAAGTTCTTCATCTAAAGGTTTTATAAAACGCAGATCATAATGCGCTACTGTATCTTTGTTCTGAATCGTTTTTAAAGCCTCAGAAACGTTTTTAGCAATAGAACCAATTGATAGTATAGCAATCTTATTTCCGTCTTTTAAACACATTCCTTTTGATGTTTCAATGACTTCAAAGGTTGTTCTCCAGTTAACAGAAGTTCCTCTGCCTCTCGGATAACGAATTGCAATAGGATTTTTAAGTCCTAATTGAGCGGTATATAGAATATTTCTTAATTCGATTTCATTCCGCGGAGCGAAAATGATTAGATTTGGAATACATCTTAAGTAAGCAATATCGAATACTCCATGATGTGTTGCTCCATCAGCTCCTACTAAACCGGCTCTATCTAAACAAAATATTACTGGTAAGTTTTGTAATGCAACATCATGGATTATTTGGTCGTAACCTCTTTGTAAGAAAGTAGAGTACACATTACAAAAGGGAATTAGTCCTTGCGTAGCCATTCCAGCAGCTAAAGTAACAGCGTGTTGTTCTGCAATACCAACATCAAAAGTTCTTTCAGGAAATTTATCAAGCATAAACTTTAAAGAACTTCCTGTTAACATAGCAGGAGTAATACCTACTATTTTGTCATTTTTCTCAGCAAGTTCAACAATAGTTTCTCCAAAAACATCTTGGTATTTTGGAGGTTGAGCAATTGAAGATTTTGGCAGCAAATCACCAGAAACTTTATCAAACTTTCCAGGGGCATGATAGGTTACCTGATTTTCTTCAGCTTGTTTTAACCCTTTTCCTTTGGTGGTAATAACATGCAAAAACTTAGGTCCTTTAATCTCTTTTAATCGATTTAATTCTGTAATAAGCTCGTTAAAATTATGTCCGTCAATAGGTCCAGAATAATCAAAATTTAAAGCTTCAATAATATTATGTTGTTCAATATCGCTTCTTTTTGATTTTATTCTTGTCAAATACTCTTTTAAAGCACCAACAGATGGATCAATACCAATAGCATTATCATTTAAAACAACCAAAAGATTAGAATTTGTAACTCCAGCATGATTTAAAGCTTCAAAAGCCATTCCGCTAGCAATAGATGCATCTCCAATTACAGCAATATGATGTTTGTTTTCATTTTTTAATTGAGAAGCAATAGCCATTCCTAAAGCTGCTGAAATAGATGTAGAAGAATGTCCAACACCAAAAGTATCGTACTCACTTTCACTTCTTTTAGGAAAACCAGAAATTCCACCTAACTGTCTATTTGTATGAAAAGTATCTTTTCTTCCAGTTAAAATTTTATGTCCATAAGCTTGATGTCCAACATCCCAAACCAATAAATCTTCAGGAGTATTAAAAACATAATGCAAAGCAATTGTTAATTCCATAACTCCCAAGCTAGCCCCTAAATGACCTTCTTTAGTAGCAACAATATCAATGATAAATTTTCTTAATTCCTGTGCTAACTCAGGTAGCTCATTCTCATTTAATTGTCTTAAATCAGATGGGAAATTGATTCGATTTAACAAGTTTTTTGACATGTAGCAAAGGTAGTGATTTCAGTTGGCAGTACGTAGCATTTCAATTCACAGTAATGAGTAAATAATCTGACTTAATAGGTGTAACAAATAACTGCCTACTAAATTACTGCTCACTGCTAACTAATGATTACTTTTGTCTTATGAGTAAATTGTATTTGGTACCCACTCCTATTGGAAATTTAGAAGACATTACTTTTAGAGCTATTAAGGTTTTAAAAGAGGTAGATTATATTTTAGCAGAAGATACTAGAACGAGTGGAAAGTTGTTGAAGCATTTTGATATTGATACTCCAATGCAATCTCATCATATGCATAATGAACACAAAACAGTAGAGGCTATTGTAAAAAGGATTCAAAGTGGTGATGTCTTTGCGTTGATTTCTGATGCAGGAACCCCAGCTATTTCTGATCCTGGTTTTTTGTTAACAAGAGCTTGTGTTGAAAGTCAAATAGAAGTTGAATGTTTACCGGGAGCTACAGCTTTTGTGCCCGCACTTGTAAATTCAGGACTACCAAACGATAAGTTTGTGTTTGAAGGTTTTTTACCAGTTAAAAAAGGTAGACAAACTCGTTTAAAGTTTTTAGCAGAAGAAAAAAGAACAATGATTTTTTATGAAAGTCCACATAAAATTTTAAAAACACTTACAAACTTTGTAGAATACTTTGGTGAAGATAGACAAGCTTCTGTTTCTAGAGAGCTTACTAAAATGTTTGAAGAAACAAAAAGAGGTAGTGTACAGGAATTGTTAACTTACTATACTCAGAAACCAGCAAAGGGAGAAATTGTAATTGTTGTAAAAGGAAAAGTTTAATTCAACTTTTAATTTGATGTATAAAGCAACAAAAGATGATAAAGCAATCGTTGCAAAAATTTTATGTTCAGCTTTTGAGCCTATTTTAATTCCTAACTCAATTAATTTTGTTGTAAAACAAGACCATAAAAGATCAAAAAGGATGAAAGTTTTAATGGAATACCTTTTTGATACGACACTTTTATATGGAGATGTTTTTTTATCTAACAGCAAAACAACATGCGTATTGATTCAATATCCGCATAAAAAGAAAATGAATTTTACTCATGTTTTATCAGATCTTAAATTAGCATTCCAGTGTATTGGGTTATCTAACGTTTTGAAAGTTTTAAAAAGAGAAAAAAGTTTGCGAAAGCATCATTTAAAGCAACCTCATATTCATCCAATTATTTTTGCTACTCTTCCTTCTGAACAAAATAAAGGTCAAGGATCAATGTTGATAAACGAATTGATAAAGTTATTTGAAGGAAATAAACTTCCTGTAATTATTGAAACAACTTTAGATGAAAACATTAGGCTTTATCAGAAATTCGGATTTGAAATTATCAAAAAAACTAAAGACTTAAATTATCCTTTAATCTTTTTAAAAAAAGAAATGTAGAACTCTTCTACTTGTTTTTGTTAAAAATAGGTAAAGCTAAAAATGAAAGACCTCCAAAAACTATAATCATAGCAGTTTGAGCTGCCCACATAACACTACCAAATGCAATTCCGGTTTTTTCAGATATTCCAAATAAAGTAAGAGCAGTACCAACTGCAGCAGGATAAGCACCTAAGCCACCATTGGTAGCAGCAATGGCAAATCCACCAGCAATAAAACCAACTAACACTCCTCCAAAAGGAACTTGTAAACCTTCAATTGAAGGAATTGTAGCCCAAAACATAGCTATGTACATTATCCAGATAAAAACTGTATGAAAAATAAAAGCCCATTTATCTTTCATTCTAAATATACTTGTTACCCCTTCAGATAAACTTAATATGAAATTTTTAATCTTTAAGCCTAAACCTTTAGTCGCTTTCTTTACATATTGAGTAAAAACAACAAAACCAACTATTAGAGCTCCTACTGCGATAAGAATTTTTATTGGTGAAAAATTCTTAGATAATAAATCATAAATAAAGTCGAATTGAACAAATAAAGTAATTACCAATATTAAAAGCATCATTACTAAATCGGCAATCCTTTCAGCTACAATAGTACCAAAGCCTTTTTCAAAAGGAATTCCCTCGTAAGTTGTCATAACACTTGCTCTAGTAACTTCTCCTGCTCTAGGTAAAAACAAATTCATTAAATAAGCAACCATAACAGCTAACGTAGAATTTAAGAATTTTGGTTTGTATCCCATCGGTTCAAGTAAAAACTTCCACCTATATGCTCGAGATAAATGACTTAGAATACCAAAAAATAATCCAAGTGCAATCCAAGAATAATTGGCGTTTTCAAAGTACTGTAGTAATTCTTTCGGTGATACAATAGTGAAAGAATACCAAACTAAAAAACCTCCCAAAATGAGAGGTAATATTATTTTAATTATTTTTTTCAAGGAAATATTCAAAATTAATCTAACAAATTTGTTTCTTCATTAGGAAACACTAACTGAGGTTTGAATTTTTTTGCTTCTTCTAATTCTAAGAAGCCATAAACGATTAAAATAAGTACATCACCTTTTTGTACTCTTCGAGCCGCAGCTCCATTTAATGTTATTTCCCCGCTTCTACGAGGACCAGGTATAGCATATGTTTCTAACCTTTCTCCGTTATTATTGTTAACAATTTGAACTCGTTCTCCTTCAATAATTCCAGCAGCATCCATTAAATCTTCATCAATAGTAATACTACCAATGTAATTTAAATCTGCTCCTGTAACTTTTACACGATGAATTTTTGATTTTACTACTTGTACTAACATGCGACAAAAATACTGTTTTTAAAGAATTTATCTTTTTATTATTTGTTTTTTCTTTTGAACCCCACATTATCAATCAAACGAATCTCTCCAGCATATACTGCAATAAATGCTCTGTATTTACTTTTAGGATCAATTTTTTCGTCTGATTTTAAGGTTACTTCGTTGGCTATGGTGAAATATTCAAGTTCTAAAAGAGGATGTTTTTTGAATTCATTTTCTACCCATTCAATTATAGAATTAGCATTTTCTATGCCAAATTTTTTCTTAGCTTTTTTTAATGTTTTATAAATAAAAGGAGCAGCTTCTCTATGTTCTTTGGTTAATCTTGCGTTTCTAGAACTCATGGCTAATCCATCATCTTCTCTAAAAATTGGTCTACCTTTTATTTTAATAGGAAGGTGTGTTTTTTCTACTAATTTCTTTATAATTTGTAATTGTTGAAAGTCTTTTTTACCAAAATAGGCGGTTGTGGGCATTACAATTTCAAATAAAGCTTTTACAATTGTTCCAACTCCATCAAAATGACCATCTCTGAATTTTCCTTCCATTTGATATTCCAATCCATCAAAGTCAAATTTTTCTGCAACAATAGAACTATCATAAATTTCTTCTACAGAAGGAATAAAAACTGCATCACAATTTACACTTTCAAGAAGCTTAATGTCGTTATCAATAGTTTGAGGGTATTTTTCTAAATCTTCTTTATTATCAAACTGAGTTGGATTCACAAAAATGCTCACTACAGCTAGGTCATTTTTCTTTTTAGCTCTCTTAACTAAAGATAAATGTCCTTTATGCAAAGCTCCCATTGTTGGTACAAAACCGATAGATTTTTCTAAAGCCTTTTTACCAGAAATATATTTTTTTAAATTGGATTTTGATTTGAATATTTTCATTGATCACTTATTAGAATCTGAGCAAAATTAGCAATTTAACAGGATTTTAGCATAAAATTTCGTAGTTTTGCGCCTTTATAAAGAGTCAGATTTAATGAAGGATAAGAGAATATTATATGTTTCTTCGGAAGTTATTCCATATTTACCAGAAACAGAATTATCGTCCACTGCATTTAATGTAGCTAAGTATGCACATTCTAAAGGAGTTCAAACACGTATTTTTATGCCTCGTTTTGGGGTGATTAATGAGCGAAGACATCAATTACATGAGGTGATTCGTTTGTCAGGTATGAACTTAATAATTAATGATATGGATATGCCATTGATTATTAAAGTAGCGTCAATACCAAAAGAAAGAATGCAAGTTTACTTCATCGATAATGATGAATACTTTAAACGTAAAGCAATTTATACTGATGAAGATGATAAACTTTTTGCAGATAATGATGAAAGAATGATTTTCTTCGCAAAAGGAGTGATTGAAACAGTTAAAAAATTAAATTGGGCACCAGATATCATCCATGTTCACGGATGGATGGCTTCTTTACTACCTTTATATTTAAGAGAATTTTATAAGGAGGAACCATTGTTTAATGAAAGTAAAATAGTTACTTCGCTTTACAATAATGAGTTTCCAGGTGAGTTAAATGGTGATTTGCTTAAAAAAGTTCGTTTTGATAAGGTAGATAATGAGACAACTTCTCATTTAGAAAATCCTAGTCATGAAAACATTCTTAGAAATGCAGTATTAAATTCCGATGCAGTAATCAAAGGAAGTGCTGATTTTTCTGAAGACTTTGATAAATTCTTAGCAGATAGTAACGTAACAATTTTAGATCATCAACCAGAAGAATACTTAACAGAGGCTTATTTAGATTTTTACAAACAAAATGTTCTTGAGTTACAAGACTCTTAATTTTAGAAAGTATTTATGATGAAAAAGACTGTTTATTTCTCAACACTTTTAGTGTTGCTGTTTTCCGTGTTCTCTTGTGAAAAAGATTTTAGAGAAATCAGTAGTAATGTTGTTGCTAATAATAATTTTGACACAGAAAAGGTTGTTCTAGACTTAGAAATAGAACCTTACAGAATTGACGTTAGAGCAGATGATGTTGCTCTTGGTACCTTAGGAGAATATTGGTTAGGGGTATACAATAAACCTGGATTTATAAAACTTGAAGGTTCTATTATAACACAGTTTAGTTTACCTGCATCAGCGGCAACTTTAATTACAGACAAAGTTGATACTTTACATACTATTGATGCAGTATATTTGAAATTACCGTATAGTAGTTCTGTAAGTATTAGAGAAACTACTGACCCTTTACCAAAATTTAGAATCGATTCTATTCTTGGTAATACTTCAGTGCCTTCTAATATTAAGGTTTACAAAAACGAAACATTCTTAAATAGTTTAAATCCTACTGATCCAACTGAACTTAATGAGTATTTATCAAATGCGAATTACATTACAGGTGAATTATTAAGTGAAGATCCAGCAGGTTTCGAGTTTATACCTAATCCAAACGATACAATTCTTCCTCTTAAAAGAAGAGATAGTCAAGGAAATGAATACAATGATACGATTAGAATTTTATCTAGTAATACAAATGTTATTAGTACTCCATTCATAGCTATTCCTTTAAATAAGGATAGAATGAAAGAATTACTTTGGGATAAAATTTTAGATAATACTATTTCAAGTCAAGATGTTTTAAATAATGAGTTTAGAGGTTTAATCATAGAGTCAACAGGAGATGATGGAGCTGCTGTGCCTTTAAGTTTAAGTAATGCAAGTCTTGATATTTATTATACAAGAACGATTTTAGAATCAGGAACGGTAAAAGAAAGAGATTCTTTAACATTACCTTTCAATTTCACAGGTAGAATTACAAATAGTAGATATTTAAAAGGAACACCAGTAGGAGCAGGTGGTTCTGCTACTAACGTAAACTTACAGGGTACTTCCGGAAGTGCAGCTAGAATAAAAATTTTAAATCCTGAGCAGCTAGAAAATTTAAGATCAGAAAATATTTTAATTAATGATGCTTCATTAGTTTTTAATGTTGACGCATCTACAGATACTACTAAATTACCAAGAAGACTTACTGTTTACAGAGAAGGTTTAAAAAACGGTGAAATAGTATCAGGTCATGTAAAAGATAGTTATTCAGAATCTGCTTTTTTTGGAGGTAATCTTGAGCTAGCAAGTAGTAAACCTGAAAAGTATACTTTAAGAATAACAGATTATGTTTCAGATATTGTAAGCGGAGATACTGACAATTCTGATCTTGTATTAAAGGTATATAACTCAACTACAGATGATCCTTTTGTGCCAGGTTCAAATCCTCCTGCAATAGACACTATTGTAAAAAAGTATAACTGGAATCCAAGAGGTATAAGTATACTAAACAATGCTTCACAAAACGGAGATAAAAGAGCAAAGCTGATTTTAACTTATTCGAAGGAAAAAGAGAGTAATTAATATATAACCATTAAAATAAAATTTATGTGTGGTATCACAGGCTATATTGGTGAAAGAAACGCTTACCCTATTGTAATTAACGGATTGAAAAGACTAGAATACCGTGGTTATGATAGTGCAGGTATTATGATGTACGATGGAGAAGCAATCAATTTATCTAAAACAAAAGGTAAAGTTTCAGATTTAGAAGTAATTACTAATAAAGATGAAACAAGAAAAAAAGGTAAAATAGGTATCGGACATACCAGATGGGCTACGCATGGAGTTCCTAATGATGTAAATTCACATCCGCATTTTTCTCAGTCAGGTGATCTTGTAATAGTTCATAACGGAATCATAGAAAATTATGATACCATTAAAAAGGAATTACTAACAAGAGGATATGAATTTCAAAGTGATACTGATACTGAAGTTTTAGTAAACTTAATAGAAGAAGTAAAGAAAAAAGAAGGATGTAAATTAGGAAAAGCAGTTCAGTTGGCATTAACCAATGTAATTGGTGCTTATGCAATTGCTGTTTTTGATAAAAGTAAACCAAACGAATTAGTAGTAGCTCGTTTAGGAAGTCCTATAGCAATAGGTATTGGTAAAGATAATGATGAGTTTTTTGTAGCTTCAGATGCTTCACCTTTTATCGAATATACTAAAGATGCTCTTTACTTAGAAGATGGTGAGTTAGCCATTATAAAAAGAGGTCGTAAAATTAAAGTAAGAAAGATTGATAACGACAAACCAGTTGATCCTAAAATTCAGGAGTTAAAATTGAGTTTAGATCAAATTGAAAAGGGAGGTTATGATCATTTCATGCTTAAAGAAATTTATGAGCAGCCAAAAGCTATTATAGATACTTACAGAGGTAGAATGTTACCAGATGAAGGAATCATTAGAATGGCTGGTGTTGATGATAATATGTCTAAATTTTTAAATGCAGACAGAATTATTATCATCGCTTGTGGTACTTCTTGGCACGCAGGTTTGGTAGGTGAATACTTGCTTGAAGATATGGCTAGAATACCTGTTGAAGTAGAGTATGCATCTGAATTTAGATATAGAAATCCTATCATTACTCCGAAAGATGTAGTAATTGCAATTTCACAATCTGGTGAGACTGCAGATACTTTAGCAGCAATTAAACTTGCAAAATCTAAAGGAGCATTTGTTTTTGGGATTTGTAATGTTGTAGGCTCTTCTATAGCTAGAGAAACTCATGCAGGTGCTTATACTCATGCTGGTCCTGAAATTGGAGTGGCATCTACTAAAGCTTTTACAACTCAAATAACATTACTTACTTTAATATCTTTAAAATTAGCTGAGGCTAAAGGTACTTTATCAAAAGCTGCTGTAAATAACTATTTACACACTATGCAGCAAATACCTAATCAGGTAGAAGAATTATTAAAAATAGATAAAGTAGTACAAGAAATAGCGTATCATTATAAAGATGCGACTAACTGTTTGTACTTAGGTAGAGGATTTAATTTTCCAGTTGCTTTAGAAGGAGCTTTAAAGTTAAAAGAAATTTCTTACATACATGCAGAAGGATACCCTGCTGCAGAAATGAAGCACGGACCAATTGCTTTAATAGATGAGAATATGCCTGTTTTTGTTATTGCAACAAGAAAAGGTCATTACGAGAAGGTAGTAAGTAATATTCAAGAAATTAAATCAAGAAGTGGTAAAATTGTTGCAATTGTTACTGAAGGAGACGAAACTGTTAAGGAAATTGCTGATCATGTGATTGAAATTCCAGAAACAGAAGAAGCTTTAACACCTTTATTAACTACAATTCCGTTGCAGTTATTATCGTACCACATTGCAGTTATGTTAGGAAAAAATGTTGACCAACCTAGAAACTTAGCAAAATCGGTAACAGTTGAATAATTATATTCAATTACAATAAAATCAAGAAACCAGTATTTTTATACTGGTTTTTTTATTGATCTTTTTTAAAACAAGCAAAAACAGGAAAGTGATCAGAATACCCGCCTTCGTACCATGGTCCTATATAAGTTCTAAAAGGACTTCCTTTGCGTTTCCCTTTATATACTTTCAACCATTTTTTATTAAAAACCTTAGCTTTTACAAAGCTGTTTTTACCATTATTGTTATTCAAGAAATTTTTTGAAATAATTATTTGATCAAATAGATCCCATTTTCTTTTATAAGTAAGAGAACCAATTCCTTTTTTGAATACTTTTTTCATAGGATTATAAAGCTCTTTTAAGACTAAATGATCTTCTATGCTCTCATCGGTAGGATTGTCGTTAAAATCGCCCATAATAACTATTTTAGGATCTTTATGAACTTTCTTTAAGTCGTCAATTATTTCATGAACTCTTTTTGCAGCTAATATGCGTTTGTATTTTGATTCTTTTTCTCCTTCACTTCTAGAAGGCCAATGATTCACAATTATATGAGTGAGTTCATTGTTTATAAGACCGCTAACAACTAATATATCTCTTGTATAATCTGTCTTTCCATCTTCTTCAATAAACTGTAGTGCGTATTTTTTTGATGATTTATATTCAAATAATTGATGTCTGTAAATTAAGGCAACATCAATTCCTCTTTCATCCATAGATTCATAGTGGACAAACTTATAATTATATTTTTTTAGATTTTTATGCTGAATTAAATCATTTAAAACAATATTATTTTCAACTTCAACAAGACCAACTAATATAGGAGCTTCATTTGTGTATTCTTTTCCTATTTGTGAAATTACATGGCTTAGTTTTTTAATCTTTTTAAAATACTTTTTTCTATCCCATTTTCTATTTCCTTTCTTTGTGTATTGATCGTCATTTTTATGAGGATTATCAACAGTGTCAAATAGATTTTCAACATTGTAAAAACCGATAGAAAAGATGTTTCTTTTATAATTAGTCATTAAAATTTAAGTAAGTAATGCTAATATAAATAAAAACGCGACTAAAAAGTCGCGTTCTAATTATATTGTCTCACCTAATTCTTTAAGTTTAGAAGTATTTTCGGCTAGCATAAGTTCATCAATGATTTTTTGGATATCACCATTTACAATATTTTGTAAATCATATAGTGTTAATCCAATTCTGTGATCTGTAACTCTACCTTGAGGGTAGTTATAAGTTCTAATCTTTGCAGAACGATCACCAGAAGTTACCATGGAACCTCTTTTTGCAGCATCTTCAGCTTGCTTTTTAGCTAATTCTAAATCGTATAATCTAGAACGAAGTACTTTAAATGCTTTTTCTTTATTCTTATGTTGCGATTTTTGATCTTGACATTGTGCAACTAATCCAGTTGGAATGTGAGTTAAACGAACCGCAGAATATGTTGTGTTTACAGATTGTCCACCAGGTCCAGAAGAACAGAAAAAATCAATACGAACATCTTTAGGGTTAATTTCTACATCAAACTCTTCAGCTTCAGGAAAAACCATACAAGTAGCAGCAGAAGTGTGAACACGCCCTTGCGTTTCAGTTTGTGGTACACGTTGTACACGATGAACACCTGCTTCAAACTTTAATGTACCGTAAACGTCTTCACCAGAAACTTCAAATTGAATTTCTTTAAAACCACCATTGGTACCTTCACTGTAATCTACAATAGATACTTTCCATCCTTTACCTTCACAATATTTAGAGTACATTCTAAATAAATCTCCAGCAAAAATACTTGCTTCATCTCCACCAGTACCAGCTCGTAATTCTACTACGGCATTTTTAGAATCTTCAGGATCTCTAGGAATTAATAAAAATTTAATTTCTTCTTCTAAAACAGGTATTCTAGTTTTAGCTTCATCCATCTCCATTTTAGCCATTTCTACCATTTCAGCATCACTTCCATCAGAAATAATTTCTTTAGCTTCATCAATATTGTTCAAAAGCGTTTGATATTCATCTGCTTTTTTTACAACTTTACCTAAATCTTTATATTCTTTATTTAATTGTACGTATCTTTTCTGATCAGAAATAATATCTGGTTGAATGATTAAATCTGAAACCTCGTCGTATCTTTGTTTTACTATTTGTAATTTGTCTAGCATTATTCTGTACTTGGTGTGCGAATTTACGACTTTTCTTTAAATTTGTTTTGCTGAAAATCAGTGATTGATGTAAATAGTACTTTTTAAAAAATGTAAATGATGAGATTCTTACCAATTATTTTAATATTCCTCCTGCTATTTTCTTGCAAAAAAGAAATTAAAACTCCAGATTTTTTAATTGGTAATTGGAAACGAATTAATGATGAAACTGACAAACAAACCTATGAAATTTGGAAAGACGATTATTCTGGTATTGGTTTTACATTAAGAGATAACGATACTGTTTTTAAAGAAGAATTAAGAATTGTAAAAAGAAAAGGAAACATTTATTTAAGGGTAACAGGAGTTTCAGAACAGCCAACACTTTTTAAAATTACTGAGATGAGTGATAAGTTATTGATTTGTGAAAACTATGTAAATGAGTTTCCTAAAACAATCACTTATAGTTTGGTAGAAGAAAAATTGAATGCAAAAATAGCTAACGATGATTTTGCAATTGATTTTATTTTTGAGAGAATGGAGTAGTGGATATAAGTTGTAAGGTTATTTTTTTGGTTGAAGTTAGAAGTTTAATGCTCGAAGAAAAGGCAGTTAAAAAATTAAGTAAGGTTAACTGAAATACTGCATATTACTAACTAAATAAAAGTTGAAATTACTAACAATTATAACTAAATTTGCGCTTCTAAAAACGTCAAAAAATGTACAGATCACATACTTGTGGTGAGTTGAGAGCATCGCATATTAATACAGAAGTAACTCTTTCTGGTTGGGTTCAAAAATCAAGAGATAAAGGATTTATGATTTGGGTCGATCTAAGAGACCGTTATGGAATTACACAATTGATTTTTGATGAAGAGCGTACATCTAAAGAACTTATAGAAAAAGCAAAAACTTTAGGGCGTGAGTTTGTAGTACAAGTAAAAGGTACTGTTATTGAGCGAGCTTCTAAAAATCCAAATATAGAAACTGGAGATATAGAAGTCTTAGTTTCTGAGTTAACTATTTTAAATGAAGCAAAGCTTCCTCCATTTACTATTGAAGATGAAACTGATGGTGGAGAGGATATCAGAATGAAATATCGTTATTTAGATATTCGTAGAAATCCAGTAAAAGATAGTTTAATATTTAGACATAAAGTGTCTATGGAGGTTCGTAAATACCTTTCTGATAAAGGATTTATTGATGTTGAAACTCCATATTTAATAAAATCTACTCCAGAAGGAGCACGTGATTTCTTAGTGCCTTCTCGTATGAATGCAGGTCAATTTTATGCATTGCCACAATCACCTCAAACTTTCAAACAGTTATTAATGGTTGGAGGAATGGATAAATATTTCCAAATTGTAAAATGCTTTAGAGACGAAGATTTACGTGCCGATCGTCAGCCAGAGTTTACACAAATAGACTGTGAAATGGCATTTGTAGAGCAAGAAGATATTTTAGAAATTTTTGAAGGAATGACACGTCATTTATTAAAGGAAATAAATGGTGTTGAAGTAGATAAGTTTCCAAGAATGTTGTTTGACGATGCAATGCGTTTATATGGTAACGATAAACCAGATATTCGTTTTGGGATGGAATTTGGTGAGTTAAATGAAGTTGCTCAGCACAAAGATTTTAAAGTATTTAATAGTGCTGAATTAGTGGTTGGTATTGCTGTACCAGGAGGAGCATCATATACTCGTAAAGAAATTGATAAATTAATTGATTGGGTAAAGCGTCCGCAAGTTGGTGCTTTAGGAATGGTATATGTAAAGTGTAATGAAGATGGAACTTTTAAATCATCAGTAGATAAGTTTTACGACCAAGAAGATTTAGCAAAGTGGGCTGAAGTAACTGGTGCTAAAGCAGGTGACTTAATCTGTGTGTTATCAGGAAATACAAATAAAGTAAGAGCGCAGTTAAGTGCATTACGTATGGAAATGGCAGAACGTTTAGGTTTACGTAAACCAGATGAGTTTGCTCCATTATGGGTAATTGATTTCCCATTATTAGAATTAGATGAAGAAACAGGTCATTATCACGCAATGCACCACCCGTTTACATCGCCAAAACCAGGTCAAATTGAATTGTTAGATACTGACCCTGGAGCAGTAAAAGCAAATGCATACGATTTGGTTTTAAATGGAAATGAAATTGGTGGAGGGTCTATTCGTATTCACGATAAAGAAACTCAAGCAATAATGTTTAAGCATTTAGGATTTACCGAAGAGGAAGCTAAAGAGCAGTTCGGATTTTTAATGGATGCTTTTGAATATGGAGCACCACCACACGGAGGTTTGGCATTTGGTTTAGATAGATTGGTTTCTATTTTGGGAGGACAAGAAACAATTCGTGATTTTATCGCATTCCCTAAGAATAATTCGGGTAGAGATGTAATGATTGACGCCCCTGCAACAATAGATAACGAGCAATTACAAGAGTTGAGTATTCAGCTTGATGTAAAAGAAGAAGCTTAAAAATAAAAAATCCCGCTAACAGCGGGATTTTTTATTTTAAAAATTTAAAGTCATAACTATACTTATTATTATTTCAAGTATAGATAATCTTTCTTCCAAATTAAGAACGTATTTTATTTTAGCTATTGTATTTGGAATGCATAGAAGGATAATCCCTCCAAATAGAAAAATGATTCCTAAAAACTTCTTCAACATACATCAAAATAGTAAAATAAACTGCTAAAAAAAGAATAAAAAGATAGGAGGTATGTTGTAAACGATAGGTAGTACGTACCTACTTTTAAGTAGTTTGTACATTTTATCTTAATAAAGAGTAAAAGCCACATTGAAGGAATGGTTTTTTTACTACTTTTAGCCTATGAAAAAAAGAAAAATTTTAAAATCTGTCTTATATACTTTTTTAGCTTTATTTCTTGTAGGTATTAGTTTTCTGGGGTACATGTACTATAATTATTTTGGAAAATTTGAAGTTGATACAGAAAAGTATCAAAATTATGTTGGTTACATTAATCAAGACAAAGCGTTCTTAAATAGCAAATACAAACTTTGTGATGAAGGTAGAATATATAAAGTACATCATGGTGCGCCTAAAGATGCTTTTAAAGGAAGTAAAAAAAGATTTAAAGACTACATTTTATCAAACTATAAAAACGAATCGTATAAAGATTCAGGGTATTTGAATTTTCGTTTTTTAGTGAACTGTGAAGGAAATGCTGGTTGGTTTGAAATTATAGAGATGAACTTAGAGTTAGAAGAAACTAAATTGAATAAAAAAATGGTGGATCAACTTTTAACGTTAACATCAGATTCAAAGAATTGGGCTATTTATAACTATAAAAATCAGCCTAAAAATTATTACATGTATATTTCTTATAGAATAGAAAATGGAGAAATCACTCAAATATTACCTTAGTATTTTATGCGTAGCAATACTTCTTATTTCATGTAACAATGAAGAATATGTGAACGGAAAAACTCAAAAAAGAATATTAGCTGAAAAATTATTTAACGAAGGAGCACATTTATATCAAGGGTCACCTAAAAGCATGACTAGAATTCAAAAAGCTATAGATATAGATCCTACATACGATGAAGCTGTTAGAGAATTATCTGTTGCTTATTTAAAAAGAGGAATTCCTCATATATGGAAAAAGCATATAGATAAAGCAGTAGATTTAAATCCGGAAATGTGGATGGGCTACAGAGGGTATAATTATTTGTGGTTTTACAGAGATTATAAAAAAGCAATTAGAGATTTTGATGAAGTTGATCGTTTAACACCTAATTTCATTGATGCTCCTCAAGGACATAGTGTTGATTATTGGAGAGGAGTTGCATATTTAGGATTGAAGAATTATGAGAAATCTATAGCATATTTTGATAAAGAGATTAAACAAGAAACAGAGAAATTCAGTGAAAACTCAGTTGAAGTAACTTCTTTTCTTTATAGAGGAATTGCCTATTATCAGATGGAAAATTATGAGGAAGCTAAAAATAATTTTAATAAGCTTTTGAAGCATTCTTACAATAAGTATGCTGATGGTAAATATTTTTTAGCTCAAATTTTAAAGAAAGAAGGAAAAATTAAAGAAGCAAAAGAAATGCTTCAAGCTGCTTTACAAGATTTTGAAGAAGGATACGTAAATAAAAGACCATATGTAGAGAGTATGCATGAATTATATCTGGAAGACTATAATCTTTTATTAGAAGAATTAAAACAATAAAAAGAAAACTACTTTAAGAAATTAGAGTAGTTTTTTTATTTCAATCATTTTATAACCCTGTGTTCTTTAATAAATTTTGTCGGATCAAGATAGCCACTAGTGTCTTCAGAGTAACCAGGTCCAAGAGGTAATGTAATATCATCACGTATTTCAAAATGTAAATGTGCATAGTATTTGCCATTTGCAGTTCCTATAGTACCAATTTTATCTCCTTTTTTAACCCAAGAGTTAGCTTTAGTTGTTATTGTGTCACAATGAGCATATAAAGAAACAATTTGCTTTTTATTCGGTAAAAAATGGATTATTCTAACAACATTTCCCCAGCCACCTTTAAAGTCTTTGGCTTCTTGTATATAACCATTAGCAATTGCGTAAATAGGATCGCCTAAATCAGAATTACCACCAGTAACAGCATTCCAATCATCACCTAAATGAAAATTCTTTTTAAATTTTTGAGCATTATAATACCCTTCTGCATTAGGTTTACCCACAGGGAAATCAAAACTAGCAGCAATTTTATCTTTGGTTAAAGTATCTTTTTTAATCTTCTTTTCAGAAAGGTTAGTATTGTTTAGGTTAGATTTTATGTCTTTAATTTTTTCTTTTTTGTTTGAACAAGAAATTATTATGGAACAAAGAAGAAAAATAATAGCAATTTTTTTCACATTTTTAATTGTTTGAAATGGTAGGATAAAATTCATTAATAACTTTTAATTCTGTTCTAAAAGCTACCATTTTATCAGCAAACCTTTTCATACCATCAGATTGAAGTTTTGGAGCATCATATTTGTAATAATTATCCAAATCTTCTCTAGTCTTTGCTGTGTATTGAATAGAATATGTAACTCCTCCCATCTCTTCTTCTACTAAAACTTCAGTCATTTTAGCACTAATAAATTTACCAGTCGCTAAAACATCAGGAATATGATCTTCAATCCAGTTTAACCATTCATCATGAACACTCTCTTCTATGTTAACTGTTACATTGTATATATACATACGTTAGTATTAATTTATTTGAAATATTTTTATGTTTAATTTTTTTCAAAGAAACAACAATTTAATGAACTGCTATGCTTTGTAAATTCTAGTTTAAATAGTATCACCTCTTAATTTTCGATATCTCTTTCTGGCATCTACTAAGTAAATGCTCGAAGGATAATTAAAAACAATTTTTTGATAATACTCTTTTGCTTTTTCTACATCATCCAATTTGTTTTCATAAAGTTGTGCCATTAAATAATAAGCATCATCTACTAAAATACCTTGATCATCTATTTCAATAATGCTTAAGTAATTGGTAATAGCTTTGTCGTATTTTTTACTTTTTGAAAATAATTCGGCTTGTTTAAACAAAGCTTCGTCTTCAATAGGTTGGCCTTTGTATTTATTTAGTATAGTATTAAGTATACTTATAGCTGCCGTATCTTTATTTTGATAAGCTAATAAATCAGCTTTGGCATATAATTTTAATCCAGAAGGAATACTATCCTGAGGTTGGTTATCAGAAATTGTTAAAAACAAGTCTGCAGCGTCATTTGCGATTAATTGGGTAGCAGAACCCTTTAAAACTTTTAACTGTGCTTTAGCCCATTTAAAATCGCTTTTAAAGTAAGAAGTTTGTGCAACTTTAAAACGAGCTTTCTGTCCTAATTCATGATTTTTAAATCGAGTTTGAACTTGAGAAAAGTAGATTAAGGCTTTATTAAAGGTGTTTTGATATACAAGTACATCAGCAAGCTTTAATTGTGCTTCTGCTTTTTGATATTTATTTACAGAGAATTTCAACGCTTTTTCAAGAGTGTTTTTAGCTTTTTCAGGTAAGTTTTTATTAAAAGTTAAATAATCAGCATATAAAACCTGAATAGCAAACGTACCTCTATCAATACCGTATTCTGTAAATGTTTGTTGAAACTTTTGTTCAGTTTCCGGATCATTGGTTTTTACCGCAATTTGTAAATTCATTAAAATTGCATGAAATTTATCTCCATCATGATCTGTGTTTTCAATTACATAATCAAAACACTTTTTAGCACTTTCAAACTCATTATCGTCAAAAGCAATCTGACCTAATTCATGAATTTGAAATAATGATTCAGAATTCCTTTGATACAATGCTTTTTTTTGAATGAAAGCTTTCCCATAGTCTTTTTGTTTGATAAATAACCAACTTAATAAATCATTCCAAACATCTTTTGGATTACTTGCTGATTTTCTAAGTAATGCTTTTTTGAATAAAATATTATTTGGGTCCTCTCCATCATCAGTTACATACCTTGCAGTATATCTTTTTACAGTGTTTAAGTAATTTTCATTGGTATCTAAATAATTTAAATACGATTCAAACATTAAATTAAAATCACCTTTCTCACCATAAATTTGTGCAATTTGAAATCCGTAATTCACATTTTCATTTTGTTTAGAAGCTTCACCATATGCCTCAATTGCCAAATCTAACTTACTGTAGTCTTTAAACATGCTGGCGATTATTGAACCATAACCGGATTTGTCTTTTATAGATTCAATTGCCTTTCTGTAATATTTTTCTGCTAAATCTGTTTTTTGCTGACGTTCGTAATTGTAACCTAAAAGAACGTTTAAGAAAGAAAGATTTTTTCTTTTAGAAAGTTTATCGGTTAGTAAGCTTTCTGCAAAATCAAAACGATTCATTTCTTGATAACACGATACTAATTTTTTTAAATAAGTTGTGTTGTACGGGCTTTTTTGAACAAGTTGTTTATAAAATTCAGCAGCTTTTTCATATTCATTATTTCTAAAATAATTTTCAGCCAAAGCAAATGTTGTTGATTGGCTATAAGAAAAAACACTGAAAACCAGAAATATAATTATAAGTATACGGTTTCTCATCAATCAAAAATAAGGAACTAAAATGTTAAAATTTAATTAAAAAGGCTGGATTTTTTGAAATCGCTGTAATATTTTGGCACGAACTTTGTCTTACTAGTAGAAACTAATACAACTTATCAATTATGAAAAACTTAGCGAAACAATACGAACAGGCAAATAACAGAGCAAAAGGTTTTATGAGAAACGGACAAATATCTCAATACTTTGAAGCTTTATTAGAAATGAATAAATACAAAAGATTAATGAAAGCAGTAATTGCTAATTAATGAAGATATATAAAAAAGAAACAGTAACCAGCGGCGCGCACTGATTACTGAATTTCTAAAATATTTATATGTTTATTTTTTAGTTAATCATATCAAAACCACAATAAGGAACTAATACTTCTGGTATTTTTATTCCTTCTTCTGTTTGATAGTTTTCTAAAATAGCAGCAAGTACACGAGGTAATGCTAATGAGCTACCATTTAAAGTGTGAACAAGCTGACTTTTTCCTTCACTATTTTTAAAACGTAATTTTAAGCGGTTTGCTTGAAATGTTTCAAAGTTAGAAGCCGAACTAATTTCTAACCAACGTTTTTGAGCAGTAGAGTATAACTCAAAATCAAAAGTTAATGCAGCGGTAAAACCTGTATCACCACCACACAAACGTAAAATTCTGTAAGGTAAATTTAACTCTCTTAAAATACCTTTAATATGCTCAACCATTCCATCTAAAGCATTATAAGAATTATCAGGGTGTTCAACTCTAACAATCTCAACTTTATCAAACTGGTGTAAACGATTTAATCCACGTACATGTGCACCATAACTACCAGCTTCTCTACGGAAACAAGGAGTATAACCAGTAACGGTGATAGGTAAATCAGAAGCCTTTACTAAATCACCACGAAATAAATTCGTCATTGGTACTTCAGCAGTCGGTATTAAATATAAATCATCACCAGTAACATGATACATTTGTCCTTCCTTGTCTGGTAACTGACCTGTACCAAAACCAGAAGCTTCATTTACTAAATGAGGAACCTGTATTTCTTTGTAACCAGCCTGTGTGTTTTTATCTAAAAAGTAATTAATTAAAGCACGTTGTAATCTAGCACCTTTACCTTTGTATACAGGAAAACCAGCTCCAGTAATTTTAGAACCTAAGTCAAAATCAATAATATCATACTTTTTAGCCAATTCCCAGTGAGGTAAAGCATTTTCGTTTAACTCAGGTATTGTTCCTTCAGAAAAAATTTCTTCATTATCCTCTTCGTTTTTTCCTGCTACTACAGAGCTATGAGGTACATTAGGAATTTGATATAATAATTCTTGAAGCTTATCAGAAGCCGTATTTAATTCTTCTGCAAACTTTTTAGACTGTTCTTTTAACTGACCTGTTTTTTCTTTTAAGATATTTGCTTTTTGAACTTCACCAGCTTTAAAAAGACCTCCAATTTCTTTGGATAGTTTATTCGATTCAGCTAAAACATTATCTAATGAAACTTGAGTGGAACGTCTTAAATCATCTGTTTTTAAAACTTCCTCAATAATTTCGCTTGCATTAGCGAAACTTCTTTTAGCTAATCCATCTAAAACAACTTGCTTGTTTTCTCGAATAAACTGAACTTGTAACATGATTTTTTAATTTTAAACGACAAATATAAAAGATGCCTAACACTTAAACAATCACACTTACATATTATTCTGAATATAATTTAAAGAAGTTTTTTTGTCTTGAATAAGTTGGTTTTTTAATGCAGCTACCGAGTCAAATTTTTGTTCTTCTCTAATAAAATATAGAAGCTCAATTTTTAAATTGGTGTCGTACAAATCATTACTGAAATCAAAAAAATGAACTTCAATAGTTTGTTCAGTACCATCAACAGTAGGTCTATTTCCAATATTCATCATTCCATAAACAGTTACATTCTTTATCGTAGACTTTACAATGTATACCCCACTTTTTGGAATTAATTTATATGATTCAGAAATACTAATGTTTGCAGTAGGAAATTCAATTTTAGATCCTAGTTGTTCTCCCTTTACTACTTTTCCTTCTAAAGAATAGGAATATCCTAAATATTTATTGGCAGTTTTTAATTCTCCATTTAATAAAGCTCTACGTATTTTAGTAGAACTTACAGATACACTATCTATGTCTTGAGCAGGAATTTCTTCTACAGAAAAGTCGTACAAATAAGAATATTCAGTGAGTTGTTCAATATTACCTTCTCTATTTTTTCCGAAATGATGATCGTATCCAATAATTAATTTTGAAGTATTTAATTGGTTTACTAAAATATCTCTAACAAAATCTAAGGCAGTCAAACGAGAAAACTCTTTACTAAAAGGATGAATAATCAAATAATCCAAACCTAATTCTTCAAGTAATAACTTTTTTTCTTCAATGGTATTAATTAATTTGATGGAAGCTTCTTTTTGAAGCACCATCCTTGGATGAGGAAAAAATGTAAGTAATACTGATTTTTTTTTGTCAGCTTTAGCTTGAGCAATTAAATCTTTTATTATTTTTTGATGCCCAATATGTACACCATCAAAAGTCCCTATAGTAACATAAGTTTTTTGAGTGGGAGTAAAGTCAAAAATAGAATGGACTGTTTCCAATATTAAAAATAATTTCTACAAAGTTACAAGTAAAAATAACAATATTTCATGTTTAGCTATAAAATGCGATAATGTTAAAAAAACAGCGGTTTTTGCATCAAAAAACAAGAAAAACACTTAAAATATTTTATGAATGAAAAAAAATTGTATTTTGCGATACAGTTAACAAATTTATATTAGATTATGATGAAAAAATTATTATTGGCTGCGTTTACGTTGTTCGGTAGCTCATTAATGATTGCACAAACTACCATTACAGGTACGGTTAATGATGCATCACTTGGTGGGCCCCTTCCTGGAGCAAATATTAAAGTTTCTAGGAAATTGGTAGGTACCACTACGGATTTTGATGGAAAATTTACATTGACAGTCACTGATACTCCCCCATTTGTGATAGAGATTTCTTCGCTAGGATATCAAACAGAAAAAGTAGAGATTACTAAAAACAATCAAGAAGTTACAGTTAGTCTTAAAGAAAATGCTACTGCCTTAGATGAAGTAGTAATTTCAGCATCAAGAACTCCTGAAAGAATTATGGAGTCTCCAGTAACTATTGAACGATTTGATTCAAGAGCTATTAAAAATACTTCATCGCCTTCTTTCTATGATGGTTTAGAAAATTTAAAAGGTGTAGACATTAATACAAGTAGTTTAACATTTAAATCTGTTAACACTCGTGGTTTTGCTTCTTTTGCAAATGAGCGTTTTGTTCAGTTAGTAGATGGAATGGATAACGCTTCTCCAGCATTAAACTTTGCTTTAGGTAACTTATTAGGATTATCTGAATTAGATGTGAAGAGTGTTGAGATTCTTCCGGGTGCTTCTTCTGCATTATATGGAGCAAATGCATTTAACGGTATTATGTTAATGACTAGTAAAAGTCCATTTGATGATCAAGGAATTAGTTTTGTATTCAAAACAGGTTTAACTAGCCAACAAGCTGCTGGTAATAATGAGTTTTACGACACTAGTATGAGAATGGCTTATGCTTTTGATGAAAAGTTTGCTGCTAAAGCAAGTTTATCTTTCTTAAAAGGTGAGGAATGGCATGCAACTGATTACAGAAACACAAATGGTGTAGGTAACGGATACAAGTCAGGAGATAGAGAAAGCGATTTAGCCTATGATGGTGTGAACGTTTATGGTGATGAGGTTGTTACAAATATTAGAACTGCTTCTGGATTAGGTGTTATTCCAGATGTTAGAGTAAGTAGAACAGGATATAATGAAGTTGACTTAATGAGTAATGAAGCTAAGAGTGTAAAATTTGGAGGTTCATTACACTATCGTCCATTAGGAAATGATAGAGTAGAAATTATTTGGAATTCTAAATTTGGTAGAGGTAATACTATTTACCAAGGACAAAACAGATATAATATTGCAAACTTCTTTATGCAACAACATAAATTAGAAGTAAGAGGAAAAAGTTTCTTCGTAAGAGGTTACTATACTTTAGAAGATGCAGGAGACTCTTATGATACTCGTTTCGCTGCTATTAATATTAACAGACAATGGAAGTCTGACGAAGATTGGTTTGGTGATTATATTCAAACTTTCGCAGGTATCGCATTATCAGGAAACCCATTAGGTCTTACAGAAGCTCAAATGCATGCACAAGCAAGAGCTGCTGCAGATACTGGTCGTTTAATTCCTGGTACTCCTGGATTTCAAGCTGCTTTTGATAGAGTTACTTCAGATCCTGATTTAAGTAGAGGAGCAAGATTTAGAGATGAAACTGGTTTATATCATGTAGATGCAAACTTAAACTTACGTGATTATATCGATTGGGCAGAAGTTCAATTTGGAGGTTCTTTCCGTCAATACCAATTAAATTCATTCGGAACAATCTATACAGATGCTGATGGAGGAATTGATTATGATGAATATGGTTTATATTCTCAAATTCAAAAGAAAATGATGGATGATAGATTAAAGTTTACAGGATCTATCCGTTACGATAAAGCAAGAAACTTTGATGGAAACTTTTCTCCGAGAGTATCTTTAGCGTATGCAGCTGGTGAAAGTAAAAACCATAACTTTAGAGTTTCTTACCAAACAGGATTTAGAAATCCAACTACTCAAGATCAGTACATCGGTTTAAATACTGGTGCAGGATTTTTAGTTGGTACTGCTGAAGATAACTTAGATAGATTTTCTGCTGATGTAAATGGATTTACATTTACAGGTAGAGATGCATTTACAAATTCTTTTACTGTAAATTCATTAACAGCTTTTAGTGAAGCAGTTACTAATTCTATTGCAGGTGGATTATCTCCTCAAGATGCTGCTGTAGCTAATTATGGAATATTAGAGAAATCTGATTTTGATTTAGTAAAGCCAGAAAAAGTAACTTCTTTTGAGGTTGGATATCGTGGTGCTTTACCAGTAGGGGAGAATAAATTAGGTGTTGATTTTAGTGCTTACTACAACGATTATGAAGATTTCATCGCTATTAAGAACATTGCTGTTCCTTTATATGGTACTGCTGGTGCAGCAATTACTACTACTGAAGGGCAACAAGCTTTAGCGGCAATTACTAATGAAGATTTTGCTCCTGTAGGGTTTAGAACAAATTCTGAAGCAGATATTAGTTCATACGGTATTGGTTTAGGTTTGAATACAAAAATATTTAATGGATTTAATGTTGGTTTAAACTATACATGGTCTAAGTTTGATTTCGATCAATCTTCTGATCCTGATTTTGAAGCTGCATTCAACACTCCAGAACATAAAATTAAACTTCAGTTAGGTAAAACAGATTTATTCAAAAACTTCGGATTTAATGTAAGTGGTAGATGGCAAACTGATTATTACTGGCAATCTAGTTTCTTAGAAGGGCAAGTTGATGCTCGTACTGTAATTGATGCTCAAATCAATTATAAAATTCCTAAGTGGAAGTCAGTTGTAAAGTTAGGTGGTGCAAACTTAACAGGTCAAGAGTACTTTAGTGCACCAGGTATTGGAGCAATCGGTTCTCAGTATTTTATTTCTTGGACTATTAACAATTAAAAAGATGAAAAAAATGAAATTTAAATATAGTTGGTTGCCTTTTGTTTTATTAGGTTTAACTGCATGTGATGTGAATAATGATTTGGATCCTATAGTTGATCCGGTAGTTGAGGTTGAAACTGTACCATTAAATGTAAATGGATTAGATTTCTCTAATTATGTATCTGTTGGAGCTTCTTTTACAGCTGGTTTTACAGATAGTGCACTTTTTATTGCAGGACAAGAAGATTCTTTTCCAAATACTTTAGCTAAAAAGTTCGCTATGGCTAATGGAGGTACTTTTGTGCAGCCATTAATGAGCGACAATGTTGGAGGTATTTTAGTTGGTGGAACAGTAGCTCAAGGACCAAGATTGTTTTTTGATGGAACAGGTCCTGCTTCTTTAGGTACATTAGGAGCTACACCTTCAACAGAAACATTAATGCCAGTGGCTGGACCAATAAATAATTTTGGTATTCCAGGAGCAAAAAGTTTTCATTTTGTGGCTTCAGGATACGGTGCTGCTGCAGCTTTACCTAATGCGAATCCTTATTTCGTAAGAATCGCTTCAAGTCCAACCGCTACTGTTGTTGGAGATGCTGTTGCAACAAATCCTACTTTCTTTACTTTATCTGAAGTAGGAGGTAATGATGTTTTAGGTTATGCTTTAGCAGGGGCTTCAGGTGTTGACCAAGATGCAGCAGGTAATTTAGATCCTTCAACTTATGGATCAAATGATATGACAAATGCAGATGTTTTTGCAAATGTATTTTCTAATATCGTAGATGCAATGACTGTAGGAGGTGCTAAAGGAGTTGTAACTAATGTACCATATGTAGAGTCATTAGCACATTTTACTACTGTACCTTACAACCCATTAGATCCTACTGCTGATACAGATGCAGGAACTCAATTAGCAGGTCAAATTCCATTATTGAATAATGTTTTTGGTGCTATTAATCAAGTGTATACTGGCGCAGGTCAGCCAGAAAGATCTATAATTTTTGCTGATGATGCTACAAATCCATTAGTGATTTTTGATGAAGATGCTACAGATTTAACAATGGCTATTACAGCAAGCTTATCTGCGTCTCCAACGTTTATTCCTTTTGTTGAGTCTTTAGGTTTACCAGCTGCTGCTGCTCCATTAGTAGCTCAGTTATTAGGACAACAATATGGTAAAGCAAGATCGGCTACAGAAGATGACTTATTTGTGTTAACAAGTAGTTCTGTTATTGGAACAGTTAATAATACCCACGCTGCTGGTTTAATAGCTACAAGTGGTGGGCTTTTACCTGCAACTTTAGCAGGACAGTTTTCTGCAGAAGGAATTACACTTCCTTTAGGTGATCAGTGGGTATTAACTCCACAGGAGCAAGAAGCAATTAAAGAAGTTACTGACAAATATAATGTAACAATTAAAGCTGTTGCAGATGCTAAAGGTTTAGCATTTGTAGATTTTAATGCATTATTACAATCTGCTGCAACAACTGGTTTACAATTTGATCAGTTTGTATTAAATACAAGTTTAGTTACTGGAGGTTTAATTAGTTTAGACGGAGTGCATTTAACTGGTAGAGGTTATGCATTGTTAGCTAATAAATTCTTAGAGTCTATTGATAAAGCTTACGGAAGTAACTTTACTAGTGCAACTAATGGTTTAGCAAATGCATTAGACTATCCAACAAACTATTCACCAACGTTACAATAATGCTCTTTAAGTATTATCTATTTTAATCAAGTGAAAATGAAAGCTGCCTATTTAGGCAGCTTTCTTATTTATAAAAATGTTTTAGTTATTGTTAAAGCAAGTCTTTTTTAGGAAAGAAGAAATTTGCTTCATTAGCTTTTTTAAGGTGTTTTTAAGTAGTGAAATTACTTTTGAGCAACTTTCTCTAGCTCCATGTACCAATTCTCTCCAAATCGTCTAATAAGAGCTTCTTTTAAAAATTTATAAACTGGTACCTGTAATTCTTTTCCTAAAGAACAAGCATCGTCACAAATATCCCATTTATGGTAATTCACAGCAGCAAATTCAGAGTAATCTTTTACTCTTACTGGATATAAATGACATGAAATAGGTTTTTTCCAGTCAATAATATTTTTGTTGTAAGCTTCTTCAATACCACACAAAGCAGTTCCTTTATCATCAAAAGTAACATAGGCGCATTCTGCATGATTTACCAAAGGGGTTTCTAATTCTCCAAAATCACTTGTTATTGAAGTCCCTTGTTCTTCAATAGCTTCAATCCCTTCTTTGCGTAAAAAAGGTTTTACTTTTGGGTAAATTTCTTTTAAAATTTTAACCTCTTCCTCATCAAGTGGAGCTCCAGCTTCACCCTGAACACAACAGGTTCCTTTGCATGCCGATAAATTGCAAACAAATTCCTTTTCTATAATATCTTCTGAAACGATTGTTTTTCCTAATTGAAACATGGGACAAAAATAAAGTTATTTTTAGTACATTTAATTGAATTAAGTGTACTTTTGATTTAAAGCAATTAATATTTAAAATTAAACTAAATAGAGATGAGCGAAAATTTAAATGAAATTTTTACCGTATTTATGGTTTTGTTTGCGGTAATAGATATTGTAGGTAATATACCTATTATCATTGATTTACGAAATAAGGTGGGGCATATTCAATCTGAAAAGGCTTCTATTATTGCAGGAATTATTATGATTGTGTTTCTGTTTGTTGGTGAATCGTTATTAGGTTTTTTAGGAGTAACTGTTCACTCTTTTGCCGTGGCAGGTTCTTTTATCTTGTTTTTTATTGCTCTTGAAATGATTTTAGGAATTACTCTTTACAAAGAAGATGATGACGATGCGTTAAATGCTTCGGTTTTTCCTATTGCTTTCCCTTTAATTGCTGGTCCTGGTAGTTTAACTACTTTATTATCGTTAAAAGCAGAGTACAGTTGGGAGAATATCTTAGTAGCTATTTTGCTAAATGTACTTTTAATTTATGTTGTTTTGAAAACATCTAGTCGAATAGAGAAGATGATTGGACCTAACGGTATTAAAATAATTAGAAAGATTTTTGGGGTGATTTTATTAGCTATTGCAGTTAAAATTTTCGCAAGTAACTTACCGCAATTATTGCCTAAATAATGTTTGATGTTTTAATCATTGGAGGTGGTGTTGCAGGTATGCAGTGTGCCTTAGTTTTAGGTTCTGCGGAACACAAAGCGTATGCAGAAGGAAAAAAAATAGGAATAATCTTACATCAAAGATCGTCACATTTACAAAACGCATTATTTAATAATGTTTTAGGTTTGCCCAAAGGAACGTTAGGTAGTGATATTTTAGATGAAGGCAAAGACCAATTAAAAGAATTGTACCCTCATGTAACGCAAATTGAAAAAGAGAAAGTAGAAGCTGTTTTAGATAATGATACAGGGTATAAGGTAATAACTAACAAGGAAGAATACAGCGCAAAAATGGTGGTGGTTGCTTTAAACTATGCCAAACCATTTGAAATTGTTGGTTTAGAAAGATATGTTGAAAGACATTCTAGAGCTAACCCAATGAAAGATAGAATTCAACTAAGAAATTTTAATCATTTAATTAAAGATGGATTGTATGTTTGTGGAACCATCGCTGGCTGGAGAAGTCAATTTGCAATAGCAGCCGGTAGTGGAGCTTCTGTAGCTACTGATATTTTGACTTTATGGAACGATAATATATCTACAAAAGTTCACGATAAAATTTCCTAAATAAAATAGAATTATAGCATAAAAAAACGCCTTTTGTAATAAAAGGCGTTTTTCTTTTTAATAATGGGGATTTGTTCTGTCAATTACGACTTCTTAACGATTTTTAAAGGCATTTTATATATTCTTCCTTTAACAACAGCTTTTGTAGAGATGTGCTTGTAATTTAAATGACTCTTTACATATGATTCTACATTAGTGTTATTAGAGTCTACATTTACGATAATAAGCTCTCCTCTATTATTGATTACAAACTCAACTGTTCCAGTTAAATTCTGATCTAAATCAAATTCAATATCTCCTAATAACTGAACGATTTCAGCTCTTAATTCAGATTTTGTTTCTTTTACAGGTTTTACATCATTAGCAAATGCGTTAAAACTAAATAATGTTGCGATTAAAATTACTGTAAGCTTTTTCATGATTATGTGTTTTTTCGGGTTTCTATTTTTTATTAAAATTTCTGATTCAAAAGTACCTCAGCATTCTAAAAAAACAACTTTTTTATTGTTAACAAAATGTGTTTTTTGAACCCTTTTTTATAGTCTTTTCTTGTTTCTTAACGTTAACTTTACATTGAATAATTATTAGTTTTTTTAGTTTTTTAATAGTTTATTTTTAATAAAAACAAGTAATTTGATGGTTTTGATTGAGGTTTTTATAATTTTTTAAGATGTAAAATTTAATTTGTTAAGTTAATTTTGCGTTTATAAAGCTAAAAAAGAAGATGTCTTTTTTAGCTTGTATAAGAGAAAAAACTATCTAAAAACTTTAAAAAAATCAGATTTATAAGTTCGTCCAATTGGAATTCTTTTTTTTGAAATATAAATTTCGTTTCCAGCTATTTTTTCAATGTAATTGGTGTTAACTATATATGATTTGTGTATGTGAAAGAAATGATGTGGAAGTTTTTCTTTCCAAGCTTTTAAAGTATCAATTATAATGTACTTTTTTTCTTTGCTAACAAAGGTTAAGTAGTTTCTATCTGATTCTATATATAAAATGTCATCAACAAATAACTTATGTAGTGCTTTATCAATATTTAAAAAAACATATTTATCCTCTGTAGAAGTTTCTTTAATAGTTGTTAGTTTCTTTATTTTTCTGATCGATTTTAAAAACCTATCAAAAGAAAAAGGTTTAACTAAATAATCAACAATCGTTTCTAGTTCAAAACTATCAAGAGCGTAATTAGGATAAGCAGTGGTAATAATTATATATGGTGGGTTTTGAATAGTTTTTATAAAATCAATACCAACAATGTCGGGTAAATTAATGTCGAGAAAAAGAAAATCAACGGTATTGTTTTTTAAGAAAGCATTGGCTTCTGTAGCTGTTTGAAAAGCTCCAATTAATTTAATATCGGGAATTTTTTGCAGAAAATTTTTCAAAATATTCTGAGCAGGTATTTCATCTTCAATTATAATGCAATTCATGATAAGACTAATTTTAGCTGAACTTTAAAACGATCGATCTTTTTTTCTATGTTTAAACTGTACTTATTTTTATAAAGTAAATTCAATCTCTTTTTTAAGTTATCAATTCCAATTGCACTTTTATTGTTGTTTTCGTCTTTCTGATTAAAGCTGTTTTCGCAAAAGCATTCTAATTTGTGTTCAGTAAGTTGAATTTTTATATTAATAGTGCTATGTATAGTACTATGTTTAAAAGCATTTTCAATAATAGTAATAAGTAACAATGGAGCAATTTGATGATTGTTTATGTTGATTACCTTATCATATATAACAGTTTTAATACCTTGAGTTCTTATTTTTTGAAAATCAATATAATTGTCAATATATTGAATCTCTTTATCTAACGGAATGTAATTTGCATTGCTTTCATAAAGCACATGCTTTAAGTTTTTAGAGAGTTTTAATATTAAAGAAGGAGTTTCTTCTGGTTTTTCAAAAGAGTACGAATAAATAGTGTTTAAGTTATTAAAAAGTACATGTGGGTTTATTTGTGATTTCAAAAACTTAAGTTCCATTGCTATTCTTTCTTTTTCTTTTTCTTGAATTTCCTTTTCCTTATCTAAATATTTAAAAAGTAACCATACAAATGAAAAGAAAATAAGAGGAACTATGGTCTGCCATAAATAATCACTTAAGCACTTCATAAATGTACATCCGCACTTTGTAAATACATTACAATATAGTTGTGTAGCCAAAAAGGAAATTAGAATGAATAGAACGGTGTAAATCACATAGCTTTTCTTTTTTACAAAATAAGGAAGTAGTATAAAGTTATTTAAATATACAATGCTAAAGAGAATTGATAAGTATTGTAAAAAAGGATTTTCTGACCAATAATATTCTGAAAATACAAATAATGAAATAAATATAAATAAGGTCCAAAATAAAAGATGAACCAGTATTTGTGATATGTGTTTTTTGATCCTGTTCATTGTGGTTATGAAAATACAGATTATACCATCTACAATCAAAAAATAAGGATATAATACATAAATGAAAGTACAAAATGCAGTTTGTACTTTGAAAACAAGCATTGGTACTTCTTTTTCTTAAGTAGGTGAACTTCTTTTTAATAGCCTAAATACGTCGATTAATTTAGCTGTAAATAAACAGAAAAACATGAAGAAAATAATATCGATTATCTGCTTTTTATCTATAAATGTGTTTTGTGCTGCACAAGGCGATGTAGTAGTAAATGATGGAAAAGGAAATAAAATGTTGTTAGGTAAAGTTAATAGAAAACATTTCGATTCAGATCATTTTGACTGGTTCTCTAAAAATTACAAGGCTTATTTAACTAACGATAAAATTATAAATAAGCTAAAAAAGGAATTATCAGCATACAAGATAAAAGCATTTTTTGGTTCGTGGTGTGGAGATAGTAAAAGAAATATTCCCATTTTTTATAAAATACTAGATGAAGCCAATTTTTCAGAAAAGAATATTGAAATATATGCTGTAGATAAGAAAAAGGAAGCGTATAAACAGTCTCCAAATCACGAAGAAAAAGGATTAAACATTCATAGAGTCCCTACATTTATATTATATAAAGAAGGAAAAGAAGTAAATCGTATTGTAGAACATCCTGTAGAAACTTTTGAAAGAGATTTGTTAAAGATTGTTGAAGGAGAAAGATATAGAGTTAAGTACAGTGCCGTTGCCTTTTTAGAAAAATTATTAACGCAACAGAAAGACAGTTTTCAGAAGAAAGAAAAAGAACTGGTAAGCTTTTTACCTGACATAGCGCAAGGGGTAAAAGAGTTGAATACGTATGGTTTTGTAAAGCTAAGAGCCAATAATAATGAAGAGGCAAAACTAATCTTTCAGTTAAATGCCAAAATGTACCCTAATCATTACATTCCTTATCAAAGTCTTGGATCTTATTACTACAAACAAAAAGAATATAAGAGAGCATTAAAAAATTTATATAAGTCATTAAGTGTATATGCTAATAATGAAAAAGCAAAAGAAATGATTCATGAAATAGAAGCTAGTATTAATAAATAACAATTTATATTATGAAAAAAGTACAATTATTATTCGGATTATTCTTTTTAGTAACAATGGTGATGTATTCACAGGAGTTTAAGTTTGAAGAAGAAACTATTGATTATGGTAAAATAGAATTTGGATCAGAAGGAATGAGAACTTTCGAATTTACCAATGTGGGGAATGCTCCTTTGATAATTAACCAAGTAAAATCATCTTGTGGTTGCGCAGTACCTAAAAAACCAGAAGCTCCTATTATGCCTGGTGAAAAAGGAGAAATTACAGTTGCGTATGATACTAAAAGACAAGGTGTTTTTTCAAAGGCAATTATTGTGTATTCTAATGCCAATACAGAAAGAAAAAGCCTAAAGATAAAAGGTGTTGTTGTAAAATAGAGGAAAGTTCTAAAAGTTATCGATTGGTGTAAAAACTAGATCGATAACTTTTATAACTATACAAATGCAAGAAAAACAAAAGCGGCGTATGTTAAAAACAATACTAACCCTTCAATTCTGCTTAACACATATTTTTTTAAGATAAATACCATTGGTAAAATCACAAAAGCAAATCCTAACATCCAAAAGATATCTCTGTTTAATATTTGAGGTTCTGTAACAGGTATTTCTTTTACAAGAGAAGTTAAACCAAGTACAGAAGCTATGTTGAAAATATTAGAGCCAATTAAGTTTCCTAATGAAATAGCTTTTTCGCCTTTAATAGCAGCAATTACAGAAGCAGCTAATTCAGGAACACTGGTTCCAATTGCAATCATAGTAATAGATATTACACCTTCACTTACCCCTACACTTTTAGCTAAATCTTTAGCGCCATCAACAAGTAACTCAGATCCAAAATAAAGTGCGGCGCCGCCAATAGCAAGCCATAACAATATTTTTCCATAACCAACAGAAGCTAATTTATCGTCAACCTCATCATCGTCTACAGTTTCTTTATCATTATTTGCCGATTTTATTAGAACAACCAAAAATACAATCAACCCAGAAAATAAAATAATTCCTTCTAATTGGCTTAATAAACTATCGTTTTGCAAAAAATAATATAAAACCAAAGAAAACAACATCATTACGGGCCAGTTCAGCTTATAAAAGCTTTTATCAACAGCAATAGGCCCAATAATTGCAGTAATACCTAAAACTAATCCAATGTTAGCAATGTTAGATCCAATTACATTATTAATAGCAATAGCAGGAGAACCATCTAAGGCAGCTTGTAAACTTACTAATAACTCAGGAGCAGAAGTAGCAAATGAGACTACTGTCATTCCTATCACCATTTTAGAAATATTCAATTTAAAAGATAAGCCAACAGAAGACCTTACTAAAAACTCTCCTCCAAGAACCAATAAAACCAATCCAATTAAAATGTAAGCGATACTCATGCTAAAACTTTTTTTTGCGAAGATATGAATTTAAAACGGCAACTTTTTCCGTGTAAAAATCAGTAAAAAACTGGAGTGTTTTTTTAAGTTAAAATTGACGCTAATTTTTTTTTGAAAAGATGAAATCGATAAAACAGGGGTGAAAAAAACATTTTTTTTCCTTTGCTTTTGAAAAAGTAAGTAAAAAATCCCTTTATTTCATTTCATTTACAAATGTTAATTGAAGTTATTTGTTTTAAATTAAAACTTTGTTGTAGGTGTTGTTGTTTTGATTTAAAACAATAAGTGTTTTTTTGTGTTCATATTGTAATTCAAATTCGTAAAATCTTTTCAAAGAGTTTGGTGGTGTGATTTCTTTCCAATTATATTAGAAAAACAATTTCGGAATTGAACTAATTATTAACATAAAAACTAACTATTAAAAATGCTTTTAATACTATTAAAACTAATTACAGATTTATTTAAACAACTATCAATTATTATAGAATCAATTTTTTGCTAACATTAAAAACGATAAGTAATATGAAAACTAATTTTGGAAACAATTATAACGAGATAAACAAGAAGTGGGAGAATTTGCTATAAATTGAAAAAGACACGAAAAAGAAGATAATTAAGAGAAAGAAACAAGAAAGAGAAGAAAAAGTTAAGGTGATGAATTGAAACTCATCACTTTTTTTATTATATTATATGACTGATATTTCTTAGTATAATTATACGTTTGAAAAGATCAGGTAGAGTTTTGTTAAATTTAAAAGGAATATTTATGAGTGCATTAAGAAAAATTTATTCAGGAACGTCTATATCGGTAAATAAGTTAGCTCACGTGCTAAATGACATTGGTATTTATTGTATTGTAAAGAATAATCAGGAATCTGCACGGTTAGCTGGTTTTGGAGCTCTAGGACAGTCGATTGACTTGTTAATTAATGAGCATGATTTAGAAAAAGCAACAAGTATTTTAAAAAATTTTGAAAAAGAATTCTAAAAAAGTTTTAACGGAAACAAAAAATAATATATATTTGCATCCGCAAAAACGGCCTCGTAGCATAACTGAATAGTGCACTTGATTACGGCTCAAGAGGTTGCAGGTTTGAATCCTGCCGAGGTCACAAAACCCTTTAAAACTTTAAGTTTTAAAGGGTTTGTTTTTGTTATAAAGTAAAAAATATACTTGTAACGTTATTATTTTCTGGGTTTGTTAGTTATTGCTTACTTAATTCAATAATAAAATCGTTACACATAGGTGTTATCTTTTCATGATAATCTTCTACGTTAGAAAGTATCAAAACTCCTATTTTTTTGTTTTTATCCATTATTAATATGGATGAGAATCCTCCTGTACCACCATCATGAGCTAATAAAGAGAAGTCTTCGCTTTCATAAATTCCCCATCCTAAGCCAACATAATTGTCAGTTTCTTTTTCAAATGTTTTTTGTTGAGGAAGATTGTAAACAGGGTTGTTTTCAAAGTTTTTACGAATAAATTTCTCCATGTCTTTTACAGAGGATTTGATTGAGCCGGTAGCTGTTGTTGTTTCAGTAAAATTCCAATGTGATTGAATTTCTCCATTAATATTTCTAGGTTCTATCAAGTCAGATATGTTTACTTTGTTAAGTAGTGTTGTGCTACTGTTCATATTAAGAGGTTTAAAGATTAGCTCCTGTAGTAGTTCTTCGTAAGTAGTATTTCTTTTTTTTGCTAAACAATACCCTAAAATTCCTGTAGCAATATTTGAGTATTCATAGGTGCTTCCAATTGGATTGCTAAGTGTTACGTGGTTTTGTAAATAACTTTTCAAATTATTAAAAGTATAAGTTGCATAAGGATCTTTAGGATTGAAATTTTCAATTTCATCAATATTGCTTGGTAATCTAGGTAACCCAGAAGTGTGATTTGCCATGTGTTTAAAAGTTATGTTACCAACATTTAAAATAGGGAAGTCAAATTGTTCTTGAAGAGATTCAGATAAACTAACTTCGTTATTATTAATCATGCTTGATAAAGCAATACTTGTAAATACTTTAGTTATTGAACCAATTTCAAATATATTATTTGTGTTGTTTATTGTTTTTAGTGTGTTACTTTCATTAATTACTCCAATATATTCCGTGTTTTCTTGTGTAACGAGAGCAATAGAAACTTGTGCTTCTTCTGGAAGAGTTGAAAGTCTTTTCTCTAGTATGTCGACGTATTTTTGATTATTAATTTCATCTGACAAAGTGGAGTTAGGTTTTATAGGTTCTGTTTTGCTACAATTTGTTAGTAATACTAGTATAGCTGTTACAATAAATAGAGGTGTTTTTAGAGTTTTTTTTCTCTCTTGTTTTTTTTGTTCAAAAATTTTCATTGCTATAGATTTTAATTTATCTAAGGCAAAACTCAGTAAAAGGTATGAGTTGAGGGTTTTGAAAACACCGAATCGTACAAATCAATACTTTTTTAATGATTTTTTATAAGCATTTGGAGTCATACCTGTGAACTTTTTGAATGTATTGTGAAATGAAGATTTAGAGGAAAAGCCACACTCAAGCCCAATTGCTAGTAAACTATAATTGTCAAATTGTTCATCTTTAATAAATGATTTTACATCTTCTACTCTGTATTGATTGATATAAGTTGTAAAGTTGTTTCCTGTTTTTGAGTTTATAATTTGTGAAAAGTAATTAGGGCTAATCCCTAACATTTCTGCCACTTTATTTCTGTCTATTCTACTGTCTCTATATATTTTTTTTGTTAAACAAAGTTCTTCTAGTTCTTTTAAATATGTGTTCTCCTTTTCTAAATCAGTATTTATTTTTACAGATGCTTTTGAATTATGGTTGTCAGTTGTTGTGTTTTTTATTTTATTTGAGTTAAATATCTTAACTGTAAGTAGTGCTTTAACTTTTTCTCTGTCGCTTTTTAGTTTTAATTTATAAATACCAGAATAAGCAATCCAGTGAATAAATAAGGTTGTAAACAATGCTATTATTTGTATAATGCTAGCTATAGTTTCAACAGCAAAGGGGCTTAAAATAAATAAAAGAATTACCATTGATAATAAAAAAGTTTCAAATCTCCATAAGGATAGTAACCATTTTTTTTCTTCTTTGTGTTTTGAAAGTTGAATGTATTTGTATGTTTTTATTAAAGAATACGGGATAAACGAAAGAATAAAGATGTACATAAAACCAACTAAAATTAAAACTATTAAAGCGTTGTTTTCGTTTATCTCTTCAGTGTTTTGAATATTAAGGTCAAGTAAAATCAATATAATAATAATTGATAATGCAGGAATAAACAACCTATATTTCTTTTTAGAAATAGTGTCGTAAGATTGTACTTGATGCATTACAAATAATAAGATAAATGAAGGGAATAATAATAAAGCGTCAAAAATCTCTATAAATTTTAAAAAAGGATATGTTTTGTATGAATCAGTAATTTCTAAGCTAATATCTAATAAAATCCAAGAAGCAGAGAAAAGAGCAAATGCAAGAAAACGATTAGACTTGCTTTTAAAAAAAGGAGAGTTTAAAAGTGTAAAACCAATGACTGCCCCTTGAAATATGGCGATACTAAAAAGTATGAGTTTAGCTAAAAACATTTATGATGAAAGTGAAAACAATTTTATTCAAAAATAAATATTAATAGTGAGATTTTTATTATTTATTTTTCTTTAGAGGACTTGATTACTTTCACTAAAAATATATTCTTGAACAAGAATTTTTAGATAAAGCATAACTGTAAAAACGATTTAATAATTTGAATGTTTTTTAAAAAATGTTAACCTTTTTTGATGTATGTTAATTTTTGCAGGTATTTTTTGGTTTAACTTGATGTATATCAGTGTTTTGTTTTTTGTGTTTTTTGCTTGAGATAACATAATTACCTTATCTAATTTATAATTTTAGAGTCCTTTTTTCAGTTCGGTAAAATTTTTATACCTTAGTATCGTTATTAAGTTACTGTTCATTTTTTATTAAATGACTGATTCGTAAGTATAACCCCCAATCAGTATAATAATGAGTACTAAAAGTTATAGAAAACCTAACGGTTTTAAATTTCTAATTGCAGCAATTGTTGCACTCTTAATCTTTTATTCTTTCAAACTCAACAGCGATTATAAAAAACTGGAAGATGCTTTCTCTGAGCAAAAAATTGAATTACAATCCGAGCTAGATGAAATTATAGAAGATTACAGAAACATTAATGTTAAAAATAAGGATTTATCTAAGCGATTGATTAAGGAAATCAATAAGATTATTGTGCTTAGAGATTCTATTAAAAACTTAAAAAAGTCTAATTACAATTTAATTGTAAAGTATTCTAGAAAAATTGTAAAACTAGAAAGAGAAAACAGAAGACTTTTTATTCAGGTTGATTCATTAAACAAACAAAACTATGAATTGCTACAAGAGAATATTGTAGTAAAGAAAAAGTTAAATGAAAACAATCAGTTAGCAAAATCACTTACAGCTAAAAATGAAACTTTAATGCAAAAGCAAGAAGTTTTAGAAGAAAAAATGAGTATAGCTGAAGTAATTGAAATAGATAACTTTCAAGCAATAGCTATGAAAGAAAGAAGTAGTGGTAAACTTACAAGTACTTCAAGATCTAGAAGAACTGATGCTTTTAAAATTAAGTTTGATTTACAGCCTAACCCGGTTACAAGCCCTGGTAAAAAAGAAATTCTAATTCAAATTTTAGACGAGAATAAGAATGTAGTTGCTGCTAAAGGAAACAAAATCATGAAAAGTGGTGACACCATTGTTTTTAGTGATAATATAGTGGCAGATTATGATAATCAACAACTTGGAGTCGTTTCTCTAGTGTTGGTAAATAGAGGAGATATTAACAAAGGTAAATATACTGTTAATACATATGTTGACGGACAGTTTTCGGGCAAAACAGACCTAAGTCTCCGATAAAGAATTTAATTACAACAATATTATTAAAAGTGAAGAAAATTAAATCTTCACTTTTTTTATTTAATAAAATGCAAATTATATTTTTGTAGCATGGCAAAACAAGAAGATCAATTTAAGAAGGTTATATCACACGCTAAAGAATACGGTTATATTTTTCAATCATCTGAAATATATGATGGGTTAAGCGCTGTTTATGATTATGCTCAAAATGGAGTAGAATTAAAAAAGAATATTAGAGAGTACTGGTGGAAAGCAATGGTTCAAATGAACGAAAATATTGTAGGTATAGATGCTTCAATTTTAATGCATCCAACCACTTGGAAAGCTTCTGGACACGTTGATGCCTTTAATGATCCTTTAATTGATAATAAAGATTCAAAAAAACGATACAGAGCGGATGTTTTAGTAGAGGATTATTGTGCTAAAATTGAGGCTAAAATAGAAAAAGAGGTCAAAAAAGCTGAAAAGCGCTTTGGAGATGCTTTTAATAAAGAAGAGTTTGTTTCTACTAACGGTAGAGTTTTAGGATACCAAGAAAAAATCAATACTATTTTAGGACGATTAGCTAAGTCTTTAGAAAATGAAGATTTAGCAGATGTAAAAGCATTGATTGAAGAGTTAGGGATTGCTGATCCGTTAACAGGTTCTAAAAACTGGACAGATGTAAAGCAGTTCAATTTAATGTTTGGAACAAAACTAGGGGCTTCTGCTGAAAGTGCAATGGATTTATATTTACGTCCAGAAACAGCTCAAGGAATTTTTGTGAACTTCTTAAATGTTCAAAAAACAGGAAGAATGAAGCTTCCTTTTGGAATTGCGCAAACTGGTAAGGCGTTTCGTAATGAAATAGTTGCAAGACAGTTTATTTTTAGAATGCGTGAGTTTGAACAGATGGAAATGCAGTTTTTCATAAAACCAGGAACTCAAAAAGAATGGTATAAGCATTGGAAAGAAACTAGATTAAAGTGGCATCTTTCTTTAGGTATGGGGGAGGATAATTATCGTTTCCATGACCATGAAAAATTAGCACATTATGCGGATGCAGCTGCTGATATTGAATTTAGATTCCCGTTTGGTTTTAAAGAGTTAGAGGGAATTCACTCTAGAACTGATTTTGATTTAAAAGCTCATGAAGAGCATTCAGGTAAAAAATTACAGTATTTTGATCATGAAGAGAACAAGAGTTATGTTCCTTATGTGTTAGAAACTTCTATTGGGTTAGATCGTATGTTTTTAGCGGTTTTCTCTAAATCTTTAATAGAGGAAGAGTTGGGAAATGGAACTTCAAGAGTTGTGTTACGATTACCAGCTGTATTAGCTCCTACCAAAGCAGCAATATTGCCATTAGTGAAAAAAGATGGTTTACCAGAAGTGGCTAGAAAGATTGTAGATGATTTAAAATGGGATTTTAATGTTTCTTATGATGAGAAAGATGCAGTTGGTAGAAGATACCGTCGTCAAGATGCTGCAGGTACACCTTTCTGTATTACGGTAGATCATGATACTTTAGAAGATAATACAGTAACTATTCGTCATAGAGATACAATGGAACAAAAACGTGTTAAAATAGAAGAATTAAGAGCGATTATCAAAGAAGAGGTAGATATGCGTTCTTGGTTAATGAAAATGTAATAAAACGCATTTAGAATATATTATTTAAGGCATCCTATTAATTTAATTAATAGGATGTTTATTTTTGCTCAAAAATTAAATCATTTTTTATGAAGACTGTCTTAAAAATATTGTTTATTATTTTTTTACTTTGGATGGTGATAGGTGTTTATTTATTAAATACAAATCATGAAAAGGCTCAAGTTATAATGGGGCTTGGAGTGTTATATATGGCTTTTGTTTTAATGCCTACATTTATATTCCATAGGTATAGAGACGGGAAATATAAGAAGTATATAATCAATCAGAATAGTAATAAAGAAGAAGAAAATTCTTAGATTTTAAAATTACAATTTAATGATAAAAAAGAGGCTGTTTTTCTAAAAAAAAACAGCCTCTCGTCGATTAATACAATTACACAATACTTGTTGTGACTTTTATGAGTATGGACTTGTTAAAGTTGGATGTACTAAAACTGTTTTAGTTTCAAAATCAATTTAAATATTATAAGTCTTCGTTTTAGTTTTAAAAAGTTCCATTTATATTATAAGACCTGTTTTTTTTAAAAATGTTTCATGCAAAGTAGTTTGTTAACAAAATAATAACATTAGGTATTCGTTTTTTTTGATTTGTTGAAGTGTTAAATGTCAGTCAATACTGTTAAACAGTCTTGTATTTTAAGGTAAATAATGTTAAATTTTTAAAAAAAAATTAATAAATTCACAATCAACAATCTAAACGTAAAATCATGAGTAAAAAATTATTGTATCTCATTGGTATTTTAGCTGTCATTATATTGGGCATTATTTTTAGTTTAAAATATTGTTGTTGTCCTTTATGTGGAGCAGAAGCTACCCCCGTTTCCAATGAAAATGAAAAATTAATAACAAAGGAGGTTTATAAAGAGCCAACGCTCTATCCTTTTAGTGTCAAAGATGGTCAAGGAGATTTATCACTTCAAATTAATGATAACTTTAATTTTGAAGAATCTAATCTTAATTTTTTAAAGCCTATTTCTTCAAATTTGGATATGCAGATTGATAAGTTAAAAGATTATTTAACTTCAAATGATAATAAATCGCTATCCATTACTGGTTTTTTTACAGCAAATGAAAAAAATAATTCTGCATTTCCAAACTTGGGTATTGCAAGAGCTAATTCTGTGAAAAATTATTTTGAATCTAAGGGAATTCCATCTAAGATTATGAATACGTTTGGTCAAGAGAAAAATGGAATGGTTGCAGATTCGTTAAAAGTGTATCATGGTCCTGTAAACTTTAATATTCTTGAGTTTAAAGATGATTCAGATGAAATAGCAAAATTGGGAGAGTATATTAAGGCTAACCCAATTGTTTTAAATTTTAAGACAGGACAAGCTCATATTAACTTAACAGCTGCTGAGCGACAAGAAATTGCTGATATCGCTAAGTATTTAGATAAAGTTGAAGGAGCTACTTGTATTGTTACAGGGCATACAGATAATACAGGTGATGCTACTGTTAATATGAAGTTAGGACAAGATAGAGCAGATTTTGCAAAACAGTATTTAGTAAGAAATGCAATTCCTGCTAGTAAAATAACGGCAATATCAAAAGGTCAAACAGAACCTATTGCAGATAATAATACCGATGAAGGTAAGGCAAAGAATAGAAGAACAGTTATAACAATTAAATAAAAAATTAAAATTATGGACAATATTTGGTGTTTTATCATCCCTATTATAGTAGGTTTATTATCGGCTTTATTAGGATATTTGTTAGGTAGAGAGTACCGAAAAGATTCAGAAGAAAATAACAGCGATAGTGAATTAATATTAGAATTAAGAAGTAAAATAAATGGTTTAGAATCGGATTTAAACGATTGTAAAAAAAGTAGGATGTCTTTAGAAGCTGATTTGAATGCTTGTGAGCAAAGTAAACTTGGTTTAGCGTCTGATTTAAAACTAGCAAGAGAATCAAGTTCAGATGCATCTAATTTAGGTATGGCGGCTTCATTTGCTGCAGGAGCAGTGGCTGAGAATTTGATTCCTTTTAATGGTGATGCTGCAAAAGCGGTTTTTGGTAAAAAAATTAAGCAAGATGATTTAAAAATTATCGAAGGAATTGGTCCTAAGATTGAAGGGTTATTTCATAATTTTGATATTAAAACATGGAAAGCATTAAGCGAAGCTTCAATAGAAAAATGTCAAGAGGTTTTAAATAGTGGGGGAGAACGATATAGGATTCATAATCCTGGTACTTGGCCGGAGCAAGCAAGATTGGCTTACGAAGGTAAGTGGGCTGAGCTTTTAAAATGGCAAGATGAACTTGACGGAGGAAAAGCATAAGATGGTTTAATAAACACTTTACAAATAAACCCACTAGGCATAATAGCCGGGTGGGTTTTTATTTATTTTCTGAAATTTCTGATAATGTATATTCAAGGGTTGTTAATTGAGGTTGAATAGAAACGTCTTCTTTTTTGTAGAGAGTAAACTTCTTATTCTTTTCTTTTGAAGGTTGTTTTGAGTCTATATAGTTATCAATTAAATCCGAATATTCTTGTTGTGTTGGTTTATTATCTGTCTCAAAATAGTTTTTTAATATCTCCTTATTTTTAAAATAAAACTGGTTTTTCGTTACTTAAATAAAAGCTGCCTTTTAGTCTCATTGTGGCATTTGTTACTGGGTTGCTTTTTAAGAATGTGTTATATAGATTTTTATCTGCACTTGTTTTTAGTTTTATTTTTATAAAACCTAGTTCAAAATTTGAATTAATTGAATAAAAGTCTGTATTCCAACCTGAAAATTCCTCAACTATTACTTGTGATATTCCGTCAGAAGAAATGTATTTATTGTTGATTTTCTCATAAGGGTCAATAATTAGTATGTTTAACGGTGAGTTTGATCCTTCTAAACCACCAGTTATATCGTCTAATGTTACAATAAAGTCTACTCTATCACCTAGATATCTATAACTGCCTTTCATTTGACCAGTGTATTCATTTCCATTAGCTGGTAGTATTTTAGGGGTTAATATTCCGCTTCCCTGTATTAATGAATGATTATCAACATATTGTTTTGTTGTAAAATCATTTTGATCTTTAGGTGTTTTACCAGAAACTCTTCCTAAAAAATCAGCTACTTTTACCTCTTCTGTATTTCGATTGTCTGTAAAATAGAGTATCATTTTATCTGTTCCTCCGTTGATGTCTTTGTTTACAGGTGTCTTAAAATTAATTCTATCGCTGTTTGCAATAATTTGTAATCCTCTTTCAGAATGATCGTTTTTAATTTCAAAAGATTTGCCTAGTAAGGTTGTTGTTCCTCCATTTGCGTTACATAATAGTCCTTCTGTATTAATAACCTGACTTCTTAGTCTTGCGGGTGAATTAATAATGATATCTTTTTTATCTGTGATATTGCCTTCTTCTAATATGGATTTTAGATCTGGTGTTTTACTTTCGGTGTTATTTAAAAGCGTGCTAAAATCTACCGTGAAGGTAGAATTATCTTCACGCTTAAAAGTAGCAATACCGTTGGTGTCAACAGTGCCTGAAACTAAACGAGCTAAATTGGTGTCGTCTAAATAGGTGTTTAGGTCAATCTCTTTGACAATTGTATTGTTCTTTAATAATGCTAGTTTGTTGTTTGTAATTTCGGAAAGTGTATATTCAGGAATTAAGTTGTCTAATTCTTTGCTTGTTATAAAAGGGAATTCACCTTCTCCATTATTTATTAAATCAGAAGTAGTTTCTAAATATTTCCAAGAGGAAACATTTTCTATTTTTTTATCATCAATAAAAAACTCTTCTGATACTATCAAGTTATCATTGTTTAGGACAGTTCTTCGAGTGGCTATTTTATTGGTTTCAATTGTGTCGTATGTGTTTTGCCTTACAGTGACAGGACCAGTAGTTTTTTTTCCAGACTCGTTTGTGATAAAATAGTTTCCAATACTGTTTGGGGTAGAGGTTCCGCCAAATCCAGAAATAGGAATCAGTATATTGTTTTCTTTTTTGCCCCAATAACTCCAGTGTGGTAAAGTTTCTCCAGTAAGATCTTTGAATCTATTGTAGAGTTTATGATAAATGTGTTGTACGGAGTTTGCTTTGCCTGTATGTGGGTTGATAGTATGTATAATTCCTGAGTCTATCCTATAGTTAGATGCTAAATTTTCATTATTGAAATTATAAATAATTCCTTTATATCTAAGTCCAGATATTGTCGGATTGTTTTCGTTGAAATATATATATTCTATAGTGTCTGTTGTTATTGTTTCTTTATGGTTTTCTACAATAACAGTTCGTTCTATTGTTTGAGTTTTGTTTTTAATAAAGTCAGTTTGAGTATCATCGGTTTGATTCCAGTCCGCTTGTAGTTGATTTGAGTTATTTGTATTTTGTTGATCAACCTTTCTTATAGCTCCAGATGAGTCTATAGTGATATATTGATCTGTTTCTGAGTTTCCTTCATCTAGTTCTGTTAATTTTAGTTTTTCAATTTCAATGGTTTTAGTGCTTAAATCACCTTTAATAGTATTACCAATATTAAGTTGATTACTAATATTATGTCCTCCTATTTCTATATTAGAACCAATTATAATATTTCTACTACCACTTCCATCCGTTGTAACAGAATTCCCTCCTATAATTACATTATCATTAAAGTTAACTCTATCTTCAGCAGCTCTAGAACCTATAACAACATTATTATTAGAATTGTTATTTCCGTTATTTCCTAATCCTCCTAAAACAGATTTGCCTATTAATACATTATCATCTCCAACACCATCAAGAATTGCATCTTTACCAATCACAATATTGTTGATTCCTCTAGTTTCTCCTTCGGAGTAAGGGGTTTCTTCTGTTCCTATCAAAATACTATTAAAATTAGATTGAGCATCACTCAAGCTATCTATAGATAAAGAAGTAGCTGGTAAATTACTAAAATCCACTGTAAAGGTAGAATTATCATCGCGTTTAAAAGTAGCAATACCATCAGTGTCTACAGTTCCAGAAACTAAACGAGCCAAATTGGTGTCGTCTATATAATTTGAAAGATCAATCTCTTGAATAATGCTGTTGTTTTTTACTAAGCCTATCTTGTTATTTGAGATTTTTGTTAGTGAGTATTCAGGTAGCCGTTGTTCTTCGGTAACTGTAACTTCTCCATTTTCGTCAATTACAAATCGTCTATTAGGTTTTCCTGTTTCTTGTTTGCTGTCTATGTAGCTATCAATTAAGTGAACGAATTGTTCTTCTGTAGGTACGTCACCTTTTTCAAAGTACGTTTTTATGGTCTTCTTATCCTGTTTCATTTAAATTGCTTTTAAAACTGCAATATTAATCTGTGGTAGCTATTTTGACAATCTTTTGATAGCAATCATTCTGTTGTTTCAGTAGTTATGATGATTTTGTTAGAAACTGTAGTGAAGAAAAAGAGCTGTTAGAAAATGCTAACAGCTCTTTGTTTTATTCTTAGAATTTATTTTTTTTCAATTTTCTAAAGTCTAGAATTCGGTTCTTTGGATACGCTTTTATACTTACACTATTTCCCTGATTTCCTCCTAGCAAATAAACATAACGTTTTGATTCTTTTATTAAAAAACCTACATGTCCTTTCCAGCTAGTAGGATCTTCTCTCCATAATACAACTACATCGCCGGGTTGCGGTGAGTTTGTTGATTCACCAACGCCCAGCCAGCTCCTTGCATTTAATTTTTTTGAATGTTCAAATCCAGCCTCTTTTGCTACCCAGTTAGCAAAAGCGCTACACCAAGCCGTTTCGTCTTTAAATTTTGATTGTTCAAATCCTATAGACGTGAAGTAGTTGATGATTTGTGGATGATCTTTCATTCCTTTTACTTCCTTTACTCCATACTGTGATAAAGCTACAGATAAAACATTATTCATACAATTGTTTGTTTTTTTACCTGCAGATAAAATTTATTGTTTGAAGATTCTCTTTCTTTTTTCTTTACCGAATTTGGGTTTAATCTAAACTTAATTGGTTCTGCGAGGTTTGAGGTTAAAAATATGTTCTAGTTAAGTTATGAGAACAATACAAATATACAAACATTTTACTGTTTATACAAACATATTACTGTTTTTATTTTGCTTTAAGTTGGTTTTTTTTGTGTTTTTTACAAACAAAAGTGTCGTTATGTTTAATTTTCAAACATAACGACACTTTTAAGTCTGTTTAAGGTTAACTAAATGCTCTCAATATCTATTTCTTCGCCTATGATTATCAAAACGTCTGTTTTGTTGATTAGGTTGGTAATTTGCATAGTGATTCCATTTAACTGAGGATGTTGCTTGCAAAAACTCCATATTCTCTCTAAAAAAAGCGTAAAATTTTCAGAAGGATTGTATTTGAATTGATTAGTTTGATACACGACCCCCAATAGCTGTGTGATCAAACTTTTGGCATTTTCTAATTTAATTTGAAATCCTTCGTATAAATTCCATAAATCTTCTTGAGATTGCGTTAGTAAACTTGCGCAAAATTGTAATTGTTCACGTTTTTTGTTTCTTAAATCCTTAGGGATAAAAGCGGACAATTCTCCTCTTTTTGTGGCAAATTTAGAAGCCTCGGTAATTCTGAGTTTTTGAAGCAACTCTTCAGTTTCAATTAGCCAATCTCTTAATGTTTTTGAGCTTGTGGCTCTTTTGTGCTCAATGCTATTTACAATAAAGTGCACTTGAGAAAGCTGTTTTTCCAATCGATTGATGGTGTCTATAATTGATCTTTTCATGGCTTTTTTATTCAGGCAATAGTTTGGTGTCTACGTCTCCTTTTTCATTTTCTGATGAATGCCATTCTAGTCCTTCTTCATTCAATGTCATTTTTATTTGCATCACATTTTCAGGTTTTAAATCCTGAAGTTTATGGCTTTCAACGATCACTTTTGTTTTTTGGCTTTCTACTTTTCGTTCTTTAATAGAAGAGGCTAAAGTTGTTTCTAATTTTTTGTTTACGGGTTCGGTTACAACGAAATTTCTGATAAAAGGAATGTATTGTGAAGAAAATTCTTCGATAAATTGAATTAATGCAATTTTAGGATCTGTGCCTCTTTCTAGAAAGTCTATCAAATCTGATACCTCGGAAGAGTAATTATAATTTTGTGTTCCTGGAGTTAATGTGTAAATATTATTTAATTTTTGAGCATAATTGATTAAAAAACTAGTCATTTTAGCATAAAAATTTTGACTAGCCACAAAATTTCCTCTCGAAAACAATTCAGCTTTTAATTTCTCTTCAGCTTCACTAATGTTAATTGGCTTTTCAAAATAATGATGTGTGTTATTGATAATTAAAGTAGCGTAATTTTCAAGTAATTCTGTGTGGTAATACACAAGTTCAGTGTCTTTATCAAGAGTATTTATTCTTGCTTGCTCTAAAAACTCTATTCCTTGGTAAACAATTGTTTGAATTCTGTCTTTTATTTCTTCGTCTGGAATAGGTGAATTGAATACTTTCTCTAGAGCTTCAATGGTAAGGTTATTGAATTTTTTAGGATCAATAGGTTTAAAAAATATTTGTAACAATAAAAAAAGCTCTCCTTTAAGTTTGCTCTTATCTGTATTTTCAAAATAGAGATCTAAAAAAGCATTACTTATTTTATTTACATAATTTTTTAACGCAGTTTCTTTTTCTTTTCCTGCTTTTATTTCCTTTTCTAAGTTGGTTATTTCGTTTGAAATTACCGATTTTAATTTAGTTGAGAAGTTTCTTTCAAATGACGTTTGTTGTGCAACATCTTTTAAAATAGCATATGTTTTTGAATTAAAATTTACATTGTCAACCGGTTGATAATCTTTTTCGTACGAGTTCTCTAAAGCGCCAATTGCAACAGGAATAGTAAGTTCTATGTTTTGTGCTTTAAATCTTGGTATTGAAAAATGCTTTAATAAATCGTGTTTTGCAAATTGTTCTGCAATTTCTAAAGATTTTAAATCAGACATCATTCTTGCTTCTGAAATACTGCTAGTTATACCACCTAAATATTCGTTAAGATCTATCATAGTTGTTTTGTTTAAATTGAAAAAGGAAATATTTTGAGAAATAGGCCATTCCAAAAAGGAATGGCCATAATTAGAGAATTATAAATTAAGAATTAACGGTAGCAATACCATCTTCTAAAAGATCTAATACTCTTTCTAAGCCAACTGGTAATTCATCATTCACAGCTTTTACTCTTACACCTAAGTTATAAGTTTTGTCAACTTTAATTCCTTGTGAAGTGTTTCTTTTGTATGAGGCAGAAGCTTTAAATCTAATTCTTCTGAATTTTAAACCTAATTCAGCGCTTGCTCCAAACTCAGATGAAATATCTTTTGTTTCTGTAGAGCTTAATCTAGCATTAAAATCAATGTTTACTTCATCAATACGAATTGAAGGAACCGTTAACATTGTTAAAAATGGAACTTTGATTCTTACTTTGCTGTCTAAAAACTCAGTAGTTGTGTCTGTAGTTCCTGGTAATCCCTCATCAGATAATTGATCTGCAGTTTTACCTAAATGCGGGTTAGGGATTGATTTGTTGTATTCAAAATCTACATAGCGTAATGCATCTGGTTTACTGTCATCGTCGTCTTTAGCAAAACCAACTTCTTTAATAAAGTCTACAGTAGCCATAGAAGCTTCTGTCTGTGCCTCAATAGCAGCCTGTAAAGGTCCTCCTATGTATACGTTAAAATCCAAACTGTTTAATTCCGGTACTAAATTTGCCATATTAATTATTTTTAAAAAGGTTAATGGGTGTTTACTCTGTTGTTTTAATTGGATTTTCAACTTTCTCCAATCTGTCGAGCTAGAATGAGAGAAATAATATTGTTTTGTTAAAGACACTTAGGTTAGCGCTACGACACTAAGAAGCCTGCAGAGCAAATAATGATTATTTCTGTTTCTTTCTAAAAGTTTCTTCTCTTACGATTGGAAACTCAACTTAATAAAATGTTTGAATTAAATGTTGAGGTTTTAAAAAATTGAAATTCTTTCAAATAAAAACCTCTAAGGAGAGATTGCTAAAATTATACAAATGTTTGAATTTTGATGTTTTTTTGTATATTAGCGTTCAAATACATTACAAATATATAACTTTTTACAATATAAATCAAATAAATTACAGTTTTTTTTGTAAAAAGTTTTATCTAATTCAAACATATGGATATATCGGATAGAATTGCAGCTATTAGAGATAAGTTTAATTTAAACAACTTCTCTATGTCTAAAAAAATTGGTGTTACGGGTACAACAGTAGATAGTATTGTAAACGGTAGACCTCAATCTGATGGTTCGAGAAAAAAAACAAAACCGGGTTATGATGTGTTGACTTCTATTATTAATGAATTCAATATTAATCCAGATTATTTATTTGGTAAGAGTAGTATCATGTTGAGAGATTCTAACTTATATAACTCTAACTATACAGGTACTCCTCAAGTAGTTTCTACAGGTTCAGATGGTAATGAAAATGTGATTTTTGTTCCTACACAAGCCAGAGCTGGCTATTTAGATGGGTATGGAGATATTGAGTATATTGAAAAATTACCTACTTTTCACATGCCTAGATTAAGTAATGGATCGTTCCGTTGTTTTGAAGTTCAAGGGAATTCAATGGTTCGTACTTTTTTTGATGGAGATTTAGTTTTTGGTAAATATGTTGAAGATTTATATGATATTAAAGATGGGAGAGTATATGTGATTGTTAGTAAAAATGATGGAATTGTTTTAAAACGTGTTATTAATAGAATTGAAGAGCGAGGGAAATTAATTCTTAAAAGTGATAATAAAGATGGTAACTTTCCAACATATACAATTAATGCAGATGAGATAATGGAGGTTTGGTATGTTACCATGTATGCTTCTAAGCAAATGCCAGAGCCAGTTGATATTTATGATCGTTTACATGATTTAGAAAGTCAGTTAGTGGCGCTTCAAGAGCAAATCAATAACAAGAATTAACACATAAGTTGTAATATTTTTTTATAAAGCCTTTTAACAAAACATTTGTTAGAAGGTTTTTTGTTTTTAAGTGTTTTTCTCCTATTTAAAACAATTGTTTTCCTGTAAATAAGCAGATGAGGTGAGGTTAATTTTACAGTAATTAACTAAATTAAAACTAAAATGAAAATCAGATCAATTATTCAAAAATGTTTAATGCTACTAATTGCATTTATTACACTTTATTCTTGTAACCAGGTGAATACGTCTTCACCAGAAGTAGAAGTAGAGAATACTTCATTTGCTAAAAAAGTCTTTGCTAACTACGATGGATATGCAAGAACTGTTCAAAATTATCCGCTTGCTGGAGTTCTTGTGAAAAAAGGAGAAGAGGTAATTGCTAAAAGTAATAAAGAAGGTTATTTTGTTATTGAAGGAAAGTTAGGAAAAGGAGATGTGTTAACTTTTGAGCATCCTAAATTTGTATCAGTAACAAAAGTATTGAGCTTAGATTCAAAATTAATTATATGGATGAAAGAAAGAGGAGAAAGTGTTGTGTTTGATTCTAAAAGAGGTGGTGAGTTGAAATTAGAAAAAGGAGGTGGTTTAATAATTCCGCCAAATGCTTTTTCTTATAATGGAAGAGCTTACTTCGGGCCTGTTGAAATAACTGCTTCTTACATTGATGTAACAGATGAAGATGAGGTAAGAGCCGCGCCTGGAAGTTATGTTGCTTTTGATGCTAAACGTAATAATCTTGTTCCGTTGGCTTCTTTCGGAATGATTGAAGTGAATGCGGTTATTCCTAGGGAAAATATTCCATTAGAGTTGAGTGAAGGAAGTGCTATTCAAGCTAATTTTCCTGTTTTAAATAAAGAGACACCAGAGGTTGTTAATTTGTATGAGTTTGATACTGAAATTGGTTATTGGATTGAAGCTGGTGAGTTGATCAATATTCAGAATAATGTGTTGCAAGGAGAAATAACAACAGTTAACAGTTCTTGGAATGCTGATGAACCTTGTAGTGAAACACTGGTTTGTGTAAAAGTGAAAGTTTTATTTGCTAATGGTAATCCTGGTTGTGGAGTAGGGGCAACAGGAGTTACTTATGATGGTTTTGATGGAATACATTCTATTGGTCCTGATGATTATGTGGAGTTAATGGTATGTCCAGATAGTGTTTTTGAATTAGGAGCTTGCTGGATATTGTGTTGTGGACCTGGTGTGCCTTCTTCAGATCCATGTTGTAATAATCCTCAATACAGAACTACTATTGATATGTCTACTATAACTTTAGATCCATCAGGGTGTACTGATATTGGAACTTGGATTGTTCCGAACTAAAATATAAAAATATGCGGTGGAACGTAAGCGGGGATGTATCTTGTAAAAGTCATCCTCGTTTTTTTTGATAAATCTTCTTTTATAATTAACGATATTAATGGTGTTCTTTGTGTAAGATGAGTTATTCTCAAAAAAAACTCTTTTTCATAAGAAACCAAAAAACATATTTCATGTAAAATTGAAGAGTTTCTATTTATATCGATTCTAAATATAAAGTAAAACAAACTCTAATTCTTGTACAACTTGCCTATAGGTCTTAAATTTGCTAGCAATTATTCAATATCAATTATAAAAATAATGAGCGGATTATTAAAATCTTCTATAGGAAGAAAGTTTGCGATGGCTTTGTCGGCACTCTTTCTAATGGTTTTTTTACTACAACACTTTGTAATCAACATTTTATCGGTTTTTAGCCCTGAAGCTTTTAATGATGCTTCATATTTTATGGGTAACTTTTGGGCTGTTCAATACTTATTACAGCCAGTTTTAATGTTTGGTGTAGTTTTCCATTTTGTAATGGGATTTGTACTAGAAATTAAAAACAAAGGTGCTCGTGAAGTTAAGTATGCAAAAAATAATGGTGCGGCTAACTCTACTTGGATGAGTAGAAACATGATTTGGACTGGTTTAGCAATATTAGGTTTTGTAGTATTCCATTTAAATGATTTTTGGGTTCCTGAGATGGTTGAAAAATATATAGATGGAAAAAGTCAAGTTGGTAAAGATTTTTACACTCATGTAGTTCACATGTTTGAGAATCCTATCAGAGTAGGTGTGTACGTGCTTTCTTTTGTGTTTTTAGCATTACACTTATTACATGGTTTTAATTCTGCTTTTCAATCAGTAGGAGCAAATAATAAATATACTAAAGGATTGAAGACGTTTAGTAAAGTTTATGCAATTGGTATACCTGTAGGGTTTATCATCATTGCTTTATTTCACCATTTCAATCACCACTAATACAATTCAAGTATGGCAACTTTAGATTCAAAAACACCAAAAGGTCCAATTGCTGATAAATGGACCAATCATAAAAATAAAATCAACTTAGTGAACCCAGCAAACAAGCGTTTGATAGACGTGATTGTTGTTGGAACAGGTTTAGCAGGAGGTTCTGCTGCTGCAACTTTAGCTGAGTTAGGATATAATGTAAAAGCATTTTGTTTTCAAGATTCTCCACGTCGTGCGCACTCTATTGCAGCACAAGGGGGAATTAATGCAGCAAAAAACTATCAAGGAGACGGAGATTCTACTTACAGATTATTTTACGATACTGTAAAAGGAGGAGATTACCGTTCTCGTGAGGCTAACGTATATCGTTTAGCTGAAGTATCTGCTAATATTATCGACCAATGTGTGGCTCAAGGAGTTCCTTTCGCACGTGATTATGGTGGATTATTAGATAACCGTTCTTTTGGAGGGGTACTTGTATCAAGAACTTTTTACGCAAAAGGACAAACAGGACAACAATTATTATTAGGAGCATATTCTGCAATGAACCGTCAAATCGGTCGTGGAAAAATCAAAATGTACAACCGTCACGAAATGTTAGATGTTGTAATCGTTGATGGAAAAGCTCGTGGTATTATTGCTCGTAATTTAGTTACTGGAGAAATTGAGCGTCATTCTGCTCATGCTGTTGTATTAGGAACTGGAGGTTACGGTAACGTATTCTTCTTATCAACTAACGCAATGGGAAGTAACGTAACAGCTGCATGGAGAGCTCACAAAAAAGGAGCTTACTTTGCAAACCCTTGTTACACGCAAATTCATCCAACTTGTATTCCTGTATCAGGAGATCATCAATCTAAATTAACGTTAATGTCTGAATCATTACGTAACGATGGTCGTATTTGGGTTCCAAAGAAAATGGAAGATGTAAAAGCAATTCGTGAAGGAAGTTTAAAGCCTACGCAAATTGCTGAAGAAAATAGAGATTATTACTTAGAGCGTCGTTACCCTGCATTTGGTAACTTAGTTCCACGTGATGTTGCATCTCGTGCTGCTAAAGAGCGTTGTGATGCTGGTTTCGGAGTTAACGCAACTGGTGAAGCTGTTTATTTAGATTTCGCTTCTGCTATTGAGCGTTACGGAAAAGAGCAAGCAACTATTAAAGGTTTAAATGTAAACGATGCTGCTTTAGTTAAAAAATTAGGTCAGGAAGTTGTAAAGAATAAGTATGGTAACTTATTCCAAATGTATGAGAAAATCGTTGATGAGAATCCTTATGAAACTCCAATGATGATTTATCCAGCGGTTCACTACACAATGGGTGGAGTTTGGGTAGATTACAACTTAATGACTACTGTTCCTGGATTATATGCAATTGGAGAAGCTAATTTCTCAGATCACGGAGCGAACCGTTTAGGTGCTTCTGCATTAATGCAAGGTTTAGCTGATGGTTACTTTGTATTACCATACACAATTGGTGATTATTTAGCAGATGATATTCGTACAGGTCCAATTTCTACTGAGACTCCTGAATTTGATGCAGCTGAAAAGAGTGTACGTGCTACAATAGACAAGTTTGTTAACAATAACGGAACAAAGTCGGTAGATTATTTCCACAAACGTTTAGGAAAAATTATGTGGAATAAAGTAGGAATGTCTCGTAACGAAAAAGGATTAAAGGAAGCAATTGAAGAGATTTCTGCTTTAAGAGCTGAATTTTATAAGGATGTAAGAGTGCCTGGTGGTGCAAATGAGTTTAATGAAGAATTAGCGAAAGCTGGTCGTGTGGCTGACTTCTTAGAATTAGGAGAGTTATTTGCTAAAGATGCATTAAATAGAACAGAATCTTGTGGAGGTCACTTCCGTGAAGAGTCTGTTGAATTAGATGGTCCTCAAAAAGGAGAAGCATTACGTAACGATAAAGAGTTTGCTTATGTGTCTGCTTGGGAGTACAAAGGTGAACCAAAAGATGCTGTTTTACACAAAGAGGAATTAGAGTTTAACGATATTGAATTAAAGCAACGTTCATACAAATAAGGAAAGAATTATGAATTTAACGTTAAAAATTTGGCGTCAAAAAGGCGCAAGCGATAAAGGAAAAATGGTTGATTACAAAATCAACGATGTATCGCCAGATATGTCTTTCCTTGAAATGTTAGATGTTTTAAATACACAGTTAATTGAAAGTGGTGATGAGCCAGTAGCTTTTGATCATGACTGTCGTGAGGGAATCTGTGGTATGTGTTCTTTATACATTAACGGAGAAGCACACGGACCAGATAGAGGAGTAACTACGTGTCAGTTACACATGCGTAAGTTTAAAGATGGTGATACTATTTTTATAGAGCCATTTAGAGCTAAAGCTTTCCCAGTAATTAAAGATTTAGTAGTAGATAGATCTGCTTTTGATAGAGTACAACATGCAGGAGGATTTATTTCTGTAAATACTTCAGGTAATACTCAAGATGCAAATGCAATTCCTGTAAACAAAGAGAATGCTGATAAGGCTTTTGATGCAGCAACTTGTATTGGTTGTGGTGCATGTGTTGCAACTTGTAAAAATTCGTCTGCAATGTTATATGTGTCTGCAAAAGTTTCTCAGTTTGCTTTATTACCACAAGGTCAAGTAGAGGCTACTGATCGTGTATTAAACATGGTAAAGCAAATGGATGAAGAAGGATTCGGTAACTGTACAAACACAGGAGCTTGTGAAGTAGAGTGTCCAAAAGGAATTTCTTTAGAAAACATTGCACGTATGAATACTGAATTCTTAAAAGCTAGCTTTAAAGGATAGTATTTAATACTTAATAATATATAAACAGGTTTAAAATTCGTTTTTAAGCCTGTTTTTTTTGTTAGTTTATAGAATGTTTTTTTGTTTATATCTGTTCTATAATGAGTTTTAGGGGGGTGTGATGATATAAGGTTTCTTAGATTGAATTTTTAAAAGCTCTTAAAACTAAGTTTTGGGTATAAAAAAACCTGTTTTCAAAATAGAAAACAGGTTTACGTTCAAATGTAAATATATTTATCGCTGAGCGATAGAATAAGGCTTAAGGGTTTTTAATTTTAGCCTTTTAGATCTTTGCGCTCTTTACAGTTTCGATAATTCTCCCTGCAACTTTGTATGGATCTGCGTTAGAAGCTGGTCTTCTATCTTCTAACCAACCTTTCCATCCTTTTTCTACAGTAATAATAGGAATACGAATAGAAGCTCCACGGTCAGAAATACCATAACTAAAGTCGTTAATTGAAGCAGTTTCGTGTAAACCAGTTAAACGTTGTTCGTTATATTCTCCGTAAACAGCAATATGTTCTTTAGTTACAGGTCTGAATGCTTCACAAACTTTTTCGTAAGTTTCTTGACTACCACATGTTCTTAATAATGTGTTAGAGAAGTTAGCATGCATACCAGAACCATTCCAGTCTCCTTTTACAGGTTTTGGGTGGTACTCAATATAATAACCAAACTTTTCAGTTAAACGGTCAAGTAAATAACGAGCAATCCAAATTTCATCACCAGCTTTTTTAGCTCCTTTAGCAAATAATTGGAATTCCCATTGTCCAGAAGCAACCTCTTGATTGATTCCCTCAAAGTTTAAACCAGCAGCAATACACAAATCAGCATGCTCTTCTACGAAATCTCTACCATGAGTGTTTTTTCCACCAACAGAACAGTAATACATTCCTTGAGGTCCAGGATATCCACCAATTGGGAAACCTAATGGTAATTGAGTGTGTGTATCCATAATGAAGTACTCTTGCTCAAAACCAAACCAGAAATCGTTATCATCATCATCAATAGAAGCTCTACCGTTAGTTGGGTGAGGTGTACCATCAGCATTTAAAACTTCAGTCATTACTAAATAACCATTTTCACGAGCAGGATCTGGATAAATAGCTACAGGTTTTAATAAACAATCAGAATCACCACCTTCAGCTTGTTTCGTTGAAGATCCATCGAAAGACCAAATTGGGCAATCTTCTAATTTACCACTAAAGTCTTCTACAACTTTAGTTTTACTTCTCATGTTTTGAGTAGGAAAGTATCCATCTAACCAAATATACTCTAATTTAAATCTAGCCATGATATTTTTTTTAAATGCTGTTTTTGAGTTTTAATGATACAAAAATCAATATTTTTTTAATTACCCCCAAATTTTATGGGGTAAAAATTATAATTATTAATATTTATTTAATCTGACCCCTATTTTTTTGGGGGTCGCTGTGTTTTAATTATTATTTTTGGAAAAAATTTGAAGAAATGTCAGCAATAAGATTCAATGCACTGCAAGAAACATTAAATAGAACTCCGCGTCCTATAGAAGATACAGTTAGAAGATCGGAGTTATTTGCACAAAATGTTTTCAATAAGCAAACAATGCTTCAGTATATGACAAGAGAAGCTTATGATAGTGTAATGAATGCTATTGAATTTGGAACGAAGATAGATCGAAAAATAGCAGATCAGATTGCGGTTAGTATGAAAGACTGGGCGTTATCTAAAGGGGCTACACATTATACACATTGGTTTCAGCCATTAACAGGAGCTACAGCTGAAAAACATGATGCTTTTTTTGAAGTTACAGAAGAAGGATATGTTATTGAGCGCTTTGATGGAGGGCAATTAGTTCAGCAAGAACCAGATGCTTCTTCATTTCCAAATGGAGGAATTAGAAATACATTTGAAGCAAGAGGTTATACTGCTTGGGATCCAACGTCACCAGCATTTATATATGGTACAACATTGTGTATTCCTACTGTTTTTGTTGCTTACACAGGAGAAGCATTAGATAATAAAGCACCTTTATTAAGGGCTTTGCAAGCAATTGATGATGCCGCTACTGATGTTTGTAAATATTTTGATAAGAATGTTACCAAGGTAAATGCAACTTTAGGTTGGGAGCAAGAATATTTTTTAATAGATAAAGCACTAGCAGCATCTCGTCCTGATATTATGATGACGGGTAGAACTCTGTTAGGGCATTCTTCGGCGAAAGGTCAGCAGTTAGATGATCATTACTTTGGGTCGATTCCTACGAGGATTTTAAATTTTATGCGAGATTTAGAGCAAGAGTCTATTTTGCTAGGTATTCCTGTAAAAACTAGGCATAATGAAGTTGCTCCAAATCAATTTGAGTTGGCTCCTATTTTTGAAGAAGCAAATTTAGCTGTTGATCATAATTCATTGTTAATGGATTTAATGGAGAAGGTGGCGCAAAGACATCAGTTTAAAGTATTGTTTCATGAAAAGCCATTTAAAGGAATCAACGGATCTGGTAAACATAATAACTGGAGTTTGTCAACAAACACGGGGGTAAACTTGTTGAGTCCTGGGAAAACTCCTATGAAGAATCTTCAGTTTTTAACCTTTTTTGTAAATACTATAAAAGCAGTATGCGAATATGAGGAGTTAATTAGGGCTTCAGTAGCAAGCGCAAGTAATGATCATAGATTAGGAGCTAATGAAGCTCCCCCAGCTGTGATTTCTGTTTTTATAGGAACGCAACTTTCACAAGTTTTAGATGAATTAGAAAACGTTACAAAAGGGAAGTTGTCTCCTAAAGAGAAAACAGATTTGAAATTAAATATTGTAGGTAAAATTCCAGAAATTTTATTAGATAACACTGATAGAAATAGAACTTCTCCTTTTGCTTTTACAGGGAATAAATTTGAATTAAGAGCGGTAGGTTCTTGGTCTAATTGTGCCGGACCAATGACTGTTTTGAATACAATTATAGCAAAACAGTTAAAAGATTTTAAACAAGAGGTTGATGTTTTAGTTGAAACAAAGAAGCTAAAAAAGGATGAGGCTATTTTTAATGTATTGAGAGAGTATATTAAAGAGTCTAAAAAAATCCGTTTTGAAGGAGATGGTCATGGAGAAGCATGGGAGAAAGAAGCTGATAAAAGAGGGTTAAGCAATAATAAAACAACACCAGAAGCTTTAAAAGCTAAAATTTCTAAAAAAACGATTGCGTTATTTGAAGAAATGGAAGTAATGAATAAAGTTGAGGTAGAGGCAAGGCATGAGATAGAATTAGAAGAATATACTAAGCGTATTCAAATTGAAAGCAGGGTATTAGGAGATATTTCAAGAAATCATGTAATACCAACCGCCATTCAATATCAGAATACATTAATAGAAAATGTAAAAGGGTTAAAAGAAATTTTCACTAATGATTTTGAGCAGTATGCTACAGAGCAACTCGATTTAATCAAAAGAATTTCAAATCATATCTCTGAAATAAATTCTAAGATTGAGAAAATGACGAATGAGCGCAAAAGTGCAAATAAGTTAAATGGTCAAAAGAATGCAGATGCATATTGTTACAAAGTAAAACCTTTCTTTGAAGAAATACGTTATCATGTAGATAAGTTGGAGTTATTGGTAGATGATAATTTATGGCCTTTAACTAAATATAGAGAACTATTGTTTGCAAAATAATAGCTATGATGGTTGTAGCATTAGAAAATAAACATTGGATTGAGGTTGCAGAAATTTACAAAGAAGGTATCGCAACCAATAATGCTACATTCAGAAAAGAAGTACCAAGTTGGAATGAATGGAGTTCTAAATGTCATCAACATTCTAGGTTTGTGGTATTAGATAATGAGAATACTGTGATTGGATGGGCTGCTTTAGCTCCAGTTTCTAATAGATATGAGTATAGAGGAGTTGCTGAAGTGAGTGTATATGTGAAATTATCATCAGCAGGAAAAAGAATTGGAAGTAAGTTAATGGAGAAAATAATAGAATCTTCCGAAGAAAATCATATTTGGTCTTTATACTCAAGTTTATTTCCAGAAAACATAGGAAGCGTTAAATTACACGAGAAATATGGTTTTAGATGTATTGGTTTTCGTGAGAAAATAGCACAACTTAATGGAGTTTGGAGAGATACTGTTTTATATGAAAGAAGGAGTAAAAAGTATGAATTACTTTGATAGTCTAGTGTTTTAAAGTAATTTTGCAGTCAACAACAACACAACAAGATGAGTAACGAAGTGTCTAAGCGTTATGCGCAAAGAGGAGTGTCGGCATCTAAAGAAGATGTACACAATGCAATAAAGAATATTGATAAAGGTTTGTTTCCTAAAGCCTTTTGTAAAATTGTTCCTGATTATTTAACTAATGATGAAGATTACTGTTTAATAATGCATGCGGATGGTGCAGGAACAAAATCATCTTTAGCATATATGTATTGGAAAGAAACAGGTGATGTGTCTGTTTGGAAAGGAATTGCACAAGACGCTTTAATCATGAATATTGATGATTTGCTATGTGTAGGTGCTACAGATAATATTATGCTTTCATCTACTATTGGTAGAAATAAAAACTTAATTCCAGGAGAAGTTTTATCGGCTATTATAAATGGTACTGAAGAATTGTTAGAAGACTTAAAGAAGTTTGGTGTAACCATTCATTCTACCGGAGGTGAAACTGCAGATGTTGGTGATTTAGTTCGTACGATAATTGTAGACTCTACAGTTACTGCACGTATGAAAAGAAAGGATGTAATTGACAATGCAAACATTAAAGCTGGTGATGTTATTGTGGGATTAGAATCTTTCGGACAAGCATCTTATGAAACAGCATATAATGGAGGAATGGGGAGTAATGGATTAACATCTGCTCGTCATGATGTTTTCAATAATTACTTAGCTGAAAAATATCCAGAAAGTTTTGATGCTTCTGTGCCAGCTGATTTAGTGTATTCAGGAAATGTAAAGTTGACAGATAGTGTTGAAAATTCTCCCATTGATGCAGGTAAATTAGTGTTATCTCCAACAAGAACATATGCGCCAATTATCAAAGAAATTTTATCAAAGTACAATTCAGATGATGTGCATGGAATGATTCATTGTTCTGGAGGTGCGCAAACAAAAATTTTACATTTTGTAGATAATTTACATATTGTAAAAGATAATATGTTTGAAATTCCACCATTATTTAAATTGATTCAAGAGCAATCAAAAACTGATTGGAAAGAAATGTACCAAGTATTTAATTGTGGTCATAGAATGGAATTATATGTTTCACCAGAGGTTGCAGAAGATATTATTTCAATTTCAAAATCATTTAATGTAGCTGCAAAAATAATTGGTAAGGTAGAAGCTTCTGATACTAAAAAGTTAACTATTAAAAGTGAGTACGGAGTTTTCGAATACTAAAATTTAGAAAATATACTTTATAAGAAGCAGTCTACTTGAAATAAGTAGGCTGTTTTTATTTTAATTCGTTTGTTGTTTTTTCTAAAAGAATGAAGTAGGTTTTTCTCTAAAATATGTTTACAACTTATGTATTCTAAGGTTGATTTCATAATTTTAAAGTGATAATTTTGTCAAAAAATGACAACTCTTATGCGTGTAACTTTTGGAGAGTATATCCGACTTTTACGTAAAGAAAATAAACTTACTTTAATTCAGTTGGCTTCTAAGTTAAATTTAGATTCAGCTAATTTAAGTAAGATAGAAAACGGAAAGCGTGATTTTGACGAAAGACGCTTACCTATTTTGGCAAATGTATTTAGTTTAGATGTTGCCGAGGTAAGAAATGAGTATGTAACTGATAGAATTGGAAAGTATATTTACGAAACAAACTGTACAAAACAATTGTTAAAAGTTGCAGAAGAAAAAGCAGCATATAGAAGAACACTTGATAAATCACATAAAAAAGAGATATAAGAAGTATGAATGTAGTATCGTTTTTTGCTGGAGCAGGAGGACTTGATTTAGGGTTTGAAAAGGCAGGTTTTAATGTGATTTGGGCAAATGAGTTTGACAAAGAAATTTGGAAAACTTATGAAATGAATCATCCGAATACAATATTAGATAGAAGAAGCATTGTAAATGTACCAGCAGATGAAGTTCCAGATTGTGATGGAATTATTGGTGGACCTCCTTGCCAAAGCTGGAGTGAAGCTGGTGCCGCAAGAGGAATTAAAGATAAAAGAGGACAGCTGTTTTACGATTTTATTAGAATTTTAGAAGCAAAACAACCAAAGTTCTTTTTAGCAGAGAATGTAAGTGGTATGCTTATTAATAAACACAGTGAAGCTTTAGAAGGAATTAAAGAGCTTTTTAGAAATGCAGGTGTTGGTTATGAACTTTCGTTCCAAATGTTAAATGCTTCTGATTATAATGTGCCTCAAGATAGGAAAAGGGTGTTTTTTATAGGGATTAGAAAAGATCTGAATTTTACATATCAATTTCCGACAGAAACTTTTCCTAAAATAACATTAGAAACGGCTATTTCAGATTTAAAAGAAGGAGTTTTACCAGCTTTAGAATTCAATAAAACAAACGGTAATGATTGTGTAATTCCGAATCATGAGTATATGACAGGAAGTTTTTCTTCAATTTACATGTCGAGAAACCGTGTTAGAAGTTGGGATCAACAGTCTTTTACTATTCAAGCAGGTGGTAGACATGCACCTATTCATCCGCAGGCACCTAAAATGGAGTTAGTAGAAAAAAATAAAAGAATTTTTGTGCCAGGAAAAGAACATTTATACAGGAGACTAAGTGTTAGGGAATGTGCAAGAATTCAAACTTTTCCTAATGATTTTATTTTCCATTACGAAAAAATAGCTGCGGGCTATAAAATGATAGGTAATGCCGTGCCAGTTAATTTAGCAAAGTTTTTAGCTGAAAGTATTATGGAGCAAATAAATGCAAACAAAGTTTCAGCCAAAAGAGCTATTGCAGTATGACCAATATTTTAGAAGCAATATGCAATATTGTACAGCAAAAGAATTTTGAGATAAGAGCAATTTATGCTGGAAGAAATAGAGTTAACGGAATGGGAGACGCACTTGAGAGTTATATAAAAGATGCGTTTGCCGGAACTTTTAGCATAACTGATGAGTTGGAGAAAATGAAAATTTTTACAGAGAAATTTTCGTGGCTTGGTTCTCAAAATAATCCTCCAGATATCATGATAAAAGGAGGAGATGCTATTGAGGTTAAAAAAACACAAAGCGCCAATTCTAGTCTAGCTTTAAATAGTAGCTATCCGAAAACAGATGTAAGACATACAAGTCCAATGATAACCAAAGAATGTAGAGAATGTGAAGATTGGAAAGTAAAAGACTTAATTTATTGCGTTGGGCACACTACAGATACTAGTTTAAAATCGTTATGGATGGTATATGGGAATTCTTATGCGGCAAACCATGAAACGTATCAAAGAATCAAAACAACAATCTCAGAAGGTATAAAAACAATTCCAGATGTTGTTTTTTCTGAAACAAAAGAACTAGGAAGAGTAAATCAAGTAGATCCTTTAGGAATAACAAATCTTAGAATTCGAGGAATGTGGCAAATTGAAAACCCTAGAAAGGTTTTTAAATATTTACATGAACCTAACAGGAAAAGAGTTTGAGTTGGTTTGTATTATTCCTACAGAAAAGTATCATAGTTTTCCGAAAGAAAGTATCGCAAAAATCGAAGCGATTAACGAAGATGGTTTTTCAATGGAAGAGAAACCAATAAAAGATCCTAATAATTCAGCTAAATTAATTGATTGCAAGCTGATAAAGTTTTGCATTTAAAAATTAATAAACACCAATTTTACCTTTAGATATGGCTAAAACCAAAACAACTTTTTTTTGTCAGAATTGTGGTACACAGCATGCACAATGGACAGGGCAATGTAATGTGTGTAAACAATGGAATACAATTGTAGAAGAAGTAATTCAGAAAGAAGAAAAGAGAAATTGGAAAACACCGTCAAATACCGAGAAAAAAGTATCTAGACCTTTAAGAGTTCAAGAAATAGAATTTAATGCAGAGGAACGAGTTGTAACCAGAAATAAAGAGTTAGATAATGTTTTAGGAGGTGGATTGGTAAAAGGTTCTGTTGTGTTGTTAGGAGGAGAACCAGGTGTAGGTAAATCAACCTTATTATTGCAAGTTGCTTTGCAAATTACTCAAAAGGTATTATATGTTTCTGGTGAAGAGAGTCAATCTCAAATTAAAATGAGAGCAGAACGTTTAGATAATGCAAATTCAGATTGTTTGATTTTGACAGAAACGAATACGCAACGCATTTTTAAAAGTATAGAGGAAGTTCAGCCAGATGTTTTAGTAATTGATTCTATTCAAACTTTACATACAAATTCTATTGAAGCTTCGCCTGGAAGTATTTCTCAGATTAGAGAAACGTCTGCTGAGTTGATAAAATTTGCAAAAGAAACCAGTACTCCTGTTTTACTGATTGGTCATATAAACAAAGAAGGGCATATTGCTGGACCAAAGATTTTAGAACATATGGTAGATGTGGTGTTACAGTTTGAAGGAGATAGAAATCATACCTATAGAATTTTACGTGCACAGAAAAACAGATTTGGTTCTACAGCCGAGTTAGGTATTTACGAAATGTTATCTGATGGGTTGCGAGAAGTTACCAATCCTTCAGAAATTTTAATATCAAAAAAAGATACAGATTTAAGTGGAACAGCCATTGCATCTACTTTAGAAGGAGTTCGTCCTTTAATGATTGAAATTCAGGCATTGGTTAGTACTGCAGTTTATGGTACACCACAACGTTCTACAACTGGATATAATCTGAAACGATTAAATATGATTTTAGCAGTTTTAGAGAAGCGAGCAGGTTTTAAGTTAGGTGCAAAAGATGTGTTTTTAAATATTACTGGAGGTATAAATATTGATGATCCAGCAATTGATTTAGCGGTGGTTGCGGCTATTTTATCATCAAATCAAGATATGGCAATTAATCCGAATGTATGTTTTGCAGCAGAGGTTGGTTTGGCAGGAGAGATTCGTCCAGTATCAAAAATAGATCAGCGAATTGTAGAAGCTGAAAAGTTAGGGTATAAAACATTTGTAACGTCTAAATACAATAAAATAACCTCTAAGAATCATTCCATACGAGTGTTGCTTGTTGGTAAAATAGAAGAGGCTTTTGCTACTTTGTTCGCTTAAATAAAGTTTAATGTTGAAAATTGATTGTTGAGAATTTTAGCATTGTCTATTTGTAGCCACTTGTCTAAAATGGTTGCATATACTTCTCTAAAATCAATTGTAAATTTTAAATCACCATTACTATCTAAGTTTTGTAAGTTAGGTAGCGGATTGTATAAGCCTGCTTTTTTTAAGTTTTTTCCAATAATAAAAACATTATTAGCGGTTCCATGATCTGTACCTCTAGAACCATTTTGTTTTACGCGTCTACCGAATTCAGAAAACGTAAAAATCAAAGTATCGTCTAAAGCGTTATTGTTTTGTAAATCGTTTACAAAAACATTCATGCTTTCAGCATATGTTTCTAGTAATTTAGCTTGCCTGTTTTGTTGATTCGCATGTGTATCAAAACCACTTAAAGCAGCGTAATATACCTCAGTTTCTAGTCCAGAAGTGATGAATTCAGAAATGGTTTTTAATTGTTTACCAAAAATGTTTTTTGGATAATTAGCCTTTGATGAAGTTGTTTTACTTTTTTCATAAATATAATTAGCAGACGATCTAGCATTTATCATTGTATTGTATAGATAACCTAAATTATGCTCATCTAAATGAGTGTTTTTGGCTTGTAGTAATTTATCGAAAAAAGGTTGTTTTAATAATTTATAAAAAAGATTAGGGTTTGTAATTGCTAAACCATTTTGAGATTCTCCTTTTAACATTAATGAAAGACTTTCATCAACTTCAATAGCTTTGTATGATTGTGCTTTATTAATATCTAAATATCTTCCAATCCATCCTGTTTGTAAAAATTCATCACTATTACTAGCGGTTTGCCAAATGTCGGTTGATCTAAAATGAGAGCGATTCGGATTTGGATATCCTACATTGTTTATGATACTAAGATAGCCTTTGTCATAAAGATTTTTTAATGGTTTTAAACTAGGGTGAAAACCAACTTCGTCGTTTAAATTAAGTAGTTCGTTTTTCGATATCGCTATTTGTTGTCTATTTTGATAATATAAATCGTTTCTAAAAGAAACAACAGTGTTTAAACCATCATTTCCTCCTTTTAACTGAATAATGATTAGTTTTTTACCGTTAAAACCTTTGATGCTGTTTGTTTCTAATGCTTTTAAAAATTGAGGGGCTAAAAACATTCCTCCAGTGGCAAGTGATGTTCTTTTTATAAAATTTCTTCTTTTCATCTTATATGTTTTAACAGAGTTGGAATTCAGGTAAAGAAAGTAATTGTATGCAAAAATCCTTTTTAGAAGAATTTTGAAGTTCGTTTAATACATTTTTCGCGTTTTCACTTACTGTGCTCGTAATAATGAAACTCAATAACTCTTTGTTACTAATGTTTTGATAGTTTTTCTCAAAAACAGTCCATTTTGGAATTGTTTTGATGTATGCTCTTTTTCGTAGCTTTTTGTCTTTTAAATTGACAACTTCACTTTTAAAATCACCTTTTTCAGAATAATTAATTTCGGCATTATTTAATAATATTGAAGGCAAGCGTAGTCTTGTAATTATGGTATTACTATCAATCCAACCTTTTCCCTCTTTCCATCCTGCTACATTTGGTGGATTTAAAAGTGTTTGACCTAAAGTTCTTTGAACCAATAAATGTTGTTTCTTTTTTTCAAAAGAGAATGGAACGATTTTATGAATACTAGCAAGTAAATCTATTGGAGATTTTATTTTATTGCCTATGTTGTTTGCGTCATAAAACCAATCTGATAGTAAAACATGTTTTATAACCGTTTCTATATTGTAATTAGGATAAAAAACAGCAACCATTTCATTAACATGATCTTCGTTAATTTGTTCGTTTACAAAATGAGCATATAGTTTTTTACAGATAAATTGAGCGCATTGGGTTTGTTTTAGAATAATGTCTATAATGTCGTCTCCGTTAAAATTTCCCTTTTCATTAAAAAAAGATTTTTCACCTGTATCGTGTTGTCTTTGTTTTAGTTTGAAATCTCCTTTGAAATTATGATTATATCCAGTGAAAGCTCTGGCACTTTCTTTAATATCTCTTTCTGTATAATTTCCTTGACCTAATGTAAATAACTCCATTAATTCGCGAGCAAAATTTTCATTAGGACTGTTTTTTCTATTTTGTTTATTGTTGAGGTATTTGAGCATTGAAGATTCTTTGGAAACCAATTTTGTAAAAGTTCTAAAATTCCCTAAAGCCTGTGCTCGTAATAAATTGTTGAATTTTAATATGTGAAGTGTGTTGTTGTCTTTACAAACAAAATGATTTGCCCAAAACAACGTCATTTTTTCTCTTAAAACCTCTTTAGGGTTAAATATTCTGTTTAACCATATTTTATTTAGTTCCTTAACTTTTTTACGGTTAAGTTTCATTAACTCTTTTTTCCTTTTTTTGTTTTTTAGTGTTGCTTTTGAAACATTGTTTAAAAAGGAAAGGTCTATTTCTAAAGGAGTAACTTGTTTAGATTCACTAAATAAATCTTCAACTATCTCTTTTTTAGATTTTCTTTTTAATGCATTTAATTCGTTAGGTGTAATACCAAAACCAATTCTATTGTATAAATGTAAAACATGTGTTGTTTTCATATAATTAAGACCTTTTTGCATTTAAAAGGTTTAATATAAAACAAAAAACCGTGCATTTTGCACGGTTTTTTGTTATTTGATTTGGTAAGAAAAAGTTATTTCTTATTTACATCTTTAATATACTTTTCTAAAGCCATTGTCATAGATGGAGTTTCTGGAGTTGGAGCAGCAATGTCTACTCTTAAACCTCTAGATTCAACTGCTTTAATAGTTGAGTTTCCAAATACGGCAATACGTGTATTGTTTTGTTTGAACTCTGGGAAGTTTTTAAATAAACTGTCAATACCAGAAGGGCTAAAAAACACTAAAACATCGTAAAATACGTTTTCAAGATCAGATAAATCACTTACAACAGTTCTGTATAATTCAGCTCTTTTCCAGTCAACTTTCAACTTGTCTAATTCATTAGGAATTAGAGGTTTTAACTTGTCTGAACAAGGTAGTAAGAATTTTTCGTCTTTGTGTTTTTTAATTAATTTGGTTAATTCAGGAAAAGTACGTGTACCAACATAAATTTTACGTTTACGATACACCACATATTTTTGAAGGTAGTATGCCACAGCTTCAGACTGACAGAAGTATTTCATGTCATCAGGAACCGTAAAACGCATTTCTTCAGCAATTCTGAAAAAGTGATCTACAGCATTTCTACTGGTTAAAATGATTGCCGAAAAATTGTTTAAATCAATTTTCTGTGTACGTACTTCCTTCGCAGGAATACCTTCTACATGAATAAAAGACCTAAAATCAACTTTTACTTTTTGTTTTTCAGCTAAATCAAAATAAGGCGAAGTTTCTGATTTTGGTGCTGGTTGTGATACTAAAATTGTTTTCACTTTCATAAAACTTTCTCTTTAAGTCGTTGTTGTTTTATAAATAATTAGCAAAGGAGCTAATTCGAGGGTGCAAAAGTACAAAATAAAATAGAAGAAGTTATTAAAAATCAGCTTTTTGTTGTTTTTGATGATAAGAATCGCCCTAAAACTCAGTAATAAAATGCTAAAAATGAATAAAATATTGAAGTTGTAATAACAATATTGAGAAAATATTAGTACAGGAAATAGCCATAATCCCATATTATACAAATATCCTGTTTTTGAAAAGAGAAAATATTTGATTTCTTCGTCAATTGATAAAATTGCAGCTATAGTGATGCTTAAGAGATATTTTAAAATTACTACACTAAGTAATACTCCTAAAATTATTAAGAATAACGAAATATTAAATTCGTTAGTTTTTGCATAAATAAAAGTGAATGCTAATGAGTAGGTAATTACAGAGAATGAGAATAACAAAATGTTAAAAGCTGTAAAAACAGAAGGGTTTTTATCCACTCTTTTTTCAATAAAACCTTGAGAGAAAAAAGCTAAAGAATACCCTAAAAGTAACTTTGGTTTATATAGTTTCATTAATGCTACTAGCACAAAGGCAACCACAAAAATGAGTGTTATCCAGTCGTTAGATATAAAAGTTCGTTGAAGAATTTCCATTGTAAATAAGAGAAATTTATAACACAAAATTAGGAATAAATTAATGTATCTTTGCGGTAATTTTTTCTAAAATTATAAAAAAGAATGTCTGATACGCTAGTAATTATCCCTACATACAACGAAAAAGAAAATATTGAATCGATTATCAGAGCTACTTTTAATCAAGAAAAAGCTTTTCATGTTTTAATTGTTGATGATAATTCGCCAGACGGAACAGCCGATATTGTTAGAAAGTTACAAGAAGAGTTTTCTGATGCTTTATATTTAGAAGTAAGAAAGGAAAAAAATGGCTTAGGAACAGCATATATTCATGGGTTTAAATGGGCATTGGCTAAAAACTATGAATACATTATTGAAATGGATGCTGATTTTTCACACAATCCAAATGATTTAGTAAGATTATACAATGCATGTGTTGAAGGTGCTGACGTGTCAGTGGGTTCTCGTTATTCGGTAGGAGTAAATGTTGTAAACTGGCCTATGTCTCGTGTATTATTATCTTATTTCGCATCTAAATACGTGCGTTTTATTACGGGAATTCCAATTCATGATACTACTGCAGGATTTGTATGTTGGAGTAGAAAGGTTTTAGAAACAATAAAATTAGATAAGATTAGATTTGTAGGATATGCTTTTCAAATTGAAATGAAGTTTAAAGCATGGAAACATAAATTTAAGATTAGTGAGGTATCTGTAATTTTTACAGATAGAACCAAAGGAGAATCTAAAATGAGCGGAGGAATTGTTTACGAAGCTTTATTTGGAGTTGTAAAAATGAAATTAAAAGGATTACCAAAATAACATGACTACATCATTTTTAATAAAAAACGCTAAAATAGTAAATGAGAATACTGTATTCTCAGGAGATGTTTTAATTCAAGATGAATTTATTACAAAAATAGCAGCAAATATTGTCCCTGAAGATAACATGGAGGTAATAGATGCTGAAGGAAAATATTTAATTCCTGGAATGATTGATGATCAAGTTCATTTTCGTGAGCCTGGATTAACACACAAAGCTAATATTGCAACTGAGAGTAAAGCAGCTATTGCTGGCGGAATTACTTCTTTTATAGAAATGCCAAATACAGTACCACAAGCAACTACGCAAGCTTTATTAGAAGAAAAATTTGAAGTAGCTCGTAAAACTTCATATGCCAATTATTCTTTTATGTTTGGTGGTACTAATGATAATTTAGAGGAATTGTTAAAAACTGATCCTGAGAATGTAGCAGGAATTAAATTGTTTTTAGGTTCTTCTACAGGAAACATGTTAGTAGACAATGAGGAAACTTTAAAAAAGATATTTTCATCTACAAAAATGTTAATATCTGTGCATTGTGAAGATGAGCAAACGATAAGAAATAATACAGCAGTTTACAAAGAGAAGTTTGGAGACGATATTCCTATTAAATATCATCCAATTATTAGAAGTGAAGAAGCTTGTTATTTATCATCATCTAAAGCAATCGAATTAGCTAAAGAAACTGGAGCAAGATTGCATGTTTTTCATCTTTCAACAGCAAAAGAAACTAATTTATTTAGAAACGATATTCCGTTAGAGGAAAAGAAAATTACAGCAGAAGTTTGTATTCATCATTTATGGTTTACTGATGCTGATTACGATGAAAAAGGAACACATATTAAATGGAATCCAGCAGTAAAAACTGCCGCAGATAGAGATGGTTTGTGGAAAGCTTTATTAGACGATAGAATTGATGTGATTGCAACAGATCATGCACCTCATACTTTAGAGGAAAAATCAAATCCGTATACAAAAGCACCAAGTGGAGGACCGTTAGTACAACATGCGATTGTAGCACTTTTTGAAAAGGTAAAAGAAGGTGTTATAACTGTTGAAAAAGTGGTAGAAAAAATGAGTCATAATCCGGCAAAGTTATTTCAAGTAGCTAAAAGAGGATTTGTAAAAGAAGGTTATTATGCTGACATTGTATTGGTAGATACCAATAATGAATGGGAAGTGACTAAAGAAAACGTATTGTATAAGTGTGGTTGGTCTCCTTTTGAAGGAACCACTTTTTCGTCAAAAATTACACATACGTTTGTAAACGGAAAGTTAATGTACAACAATGGTACATTTAATGAAGTTGATAAAGGAAAACGATTAGTTTTTAACAGATAATGAAAATACTATCATACATATTCATCATCTTTTTGCTTTTCATAAGTTGTACAGGTAGTACAATTTATGAAAAGCCTAAAGATTTGATATCTAAAGACACTATGGTTGCATTACTTACTGAAATGCATATTGCTACATCTTCTAAGTTTATGAAAACTAAGAACAATCAGAAAGATGTAAATTATATGTTTTTGGTGTATCAGAAATACGGTATCGATAGTTTACGATTTCATAATAGTAATGTGTATTATGCATCAAGAATAGATGAATATAGTCTGTTATTAAACGAAGCAAAGAAAAGATTAAGTGAAAAGGCAGGGATTATTCAAAAACAAGTTGTTTTAGAAGATTCTTTAGCTAAGATCAAAAACAAAGGAAAAGGAAAAAAAGAATTATTGGATGAGCGTGTTAGAGAAATGCACGAAGAGATTGAGCTTTCTGAGGATATGGTGGAAACTATTAAGAATGCGAAGAACAATAAAAACTTAAAAAAGAACACGAAGTTACCTACACTTCCAAAGCCTAAAAAGCCAAAGAAAGCTAAATAATATATTGTATTTATGATTTCTTAAAATCAGCAGATACATCATTTATAACATCGGCTATCTTTTCAAAAGAGAATTGAATGCTGTCTTTGATTTTTTCTGAACTGTACACATCTTTTATGTGAGAAGATCTTGCTGAGTTTTTGGTAAGAATAGGATCTTTACCGGTTATTTTACATACTAACCAGTCTACTCTCCAGAAAATAGCAGTAGCAAATTTTCCTATTTTAATAGAAGGCTTTTTTACGTTAAGTGCATCAGAAATTTTATGGAATACATCTTTAAAAGAAGCGTTTTCTGAGACCAAAATGAAGCGTTCGTTTTTTATTTCTGATGCTGTTAATTGAATCATTGCTTTTACCACATCTTTAACTCCAACAAATCCTGTCATGCCTTCAGTATAAAACTTTAATCCACTGTTGATTTGAGAGAAAAGTTTTCCAGAACCTTCATTAAAGAAACCGCTACCTAAAATAACACCAGGATTTACAATTACAACATCTAATCCTTCTTGGCTACCTCTCCATACTTCCATTTCAGCGCCATGTTTCGTAATTGAATATCCGCTTTTGTTGTTATCATGCACCCATTCCTTTTTTTCAGTAATAACTTCATTGTTAATAGGATCGCCTACAGCAGCAATTGAACTTACAAAACATAATTTTTGAACATTAGCATCAATAGAAAAGTTAACAATATTAGCAGTACCATTAATATTAACTTCTCTCATAAGGTAATAGTCTTTTGGTTTGAAAGAAACCAAAGCTGCACAATGATAAACTTGTGTAATAGGATTTGAAAAAACAGGTTTAAGGGAAGGGATATCTGTAATATCTGCTTTTATCCACTTAATTTTACCAAACAAAGAGTCTATATTTTCAGTATAATAAGAAAAGACTTTTTCTACACTTTGTAACTTTTTCTCAGTACGATAAATCGCTATAATATTATCATTATTTTGGGTCAACTCATATAATAAATGAGATCCAACTAAACCAGTTCCGCCTGTAACTAAAATCATACTTCAAAAATAGGAATAAAAAAAGACTGCTTACAAAAGCAGTCTCTATAATATTTTTAAAATATCACTTTTTTTAAGGCATTACAGGTATAGCGTTTACTTGTACTTTTACATCAAAAGTAATTTTACCGCTACTTCCATTACCAGGAGTAATTGCTGTAACTTTAATTAATCCTTTGTTACCATATTGATCTAAGAACTCAACAACATCACCAACGCTTAAGTTTTGAACACGTTCAGCATCAGCAGTAGTTAAAGTGTTTTCTAAATCACTAGCGCTATTAGCAGCATCAAAATCAGCAGCTGTTTTACTCGAAGCTTTAAAATAACAACGGTTTAATTCAGTTAAAGTAGTTCCAACAAATTCAGAAACATGTAAACCACCCATTCCGTTTTTCTCAAAAACCTTAGGGTAATCGTATACAGAATAAAAAGAAGCTTCAGTAGAAGTACCATAGAAGTATCCAAAATCCCATAAAGCTAATGTTTCATCACCTTCATTAATTTTGTGAGTTTTTTCATCAAATAAAGAAACAAATGACTCTGAAGCACCACTAGCTAAAGGAGCAGCTAAAATAGTTTGTGAAAAGCTTTTGAAGCTCGTAGAAGAACCTGTTGCATTAGCACCTGCTTTAATTGTAATTGTACCATAAGCATCATCATCAATAGAGTTGCTATCAGAAATATCTCTAAAATCTCCTTTGTCATTAGTTGTCCAAATAATATATTGTACAACTTCGTTTATGTTTTGAGGAGTATCAAATTGTAAGTCAAAAACAAAATCATCTTTATCATCTCCATCAATATCAATAGATCCGTCTGATTTTTGTACAGCAGTTGGGTAAAAATATGCTTGTGGTCCGTCATTATTACTAAAATCATTTCTAGTAATGTATGCTCTACGCATTTTTTTATCTCCTGTATAATTTACACGAACCGTTACTAAATCGTTAGCTGCAGCTACAATCTCAACACTTCTGTCAGCACTACCAGCGTTGGTTGGATTTACAGTAATTTGGTATTCACCACCTACAGTTGGGTCTGGAGGAGTTAAACCTTCGTTTTCATTGTTACTACAACTTGTGAAAATTGAAGAAGTTGCTACAAATGCAACTAATAATGAGGATTTAATGAAATTTTTCATCTTAAATTTTATTATAAGTTTTATGTATTTAGACCTTTAAAATATTTAAAAGTCACTCTCAATATAAACTTTTAACACGTTAAAGTGTTTAAAATATTGTTATAAATTTGAAAAAAAAGGGGTTTTTCCTGAATAATTTTTTTTCAATAAAAAGCTCTATAAGTGTAGAATATTAGCGATTAGAAGTTTAAGTTGATATTTATGTTTATAGGATAAAAAACTGCCAACTACTACCTATCTTTGCGTTTATGACAGTAAGAGCAAAAAAACATTTAGGACAGCATTTTTTAACAGATGAAAATATAGCTAGAAAAATAGCTGATTCTTTAACTGAAACTGGATACGATAATGTATTAGAAATAGGACCTGGAATGGGAGTGTTGACGAAGTATCTTTTGGAAAAGAAACCTAAAGTTACAGTGATGGAATTAGATAGTGAGTCTGTAGTTTACTTAAATGAAGTTTTTCCTGTAGAACATATTAAACTAAATACTACTAAAGATAAGTTTAATGTTATTGAAGGAGATTTTCTTAAACAACAGTTAGAAAAACTATTTGATGGAGCGCAAGTTGCAATTATAGGAAACTTTCCATATAATATTTCATCACAGATTGTTTTTAAGGCTATAGAAAATCGTGATATTGTTCCAGAGTTTTCAGGAATGTTTCAGAAAGAGGTTGCACAACGAATAGCAGAGAAAAAAGGAAGTAAAACTTACGGAATTTTGTCGGTGTTAACACAAGCTTTTTATGATGTGGAATACTTGTTTACAGTTCCGCCATCTGTGTTCAATCCGCCGCCAAAAGTAGATTCTGGAGTTATTCGTTTAATTAGAAAAGAAGATTACTCGTTACCTGTTGATGAAAAATTATTTTTTAGAGTTGTGAAGACTTCATTTAATCAACGAAGAAAAATGTTACGAAGCAGTTTAAAATCATTTAATCTTTCGGTTACATTAAAAGAAGACCCTATATTTGCCATGCGTCCCGAACAATTATCGGTGCAAGAATTCATAGTATTGACAGATAAAATTGCAAACGATGGCACTAGAGATAACCAAAGAACTTCTTGAAAACGTTTCAAACCTAATAGCTAATCAAAAAGATTCAGCCTTATCAGAAATTTTTACTGATGTACACCATGCAGATATTGCAGAGGTTTTAGATGAATTATCTTTTGATGAAGCGGTATATATTATTCGTTTATTAGATAGTGAAACTACATCTGAAGTTTTAATGGATGTAGATGATGATGTACGTGAAAAAATATTAGGACAGTTATCTGATAAAGAAATTGCTGAAGAAATTGATGAGCTAGATACTGATGATGCAGCCGATGTAATTGCCGAGCTTCCAGAGGAAAGAAAGCAAGAGGTAATGCAGCAAATAGAAGATGAGGAACATGCTAAAGAAATTGTAGAGTTACTTAGATACAATGAAAGTTCTGCCGGAGGTTTAATGGCAAAAGAATTGGTAAAAGTAAATGAAAACTGGTCTGTTTTAGGCTGTGTTACAAGAATGCGTCAGCAAGCAGAAGAAGTAACCAGGGTTCATTCAATTTATGTGGTAGATGATAGCGGAAAGTTAAAAGGACGTCTTTCTTTAAAAGATCTTTTAATGGCATCTACGAAGTCTAAAATTGCCGATGTTTATATTCCAAGAGTAGATTATGTTTCTGTACATGATGATGCAGAAGAGGTTGCTAATAAAATGCGTAAATACGATTTAGAAGCTATTCCTGTAGTTGATGAGCTAGGTATTTTAGTTGGTAGAATTACCATTGATGATATTGTTGATGTAATAAAAGAAGAAGCAGATAAGGATTATCAGTTAGCGGCAGGTATTACTCAAGATGTAGAAGCTGATGATACTATTTTAGAGTTAACACGTGCTCGTTTACCATGGTTATTTTTAGGTTTGATAGGAGGGATTGGAGCTTTCTTAATAATGGGGAATTTTGAAGACGTGTTTAAAGGATATAGTGCTTTGTTCTTTTTTACACCTTTAATTGCCGCTATGGCAGGAAACGTAGGAGTTCAATCTTCAGCAATTATAGTACAAGGTTTAGCAAATGATGATGTAAAGGGAAGTATAAATAAAAGATTGATTAAAGAAATGTTACTAGCAACACTAAACGGCGTTGTTTTAGCTATTGTTTTATTCCTGTTTATTTATTTTATATACAATGGAGACTTAAATACTTCTCTTGCTGTTTCCGTTTCTTTAATTGCTGTGATTATAGTAGCAGGTTTAATTGGTACTTTTATTCCTTTATTTTTAGATAAAAGAGGAATTGATCCAGCCATTGCAACCGGACCTTTTATTACTACTAGTAATGATATTTTTGGAATTTTAATTTACTTTATGATTGCTAAATTAATTTTAGGAATTTAATTTCAAACACAAACAAAATGATAACTAAAGAATTGCTAAGAAAAATAACAATAGTGAACACCATTTTAATGATTGTTTTTTACAATTCAATAGCTTGGTTTTTTGGAGACAGTGTGCCTTTTTATAGGGTGTCGTATTTTATATGCTATTTTTAGTAACCTAACTAACTGGTTGTGTTGTTTATTTGAAAGAAAAAGGGGAGTCTGAGGACTTGATAAAAAAAATGCTTTGGTTTAGTTTAACTGGACTATTTTTTATAACCATAACTACATTTGTAAATAGAGATTTTCAATTTGAGTATGTTTTCGCAGTTGGCAGTATTTTAAGCATGTATTACATATACACAACGAACTACGACATAGCCTTTGGAAAATTTACTGTTGATTTAAAAGTATGGAAAAAGATAACGTTAGTTTTCTTAATTCTTAGCTCATTTTATAGGGCAATACAAATTATGTTAGAGAGATTCAATTTGTCTTTTTTATTATTTTTTGTCATACTTATGGGAGTTTTGATCGTCTCATTAGACTTACAATCCATAAACAAAAAGTACCAGTTTTTAACGGATAAATCCTTAAAAACAGTACTAATAGTATTACACGTAATTTGTATGCTGCTACTTGTTTTAGTGTCTTTTGGTGTTTTTGAAACTAGAAACCTTTTTGATAGAATAGAGGCTTTTTTATTTATAACCTCATTATCTTTAATCGTAACGTATTATTATTTCAGTATAAAGGAAATACTTGCTGTAGAGAAAAACGAAAAATTATAGTTTTTTATTAATCTCTACTTTATCCATAATTTGTTCTAGTTGTTCTTTTGGAATAAAAGCTTTTAACATTAAAACGGAACCAAAAGCAATTAACATGATACCCATACCTCTTTTAACTCTGTAAATAACTAAAGGAGTAAGTTTAGAGCGTAATTGTTTTGCTAATAATATTTTGATAAGATCTGTTATAAAATATCCGATAATAACTTTTACAAAATACCAAAAAATAAGATTTGAATTCATTTTAAGTGTTGGACCAACAATAATCATTATTCCTAACCAACCAGCAAGTACACCAACATTTATAAAATTTAGAAAGTAACCATGAAAAAATAGTCTAACGTAGTTATTGCTCTTAGGAACATTGATTTCAGATTCATCTAATTCTTTTTTATTGTTTTTATCTAAAAAAGTAATCAATCCATATACAATTAAAATAAGTCCACCAACAAAAAACAATCTAGGGTCGTCTTTAATTTTTTCTAACAAACTTCTACTTCCAAAATACGCAATTGATATAAAGGTGATATCTCCTAAGATAACACCAATATCAAACGCAATAGCAGCTCTAAATCCTTTTAGAGCACTAGTTTTTAATAGCATAAAAAATACAGGTCCAATCATTAAAGCCATAAAGGCTCCAACACCAAACGCATTACTGTAATCTAAAGACTCCATTTACTAAGCAATTTCATTAAAATTTCTATACATCATCAAAATCAACAGTGATTTTAGCAGTAGTAGGGAATGCCTGACATGTTAAAATGAATCCTTCTTCAAGTTCTTCATCTGTTAAAATTTGATTTTTAACCATTACAGCTTTACCATCAGTAACTTTAGCAATACAACTACTACATACACCGCCCTGACAAGAATATGGAGCATCTACTTTGTTGCGTAAACTAGCCGCTAAAATATCATCTTTTTGAGACATTGTAAAAGAACAAGTTTCATCATCTAGTATAACAGTAACTTCTGTTTCCCCTTCTTTAATTGAACTTGCAGCTTCTTCGTCTATCGATGCTGTAAATAATTCATAGAAGATAGCGTCTTTAGCATATCCATTTTCTACAAGAGTTTCTGTAGTTGTATGAATCATTTCTTCAGGACCACATAAAAATACACTGCTAAAAGTAGTATTTTGATAAGTGTTTTTTAAATGATAATTTACATGAGCTTTGTCAATTCTACCAAAAATTGATCCTTCAACATTTTCTCTACTAAACACGTAGCTTACAGAAAATCTATCTTTAAATTGATCTTGTAAAGTATTTAATTCACTATAAAAAATGGTGTCTTTTACCGATTTGTTTCCATAAATTAGAGTAAAAGTAGCGTTGTTTTGAGTTTCTAAAACAGATTTTATCATCGATAAAATTGGAGTAATACCACTTCCTGCAGCAAAACCTAAATAGTTGTTATCTGGTGCAGGTTGAATTACAAACTTACCTTCTGGCTTAGAAACTTCTAAAGTATCTCCCGAATTTAATTTTTCAGTAGCAAACGTAGAAAACTTACCATTCTCAACAGCTTTAATTGCAACTTTAACCTCTTTACTGTTAGGAGATGAGCATAAAGAATAGGCTCTTCTAACTTCTTCTCCGTTAATTGTAGTTTTTAAAGTTACATATTGACCAGCAATAAAGTTAAATTCATTTACTAATTCAGTAGGAATATCAAATAATAACGAAACAGCATCTGCAGTTTCTTTAATTACTTCTTTTATTTTTAGTTTGTAAAATTGACTCATTTCTAATTTTTGGTTTTGCAAAAATAAAAAAAGAAAAAAGAAGAATGTTTTGTATTTGTACTTAAAATTATACCTAGAAATCTTATGCATCAGTAAATTATGTATATATTTGTGTTATGGGGAATCAAAAATTGTATAAAGGATCATTACAAACGATCATTTTGAAATTATTGACTGAAAATGACAAAATGTATGGTTATGAAATGACTCAGAAAGTAAAAGAATTAACGAAGGGAGAATTGCAAATTACTGAAGGAGCATTGTATCCTGCGTTGCATAAGTTAGAGGCTGAGGGTTTATTAATTGTTGAGGTAAAAAAAGTAGGAAATCGATTACGAAAGTATTACAAACTTACTGAAACAGGAATTAAAGAAACAGTAAGCAGACTTAAGCAAATGCAGGATTTCCTTGAAACAATGCAGTTTTTGGTAAATCCTGTGCTTACATTCGATTAATTTTTATTTCAATAACCTCTTTTCGCTGTCTGATTATTAAAAAGAACAAAGGTTTTATATTTCTTTTTATTACTATAATTGATGAGTTTTTAGCATTTTTTGACGAAATTATAGTTTACTTTTCTTTAAAAAAAAGCTATTTTTACATTAGGACCATATTCTCAACAAGTAAATTATAATGTTTTGTTATCAATGACTTAAGTGTTTAGTCTATTGAATGTTTTTTCCTTGTCTAATTTTTACTCTTATTAAAACGATTATTGTAGTTATCATAAATGAAGAATTTTATCACATACTTAAAAGAAGTTTTTAAACCTTCTTTTCAAACTTCAGAAGATGCTCTTTTGGTTACGCAAAAACATAATGTAGATGAAGATTTGGATGTTTTAGATACTACAATTAAAGAACACAATGTAAACTTAGAAACACTTTTAGCTATTTATGATGAACTAGAAGTTGAAATTGAACGGGTAAATTTAAATGAATATCGTTTTGAAGAGATAGAGTTTTTGGAGTCGTTTACCTATTATGACTTTATAGGAGAGCCTTCAAGTGTTAGAGTTTCCTTTTTATATTTTTTAATTGTTGTAGCTAAAGATTCCCCAGAAAGTATTTCTCATTTCGATCAATTATTTATATCAGATTTATTTAATTCAATACTTGGTACCAATCTAGATTTAACCGAAAAGGATATTTTTAATTTTTATAGTTTTTCTAAGAATAAAAGAGTCTCAAATTTTCACATTCCTACTAAATTATTAATTAAAAAAATTAGAGATTACGGAACTCAAAATACTTTAAGTGAAAGGTTGATTTCGCATATTCAAAAAAACATTCTTTTAAATCTTTATCCGATAACTTATGAGAGTGCTACGTTTGAAAAAGCTAATAGAATAGTTACTGATTATAAATATAGAGAGGAAGAAATTCCTTTTTTTCTATTACCAGATTATTTTGGTAAAAAAGTGAATACGATTCTTTTGACTATGGATAAAACGAAAGCAATTGCATTTTCTGAAATACTTCAAATGATTTCTTTAGATGAGTTAGATACTGTTAAAAAAGAAGAGATTCAAGAAGTAATTAAATATATTGGTATTGATGCATTTATAAAAATTAGTAACGATATACTTAAGGTAGCTGCTTCATTTAAACCAAAGTTAAAAATGTCAGTTTATTGGTATGAGGTAGATAAAAAATACTCACATACTAAAAACTATTTTAAAATGTTTCATGAAAACGTAGTTATTGTTTCTGGAATATTAAAAATGCTGAATTCATATGCTTTAATAAAAGAAGTCCCTGTTTGTATTTTAGAAACAATTTTAAAGCGAAGTTATACACTAAAAAAAGAATTGCGTTTAGGTAAATATTCTACCGATTTGGGTGATTTATGCTTAAAAATATTAGCCTCAGATTATGGTGAAGAAGGAACTAACAAACTAAAAGAAATATATAATGAAACAAAGTACAAAAGAGTAAGAAAAAAAATAGATCTTATCTTTGAGTAGTTTTACATTTAAAAATTGCGGAAACACACTTAATGAAACTTTTATTTAAATATTTAAGAGGTTTATTAAAACCTAGTTTTAAACCTTCAGAAGAAGATTTATTGATTTTAAGAACAAAAAAGTACGGTAAAGAAGAATCTTTTGAAGAGAAAGAAGAAAGAGAAAATACATATCATTCCAATTTAAACACACTTTTATTAATTCATAGCGAAGCGAAACAAAAAACAAGAAAGGCATACTATAATTCTGATCGTATTAATTTTAAAAAGTTAATTGAATATAGTTTTCTTGTAAGACAGCATTCGGAAGTGAAAATTTCTTTTTTATATTTTTTAATTAAAGTTATAAAAGTTCCACCTGCTAGTTTAGATCATGTTTCTGAGGGATTTAAAATAGTGTTGTTTTCTTCAATTTTTACTTCAAACTTGCATTGGAAGAGCAAGTATATGATTGATTTTTTTCAGTTTTGGAATTCTAAAGAATACTATTCTTTAAAAATGCCATTGCATTTGTTTGTAAAAGAAATAAATAAATTGGTTGTTGAAAACAAAGTAAATGATGAATTAATAAGGGCTTTAAAGAAATATGTCGCTAAAAACACTAGTACTTCTAACGACAAGGAGATTGAAGATTTATTAAGAATTATTACAAAGCATCAAAATAAAAAAGAAACTTTTTTATTACTGCCTGATTATTTTGGTAAAAAAGTTAATAGTACTGTTTTGTCTTCAGAAAATTTAAATGTTAATGATTTGTCTCAGATTTTTCAATTTTTATCATTGAAAAAAACAAAAAAGAATGAAGAGGAACAATTACAAAATTTAATTAATGATATAGGTTACGATTCATTCATAGAGATAAGTATAAAAACTGTTGAGTTAGCTGCTTGTTTCAAACCTAAAATGAGAATTAATGTTTTTTGGCATCCATATTATCGGAAGCATAAATGGGAAAAGATTTATTCGGGAATGTTTAATGAAAATCTCATCATTATTTATAATTTGTTAGAGTTGTTAGCAAAAAAGGAATTAGTTAAAAAGATTCCAATGAAGTATTTAACTACCATTGCTAAAAGAAGTTTTGATTTGAAGAAGGAAATACGATTGGGAAAAAGCTCCACAAAAATCGGAGATGTTTGTATTAAAATTTTAGCACATAATTTTGGAAAGGAAGGGGTGCAACAATTAGATGAAATTTACCATGAAATAAAGTATAAGAATGTGCAAAAGAAAATAGAAACACTTTTAAAAGAAGTGGATTAATTAGTCTTTCTTTTTTTTGTACTGATGAGGGTTTTCTTTGATGCCTTTTTTAAATAAAGTTCTTAATCCGTTTCTTACATATGAATCTGCTTTCAAAAAAATGTTTTTAAATTTCTCATTTGGTCTACCCCTAAATGTGGTTACATGAAAAGTATCGGTAGCTAAAACAGGTGTGTCAGAAAAATAGTAATTAGAAATACAATATCTAGTATCATCAACTTCAACTTTGCTAACAGAATGCCACGATTTTTGATGTGTAGCCATCACAACTAAGCGATTGAATTTACTTTCAACGGTAATTTGCTTTTCTTTTAATCCATTTGGCCATAACTCTAAGTTTCCACCATTTTCTAGCTTCCAGTTAGGTGTTGTGTAGTATAGTAAATTTAATACTCTCCAATGGTTTCTGTCCTTGTCGTGAGAATTATCTAAATGCGGATTTAAATAATTGTTCTTTTCCATTAAAGAAAGTCCGCCAGCATATAAATGTGTATCTGCATGAATATCTTTTAAAGAACATATTTCACTAATAAGATTTACAATTCGATGATCTTGAAAAGCATATAAAGCTTCCTCTAACAAAGTGTCGTATTCATTCATCTGATAAGCTACATGCTTAAATTCTCTAATATTTTTCTTTTTAACCGTTTCGTTTATGGTTGGAAAAGACTCATGCAATTTTAAAGCTAGCTCATCTGGTAACACATTATCAATAAAAAAATAGCCAATAGCATTTTTGCTCTGCTCATATTGTTTGATCAGAGTTTGTTTTTCTTTGGATAAACTATCGTGTATAAAATCTGCTATTTTCTCTCTCTGATAAGCCATGCCATGCTGAATTTTATAAAAGCTAAAAGATAAAAAAATGGAAGTAAAATAACTGAACTAGCTGCTGTTTTTAACTGAATTTCTTCTTTGTAAATATTCCAATTTCCTTTTTTAGAAACCCCAGAGGAAAGACATTTTGCTATACATATAGGAGAAATAACAAAAGGGAAATTCATCTTGTACAAATCTAAATTGAAAGCATAATCAGCAAGAATCTGGTATTTTGTGTTGTATTTGTTTTGTTTGAACAGTGATTTTCTAAAAAAAGTGCCTTGATGATGTACTGAGTTTCTTATCCAAATACTCCAGTTCCAAGAAGATGACTTGTATTTTTTAGTTGTACTGTAGATAAAAGGATAATTATCGTCTATATCATATTCAATATCACCAAAAATAAGATCAATTTTTGTATTATTTGTTAATGACATTATGTTGGTAAGTACATCATTATCGTATAATTGATCATCTACACCTAAAAAATAAATCCATTCACCACTGGCAAGTTCAATCCCTTTATTCATTGCGTCATAAATTCCATCATCTTCTTCAGAAATAAAATAAAAAGGAGTAGAAAGACTTTTTAAAAATTCAAAAGTACCATCTGTTGATTTACCATCAATAATATACACTTCATAATTTGTGTAACTCTGTTTTTGTATGCTATTAATGCATTTTTTGAGTTGCTCTAAATTATTAAAAGAAGGAATTATTATGGATAATTTAGGATTGATAAACTTAGTTTTTAAAATATTTGTTCAGGTTTAATTTTTCTTTTTCCCAGTTTAATTCTTCCTTGGCAATTTTTTGATTTTGTTTAATATCCTTTTTCAATTGTTCGTTGTTAAGAATACTATTAATTGCTTTTGCAATAGCTTTAGGTTGATAGGTTTTAACCACAACACCAACTTTATAACGATTTACAATAGCACTTATTTCAGGTAAATTACCAGAAACAATAGGAAGTTCTGCATGAATATAATCAAACAATTTATTTGGTAAAGAAAACTCAAAGCTTTTACCTAATGGTTCTTCTAAAACCATTCCTATGTCTGCTTTCACAGTATAGTTAGGTAATTCATCATGAGCAACTCTTCCTAAAAAATGAACTCGTTTTTGCATATTGTTTTCAGTAACAAACGCTCTCAGTTCATCTTCAACTTTACCATAACCAATAATAACTAAGTCTACATCATTTAAAAAATGAAGCGCTTTAATCATTGGTTTTATTCCTCTACCAGGATTTAAAACACCTTGATATAAAACTACTTTGTTTTTTGTGGGAAAAGAAACATTTTTAGCTGTAATTTTTCTGTCTAAAAAAGGAAGATTTCTAATCAATCCCATTTTATTTTGATACTTCTGATCGTAAAAATCAACAATAGATTTACTTACAGTGTAAGACCTTTTAATTTTAGGTAAAAAAAAGTCTTCTAACTTTCTCCAAAACCCTTGCACAAATTTTCGTCCTTGTAACTCAGGACCTTCAGAAAATAATTCATGACTATCGTAAACAAGTGTAGTACGTTTCAATCTACTAGCAAAAAAACAAGCAGGTAACGTATCTAAATCGTTCGATAAAATGTAGTCGTATTTGCTAAAAAGTAAAAGAAAAAATAAGCGAATATTATATTCAGCATAAAACAAAAAATTATGATTGAATATATGTTTTTTTCTAATAATGGTATACGCTCTATCTACCTCTATGGTATTCGGTAATACTCTACCATAAACAAATACCTGAAATTTATTGTCAATTAAATGCGTACAAACTTTGTGAACTCTTTGATCTGTAGAAATATCATTGGTTACAGCAACAAAAACACGTTTATTATTAGACAAGTTTTATGAGTTTTGATTACCTGTATTATTAGCAGCTACTTTTTGTTGTTGTACTACTTCAAATATTTTACCGCCTTCACATTTTATCGTTTTTTGTTTAAACTTTACAATTAACTGATAATCGTGTGTTGCCATTAAAATAGTTTTACCACTCTTATGAATTTCATTAAGTAATTCCATAACCTCTAAAGAAGTACGAGGATCTAAATTACCCGTTGGCTCATCGGCTAAAATTAATTCAGGGTCATTTAATAAAGCTCTTGCAATAGCGACTCTTTGCTGTTCTCCACCAGAAAGTTCAAATGTTTTTTTGTAGTATTTTTCTTTCATGCCCACTTTATTAAGCACTTCGTAAATTTTTTCTTTACGTTCTTCCTTGTCTTTCCAACCCGTAGCTTTTAAAACAAAGTCTAAATTATCAAATACATTTCTATCATTTAATAATTTGAAATCTTGAAAAACAATTCCTAGTTTTCTACGTAAAAAAGGAATGTCTTTTTCTTTCATTTTCTTTAAGTCAAAACCTACAATATTTCCTAAGCCACGCTGCAATCTTAAATCACCATATAAAGTTTTGAGTAAGCTACTTTTACCACTTCCAGTTTTACCAATAAGATAGTAGAATTCACCTTTGTTTAAAGTGAAGTTAATCTTAGATAAAACAAGGATGTCTCGTTGATAAATATCAGCATTTTCAAGATGCAGAATAGGTTCTTTCATAAAAAAAACATTTTTACAAATCTATTATTTATTATTCATTTTAGCCACCTTTTTTTATTTTTGAACTAGGTTTGTCAAACAAAATTTAAAAAAAGACGTTATTTTAACGACAACAGACCGTTTTTGGAGAGAGATTATGAATATAAAGAATTTTTTAATAGCACTTTGTAGCTTTTTTTGCATTCACATTTGGGCGCAAAAAACTGAAGTACAAACAAATGTTGATGCTAAGTACCACAGGGCTTTAAATTTATATAATAATAAAGCTTATGCAGGAGCGCAGCGAATTTTTAAAGAGGTTTCTGCAGCTACCAATAAACCGAATATACAAACAGAAGCAGATTTTCATGATGCAATGTGTGCCATAAAGCTAAATCAAACAGATGCAGATCAGCAAGTGTTAGATTTTGTGAAAAAGCACCCGTATAGTAGTAAAAAAGAAAGAGCCTTTTTAAATGTTGGTAATTATTACTTTGCCAACAGAAAAGCATCTCACTCGTTAAAATGGTATCAAAAAGTAGATGCAAAATTACTAACAGAAGAAGAGCGTAAAGAGTTAAATTACAAAATGGGGTATGCTTTGTTAGTGTCTAATTATTTTAAAGATGCTAAAGAAAAGTTTGCTACTTTATTAGGTGATCCTCGCTACGGTACAGATTCTAGATATTTTTATGGATATATTTCATACAAACAAGAAAACTACGGTGAGGCTGAAGATAATTTAAGTCAATTAGCAGATAACGAAACGTATAAATCTGAAGCTAATTATTATTTATTAGATATGGCTTTTAAAGGCGGTAAGTTTGAAAAGGCAGCGCAAATAGGTGAGAAAATTTTACCGAAAGCGAAAGAAAAGCAAAAATCAGATATCAGTAAAATTGTAGGTGAAAGTTATTTTAATTTACAGAAATATGATAAAGCAGTTCCTTTTTTAGAAGATTATGAAGGTAAAAATGGAAAGTGGAAGAATACTGATTATTATTATTTAGGATATTCTTACTACAAGTTAGGAGATTATGAAAATGCCATAAGTCAGTTTAATAAAATAATTAACGGACAAAATAGTGTAGCTCAAAATGCCTATTATCATTTAGCTGAATGTTATTTAAAAGCAGGTAAAAAAACAGAAGCATTAAATGCTTTTAAAAATGCTAGTGAAATGGACTTTGATCCAATTATTAGTGCTGATGCTGATTTGAATTATGCGAAGTTGAGTTATGAAGAAGGGAATCCTTACCAAAGTACTCCGGAAGTTTTAAAAGCATTTTTAGCTAAATATCCAGAATCTCCTCACAAGCAAGAAATCGGAGGTTTGTTAGTAACTTCATACTTACATCAACAAGATTATCAAGGTGCGATTGATTATTTAAACGCAAACAGAAATGAAGAGAATAATAAATTAGCGAATGAAGTTTCTTTTTATCGAGGAGTTCAATTGTTCAATGAGCAAAATTTAAACAAAGCGTTGCCTCATTTGTTAATAGCTTCTGATGCAGTAAACGATTCAATAAAAAATAAAGCAAGTTTTTGGTTAGGTGAAACAGAGTATTTATTAGGAAATTACTCAAATGCACTTAAAAGCTTTAAAAATGTTACTAATACAGAAATTGAAGAAGGTAAAACATTAAACTATAACAAAGCATATACTTATTTTAAGCTTAAAGATTATAACAATTCAGCAAAACACTTTAAAGAATTTTTAGATCAGAATATTGATGATACTGATTTAAATGATGATGCTTCTAACAGATTAGGTGATTCATATTATGCTACTAAAAAGTACGATGAAGCAATAAGTGCTTATAATAAAGTAATTGATGAAGGTGGTACTGGAGCCGATTATGCGCAATATCAAAAAGCGATGAGCTTAGGTTTGGCTGGTAGAACTCAAGATAAAATTTCAAAATTGAATCAACTTGTAAAAGATTATCCGTCTTCTAATTTAAAAGATGATGCGTTGTTTCAATTAGGTTCAGTGTATGCATCAAGAGGTCAGGTGTCAAAAGCTAAAAAAGTTTATGATGAGTTAGTAAACGATCATCCTGAAAGTAGTTATGTGCCAGATGTGTTAGTTCGTCAAGGGTTACTTGTATACAATGACGGAGGATATGATAAAGCAATTCAGAAGTTTAAAAAGGTAGTAGCAGAGTATCCTAATACAAGTGAAGCAAAGCAAGCAGTAGCGAATGCGAGACTTGTATATATTGACATGGGTAAGGTAAATGAGTATGCAAAATGGGTAAAAACTATCGATTTTGTCAATGTATCTAATAGTGAAATAGACAACTCTACTTATGAAGCTGCAGAAAATAAGTTTTTAGAAAATAAACAAGAAAGAGCTATTAACGGTTTTGAAAGGTATCTAGAAGAATTTCCTAACGGATTACATGCTACTAAAGCGAATTTCTATTTAGCACAATTATATTTTACAAGAGATAAAGAGATTGCAACAAAGTATTATGTGTATGTAGTAAATAAAGGAAAGAGTGAGTTTTCTGAAGAGTCATTATCTAAATTAGGACAATTGTATTTAGAGAAGGAAAATTGGAAAAAAGCAATGCCTGTATTAGAACGATTGGAAAAAGAAGCAAACAAAGATCAAAACATCATTTTTGCGCAAAGTAACTTAATGAAAGGGTATTATAATGATAAGAAATATGCCAAAACAGTTACTTATGCAGAGAAAGTGTTAGCAAATGCTAAGATAGACCAGGTTGTTGCTGAAGATGCACAAATTATGATTGCTAGGTCAGCAATGGAAGAAAGAGATTATAGAACAGCTGAAGAATATTATTCAGTATTAGATGATAAAGCAACTGGTGAATTAAAAGCTGAAGTATTATATCATAAAGCTTTCTTTTTACATGAAGAAAAAGCTTTTGAATCTTCTAATGAAGAGGTGCAAAATTTAATTGCCAATTATTCAAGATATAAATATTGGGGAGTTAAAAGTTACATTATAATGGCTAAGAATTTTTACGAATTGAAAGATGCGTATCAAGCTACTTATATATTAGAAAATGTAATTAAAAACTTTAAGCAATTTAAAGATTTAGTAGAAGAAGCTAAAAATGAGCTTAACAAAATAAAAAGCAACGAGGCCAAAACAAACGAATCGGTGAACTCTAAAAAGTAATCTGTAATGAAGAAGTATGTAATTGTAACAATAGCAATGTTTGTGTGTGGTTCTGTATTAGCGCAAAACAAACCAAAAACTGAAAAGGCTAAAGACTCAATAATTAAAACGGAAGAGGTAAATGTAGTAACTTCCTATGCACCTAAGGTAACAGATGCATATAAAATAAAAAGAAAACCAATAATTAAGTTGTCTAAAAATGTTGAAAGAAAAACGTTAGATTACCAAATTCAATCAATACCAGTAGCTTCTACATTTATTCCAAAAAGTGGAGTTTTAAAAGGAATTGATTTAGGTGATCGTGAACGATTATTCAACAACTATATTTCTGCTGGTTTCGGAAACAATACAACACCCTTTTTAGAAGCTTATTTTCATAATAGTAATGCTTTTGAATATGAGTATGGAGGTAAAGTTCATTTTATTTCTTCATCAGATCCTGTTCAAAATACTGAGCTTAGTAGTAGTTATTACAATGCCAGTATTGATTTATTTTTAAAGCAAGAAATGCGATATTTCGATTGGAAACTTGGTGCTAAAGCTTCTAGAGATAAGTACAATTGGTATGGTTTACCTGATAATATAGTTTTTTTAGATCCTACGATTAATAGGATAGAGGAGGGACAAACCTATGAATATTACAATATATTCGGATCTGTTTTCTTACCAAGCAACATAAGTGAGGTAAATGGTTCTGTTGCTTTGTTTAGAGATGCTTTAGATACGAGTGAGATTCATGCAGATATTGATGCTAAAATGTCTTTTCCTTTAGGGAGGTTTGGTTTAAATTCTGAAGATTTTGAATTAGTAACATCTATTAATTTTTTAAATGGAGGTTTTGATAGGTCATATAATGACCCCTTACAAGATGTAGCTTATAGTTTTGTAACAGGTGGTGTAAAACCTAGTTATGCTTTTCAGTTTAAAAACATCGATTTTAAAGTTGGAGCAAAAGCTTATTACTCTTTTAATTTAGAAGCAAGTGAAGGTAAATTCTTTATTTACCCAGATGCAGAAGTGAATTATGCCATTATACCAAGATATGCTAATATTTATGGTGGTGTTACTGGTGATTTAACAGTAAATTCATTTAAAAGCTTAACAGATCAAAATCCATATTTATCTCCAACATTAACTTTAACGCAAACAAGTGAAGCTTTAAACGTGTATGGTGGTTTTAGAGGTATTTTAAGTGGTAATTTAAACTATAATGCTAGAGTTAGCTACAAAAGAGAAGAAAGTAAGCCTTTATTCCTTTTAAATCAATCTTTATCAAACGGTATAAATACATCTTTTCCAGCCAATGGAATTTCGTTTAAAGGATATCAATACGGAAACTCTTTCAATGTAGTTTATGATGATGTAAATACAGTTAGTTTTGAAGGAGAAGTTAGTTACGACTTTTCAAGAAAGTTAAACTTAGGATTAAACATAGGTTTTAATGCTTTTGATTTAAGCACACAAGAACATGCTTGGAATTTACCACAATTAACAGCAGATGTTTTTGGAACTTATAAAGTTAAAAAATGGTATGCAGGAGCTAATTTATATTTTATAGGTAGCCGTAAAGGAATCAATTATGATGTAATTGCAAATACATCAAGTGTAGTAGATTTAAATAGTTATATCGATTTAAATTTAAATGGAGGATATCACATAAACGATTTGTTTTCTGTATTCTTAAAAGCGAATAATATTACAAATAGTAATTACCAAACATTCACCAATTTTAATGCACAAGGTTTTCAGGTACTCGGAGGTATAATTTATAAGTTTGATACTTTCTTTTAGAAATTTATATAGTTAAAATCAATTCATTTTTTAGAATATTATATTAATAAAAAAGCAATCCGTTCAATGTTAACAGACTGCTTTTTACTTAATATATTGGGGGAATGAATGCTTGTTTATATACCTTTATAATTAATCTAGAGAAAAATCTAGTTGTAATTCATAAGATATAGATACTTGCTTATTCTTTTTCAAAGCGGGTTTAACTACAGGTAGTTTAGATATTAACTGTTCACTGTATTCTGTTAAAATGTTTTTGGAATTGGTATCGTTATTGGCGTTGATTTTTACAATCTTTCCTGATTTATCAATAACGAAGTTGATGGTTACTTTTCCAGTAATACCTTCTTCTAAAGCTTCTTCAGGATATTCAAAGTTTTCTTGAATATAGGTACCTATTCCAATGTTAAAACACCTTAATTGTTGTTCTGCGGAAACATCTTTACAAGTATCAAATAAAGGAGTGTAATCTACATCGTGTAGTTGATAAACTGTTTCCTCTATTTTACTTACATCAATAACTTCATTAGTTATGCCAGATGTTTTTTCATTGTTTACACCGTTACCATTAAGTTCGTCAAGGGCTTTTACAACGTCTTTTTTTCTTTTAACAAAGTATCTATTATTAAACCTTACTACAAGCTCACGAGAGATGTTTTTATCTGTATCGTCTTTGTTATCGGTTTGAGTAATTTGACATTTGTTAATGTTGTTAAGGGTTTGTTTTGATTTCTTGTTTTTAGAACAAGTTTTTAATGATTGAGATGTTGCTATTTCGATCAAAAATACACAAATGAGCAACCATAGAGGCTTTTTCATTTTAAGGGGGATTAATAGTTAATTATAATATTGGGACTACTAATTTATGAAAACCTCATTAAAAAACAAAAAATATTGATTTATTTTTATTTTTTTAACAAAGGTTAAGCGAATGCTTAACCTTTTATTAAATGATGAAGAATTATTTATTCTTTTTAGCCCAAGTATCTCTTAAGCCTACAATCTTGTTAAAGATTAAATTTTCTTGTGTAGTATCTTTATCAACGTTAAAATACCCTAAACGTTGAAATTGGAATCTATCTGCAATGTTTGCATCTTTTAAGCTAGGTTCTACATAAGCATTAATAACCTTTAAAGAATCAGGATTAATAAAGTCCATGAAATCTTTGTCCTTATGACCATCTGGAGCTTCTTCAGAGAATAATCTATCGTATACTCTAACTTCAGCAGTTGCAGCATGTTTTATAGAAACCCAGTGTAAAGTACCTTTTACTCTACGTTTACTTTCTTCTGTACCGCTTCCAGATTTACTTAAAGGATCATAAGTACAGTGAATTTCTGTAATGTTTCCTTCTTCGTCTTTTATGCAGCTTTCGCCTTTAATGATATAAGCGTTCTTTAAACGTACTTCTTTACCTAACGTTAGTCTAAAGTACTTTTTGTTAGCCTCTTCTTTAAAATCCTCTCTTTCTATGTATAATTCACGAGAGAAAGGAACTTCTCTTGATCCAGCAGTTTCTATTTCAGGATTGTTTTCTGCAATTAGAATCTCTTCTTGATCTTCAGGGTAGTTTGTAATTACTAATTTTACAGGATTTAAAACTCCCATTACCCTATTTGCATTCTTGTTTAAATCCTCTCTAATTTTAAACTCTAAAAGAGCTACATCAATTACATTTTCTCTTTTAGATACCCCTACAGTATCAATGAAATTACGAATAGCAGCTGGTGTATACCCGCGTCTTCTCAATCCAGAAATAGTAGGCATTCTAGGATCATCCCATCCAGTAACAATTCCATCATCTACTAATTTCTTTAATTTACGCTTACTCATAATAGTATAGCTTAAATTTAAACGAGAGAATTCTCTTTGTTTAGGAGCTAACGGATATTCAGATTTACTGTAATCGTACACATTATCTCTAAACCAGTTGTATAAATCTCTGTGTGGTTTAAATTCTAAAGAACATAAAGAATGAGAAATTTGTTCAATATAATCACTTTCACCATGCGTCCAGTCATACATAGGGTATATAACCCAATCGTTACCCGTTCTGTGGTGTGCTTTTTTCAATATTCTATACATGATAGGATCACGTAATAGCATATTTGGCGAAGTCATGTCTATTTTTGCTCTTAAAACATGTGCTCCTTCTTCAAAATCTCCATTCTTCATTTTATTGAATAAATCAAGATTTTCTTCAACAGATCTATCTCTGTAAGGGCTAGCCACTCCAGGTTCAGTTGGAGTTCCTTTTTGAGTAGCCATTTCTTCAGAAGTTTGACTGTCTACATATGCTTTCCCATCTTTTATAAGTTGAACAGCCCAGTCAAATAATTGTTGAAAGTAATCAGATGAGTAACACTCACTTTTCCATTCGTAACCTAACCAAGCAACATCTTCTTTAATAGCATCTACATACTCTTGTTCTTCTTTAGCTGGGTTAGTGTCATCGAATCTTAAATTAACAGGAGCATTGTATTTTTCTCCTAAACCAAAGCTAATACCAATTGCTTTGGTATGACCTATGTGTAAGTATCCATTAGGCTCAGGTGGAAAACGAAAACGTAAATTTTCTTTTTTCATTCCATTCGCCAAATCCTCTTCTATAATTTGTTCTATAAAATTGAGTGATCTTTTTTCTTCTGACATTTCTCTGTTGATTTGAGAACAAAAGTAATTATTATAAAGAAAAGAAGCAGTGAAATTTCACTGCTTCTTTTTATTAGGTATTTGTCTCGTCCTGAAATAGCGTTACACAATTATGTAACATTATGAACGACAATATTTACCGTAAACGTACTCAGAAAGATTATACGATGAGTTTTAAACTTTCCGTTGTATCTGAAGTAGAA
>NZ_SJXJ01000053.1 GCF_004337695.1 Tenacibaculum sp. M341
GTCATCCTATGTTTGTATTAGGAATAAATTTTATTAAAGTTTTAGATTTAGAGATTTAATAAAAGGAGAAAGAACAAGACAAAAGCTCGTCATTAGTTTACAAAACAGTTCGCAATGGCTGTCCCTTTCTCCATGTGCTTAAAGATTGAACAGTTCATTAGGCCTTAGAGCCTGAATTTAGGATCGATAATCAACAAGCATTAATTTCAAAGTTATGAGTAAAATTATAGGAATTGACATTAGTAAGCAAACATTTGATGTTTGTTTTGAGCAACAAGAGAGATTAATTCATAAAGTTTATGACAATAATTTATTTGGTTTCATAAGTTTTATGGAACTTATAAAAAATAGAGATATTATAGTTATGGAAGCTTCTGGACCTTACTATATGCGTTTAGCTAATTACTTACATAGTCATAATATCATTGTTAGTGTATTGAATCCTTTGATAATAAGACGTTATAGTCAAATGCGTTTTTACAGAGCTAAAACAGATAAAAAAGATGCCGCTACTATAATGGAATATGGTATTCTTCAACGAGATGAGTTGCCTATATGGAAACCTAGTCAAGAGTTTATACAAGCATTGCAACAACAGCATAGTTGCTTAGAATTATTAAAAAAGCAGTATCATCAAACTAAAAGGCAACAAGAATCTTTTGAAGCTACAGGATACATAAGTAATGAAGTTTCATCAAGATTAGAGGCGCTACTAGTTTATTTAACATCTGCTATTAAAGAGATAGAAAATCAGATGTTAGCCATTTGTAAATCTCATTATAACCAAAGTTATGAATTATTGACATCTATACCAGGTATAGGAAATAAAACAGCTATCATGTTGATCGTTATTACAGATAATTTTAAGAAGTTCTCTCATTATAAGAAGCTTATTGCTTATGTTGGGCTGAGTCCAAGAATTTATGAATCAGGAACTAGTGTCAAAGGTAAAGGTCATATTTGTAAAATGGGTAAGTCTCAAATACGTAAACTTCTTTATTTATGTAGTTGGACAGCTAAAAAGTATAATAAAGCATGTAAACAAATGTATGATAGATTAAAGACCAAGGGAAAACCAGAAAGAGTTATAAAAATAGCTATTGCTAATAAACTTTTAAAACAAGCTTTTGCAATAGCTAATTCTAAGCAAAAATATATAGAAAATTATCAAGAAAATATTTGTTTTTAAGCACAGTTCATT
>NZ_SJXJ01000055.1 GCF_004337695.1 Tenacibaculum sp. M341
TATAATATAATATAATATAATAGATATTCATTCCTCTTTGATTAAACTAATAATTAATAATTAATAATTAATAATTAATAATTAATAATTATTCAGTAGAACTATTATTAAATAATTTATAATTTATTATTTATTAATATATTTATATAATATAATATAATATAATATTATTCATACTTTTTATTAATATAATATAATATTATTAATACTTTCTCCTTTCGGGGTTCCGGCTCCCGTGGCCGGGCCCCGGAACTATTAATATAAAGAAAAGAGTTTCAATTATTTATTTATTTATTTATTTATTTTTTATAAAAATAAATATAATATAATTTAGGATAATTATATAAAATATTTATTATATATAGTTTTCTATAAGGAGTTAAAAAAGTGATAATATAATATATAATATTTATAAGTTATTTATATATATATAATTATAATCTTATTAATTATTTATATATATATTTAATATTATTTTTTATATAATTTTATATTAAAGTATTATAATTATATATTTAATATTATTTTTATATAATTTTATATTATTTATTTATTTATTTATTTAAAAATATTATAATCATATATTTAATATTATTTAATATATTTTATATATTATATCTTTTATTGATTTATATATATATAGATTTAATAAATATATATATATATATATATATAAATATTCATTATATATTTATTATTATTATTATTATTATTATTTATTACTATTTTTTATTATATATTAATAATATATATATTATTAGTTATGGGTATCCTAATAGTATATTATTATTTTTAATAATAATTTATGATTTATGTATAATAAATAAGTAGGGAATCGGTACGAATATCGAAAGGAGTTATATATTATTAATTATTTATAATTATTTTATATATTATTAATTATTTATAATTATTTTATATATTTATAATTATTTTATATAGATAGGATAGATAGGATAGATAGTATAGATAGGGGTCCCATTTATTATTGAAAATAATAATTATTAATGGGACCCGGATATCTTATTGTTATTAATTTAT
>NZ_SJXJ01000056.1 GCF_004337695.1 Tenacibaculum sp. M341
ATATAGAACATCATGAGGTAAAAGGAGGGTATAGCAGTATTCCTAAGTTGCCTGTCAAACGATTATATGAGTTGTCATCAGCACAAAAGCGTATGTACTTTTTATATGAGTTTGACAAGCAATCTACCAGTTATAATATGCCTTCTTGCTATCGTTTGGATAGTAACATAAACCTTGATCGTCTGGCAGCTACTTTCAGATCTTTAGTAATACGTCATTCGAGTTTACGAACTCGCTTTGTATTAGAAGCTAATGAGGTACATCAGCAAGTAATGGATGGAGAAGATTTTAAAGTGAACTATATAGAAGTAGAGGATTCATCTACCACAGAAGAACAGGTAAGTTCTTTTGTACGACCTTTTGATTTAAATGAAGAGTATCCATTTAGAGTAGGAATTTTGGAAGATGTTAAAGGATATTTGTTGTTAATAGATATGCATCATATTATTAGTGATGGAGTTTCGCACGATGTTTTAATGCAGGATTTTATACGACTATATCAGGGAGAACACCTACCATCACTCACCTTACAATATACAGACTATTCAGCATGGCAGCAAAGTGAGGTTCATCAGGAACAGTTAGCAAAAGATAAGGCCTATTGGTTATCGGTATATTCAGAAGAAGCTACAGTATTGAATTTACCTTATGATTACGATCGACCAAAGTTAAAAGAGACTTTAGGGGCTTCGGTTACTTTGGAGTTAAGCACAGCTCAAACCGAAGGTTTACGATCTTTAGGATTGACTCATGATAGTACTATTTATATGGTAATGCTATCGTTTTACAAAATACTATTAAGTAAGCTAAGTAATCAATATGATATAATTACAGGAACGCCAACTTCAGGGAGGAATCATGCGGATGTAGAACAAATGGTGGGTATGTTTGTAAATACCTTGGCGCTTCGTAGTTATCCAGAAGGAGATAAAACGTATGCAGAATACCTTTCAGAAGTAAAGGAAATGGTCTTAACGAGTTTTGTACATGAGAGTTATCAATATGA
>NZ_SJXJ01000057.1 GCF_004337695.1 Tenacibaculum sp. M341
ACCCGTTGTGCATTTTGAATTATAAGAAGAAAAAAGTTGAGCATTCTGCTATAAAGCAGTAATTTGTAGTTACCACACCATAATTTAACATGCACAACTTTCAAGCAAATTACGATAAAATATATCTAGTTTTAAAAGATATTTTTCCAGAACAGCTACTTACCTACCAAAGACGGAAACCTAAGTTGTCTGATCTATCTTTAATAAGTATCAATTTAACAGCTGAATACATGAGTATCGATAGTGAATCTGATTTATTTCGAAAATTACCTTGTTCTCTTTTTAACTCTATTGAACGTAGTGTTTACAATAGGAGAAAAAGAAAATTGTTTTCTCATATAGAGGCTATCAGAAATAAACTTTCTGATACTTTTAACGATTTTGAAAACACTTTTATAATAGATAGTATGCCTTTAGAAGTTTGCAAAATCTCTAGAAGTAAGCGATCTAAAATATGTAAAGAACATTCTTATAGCTATCCAAACAAGGGGTATTGTGCCAGTCAAGGTTCAAAATATTATGGATATAAATTACATGCTGTTTGTTCGATTGAAGGAATTTTTAAAAGTATTGATATTAGTCCTGCTAGTGTTCATGATATTAACTATTTAAAAGATATTCAAACTCAACTTAAAGACTGTACACTTATTGGAGATAGAGGGTATTTATCAACAGAATATCAACTTAATTTATTTGAAACTTCTAAAATAAAGCTCAACGTTCCAATGAGAAATAATCAGCATAATTATAAAGAACAGCCTTACATATATAGAAAATCTAGAAAAAGAATAGAAACGCTTTTTTCTCAATTATGTGACCAATTTATGATTCGAAGAAATTATGCCAAATCTTTTGAAGGTTTTAAAACTAGGATACTATCCAAAATAACAGCGCTAACATTGATTCAATATATAAATAAGTTCATTTTCAATAGAAATATAAACAATATCAAAATCAATATTACTTAAAATGCACAACGGGT
>NZ_SJXJ01000058.1 GCF_004337695.1 Tenacibaculum sp. M341
ACCCGTTGTGCATTTAGATAAAAGTTGTGCTTACAGCTAATAAGCCTTAAATTAATGTCACCACAACAATTAATTTATGCACAACTTTCGAGCAAATTACGACAAAATATTAGAAGTTTTTACGGTTTTAGAAGTTCAAGATAGTTTCTTTACTCAAATACGTAAGCCTCAATTATCTGATAAAGAAATAGTAGCTATCAGTTTAGTGTCTGAATACATGGCTATTGACAGTGAATGTCAATTATTCAGAATTTTACCTAAATGTTTATCCAATAAAATAGAACGTTCTGTTTATAATAGGAGAAGACGAAATCTATTTGAATTTCAAGAGTTAATACGTCAAAAACTAGCAAATCATTTTTTAGAGTTTGAGGACTATTTTATAATAGATAGTATGCCTTTAGAAGTTTGTAAATATGCTAGAGCTTCACGAAGTAAAGTATGTCGCGATGATTTTTTCACAGCTCCTGATAGAGGATACTGTGCGAGTCAAAGGATGAAATACTACGGATATAAGTTACATATGACTTGTTCTGTAAATGGTATAATATCTAGCTTTGATATTTCTAAAGCTTCATTACATGATATCAATTATCTACATGATGTAAAACTACAATTATCTGACTGTGTACTGCTTGGTGATAGAGGCTACTTGTCTTCTGAATTTCAACTTGACTTATTTGAAACTGTCAATATTAAATTAGAAACACCTATGAGAAAGAATCAATATAACTATACAGAACAGCCTTACCTATTTAAAAAGTCAAGAAAAAGAATTGAAACACTCTTTTCTCAACTTTGTGATCAGTTTATGATACGTAGAAACTATGCTAAATCTTTCAAGGGATTTAAAACTAGGATTCTAGCCAAAATAACAGCATTGACAACTATTCAATACATTAATAAATTCATAGAAAAACGAAAAATAAATAATCTAAAAGTTAATATTGCCTAAATGCACAACGGGTT
>NZ_SJXJ01000007.1:0-113008 GCF_004337695.1 Tenacibaculum sp. M341
ACTCTTTAAACAGATGTAAGCAATCTTGAAACAATATCAAATCATTTTACCAATTATGTTAAAATATTAGCAGCTAAGCTGCGCTATAGGCAAAAGGCATACAGCTAAAAGTCAATAGCAAAAATTTAAGGTGATTATAGCAATGGGGCTCACCTCTTACCATTCCGAACAGAGAAGTTAAGCCCATTAGCGCCGATGGTACTGCCACTGGTGGGAGAGTAGGTCGTCGCCTTTCTTTATAACAAAACCGTTCAATCTATATTGAACGGTTTTTTGTTTTTATAATAACTTCATTTTTTATAACTCACAAACTCAAAAAATACTTTATATACAATTAATAGGATTAAATGATAAAGTTATATGTTGTACATTATTTTCAAGTGAAACTCATTTTATAATCTTCTTTGTTTAATAGTCGGCTTAACATTTTTAAGCAAATTAAATTAAAAACCAATCAAATAGCAGTTTTGCTCAGGTTTTACTTACATATAGTAAAAACAAGTGAACGTTTTCGTAATAAAAAAATAATAAAAAGTTCATTTTTTTGAAGTAAATATATTTTTAGTGTCTTTTTTTTAATGATTTAATCATATTTTTTTTAGAGCGATTGCTTAACTTTAAAGAAACTATAATTAAGTCTCCATTAATGAAAATTCTACATTTAAGTTTTGAATGTTATCCAATAGCTAAAGTCGGTGGTTTAGCTGATGTTGTAGGTGCACTTCCTAAGTATCAATCAAAATTAGGTACTACATCTAGTGTTATTATGCCTTATTATGATAATGCTTTCACAAAAAAGAATAAACTAAATGAAATATATAAAGAGGAAGTAAGTCTAGACACGAATATTTATCAATACACAATTTATAAAGTCGATTCAAAAAAAATAGGTTTTGATTTGTTTTTCGTACATATAGAAGGTTTATTAGATAGAGAAAATGTATACGGTTATGAAGATGACTTATACCGTTTCTTAAGTTTTCAGTTAGCTACTTTAAATTGGATTAAAACAGATGCTGTTGATTTTGATATTCTTCATTGTCACGACCACCATACATCTATGGTACCTTTCTTTATAAATTATTGTTACGATTATAAACAGTTAGAGGATACGCCAACAATATTAACAATTCATAATGCTCAGTACCAAGGACAGTTTTCTCATGATTTAATGGATCTTTTGCCAAGTTTTGATTTTAGTAATGTTGGATTGTTAGATTGGTATGGACAAATTAATCCATTAGCAACTGGTATTAAGTGTGCTTCAAGGGTAAATACAGTTTCTCCATCTTATATGGATGAATTGAAGCACAATGCAAATGGTTTAGAAGGATTACTTAGATCAGAAGAAAATAAATGTATTGGTATTTTAAATGGGATTGATGATGTTTTTTGGAATCCAGAGAAAGATAAAATGTTAGTAAAAACATATAAAGTAACTAATGTTGTTTCTGGAAAGAAGAAGAATAAAATAGAATTATGTAAAAAGTATGGATTAGATCCAGAACTTCCACTATTTGGTTTTATTGGACGTTTGGTAGGAGAAAAATCAGCAGATTTATTACCAGAGGCATTTAAACAATCAATAAAAGAAAATCAGAATATAAATATCTTTTTACTTGGTTCGGGACATCAACATGTAGAGGAAGAGTTACTAGGTTTAAAAGAAGAATTAAACGGTAATTTTAATGTACATATCGGTTATGATGAAAAGTTATCGCATGAAGTATATGCGGCATCTGATTTTTTATTAATGCCATCTAGAGTTGAACCTTGCGGTTTAAATCAGATGTATTCACTAAGATATGGAACCATTCCTATTGTTAGAAGAACAGGAGGATTAAAAGATACAGTTATAGATATAGGAGACGACGGCTTTGGTATCTGTCATGATCAAGCTTCAGTATGGGATATTTGTTATTCTATAAACAGAGCAATACAATTATACAACGAAACAAACACCTTTAGAAAAATACAAAAACGAATAATGAAAATAGATAACTCTTGGACCAAATCGGCACAAGACTATTTAAATTTATATTCATCAATTAACTTACCTCAAATACATAATGATTAACAAAAAAGTTCTAGCTATTATTTTAGGAGGAGGACAAGGATCTAGGTTATCTCCTCTAACAGACAAACGTTCAAAACCAGCTGTATCGATTGCTGGTAAATACAGATTGGTAGACATACCAATTTCAAATTGTATCCATTGCGATATTAAACGAATGTTTGTACTTACACAGTTTAATTCAGCATCATTAAATAGACATATAAAAAATACTTATCGATTTAGTTCGTTTAGTGAGGCTTTTGTAGACATAATGGCTGCAGAACAAACTCCCGATAATAAAACATGGTTTCAAGGTACAGCAGACGCTGTAAGGCAATCAATGCATCATATCTTAAATCACGAGTTTGATTATGTACTAATTTTATCAGGAGATCAATTATATCAGATGGATTTTAATGATATGATTCAACAACACATTGATAAAAAAGCAGAGATAAGTATAGCAACAATACCAGTAGCTAGTAAAGAAGCTACTCAGTTTGGAATTCTAAAAACAGATAATGATAGTTATATCTCTTCTTTTGTAGAGAAGCCTTCGGCAGAACAACTTGTAGGTTGGGAATCGGAAGTTGATGATGAAATGAAGAAAGAAAACAGGCATTATTTAGCTTCTATGGGTATTTATATTTTTAATAGAGACTTGCTAGTTGAATTAATGACAGATACTGCTACTATCGATTTTGGTAAAGAAATCATACCGCAATCAATAGGGAAAAATACTGTATTGGCATATCAATACAAAGGGTACTGGACAGATATTGGAACCATTGCTTCTTTTTTTGAGGCTAATGTAGGTTTAACAGAGGAAGTGCCAAAATTCGATTTATTTGATACTTCTAAAAATGTATTGACCAGACCAAGGATATTACCACCTTCTAAGATTTATGGAACTAGATTAGATAAAGCAATGATTGCTGATGGTTGTATTATTAATGCAGATACCATAGAAAATTCAGTAATTGGAATTAGATCAAGAATAGGAAAGAATAGTAAAGTGAATAGTACCTATATGATTGGTGCTAATGTATATCAAGATATTGAAGAAATAGAAAGTGATAAGGCAAAAGGAATTCCTTATATAGGAGTTGGAGATAATTGTGTAATTGAGAATACGATTATTGATAAGGACGCTCGTATAGGTAATAATGTTATTATCAAAGGAGGAAAACATCTAGAAGATGTAAAAGAAGAAGGATATGTAATTAAAGATGGTATTGTAGTCATTAAAAGAAGAGCTGTAATTCCTGACGGATTTACTTTGCAATAAGTTTTAAGGACTAATTTTTTTATGAGTAAAGTTATAGCGCATAGTTTATTAACAGATTTTGATATTAATTTATTTAAAGCAGGAAAGCATTATAAATTATATGAGAAGTTAGGTTCACATATAATGACATTAGATGGTGTTGAAGGAACCTATTTCGCAGTTTGGGCTCCTTCTGCCACTGCTGTTTCTGTTGTAGGAGATTTTAATTTTTGGAAAGACGAAGAATATAAATTAAATGTTCGATGGGATTCATCGGGTATTTGGGAAGGATTTATACCAAATGTAGGTAAGGGAAATTTATATAAGTATAAAATACATTCCTCTAATGATGGTATTATAACAGAAAAAGCAGATCCTTATGCTAGAAGATGTGAGCACCCTCCAAAGACAGCTTCAGTGGTTTGGGATGACGATTATATTTGGGATGACACTTCATGGATGGAAAAGAGAGCAAAAAATAATGCAATAGATGCTCCTTTTTCAGTGTATGAGGTACATTTAGGATCTTGGAAAAGAAAGTCAGAAGACAATAATAGATCTTTATCATATATTGAATTAGCGGATGAATTGGTTTCTTATGTAAAAGAAATGCAATTTACACATGTTGAGCTAATGCCAGTAATGGAGTATCCTTATGATCCTTCTTGGGGATACCAAATAACAGGATATTTTGCACCAACCTCTAGGTTTGGTTATCCTGAAGATTTTAAACATTTAATAGATACATTTCATAAGAATGATATAGGAGTCATTTTAGATTGGGTACCCTCTCATTTTCCTGAAGACAGTCATGGTTTAGGTTTCTTTGATGGATCACATTTATATGAACATCCTGATAGAAGAAAAGGATATCATCCAGATTGGAAAAGCTTAATTTTTAATTACGGAAGAAATGAAGTAAAAAGCTTTTTAATTAGCAATGCACTGTTTTGGTTAGATCAATATCATGTAGATGGTATTCGAGTTGATGCAGTTGCTTCTATGATTTTTCTTGATTATTCAAGAAACTATGGAGAATGGGAACCAAATATTTATGGAGGGAACGAAAATTTAGATGCTATTAATTTTTTAAAAGAATTAAATGAAGCAATCTATGGTAGTTTTCCAGATGTTCAGAGTATAGCAGAGGAGTCTACAGCGTTTCCTAAAATTTCAAAACCGACTTATTTAGGTGGATTAGGATTTGGAATGAAGTGGATGATGGGATGGATGCATGATTCATTACAATATTTTAGTAAAGAACCTATTTATAGAAAGCATCATCAAAATGATTTAACATTTAGTATGACGTATGCTTTTACAGAGAATTTCATGTTGCCGTTTTCTCATGATGAAGTGGTACATGGTAAAGGAAGTATTATTTCTAGAACACCAGGCGATGAATGGCAAAAATTTGCCAATCTGAGATTATTATATAGTTACATGTTTACACACCCTGGAACAAATTTATTGTTTATGGGAAGTGAATTTGGTCAGCATGCAGAATGGAATTTTCAAGGAAGTTTAGATTGGTATGTTTTAGAATATGATTTTCATTTTGGAGTACAAAAACTAGTAAAAGATTTAAATAAACTTTATAGAGAAGAGGAAGTTCTGTATAAGAGTCAATTTAAACAAGAAGGCTTTGAATGGATAAGTTATGATGATCATGAAAACTCCGTAATAAGTTATTTAAGAAAGTCAGAAACGGTAGAAGATTGTTTGGTTGTGGTTTGTAATATGACACCAGAACCAAGAAAAGCATACAGAATTGGTTTACCTAAAAAAGGAAAACTAGTTCAAGTTTTTAATAGTGATTATAAAGAGTACGGAGGTAGTGGCATAACTAACAAAAAGAAGATAACAATAGAAAAGACTGATTGGAATTCTAGAAATTTTTCATGTGAAGTTACACTTCCACCTTTAGCAACAGTGATATTTAAAATAGAATAAGGTTAATGCCTATCTATTATTGGTATAAGTAGAATCATAAACGGTTTAAATTCTCATAGCTTAGTCTAATGTAGAAAATAGCCAAATAAAAATAAACTAAACCCCAAGTATTATGATAATTAATACAGAACTAGAACACAAAGGGAATCTGTTTCCTGGAAAAATTATTTCTTTTTCTCAAGATGTAGATAAGATGTATTTTAAAACAGAAAATGGTGTAATACTTCAAGTTACCATATTAAGGGGTAGCGTTATTAGATTTAGATATGCTACTGATAATAATTTTGAAAATGATTTTTCTTACGCAATTAGTGAAGATGGTGTTAGAGGATATAGCTTATTAGAAGTTGAAGAAGAAGAAGATTATTATAAAATTATAACCAGAAGAGTTGAAATTTATATCAACAAAGTAGATCTAAAAACGAAGATTGAAGATAAAGAAGGAAATGTTATTTGTAAAGATGACTGGGGCTTTCATTGGGAGCAGAGTTATGAGTTTGGAGGTAACATTGTAAAAATGAGTAAAGCTGCTCCGCAAGGAGAATGTTATTATGGTTTAGGAGATAAACCAATGCATTTAAATTTAAAAGGAAAACGAGTAGAAAATTGGGCTACAGATCAATATGCGTATGGTAAAGATCAAGACCCTCTTTATAAAAGTGTTCCATTTTATATTGGTATGCATGAAGAAAGAGCTTATGGAATTTTCTTCGATAATACTTTTAAAACATTTTTTGACTTTTGTCATGAAAGAAGAAATGTAACTAGTTTTTGGGCTCATGGTGGAGAAATGAATTACTATTTCTTCTATGGGTCTAACATGCAAGAAGTAATTACTCGTTATACAGATTTAACAGGAAAACCAGAGTTACCACCTTTATGGGCTTTAGGATATCATCAATGTAAATGGAGTTATTATCCAGAATCTAAAGTAAAGGAAGTAACTAGTAAATTTAGAGAACTAAAAATTCCATGTGATGCAATTTATTTAGATATTGATTATATGGATGGTTTTAGATGTTTTACTTGGAATAAAGATTATTTTCCAGATCCGAAGCGAATGGTTGCAGAATTGGCTGAAGATGGATTTAAAACCATTGCAATTATAGATCCGGGAATTAAAATTGATGATGATTATTGGGTGTATAAAGAAGCCATGGAAAATGACTACTTCTGTAAAAGAGCTGACGGACCTTATATGAGAGGTAAAGTTTGGCCAGGAGAATGTTTCTTCCCAGATTTTACAAATCCTAAAGTAAGAGAATGGTGGGCAGGATTGTATAAAGAAATCATTGATGAAATTGGAGTGAAAGGTATTTGGAATGACATGAACGAACCAGCAGTGATGGAAGTACCAGGTAAAACTTTCCCTAATGATGTTCGTCATAGTTACGATGGAAATCATTGTAGTCATAGAAAAGCACATAATATTTATGGTACGCAAATGGCAAGAGCTACCTATGAAGGTGTTAAAAAGTATGCGTATCCAAAACGCCCGTTTATAATTACAAGATCAGCATATTCAGGAGCACAACGTTACACATCATCATGGACAGGTGATAATATTGCTACTTGGGAACATTTATGGATTGCCAATATTCAAGCGCAACGAATGAGTATGAGTGGTATGTCGTTTACAGGAAGTGATATTGGAGGTTTTGCTGAACATCCAACAGGAGAGTTATATGCAAGATGGATACAATTAGGTGTTTTTCATCCGTTTTGTAGAACACATTCATCAGGAGATCATGGGAATCAAGAACCTTGGACTTTTGGGCAGGAAGTAATTGATGTAACTAGAAAATATGTTGAGTTACGTTATCAATTATTACCATATTTATATACGATGTTTTGGGAATATGCAGAGTTTGGAATCCCTATGTTAAAATCATTGGTTTTATACGATCAATACGATCCTCAAACACATTACAGAACAGACGAATTTATTTTCGGAAATCAAATTTTGGTATGCCCAGTACAAGAGCCTAATTCAAAAGGAAGAAGAATTTATATTCCTAGAGGAAAATGGTATAATTACTGGACACGTGAATATGTAACTGGTGGATTAGAAAAATGGGTAGATGCAGATATTGATATAATTCCATTATTTATAAAGGAAGGAGCTATTATTCCGAAGTATCCGGTACAACAATATGTTGGAGAAAAGAAAATAGAGCAACTAAAGTTAGAATCGTATTTTACATTAGATGAAAAAATAATTTCTAAAGTGTATGAAGATGCTCAAGATGGGTATGATTACATGAAAGGAAGATATAGCTTACGTACCTTTACTTTTACAGGAAAAGAAAAAGAGGTAATTATTCAGCAACATAAAGACGGAACTTTTGTTAATGAGTACGAAACCATGAAGATAGAATTGATTGGTTTGCCTTTTGAGATAAAAGAAGTAGAGATAGATAATGTTACTGTACCATTAAAAGAAGTTCATTTTGATGCAATACAAAATACATTAGTAATACCAAAGAATTTTGCAGAACTACATATTGTAGGTTAAGCACTAAATTTTGATAAAAAGCACCACTTTTACCTAAAAAAGTGGTGCTTTTTGGCTTTTAGGACTAAAAATATTCTAATTTTGCCTAAAATTAGAATATGAACAAAGCAATATATATAGCTGCCAGCGGAGCCAATTCAGGAAAATCAATGTTAAGTTTAGGGTTAATGCAATTGTTATTGCGAAATAAGCCTAAAGTTGGGTATTTCAGACCAATTATAGACAATCCTGTAAATGGAAAAAAAGATAATCATGTAAATACCATTGTCAACTTTTTTGATATAAAGTGTGATTATGAAGATACATATGCTTTTACAAGATCTGAATTAATAGATTTATTAAATGAAGATAAAGAGGATGAAGTACTTAGTTTGATTCTTGAAAAGTACAAAAAGCTTGAAGATAAAAATGACTTTGTAATTGTTGAAGGAACCGATTTTTCTGATCATGGTGCTGTAATTGAAATGGATTTAAATGTTTTAATTGCAAAAAACTTAGGAATTCCGGTGATTATTGTTGCAGGAGGAATTGATAAATCATTAGAAGATTTTATTCAAGGATTACGATTAACTTATGATTCTTTCAATAACAAAGAAGTTGAAGTTATAGCAGTAATAGCAAATAAAGTTCAGGAGAAAAATATTTCGGCAATTGTGGAAGGTATTGGAAAAAATTTGCCTCAGTCGTTATTGATTAACGCAATACCAATTAATAGCAAGTTAAATAACCCAACGATTCATGAAATAGCAACTGCTTTAGATGCAGATGTTATTTTTGGAGAAAAGTTTTTAAATGCTACTACCGGAGAAATAAAAGTGGGAGCAATGCAATTGGCTCACTTTTTAAATCATTTAACAGATGAGTGTGTGGTAATTACACCTTCTGATAGATCTGATATTTTATTAGGTACTTTACAAGCTAATATTTCTAGTAAATACCCAACAATTTCAGGAATTATTCTAACAGGAAATATGGAGTTAAGTCCATCGGTTATTGAATTAATAAATGGTTTAGAGAAAGTAGTACCAATTTTAAAAGTAAATGGAGGAACTTTTGGAATCGCATCTAAATTAGGGTCGATTCGTTCACATATTTATGCAGAGAATAAGAATAAAATTAAATTATCAATTAACACTTTTGAGAAATATGTTGATGTTGATGCATTGAGTGATAAATTGATAACTTATAAAGGTACCAATGTTCTTACACCAAGAATGTTTCAGTACAACCTTATAAAAAGAGTTAAGTTAGCTAAAAAACACATTGTATTACCAGAAGGAAGTGATGATAGAATTTTAACAGCGGCTGCTCAATTACAAAAGACAGATTTAGTTGATTTAACTATCTTAGGTAAAAGAGTAAATATTGAAGCAGCTGTAAAGCGTTTGAATATTTCATTTGATTTTGAAAAAACTCAAATTATAAATCCAATAACTTCTGATTACTTTAGTGATTTTTCCAATACATTGTATGAATTAAGAAAGCACAAAGGTATAAGTCCGGCAATGGCTGAAGATTTAATGGCTGATGTTTCTTACTTCGGAACCATGATGGTTTATAAAGGTTTAGCAGATGGAATGGTTTCTGGAGCAGCGCATACAACTCAGCATACGATTAGACCGTCTTTACAATTTGTGAAAACTAAACCAGGATTCTCTGTAGTTTCTTCAATCTTTTTTATGTGTTTAGAAGATAGAGTTTCTGTTTTTGGCGATTGTGCTATAAATCCTAATCCAACTTCTGAACAATTAGCTGAAATTGCAATTTCATCAGCAGATTCAAGTATTTCTTTTGGAATTGATCCGAAGATTGCCATGTTATCTTATTCATCAGGAAGTTCAGGTAAAGGAGAAGATGTAGATACGGTTAGAAAAGCTACAGAAATTGTAAAAGCAAAAAGACCTGACTTAAAAATAGAAGGACCTATTCAATATGATGCAGCTGTAGATCCTACTGTAGGAAAAAAGAAATTACCAAATTCAGAGGTAGCAGGACAGGCAAATGTGTTGATTTTTCCAGATTTGAATACAGGAAATAACACATATAAAGCAGTTCAGAGAGAAACAGGCGCTTTAGCTATTGGTCCTATGCTACAAGGATTGAATAAACCAGTAAACGATTTGAGTAGAGGTTGTACCATAGATGATATTTACAATACCATTATAATAACAGCAATTCAAGCACAAGAAAGTTAATCACTTTTTCAATATATAAAAATAGAAAATGAAAGTATTAGTCATTAATTCAGGGAGTTCATCTATTAAATATCAATTATTCAATATGCCTGAGGAGAAAGTGATTTGCTCAGGATTAATTGAAAGAATAGGTTTAGAAGAAGGTGTAGTACATTATGAATCTGAAACTAATTCAATAAAAGAGACAATAACCATAAAGAATCATAAAATTGGTTTAGAAAAAGTAGTTTCATTGTTGTTGGATGATAAAGTAGGAGTATTAAAGTCTACAGAAGAAATAGAAGTAGTAGGGCATAGAGTTGTGCATGGAGGAAGTGCTTTTACAAAAACAACAGTTATTACAGAAGAGGTAAAAACACAGATTGAAGATTTATTTTCTTTAGCACCACAACATAACCCAGCTAATTTAGAAGGAATTAAAGTTGCTGAAGCAATTTTTAAAAAAGCAAAACAAGTTGCAGTTTTTGATACAGCTTTTCATCAGTCAATTCCAGAGAAAGCATATACTTATGCCATACCTAAGCAGTTTTTAAAAGAAAATAAAATTCGTTTGTACGGTTTCCATGGAACTAGTCATAAATATGTTTCAGAAAAAGCGAATGATTATTTACAAACAAAAAAATCAAAAATAATTACAGTTCATTTAGGGAATGGTTGTAGTATTTCTGCAATTGAAAATGGACAAAGTATAGATCATAGTTTAGGATTCGGACCTGTTACTGGTTTGGTAATGGGGACTAGATGTGGAGATATAGATCATACCCTAATATTTTATTTGATAAATACGTTAGGTTATGATGCAGATAAAGTGAATAGTTTACTACAAAAGGAAAGCGGAATGTTTGGTTTAACTGGCTATAGCGATTTAAGAGATATTGAAGCTGAAGCAGCTAAAGGAAATGAAGATTGTTTATTAGCATTAGATATTAATACGTATAGAATTAAAAAATATATAGGTTCGTACATTGCGGCAATGAATGGAGTAGATGCTATTGTTTTTACTGCTGGAATTGGAGAAAACTCATCATTGATAAGAGAGAAAGTTTGTACAGATTTAGAATTTTTCGGAATTAGTTTAGATATTGAAAAGAACAATGTAAGAGCAAAAGAGCTTACTAAAATTAGTACTAATGATTCTAAGGTTACTTTACTAGTAATCCCTACAAATGAAGAATTAGAAATAGCAAAGCAATCATATAAATTATAAAAAAGATTGTTAATATTTATTGATTGAGATAGTAAAATTATACTTAATGTACCATTTTTAATACACAGAGAAATCATTAAAACGAGCATACATTGGTATTTAATAAGCAATAATTGCTCGTTTTTTTACCTCTCATTGGAATATTGAAAAGTATTCTTATAAGAGAAAACTGAATAAAAAGTAAAATTTTCTTTTAAAAAGAGAAGAAAAAAAAGATCAAGTTCGTTTTTACAAAAGTACTTGAACGAAACATGTTTCGAACTTGATCTTTTTTTATTTAATTAGACTTGTTTTAATATCAAAAAAGCATAAAAAACCCAAACCATATGGTTTGGGTTTTAAATTTCTATTTGTAATAAGTAATGTTTAGTTCTTTGATACAAAAGAGTTATAAGCATACCTAATTTTAGAGTTATACTTATTTTTTATTTTTTTTAGTGTTAATAATAGTCTGATCTCCATAGCTTATAAATAACTGTTTTTAATTACAATTATAAATGTCTTTTTATTTAAATCAAAATCAATTTTCAAAGGTTGAAACAAATAAAGCAGTCATTGTATTTTTAGAGTATCAATTACTATTGCTTAAAAATTCACCAACACTTACTCCTGATTTAAAATTATAATTTTGTTTTTCTAAAGCACTTTCTATGGCGCTTAAAGTTGCCACAATATCACTTTTTGTAATAGCTCCCATGTGTCCTACTCTAAAGTACAAGTTTTTAATTTCAGCATGTAAACCCCCAGCTATTATAACTCCAAAGTCTGCAATGTCTTTTCTAAATTGTGCTGCATCAATATTTTTAGGATAATAAATAGCTGTCATAGTATTAGCGGCAATGGCTTCTTTTTTAGGTACAATTTCTAACCCTAAAGCTAAAACCGCTTTTCTAAAAGCATTTGCATATTTGATATGATTTTTTACTCTATTAGCAATTCCTTCTTTATCAATTAAGGTAAGACTAACTTCTAATGCTCTAATTAAATTTACAGGAGGAGTACCAAAATAAGAAGGTCTTCGCTCTTCGTAAGCAGTCATAATTGGAAGCCAGTTATGAAAGCTACCGTAATAATTCTGTACATTGGTTTTTCTTTCTTTCCAAACATGCATTGCTCTTTCAGATACAACTAACAATGCCAAGCCAGGAGGTACACCTATTGCTTTTTGAGATCCTGTTAAAACAACATCAATACCCCAGTTATCTTGTAAAGTTTCTTCTCCTGCAGTAGCACAAACTCCATCTAAAATACTTAAAGTATTGTGTTTTTGCGCAATTTCTGCTATAGGTTTCGGATCTGTTAAAACACCTGTAGAAGTATCAACATGAGTAATAGTTAAAAGTTTATAATCCTTAGAAGCTAATTCTTTTTCGATAATTTCTAAAGAAACTGTTTCACCTATCTCAGCCTGAAGAATTGTTACATTAGCTCCATATGTTTCTAAAATATTTTTGTAACGTTCTCCAAAATATCCAGTAGAAATAACTAGAGCATTTTCATTAGGTTCTATAAGATTACTAACTGCCATATCCATAGCTAAAGTACCACTACCAGCAACAATAAAAGGCTGTCCTTTTGGAGATTCCCATATGTTTCTCATTAACTCTAGCGATTTACCAAAGCTTTCAATAAAATTAGGAGCAACATGACTTGTGGTTACTTCACCTATGGCTCTCAATACTGCAGGATCCATTTCAATAGGACCAGGAATCATTAATAGTTTTCTATTTTTCATGTAAAATTAGATAGAAATTAAAACGTTATGTTGTCAATTTACGTAAATGTTTTTAACTATCTATTGTTTTAAAATGAGTTTATCAATTCAATAAAAACACGTATTTATTTTTGTTTTTTGTTAAAAAAGACAAGGTGATTTTTAGAATTACGAAAACGTTTTAGTAATGTGGTTTAAGTAAAATAAAAAAGAGAGTGGAAACTCTCTTTTTTATTATTTTGAAATTTATCTCTGAATGGCTATTCGATCATTATCTATTTTAGCCCAATCATGATTTCTTATTTTATTTGTTGAGATACAACTAATTTTCCAACTTTTACATAAGTTCCATTCATCTCTATTATTAGCAGAATATACTCTGGTTATCATTCCTCTTCTAGCCATTTGTCTGGCGTATTCTCTTGAGCCAGCTCTATTTTTCTTATCGTTAATGTCAGACATGCTGAAATTATAAAAAACATAGTTAGGCGTATTATCAATTGTATTATTTGCGTGCCAAATTCCAGAAGCAGCATCATTATTTCCAGCTATAGTTTGAGCTTTCATTCCAAATGCCCATCTGTATCTAGAGTTAGTTCTTACATATTGATCCATCCAACTACCATTTCCAGTTAACACAATAATGAATTTACCTCTTAATTCATTTAAAGAAGGCCAAGCATTTTCGTAAAGAACATTATGTCTGATAGATCTTGCTGGATCTTTAAATAAACGTTGTGCTTTAAAAATAACGTCACTATCTCCTAAGTATCTTTGTAAATACCATTCTATTTGCTCGTGAAAGTTTTGATATCCTCCGTTAGAACTCTTAACATCTAATTTAATCATTATAGGTAAATGATTTTGATTGCGATTATGCCAATCTTTTAACTTAGAAAAATAATAAGATAATGTTCTTCCATATCTTCCTGGATGTGGCCAGTGATTTACAACCCATGTATTTGCAGGAATTGTTTTATTGTTGTAAGAATCTTTAGGAGTATTTCTCCAAATATCCAATTCTAATGCTAATACATTGTTTTGATAAATAGGAGTACTGTTACTAATTTGCTCTATAATATCCTCTTTTCGTTCATAAGAATTATGAGAACCTTTATACATTACTTGATTGTATTTTAAATGACCTGGTGTTGGTAGTTTGTTTCCAGTAACATTTACATTGGTTTCATTATTTATTTGTTCAGATTCACAACTTAAGCAGTTTTCAACATCTGAGCAATTGTATAAAAACAAGGTTAGGATAAATAATAAGTTTAGTTTTTTCATGATTTAGTAAGATTAATAATTAAACAACTAAAATACAGCCTCTAAATTGTTTTTTGTTATCATGACATTAACGAAAATTACCTAAATGTAAAATTTGATGCAAGAATAATAATTTAGTATTAAGAGCATTAAACAATGGTGAAAGAGATCTCAAAACAGTATCGTTTTAATTACTTAAAACTTCTTTAATTTTGTGGTATGAATTATAAGCATTCTTATTTAGTAAGATTTCAATATTTAGGATTTAGATTTCATGGTTGGCAAAAACAACCAAATTTAAAAACAGTTCATTGGGCATTAGATAAAACATTAAAATTTGTATGTAAAGGTGTGCGATTTAAAACGGTTGGTGTTGGTAGAACTGATGCAAAAGTATCTTCTACAGATTATGCATATCAATTGTTTATAGATGAGCCTCCGGAAGCAGCGAGCTTTATAGAAAGTTTTAATATAAACTCTCCTGCTGATATTAGAGTGTTATCTATTGAAGAACTATTAGATGAAAAGTTCAACATAATCCAACATCCAAAAGTAAAAGAGTATAATTATTATTTTTCATTTGGAGAAAAGAATCATCCATATTGCGCTCCATTTTTAACTGGGTATTTAGATGATTTAGATATTGATTTAATGATGGAAGGAGCAAGTTTGTTTGAAGGGCAACATAATTTTACCATGTTTTGTACCAAACCATCAGAAGAGACTAAAGTAGTAAGGACTATAGATAGCTGTGAAATTATTGAAAATACAAAGTTGACTGCATCTTTTTTTCCTGAAAAAAGTTATGTGTTAATAATAAAGGGGCAAGGTTTTTTAAGAAATCAGATACGATTAATGATGGGAGCTTTGGTTGAATTGGGAAGAGGTACTATTTCTTTAGAGTTTATAAAAAAGAGTTTAACAGGTAAAATAGAAGGGGAATTTATAAAAAATATTGCGCCAGCATCTGGACTGCATTTGAACACAATAGATTTAAAAAAATAAAGAGGAAAGTTTTAATACTTTCCTCTTGTAATATTTTATAATTTAAACATTACTCCTAATCCAACATTAGAAATATTTTGACCATTACTTGAAATTCCACTGTAAGAAGCTTGTAATGAAATATCATCTGAAATATTATAAGCCAGCATTGGTCGGTAATAGAAACCACCGTCATTTCCAGTATTAATTCCTATTCCATAACCTATATCAGCACCAAGTGTAAACTCATCAGAAATATTGAATCTACCAGCAGCAGCCAATGGTAAGAATTGAATATCTCCAAAACCTACATTATTTTCTTCTTTACCAAAGTAATTGATAAAAGAAGCAGAAGGACCAACTGAAATGTTTTCTGAAATATCGAAAAGATAATTAGCTTCAACGCTTAGAGCAAAAGAAGTAATGTTACTATAATTACCAGTAGGAAGCCCAAAATTAGCACCTAAATTAAATTGACCTTCTTGAGCATTCATTGATAATCCTAAAGCGATTGTAATAATAAAAAATAGTTTTTTCATTTCTCTTATATTTAAAGTTGTTTGGTGTTTATCCAACTTTCATGCCATAAATAAAAATGAATAAGTTTAGTAAAATGGATTAGTTATTCTTACTACTATAAATATTTAATCTTTTATGATTATCTATAAAAGATCTTCTTATTAAGAAATATTAATTATGTTAACTTTTCATAATTATTGATTTTATTAGTAAATAAGTATTAAAAAAACTTGAAAAGTGCTTTTTTTTATTTGTTTAATAAGAAATTATTAGCTTTTTATTATCATTTGAACTTTTTGTTTACAAATAGATTTGCCTTCACAATTAACAAATTATTTAATTATGAAAGTAAAATTACTATTGATTCTATTAAGTTTAATAACTGTGAATACGTTTGCACAAGAAAAAGAAAAGTTTAAAATAGAAAAAGGAAGTTGGAATTACTCAGGTCAATTATCATTAAATTTCTCAGCAGTTAATGGAGGCTTCGATTTTGTTGGAGATATAAAAGCACAGGTAGGGTATACCATAAAAGATAATTTAGTTTTGGGAATTGGGTTAGGAAGTTTCAATTCAGATTTACCGCTATTAGATAATTCAAGTAATAACTTTAAAATGAATGGAGCGAGTGTTTTCACTTATTTGAAAAAGTATTATCCTATTTCAGAAAAACTAGCATTTACTTTACAAGGAGAGATTAAATATTCTTTCGAAGAAAATGAAATAAATTATTTGGCAGCGCCTGTTATAAAGAATGATGTGTTTTCCATAGGAGTTCGACCAGGATTCACTTATTTTTTATCTAAAAACATAGCCTTGGAAACAAATTTAGGCTTTGTAGGTTACTCTTATACTCACGAACGAACTCTTAATAATAATACTCATAAGTTTGGTGTGGATTTAGATGCAACTAACGTCACTTTTGGAGTTTTATTCAACTTTTAATTATAATTCAGTAAAAAATAAAACACTCTAAGAACAATTAGTTTTTAGAGTGTTTTTTAGTGAGTTTATCTTTTCAAATTAATTTGCTTTTGTATAATGTCTCCAATAAATTTGATCAATACTTTTAAAACCTAACTGTTCGTATAGTTTAATAGCACCTTCATTAATTTCTAAAACATGTAGTATTGGAGTTTTATTTTTTGCTAAAATTTGTTCAGAAGTTTTAGCTACTAGTTGTTTAGCAAAACCTTTTCTTGTAAAATCAGGATGTGTAACAACACCACTAACTTCAATAAAATCATTTCCTTGAATACGTTCACCAGTCACAGAAACTAGTTGGTCATTATTAAAAATACCATAATAATCACCTACATTAAAAGACTTCTCACGATAAGTTCCTGGCATTACAAGCATAATTAAATCATACACTTTTTGTTCGTCTTCTTTTGTTAGTTTTTTAATTGTAGCGGTGTATTTGGGTATTTTAAAATCATTTTTAGTCAATGCCATTTGTTTACAAGCATATTCACCTTCTAAAGAAATATTGTTTGAATGATTAGGAGCTTCTTTACCGACAATAAAAAAATCGGAAGTTAGTTTGCTATAGGCATCCATTGCAGTTTGAATATTTTTAGAATTATTAAAGCTTCCAAACGGACAATATTCAGGAAGATAAAATTTAGCATTCTCATAATCAATTGTATAATTTTTATGAGTTTCTTCTAAGGCTAACCAAACAGGATTATTGAAGTTTTTCTTTTCTTTCATAAGAGTAAAAGTAAAAAAGGTAATTTTAAAAAGACTAGTATTAATTATAAATTTTAGTTTGATTACAGGATATTTTAAATAATCGTAATAGCTTATTTATTAGAAGATTAATTTTAATTGTTCGTAATAATTTCTTATATTTAAAGGAATATCTCTAAAGTAAAAAATTGATCTATAGTTTTTTGTTTTCAATTTTTATTATAGATAATTGTTTTACCCCGAATAAAACTAAATCATGCAAGCAGCAAGTATTCCAGTAAACGAAGTGGAAAGAATAGCATCACTAAATAGCTATTCTATTTTAGATACACTTCCAGAAAAAAATTATGATAACATTACAAAAATAGCAGCAGAAATATGTAATACCCCCATAGCTCTGGTATCATTAGTAGATCCATCCAGACAATGGTTTAAATCTACTTATGGTTTGGACGCACAGGAAACACCAAGAGATTTGGCTTTTTGTGCGCATAGTATATTGGAACCAGATAATTTATTTATTGTGCCAGATGCTACAAAAGATGATCGTTTTCACGATAATCCATTAACGGTAGAAGCTCCTTATGTGGTTTTTTATGCCGGTGCTCCTTTAGTTACTGAAGATGGTTTTGCGTTAGGGACGTTATGTGTTATTGACAATGAACCAAGACTTTCACTTACAGAAGGACAAAAAGCGTCTTTAAAAGCTTTGTCAGAACAAGTCGTGAGTCTTTTAGAATTAAGAAAGAAGAATCAAAGGTTAGAGCAAGCAAATCATGAAATCACTAGATTAAATGGAGAGTTGAATCAGTTTGCATACAGATTAACTCACGATTTAAAAACACCTATACGTGGTATTAATTCATTAGCGGAATTTTTAAAAGAAGATGTAGAAGAGTTATCTGAAGATTCAAAAGTAGGAGAGTTTGTAGATCTTATTTCATCACGAACCATATATATGGAATCAATGATTGATCAGCTTTTGAATTATGCGAAAGTAACCAATGAGAATATTTATTTTGAAAGTTTCAATTTTCAATCATTATTAATAGATATTCTAAAAAACTGCGATTTACAAAGTGTGATAGATATTAATTTAAATGAGTTAAATTTCGAAATTGTTCATTCAAAAATATGTTTTATACAAATTTTTCAAAACCTACTAACGAATTCTTATAAGTTTAATGATAAAGAAAGATGTGTTGTAAATATTAAATATGCACATAATAAAGATGTTTTCAAATTTATTTACGAAGACAATGGTCCAGGAATACCAGACAAATATTATGACAAAGTTTTTTTAATGTTTGAAACAGTTGCAGAAGCAAGTTTTAAAAACACAGGTATTGGGTTGGCTACTATAAAATCAATTATCACAAGGTTAAATGGAACCATCAAATTAGGAAAAAAGAAAGACAATACAGAAGGTGTTTGTTTTGAATTTACAATACCAAAGTCAAATAGATATGTATAAATAAAAAAGCTCATCTTTTTTAAGATGAGCTTTATAATATTATATTGAAAAAATATTATTCTTTAATTAAGCTTCTAGAAATTACAATTTTTTGAATTTCAGAAGTACCCTCATAAATTTGAGTAATTTTAGCATCACGCATTAAACGCTCAACATGGTATTCTTTTACAAAACCGTTACCACCGTGAATTTGAACAGCTTCAACAGTATGTTCCATTGCTACTTTAGAAGCATATAATTTAGCCATAGCTCCAGAGCGAGTGTAATCATCTCCATTGTCTTTATCACAAGCAGCTTGCATTACTAAATGACGAGCAGCAGTAATATCTGTATACATATCAGCTAATTTAAAAGCAATAGCTTGGTGGTTACAAATTTCAGTACCAAAAGCTTTACGCTCTTTAGAATATTTTAAAGCTAATTCGTAAGCTCCAGAAGCAATACCTAATGCTTGAGCAGCAATACCAATACGACCACCTGATAAAGTTTTCATTGCAAACTTAAATCCAAATCCATCTTCACCAATTCTGTTTTCTTTAGGAACCTTTACATCATTAAATTGTAATGTATGCGTATCAGAACCACGAATACCTAATTTATCTTCTTTTGGACCAATGTGGAAACCTTCCATACCTTTTTCAACAATAAAAGCATTGATACCTCTATGTCCTTTAGCTCTATCAGTTTGAGCAATAACTAAATATACATCAGATCTACCACCGTTTGTAATCCAGTTTTTAGTACCGTTTAATAAATAGTAATCACCTTTATCTTCAGCAGTAGTAGCTTGAGAAGTAGCATCAGAACCAGCTTCAGGCTCACTTAAACAAAAAGCACCAATTTGTTCACCAGTAGCTAATTTTGTTAAGTATTTTTGTTTTTGCTCTTCAGTACCATAAGCTTCTAAACCATAACAAACTAACGAGTTATTTACTGAAACCATTACAGAAGCAGAAGCATCAATTTTAGATAACTCCTCCATAATTAACACATAAGAAATAGTATCCATACCACTTCCACCGTATTTTGGGTCAACCATTACTCCCATAAAACCAAGCTCACCCATCTTGCGAACTAATTCATCAGGAAACTGTTGTTTTTCATCTCTTTCAATAACCCCCGGTAATAATTCATTCTGAGCAAAATCGCGGGCAGCGTCACGTATCATTAAGTGTTCTTCTGTAAGATTAAAATCCATACTATATCGTTATCGTTAATAATTTTTAAAATTGGTTTCAAAGATACCTTTTTAATATCATTATTTCAATATGCAATTTGTATTTTTACCTTATGCAGAATGAATATAATTATGCTATAGGTTTAATGTCTGGGACATCATTAGATGGGGTAGATATTGTGTATGTGAAATTTGAAAATGACTTCAAAAAAAATGAAATAATTCATTGCAAAACATATGATTATGATACTTCTTGGAAAAAGAAGTTGCAACAAGCTTTTTTTTTAAAAACAGATGAGCTAAATAAGTTAGATGTTGTTTATGGGCAGTTTTTAGGAAATAAAGTAAATGAGTTTTTAAAAGAGTATGATGTAAAAAACGTCGATTTTATAGCTTCACATGGTCATACAATTTTTCATGAACCCGATAAAGGGATTACTTTACAAATAGGAAATGGACAAGAAATAGCCAATGTTACTGGTTTTAAGGTAATATGCGATTTTAGATCTCAAGATGTTGCTTTAGGTGGTCAAGGAGCTCCTTTGGTTCCTATAGGTGATGAGTTGTTGTTTTCTGAATATAATTATTGTATAAATCTTGGAGGTTTTGCTAATGTCTCTTTTAAAGAAGATGATAAAAGAATTGCTTTTGATATTTCTCCAGTGAATATTGTGATGAATTTTTATGCTAATAAATTAGGATTAGCATTTGACAAAAATGGTGAAATAGCTTCAAAAGGAACTGTAAATACTAAGCTTTTAAATGAATTAAATGCTTTAGCATACTATAAAGAAAAGGCTCCAAAATCTTTAGGAGTAGAATGGGTTAATGAACAAGTTTTTCCAATAATTAACAATTTAGAAACCAACATATCGAATATTTTAAGAACATTTGTCGAGCATGTTGCTGTTCAAATTACCAATAATTTGATAGCAGATAAAACGGTATTGTTTACTGGAGGAGGTGTTTTTAATAGTTTCTTGATAAATAGAATTAAAGAAATTAGCTCAAACATAGTTGTTATTCCAAATAGAGAAGTAATTGATTTTAAAGAGGCTTATATTTTTGCTTTTTTAGGTTTATTACGTTTACAAGGAAAAAATAACTGTTTATGTTCAGTTACAGGAGCAAGTAAAGACCATTCTTCAGGGGTTATTTTTAAACCAATGAGTTAAAGTTTTCTAAAAATAAATTTTAGTGGAAACTTTTTTTGATTTAAAAGTTTCCTATTTGTATTTTAGCGACCGTTTTTTAGCAAACAAACAATTAATTTATAGAATACTTTTTTTAAAGTATGTTTGTAAATACGTATAAATTTTAAAAACAGATAAAATGAATCAGCTTTAGCCCCTTCAGAGGGGAGTTTACGACAGAAAATCAGGTTTACATGAAAAGGAAGAAAATAGAAGTTGATATCATAATATTAAATTTAAAATGAAAGAATTACTTAAGAAATACGAAGAAAAACAACCAGAAATAGTTTTCAACTGGAAAGACTCTGAAACAGAAGCAGAAGGATGGACAGTAATAAACTCTTTACGAGGAGGAGCAGCCGGAGGTGGTACTAGAATGCGTAAAGGATTAGATAAATATGAAGTAATGTCACTTGCAAAAACAATGGAAGTGAAGTTTACAGTTTCAGGACCAACAATTGGTGGTGCAAAATCAGGGATTAATTTTGATCCTAGAGACCCAAGAAAAGAAGGGGTTTTAAGAAGATGGTATAAAGCTGTATCTCCATTATTGAAAAACTATTATGGAACAGGTGGTGATTTAAATGTAGATGAAATCCATGAAGTGATTCCAATTACAGAAGATTGTGGAGTTTGGCATCCGCAAGAAGGTGTATTTAACGGGCACTTTAAACCAACAGAAGCAGATAAAATCAATAGAATAGGTCAGTTAAGACACGGAGTAATTAAGGTTTTAGAAAATGAAAGCTATTCGCCAGATGTATCTAAGAAATATACAGTGGCAGATATGATTACTGGTTTTGGTGTTGCTGAAGCTGTAAAACATTATTACAATATTTATGGAGGTTCTGTAGTTGGTAAGAAAGCAGTAGTACAAGGATTTGGAAATGTAGGTTCAGCAGCAGCATATTACTTAGCACAAATGGGAGCTAAAGTAGTTGGAATTATAGATAGAGTTGGTGGTGTAATTAATGAAGAAGGATTTTCTTTTGAAGAGATTAAAGAGATGTTTTTAAATAAAGACGGAAATACTTTAGTTGCTGAAAAAATGATTCCTTTTGAAGAAATGAATGCTAAAGTTTGGAATTTATCTTGTGAAATCTTTGCACCATGTGCGGCTTCAAGGTTAATAACCAAAGAACAAATAAACCAAATGATTGGAACAGGTTTAGAGGTAATTTCTTGTGGAGCAAATGTTCCTTTTGCTGATCAGGAAATATTTTTTGGACCAATCATGGAAGAAACAGATAAAAAGGTAAGTTTAATTCCTGATTTTATCTCAAACTGTGGAATGGCAAGAGTGTTTGCTTATTTTATGGAAAAAAGAGTTTCAATGAATGATGAAGCTATTTTTAACGATACATCAAATACAATAAAGAAAGCTTTGGAGATTGCTTACGCTAAGAGTGAATCAAAAACAAACATTAGCGCAACAGCATTTGAAATCGCTTTAAAAGAATTAATTTAAATCAAATAAAATAACATAATTATGTTAAAATACTTTTTAGGAAATAGTCCAAAATGGTTTAAAATGACCATGATAGGCTTTTTAATTTTTAACGTGTTTTCTCTATTTGCTTTTGGAGAAACAGTTACATCTTGGTTGTTTATAGGTGAATTTATTTTCACGTTAGCTATGGCTTTAAAATGTTACCCTTTACAATCTGGAGGTTTGTTAGCAATAGAAGCAATGGCTTTAGGATTAGCGCATCCAATGTATAAAGTTGATCATGGGAAAGTAGTGGAAAATGCAGCAGGAGAAGCTATTAAGGGAGGAGTTTTACTAGAAGTAGAACATAATTTAGAAGTTATTTTATTATTAGTTTTTATGGTGGCTGGTATTTACTTTATGAAGCCACTATTAATGTATATCTTCAGTAAGGTATTTACAAAAATTAAATCAAAATTAGCTTTATCATTACTGTTTGTGTTTTTAGCAGCTGTTTTATCAGCATTTTTAGATGCTTTAACAGTAACAGCAGTATTAATAAGTGTATCAGTAGGGTTTTATGGTGTGTATCATAAAATTGCATCTGGATCTTCAGATCATGATAAAGATGGAATTTTAGATAGAAAAGAACTGAACAAGGATACTTTAGAACAATTTAGAAGTTTCTTAAGAAGTTTAATTATGCATGGAGTTGTAGGTACAGCTTTAGGTGGTGTATGTACTTTAGTAGGAGAGCCTCAAAACTTATTAATAGGTGAAAGAATGGGATGGGATTTTGTAGAGTTTTTCTTGAAAATGGCACCTATTACAATGCCTGTACTTGTAGGGGGGATGCTAACAACTACTGTTTTAGAATTAACAGGTTGGTTTGGATTTGGAGCTAAGTTACCAAAAGTAGCTGCTGAAATTATTGAGGCTTACACAGTAGAACAAGATGCGCAAAGAACAGATAAAGAAAAATTTGGATTAATAGTACAAGGAGTATCTGCCGTTTTATTAATTATAGGTTTGGCATTACACATAGCACCTGTTGGTTTTATAGGTTTAGGACTTATAATTGTTCAGACAGCATTTATGGGAATTATTGATGAACATCAATTAGGACACGCTTTTGAAGAAGCATTACCTTTTACAGGTTTATTAGTTGTGTTTTTTGTAATTGTAGCAATGATTCATCAACAACATTTGTTCAGTCCTATTATCAATTGGGCTTTACAGCAAGATCCAGCATCTCAACCAGGTTTATTTTACATTGCAAACGGATTTTTATCAGCAATTAGTGATAATGTATTTGTAGCAACAGTATATATAGGAGAAGTTCAAAGTGCATTTCATAACAAAGTAATTGGTCCAGAACAATACGAAAAACTTGCAATCGCTATTAATACAGGAACAAACTTACCAAGTGTTGCTACTCCTAATGGGCAAGCCGCATTTTTATTCTTATTAACATCTTCATTAGCACCATTAATTAATTTATCTTATGGTAAAATGGTTAAGATGGCATTACCATATACAATTGTACTTGGAGGATTAGGATATATAATGGTAAAAATTGTTTTATCATAAGGAAAGTAGCCTTTACAATATAAAAAAAATCCTGAATTTTTATAATTCAGGATTTTTTTTATATTGCTGTATAATAATCCTTTAAATACGTTTTTAGTTAGAAGAAAATTACCATAGTTTCATTTTAATAATAGCTTTTATAAAGTTCAATCCCTTTTCAATTATAATAAAATAGTTGAGTTTTCTGTGTTATATAAAAGCAAAATTCTTTTAGCTATAATCTAGGTCAATAAGTCTACCATGGGTAAAATTATAGCTATTTGTAACCAAAAAGGCGGAGTAGGTAAAACTACTACATGCGTTAATTTGTCTGCTGCATTAGGCGTTTTAGAAAAAAAAGTATTGATAATTGATACAGATCCTCAAGCCAATGCTTCAATGTCGTTTGGTTTTGATTCGGGTACCATAAATAATCCGGCTCTCGAGTTTATGGATTTTATTTCAGTGATTAACAATAATCTAGTACAAACAAAAGTTCCTAATGTTGATCTACTTCCTTTTTATGAAGATTTGAATTTTTTCGATAAACCGTCAGCCTTGTCAAAATTTCAAAAAGCAATAAAATCAATAAAAAGTTCATATGACTATATAATTATAGATTGTATTCCTTGTTTTAAAGCTAAAAACTTAGAAATATTAGCAATCTCAGATTCAGTAATAATACCTATTCAATGCGATTATTATGCTTTAGAGGGTTTGCATGAATTTTTAAAAACAGTTCGTTTCGTTCAAAAGAAAATGAATAGTAGTTTACATATTGAAGGTTTTTTATTAACCATGTTTGATCAAAGGTTGAATTTATCTAAAAAAGTAGCTAATTACGTTTAAGAATGTTTTGAAGATTTGGTTTTTGATGTATTAATAGTTAGAAATTCAAAAATTACTCAAGCACCTAGTTACGGTCAAAGTATAATTGAGTTTGATGCTACTTGTAAAGGTGCATTATGTTATTTGGAATTAGCAGCAGAAATTTTAGAAAGAAATATTTACTCAGATGAAATTGAAGAGGAAATAGTACCCAACTAAAGAAACTAATTTCAACGCTAAAAATTTTAATATTTTACCAGAAGAAGAAATAGAAAATGAAGTTATTTATGAAAGAGTTTTGGATAAATTCAAATCTTCATGTGATGATAAAGTTTCTAACTTTTTAAACGATTTTAATGAGTTAATTGATTTGGATAAAAAAACGGTAGAAGATATGATGGGCGCTTGTCATAAAAATCATTTTGGAAGTATTTGGGTTTACAAAATAAACAAAGCAAATTTGTTTAAAAAGAAGTATTTACATGTTCATTTTGATAATGATGTGGTTTCTCATTATACTACTAAATGGTTCAGCAATTAAAAATTTTACTTTTATTATAAATCTAAACATACTTTTAGTCTATAATGAATATATTTGTTTTAATGGTTTATGTTGATTAAACATATAATCTTATTATGAATTTTGAAGTTAACACCAGTTTGTTTTTTGAGCTAATTGTTAAATTTTACACAATAAACACAAGTTGGTCGGCTTTTTGATTCAAGTACTAAAATTTTTAAAGAAACAATTCGTTAAAATCTAAAAAGTAAGAATACTATATGTTATTATTTATTCAAGAAGTAGCAGAAGAAGCATTGAAAGAAGAAACACAGGAAAAAACGCTATCAATCATTCAGTTAATTAAAGATGGTGGTTTAGGAGGTCAATTAATTATAGCCTTGTTATTTGTGTTATTAGGAGTGGCATTATATATTTATTTTGAAAGATTTTTTGCTATTAAGGCAGCTTCTCAGGTAGATAAAGATTTTATGAATCAAATTAGAGACTTTGTTTTAAATGGTAAGTTAGAAGCAGCAAAGTCATTATGCGAATCAACAAAAACTCCAACATCAAGGTTGATCGGTAAAGGGATTTCTAGAATAGGAAAACCTTTAGACGATATTAACAAAGCAATAGAAAATGCGGGTAAATTAGAGGTGTATAAACTTGAAAAAAATGTATCTGTTTTAGCAACAATAGCAGGAGCTGCTCCTATGATTGGTTTCTTAGGAACTGTAATCGGAATGATAGTTGCTATACATGAGATAGCAAATTCAGGAGGTCAGATAGATATTAAAATGTTATCTGATGGTTTATATACTGCAATGACTACAACAGTAGCTGGTTTAATTGTTGGTATTATAGCATATATAGCTTATAACCATTTAGTTGTTAGAACTGATAAAGTTGTTTATCAAATGGAGGCTAAGTCTGTAGAGTTTTTAGATTTACTAAACGAACCAGTGTAGTATACTAACGTTCTTAAAATTAAAATATAATGAATTTAAGAGGTAGAAATAAAGTAGATCCTAGTTTTAATATGTCGTCAATGACAGATATTGTTTTTCTATTATTGATATTTTTTATGCTAACATCTACATTGGTTACCGTAAGTGCTATTGATGTTTTGTTGCCAAAAGCAGGAGGTAAAACTGAGAATAATACATCAATAGCTGTGACAATTACGAAAGATTCAGATTTTTTTATAGATAAAACCAAAATAGCATCTAATAATTTAGAGCAAGAGTTGTTAAATAAAGTAGGAGCTGAAAAACAAAAAACAGTTGTTATTAGAGGAGATCAAAATGTTCCGTACAAAAATGTGATGAAAGTTATTGATATCGCTAATAGGAATAAATTAAAAATGATTTTAGCAGTAAAAGGAAGATAATATGCAGTTACTTGATACAAAACATAAAAGGAAATCGGCAATAATTACGGCAGTAATTTTGCTTCTTTTGTTGTTTTTAATGTATGGATTCGGAATGAAGTATATGGATCCGCCTATTGAGTATGGAGTAGCTATCAACTATGGAGATTCTAGTGTAGGTAATGGAGAACCTGTAGAAGAAGTAAAAACAGCTTCATCACAAGAAAGCAATGATGTGCAAGAAGAAGTTGAAGATCAGGTAGAGGAAGAGGTTGAGGAAACTCCAACAGAAGAAGCTGTACAAGAAGAGGTAATCACCGATGATTCTGCAACTGATGCTCCTGTAGTAGAAAAAAATAAAGAAGATAAAGTAGAAGGAAAAACTGAAGAGGTTAAAGAAGAGAAGCCTAAAGAAGAAAAGCCCAAAGAGAAACCAAAACCTAAACCATCGAAAGCTACCACAGATGCTTTAAATAGTTTGTTAAATGGAGATGCTTCTGATACAGGAAAACCTCAAGGAGAAGGAGATGATAAAGAGTCTGGAGTAAAAGGAAGCAAAGATGGAGATCTTGGTTCTTCTAACTATTATGGAAAAAAAGGAGGAGGTTCTGGCGGTAACTATAATTTAGCAGGTAGAAAAGCTTTAGCAAAACCAATACAGAAACCTAAGTGTGAAGAAGAAGGTAGGGTGGTAGTTCGTATTGAAGTAGATAATAATGGAAATGTAATTAAAGCAATTCCAGGAGTAAAAGGCTCAACTAACACAGCTCCATGTTTGTTAGAACCTGCAAAACAAGCAGCATTAAAAACTAAGTGGAATGCTGATGGTAAAGCACCTGCAAAGCAAAGAGGAACTATCATTTACAACTTTTCTTTATCTAAGTAAATTAGTTTAATGGATGCTCATGTTTATAAAGAGCTTATTAAACTAATAATATCAAATATTTTTTTGTTTAAATGAATTATCAAGAAACGGTAAATTGGATGTTTAACCAATTACCAATGTATCAAAGTCAAGGAAAAAAGGCTTATAAAGAAGATTTAACAAATATCATAAAGCTGTCAACTTATTTAGGGAATCCGGAACATAAATTTAAGTCGATTCATGTAGGCGGAACTAATGGAAAAGGATCTACAAGTCATATGATAGCTTCTGTTTTGCAGGAGGCAGGATATAAAGTTGGTTTATATACTTCACCGCATTTAAAAAGTTTTACAGAAAGAGTTAAAATAAATGGTAAAGAGATTCCTGAAAAAATAGTAACAGCGTTTATTAACTCACATAAAACATTTTTTGAGGAGAATCAATTGTCTTTTTTTGAAATGACTGTAGGTTTAGCATTTGACTTTTTTGCAAAAGAGCAAGTGGATATTGCTATTATTGAAGTAGGTTTAGGAGGAAGGTTAGATTCAACAAACATTATAACGCCAGAAGTTTCCGTAATAACTAATATTGGGTTAGATCATGTTCAAATTTTAGGAGACACACTTCCTAAAATAGCGGCAGAGAAAGCTGGCATAATTAAAAGAAATATTCCTGTTGTAATTGGAGAGAAACAAGAAGAGGTAGCAGAAGTTTTTTTGAAAAAATCAGAAGAATTAAGTTCTGAAATTATTTTTGCATCAGAAGAAAACATTAGAAATTTTGAAACAGATTTATTAGGAAGTTATCAAAAGAAAAATGCAAAAACAGCTATTACAGCCATAGCAAAAGTTTCATCTGTATCTGTTTCAGAAGAAAATATAAGTAAAGGCTTATTAAATGTAGTTAAAAATACAGGTTTAAAAGGAAGATGGCAGATATTACAAGATAGTCCTAAAGTTATTTGTGATACAGCGCACAATAAAGAAGGACTGACTTATGTGTTAAATCAACTTAAAGAAGAAACTTGTAAGCAGTTACATATTGTTTTAGGGGTAGTTTCTGATAAAAATTTAAAAACAATTTTATTCTTATTTCCTCAAAAAGCCATTTATTACTTTTGTAAACCGAATATTCCTAGAGGATTAGATGAAAAGGAGCTTTTTAAAGAAGCACAATTATACAATTTAAAAGGAAGAATTTTTAATTCGGTTAATGAAGCATATAATAGTGCATTAGAAAAAGCAGATAAAGAAGATTTAGTTTATGTAGGAGGTAGCACATTTGTGGTATCTGAAGTCATATAAAAAAGATAGAATGAATATAGTTATAGTAGGAACAGGATATGTAGGATTAGTTTCAGGAACTTGTTTTTCTGAAATGGGGAATAAAGTAACCTGTGTTGATGTTGATAAACAGAAAATAGAAAAGTTAAAAGAAGGAGTGATTCCAATTTATGAACCTGGTCTTGAAGCTATGGTAACAAAGAATGTAGCGAATCGCAACTTATTTTTTACGACAGATTTAAAAGAGTGTTTAAATTCAGCTGAAATTGTTTTTATTGCAGTTGGTACCCCTATGGGTGAAGACGGCTCTGCGGACTTAAAATATGTATTGTCAGTTGCAAAAGAGATCGGGGAAAACCTTCAAAAAGATATAGTAATAGTAAATAAGTCAACTGTACCTGTAGGAACTGCTGACAAAGTGAAAGAAACTATTGCAAAGGAATTACAAAAACGAAATTTAGATTTAAAATTTCAAATGGTATCTAATCCTGAGTTTTTAAAAGAAGGAGATGCTATTAATGATTTTATGAAGCCAGACAGAATTGTTATTGGAGCTGAAAGTGAGTTTGCATTTAAACAAATGAAACAGTTATATAGTTCTTTTTTTAGAACTCATGACAGATATATAACTATGGATATACGTTCAGCAGAAATGACAAAGTATGCTGCAAATGCCATGTTAGCAACTAAAATCTCTTTTATGAATGAAATAGCCAATATTTGTGAAAGAGTAGGGGCAAATGTTAATGATGTTAGAATAGGTATTGGATCAGATAAAAGAATAGGTTATAGCTTTATTTATCCTGGAGCGGGTTATGGAGGGTCTTGTTTTCCTAAAGATATTAGGGCTTTAAAGAGAGTAGCAGAAACTCATAATTATAAAGCAGAGTTAATTACAGCTGTAGAAAACGTAAATAATAGACAAAAATTTGTAATATCAGAGAAAATAGTAAAAAGGTTTGGAGAAGATTTAACTGGTTTTACTTTTGCTCTTTGGGGATTAGCTTTTAAACCTGGTACTGATGATATGCGTGAAGCTCCTTCATTATATCTAATAAAAGAGTTAGTAAAAAGAGAGGCTAAAGTAAAAGCATATGACCCTAAAGCAATTTTAGAGGCAAGAGATTTTTATTTAAAAGATGTAGATGGTGTTTCATATCATGAGTCGAAATATGAAGTGTTATCAAATTCAGATGCTCTTATTTTGTTAACAGAATGGAAAGAATTTAGATCTCCTGACTTTTTAGAAATAGAAAAACAATTAAAAAATCCAATCATTTTTGACGGTAGAAATCAATATGGAGTTTTCGATTTAGATGAAAAAGGGTTTGAATACTACCAAATAGGAAAATAAAAGTGATTTTTGTTTCTTTTGATTTACAGTTTGTTATGTTTTTAAAAGAAAAAAAGTTCTTTTTTTTATTAAAAAAGTAGTGATTTTATTTTGTGGGATCGAAAAACAGTTATATATTTGCACCCGCAATAACAATAGAGGGCGCGTAGCTCAGTTGGTTCAGAGCACTTGGTTTACACCCAAGGGGTCAGGGGTTCGAATCCCTTCGCGCCCACAAATATTACTCTAATTGTTGTTGTAAGAAACAGAAAAGGGCGCGTAGCTCAGTTGGTTCAGAGCACTTGGTTTACACCCAAGGGGTCAGGGGTTCGAATCCCTTCGCGCCCACAGAATATAAAGGTTACTTTTTTAAGTAACCTTTTTTGTTTTATTATATTTTAGTTTTGTTAACTTCGTAGGCTAAACAATAATAAAGTCAAGATTAATTAGTTCTTCAAGAATGGAAATACAACTTTCAGAGAAAAAAATATTAGTAACAGGAGGTGCAGGATTTATTGGTTCTAATTTGTGTGAAGAATTACTTCGACTAAATAATGAGGTGGTTTGTTTAGATAATTTTTCAACAGGAAAAAGAGAGAATATACAAGCTTTTGAAGATGATGAGAAGTTTAAATTGATTGAAGGAGATATAAGGAGTTTAGAAGATTGTAAGAATGCGATTGAAGGGTGTGATTACGTTTTACATCAAGCAGCTTTAGGATCTGTACCTCGTTCTATTAATGATCCGATAACTTCAAATGGAGTAAATGTATCTGGTTTTTTAAATATGTTAGTGGCAGCAAGAGATGCAGGAGTTAAAAGATTCGTGTATGCAGCTAGTTCTTCTACTTATGGAGATTCTGAGACTTTGCCTAAAATAGAAGACAAAATAGGAAAACCTTTATCGCCCTATGCTATTACAAAGTATGTAAATGAATTGTACGCAGATGTTTTTTCAAAAACTTATGGGATAGAAACAATTGGTTTACGTTATTTTAATGTATTTGGAAGAAGACAGAATACTGATGGAGCTTATGCAGCTGTTATACCAAAGTTTGTTAGTCAGTTTATGAATGGAGAATCGCCAGTGATTAATGGAGATGGGTCTTACTCTAGAGATTTTACATATATTGATAATGTGATACAAGCTAATTTATTAAGTTTAATATCTGAGAATGCTGAATCTGTTAATACTGTTTATAATGTGGCTTACGGAGATAGAAATACGTTAAATGATTTAGTATTATATATTAAGAGTTTCTTGTCTTCTTTTGATGAGAAAATAGCTGATATAGAAGTTAAATATGGTGAAACTAGGTTAGGAGATGTCCCTCATTCACATGCAAGTATTGATAAAGCAAAGAATTTATTGAATTATAGTCCTAAGTTTTCTTTAAAAAATGGATTAAAAGAAGCGATAGTTTGGTATTGGGAAAATTTATAAGATGAAATTAACTGAAGTTAAAATAGGGGTAATAGGTCTTGGTTATGTAGGATTACCTTTAGCAAGACTATTTGCTACTAAATATTCTGTAGTAGGATTTGATATTAATAAAGAAAGGATAGCTGAGTTAAATAAAGGAGATGATATAACATTAGAAGTTAATAAAAATGATCTTCAGTCAGTTTTAATTTCTGAAAATTCACAGCAGAAAGGACTTTTTTGTACTGATAAAGAAGAGGAATTGAAAGAGTGTAGTTTTTATATTGTAACAGTTCCTACTCCTATAGATAAAAATAATCGACCTGTATTGACACCATTACTCAAAGCTAGTAAAACTGTTGGGAATGTTTTGAGAAAAGGTGATATTGTGGTTTATGAATCAACGGTGTATCCAGGAGCAACTGAAGATGATTGTGTACCTGTGTTAGAAGAGTGTTCACAATTAAAATTTAATAAAGATTTTTTTGTGGGGTATTCTCCAGAAAGAATCAACCCAGGAGACAAAAAACATACTATAGAGAAGATTTTAAAAGTAACATCTGGTTCAACACCTGAAATAGCAAAAAAGATAGATGAGTTATATGCTTCAGTAATTAAAGCAGGTACACATTTAGCGCCAACAATTAAAGTAGCTGAAGCAGCTAAAGTTATAGAGAATTCTCAAAGAGATATAAATATTGCTTTTGTTAATGAGTTAGCAAAAATTTTTAATCTCATGGACATAAATACTTATGATGTGTTAGAAGCCGCAGGAACAAAATGGAATTTTTTGCCTTTTAAACCAGGTTTGGTAGGTGGACACTGTATTGGTGTTGATCCATATTATTTAGCACAGAAAGCTCAAGAGTATGGGTATCATCCAGAGATTATTCTAGCAGGAAGGAGATTGAATGATGGAATGGGAGAGTATGTAGCTTCTCAAGTTGTAAAACTCATGATTAATAAAGATATTCGAGTTAAAGGAGCTAAGGTTTTAATGTTAGGAATTACTTTTAAAGAGAACTGTCCAGATGTAAGAAATACAAAAGTTGTAGATGTAATAAGATCTTTGAAAGAATATGGTACAGAAGTTATAATTTATGATCCTTGGGCTGATGTAGAAGAAGTTGAAAAAGAGTATGGCTTAGTTGCTAAGAAGTCTTTGCCTAAAGAAAAGTTTGCTGCAGTTGTATTAGCGGTAGCACATAACGAGTTTAAGAAAATTGATTTCAGTACAATTGTAAAGAAGAAATCGGTGATATATGATGTGAAAAATGTCATGCAAAATTCAAATATCGATAAAACATTATAAATGAAAAACTTTGCTTTATTTGGAGTGGCAGGTTTTGTTGCACCTAGACATTTAGAAGCTATCAAAGAAACAGGTAATAATTTAATAGCTTCTTTAGATAAGAGTGATAGTGTTGGTGTTTTAGATCATTATTTTCCTGAATCAAAGTTTTTTTTAGAGTATGAGCGTTTTGATCGTTTTATAGAAAAAACAAAAAGAAGAGAAGGGTTACAGTTAGATTATTTGAGTATATGTACACCAAATTATTTACATGATTCGCATATTAGAACAGCCCTTCGTTTGGGAGCAAATGCTATTTGTGAGAAGCCATTGGTTTTAAATCCTTGGAACTTAGAAGCGTTAGAAGCTATAGAGAAAGAGTCTGTTAATTCTGTAAACACAATTTTACAGTTACGTTTACATCCGGAGATAAAAAAACTGAAAGAAAGAGTTGAAAAAGAAAGTGTCAAAGAGAAATATGATGTAGATTTAACCTACATAACCTCCAGAGGTAATTGGTATTCAATTTCATGGAAAGGAGATGATGCTAAGTCTGGTGGAGTAATAGCTAATATAGGTATTCACTTTTTTGATATGCTAGGCTGGGTATTTGGTGGTCTACAAGATACGTATGTGCATCACAGAGATGATAAAACAGCTGCTGGTTATTTAGAGTTTGAAAAAGCTAGGGTTCGTTGGTTTTTGTCTATAGATAAAGATAATTTGTCAAGTGTGATAAAAAACAAAACAACTAAGATGTATCGTTCTATTACAATTAATGGAGAGGAGATTGATTTTAGTAAAGGTTTTGAAAAATTACATGTAAAATCTTATCAAGAAATTTTACAAGGTAATGGTTTTACTTTACAAGATGCTAAAGCTTCTATTGAGTTGATGTATAAAGTAAGAAATGAACAAATCATTGATAAAAGAGAAAAACACTTTTTATTATAGATATACTTAATCTAAATATGTGTCTAAAGAATGTTTATTGGTGATTTTTAATATAACAACATAAATGTTTGTTAAGTCTAAGTTCAAGTAATAAGTGCAATATTTATATTTAAAATGCTTTGGGGTTATCCTCAAGTGTGTTAGTTTCAATATTGGTACTGATCTTGCATGAAATATTACAAATAATTACTTCTTTTCTCAAGGATATCAAATTCAAAGTCTATTAAAGGTTGGTTTTATTGAAGCTCAAATAGCTATTGAGTTATGTGTTAACCATTAGACTATTTATAAATGGATATGGAACGTAAAGCATAGTAATCATCTTTAATATAAACAATATAAAGATCTTTATAAATATCTTCTTCATACGAGCATAAGACAAAAACGAGGTAATCTAAAAGATAATCCAGAGGCAATAGTTAATAGAGTTTCAATAGAAGAACGATCAGAAGTAGTATCTCAAGTGCAAGCTTATAGAAGATGTCGAAGTAGATTTTATGATGTGAGGTAATCACAAATCTGGATTATAGGTAATGATAGATAGAGTAACATTAGTAACTATATTAGAATATTTAATAGGTGAAAATGCACAACAGGTCTATCAGAAAAAAGAGTAAACTTTTATCTAATTTTAGTAGTTCTTGGATAAAGATAATCACATTTGATAATTTGCATATCACTATAAAATAGCTAAAGAGTTAAAAGTAAAAATACACTTTACAGGAACTTATATTCTTTCAAGACAAAGGGTGAATAGAATAGGTGTAATTAGGCGTTTTTTTCCAAAGAAAACTGATCTTAACAAAATATCCAAACAAAGAATTAAAGAAGTAGAATTATTGCTAAATTACAGATTTATTAGAAGATTTAATTATAACAATTCTATTGAAGTCTTAAAAAACACCTGTGTTGCACTTATCTATTGAATACAGTAAGTAGTTAATGTTATTTTTTAAAGTTTAAGTTCTAAGTGCATGAAAAAAATATATCTAGTTGATTAATAGGGTTTAGGTTTTTTTATAAAATCTAGACTGTGTTAGAATATACTTTTAGCTTTTTCTTTGGTGTTTTTTAATTTTGATAGATTACATTTTATGTGAAAATTTCCTATTTAATAGGTCTATATGAAAGCTATCATGACAATTAGTATGGGGTTTCAATTCTATGTATATTTGTCAAGTGTTTTTTTTTATTAAATCCGCTAGACTTCATAGCTTTAAAACACATTTCTATTTGCTGCTTTTTGTGGTATTGTTCTTTAGATTTTTCTGTCTATGATTTTTATTTCTAATAAATAACAATATTGATTATTAACCTTTATAATTTCATAAAATCGCAAAAACTTATTGATCTTCAGGTTGTTAAAAAGATGGGGCTTTTATTTCTTTATTTTTATGTGGGAGAAATACTTTAAGATTATTACGATTTCTAATATAATAGTGTAGTTGATTAGTGTTTAAAAAATCAAACCATTGTTCCTTTACAAATTCTCTGTCTGCCACAATACAGTCAATAACCTCTTTACCAAAAAGTTTTATAAATCAATATATTCTTGGCTATTAAAATTCCCTCGTTTAGCTAACATTGTAAATAATAAAGGAAAAGCCACACCTTTGTAAACAACACCAAGCATGAAAATATTAATATTGGTTTTTCCAAACTTTCAATTAGTTCTATCAATACTTAACACAAGTTTTTCTTGAAGAGGTAATAAGTTGAAAACTAATAGAGCTATTAAACTAGTATCCAAAGTATAATTGACTATAAATCGTTGAATTCTTCTTGAAGAGGATGTTGGTTCAGCTTTAGTGTTAAAAGTATTTAGTACTTTTTCGAAAGTGACTGTTTGTGTTTTGCATAAGGCTATTATTAAGTGAGTAATCAATTTGATTCTAGCTAAATTGATGTTTCCTTGAAATTGATTCTTTAGAATTGACCTTAGTTTTTAGTGTAAAAGCCGCATCTAAATATTTTAAAATAAGACGCTTCTATTTTTATTGTGTATTAAAAGATGTTTGTTTATTAGTTGCTTTGGTGGATTTGTTGTAAATTAAAGGTTAATAAAGTAGTAAAATACTTTTCAATATAAATTAACTTAATATATTTGTCCTTCGAAAAAAGAAAGAATTATGAAAGTAGGTATAACTTTTAGTGCATTTGATTTACTTCATGCCGGACATATTAAAATGTTGGAGGAAGCAAAAATGCAATGCGATTATTTGATCTGTGGTCTTCAAACAGATCCGACTTTAGATAGACCAGATAAAAATAAACCTGTTCAATCAGTAGTAGAAAGATACATACAGCTTAGAGGGTGTAAATATGTTGATGAAATAGTTCCATATGCCACTGAACAAGATTTAGAAGATATTTTAATGTCTTTTCATATTGATGTGCGAATTATTGGAGATGAGTATGCTAATAAAATGTTTACTGGAAGAGATTATTGTGAAAAGAAAGGAATAAAATTATACTTCAATAAAAGGGAACATCGTTTTTCAAGTAGTGGTTTACGTAAGGAAGTTCATGAAAAGGAAAGCTTAAACTCTAAAGATAAGTGAAAATATTTGATTTTAAAAACATAGCATAAATTTTAAATAAAATTAGCGAAAAAATAAAAAATGTTAGACTTAAATAATAAATCGGTTTTAATTACTGGCGGAACAGGTTCTTTCGGTAAAATGTTTACCAGGTTAATATTAAAAAACCATCCAAATGTAAAAAAGTTAGTGATTCTATCTAGAGATGAACAGAAACATTTTCAGATGGCTCAGGAATTTAACGAGTCTAAATTTCCACAAATTAGATATTTTATTGGAGATGTTAGAGATAAAACTCGTTTAATTAGAGCTTTCGAAGGTATAGATGTTGTTATTCATGCTGCTGCAATGAAACATGTTCATTTAGCAGAATATAACCCTATGGAATGTGTTAAAACGAATATAAATGGGGCTGAAAATGTAATTGATGCTGCCTTAGAATGTGGAGTTAAAGATGTAGTAGCTTTATCTACAGATAAGGCAGCTGCACCAATTAATTTATATGGAGCAACTAAACTAGCGTCTGATAAATTATTTATTGCGGCGAATAATATTAAAGGTAATAGAAATATAAAGTTTTCTGTTGTTAGGTATGGGAATGTAATGGGGTCAAACGGTTCGGTGATGCCTTTCTTTTTGAATAAAAGAAAAGAAGGAGCAAACTTCTTACCAATAACAGATGATAGAATGACTCGTTTTAATATATCTTTAGAAGATGGGTGTGAAATGGTTTTTTATGCCATTGAAAAAGCATGGGGAGGAGAGGTTTTTGTTCCTAAAATACCTTCGTATAAGATACCAGATGTAGCAAAAGCAATAGCTCCTGAATTAGAACATAGAGTTGTGGGTATTCGACCTGGAGAAAAATTACACGAAGAAATGATAACTTCTTCAGATTCGTATAATACGGTAGACTTAGGTAAATATTATGCTATTTTACCTCAAAAGTCTCCATATTCTCAATATTCTAAAGAAGAATATAAAAAAGCATTTGGAGGAGTTGATGTTCCCGATGGGTTTTCTTATGACTCAGGGAATAATACAGAATGGGAAACAGTAGAGTCTCTTAGAGATCTAGTTAGGAAGCATGTGGATTCTAATTTTGAAGTATAATGAAAGCAATACCATACGGAAGACAAAATATAGAGCAAGATGACATAGATGCAGTTTTGAATACATTGACTGCAGATTTTTTAACACAAGGACCAAAAGTTAAAGAATTTGAAGAAAAATTTGCTGACTATGTGGGAGCTAAATATGCAGTTGCAGTTAATAATGCAACATCAGGCTTACATTTAGCGGTTTTATCATTAGGATTAAAAGAAGGGGAAAGAGTTATAACTACCCCAATTACTTTTGCAGCATCTGCAAATTGTATAAGATATGCTGGAGGTGAGGTTTGGTTTGCAGATATTGATGCTGATTCGTATTTATTATCATTAAAAAAGACAAGAGAGCTTATAGAGAGTAAACCCAAAGGTTTTTTTAAAGGTATTATTCCTGTAGATTTCGCTGGTCTTCCTGTAAATTTAGAATCTTTTAGAGAGTTAGCTAATGAACATGATTTATGGATAATTGAAGATGCATGTCATGCACCTGGAGGTTATTTTATAGATTCTAAAGGAGTCAAACAAATGTGTGGTAATGGAAGTTATGCCGATATAGGTGTGTTCTCATTTCATCCAGTAAAACATATAGCTTGTGGAGAAGGAGGGATGATAACAACTAATTCTGAAAAATTATATAAAAAACTATCTTTATTAAGAACACATGGTATTACTAAAGAGAATATGAATGAAAACCATGGAGGGTGGTTTTATGAGATGCAAGAATTAGGGTTTAATTATAGATTAACAGATATTCAATCAGCATTGGGTATTACGCAATTGTCTAAAAATGTTCAAGGGGTAATTAGAAGGAATGAGATAGCAGATAGATATAAAGAAGCTTTTAGTGGGAAAATTAACTTTCAGAATCTTCCACAAAATTTTTACAATGCTCACCACCTATTTGTTATAGAGGTAGAAAGAAGAAAAGAATTGTACGATTTTTTAAGAGAACAAAATATTTTCGCCCAAATACATTATATCCCAGTGCATACTTTGCCTTATTATATGGGTATAGGATATAATAATGCGGATTTAGTTAATGCAGAAAGTTACTATTCAAAATGTATTAGTTTACCTATGTTTCCTTCATTAAAAGAAGACGAACAAAACTTTGTTATTACAAAGGTATTAGAATTTATAGATGAGTAATTTAGCGATTATACCTGCAAGAGGAGGGAGTAAAAGAATACCTAAAAAAAATATTAAGTTATTTTTAGGTAAACCAATAATAGCTTATTCAATAGAAGCAGCTATAAATAGTGGCTTATTTGATGAAGTTATGGTTTCTACCGATAACAGTGAAATTGCAGAGATTGCAAAATTATATGGGGCTACTGTACCCTTCATGAGGAGTGATGAAAATTCAGATGATTTTGCAACTACTATAGATGTAATAGAGGAGGTGTTATCTGAATATTCTAATTTAGATAAAGAATTTAATAATACTTGTTGTATTTACCCTACTGCCCCTTTTATTGATGATCAAAAATTAGTTAAGGCGTACAAACATCTAATTGATAATGATTTTGATTGTGTGTTTCCTGTATTGAAGTATGGTTTTCCGATACAAAGGTCGTTGAGGAAAGATGAGAAAAATGGAGAAGTTTTAATGTTTTATCCAGAAAATTTGAATGCTAGATCTCAAGACTTAGAACCTGCGTTTCATGATTCTGGTCAATTTTATTTTTTTAATACAAAAGTAATCTTAAAAGAAAAAAGATTATGGACTAATAATACTGGAGCAATAGAAATATCAGAATTAGAAGGACAAGATATAGATAATGAAGTGGATTGGAAATTAGCTGAAATAAAATATAAAATTATTAATGAGAAAAAGAATTCTTTTTAGAGCTGATGGTAATTCATCTATTGGATTAGGACATATTTACCGCTTAATTAGTTTAGTAGAGATTTACAGAAATAAATTTGATTTTGTCTTTGTTACTAAAAGTGATTCAGAACTAAGTGTCATCCCTAGTAATTATTCATTAAAGTTAATACCAATAAACATTACAATAGCAAAAGAAAGTAATTGGTTAAAAGATAACTTTAGCCAACATGAATCTATAATTATAGCTGATGGATATCAATTCAATTCAGAATATCAAAAAGAAATAAAAGAGATTGGTTTTAAATTGATATATATAGATGATTTAGTTAAAAATCATATGTATGCAGATATTGTAATCAACCATGCACCAGGCTATATACAAAGTGATTATTCGAAAGAAAAGTATACTATTTTTGCATTAGGAACTGAGTTCTCATTGTTGAGACCTCAATTTATTAATGCAGCTAGTAGGAATAGAGGAATAGATAAGGTTGATTCTGTTTTTATTTGTTTTGGAGGGGCAGATCCTTATGGATTAACATTAGAAGCAGTAAAAGCTGTTCTAGAATTAAAAAAAATAAAATCCATTAATGTTGTTATAGGAGCGGCATATAAAGATGAAGAAATATATGATATTTCTAAAAATAATTTAAAAGTCCAAATCTTTCAAAATCTATCTGAAGATGAAATGATGGAATTAATGTTAAACAGTAATTTTGCAATAGCCCCATCTAGTACTATTTTATATGAATTGTGTAGTGTGAAAATGCCTATAATATGTGGCTATTATGTAGAAAATCAAAAACGAATATATAATAGCTTTTTGAATAAAGGTGCTATTTACGGTATTGGTAATATTAATAGTTTTACGAAAATTGATTTTAGTAAAGTTATTGAAACGTTTTTGTCATTAGAGAGATATGATAATTATATAGAAATTCAGAAACAAATGTTCGATAGTGAAATTGAAGAACGATTTCTTAAATTAATACAAGAAGTATGTTGAAATTAGGTGTTTTATGTAGTGGTAATTTAGGGCTTTCTGTTTTAGAATATTCTTTTAATAATTATGAAATAGGCTTTATTTTAACGGATAGAAAATCAAAAGATATTTTAAAATTTGCTTTGGATAATAATGTGCCTTGTTTTTCAGGAAATCCTAGAAATGGTAAAGCATATAATTTTATAAAAAATATAGAAGTAGATGTAATTGCATCTGTAAATTATTTATTTTTAATAGAGGAGGATATTATTAACCATTCTAAGAAGGTCACTTTCAATATACATGGTTCTTTATTACCTAAGTATAGAGGAAGAACCCCACATGTATGGTCAATAATAAATGGAGAAAAAGAAACAGGTGTAACAGCACATTTGATAGACCCTGAGTGTGATACAGGAGAGATAATTTATCAAGAAAAAGTCGAAATTAATGAAAATGAGACAGGAGCTGATATTTTAGATAAATATAAAAAACTGTATATACCACTTTTTGATAAAGTTTTACATCTAATAATTAATGATACTATAGAGACTTTTCCTCAGGATGAATCTAAGGCTAGTTTTTATGGGAAAAGAACCCCAGAAGATGGAGAGATTAACTGGTGTTGGAATAAAGAAGATATTAGAAATTGGGTAAGAGCACAAGCATACCCATATCCAGGTGCTTTTTCTTTTTTTGATAATCAAAAAATAATAATAGATAGAGTTTCTGTTAAGGAAGGAGGGGCTTCTTTTGAAGAAGGAACAATTTTATCTGTGAAGCCTAAAATATCAGTTAAAGCTAGAAATGGAGTTGTAGTTTTGGAAGAAATTAGAACAAAGAATAATATATTTGAAATAGATAAAAAATTCAAAAATGAAAATAGGTAATAAAGAAATAGGAGGAGAAAACCCATGTTTTATAATAGCAGAACTCTCAGCTAATCATAATGGTAATTTAGATGTTGCAATAGAGACAATTAAAGCAGCAAAAAAAACAGGTGCAGATGCTATTAAACTACAAACCTATACACCAAATACTATAACAATAGATTGTGATAATGAGTACTTTCAAATAGATAGCGGGACCTTATGGGATGGTAAAACCCTTTATGAATTATATGATGAAGCATATACTCCTTGGGAATGGCATAAAAGACTTTTTGAGGTAGCAAAAGAAGAAGGATTGATATGTTTTTCTTCGCCTTTTGATATAACTGCAGTTGATTTTCTTGAGGAATTAAATGTACCAGCTTATAAAATAGCATCATTTGAGATTCAAGACATTCCATTAATAGAATATGCTGCATCTAAAGGAAAACCAATAATAATGTCAACTGGTATTGCAGAAGAAGACGATATAAGGTTAGCAGTTGAAACATGTAGAAAAGTAGGGAATAATGATATTATTTTATTAAAATGTACCTCTTCTTATCCAGCCCCGTTAGAATTAGCCAATCTTAAAACAATACCAGATTTAAAATCAAGATTTGGAGTAGAAGTAGGATTTAGTGATCATACTTATGGTTCTTTAGCTCCTACCATCGCAACTACTTTGGGTGCCAAAGTGATAGAAAAACATTTTATTTTAGATAAATCTATAGGTGGGCCAGATGCTGATTTTTCATTAGATGTAAACGAATTTACTGAAATGGTAACTAAAGTTAGAGATACAGAAAAATTATTAGGAGCTGTGTCTTATCAGGTATCAGATAAAGTTAAAAAAAATAAAAAATTTGCGAGATCATTATTTATCGTTAAAGATATGAAAAAAGGAGATGTTTTAACTAAAGATAATTTAAAATCAATAAGGCCTGGATATGGGTTACATCCTAAATATTATAGTGAAGTATTAGGTAAATCTATAAATAAAGATGTTAAAAAAGGTAAACCGTTTAGTTTAGAGGATTTTGATTAAGTTTATAAAAAATAAAGTATTTTTATATACAATAAGTAGATATTTAACTTATATAATACAGTTTGTTAATTCATTATTGATAGCTAAATATCTTGGTGTTTATTATCTTGGTGTTTGGGGTTTTATAACACTTGTATTACAATATTTGATGAGGTTTAACTTTGGTATATCCAATGCAACAACTGCTATTGCATCAGTCAATAAATCAGATGAAAAGTACGTGTCAAAGATAATAGGTGTCTCTATAACATTACTATTAATACTATCAGTTTTAATAATATTGTTTTTTTTAGTAACAACTATATACTCAATTGATATAGGAACTAAATATTCTTTTACAAAATTTATACCTTATGTTATTGTTATAGCTATTTTAAATCATTTTAATTTGTTTTTTTCTAATATATTTAGAGTCTATGGAAAACTAGTTGCTGTGGCTTTTAACCAGTCTGTATTACCAATAGGAATATTAATAACTACTTTTTTTTATAAAGGAGAAGATTTGTTATGGGCATTAGTTTATGCTAATTTAATAGCAGTGTTTACTGCTTTTTTGTTTTTTATAACTACGAGACCACTTTCTTTTTTGCCTAAAATAAATTGGAAATTAGTGAAGAAAATACAGATTAAAGCTACTTACTTGTTTATATATAATGCCTGTTTTTATTTTATAATAATCTCTACAAGAACTTTTGTTAGTGAGTATTATACCATAAAAGAATTTGGTTTTTTTACTTTTGCTTTTATTTTAGCAAATTCAGTATTACTTTTATTCCAATCTATAGCATTTTTAATATACCCCAAATTATTAAATAGATTTTCAAATAATTCAAATGAACAATCTATTAAGCTATTAAACATACTTAGGAATGCTTATGTTACTGTCTCACATTTTAGTATTCATATTATTATTTTTTTATATCCATTTTTAATAACATTTTTCCCTGAATATGAATCGACTAAAGTTGTTTTTTCAATTATCGCTTTAACTACAGTTGTTTATACAAATTCTTTTGGTTATCAGGGACTTATTGTAGCGAAAGAAAAAGAAAAACAAATTAGTTTTATGGCTTTAATAGGATTGGTTCTAAATATATTGTTAAGTTATTTATTAATTTGTTTTTTTGATTGTTCATATGAGTACGTGATCATATCTACCATGATAACTTATTTTGTTTACATAATTTTAATAACAAAATATGGAAGAAAATTAATATCAGTTAAATATGATTTAATAAATACTTTTAGAGATGTTTTTCCATTAAAATGGATGTTTCCTTTTGTTTTAAGTTTATTAATAACAATCTATAATTCTAAATATAATGATTGGTTATATACACTACCTATTATTGTCTTTGTTTACTTTAATTATAGAGGGTTGCGTGAAGCTACAGGTATGGTGAAGAAAATTTTAAAGAACCCTAAAGTGATAGATGTTTAATTATGAAAGTTCATAATAGTGTTATTTTATCTTTCTACATGTTCATAGCAAGCATATATTATATGTTTAATGATACTGTTAGAATAGTTTTTTTTGGGATATCGTTAGGTATCTCTTTGTATATGAGTGTTAAAGTTGAAAATTCAAACTCAGTATTAAAAGTACCAGTACGTTTATTTAGGTTATTTATTTGTATTTTTATTTTTACACTGTTTGTACAAGTTATAAATGATACATTTACACCTCTAATATTGTATTATCTTTCCTCTCCATTAGTAGCATATTTTGTTTATAAAAATAAATTTAATACTAAGATACTCCAAGTGCCTTTTTATGTGTTCTCATCATACATATTGATATACTTTTATTTTAGAAGAAATTTAACAGGAGTATTAAACCTTGTTAGTGAAAATTATATATCTATCATTATTATAATGAATATATCTACTATATATATAATAAAATACATACAAAAAGAAAAAATGCCAATTTTGCCAGTTATTATTGGATTGTTTCTTTCCATATTAGCCAAAGGAAGATCTGGTATAATTACAGTCTTATTCCTTTTAATGCTTGTTGTTTGGTTAAAATGGAAAGAACAAGGAGTGTTAAGAAAAATAGTTACATTTTTAATGTTTTTTATTCCAGTAATAGTTGTTGTTAGATTAAAATGGAGTATGTTATTGAATGCTTTTGAAAAAATGCAATTTTTTGAAAAATTTTCTAAGTCAGGGGTAGATTCACCTTCTCGTAATATAATAAAAGAAGCTTACCTTTCTAATATAAATAATATTACTTTTTTTACGGGTTATAATTATGAAAATAATTATTGGTTTCAATATTATGGTTTAAATCCTCATAATTCGTTTATTAGGTTACATTATTTTTCTGGATTTGCTTTTTTTATAATAATATTTTTATTATTAATTTCATTCTTTAATTTAATAAAGAAAAATCTTTTTTTTGCAGGATTATTAATTACTATTTTGCTTAGAAGTTGGACAGATAGTGTAATTTTTCTAACATTATTTGACTATGTTTTAATTTTACTTACAATAGTAGCATTCAATGACAAAAGAAGAGTTAAACAGATTAATTAAAATAGAAAAGAATCTAGATTTAGATAGTATTAAAATTGATGATATTCCTATATGGAGAATATTAAGGTTTTCGTTTAGGTTAAATTATCTCAAAAGGAAAACAGAATTTAGAAATAAAACAACAAAAAATAAGATAAAAGTAATTGATGTTATTACTAATTATCTAAAATCAAAAAGACAATTTAAAAAAATAAAGAAGCTAAAGATCGAAAATATCGTATTTGCATTTCCAAGATTAACAAGAATTTCTAAAATGGAATATATAGATAGATTTACAGATCCATTAATTGAACAAACTTTAATAGGAGAAAGCTTTGTTGTTTTTCAAAAAACATTGTCTGGGAAGAAATTAGAACCCAGGCATAACTCAAACAAAGTTGTTTATATAGATTCAATAGACATAGAAACATTTTTTACAGTCCCATTTCAAATGGTTAGGTTATATGTAAAACATCAAAAAAAAATCAAGAACTTATTTAACTTGTTAAAAAAAGAGTTTGATTTAGGTAAGAAAGATCTATTCAGTTTTTATTTAAAATTATCTGTTTTTTTTGTAAAAAAAGAAAAATATAAGAAAAAAATAAAATCTCTTGGAGCTAAAAGAATTTTTATAGTTTCTAGAGAAATTTATACATCAGCTATAGTAGCTGCTAAATCATTAGATGTTTCAGTATATGAATTACAACATGGAATTACTTTAGAAAAAACAGTTTTATATTCTGGAATTTATAATAGTGTTGTAGACCCAGATTATTTCCTCGCTTTTGGAGAAAGATCAAAAGGAGAATTTTTTGCTTTACCTAATGATAAAATAATAAATTTAGGTTTTCCTTATATAGATTATCTTAAAAAAAGAATAAAAATAGATAAAAAAAGCATTAATAAGAGTGTATTAATAGCTTCATCTCCTAATATAACAAGTGAAATTTTCTTGATAACAGAAAAATTAGCAAAAAATATAAAAAATTTTACTTTTGTTATAAGGTTACATCCTCAAGAAGGAATAAAAGAAAAGGAAATGAAAATTATAGATAATAATGATAATATAATTATTGATGAAGGTACTATTGATTCTTTTATAAATATTTTAAATTATAATATTATTATAGGAGATAAATCTACTGTTTTATATGAAGGTTTAGCCCTAGGTAAGAATGTCATCAAATTAAACTGTGAAAATTTTGATAATGAACCTAAAGAAGATAATTTTTTATATGCAAATTCTTTTCAGGAACTTGTTAATCATATTAAAAATTGTAATCATAAAAAAAATAAAAATGATAGGACATATTCAAAATTTGATTCATCTAAACTAGAAAAAACATTTAAGAAATGATAAAAGTACTTGTAACGTGTGTAGGATCTGGAGTTGGTCAATCTGTTATTGATTCTTTAAATTTAAAAAGAGATTATGTTTTGATTGGATGCGACGGAAATAACAACGTATATGCTCATAGTTATTGTGATAAATTTTATAAGGTAAGTAGCTTATATTCTAAAGGATATATAGATGAAATAGTTAATATCTGCTTAGAAAATAATGTAAATATAGTGATACCTGGTCATGATCATGAATTAACATTATTCGCAAATAATTTAGATAAATTTGAAAAAGCTAAAATAAAAGTATTGGTTTCTGAACCGAGTGTCACAGAAATAAGTAGAAACAAACAAATTTGGTATGATTATTTTTCTCCAAAAGGGTGTAAAATAGTACCAACTCTTTCAGTTAATGAGTTTAAAAAAAATATAGATACAACAATCTTTCCAGCAATAGTTAAACCTAGTGGAGGTTCAGCATCACAAGGAATTACTATTATCAATACTGAAGATGATTTAAAAGGTTTAAAAGAAGAAGATATAATACAACCTTATTTGTTTCCTGAAGAAGATGATATTAATTATAAGGCAATTAAAGAAGCAGTAAATAAAGGAAAGTTTATTCAGAAATCAGAAATTTCTATTCAATTATTATTTAATAAAGATTCAAAATACGTTGCAGTTTTTATTTCTAAAAACACACTAAAAAATGGGGTTCCGATATTTATAAGTCCAATTAATCCTGATTCTTTTGAGTATATAGATGAGATACTAAAATTTGTTCCAATTTTAGAAAATAAAAAAGTAAAAGGGCCGGTTAATATTCAGGGAAGGATAACACCTAATGGTCTTTGGTTTTTCGAAATGAATATGAGGTTCACAGGGATAACAGGAAATAGAGCATTATTAGGGTTTAATGAAGTGGATTACCTAGTGAGAGATTTTTTAGGTAAAGAAACTTCAATTAAAGGTTACGCTTATAATAAGTTAGGAGTTCGTCAAGTAGCTTGTAGTACTATACCTAAAGAAAAAACAGAAAAGAAAGTTTTAACAATTTTAGGAGCTGGAAGTTCTTTAGGAAAATGTTTTTTAGAGGCAATAGATCATAAAGAATATTATAAAATATATTTAATTTCCAGGGAGAAATCAATTAAAAAGTATAGAGAAATATTTTCTAATCCTATTTTTGAAATTGTTTCCAGTGAAAGCTTTAAGCTTTCAAATTGCTTTACACAATCTGATGTTTTAGTTAATTTTGTAGGAGCATTAGCATATGAAGAAGACAGTTTAAAATATGATGCAATTAGGTATATTTATAAAATGATACCTAAGATATCAAAAGCTAAAATTCCTCAAATAATAAATATTTCATCTCAATCAGTTTATGATCAAAAAGAAAATATTTCTAAAACTGAAGAATCTAGTGTAGAAATAAAAACAAGTTATGCTTTTCAGAAATTAATAATTGAAGATTTTATATCATCAATAAAAGAATTTAATGTTCAATCAAATGTGTTAAATTTGAGATTACCACGTATTTTAAATACAAAAGATATTAATCAGTTAGGTTTTTACGGAACTGTTATTACAAATTGTATTCAAAATAAAGAAACATTAATAAGTAACCCGAATAATAATACGAACTTAATAGATGTAGAAGATGTAGTTGGGGTTGTCAAATATTTGATAGATAATAAAATAAATGAAGAGTCTGTTTTAAATGTTTCAGGCGAAAATATTAGTATGAAAGAATACTGTGAGGAAATAAAAAAACAATTATCTTATGAGAAAAAAGGTATAATTATTTACGGGGATGACTTAACTGTAAAAAACAGTTCTATGTTAAATGGTGAAAAGCTTTTAAATTATGGCTGGAAACCTAAATTTTTAGTAAAAGATATTATTAGCAAAATTATAAAAACAATTAATAATGCGTAGACTTATTTGGAATTTTTTATCTCAAATTTACCCTTTTTTTTTGCGTAAGAGATATAGAATGAACATCGAGAAAAATGTCATAATATCTTATAAAGCAAGATTAGATAAGAGTATAAACCCTAAAGGGATTCATATAGGAGAAAACACTTGGGTATTAGCAAATTCAGTTATATTAGCTCATGATCATTTAAGGAAAATGAAAGTCAATACATACATTGGTAAAAATTGTTTAATAGGAATTGACTCTATAATTATGCCAGGGGTAGTGATAGGTGATCATGTAGTTGTAGGAGCTGGAGCAATAGTTACTAAAGATGTAAAGAGTAATTGTATTGTAGCTGGTAACCCTGCAAAAGTTTTAAAAACAGGGATTAAATTAAATAATAAAGGACAATTAATTAAAGAAAATGTATAATTTATTTTTTAAAAGAGTATTTGATATTTTATTATCATTAGTAGCTTTGCTTTTTCTTTTTCCTGTTCTGTTATTGGTTGTTTTTTGTATAAAAATAGATTCAAAAGGATCTGTTTTTTACATAAAAAAAAGACTTGGTAAGGACCAGAAACTATTTAAGTTTTATAAGTTTAGAACAATGACGGATAAAGAAAGAAGTCAATATAAACAAGTTTTTGAAGGAGATTCTGAAATTACTAGAGTTGGAGCTTTTTTAAGAAGAACTAAAATAGATGAGTTACCTCAATTGTTAAATGTTTTTATAGGAGACATGTCTATAATTGGCCCTAGGCCATGTTTGCCAAAAATGAAGGAACGTTTTGGGAAACATTGGGAAGAAAGGTTTAAAGTAAAACCAGGTCTATCGAGTTTAGCTGCAGTTAAGGGAAGTATATACTTGACATTTGAAGAAAAAGGGTATTGGGATAAATATTATGTTGATAATTTATCTTTTATCCTAGATGTAAAAATTATTTTAAAGACGATTCGAATTGTTTTAATAGGGGAAAAAAAATTATTTAATAAAGCTAACTAAAAATATAAATAATGGAAATAAAAAATTTTAAAGAAGGAGATGAATATCAAATATTTAAATTATTTGAGTTAGTATTTGAGAGACCAATGAACCCTGAATATTGGTATTGGAGGTTTCAAAACAACCCTGCTGGTAAGCACATGATAAAATTAATGTGGAGTGGAGAGACATTAGTTGGTCACTATGCGGTTAGCCCTGTTCAAATGAGTGTAAATAACACAACGGTTTTAGGAGCTCTGTCTATGACTACGATGACTCATCCAGATTATGGTAGACGAGGTATCTTTGGGAGTTTAGCTGAAGCTTTATATAAAGATTTAGAGGAAAATAAAAATGTGCAAGCAATATGGGGCTTCCCTAATAATAATTCACATTATGGTTTTATAAAAAAGTTAAAATGGAATGATTTAGGAGTAATAAATCACTTAATAAAAGACTCTGAAAAAATTGAGTCTGAAAAGAATTCAAATATAAAACTATGTAAAGTATTTAATAATAATCATGAAAATATTATTAAATCGATTACAAGTAATTTTGATGTAAAAGTTGATAGAAACGCCAAGTATTTAAATTGGAGATTTAATGATAACCCAAATGTTGAATATATAACATTTGAATATACTGAAAATATGGAAGTAGAAGCCTTTTTAGTTGTCAAAAAATACCCAACAGAAGAAGAAGGCGTTTATAATATTTTTATAGTAGAAAATGGGATACCTTTTGAAAAATTAGAATTATTACCAAAGTTTTTATCACATATAAAAAATCATTTTGAAGTTTCAATTAAAACGTTTAATATTTGGTTGTCATTATTTGATAAAAGACATATATATTTAGAAAGAAATGGATTTTTAATTGGAGGTAGACCTACTTATTTAGGTTCTAGAAATCAGAGTGAGAATCAAAATATACTTAAAGATTTTAGGAATTGGTATTTTTCTTATAGTGATTCTGATGTTTATTAAATAAAATAATTATTATAAAATGAAAGATATATTAATTGTAGCACCTCATGCAGATGATGAGGTTTTAGGTTGCGGAGGCCTAATTAAGAGAAAATCTAATGAAGGAAATAACGTTATAGTCTTAATAGTAACAAGAGGAACTCCTAAATTATATTCAGATGAAAGAGTTTCTAATGTTAGAAAAGAAGCGCTAGAATCACATAAGATTTTAGGTGTTAAAAAAACACTTTTTCTAGAATTTCATGCACCAGAATTAGATATAACATCTTCTGCAGAGATAGCCAGAGAAATTAGTAAAGTAGTTAAGGAAAACAATATCAGAGAAATGTATATTCCACATAGAGGTGATATTCATTCTGATCATACAATTGTAGCTAATGCATGTTATGTTGCAGCAAGACCTGTAAATGAATGCTCTGTAAAATCTATATTTGCCTATGAAACTCTTTCTGAAACAGAATGGGCACCTCCTTTTGGTGATGATGCTTTTATTCCTACTCATTTTGTTGATATAACTGGCTCTTTTGAGTCTAAGTTAGAAGCTATGAAGTGTTTTAAAAGTCAACTTAAAGAGTTTCCAAATCCTAGATCTTTAGAATGTTTAGAATCTTTATCTAAATTTAGAGGAGCTACTATTGGTGTTAAAAGAGCTGAAGCTTTCATGGTTATAAGGACTATAATATAAAATAGATGAAATTATTTTTTATAAGTATATTTTTATTTAGCATTAATTTCTCTTGCCAAACAGTTAGAAAAAAAAAAGTTAAAAAAATAACTTGGAATGAACATTTAAATAAAGTATATGATGATGGAGTAAAATTCGGAATTAAAGTATATGAAAATCCAATTAATATAATCTACAAAAAAAATGAAAAGGAGAAATTTAGCATACATATTCAAAGACCAAAGACTGTTTTTAAAGCAAGAAAACCTCAGGGTTGGGGATTTGTTCAGTTTCCAAGGTTAATAAAAAAAAATGAAAATACATTAGCAGTTATATGGAATATGAATGAAGATGATGTTTTGGCAAGACCTAAAACAGAATGGAAATTCTCTAAAGATAATGGGAAATCATGGTTTTTTAATAATGAAAAACTTCCATATGATGAAGGGGTATCTTTATCTGATGGAAGTAAACTAAAATTATATTCTAAGAAATATAAAGTAAGTAATTTTCCCCATATAGGATTTAAAGACGATTCAAAAATATCAAAAATATCAAAAAGTAAAAAAAAGGACTTAATAAGTTTTAAAAAATATGATGAATTGGTTTACTATAATGTAGAAAACCTTAATGATTCACTTACAAGTTTTAATTCTATAAAGACTAAAAAAGGAGTTAAAAAAATAAGTAAATCTATAGTTTCATATTTACCTAAAACAATTAAACATTCATTTAAGGGGATATATTATAATCAATTATGGGGAAGGGTGATGAAATTAAAGGATGGAAGTTTATTAACATGCCAATACCCGTATTTTTTTCGTGATGAAAATGATAATATTAATCCATCAGGAGTAGCTTTTTATAAATCATTAGATGATGGAGAATCATGGAGTCAGATAAGTAAAATTCCTTTTTCTATTAATAAGAATTTAGATCAAGATAACTTTAAGTATAGAACTTTTTATGGGTTTACTGAACCTATTTTTCAAATTGTAAATGATCAAAAAATAGTATGTATACTTAGATCTTCACCTACTTATAGATCTGCACCTATGTATATGACTATTTCTAATGACTTAGGGGAAAGTTGGTCTAAACCTAAAGCAATTACAAATCATGGAGTTTTACCTCAATTATTACTTTTAAATAATGGAGTATTAGTACTATCATATGGTAGACCTGGTGTTCAGGTTCGATTTTTAGATACTAAAAAAGAAGAATTAGAATGGTCTGATCCTATAGAAATGTTAAGGGTTAATGGATTAAAAGGACAAGTTTCATGTGGCTATACAAATTTGGTTGCTATGTCAGAAAATGAATTTTTAATTGTTTATTCTGATTTTAGAAGTAGAGATGATGAAGGGAATCTTCGTAAATCGATATTAGTTCGGGAAATATCAATAAAAATTACAGACAAGTAAAGTGTTTATTTTAATTTAGTTATGAGTAAAATATGGTTATCATCACCTCATATGGGAGGTGGAGAACAAAAATATGTACAAGAAGCCTTTGATACTAATTGGGTAGCGCCATTAGGACCAAATGTAAATGGATTTGAAGAGGATTTGGAAAAATATGTAAAGGAAAATTCTAAAGTGGCTTGTTTAGCATCAGGTACTTCTGCTTTACATTTAGCTTTAATTTTAGCAGGTGTAAAATCTGGAGATAATGTAATATGTCAAAGTATGACATTTTCTGCTTCAGCAAATCCAATTAAATATCAAGGAGCTGAACCTATATTTATTGATAGTGAAAAAGATACATGGAATATGTGTCCTTTAGCATTGGAAGCAGGAATTCTAAATTCTATTAGTAAAGGAAGTAAACCAAAGGCAATTATTGTAGTTCATTTATATGGAATGCCAGCAAAAATGGACGAGATTTTAAACATTTCAAAAAAATATGAAATTACTTTAATAGAAGATGCTGCGGAAGCTCTTGGTTCAACTTATAAAGGTCAAAAATGTGGTACTTTTGGAGATTTTGGAGTTTTATCTTTCAATGGAAATAAAATTATAACTACTTCAGGTGGAGGTGCTTTGGTTTGTAATAATCAAGAAGATAAGAATAAAGCGATTTTTTTAGCAACGCAAGCTCGAGATAATGCTCCGCATTATCAACATTCTCATGTAGGATATAACTACAGGATGAGTAATATTACAGCTGGTATTGGTAGAGGACAAATGGAGGTTTTAGATGAACATATAGGGTTTAGAAGGGTAAATAATCAATTTTACAAGGAACTATTTGCAGAAGTCGAAGGAATAGAAGTTTTAAAAGAGCCTGATTCTAATTATTTTTCAAATCATTGGTTAAGTTCTATAATCATTGATAAAGAAAAAACTGGTTTTAGTAGAGAAGATTTAAGGTTTTCAATGCTAGAGGATAACATTGAATCAAGACCATTATGGAAGCCAATGCATATGCAACCTGTTTTTAAGGATTGTTTATTTTATGGAAGCAATATTTCAGAAAAATTATTTGAAGAAGGATTATGCCTTCCTTCAGGATCAAATTTAACAGATAGTGATAGAGATAGAATTAAGGTATCCATACATAAATTATTAAAAAAATAACCTCAGAAATTTTTCTGAGGTTATTTTTTTAATTTAGCAGATATAATTTTACAACAAAATGAAGGGCATAATATTAGCAGGCGGGTCAGGAACTAGGTTATATCCAATAACCAAAGGAATATCAAAACAGTTATTACCTGTTTATGATAAGCCTATGATTTATTATCCGTTGTCTATATTAATGTTGGCTGGTATAAGAGAGATTCTTATTATTTCAACTCCTGTCGATTTACCAAATTTTCAAAAACTGTTAGGTTCTGGAGAGGACTTAGGAATTAAACTTACTTATAAAGAGCAACCATCACCCGATGGTTTAGCTCAAGCATTTATTTTAGGAGAAGAATTTATAGGTAATGATGATGTCTGTATGATCTTAGGAGATAATATTTTTTATGGTCATGGATTACCCGAATTATTAAAAAATGCTATAAAAAATGTTAAAGAAGAAAATAAAGCCACAATTTTTGGATACTATGTGAAAGATCCAAATAGATATGGAGTTGCTGGTTTTGATAGCGAAGGAAATGTAAATTCAATTGAAGAAAAGCCAGATAAACCTAAATCAAATTATGCAGTTGTTGGCTTGTATTTTTATCCGAATAATGTGATTGAGATAGCCAAAAATGTAAAGCCATCAAATAGAGGTGAACTTGAAATTACATCTGTGAATCAAAAATATTTACAAGATCAAAATTTGAAAGTTCAATTAATGGGAAGAGGATTTGCTTGGTTAGATACAGGAACTCATGATTCATTAATGGAAGCAGGACAGTTTATAGAGACTATAGAAAAAAGACAGGGATTAAAAGTGGCTTGTTTAGAAGAAATTGCTTTGTATATGGGGTATATAGATAAGGATCAAGTAAGAAAAATGGCTGAACCATTAAAGAAAAATAACTACGGACAATATTTATTAAATTTAGTAAAAGACTAAAAGTCTACTAAAAATGAACATATTAATAACAGGAGCCTCTGGTCAATTAGGATCAGAAATACAGATTGAATCTAAAAATTTTTCTCAACACAATTATTTTTTCGAGACTTCAAAAAGTCTAGATATCACTAATTCTATTAAAGTAAAAAAATATTTTAAAGATAATAGTATTGATTGTGTAATTAATTGTGCGGCTTATACAGCCGTAGATAAGGCTGAATCTGAGACTGAGTTAGCTCAGCAAGTAAACGTAGGTGGAGTAGAGAATTTAATATTAGCATTAGAAGGTAAGGGAAAGTTTATTCAAATATCTACTGATTACGTTTTTAATGGACAAAATTTTCTTCCTTATAAAGAGTCCGATGATGTTGATCCTATAGGAGTTTATGGTAAAACTAAACTAAAGGGAGAAGAAGTGTTTTTAGATTCTAAGGTTCAAGGTCTTATAATAAGAACATCTTGGGTATATTCTAGTTTTGGTAATAATTTTGTAAAAACAATGTTACGATTAGGAAAAGACAAAGATAATCTTGGAGTTATTTTTGACCAAATAGGTTCTCCAACATATGCTAGAGATTTAGCTAGAGTATGTTTATATTTAATAAATGAAGATTTATCTAATAAATCAAAAGTTTATCATTATTCAAATGAAGGAGTAGTTTCATGGTATGATTTTGCAAAAAATATTATGGAATTAGCCAATCTTAATTGTAAAATAAATCCTATAGAAACAAAAGATTATCCAACACCTGCTAAAAGACCCAATTATTCTGTAATGAATAAATCTAAAATAAAGGAAGATTTTGGAATTGAAATTCCTTACTGGAAAGATTCGTTAAAAGAATGCATATTTAAACTTGAAAATAAATAAATGAAAAACATTTTAATCACTGGAGGGGCTGGTTTTATAGGTTCACATGTAGTTCGATTATTTGTAAATAAGTATCCTGATTACAACATCATTAATTTAGATGCATTAACATATGCAGGAAATCTAAAAAACTTAACAGATATTGAAAACGCCTCTAATTATACGTTTGTGAAAGCAGATATTTGTGATGAAAAAATAATAGATAATATTTTTTCTGAATATAATATTGATGCTGTTATTCATTTAGCAGCTGAGTCACACGTAGATCGTTCTATAAAAGATCCATTATCATTTGCAAAAACAAATGTAATAGGAACATTAAATTTATTACAAGCAGCAAAAAGTAATTGGAATGGTGATTTTAAGAATAATTTATTTTACCATGTTTCTACGGATGAAGTTTATGGTAGTTTAACAGATCAGGGGTTTTTTACTGAGAAAACGCCTTATGATCCACATTCTCCATATTCAGCATCTAAAGCTTCTTCAGATCACTTTGTAAGAGCTTTTTTCGATACATATAGATTGCCAATAGTAATTTCTAATTGTTCCAATAATTACGGATCATATCAGTTTCCTGAGAAGTTAATTCCGTTGTTTATAAACAATATTTGCAATAATAAACCTTTACCAGTTTATGGAAAAGGAGAAAATGTTAGAGATTGGTTGTTTGTTAATGATCATGCTAGAGCAATTGATGTTATTTTTCACAAAGGAAAATTAGGAGACACTTATAATATTGGTGGATTTAATGAATGGAAAAACATTGATTTGATTAAAGTTTTAATAAAAACTGCAGATAGGTTATTAGGTAGGGAAGAAGGAGCTTCTGAAAGCTTAATTACATATGTTACCGATAGAGCAGGACATGATTACAGATACGCCATAGATTCATCTAAATTAAAAGATGAGTTAGGCTGGGAACCTTCGTTACAGTTTGAAGAAGGAATAGAAAAAACAGTTAAATGGTATTTAGAAAATACAGATTGGGTTGAGAATATTGTGAATGGAGATTATCAAAAATATTACTCAGAAATGTATGAGAATCGATAGTAGACGAAAGATTACATTCTAAAACACATAAAAGCCTTTTGAAACTTATTTCAAAAGGCTTTTATGTTGTTTATAAGATTTAATTATTATCTCAATCGCTCTAAACTTAAATCACGATTGTATTTTACTATAAATAAACCTTTATTACTAGTAGCTCCAAAAAGCTTTTTAGAGTATTGAAACTTATTTTTTAAACGTAATGAAACTCCTTCTTTAAATGTATCTGTAAGTTTTTCTCCAGAAGCCATTCTTATTAAGATGTCATAAGTAATATCGAATCCTTTAAAAGAATATTCAGAAGGAATATCTTTGTTTTTTAGACGATATTTTTTGTTAAAAGCTTTAATTTTTTCATTATCCGACTCAGAATAATTATTAGCTACGTAGGTAAAATCTATTCTAGCTAAAGTATTATTATCAACTTCATTATAAGCTCTGTTTTTTTCTACAGCAAAAACTTGCGCGGTCATATTTTCAGGTAAAACAACCATACTATTTAAAGCGTCAGCAACAGCTGCATTATCATCAGAAGTTAAAATTACCCAGTTATGAACACCTTCTTTCATTTCATTGGTAAAACGCTCTTTTTTAATGTATCCATCTTTAGGTTTTAAAACATGAATTTTTTCTATTGAATCATGTTTTTTTAAGCCTGTTAGCATACTTTTAACTAAGTCGTTAGATTCTTCGCTTCCATCACCAACAAGAAAAATATTTTCACCTTTATACAAGCTCTTTAAATGGCTTACTAAAAATTCACTATGAGTTTCTTTATCAGGTGCAGATTTTATAATTTTAGAAGATGAGAATTGTTGTTGATTCTTTGAAAAATGAGGGAAAACTACAGGAACATCTACTTTATCAGCAACCAGTTCAGTTTTATCAGAATAAAAAGGACCAATAACTACGTCAGTTTCATCTAAGCTATTTTGCTCTAAAATTTTAGAAACTAGTTTTCCTCTATTTCCAGTATCAAAAACAGATACGTCAATGTCTATCCCTTGATTTCTGATAGAATCAATTGCCATTTCTGCTCCTAAATAAAAATCAGTAACAATATTTGCTAATCTTGCAGCACTAGCTGATTTTTTGTTTTTTTTCTTATCAAAAATATCTTCATAGTTAATACTGTCATATTCTTTAGCTCTAAAAGGTAATAATAAAGCTAATTTTATAGATTCATCATTTTCAGCAATAGAATCTGTGTATATAGCCAATTCGTCTGTTTCTATTTTTTCTTCAATAGGTCTTATTCTTAAAACTTGACCAATATCTAATTTATCATCAACTATTTCTGGATATTCAGGATTCATTTGAATTAATGTTTCCTTAGATATGTTGTAGAATCTAGTTAAACCATAAACTGTTTCTTTTGGTTTAACGATATGAGTTACGTGATTTTTCAAATCTTCTTCTCTAGAAATATAGATTAATTTTTTTTCAGCAACTTTAATTTTTAAGTTTTGACCAACGTCTAAATAATTGTCTTTAATTCTAGGGAATTGCGGATTCCATTTAATTAGATCGTCTTTAGAAATATTATATTCTTTTGTGATTCTGTATACTGTTTCTCCTGGTTGAACAGTATGATCTTTAAACTCATAAACAGTTCTAACTATTTGAGTAGAGTCAGGAGACTGAGAAGTTTCGTTTTCAGTGTCTTTTTTTATATCTTCTATATCTTTCTCTTCAGAAGGTACAGATTCATTGGTGTTTTTTGTTTCTTTACCTTTTTGTATTAAAGGTATTGTTTTTTGATATTCAGGATTAGGAATAATGATAGTACTATTTGCTGAAGGACTATCTCCGATATCTGGGTTTAATCTAACTAAATCTTCTGTTTCTACATTAATTCTTTTAGCGATGTCTCGCATTGTTTCTCCTTCTTTTACTTTATAAGAAATATATCTTTTTTGTTGGCTACAAGAAAAAAACAAACTCAATATTAAAGTAAAAGTCAAGAACTTTATTGTATTCATACATTTTTTTTTAGAATATACATACTGCATCACTAGAACGTTTCCCTTTTGATTTAATTATAATTTTTAATACAAAGTGTAAACCAAATATACATTACTTTTAAATAAAAAGGTAAAAAATATATTCAGTTTACACTTTATACAACGAAAATAAACTTTTTTAGATTATTCCCACTCAATAGTTGCAGGAGGTTTTGAGCTAATATCGTATACAACTCTGTTTACGCCTCTTACATTATTAATTATTTTATTAGATGTTTTTTGTAAAAATTCATATGGTAAGTTTACCCAATCAGCAGTCATACCATCAGTACTTTCAACAGCTCTCAAAGCAACTACTTTTTCATAAGTTCTTTCATCACCCATAACACCAACAGAATTTACAGGTAATAATATAGCTCCAGCTTGCCATACTTTATCATACAAACCATCTTCTTTTAGTCCATTGATAAAAATAGCATCAACCTCTTGTAGTATACGTACTTTTTCAGCAGTTATATCTCCTAAAATACGAATTGCTAAACCAGGTCCAGGGAAAGGATGTCTACCTAAAAGTTCTTTGTCTATTCCCATAGAAGCACCAACGCGTCTTACTTCATCTTTAAAAATCATGCGTAATGGTTCAACTACTTTTAATTTCATAAAATCAGGAAGTCCTCCTACGTTATGATGACTTTTAATAGTTGCTGATGGACCACCGTTTACAGATACAGATTCAATTACATCAGGATATATAGTACCTTGTGCTAGCCATTTAGCATTTTCTACTTTTGAAGCTTCATCATCAAAAACTTCAATAAAAACTCTACCAATTGTTTTACGTTTTGTTTCAGGATCACTTATTCCTTCTAAAGCAGTTAAAAAGCGCTCAGAAGCATCTACACCTTTAACATTCAATCCCATTCCTTCGTACTGCTTAAGTACACTAGAGAATTCATCTTTTCTTAATAAACCATTGTTAACAAAAATACAATGAAGGTTGTCGCCAATAGCTTTGTGTAGTAAAACACCAGCTACGGTAGAATCAACTCCACCAGAAAGACCTAAGATAACTTTATCATCACCAATTTTCTCTTTTAAACCGTTAACAGTTGACTCAACAAAAGAATTTGGAGTCCAGTTCTGTTCAACTTCAGCAATATCTACTAAAAAGTTTTTAAGTAATTGAGTACCGTCTGTTGAGTGGTATACTTCTGGGTGAAACTGAATAGCATATGTAGTTTCTCCTTCAATTCTATAAGCAGCATTTTCTACATCATGCGTACTAGCTAATAAAACACCGTTTGTAGGTAATTCTTTTATCGTATCAGAGTGGCTCATCCATACTTGGCTGCCTTCTGAAATACTTTTGAAAAATTCTTCGTCGTTTTTTATGAAAGATAAATTAGCTCTACCATATTCTCTTGTGTTTGATGGTGCTACTAATCCTCCTGAAAAATGAGCTAAATACTGTGCTCCATAACAAACAGCTAATAAAGGTTTTTTACCTCTAATTTCTGATAAATCTGGGTGAGGTGCTTCTTCAGAACGAACTGAAGATGGACTACCAGATAAAATCACTGCTTTGAAATTATTTAAATTTTCAGGAATTCTATTGAAAGGGTGAATTTCACAGTAAATGTTTAATTCTCTTACACGGCGCGCAATTAATTGCGTGTATTGCGATCCGAAATCTAATATAAGTACATTGTGTTGTTGCATCCGCAAAAATAACAGTTTGATTTTATTTTTGCGGTTATTTTTTACAGATTTTAATATCTGTATACAATTGCATTAATATTCATTCCTGCACCTACTGAAGCTAAGATAATAACATCACCTTTTTCTAACTTTTGATTTTCTATTTTGTTCTTTAAAACTAAGTCAAATAAAGTAGGAACTGTGGCTACAGAACTATTACCTAACTTATGAATACTCATAGGCATTATGTTCTCTGGAATTGGCTTTTTGTAAAGTCTATAAAAACGTTTGATAATAGCTTCATCCATTTTTTCGTTTGCTTGATGAATAAAAATTTTCTTAATATCATCAATAGCCACACCGCTTTTATCAACAGCAGCTTTCATAGCTGTAGGAACATTTGTGAGTGCAAATTCATATATTTTTCTACCATACATTTTAATGTATCTCACATTTGGATCTTCATTTTTGTCATATGAATTACCAAAGAATAAATGGTAAGCTTCATCTTTAGCAAATGTTTGAGAAGCGTGACTTAAAATACCGCTATCTGATGTTGCATCTTCAGAGGCTTCAACAATACAAGCTCCAGCACCATCACTATAAATCATAGAATCTCTATCGTGTTTATCAACAACCCTAGATAAAGTTTCAGCACCAATAACTAATACTTTTTTTGCAATGCCAGCATGTATAAAAGCTTTTGCTTGAATTACACCTTCAACCCAACCAGGACAACCAAAAAGCACATCGTATGCTACACAATTAGGATTTTTAATTCGAAGTAAATGTTTTACTCTTGTAGCTAAACTAGGTATAATATCACTTTGTATAGCATCATTCTTTACATCACCAAAAGTATGAGCTAAAATAATATAATCAAGGTCTTCGGCACTAATACCAGCATCTTCAATTGCTTTTTCGGCTGCAAAATAACCTAAATCAGAAGCTGTAAAATGGTCTTCAGCATATCTTCTTTCTTCAATACCCGTAATGGTTTTGAATTTTTCAATAATTACACTGTTATCGGCTTCAAAATTGCTGCCATCAACATTTAAAAATCTATTACTACTAAATTTTGAATTTTCCTTTTTAATATTAGGGATATAGCATCCTGTACCTGTAATTACTGCCTTCATTGCTAAGATTTTTTTCTACAATTAAAACAAATAAACAAGATTTAATTTATGAAACCTATTATTTGTATCAATGAATCTGAATTTTTGTTAAATTCTCATTTTATCTTTTTAAAATTGGTTTTTTGATAAAAAAAAGATTGTTTTATTGTTTAGTGACTAAGTCTTGTAGTTTTGTAAATGAGTTTTTAATTTTTAAAGAAATGAGCTATCGAAAGAAAAGGGTAGTAGTGAAACTAGCGATTCTACTTTTATGATTTTACCAACTTCTCCCATAAATATAATCTCTATTGGTTCTTTTTGATTGAATTCAAATTCATGTATTGCTTGTCTGCATGCTCCACACGGACCAACAGGTTTATCTACTGTGTATTCTAAAGAAGCAGCAGTTATAACTAATTTTTTTATTTTAACTCTTGGGTATTCAGATCCAGCTTTCCATATAGCAACTCTTTCAGCACACATTCCTGAAGGATATGCAGCATTTTCTTGATTATTACCAGTTATAATAATATCATTTTCTAGTAATAAAGCTGCACCAACATTAAACTTAGAGTATGGGGCATATGCTTTTTTTCTTGCTTCTATAGCATCGTTCATTAATTTTTGATCTTCTTGATTTAAATCAGAAAGGTTGTCATAAAGAACTGCACTTGTTGTAACATTAATTTTTTTCAAATGTAAAATTTTTAGAAAAAAAAACAGTCTAAAATTAATTTAAGACTGTTTGTATTGATAACACTAAGTTATGAAAAAATATTTTTAATAATCATCATAAATTTCACCAAGATCAAAAGCTAAAGAGAATCTTAATGTATTTTCTAATGGATTGTTTACGTCAGATACGTTTACAAGGTAAGAAAGATCAACAGAGAAAGACTGTGCTGTAAATCCTGCACCTAAAGTAAAGAACTTTCTGTTTCCTTTGTTTTCACTTTCGTTAAAGTAACCAGCTCTTAAAGCAAATGCTTTGTTATAGCTATATTCAGCCCCTAAAGACCAGTTCACTTCTTCTAACTCTTCACTAAAAGGTCTATCACCTAAAGAAGTAAACATTCCTTCAAACCAACCTCTGGTAGATAAGTTACCGCTAGATGGAACTAATAATTTTCTAAATTCAAGGTTTAAACCTAAAATGTTAAAATCATCAAAGATGAAATCAAATCCACCACCAATTTTACCAATTGTAGGAATAAAGTTTTCTTGACCTGGTGAATATTCTACTTTAGGACCAATGTTTGCAACATTAATACCTAAACGATATCTACCATTAAAAGAACCATAGTTTTCTTCATCAGATTGATAGTAAGCAGCAATATCAACACCAAAAGAGTTAACAGCTTCTAAAGAACTATCTGTAATATCTAAGTTAGAGTTAATGTATTTTAAACCTACAGCCATAGATACTTTTTCGCTTAATTTTAATGAATAGTATCCAGATAAAGCTAATTCAGATGGATTGATAGATGATGTTATTGTTCCTATATCATTTGTTAAATCAATTCTACCTAAAGAGAAATATTTTAAATCTACACCCCAAGCACTATTCTCATCATATCTATTTACAACAGAAAAGTTTCCTGCAAAAATATCATCTGTTAAGTTACGTAACCAAGGTACATAACTTACACCGATACTAAGTTTACTTTCATTAAAAGTTATTTTAGCAGGGTTGTGGAATAAAGAGTAAGCATCTGAAGAAGTAGCTACCCCTATGTCTCCCATACCTCCAGCTCTTGCATCAGAACTAATTTGTAAAAATGGAACTGCAGTTGAAATAGCCCTAGAATCTAATTGGGCTTTTATTTTTGCATTGAAAGCAAATAGTAAGGTGATTAGAATTAATTTTTTCATTTTTAGTTTAAAAATTTGTGAGACAAATATATAATTTTATTACAGTATTACCAGCTTCTCATACTTTTCTGATGATAATTTATTCACCATTGAAGTAACTTTTATCTTATACAAATACACTCCTTTACCTATTTTATTTCCAAAATCATCCATTCCGTTCCATGAGATTGATCTAGACAATCCTCCAGTAGTTTGTACTGTTTGATTTAAAGTTTTTACCAGTTTACCTGAAACAGTAAATACTTGTACTTGCACTTCTAAAGGTTCGTTAGGTTTGTTGTGATTAAACCAAAACTCTGTATAGTTTGTGAAAGGGTTTGGATAATTTAAAACGTTATTTAGTAACAGTTTTGTATCACTAGTGACTTCAAAGCTTAACGTAGCTTCTGAAGAATTATTATACGTATCCCAAGCTTTTATTTTGATTGTATGCTTACCAACAGATAAATCTCTTAATTGAAAAGAGACAGTTCCTTTGGTAAAATCATTAAGCTCAGTTTCGTAAAAATCATTTAAAATAATAGGAGAGGCTTCGTTACCATCTAAAATGGCAACAATATCATGGTCGATAGCAGTAATTGAGGTGTTGATACCACTGCTATCTGATAATTTTACAATTAAATTTGGAGAGGTGTTAGTTTGTCCTCCATCAATGAATGATTCATCATTCATAAAAGGTTGAATTTCTGGACCAATATTATCTTCAGGAGCATTTTCATCAATTCCCCCAACATCAATGTCAAAGTTAACTCCAGCAGTATCTACTTTTTCATTTTGAGCATAAAAACTAAATTTTCCTTTACCTACAGCTATTTTTATATCCTTTGGGACTATAAATTCAAGATTAAAAATTCCATTATTAACAGATGATTTACCTCTGAAAATTTTACTCTCTTGAGAATCAAAAGTATTTATAACTCCAAAACCATCATTATCTAAAGTAGTTTTATCAATAGGTTTATCAAAGAATGTTGTAAAAATAGTTCCGTTATAATCACTTAAAATATTCCCAGATGCATCTGTTACAGCTCCTTCTACTTGAACTTTAGATAATGCTTTTAAAACATCAGTAGGTCCAGAGATAGGATTTCCATTTAAAGATTGTATACGAACATCTGGTTTAGGAATAGCTAAACGCATAGCGGGATCACCAAAAAAGTAAATGAAAAAACGTTCACTTGTAGTTGTTTCATTTTTTGCTTTGATAAGATTTTCAGCAATAGAATCGTCACTATTATTATAATCTAAAACATATTTAGTAAGATCTCTATTGAAAACTTCTCCCGTACTTATAAAAACTTCTCTAGTAGTTGTAATCATACTAACAGCTCCACCATTAGCATTCAAGAATAATTGTTCTCCTGCAGTATTTCTCAAAGGATTGTCAAATCGAGAAAAATCACAAGTAACAGTAATAAATAAAGGAAGTTTATTAGGGTTGTTAAACCCTCTGATTTGAGGAACTTCTAAAATTCTTTCAGTAGCCAATCCATCTTCACCACCATGACCAAAATAATTAAAAAGTAATGTTCCTTTTTCTATAGAATTGGTAACTGCAGTTTTAGCATCTGGGTACCTTTCTCCGCCCGAAGAATTTTCTTGCTTAAAGGCATCTAGATAAATTTTGTTAATGTTTAGTATTGGTTTGTTAATTTTTATATCATCAGCTATTTCTTCAATACCTGTTTGCAGACTTCTATCAGAATCTGCGTCTATGTCGTCTGCAACAAGTGTTATGTTATTTCTCCAATCACCAAAAGAATCAGCACTGTAATAACTTAAAATTTTATTTACTACTTCATTGGCTTCTTGTGTGGTTGAAATAGGAATTCTTCCTGAAGCAATATCTATTTTGTCATCAGGATTCATAAAACCATCATTGTCACTAATCATTACAAAAAAATCATCAGTAACATATGCACGCACTAAGTGAAAACTTTCTTCTGCATGATATGTAGGAACTATATTGTTATTGTTAGATATTCTATCTTTAAAATCATAAGAAGAATCTCCAAAAAAACATACATACCTTAGTTTTCTTGTACTAGAATTGTCATGTAAATATTTAATAAAATCCCTAATGGCTACAATATCGGGTGAACCTGAACCAAATTCGTTGTAAATTTCAGATAAATTAACAACTTTGGTGTTTAAGTTAGAATTTGTTTGGTGGTAATTAGTTAGCCTTTCAGCTTCATTTATGAATTCACTTGAAGTTATCACCAAATAATCAATATTAGTTAATCCATGTAAGTTCTGATTGGAAACAATTCTGTTTGGTATTTGAATAGGACTGTAAAAATCGTTTGAATCAAGAAAAACATATTCTTTTAAACTTCCACCATTTGTTTTGAAAGCAAAATTATTATCAGAAGCATCTTCATCTGTAATACTGATTGGATTTAAAGGATCAGTAACATTCCATACACCAAAAATATTTGCAGTGTTGTTAATTGAATAGTCTACAATCCCTGAACTTTTAGCTTCTATAAAGCTGCGAAAAGTAAATTGTTTTCTATCGGTAGTAAGTCTTTTTTTTCCAATTACTTCAATATAATCTAGGTAAGCTTTGGCTGAAGGATTTCCGTTGTTGTTATAATTTAGCTGGAATTCAATTTCATTTGTTGCAGTTATATTACCGCGACTGCTTATTAAACTAGCTTGATTACCTGGACGATTACTAGGCACAGGAGTGAAACCCATAGTTGGTAGGGTAGTACCATTAGAGACTATATTCATTGTTGAGCTAGTGCTAGATTGTGCAACAGCAGATACTGTTACATTAGCGTTTGATCCAGCTACCGCATTATCAAAAGGTATTTTAAAAAGAAGGTTACTATTAACATTAAAACTTTCACCCATCCATAATCTTCCTAAAGCTAATAAATTTACTTCTTCATTTTCATAAAATTGAAAATCATCGTATTCATTAATATTAACTGTACTTGTTCCAGTTAAAGGTGTAGAATTAGAAATTCGTTTACTAGGATTGCTATTTACAGTTAAAAAATAATATGATCTGTCAGAATAAATATTTTGGTTGTGAACAGCAGTTTCGTTGGTAATGTTTACTGTCCAACTGTGAGGTCCGATACCATAAAAAAGGATAAAATCATTATCGTTAAATACATTGTCGTCTTCACCCTGAACAAAAATTGCATTTTCAACCAAGTCATCATGTCTAAAATTAGATGCTAATTCAGGTAATAAATGACCACCATTACCATAAATTTTTATATCTTTAGGATTGATGTTATTTACATTGATCCCTAATTCGCTTAAAAAATTACGATCTAACTTAAAAACACCAGTAGTATTTATAGCAAATTTGTACCAATTTCCGTTGCTTAGCACAGAGTTTTTACTTTGACTATTCACTATTAAAGTGAAAAAAAACAATATGTATAGTGACTTTTTTCTCATAAATTGTTCTTATTTAACGCAGGGCTGTGTTAAATAGTGTTTATTTTACAAGATTAATTATAATAAAACAAAAAAGCAATCGTTTATATTCAGTGTTTGTGGCATAACTTAAAAATATTATATTTATAGTTGAATAATATTTTAAATGTTGTAAATTGGCAGACCCTAAAAAAAGAAGTAAATACATGAAAAGTACATTAAAATTATTAGGTTTACTATTGATTTCCTCAATTGTCTTGTCTTCTTGTCAAAGTTCAAGAAGAAGCTCAAGTAGGTCTAATTTGACAGGATGGAATTTTAATGATCCTAGTTACGGAAACTATTTAAAAGGAGATTTCAAAGATGGAGAAGTACCAATGGGTATGGTTCATATTGAAGGAGGAACTTTCACTATGGGATTAGTGCAAGACGATGTGATGTTTGATTGGAATACAACTCCGAAGCAAATGCATGTTAGGTCTTTTTACATGGATGAGGCAGAGGTTACAAACTCTGAGTATAGTTTATTTATGCAATACACTAAAGATGTATTCCCTCCAAGCGATCCTCAATTTAAAGATATTTATCCATCTATTTTACCAGATACTTTAGTTTGGAGAAAAGGTTTAGGAAATACAAACTTACTTTCTGAAAGTTATTTAAGACACCCAGCATATTCAGATTATCCTGTAGTTGGTGTTACTTGGATTCAAGCGAATCAATATTGTAAGTGGAGAACTAACGCCGTTAACCTTAAAGTTTTAATGGATAAAGGTGTTATTACAAATATATTTAAAGAAGATTCATTAGAGTTTAGAGGAAAAAATAATTTTGATACTGATGTATATTTAACAGATCCGTATGCACTTTTTGATGGAGATTCAACAATATATAAGAAAGGTATTCCTGTACCACGTAAAAAAGGTGAGCCAAAACCTGAAAAAGGAGCTTTTACTGGTAGACAAGTAACTTCATCTGATGGTATTTTATCTCAGAAATTTAGATTACCAACAGAAGTAGAGTGGGAGTATGCTGCAAAAGCTATTTTTGAAAATAGAGAGTACAACAATATTAGAGGTAGAAAAAAGTATGCTTGGACAGGTAAGTATACTAGAAATAAAAGTAAATCAAAAAGAGGAGATCAGTTAGCTAACTTTAAGCAAGGTAAAGGTAACTATAGTGGTATTGCTGGATGGAGTAGTGATGGTGCTGATATTCCTAACTCTGTTAGAAGTTACCCGCCAAATGCATTTGGATTATATGACATGTCTGGTAACGTTGCAGAATGGGTATCTGATGTATATAGACCAATTGTAGATGCTGAAGCAAATGACTTTAACTATTTTAGAGGAAACATCTTTACAAAGAAAATGATTGATGAAAATGGTAAGGTTGTAATTGTAGATGATAGTGAAGTAGAAATTGATACTTTAGTAAATGGTAAAGTAACTCCAAAAGACTTACCAGGTACGATTAAGTACATTCCAATTACTAAGGATGATACTTATATGAGAAGAAATTATTCTTTTGCTGATAATTCAGACTTAAATGATGGAGATCAAAAATCATCTAAGAGTTTCTCTTTAGAGGAAGATCAATTAGCAGATGCACCAAGAATGTATAACTCTCCAATGAGACCTGAAAGTGAAAGAGATTCTTTAGGAAATGTTACTAACAGATTTGAGTATGATAAAAAGACAAGAAGAACTTTAATTAGTAATAAAACTAGAGTATACAAAGGTGGTTCTTGGGCTGATAGAGAATATTGGTTAGATCCTGCTCAAAGAAGATATTTTCCTGAATATATTTCAACAAATTATATCGGATTCAGATGTGCTACAGATAAAGTAGGACCTATGGTAAGAGAGCAAAAGAAAACTGCTACACCGAGATATAATTTTTCTAGAAAATAGAACTTAATAAAATTTAATAATAAAGCCTCGTTAATTTTTTAACGAGGTTTTTTATTTTTGTTATATGATGAAAATTGAAGATTTATACTCTTTATACACCGAACATTTTCTTGTAGATACTGATACGAGAAAGATTAGAGAGAATAGCGTTTTTTTTGCTTTAAAAGGCGAAAATTTTAATGGGAATAAGTTTGCTAAACAAGCATTAGAAAATGGCGCTAAATATTGTGTTATTGATGAAGAAGAATACAATGTAGATGATCGTTTTATTTTAGTTGATGATGTTTTAAAAACATTACAAGCGTTATCTAATTATCATAGAAGACAATTGAAAGCTCCTATTGTAGCATTGACAGGAAGTAATGGTAAAACAACAACTAAAGAGTTGATTAATGCTGTTTTGAGTAAAAAGTACAAGACGTATGCAACTAAAGGAAATTTGAATAATCATATTGGTGTACCATTAACGTTATTATCCATGACGTTAGACACCGAAATTGGTATTGTTGAAATGGGGGCTAATCATCATAATGAAATCGCTTTTCTTTCTAATATTGCTGAACCAGATTTTGGTTATATCACAAATTTCGGAAAAGCACATTTGGAAGGTTTTGGTTCTGTAGACGGTGTAATTCAAGCTAAAAGTGAGTTGTATGATTTTATAGAAAGTAAAAGTCGAAAAGTATTTGTTAATCCGAATGATCCAATTCAAATAAAAAAAACAGAAGCTATTGATAGAGTTTTGTTTTCAAATGAGATTAGTTTTGTTGAAGCCAATCCTAATGTATCATTAAATTATGCAGGAGAAAAAGTTGAAAGTAATTTAATAGGAAGTTATAATTATAATAATATAGTCGCAGCGATTACAATTGGAGAATATTTTTCAGTAAATAAAACAGATATAATTTCAGCTATTAAATCTTATTCATCAAATAATAATCGTTCACAGGTAATCACTAAAGGATCCAATGAAATAATACTTGATGCTTATAATGCAAACCCTACAAGTATGGAAGCAGCATTGAGTAATTTCAATAATATAAATTCAGAAAAGAAAAAAGTTGTGATTCTTGGAGATATGTTTGAATTAGGAAATGATAGTGAATTAGAGCATCAAAACATTGCTAATTTAGTTGATAGCTTAAGTTTAAATTCCAAGTTTTTAGTAGGAAGTAATTTTAACCAGATATCTTTTAATGGAATTTTGTTTGAAAATTTTAATGTATTATCCGATTATTTAAAAGATAATTCAATAGAAAATTCACTAATTCTAATAAAAGGCTCTAGAGGTATGGCTCTAGAGCGCTTAGTTGATTTATTTTAATTGATATTTTCTTTATGATAGGATAACAAATTATCAATTGGTCTTTGAATAATATCGGTAATAGATAAATTATTTTTTGTAGCTACTTTTTCTAGTATTTCTCTAAAATAATAAGCTATTGAACCAATAAAATATACAGGAGTATTGAAGTCTTTGTTATAAGGTATCACACGATATTTAAAGAACTCTTCAAAACCTTTTTTAATGATTTTTCTGATGTATTTTTCGTCTTTAAAATCAAACATAAATTTAGCAAATGAAGCTAAATACATGTTAGGATTTGGTTGTCTGTATAAATTGTATTTAATAAAATCAGCATCAAGATTATATTCTTTTTCAAATGCCTTAGATATTTTCTTAGGCATTTTGTCATAATAAAAATCTCTAAGAAGTTTTTTACCAAAATAATTACCACTAGCTTCATCCATTATTGTATAACCAAGTGAAGCAGCAAGCATCTCCATATCGTTACCGTTATAATAACAACTATTAGATCCAGTACCAAGAATACATACAATTGCTGGATTATTACCTGAAGAAGCATAAACAGCAGCTAGCATGTCTTCAGCAATATTAATAGAAGCATTTTCAAAAATGGTTTTCATAACTTTTTTTAGAATGTCAACTGCTTGAGGAGTACCACAACCAGCACCATAAAAATGTATTTCGTCTACTTGATCTTTAATGTTAATCAATTGAAACATATTTACGATTCTGTTTTTTAGTTCATCCTCAGGAACTACAGCAGGATTTAAACCCAAAGTTCTTACTCTAAACGTTTCATTTTTGTCCGAATCTAAAGCTATCCAATCAGCTTTAGTTGATCCACCGTCAGCTATTAATATCATTCTTTTAGTTGTTGTTTTATTCAAATATAAATTTTCAAATTAGGTTACACAACAAGATATTTCAACTCAAACGATTTCGTTTATAATAATGATAAAAATTAGTAATAAATACATTAATTTTGTTGTTAGATAATTATTTAATATGTTTTTTTTAAAAGAAAAATCAATCCCTTTAAACGAAATTTTTAAGGATAAATTTGTTGATATTCATTCACATCTATTACCTGGAATAGATGATGGAGCTAAAAATATAGAGGATTCTATAAGTTTAATTTCTAAAATGTATGAATACGGTATTAAAAATTTCATAACAACGCCACATGTCTTAGGAGATGTATATCCAAACTCTACAGAAACAATTCAAAAAAAGTTAGAAGAAGTAAAATCAGCATTATCTAAAAAAGGATTAAACGATGTAACTTTTAGAGCTTCAGCTGAGTATATGATGGATGAACAATTCGTTGAAAGATTAAAAGCAGATGACATTATACCTCTTAAGGATAATTTAATATTAGTAGAAATGTCTTATTTCAATGCTCCATTTAATTTATACGATGTATTGTTTGAAATTCAATTAAAAGGTTTTAAACCTGTTTTAGCACATCCAGAGAGATATAATTTTTATCATAATGATTTTCAAAATTTTTATAAGTTAAAGAAAGCAGGTTGTTTGTTTCAACTAAATTGTTTGTCTTTGACTGAACAATATGGGAAGAGTGTAAAAGGTACGGCTGATAAGTTATTAAAAGAAAATTTATATGATTTTATAGGTACCGATACTCATCATCATAATCATTTGAAACTTTTACAAAAAATAGGAACAAAGAAAACATATAAAAAGATAGAAACTATAGTAAACAACAATCAAAAGTTTTTAGAATAAAAAAAAGATGTGAATTTAAAATTCACATCTTTTTTTTATTCTATTTATTTAAGTATTTTATTGGAAAATTCTCTTATACCAAGGTTTAGTTTCTTCTTGAACATTTCCATAACCATAACCATATCCATATCCATATCCATAACCATAACCTCTTTTCATATCAGTATCATTTAGAATGATTGACATGTTTGGTAGTTTTCCTTCTTTATATAAAGTTTCAGGTACTACAAGAAGTCTTTTATCTAAATAATTAGCCCTTGAAATATATACGAATAAATCAGCATATTTAGCTATTAATAGTGTGTCTGTAACCAGGTTTACAGGAGCAGTATCAACTAAAACATAATCATATTGACTTCTTAATTCGTCAAATAATTCATTTATTTTAGAAGACATTAATAATTCTGCAGGATTAGGTGGAATAACACCAGACGCTATTATGTCTAAATCTTTAAGTTCATCAACATTAAACTTTAATGAATCAAGTTTAATACTATCATTAGTAAGATAATTAGTAACCCCTTTTCTATCAGGAATGTTTAAATATTCTGTTACTTTAGGTGCTCTTAAGTCCATACCTACAAGTATTACTTTTTTTCCAGATAAAGCTAAAGTAGCGGCTAAATTAATAGAAATAAAAGATTTACCCTCTCCACTAGTTGTTGAAGTAATAAAAATTGTTTTACCTTTTTCTGCCTTAACATTAGATAACATAAAATCTAAATTAGTACGTATTAATCTGAAAGCTTCAGCTGTACTTGATCTTGCTTCTGAGTTTACAACAATTTTTTCATTAGTTTCATTATGTGGAATGTCTCCAATAAAAGGAACAGATGTCAATTCTTGAATATCTCTTTTAGTATGAACTTTAGTATCAAGAAGATCTCTTAAGTAAATAATAATAAAAGGTATAACTAAACCAAGTAATAAAGCAGCTAAAAAGATTATTTTCTTTTTAGGAGATACAGGTATATTTGAGCCATAAGCTTTATCTATTATTTTAGCATTTGGTACAGTCACAGCTAAAGATATAGCTGTTTCTTCTTTTTTCTTCAATAAATAAGAAAAAAGACCAGAAACTATCTCTTGCTGCATTGCAATATCTAAAAATTTACGTTCTTTAACTGGTATCGAAGATATTCTTGAATTATATATGTTAGCTTCTCTCTTTAAGTTATCAACGTTAAGTTGTAATGATTTTTGTTGATTATCTAAACTACTTTTTAAAGCTATTTTTAAATTCTGAATGTTTTCTTCAAGCTCTACAACAGTAAAATTCTTTTTTCCAGCACTTTTTAGTAATCGATTTCTTTTATTTAGCAATGAGTTATATTCTGAAATAGATTTTCCAATGTTTGGATCTTGTAAACCTAAATTGGGAGGAAGTATACCATCGGAACCATTTAACTTTTTATTTAATGACTTTATAACATCAAGTTGGATATTAGCATTAATTAATTTTTGTCTATTCATAATATTAGACTCTAAAACTAATTTAGCTTCAGATTCAATATCTGTTACTTTATTATCCGTTTTAAATTTTTCAACATTATCATTTACAATTGCGAGTTGTTTTCCAACTGTATTTAATCTTTCTTCAATAAAAACAACAGTTTTTCTAGAGACTTCGCTTTTATCCCTTTGAGCATCTAAATTGTATTGTTTAACAATTTCATTTAGGATATCTTCAGCTTTTTCTAAAACAGAGGACTGAAGAGAGAGTTTTAATACGCTAGAATTTTTGTTTATAGGGGCTATGGAAACAGCTTTAATTAAACCATCGATTATTTCATCTCTTGGGAATATACTTACAATTAATTTATTTTCGATGCTTTGTTTATCGAAAAGATTACTTTTCTTTAATGTTATATTACCTAAATCTTCAGTTAAGAATGTTTCTCCAAAAGCAATTGAGTTCTTTAATGAATTTCCTTCTTCATCAAATATTGAAAAATCATTTTCTGAATTTATTTCTACCGTAAAGTTATAAATATCGTCTATACTATGAATATTAATAGAATCTTTTAGAATAATTTCAATAGGAGGATTTTTATATATCTCAGAGTTCTTAACTCTACCTTCACTGATATATTTGATAGTTAAATTTAGATTATCAACAACATCTCCTAAGATTTTTCTAGATTTTAAAATTTCTATTTCATTATCTGGATTATTACTTGAACCCCCACCAATAATTCCTAGATCTTCAAAAGCAGCTAGTTCAGCAGATATTCCAGACTTTTTATTGTCTTTTATCATTATGGTTCCAGTTGCAGAATATTTGTGTGTACTATATCTTAAATACAAAAAAGCAAATACTAAGCTTAAAATTACGCCAAATAAAAACCATTTCCAGTGAACTAAATACTTTTCAAGTTCAGCTCTAATATTAATAGTATCGTTATCTTCTATTTGTTGAGAATTAATTTGATTACTCATTAGTTTTTCTTTATCTCGTTAAAATATTAATAAGTGATATAATGATAGATCCAATTGAAACAAATAACCCTGTATTTCTATTAAAAGCAGCATCTTGAGAAGAAGCTTTGTTTTGATCTACATAGACAACATCATTTTGTTGTAGATAATATACAGGAGATGTAAATATTGAATTTGATCTTAAATCAAGATTAAACTGAATTTTTTTTCCTTTAATTTCTCTGAAAACTTTAATGGTGTTTCTTTTTCCTGTTATATTCAAATCACCAGCTAGACCTAATGCTTCTAAGATAGTTATTCTTTCATTTGGAATTGTATAAGTTCCAGGACGTTTTACATCTCCAAGAATAGTAACAGAATAATTAGCAATTCGGATATTTATAGTAGGTGTTTTGACATAATCAGGATCTAGTTTACTTTTAAGTAAAATTATTGCTTCATTACGTGATAAACCACCTATTTTTATTCTTCCTATAACAGGAAAATCAATGAAACCATCATTGTCAATTAAATAAGTTTGTTGCTGAGGTGTTCCTACAGCTCTATTTGTAGTAACAGCAAAACTAACTGCAGGTAAATTAAAAGCTTTTACAGCTTCTAAATCCGTAGCTGAAACTGTTATCTGTAGTAGGTCATCTGGTTTAAAAATTGTTTTGTAAGCATTGGATACTTTGGATTGGTCTATTTGATCATTTTGGAAATATGTTATATCTTTTTTAGAAACACATGACCCTAAAAAGAAAATAGAAAGTAAAAGAGAAACAATTTTTGTTACTTTTTTCATGTTTTTAAATTTTTCGCGAAAGTAATAATTTTAATTTAAAATTTGTTGATCTAATTTTTCGTAAACAGAATTGTTTGATTTGTATTCAGGAACAATTTCTTTGACTAGCTTTACTGTAATATTATTATTGTTATTTAAATTTTCATTACATAAATTGCTAATCTTGTTTAGAATGTCTTGGTGATTTATTTCTTGATTCTTAGCTATCATTATTTTTTCATGGTATGTAGGAGTAGTATTTTCTCCATTAGCTAATAGTTCTTCATATAATTTTTCTCCAGGTCTAAGTCCTGTTATTTTGATGTCAATATCTTCAGGGTATTTTAATCCGGATAAATGAATCATTCTTTTAGCTATGTCAAAGATTTTAACAGATTTACCCATGTCGAAAATATAAATTTCCCCACCTTCACCCATTGTACCAGCTTCTATAACTAACTGGCAAGCTTCTGGTATTGTCATGAAATAACGAGTTATATCTTTATGAGTAACAGTTAAAGGACCTCCTTCTTCTATTTGTTTTTTGAATAATGGAATAACAGAACCATTAGAACCTAAAACATTACCAAAACGAGTAATAGTAAATTTTGTTGTTCTGTTTTTTTTACTAAGACAACTAATATACATTTCAGCCACTCTTTTAGAAGCCCCCATTACATTCGTCGGGTTTACAGCTTTGTCTGTGGAAACCATTACAAATCTTTCTACGTTGTATTTTAGTGATAAATCGGCTATTATTTTAGTTCCAGCAACATTTATTTTGATAGCTTCATAAGGAGTTGATTCCATTAAAGGTACATGTTTGTATGCGGCTGCATGATATACTTTTTCAGGCTTAAATTCCTTAAATACATCCTCCATTCTATTCAAATCTCTAACATCAGCCACTATAGCAGTGAAGTTTTTTATTCCTTTACGAATAAGTTCTTGTTGGATTTCATAAAGAGGTGATTCAGCTTGATCAATTAAAATTAGATGTTTATGGTTGTAATTGCATATTTGTCTAGATATTTCACTACCTATAGAACCTGCAGCACCAGTTACTAGAATAACTTTGTTGTTAACATCCCTTTTTATGATTGGGTTATCAATTGTTATAGGCTTTCTATCTAATAAATCTTCTATTTTTACCTGTTTAATTTGATTTGCATCAAAATCACCACCAATCCATTTAGAGAAAGGAGGTACAATTTTTGGTTTAACTCCTAATTGTAATAGTCTGTCAGTAAGATATAAAAGTCTTTCAGATTTAATATTTTGGATAGAGAAAATTATTTCATCTATTTCTTTTCTCTCAACGAATTCTTTTGTCAATTGAGATCTACTGTAAATTTTTACACGATCTATTTTCTTGCCAATTTTATTAGAGTCATCATCAATAAACCCAATAACTTCATAATTGTTTTTAGTATCCCTGTTTAAAGCACCATATGTAATAAGTCCAGAATCACCCGCACCATATATCATTACATTAGTTATCTCTTTTAATTCAGATGAAATTATTTCGTAAAAAGCTTTGAAAATAAATCGACTAACTACTAATACAAATATTGAAATGAAATAATGAATTAATATAATTGATTTTGGAATAGTATAGCTTGGTAGAATTTTAAATATTGTGTTAAAGGTTACAATAAACATAATACCAATACTAGCAACACTTACCCCTAAAAAAACATTAAAAGCATCCCTAGTTCCGGTATGTCTAATAATTCCTCTATTAGAACCTACCAGCCAAAAAGAAATTAAAGAAATAAAACAAATAAACGGTAATTGATAAGTTAAATTACTGGTGTTAAAATTTAAAGAAGCATTAAAACGAATTGTGTAAGCAAGTATAAAACAAAGTGCTACTAAAATAACATCAATAATTAAAACAACCCAATGCGAAGCATGCTTGTTAAGAGCTTTTAAAAGAAAATTTCTAATCATTTATCATCAAAATCAAACTGAGTAAATATACAACTAATTAACTAATGAATATTGATTATATTCTCTTCATTTGCTGCTTTAGCATCTGAATCTGCTCTTTTAACATTCCATGCTTATCTAATTTTTTTGCTTCGTTCATTAAAGTAGTAGCCTCTCTCTTTCTTCTTTTGGTCATGGCAATACCAGCTAACTGTAATTTAGCCATAGCTAAATCATGATCCATAGACAACCCAAGTTTAATTGATTTTTTTAGATACTTTTCAGCTTGAGTCATATTAGTTTGAGAAACCATAATTCCATGAAGATAATTATAGTAACCTTCTTGTTTTCTTATTAAAGCAGAAGAAGGATTTTTAATATATCCTAACCATTTTTTTGCTCCTTCAAAATTTTGTTTTCTTAACTGAAGAAAAGCAAGTAAAATGAATTCGTTTTTGAAATAAAAAAGAACAAAAATAGAAGCGAATAATAATAAAGCAATTCCATTTCCTATGTGACCTTGGAAAAATTCATAGAAAGCCCAAACTGTAATTATTGCAGCAATGGCTAGTTTAATATTTTTATTGAACATCTTTTATCTTTTAGGTGGCAAATGTACGTTTTTCTAACAGAATTAATTTTATGATTTGTAAAACTTTTTGTGTTTAAACCAAGCAATCAATCCAATGATTATAACAAATGCTACCGAATAAGTTACAGAATCTGGTGTAATCACTTTATCACCACTAGCATAAGAATGCAAGCCTGCTAAATAAAAGTTAACTCCAAAATACGTCATCATAACTGATGCATATGCAATTACTGTCCATAAATTAAAAGTATATCTAGATTTTAAACCAGGAATTAAGCGCATATGAAGAACAAAAGCATAAATCATAATGGAAATTAAAGCCCACGTTTCTTTTGGATCCCATCCCCAATAACGCCCCCAACTTTCATTAGCCCACATTGCACCAAGGAAATTCCCTACAGTTAACATTACTAAACCAACAGCAGCAGACATTTCGTTAATTATGGTAAGCTCTCTTAAGTTTAGTAACATTTTCTTTTTATTGTTTTTGGTTGTGAAAATAATTAAGAATAAAGAAACAACACCTAAAATCATACTTAGAGAAAAAGGACCATAGCTCGCAACAATAATTGATACATGCACAAGAACCCACCAAGAATTTAAAACAGGAACCAAATTAGCTATTTCAGGATCAAGCCAATTACCCATTGCAAAAAATAATATTATAGATGTTACAAAAGAAGCAGCTCCTATTGTTAAAGCTGATTTTCTTCCTAAAGAAAGTCCAAACAGCATAGTTGCCCACGCTACATATATAATACTTTCATAAGCATTACTCCAAGGAGCATGACCACTAATATACCAACGCATTATAAGTCCAATAGTATGGAATACTAATAATAGAATTATAACGGCTATTAATCCTTTTATGAGGTAGTTGATAAACTTATTTTCATAAAATATTTTTAAAACAACAACTATGGTTAAAAGTAAACCTAACAAACCATAATATCTGAAAAGCTTCTTGAAAAAGTTTATTTTATTATACGCTATCTCGGCATCTATTTTATCTTTTGAAGGAATAACTTCGCTACCATATTTTTGTTGGAATTTTTTTATACCATCGAGTACCTTGTTAGCATCAGAATAATCATTAGTTTTTTTAGCTTCAAATAAAAATTGTAAATAAACAGGTAAAGATTGACGAACGAAAACAGAATCTGTTCCTTTAAATCCTGCAGTTATAGTTTCAGCTTGTGACACCCATTTATTGTTTTCATCATTAGGAATAGGGTAAATTTTTAAGATACCACCGCTTAGAGTTTGAGTTAATAACCAAACTCTTTCCTCAGCTTTAATAAGATCTCTTTCAAAATAATTTTGAATTTTTTTCTTTTGAGCTTTCACTACTAGTTCAGCGATTTTAGAATTACCGTTTTGATCATAAAAATCAATAATTCTAGCATGTTTTGCAGTAGGTGCTACTCCCAGAATTTCTCTAATTTGTGTATTTCCTCTTTGTAAATGAATAACAGGAATGTTAAACCAAAGTCTAGGTGTTTGTGTCATAGATAGAAGTATTTGACTTGGAGTCAAGCCTCTAAAGTTCTCACTATGTGTAACTTTTCTTACCAATTCAGAGGCAAATGTGTGAGCTGGTTTCATTCTACCTTTAGCATCTTGAATAACCAATCGACCAAATTTTTCAGCTTCTTCCTTATTTGTAATGAAAGTATTTAAAATACTATCAATTTGTTGTTCTGTAAATTCCTTTTTTTGTTCTTTTTGATGGTTGTTATGTTGTGCATAAGAAGAAATATTAAAAGCAAAAAGAATTAGAGCTGTTACGCCAACTTTCTTATCGTTGATTTTTCGTAGTGATTTCTTCAATGAATCAAAACGAGTGTTTTTTGCAAAAAGCATTGAAATTAATCCTATATAAAGAAGTGAGTAACCTAAATAAGTAACAAATGTTCCCCAGAAATCGTGATTAACAGAAAGGTGAGTTTGTTCAATAGCTTGACCTTCATTTTTATAACTTGCTTGAAAGAATTTATATCCTTTATAATCTAAAATATGATTCATGAAAATTCTGTAATCAAAAGATTCTTTTTTATCAATTACTGTAATTTCACTAGCGAAAGAAGCAGGACTATCAGAACCAGGGTATTTTTCTAATTGAAAATCGTTTAATTTTACTTCAAATGGAGTATTTAACATTTTTGCACCATACCAAGATCTGAAATTTAAATCGCCTATAGAAAAATCGTGTTTATTGTTGGTGTTAAACTGTCCTCCCGTGTACTCTACACGTTTCGTTTCTCCATTGTAGGTAATATCAAAAATAGCAACATCGTATTTTGTCTTATCCTTTTTTCCTCTGATGGTTTTAATTTCTCCTTTCTCAGCAGGTTTTGGAATAACAAACTGTAAACCTTCAACATTATGAAGTGTTAAAAATTGGAAGTTCTGAGTACTATCTTTTACAATGTTACCTTTTTTCTGATCAGCCATTCGAAGCCATTCTCCGTTAGCTTTTGTTTTCATTTTTAAGCTGCCATCTTCATAAAAGAAGTTGATAGAAGCGTTATCATATTCAGCATCAAAACCAACAAGTATATTGTGTATGTTTTCAATAGTACCTCTCTTTATATAGTGTTCATGTCTGCTTCCGCTTGAACTTTCTACTAAAAATAAATGTTCAGTGCCATTTTCATCTAAAACCAATTTAGTTTCAGCCCAAGGGATATATTCTACTAATTTAAAATTAACTTCTTTTGCAGCAACATTTTGTTTCGGCTTAAAAGCGAAATTAAATTCTTCATTATTTGTACCCCAAGCAGAAAATAGTAATTTTTGGTTGTAAGATCTTTGTGAAACATTATCATCTATTGTTACATTTAAGTAATTAGTATCAGACAAGAACACACTTGTAGTTTCTCCTTCATCTATTATCATCATTCCTTCGTAACCAAAATATCTTGTAATTCCTGCACCAATTAAAATGAATAAGAATGCTATATGAAACATAAATACAGCCCATTTTTCTTTTCTGAATAACTTGTATTTAAAGATGTTTCCAAAAAAATTAATAACAAAAAACAATAGAATTAGTTCGAACCACCAAGTATTGTATACTAATTTTTTTGCGGTTTGTGTTCCAAAATCGTTTTCTATGAAAGTGGCAATTCCCATGGCAGCAGCAGCAGCAAAAAATAAAACAGCCATTAAACGAGTGGAGTAAATTATATTTAATAATTTTTTCATGTGATAAATGTTATCTTTTCTTGAGATATAAAGAGTAAGAAAGTTTCATTTTAGAATAAATTTCTTACAAAAAGTTTAAATACTTAAAACATAAACTAAACTTTAGATATCTCAGAGATTTTGACTTTACTATAAAATATTTATGCTTTCTATGTGAAAAAGTAAAATTAGTAATAAAATGATACCAGATTAAAAAGCGTTGCAAATTTACGCAAACTTCAGTGAATACGCTTTATGAATCGATTTGATTTTTGGTCTTTAGAATAACTAAAAATTAAGTGAATTTATACACCTATTTTTTCGCCCATTTTAACAAAAGTTTCTATGTTGTTTTTTGTGTTTTCCAAAATGTCGTTATCTATTTTGATTTTATTCTTGTCAATTAAAATAACAACAGTAGAACCACCGAAAGCAAAATACCCCATTTCATCTCCTTTGTTTATTGTAGTGTTAGGAGTATAGGTGCTTAAAATGCTTCCAACCATAGTAGCTCCTACAGGGGCAAGAAGTATATTGCCTTTTTCTTCAGATTTTAAAATGCAATATTCTCGTTTGTTTTCACAAAAAACTTTAGTGAAATTAGAAGCTAAAGCATATGGTGAAACTGACAAGTAATCACCATCTATTTTTTCTGATTCGCTTGGAATTCCGTTGTAAGGAAAATGGTAACGATGGTAATCATTAGGAGCTAATCTTAAAATTAACATTGATGCGTTATCATATTCTTTTGCTAAATCATCATTATTTAAAAATTCTCTTAACGTAAATTTTCTACCTTTAACAAAAAAACTACTGACATCCTGTATGTTTTCGAAGGCTAGCAACTTTCCGTCACCAGGTGATATAAAATCACTTTCAATTGGCCTGGCTTCTGGTTTTAATTTACGATAGAAAAAATCATTAAAAGAAGTAAACTCATCAATAGATTTTTTAGCTTCAGTAATATCAATGTTTAAATCTGAGACAAACTGCTTGATTTTTTTTGATGATGAAGGTTTGTTCATTTTTCTACCATACCATTCAGATAAAAACTTGCGTTTTACAAGTGGTAAAAAAAGCATTTTACCGAAAGGGTTATTATAGAGTAATTTTAGAAAACCTTCACCTGGAGGAGTTTCTATTTGTGTTTTTCCAGATTTTCTATCGATGAATTTGATTTGCATTTTATGCTTGATTTATATGGTTGTTGTTGAGAAATTATTCTTCAACACTATCAATTAGAATGTCTAATAATTCAATAGCAGCTTGCGCTATTTTAGTACCTGGTCCAAAAACACCAACAGCACCTGCATCAAATAAAAATTGATAATCTTGTGCTGGTATAACTCCACCAACTATCACCATGATATCCTCTCTGCCATACTTTTTAAGCTCTTCAATAACTTGCGGGACTAATGTTTTATGACCTGCTGCCAAAGATGAAATACCTAAAATGTGTACATCATTTTCTACAGCTTGTTTGGTTGCTTCTTGTGGTGTTTGAAATAAAGGACCAACATCAACATCAAAACCTAAATCAGCATAACCTGTAGCAACTACTTTAGCTCCACGATCATGTCCGTCCTGACCTAGTTTTGCAATCATTATACGAGGTCTACGTCCTTCTAATTTAGCAAATTCATCAGCTAATTCACTAGCTTTTTTAAATAATGAATCGTCTTTTATTTCTTTACTATACACTCCAGATATGGTTTTGTTAACGGCTTTATGTCTGCCAAAAGTAACTTCTAAAGCGTCAGATATTTCACCTAATGTAGCTCTGTTTCTTGCCGCTTTTACAGCTAAATCTAATAAGTTACCGTTACCAGTTTTAGCACATGCTGTTAAGTCTGATAAAGATTTTTCAACATCGCTATTATTTCTTTTCGATTTTAAATCGTTAAGTCTTTCTATTTGAGATTTTCTAACGGCTTCATTATCTACTTCTAGAATGTGCAGAGGGTCTTCTTTTTCTAATTGATATTTGTTTACGCCAACAATTACATCTTGAGCGCTATCTATTTTTGCTTGTTTAATAGCAGCGGCTTCCTCAATACGCATTTTCGGAATTCCTTTTTCAATAGCTTTGGTCATTCCTCCTAAATCATCAACTTCTTGAATTAATTCCCAAGCTTTATTTGCAATTTCTTCTGTTAATTGTTCTAAATGATAACTTCCAGCCCAAGGATCTACAGTTTTGGTAATATGAGTTTCTTGTTGTAGATAAATTTGGGTGTTTCTTGCAATACGAGCAGAAAAATCTGTTGGTAAGGCAATTGCTTCGTCTAAAGCATTTGTGTGTAAACTTTGAGTTCCTCCAAATGCAGCAGCCATCGCTTCTATAGTTGTTCTAGCTACGTTATTAAAAGGATCTTGCTCTGTTAAACTCCAACCGCTTGTTTGACAATGTGTTCTTAGTGCTAGAGATTTTGGGTTTTTAGGGTTGAATTGTTTAACTAATTTAGCCCATAACATTCTACCAGCACGCATTTTGGCAATCTCTGTAAAATGATTCATCCCAATAGCCCAAAAGAAAGATAGGCGAGGGGCAAAAGAATCAATATCCATACCAGCAGTCAATCCTGTTTTTATGTATTCTAGTCCATCAGCTAGGGTGTAAGCTAATTCAATCTCAGGAGTAGCACCAGCTTCTTGCATATGATATCCAGAAATGGAGATAGAATTGAATTTTGGCATATTATTACTGGTGTATTCAAAAATATCAGCAATAATTTTCATTGAAGGAGTAGGTGGGTAGATGTATGTGTTACGCACCATAAATTCCTTTAAAATATCGTTTTGTATTGTTCCTGATAATTTTTCTGGTGAAACACCTTGTTCTTCAGCGGCAATTATATAGAAAGCTAGTACAGGTAGTACAGCTCCGTTCATAGTCATTGAAACAGACATTTTATCTAAAGGAATCTGATCAAATAAGACTTTCATGTCTTCAACTGAATCAATAGCAACACCAGCTTTACCAACATCTCCTTGAACTCTCTCATGATCCGAATCGTATCCTCTGTGTGTAGCTAAATCAAAAGCAACGGATAAACCTTTTTGTCCTGCGGCTAAGTTTCTTCTGTAAAAAGCATTACTTTCTTCAGCGGTTGAGAAACCAGCGTATTGTCTAATGGTCCAAGGTCTACGAACGTACATTGTAGAATAAGGTCCTCTCAAGTTTGGTGCAATACCAGCAACAAAATCTTCGTGTTTGTAATGTTCTACATCTGATTTTTTATTGTCAGATAATTTTATGTTGGATAGGTCTTTTCTACTCATTTTCTAATCGTTCTTGTTCAAGTTTTTCAGCTAATCGTCTTTGGATGATTGGTTGAATAAGTGTTTTTTGATGGCGTTGTTTTACAAAAGGAAATAACTCGAGATCATTTTTCATTTGATCTTTTTCGTTTTGAATTTTATTAGTTCCTAATAAAACGATTTCGTTTTTGTTAAAAAGAAGTTGTTCTTTTTCTGCTGATTCAGAAATTTTTCGTTGAATAACACCTTCTTTTAGTTGTTTTAAAAATCCACCACCTTGTTCTATTTGCTTGAAAATTTCAAGAGCATTTTCTGCAAGTTCTTTAGTAATAGCTTCTATGTAATAACTTCCGTCAGCAAAATCATGGGCGTTTTCAAAACCGCTTTCTTCTTTTAAAATAAGTAATTGGTTTCTAGAAATTCGCTCTCCAAATTCATTTGATTTATGGAAGATTTCGTCGTAAGAAACATTAGAAACAGTGTTTGCTCCACCTAAAACAGCACTCATGCATTCAGAAGTGGTTCTAAGCATGTTTACATTATAATCGTAAAGTGTTTTGTTTCTTAATGAAGGTTGAGTAAAAATATGAGCTTGATTGTTTGTTACATCATATTCGTTCAGTAATGAGTTCCAAAGAATTCTAAAAGCTCTAAGTTTGGCTACTTCAAAGAAATAATTACTTCCAACAGAAAAATTAAAATGAATTTTATCAGTGATATCTGCTCCAAAATGATTTAAATATTCATTAGCATGTGCTAAAGCATAAGCTAATTGCTGCGTGTTGGTTGCACCTGCATTTTGATATAAACTAGCGTTTACAGCTATTGCAGGTTTAGAAACTTTGGTAATTAATTCTTCTAGCTCTTGATGATCTTTGTTTAAGTTTGAAAACCAATTTCCTGTTTGGGCTAAGTTTCCAATAATATCAATGTTAAAGTATACTTTTTCTTTTTTTAGAAAATCAGAAATCTCACTGATAAAATTGACATCCAGAAAAGTAAAATTAAAATAAAAGTAAGCGCTGAATTTATCTAAATCATTCAGTACTTCTTTGTAATCAAAATCAGCATCTGCTTTAAATTCGATAGCATTAGCACCTCTTTTTAAAGAATCTATAGCTAATTTATTTGCAATTATCTCGTTGTCTATAAAGATAGACTCACAGATGTTAAAATCATCATTTGAGCGATTTGTTTTTTGGTGTGTTTGGTCGTCTTTTGTGTAAAAAGGTTTTACCGTAATTCCCTCATTTGTTTTCCATAACAAGGTTTCGTTGTAATCTAATCCTTTTAAATCGACATTTATTTTTTGTTTCCAGGCTTTCTCAGAAACGGTTTCAAATTCGCTAAATAGATAATTGCTCATTATTTTTTTATGGTATCAAATTCAATAATATATATATCTTCATTACCTCTCTTCATTAAATATTTTTCTCTCGCAAAGCGTTCTAACTCTAAAGAATCTTTTAGTTTTTCTATAGTTTCTTTGTCTTTGGCAATTCTTTTTTTATGATGATTTATCCAAGTTTCAAGCTCATCAATATCTTCATTTAATTCTCTGTGATTAAGATATGAATTTTCATCAAAAAAAAGCATCCAAACTACAAATACAGTTAGGATAATTAGGTAAATGTTTGTAGCTAACTTAACTACAGGTTTATTTTTTATTGATTTTAAATTCATATTGACTTATAAACGTTCACTAATTACTGTTCTTACAATGTCAATAGCAACTGTATTGTATCGGTCATTAGGAATAATAATATCAGCATAGCTCTTAGTAGGTTCAATAAATTCTTCATGCATAGGTTTCAAGGTGTTTTGATATCTTGTTAAAACCTCATTTATATCTCTACCTCTTTCTGAAATATCTCTTTTTACACGTCTTATTAATCTTTCATCGGCATCAGCATGAACAAATATTTTTATATCACATAAATCTCTTAGCAATTTGTTATTGAAAATTAAGATACCTTCAACAATGATTACTTTTCTTGGGTGAGTTTTTACAGTGTCTTTTGTTCTGTTATGAGTTACAAAAGAATAAATTGGTTGTTCTATTACTTTATTTTCTCTTAATTCTGCTAAATGCTCAACTAGTAATTCAAAGTCTATAGCTCTAGGATGATCAAAATTTATTTTAGAGCGTTCTTGGTAAGTAAGATTATCTGTAGCTTTATAATAAGAATCTTGAGAAATTATACAAACTTCATCAGGTGGTAATTCATTTACAATTTGATTCACTACAGTGGTTTTTCCACTTCCTGTACCTCCTGCGATACCTATTATAAAAATATTTTTCATTCGAATAATTTATGTGACAAATTTAGGAAAATATGTAAACAAAAAAAGACATCATTTCTGATGTCTTTTATTTTTTTTGAGCCGATAGAGGGACTCGAACCCACGACCTGCTGATTACAAATCAGCTGCTCTAGCCAGCTGAGCTATATCGGCTATTGCGTTAAAAGCGATGCAAATATACTATGCTTTTTAAAACTGGCAAATTTTTTTTGAAAAAAAATGATTTTTTTTTGAAATTTATATTTTGAATGATAAAACAGGTAGGGGAGAATGGTTGGCTACATCTTCAGTAATACTACCATCAAAAAAGTGAGCAAACCCTTTTCTACCGTGGGTTGCCATAGCTATAATGTCTGCTTTATGTTTTTTAGCAAAATTTAAAATACCTGCTTCAACAGTGTAATCAGAAATATAGGCAACATCATCTATGTAGTCAGCTCTTGTTCCTGCTTTTTCAAAGAAATTCTTTACAGTTGTTCTCATTTCTTCAGAACTTTTGAAAGATTTAGTTGGAGTATTTACATACACAACTTTCATTTTACAATTAATTGAGTTTGCAAAAAAGCGTGCTCTTTTAAATGCAGAAATTGATTCTTCAGAAAAATCACAAGCAAAAATAGAGTTTTCAAAAGATAATTTGGGTTCATCTTTAATTACAAGAATAGGTACTTCTGAATGTCTAATTACTTTTTGTGTATTAGATCCAACAAAAAGTTCTTTGATACCAGAAGCTCCTTGAGACCCCATGATGATTAAGTCAATATTTTCTTCTCTGCTTAGTTCATTCAATTCACTAAAAACCTTATAATGTTTAATAACTGGAGTTATTTTAATATCTTTTAAATAACTTTTGTCTAAAAATTCATTAAGTCTTCTTTCTGTCAGCTTCAAGTAAAAAACAGTTTCTTGTGCGCTTTGTGCACTACCAGAAATGATTGCCTGTGAGAATTCAAGCATGTGAACAATCACAATTTCAAAATCGAATTTTTTGGCAAATACAGCAGCTGTTTTTAATGCGTTTTCAGATTGTTCAGAGAAATCAATTGGTACTAAGATTCTTTTCATCATATTTCGGGGTGTTTTAAATTCACAGTCTAATTTACTAAATATTAAGGTGTTTCTTTTAAAACTATAGATGAAAAAGCATTAATTTTAGTTGAAATGAAGGAAAAAACAGTTAAAAAAGCTATTTTTGTTAACATATGTTTATGTAAAATGCAGGAAAAAATATGTTTTGAAGCAGTTAAAGTCGGGATGAAAGGATTCGAACCTTCGATCTCTGGTCCCCCAGACCAGCACTTTAACCGGACTAAGCTACATCCCGATAGTCAGCAAATATAGCAAAAAAGTTATTCTGAAAAATGAATGTATGGTGAAGGGGATTTAAAGAATTGTATTAAAAAAAGAGGTGAATACTTACTCACCTCTTTCAAAATATTTACTTGTAAAATATCAGATCTTATTTAACAATTATTTTTTTTGTAATTGAATCTTCACCTTCAGTTTCTAATTTAACTAAGTACACTCCTGGAGTTAAATGCAGTTTTTTAGCAGAGATTAAATTGTTTTGAGTATCTAGTTTTCGCGATAAAAACTTTTTACCATTTATGTTGTAAAGTGTTATTTTAACTTTGTTAATGTCTTCGTTGTTAATGTTTACTTGAAAATTATTTTCGGTTAGGCTATAATTAATTTTAATATTTTCAAGTATTCCTTCACCTTCCTTACCCAAGCTAGGAGTTATATTGCTTATAATATTTTTTTGAGCAACGTTTGAATTGCTACAACTACTTTCATAAATTTTCACATTGCTGAAAGTAGAAGTATTACCTGATCCGGCATCGTTATCATTTATAAAAACTAAACGATCCATGTTACCTGTATAAAAACTTCCTACAGGTATTGCATAAGTTGTGGTTCCGCTTGAATAATTATCATAGTTTGTAACACCATAATTTTGAGTTCCATGTATCTTGAAATATCTGCTAGAGGTAAGGTTGTTATCATCTTCAAATCCAATTCCATGAATTTCTCCTTGTGAAGAACTGCTGAATTCAAATTCTATAATAGTATTGCTAGTAACATTGTAATTTATGTTAATATATTTCCATGTATTATTGGTTAATTCTAATGAGTTTCCGCTATTAGTAATATTAAAAGCACCGTTTGAATCCTGATTAGAAAATGCACTAATACTAAAATCATTAAAGTTTATTGCTTCACAAGTAGGTGGAGGTGGAGTTGTAGTTCCGTTGTCAACAGAAATGGAATCAATAGCAATATCACTTTGCCAACCTTCATTACCAGTACCAGTTACAATAATAAAACGTATTTGAACATTTGATTCATTAGCGTAACTACTCAAATCTACAGAAGCTGTGTTCCAATTATTTCCTTCTGCACCAGATTTACTAAAAATACTAGACCAACTTCCTGTATCATCTATCCTTGCTTCAACAGTTAAAGACCCTATTGAGCTACCTAGCATATGATAGTCAAAAGTAAGGTTAGGTGAATTTAATGAACTAAAATCAAAACAAGGGGCGTTAAGAATAGCAGTTTTGTTAGGGTATCCTGTTCCTTCAACAGAAGCTTCAACATAAGCATAGAAACTTCCATCTGAAGCACTAGATGGACCAGTGTTGTTAGAAGGAGTTGTTCCTGAATTTCTAGTGTAGTCTATATCGTCATTAATATCTTGTGAAAAATCGCCAAAAGAAGATTCAAAACTTTCATTAAAAGGAAAAGTTGAAATAGTTTGTGAGCAAGTATTACCTGGAGGATTATTTGTGCCCACTCCATTAGATATTTCAATTAAATACTCTAAAGCTAGTTTAGCGAATTTTGCGGCATGGGTTGCATTAGGAGTAGGGGATCTGTCAAAAGTATCTCTTGTTGTATGGATGTTTGGGTTGCTTTGGTTGAAACTAGCTTCAAAAGGGAAGGCAACATCATAACCTTGTTGTGCCCAACTATAATGATCAGAGCAACCATAATTACATTGAGATGTTCCATAAGTAAGTTGATGAGTTCCTGAAGCATTGTAAAAATTCATTAATTCAATTAAAAAGTTATTTAAATTGTCATCATTATATGAATCAGTAGAGATATAAATGTCATTTGTTGATCCTTTGTAGTTAGTCATATCTAATTGCATATAACTAACAACATTTACATTTCGGTTTTTGTAGTCAACTGCAATTTCGTTTGAGCCTCGTAAACCAACTTCTTCAGCAGCAAAAGCCATGAATTCGATGGTTCTTTTTGGTTTAAAATTCATTTCAAATAAAACTCTAGCAGCTTCTGTAAAAGTAGCTATTCCAGAGGCGTTATCATCGGCTCCTGGAGCATTGTTGGCATTGCCACCAGATGCAGTAGAATCTATATGACCTCCAATAATTACAAATTCTTCAGGCTTTTCAGTACCTGTAATTGTCATTACAACAGAAGGCATATTGGTACTTGTATGGTTAACAATTCTTACAGAAACATCACTTCTACCAGAAGCCATATTTACCCATTTGTCTCTAAGATCTAATACAGATTGAGTAGCGGTAGCAGTAGTATGATATCTACTACCGTATGCTTCTAGTTCTTGTATTTGAGCTGCTATATTTAAGTTGTTAACAAGGTCTAAGCTCTGTCTTACTAGTGTTTCTTGTGTGATGGAGAAAGTAGTAAGGCTGTTTAGTGATTGGCTTCTAGATGCAATTTTGTTGTTGTTTTTGATGGTTTTAAGGGCGCTTTCTATATTAGGTTGATAGATAAAACCTGGTCCATGAACAAGTACTTTGTGGTGTAGTTCTTCTGCTGCATGAGAGGTTAGCATAACGGCGCTAAAACCGTTTAAAGATTCGATAATTTTAATGTCTTCGGGGTGGTTGATTTTTAATCCTTGGGCATCTCTAGTTTGTATGGTTGCGTAAAACATTTTTTCATTCTTTTGAGCAAAAATGTTTTTGGGAGTTAAAAAAACGCATAGAAGTACAATTGCTAAAACAATTAGTTTTAATGGTTTCATTTATAAAGGGTTTTTGGTTAATATTTAATAGGAGTGTTATGGTGGGGATAAATTTTACATGAAGTCGCTTTTTTGGTTGTTTTTTAGTTTGAAACTAATTGTAATACAGTTTCTTGTGTTTTAAAAGTACGTAAAAAATATGAAACTGTATTATTGTGTTAAGAGATTGTTATGAAAATAACTTAAAAGCTTTTTTGTATGTAAAATTATAACGAGAAGTTGAATTTTTTTTTCTAGCTGAACTTTCTTTATAAAAAAAGCATCTTAAAAAATCTTTTCAAGATGCTTTTGAGTTTTTACATGGTATAAAAAAATTGTTCATTTGTGATTTTACCGTCTTTTACTTCATATACACAAATTTCGTCCATTTGTTGTCTTCCTCTATCTTTAAAAGTAATGTCAAAAGACATTTTAGTAGTGAAATGATTTTCGGCAATAACAGGTTCAGAAATTTCGCTTTTGTGAAACTCTACTACATTATCTAACCATTGTTTACTTTTTTCGTATACATTTTCTTTTCCAGATACTACTTCGCCATGTGGTACACCTGGCATTTCTTTACTTACGATACTTTCATGATAAAGTTCGTTTATACATTCTAAATTTTTGCCTTCACGACACATTTGTAACCATTTGTTGGCAACTTCTTGAGTATTCATTTTAAACTGATTTATTGTTAGTTATCTAAAATAAATAATTTAAGTTGAAAATTAAGTGTTTGTTTATTAAATAGTTGTTAAGGCTTTTTTGTATGTGTCTAAGCAACGTTCTCTGGCGAATTTATGATCAACTATTTCTCTTTCGTAAGTAAGTTCTTGAAATTCTGGAACCCATTTTTTTATGTAGGTAAGTTGTTTATCAAATTTTTGTATTTGAGTTGTTGGATTAAAGATTCTAAAATAAGGAGCAGCATCAACACCACAACCAGCAACCCATTGCCAATTACCAACATTGCTAGCTAATTCAAAATCTAAAAGTTTTTCTGCAAAATAAGCTTCACCCCATCTCCAGTCAATTAATAAGTGTTTACATAAAAAGCTACCCACAAGCATTCTAACTCTATTATGCATAAAACCAGTTTTGTTAAGTTCTCTCATACCAGCGTCAACTAAAGGGTAACCTGTTTTTCCTTCACACCAACGTTTAAAATCATCTTCATTATTTCTCCATGCTATTCCTTCGTATTTTGGTTTGAATGATTTTTGAACAGTGTGCGGATAATGCCAAAGTATTTGCATGAAAAACTCTCTCCAAATCAATTCTTTTAAGAAAGTAATATTTTTACTTTTTTTAGCTTCTATGACGGCTTTTCTAGTCGATATACTTCCAAATCTTAAGTGAATTCCTAATTTAGACGTTGCATCTATACCTGGAAAATTTCTCTTAGCTTCATATTCATCTATCAAATCTGGTTTGATGTTATAAGTTGGAATTTTTATATCAGACTCGGTAAACCCTATTTCATCTATAGTAAGAATCTGAGTTTGCTTGCTAGAGAAACAATTGTTTAGTTTTTCAAGTGAAGGGTATTCTGTATAAGATTCTTTGGTTAGTGTAGAAAGCCATTTTTTTGAATACGGTGTGTATACTTTATACGGAGTACCATCAGCTTTTATAATTTCATTTTCTTCAAAAATAACATGATCTTTGAAAGAATGAAAACTAATATTTTTAGTGTTTAAAAAGTTAGATATTTCTAAATCTCTATTGATACCATACGGTTCGTAATCTCGATTGCAATAAACAGCTTCAATCTCCATTTCGTCAGATAATTTTTCAAAAACTTCTGAAGGAGTGCTAAAAAAAGTAAGAATAGAACTATTGTGTTTTTTTAATTGTTCATTGATTTGAGTTATTTGTTGATGAATAAAATGAACTCTAGCATCATTTCTAGGTAATTTATCTAAAATGTTTTTATCAAAAATAAAAATAGGAACTACATTAGAACTGGCTTCTAAAGCTTTAAATAGTCCGTGATTATCATCTAAACGAAGGTCTCTACGAAACCAAAATAAGGTTACTTTATCCATTAAATTCCCCAAAAAGTTCGATTAATTTTTTTTGACGATATGAGAAGATTTCTTCAAGTTTAGGTTTTACTAAAATAGGGTGTCCTAATTGACCTAAAAGTCCTAAAGGTAATTTATAATCTATAATATCTTCCATTTCTACACCACCTTTAATAGGATTTATGAAGTGCTTATGATGCCATAGAGCATATGGACCAAAACGTTGTTCATCAACAAAATATTTTTTATCAACAACATGAGTTATTTCTGTAACCCATTTTGTTTTAATTCCTAAAACAGGAGTTACTATGTATTGTATAATTTGCCCTGCAAACATTTCTTTTTCTGCACCAGATAAAATATGAAAGCCCATATAATCAGGTGTAATTGTTTTTAAATTTTTTGGATCTGATAAAAAAGCCCATGCTTGATCAACAGAAATAGGTAGTTTTTGTTTTTTTTGAAGCCTATATACTTTCATTAAAATTGGAATTAAAAAAAAGCTGCTAAATTTTAATTTAGCAGCTTTATTAGTTTAAACTTATGCGGTTAGAGGTTTACCTTTTAATCTCTTTTCAATTCGTTGTTTAACTACAGTGAGTCTTTTCATTAAGTCCATAAGCTCTGTGTCTTTGGTCTTCTTATACTCCTCGTTAATCTCTAAGATCAACGCCTTAGCTTCTCTAGAAGCTAAAATTCTGTCACTTGTAGTCACGAATTTGAATTTTCGATTTTCGAATTCTAACGCTTTTTCTACTAATGTCATAACTATTCAATAATTACTGGGTTACTTCCAAACTCTAAAAATTACTGGTTTGGCATTTTGTGTTGTTTAAAATGTACTTTTAAACATTTAAAACCAATTTCGTGCCAAATGTATATATATATTTTAATAAATATATAAATAAATTAATCTTAAAACACAATAAATAGTTAAAATTTCTTGTAAAAGAACTTTTGTTTACCAAAACTAATTAAAACTTAAACAAAAAACAAAAAGAAACTCAATATTTAATTTTAGTTTTAAATTATAATTAACAAAACGTTAGATTAAGGTGTTTTTAATTTTTACAAGGTATTTATATTCACTGATGTTAAAGATCTTTTGGTTTTTTATTGTAGTAAAACCAATAGAAGCTTTCTTTTAATGCTTTAAGAAAAAGTGAGATGATTAAATAAAAACGATTTAATTATTTTTGAATTGAATCGTTTTAGTAAATATAAGAGATAAAAAAAACTGAATTCTCTTAAGAATTCAGTTTTTCTAATATGCAGTTAGATTGATTATTTCTTTTTTAAAGTGTTGGTAATTTTTTTTAAATCATATAAAAAGAAGTTTCTATCATCATTCATTGCGACAAATAAACCATTCGGAAATTGATTTCCTAAAGAAGAAGTAGTTACTTCGCATCCATCAGTTTGAGTTGTAGATAAATTTAAAGCTCCAAGGAAATTGTTTTGTTGTCTGTCAAAAAAGTTAAAAGTACCTCTTTGCTGGTCAGATACAATTAAATATCCTGCTTTTGAATTCGTTTTAGCAATAGCAATACCTTCTATATCTGATTTGAATTGCTTACCACCAAAACAAGAGATTTCTTTATTTCCTTTATTTGGTTCAGCATGATATTTACGAATACAATGTTGTTCATCTGAATAATATATAAATCCTAATTCATTGTCAACCGCTATGGCTTCAATCTCTTTTTTACCTGAAAATTGACCAAACTTACGTACCAGCTTTAAAGAAAATTTTTCATCGAAAATTATTTCGTATTGGTACAAGTAATTATTTAAAGGACCTTCTTTTCTCCCAACAATTAAATATGTTTTATTGTTTTTTGAAGATTGATAAAAAGCAATTCCCATAGGTAATTTGAATTGTATATTTTCTTCATCTTCAAAAACTTTAAATCCACCATTATCAATAGCTTTCATATTTGGAATAGAAAATAAACGAACTTGTTGTAGCTCTCTTTCTGTAAAAGCTAATAAATCTAGAGAGGTGCTATCATTCAATTGAAAGTTGTATGAAATATCAACATTGTTAGGTCTTTTTACATTGTAAATAGATTTTTCTTGAATAATTTTTCCATCTAAATCAAAAGCATATATGGCACCTTTGGTGTTTTTATCGGTGCCGAAAATGATACTCTTTTCTGGATTTTTAGAGTTTATCCAAATAGCAGGATCATCTGAATCATTCGCAGTTTGTTCCGTAATGACATCAGGAGTTAATTTTGGGGTATTGTCTTTTTTACAAGAGCTTGTTAAAAAAATGATGCTTGTTAAAAAGATATTTGAAAGTTGTTTATTTAAATAAGTCATATTTTAAACCTAAAGTTAAACGTCTACCATAAAATTCTACTTGCATAGTTCTTTCTTCTATTCCTTGATAAAAACGTAGTGGTTGATTGGTTAAATTTGTTATGTCGGCATAAAAACGAAGATTTTTGGTAATTGCATAGCCCACATTAAAATCTAAGAAAAACTGTTTATCATAATAACGATCTTCAAACTCATTTTTTCCAAACTCATCAACATAAGCATCAGAAAAATTCGCTGAAATACGAGCTGTTAATTTCCCATCATCGTATCCTAATGAACCATTAAACATATTTGGAGCAGTATTAGGTAATTCTAAATCATCACTTCTGTCATTAATTCCATTAGCTTCAGAAGTTAAGAAAGTATAGTTTGCGTATACACTAAAGTTTTTAGTAAAACTAGGTAAGAAGTTTAATTTTTTTTGGATAGCAATTTCAGTACCTAAAACAGTAGCGTTATCACCATTTTCTGGTTTTAGAACTGTAAAACCATTAGTGTCTTCACCTAAAGTATCATCAGTAGCTTCAAAGAAAGAAACAAAAGAAAAATCTCTAATATCTTTGTAAAAAGCACCAACAGAAATTAAACCAATATCTTTAAAATAATGTTCAGCAGTTAAATCGAAGTTCATAGATTTAGCTGGCTCTAAATTTGGATTTCCTAGTTGAATTTCATCATCTTCTCTTACAATGTTTCTGAAAGGAACCAATTCAACATAATTAGGTCTTGCAATAGTGTTTGTATAAGCAAATCGAATAACGCTGTTTGGTGTAAAGTTGTATTTTAAATGTAGATTGGGTAAAATATTTGTATAAGACCCTTCATCGGTAGTAGGAGAGAAGTTTTGAAAATCTCCATCATCATCAAAATTAATAATGTTTCCTGTAGCAGTTGTTTTAGTATGTTCTACTCTAACACCAGCAAGTATTGTAAATTTATCAGAAAGCTTTTGCTCAGTCATAATATAACCAGCGTACACGTTTTCTTTGGTTAAAAAGTTTTCTCCTAAGAATTCGTCATATACAGGATCTGCATCATTACTGTTTAAATTTAAGTTACCCAACCACCTCTCATCAGCATAATTACCGGCTTGGTATTCTTCACCCACTAAAAAATCAGGATTGGTGTAGTCTTTTGTAGGAACCAAACTTAAAGTTGGATAGATGCCTTCTAAATCATATTCAAAAAAGTTGTTATTTCTTTTCTTCTTTTTTAAACGAGTTCTAGCTCCAAATTTTAAAGAACCGTCTTTACTATTAAATAGTTGCAGAGGTAGTTTAAAATTAACAAAGAGGTTAAAGTCTGTTTCATTAGTGAATTTGTTTTCTTCAGTAATTTCTTTGTATTCAAAATTACTTGAGTCATTAGCTTCGTCAATGTTTAAAGGAGTATAAATAGGAATTCTAGGATTTGAGTTATTGTTTTTAATAGTATACTCACTTTCAAAACTAGCATAACGCTCATTTAAACGTTCTTCTGAAGCTTCTGCATATGAAAAAATCCAGTCAGTTTTTAAATTTCCAAATAAATGATCACCACCAATAGTATAGTTTTGCATTCTTTGATCTTCTAAACGACGATTTTTATTTCTGTTGTTATTAATTCCTCCTTTAGATTCACGAGATACTTCTACAGGAAATCTTGTTAAGTTGTTTTCTGTAGATACTACAAAATCGCTAGCTTGAATATCATCGCCATCTAAAATCTCCTGTTTTAATCTAAAACGATTTTCTCTGTCGTCACGCCAGTTGTACATTGATTTAAAATATAAGCTATTGTTATCATCTAACTGAAAATCAAAATTAGCAGCAATACTTCTTCTAATTCGTTGAACAAAATAGGTTCTTTGCTGAAATTCTTTGGTGTACGGATTTACATCTACTTCTTCTAAAATATCTTCACCATCAGCATCTTCAACTCCTGTATTGTATTCAAATTCATTGTCCCATTCAGCTTCAATGTTGTGAGAAGCAAAATCAGTATCATTTATTGAGGCAGAAACCATCCATCCAAATTTTTTATTTTCAGTTCTGTCTCCTACTAAAAAAGAACCATTTAAAATTCTCTTATCAGTAATAAAGTTGATACCAGCTCCTGCGGTGGCAGACAATCTAAAGTTTTGAGGAGCTGTTCTAGTAATTAAATTTATAGAGCCTCCTAAAGCATCTCCATCCATGTCAGGTGTAACTGCTTTGTTAACTTCAATTGTTTGTATCATATCAGACGGAATTAAATCCATCTGAATATTTCTATTGTCTCCTTCTGCTGAAGGAATTCTGCTACCATTTAAAGTAACAGAATTTAATTGAGGAGATAATCCTCGAACAATTACATTTCGAGCTTCACCTTGATCTACTTGCATGGTAATACCTGGAACTCTTTTTATGGCATCTCCAATATTGGCGTCTGGAAACTTACCAATTTGGTCGGTAGATATTACGTTTGTAATATTAATGTTAGATTTTTGTTTGTTAATAGCTTTAGCTTCGCCTCCAATAGCTGTTGAAATGGTAACTTCATTTAATATTGTAGAATTAGGTTTCATTACTAATTTTACAACAGAAGTTTGATTTTCAATTACCGTTACTGTTTTTTCAATGCTGTCATAGCCTAAAAAAGTAACTTTTAGTTGTTGTTCGCCAATAGGAACATTCACAATAGTAAAGTTTCCATCGAAATCAGAAATACTTCCTTTTTTTAAATTTTGAATAAGAACACTAGCGCCTGGTACATAAATTCCGTTTTCATCTGTAATAATACCTTTTATGTTTCCGGTTTGTGCAGTTATTTGATTGTAGCTACAAAGAAAAATAACTGAAAATAGTAAGAGTTTTAAATAGTTTAACCGCCCCATTTTTATGTTTTTTAAGTTTGGCTAAAACTATTTAATCGTTTTATCTAAAATGTTTCTTGAAAAATAAATTAAGGTTTTTAAAATGAAAACCGAAGATGTGTTTTAACTATATTTTTACTTTAATTTAAACTGATGAATTAATATTGGAATTTTTAAAGAGTGGACTTCTTCTTTTTGTGTTTTTTCTTGTTCCATTTTCTTTTAAGAAATCGATAGCCTAAAACAGTTCCAGTAAAACTAACGATGGTACCACCAATTAATAAAAAGAAAAGAACAATATCCCATAAAGGTCTATTCCAAGCAAGAAATGAAAAATCTAAACTATGTAAACCATGATAAATCCAACGTTGAATTCTGTTTTTAGTAGCGCATTTATAAACTACCTTGGTGGTTTTAGGATTGATATAGTAGCTGATTTTATTAGTAGTATTAACTCTTATAATAGGTAATTCTTTTGTGTTATGCCTACTGTAATAGTAATTATCGTATTCATTTAATAAACTAGTATTGGTAACTTTATTATTTGTATTGAAAGATTGAATGCTTACGCTGTATTTTTCAGTATCAGGTATCTCACCAAGTTGGTTTAAATTATGCAATTGAGATGAGGTGTTCAAATGTGTAATTGAAAAAACATCATTGTCAAATAAGGTGAAATTAGCTTCTTGAATTTTTTGATGATTGGTTTTAGCTAAAAAGTTATTCCAGATTTTAGGAGAGATGTCAGATAGTAAAAAATCTCCTTTTTGCCATTCATGTAATTCTGATTTAGTTAAACTAGTGCTAGGAGTCCAGCTAAAGGGAGTCATACTCATCCATCCACTAAAAATCCAAGTGCAAACAAAAGTTCCGAAGAACAGACCAAAATAATAATGATAGTTATACCATTTATTTTTAAAACGTTTGAATTTAGCATTTGGTTTTTTCTTGTACCTAACAATTCCTGTTACCATACCGGTAACAACCATTAAAAAACCAAGGCTAGATAGCCAAACAATTAATTGAAACCAAAGTGTGTTGTGAATTCTAATATCTTTAAAGTAAATCCAATGAGGAATAGCACCTAACCACGACCAAAACCTTTCTGAAACAGTATTGGTAGCTAAAACTTCACCTGTAACAGAAGAAATATAAGTATATGTTTTGTTTGAATTGTTGAAAGAGACCTTGTAAATAGGCATGTGTTTTAGAAAACGTGTTCTAGGAATCCATTGGTCTAATTCTGTAAGTTTTGTGAGTGTTGCATCTGAATTGATTTTTAAATTTTCTTGAGCTATTGAAAGTGCTGTTGAATCAGTAATATCTACCATTTCTCCATTGTCACCATATTTAGAAATGATTTTTCCTGATGAAGTTGTTAAATGAAAAACAGGTCTTTGTAATTGAAAATTTAAAGATAAATTATGAATAGTGTCTCTATTGTTGTTTTTAAAAACAGAGTTAGGACTTAAAATGCTGTCTATTTGTTGCTGAGGAAGCATTGCTCTTTGTTGATTTTTACTCAAAAAAGGAAATGTATGGTACATCATAACAAATCCTGATAAAAACCAAATAAGAAATAAAACACTAAAAAAAGTGCCTAGCCAGTGATGCAAAGAAATTATTTTTTTTATCATAAAAAAAAGAAGCACTACCTGTTTAAGATAGTGCTTTAAGTTTTAGAAGTTATAGCTAATATTTACTTTGTAGTTTCTTCCCTGACCAACAAAAAACTGACGGTCATAAATTGCATCTGTAAAATACAGTTCATCTGAAATATTGTTAAGGTTGAATCCTATTCTTACTTTTTTTGCTTGATAGTAAATTGTACCATCTAAAGTTGTGTAAGCAGGTAATTCAAAAGTATTGCTAGAGTTTGTGTAATTGCTATCAACATAATTACCACCAAGTCCAATACCAATTCCTTTTAGTTTTGGTGTTTGAAAATCGTAGTTTATCCAGAAGTTAGCGCTGTTTTTAGGAGCAAAACGGAGTTGGTTTCCAGGAGTAATGGTTTGTAATGTTTCATCATATGATCTAACTTTTGCATCTACATATGCGTATCCAGCTTTAGCATACAATCCTTTTAATGGTTGAGACTCAATATCTATCTCAAAACCTTTAGAATCTGCTTCACCAATTTGTCTAAAATCATCTACACTTGTTCTTTCTACAATGTTATTTTTTAACATATAATAAGTAGAAAGAGTTGCTGTAAATAAATTTTTCTTTTGAAATTTTACACCACCTTCAACTTGATACCCTTCTTCAGGATCGAAAATTGTTCCATCTGGCGCAATTCTTCTAGAAGGTTTAAAGTAGTTAGAGTAAGATCCAAAAAAACTAAGAGTATTTTTAATAGGTTGGTATACTAAACCAGCTCTGTATGTAAAAGCATCAGAAGGAATATTTGTTCTGTCTCCGTTTGTTATTATATTTCTGTTATTGTCTACAGTATCTCTATAGTAAGTACCTTCAAAAATATCATATCTTAATCCAATTAAAGCTTTTAATTTATCAGAAAACTCTAACCAATCTTGTAAGTAAAATCCGCTAACAGATTCGTCTGTAACATCCACTCTTTCATCTACAGGTTCTATGTGCCCTTGATTTAAAATAGGATTTTGAACAGAAATAGTTGTAAAAGTTCCAGGTCCGATAACGCTACCTCTAAAAGTTTTACGATCTAAATAGCTGAAAGAATTACCTAAAAGTAATTTATGTTTAATGCTTCCAGTAGTAGTTGTGTAGCTAAAGTCTAATTGATTTTGAAGTGTTTTAGTTTGATGGTTAAAATAGAAAGGAAATGCTCTCGTTAATTCATCTTTTGTACTGTTAAATTCTAAAAATTCAGTAGATAAATAATCAATATCATCATCAGAATAAGAAAGAAGATTTGTTAGTTTGAAATTACTGTTAAACTCATGAGTATATTTTAATTGAAAATCAAAACGTTTGTGTTTTAGATAATCTTGAGGATCGTTATATCTTGTTTCAGGATCCATTCCAGAAACTAGAGATCCGTCATCATCAACAGGAATTCCTGTATCTGTATCGTACTTGTCGTTGTTTGCTTGAACATAAAATTCAAATGTGTCTTTACTAGTTGGTGTGTATTCAAAAGTAAAAGAACCATTATTAGTAGCTACTCCATAATCTCTCCATCCATTGGTTCTTGTCATACCAAAATCAGCTCTGTATCTTAATTTTTCAGAAATAGCTCCGCCAAATCCTGCAGACATATTGTAAGTATCAAAGCTACCATAAGAAACATTGAAGTTACCTTGAGAAACATTAGTTGGCTTTTTTCTAACAATATTGATGATTCCTCCCAAAGCAGAATGCCCATATAAAACACTAGCCGGTCCTTTTAAAACTTCAATTCTTTCAACATTGGCTAAGTTAGTTGTTGGTGCACTAGTAGAAATATTATGTCTTTCATCTCTTACTCCGTCAACAAGTAATACAAAATTATTAAATCCACGAATTCTAAAGGTTTGAAAACCTCCGTATCTGTTAATAGGTCTTACACCAGTAGCACTTTTAACAGCATCTCCTAAATCACTTACATTACGAAGCTGTAAAATTTTATTATCAATACTGTTTGTTGTAATCGGTGCATCTATATCTTTTATAGGTAGCTTTCCAACACTTAATATTTCTTTTTTAAATGTTCTTTGATTGGCATCAATATTTACTTCTTCTAAAGCAATGTCTTGTTTTTGTAACAAGATAATCAAAGGTGATTTTACTGTAGAGGTATTTATTTTTTGTTGAAGTGTTTTGTATCCAATTTTAGAAAACCTGAGTGTTTTATGGTTTTCAGGAATTGTAATGGTATAATTACCATCAATGTCTGTGGTGGTTCCTTTTGTTAAATTGTTAATGATAATTGAAACGTCAGGAATAGCTTTGCCTGTTTTAGCGTCTTTAACGATTCCTTTAATTGTAGTGTTTGATTGTGCTATGGCAAAAATAGACCATAACAAAAACACACTGCATAATACTAATCTTTTCATTTTAAGAAAAAAAGTTTTGTGCAGGTAATTTGTAGAAAATACTACAGTAATGTAGTTTTTATTTTCTAACTCTTTACCCGAGAGTTATTAATTATGTTAATGATTTATGGCAGGTCTCCTGACTTAGTTCCAAAATATCGCCTTCCCATTTATTAGACAGTGGCATATAGATATTTTGTTTGTTATGAACTTTACAGTTGCGGGAACAGTTTTGGATTTGCACCAAATTCCCTTTTAATCTTTATTCTCATAAAAAACCAAAAAAATCAGCGGCAAATGTAGTCTTTTTTATGTAACATAGGTTAAGATAATGTTGTTTAAAGATGGTTGTTTGTTGCAGAGTTAAAAAAAGAACCGTTCATTTGAAACAAAATGAACGGTTTAAGTAAGTTGTAGTATATGAAAGTAAAATTAAATATATATGCAGTAGTTTTGGTGTTTATAAAATTGTTTCTAGCAAAGTTCTTCTCGTTCAATTTTTATAACATAATCAATAATCTTTTGACCAGATTTAAGTTTAAGTTTTTTGCGTAAACGATATCTTGCAGTTTTTAAGCTTCCTGGAGAAATATTAAGAATATTAGCAGCTTCTTTAATGCTTAAGTTTAAACGAATTAAAGAACATATTTTTAAGTCGTTAGCGTTTAAATCTGGGTGTTTAGAAACTAATTTGCTATGTAGACCAGATAGTGTTTCTTCAAAAAAGAATTTAAAATGTTCCCATTCTTTATCTATATGTAGGTTTTCTTTACCAATATTAATAAGCTCTTTAATGAGTTGTTGCTCTTCTGTAGAAGAAGAAGTTTTTTCAAGTCCTCTAGCTAGCGAAAAAACTTTATTAATAATTTCATTTTTTTGCTGGAAATTGAATGCGTAAGAAATGAGTTGTTTGTTTCTAAAATCTATTTTTTGTTCTAACTTTTCTTCTTTTTTTAGTAAACCTTCTCTGTGAATATCTAGTTCTCTTAATCTTTCAGAAAAGACACTTTTGTAATAATAAATTATGAAATAAGAACTGGTTAAAAAGAATAAAAAAAATCCAATGATAATCAATTTGTTTTTAAAGTTAATATTGGATAGTTTGTTCTTGTTACCATGTAAAAATTGGCTTTGAACTCTAAAGAAGAAGTATCCTACATTTTTATTCAGTGTTAAGATTTTCTCTTTTAAGGGAGTATTTTCAATTAAATTGACATTAGTTTTTGAATCTAATTTAAATAGAAGTTTGTTTTGACAATACAATTGTTGGTAAAAACTAATGATGAGTATTATTAAAATTTTTTTTCTCTTTTCAATTAAAGATGTAACTCTTTTTAGTGTTAGGATTATTTTCATCTGAAATTTGGTTTTTATAAATTTTGTTTGGTCTGACCAATAAAAAGAAATAATCTAAAAAACAGTAGAAAACCCAGTGGACAAAGGGGGGACAGGTTTTAATTTATGGTCACAAAAGAGCCTTTATTTATTTATATAGTGATCATTTAATTGTTAATTACTTGTTGTTTAGTTGTTTATGTTGTTGGTCAAAAGCAAGTGTTTTTACCTTAATAAAAATAAGTTTGTAATTGTATAACTAAGCACTTGTAACTTAATGATTACCTATCTGTGCCTTTTTGTGCACCTGTTTTTCAAGGTCAAAAACCCTGTTCTCTTTATCATTGCATACATGTTTATGTTTTTAATTTAAAGCTTACTCTTCATTATAGTAACAGTAAAATGAAAGAGGAATACTTTAAGAAATTGAAAAATTAGATTGTGTATAAGAATGAGAATGACAATAAAAACATATTTACTATTAATATTTCTGATGGCGATAAGTCTTTGTGAAGCGCAGCAAGATGCTCAATATACTCAATATATGTATAATACAATAAGTGTAAATCCGGCATATGCAGGAAATAAAGGAACATTAAATGTTACAGCTTTATACAGAAATCAATGGCAGGGATTAGAAGGGGCACCTACAACTCAAACATTAGCTATAGATACGCCTATTGGTTGGTTAGAGCAATTCGGTTTAGGTGTATCGATTATTAATGAACAAATAGGACCAACTTCTGAAACATATTTTAATATAGATTTTTCATATAAAATTCCTGTTTCGGAAGAAGGAGAATTAAGTTTAGGGTTGAAAGGTGTAGCTCATTTGTTGAGTGTAGATTTTGAAAAGTTAAACTTGTTTGATGTAAATGATACTAGTTTTAGTAGTAGTATCAATAATAAGTTTAGTCCTAATGTTGGAATAGGTGTTTATTACAATACAGATAAGTTTTATTTAGGTATGAGTGTGCCAAACTTATTAGAGATAAATCATTTAAAAGAGAGTCAAACTTTAGGGCAAGAACGGATAAATTATTATTTCATTACTGGTTATGTTTTTGATATTAATAAAAATGTAAAATTTAAACCTGCATTATTAACTAAGTTGGTTTTTGGAACTCCTTTACAAATAGATGTATCAGCGAATTTTATGTTGTATGAAAAGTTAACCATGGGCTTAGCGTATCGCTGGAGTGCTGCTGTAAGTGCTCTAGTAGGAGTAAAAATAACTGATTCTTTAACTTTAGGTTTTGCTTATGATAGAGAAACTACTGAGTTAGGTAATACTCAGTTTAATAGTGGTAGTTATGAGGCAATGTTACGATATGAATTACCCAAAATAGGAATAAGAAGATTAACACCTCGTTTTTTTTAAAAAAAGTAAAAATGATCATAGAAAATTTATTTAAAAAGCTGTTTTTTTTAGGTGTGTTTATATGTTTTCATACTTCAATTTTTTCTCAAAAGAAAATGATGAATAAAGGGAATAATCAGTATGAAAGGTACGAATATATTAATGCTCAGAATACTTATTTAAAAGTGGTTGAAACAGGATTTAAAAGTTCAGAGCTTTTTAAAAAACTAGGTAATAGTTATTATTTTAATAGTCAGTTTGAAAATGCATCTAAATGGTATAAAAAGTTATTGGAGAATTATGAAACTACAATTAAAACAGAATATTTCTATAGGTATGCACAAACATTAAAAACTGTAGGGAATTATAAAGAAGCAGATTTATATATGCACAGGTTTGCAAGAATAAACCCAGAAGATAAAAGAGCAAAACTATTTCTTAAAAAGCAAGACTATTTGCAAAAAACAAATGATAGTATAGAGAAATTTAAGATAATTAATTTGGCTATGAATTCTTCTTTTACAGATTTTGGAACTGCATTTTATGATAATCAAGTCATTTTTAGTTCATCTAGACAAGCAGAATCAGAAGATCAAAATGTCCATGAGTGGAATAAAGAGGTGTATTTAGATTTTTATATAGGAAAGCCAGATCCAAGTACTGGAGAATTGTATGAGATTAAAAAATGGGAAGAGAACTTTAATAGTGAACTTCATGAATCGACACTTGTTTTTACAAAAGATAAAAAAACAGTTTATTTTACAAGAAATAATGAAGATGGAGGAAGTAATGATAGACTTTCTGAAAAAAGAAAAATTAAAACAAATAGACTAAAAGTATATCGATCTAAATTGAATGAAAACGGAGAATGGTCAATTCCTGAGGCTTTACCTTTTAATAGCGATTCATATTCTGTTGCACATCCTACATTAAGTGTTGATGAACAAAAAATGTACTTTTCTTCTGATATGCCTGGAGGAGTAGGTGAGTCTGATCTTTATGAAGTAACAATAAATGCTGACGGAACTTTTGGTACCCCTCAAAATTTAGGATTACTCATCAATACAGAAGGTAAAGAAACCTTTCCTTTTATAAGTGCTAATAACAATTTCTATTTTTCTTCAGATGGTCACGTAGGTCTAGGAGGTTTAGATGTTTTTACTATAAACAAGTTTGATAAAAAAGAACAGTGGGAAATAAAAAATATAGGGAAACCAATAAATAGTAGAGCTGATGATTTTGCTATCATTGTTAATGATGAAATGGGGAAGGGGTATTTTTCATCCAGTAGAAGTGAAGGAAAAGGGAAAGATGATATATATAGCTTTTCTTATTTAGAAATTAAGAAAAAAGAAGAACCTAAAATAGAAAAAGACACTTTGAAAATTCCTGAAATTACAGAGATAAAAAAAGGTGATGATTTAGGAAAAACAATAGAATTAAATCCAATTTATTTTGATTTAGATAAATCTTTTATCAGACCAGATGCAGCTTTAGAGTTAGATAAAATTGTAACTGTTTTAAAAAAGTATCCAAAAATTAAAATTCAAGTAAGATCTCATACAGATAGTAGAGCAATTTGGTATTATAATACCGCTTTAAGTAAGAGAAGGGCTAAGAGTACACGAGCATATTTAATAAAGAATGGAATTAATTCAAGCAGAATTTCAAGTAGAGGTTTTGGAGAGTCTAGGTTATTAAATAAATGTAAAGATTATGTAGTCTGTACAGAAGAAGAACATCAACTAAATAGAAGAAGTGAGTTTATAGTATTAGAAAAGTAAGAATGTAAGTCAGTCACATTCCCCCTTTTTTTAGTGTAGAGTTTTATTCCGGGGATTTTGATAAAATTTCTACACCCATGAGACCATTGTGAAAACAATGGTCTTTTTTGATAGATAGATAGGTAGTATAGTTATTATCAACTGAAACATGTCTTTTAGTTTTAAAAAGAATAAACAGCATCAATAATATGAAGTCATTTTTATATAAGAGAATAACATTTTTTTTAATGTTTATCTGCTAGTACTGTGTCTTAATTTTTATTATCAATAATACTGGTGATTGATACAAAAAAGTATACTAATTAAAGTGATTTTTGTCGTGTTTTTTACTGTAAAAAAGAGAAAATAATACTTTTCATTTTGTTCTGTTTTCTAAGATGCTAAAGTCTGGGTTTTTGTTGCTAAATGTTCATTCTTGTTCACCTTTTGTCTACCTTTTTTTTAATCATTTCTTTATTTCAGTATTTAGTTTTGTGCTTAAAATAAAAGAAAACAGTTGCTTTTAGGAAGTTAGGTTGCTATAGTTGTTTTTGAGATTTGTATCAGTTTTTTTGAGAATAAAAATCGAAAGTGCATAGATGATTTTAAGTTAAACTAGACTGTTTTTTTTAGAAAGAGGTTAAAATTATGAGTAAAACGATTTCTGTTATTTTAAAAGTGTTTTTTATAGCAATATGTGTGGGGTTATTATCTTTTTCTTCAATTGCTAAAAATAGTTTGTTTCCTAAAAATGAAATTATATTAGGTACAGACGTAGAAAAAAATAAAGTAGCTATTAAATCTACTGATGATAAAAAAGTATTTACTGTCAGTACATGTATAGAAAGTACAATTGAAACAGTAAATACAGAAGCTGTATTTTCATTTGATAATACAACAAACGATGAAGACGGAACAAATAATCCTGATATAACCTCATCAATTATTTTTGATATGGATAATATTGCAGGAGGAAGTTCTTTAGTATTTGACGGGGCTACAGAAATGGGCTTTCAACCTAGCTCAGCCGCAGATACTTTTGGTAGAACATTTAGAAATGTATCTGTTGGTTTTTGGATAAAACCAGATGCAGCTATACTAACAACAAATGAAGTTTTATATGAAGAAGGTGGTGCTAATGTTGGTTTTATAATTTATAGAGAAGTAACAACTGGAAACATTGTTACAAGAATAAGAAATGGAGTAAGATCAGTTATAATTGCTGATTTTGCATATCCTGCGGATAATGATTGGCATCATGTAGCTTTTACATTTAATAACGGTAGAGGTGTTACTTATTTAGATGGAGAAATAGGAGGTGATGTTACTGTTTCAACTACTCAAATGCCTGCTCATTTGAATGCTAGTGGCTTTGGTAATGTATATGGAAGCTCACATATAGCATCAGATTTTTCAACTAATTTTGGAAGCTATCAAGGTAAAATGGATGAAGCTTTTTATAGTTATAATACCATTAGAGGAGGGCAAATTTTACAATACATACAATGTTTAAAAGGAAGTGCTATTGGTGATTCAAATCCAATTTTATGTCCAGATGTAGCTTTTCAAACAAATAGTGGTGAATATTACAGTATCGATTTAGCATCTGGTGAAACCATACAACAAACAGTTACAAATACAGTATTTACGAATACTTTTGCAGCGGGTTTCAACGAGAACGATGGTTTGATATATTCTCTGACTGCTGACCAAATAACAATCACCGAGATAGAAGAAACAGCGCCTAAAACTTATGAATTTACCAATCACAAAGCGGGTCCAGTAGTTGGTCTCCCTCCTAGTGTTAATTATGTAGCAGGTGATGTGTATGATAATAAATTATATGTTAAAACCACTTCGCTCCGTGCTATATATGAAATAGATATAGATAATACCTCTCCAACCTACTTAACACTTACTAATACAATTCTTTTAAGTAATAATATAGCTATTGGAGATTTTGTGGTTTCTAATGGAATATTGTATACTGTAGCGGAAGATGGAAATGCGTATACGATTGATTTAACTACAGGTAATGTAACTAGCCTTAGAAGAGTATCTGGTGTGGCGCCTCCATTGGCGGGAATGTTTATGGATGGAGAAGGGTTCGTATATGCTATTAACAACACTACTGGTATAATTTACAGATTAGATGTTAGTGGGGCTTTCCCAAAAGTTGTAGAATTTTCCAATACAATCACCATGGGACCTAATGATGGTATTTTTTGTAAAAGCAATATCTTCAATTTTGATTTTGGAGATGCTCCTGATTCCTATGGAATAACATTGGTAAATTCAGGAAATGGTGGCCCAAGACATTTAATTACAAATTATGATGCAATAAATTATACGTCTGACTTAAATTTAGGAGCTACGATAGATAGAGAAACCGATGGTTTTGTTAGTTTGGCTAGTGGAGATAATAATGATGAAACTGTTGATGAAGATGCCTTAACTACCATTCAGGATATTGATAGGAATGCAACTTCACATACCATAACTATCCCTTATGTAAATAACACTGGAAGTGATGCTATTATTTATGCTTGGATAGATTTTGATAGAAACGGAACTTTTGATGATAATGAAGAGTTTACAAGCACCACAGCAAGTTCTGGTGCTACTTCTGCAGTTTTAAATTGGACTTTTCCTAGTGATATTACTTTAGGAAATACATACATGCGATTTCGTATTACATCAGATGCATTAACAGACACAACTTCTGGAAATACAGATGATAGAGCTTTAGGTTTTGCTAGCAATGGTGAAGTTGAAGATTATGCTGTTAGAATAGATGGAGGAGGAAATATAAGTACTTGTTTAATAGATTATATAAGAGTTGATAATACTGAGGCTGTATTTTCATTTGATAATACGACTAACGATGAAGATGGAACAAATAACCCTGATGTTACTTCATCAATTACTTTCGATACAGATAATATTGCAGGCGGAAGTTCTTTAGTTTTTGATGGAACTACAGAAATGGGCTTTCAACATAGTACAACTACAGAAACTTTTGGAAGAGCCTTTAGAAACGTATCTGTTGGTTTTTGGATAAAACCAGATTCAAATGCACCTACAACAAATCAAATGTTGTATGAAGAAGGAGGTAATGGTGCTGGATTAGCAATTTTTAGAGCAATAACTACTGGAAATATTACGGTAAGAATACGTAACGGAGTAACCTCAGCTTTAGTTGCTGATTTTGAATGTCCTACAGATGATGAGTGGCATCATATTGCTTTTACATTTAATAACGGTAGGTGTTTATCATATTTAGATGGCGAGTTAGAAGGCGAGGTAACTGTATCTTCAACTCAAATCCCTGCACATTTAGACGATAGTGGATTTGGAGGAGTATATGGAGGTTTACACGCAGCTATGGATGTAACAACTCCTTTTGGTGGTTATGAAGGTAAAATGGATGAAGCTTTTTATGGTTATAATACATTTTCTGGAGGACAAATTTTACAATATGTGCAATGTACAACGGGCACTGTCATTGGTGATTCAAATCCAACATTATGTGCTACAGCTCTTTTTCAAGTAGCTGCTGGTGAATTCTATGAAATTAATTTATTTACAGGAGCTTCTGTTCAGCAAACAGTCACAAATGAAGTATATTCAACTTCTAATGCATATGGATACAATGAAAACGATGGTCTTAGTTATTCTTTAGTAGGTCAAGATAAAGTTATCATTTCCGAAATGGTAGAAACTGTCGCTGGTTTTGAATTTACCAATCATTTAGTTGGACCTATAATGGGTATTCCTATAGCAGGAAAACTATATGTTGCAGGAGATGTTTCCGAGAATAAACTATATGTAAAGTCAGTTGTAGATTCAGAAATTCATGAAATAGATATAGACCCAACTTCACCTACCTATTTAACGGTTACCAATACCATTACAATTAGTCCTACTCTCAGTGTTCAAACTGCTGATATAGTTGTAAATGATGATACCGTATTTTTAGTTGGAATTAATCAAGTTGCGTATTCTGTAGATTTAACTACGGGGGCACTCACTACTTTAGGTGCTGTTCCTTACCCTGTTGGTACTGGTTCGGTGTCTGATATATTTGGTGCTATGTTTATGGATGCAGATGAATTCATTTATGGTGTTCAAAATAATACAGGAATCGTTTATAGAATGGATTTAAATGTTTCTCCACCAACTATTGTAGAATTTTCAACAAGTGTCCCGACGGCTACTAACGACGGATTAGCCTGTAAAAATGCTCGTGTTAATTTAGATTATGGAGACGCACCAGATTCATACGGAACAGTATTAGTTGCCAGTGGGGTTGGAGGACCAAGACATTTAATAAACAACTACGATGAAGTAAATAATACCTCAAGTTTATCATTAGGAAGTACTGTAGATTCTGAGACAGATGGATTTGATAGTTTGGCTATTGGAGATGATAACGATGGAATAAATGATGAAGATGCTTTAGCTTTAATTCCAAATATTGATATAAATTCAAGTAGTTATACTTTAAACATCCCCTATGTAAATACTACAGGAGTTGATGCTACTATTTATGCTTGGATAGATTTTGATAGGAATGGAACTTTTGAAGATAATGAAGAGTTTACAAGTACTGTAGCTTCTTCAGGAGGAACTTCAGCTTTATTAATTTGGTCTTTTCCTGCGGATATTACCTCAGGAACAACGTATATGCGATTTCGTATTACATCTGATGTATTAACAGATACAACTTCTGGAGGAATCGATGATAGGGCTCTTGGTCCTGCAAATGATGGAGAAGTTGAAGATTATGAAGTTGAGATAATAGATTGTTCAGGTGTAGTTCCAACTGTAGGAACAGTAACGCAACCGACATGTACAACACCTACAGGTAGTTTTCAAATCACAAGCTTTAGTTCAGGTGATACCTATACATTTTCACCAAGTGTGGTCAATATTTCTTCAACAGGATTAGTAACAGCAAATCCAGGAAGTTATACTTTTACAGTAACCGATACAGATGGTTCAGGGTGTACTTCTAGTTCTAGTGCAACAATAGTTGTAAATTTATTACCAATAACACCTGCTGCGCCATTAGCAACACATACCGATCCAACCTGTACAGTTTTAACAGGAAGTATCAATGTCACAAGTCCAGTAGCGACTTCCACGTATACCTTAACAGGAATTACACCAGTGGTAGCCGCTCAAACGGGTACTAGTTTTTCAAGTTTACAACCAGGAACTTATGAGTTAACGGAGACCAATGCTAGCGGCTGTATTTCAGCTGCGACTACGATTGTTATAGATCCATTGTTGCCAGTTCCTGTAGCTCCAAGTGCTACACATGTAGATCCAACCTGTACAGTTTTAACAGGAAGTGTTAATGTTACGAGTCCAGTAGCGACTTCTACGTATACTTTAACAGGAATTACACCAGTAGTAGCTGCTCAAACGGGTACTAGTTTTTCAAGTTTACAACCAGGAACTTATGAGTTAACAGAGACCAATGCCAGTGGATGTATTTCTGCTGCGACTACGATTGTTATAGATCCATTGTTGCCAGTCCCTTTAGCTCCAAGTGCTACACATGTAGATCCAACGTGTACAGTTTTAACAGGAAGTATCAATGTTACAAGTCCAGTAGCGACTTCTACGTATACTTTAACAGGAATTACACCAGTGGTAGCTGCTCAAACGGGTACTAGTTTTTCAAGTTTACAACCAGGAACTTATGAGTTAACAGAGACCAATGCAAGTGGATGTATTTCAGCTGCAACTACGATTGTTATAGATCCATTGTTACCAGTTCCTCTAGCTCCAAGTGCTACACATACCGATCCAACCTGTACAGTTTTAACAGGAAGTATCAATGTTACAAGTCCAGTAGCGACTTCTACGTATACCTTAACAGGAATTACTCCAGTGGTAGCTGCTCAAACGGGTACTAGTTTTTCAAGTTTACAACCTGGTACTTATGAGTTAACGGAGACCAATGCCAGTGGATGTATTTCAGCAGTGACTACGATTGTTATAGATCCATTGTTACCAGTTCCTGTAGCTCCAAGTGCTACACATGTAGATCCGACGTGTACAGTTTTCACAGGAAGTGTGAATGTTACGAGTCCTGTAGCGACTTCAACATATACCTTAACAGGAATAACTCCTGTAGTAGCTGCTCAAACGGGTACTAATTTTTCAAGTTTACAACCTGGTACTTATGAGTTAACGGAGACCAATGCCAGTGGCTGTATTTCTACTGCGACTACTATTGTTATAGATCCATTGTTACCAGTTCCTGTTGCTCCAAGTGCTACGCATGTAGATCCAACCTGTACAGTTTTAACAGGAAGTGTCAATGTTACAAGTCCAGTAGCGACTTCTACGTATACCTTAACAGGAATTACTCCAGTGGTAGCTGCTCAAACAGGTACTAGTTTTTCAAGTTTACAACCAGGTACTTATGAGTTAACGGAGACCAATGCCAGTGGCTGTGTTTCAGCTTCGACTACTATTGTTATAGATCCATTATTACCAGTTCCTGTAGCCCCAAGTGCTACGCATGTAGATCCAACGTGTACAGTTTTAACAGGAAGTGTGAATGTTACGAGTCCTGTAGTTACTTCGACGTATACCTTAACAGGAATTACACCAGTTGTTGCTGCTCAAACAGGTACTAGTTTTTCAAGTTTACAACCTGGGACTTATGAGTTAACGGAGACCAATGCAAGTGGGTGTATTTCTGCTTCGACTACTATTGTTATAGATCCATTGTTACCAGTTCCTGTAGCTCCAAGTGCTACACATGTAGATCCAACATGTACAGTTTTCACAGGAAGTGTGAATGTTACAAGTCCAGTAGCGACTTCTACTTATACCTTAACAGGAATTACTCCAGTGGTAGCTGCTCAAACAGGAACCGTTTTTTCAAGTTTACAACCAGGGACTTATGAGTTAACGGAGACCAATGCTAGCGGCTGTGTTTCTTCAGCAACTACTATTGTTATAGATCCATTGTTACCAGTTCCTGTAGCTCCAAGTGCTACACATGTAGATCCAACATGTACAGTTTTCACAGGAAGTGTGAATGTTACAAGTCCAGTAGCGACTTCTACTTATACCTTAACAGGAATTACTCCAGTGGTAGCTGCTCAAACGGGTACTAGTTTTTCAAGTTTACAACCAGGAACTTATGAATTAACGGAGATCAATGCCAGCGGATGTGTCTCTGCTGCAACTACGATTGTTATAGATCCATTGTTGCCAGTCCCTGTAGCTCCAAGTGCTACGCATGTAGATCCGACGTGTACAGTTTTAACAGGAAGTGTGAATGTAACTACTCCCGTAGCGACTTCTACGTATACTTTAACAGGAATTACACCAGTGGTTGCTGCTCAAACAGGAACCGTTTTTTCAAGTTTACAACCTGGTACTTATGAATTAACAGAGACCAATGCCAGCGGATGTATTTCAGCAGCGACTACGATTGTTATAGATCCATTGTTACCAGTTCCTGTAGCTCCTAGTGCTACGCATGTAGATCCAACCTGTACAGTTTTAACAGGAAGTGTCAATGTTACAAGTCCAGTAGCGACTTCTAC
>NZ_SJXJ01000007.1:113104-210053 GCF_004337695.1 Tenacibaculum sp. M341
ATACTTTAACAGGAATTACTCCAGTGGTAGCTGCTCAAACGGGTACTAGTTTTTCAAGTTTACAACCAGGAACTTATGAGTTAACGGAAACCAATGCCAGTGGATGTGTTTCAGCTGTAACTACTATTGTTATAGATCCATTGTTACCAGTTCCTTTAGCTCCAAGTGTTACACATGTAGATCCAACCTGTACAGTTTTAACAGGAAGTGTGAGTGTAACGAGTCCCGTAGCGACTTCAGTATACACTTTAACAGGAATAACACCAGTGGTAGTTGCCCAAACAGGTACGATTTTTACAAGTTTACAACCAGGGACTTATGAGTTAACGGAGACCAATGCCAGTGGCTGTGTTTCTGTAGCAACTACGATTGTTATCGATCCATTGTTACCAGTTCCTGTAGCTCCAAGTGCTACACATGTAGATCCAACCTGTACAGTTTTAACAGGAAGTGTGAATGTTACAAGTCCAGTAGCTACTTCAATATATACCTTAACAGGAATTACACCAGCTGTAGCAGCTCAAACAGGGACCGTTTTTTCAAGTTTACAACCTGGTACTTATGAGTTAACAGAGACCAATGCCAGCGGATGTATTTCAGTTGCGACTACGATTGTTATAGATCCATTATTACCAGTTCCTTTAGCTCCAAGTGCTATTTTAACGCAACCAACTTGTTTAGTGCCAAGTGGAACAATTACATTTGTAACACAACCAAATGTTGAGTATAGTGTTGATGGAATAAATTTTCAATCGAGTGAAGTATTTTCAAATTTATCACCAAATACATATACTCTTACAGTAAGAAATACTACAGGAGCAGGTTGTTCCGCAGTAAGTCTATTCCCAGTAACGATAAACGCAGTTCCAAGTTCACCACCAATACCAGTATTAGCAAGTGTTTTACAACCTACGTGTTCTGTTAATACAGGGACAATCACTTTTGTAACTCAGCCTAATGTAGAGTATAGTATTGATGGAATAACTTTTAGAACAAGTGAGGTTTTTTCTAATTTACCGCCCAATACCTATAATTTAACAGTAAGAAGTTCAATAGAAAGAAATTGTATAACAACAAACCCTATTCCAGTGACGATTAATTCTGTACCAACTTCACCAAATGTGCCAGTATTAGCAAGTGTTTTACAACCTACGTGTTCTGTACCAAGTGGAACGATTACTTTTGTAGCGCAACCAAATGTTGAGTATAGTATTGATGGAGTAACATTTCAATCAAGTGAAGTGTTTACCAATCTTTCACCAAATACTTATGATTTAACAGTTAGAAGTACAATAGATATTAGTTGTACCGCAATAAGTTCGGTTCCAGTAACGATTAATTCTGTACCTACTTCACCAAATGTGCCAGTATTAGCAAGTGTTTTACAGCCTACGTGTTCCGTATCAAGTGGAACGATTACTTTTGTAGCGCAACCAAATGTTGAGTATAGTATTGATGGAGTAACATTTCAATCGAGTGAAGTATTTCCGAATCTTTCGCCAGATACGTATGGTTTAACAGTTAGAAGTACTACAGATATTAGTTGTGCAGCTACAAGTTCGGTTTTAGTAACGATTAATTCTGTACCAACTTCACCAAATGTGCCAGTATTAGCAAGTGTTTTACAACCTACGTGCTCAGTACCAAGTGGAACGATTACTTTTGTAGCGCAACCAAATGTGGAGTATAGTATTGATGGAATAACATTTCAATCGAGTGAAGTATTTCCGAATCTTTCACCAGATACATATGATTTAACAGTTAGAAGTACTACAGATATTAGTTGTGCAGCTACAAGTTCGGTTTCAGTCACGATAAATTCAGTACCAACTTCACCAAATGTACCAGTATTGGCAAGTGTATTGCAACCTACGTGTTCCGTACCAAGTGGAACGATTACTTTTGTAGCGCAACCAAATGTTGAGTATAGTATTGATGGAGTAACATTTCAGTCTAGTGAAGTGTTTATGAATCTTTCACCAAATACATATGATTTAACAGTTAGAAGTACTACAGATATTAGTTGTACTGCAACAAATTCGGTTCCAGTAACAATAAATGCAGTACCAACTTCACCAAATGTACCAGTTTTGGCTAGTGTTTTACAACCGACTTGTTCAGTAATTACAGGAACCATCACTTTTGTAAGTCAACCAAATGTGGAATATAGTATTGATGGAGTAACATTCCAATCAAGTGAAGTGTTTAGCAATCTTTCACCAAATACTTATAGTTTAACAGTGAGGAGTACTACAGATATTAGTTGTACTGCAACAAGTTCGGTTCCAGTCACTATAAATTCAGTTCCTACTTCACCAAGTGTACCAGTTTTGGCTAGTGTTCTACAACCTACGTGTTCAGTACCAAGTGGAACGATTACTTTTGTAGCGCAATCCAATGTTGAGTATAGTATTGATGGAGTAACATTTCAGTCTAGTGAAGTGTTTATGAATCTTTCACCAAATACTTATAATTTAACGGTGAGGAGTACTACAGATATTAGTTGTACAGCTACAAATTCGGTTTCAGTAACGATTAATTCAGTACCAACTTCACCAAATGTGCCAGTATTAGCAAGTGTTATACAACCTACGTGTTCAGTACCAAGTGGAACGATTACTTTTGTAGCGCAACCAAATGTTGAGTATAGTATTGATGGAGTAATATTCCAATCAAGTGAAGTGTTTACGAATCTTTCACCAAATACTTATGATTTAACAGTTAGAAGTACGACAGATATTAGTTGTACCGCAACAAGTTCAGTTCCTGTAATAATAAATACAGTACCAACTTCACCAAGTGTACCGATATTAGCTAGTGTTTTACAACCTACATGTTCGGTACCAAGTGGAACAATTACTTTTGTAATTCAACCAAATGTTGAGTATAGTGTTGATGGAGTAATATTCCAATCAAGTGAAGTGTTTACCAATCTTTCACCAAATACTTATGATTTAACAGTTAGAAGTACGATAGATATTAGTTGTACAGCAACAAATTCGGTTCCTGTAACGATTAATTCTGTACCTACTTCACCAAATGTGCCAGTTTTGGCTAGTGTTTTACAACCTACGTGTTCCGTGCCAAGTGGAACGATTACTTTTGTAGCGCAACCAAATGTTGAGTATAGTATTGATGGAGTAACATTTCAATCAAGTGAAGTATTTACCAATCTTTCACCAAATACTTATAATTTAACGGTGAGGAGTACTACAGATATTAGTTGTACAGCTACAAGTTCAGTTCCTGTAACGATAAATACAGTACCTGCTATACCAATTATATCAGCTGCAGTAACAATTGAAACAAGTTGTAATGTCAATAGAGGAGAAATAACAGTAAGTCAACCATTAGGTTCTAATTTTGAATATAGTATTGATGGTGTGAGTTTTCAAAGTTCTAATGTATTCACCAATTTATTGCCGGATACTTATACGGTTACAGTTAGAGATGTTATGGATTCAACATGTAGTAATACTACCTCTTTAATAATAAATCCAAGTCCGATAGTGAACTTGGTGATTACTTGTCCGCCATCAATAACATTAGAGTGTGGAGATTCTGTAGATATAGCTGACACAGGTATACCGACTGTTAATAGTAGTTGTGGTGATGTTGTTTTTACTTTTGTTGATAGTAATTTGATTAATGGTTGTAATGCCAATACAGGAGTTTTTAGAAGAACTTTTACGGGTGTTGATGAGCAAGGGAATAGCACAACTTGTACTCAAGAAATCACTATAGAAGACACAATTCCACCAGTATTTAGTGATACTATTTCTCAAAATGTATCAGCTTCTTGCAATACTATTCCTGAAGTTGTAACTCTTGTAGCTACCGACAATTGTGGAGGTAATGTAACTATCACATTTAACGAAAATGAAATCAGAGGAGAATGTGCAAGTCAATATATTATAGAACGTGTTTGGACTGCTACAGATTTGTGTGGAAATGAAAGTTTATTTACACAACAAATAAATGTGTTTTGTCCTATAAATGTTTATAACGGAGTATCTTTTAATAATGATGGAGCTAATGATTTCTTTTTATTAGAAGGAATTGAATGTTATGTAAATAATACTGTTAAAATTTTTAATAGATGGGGGGTGTTGGTTTTTGAAACAGAAAATTATGATAATGATGAGAATGTTTTTAAAGGAATTTCAGAAGGAAGATTAACAATTGCTCAAAAGGAAAAATTACCAACAGGAACTTATTTTTATGTTATAAACTATGAGTACCCAAATAATGGAAATTTTGAGATGTTAACTAAAACTGGATATTTATATATTAGTGATTAATATATACTTTGCTAAAAGTGAATTGATTATTCTAACATTTTTTTAGTAGAAAATAGAAAGTGTAATTCTATTTTTGTGGCGATTTAAATGAACCATGAAAGTGAAAAAAACTAATCTAACTATTGCTATATGTTATTTTTTATTCAATATTCTAGTATTATCATCTCAAAATAAAAGGAAAATAGACAGTTTAAAAAGTGTCATCAATAATCAAAAAACATCAGATTCTACATTAATTGTAGCTTATAATGAAATAGGAATTCAATATGCTAGTTTTAATTATAAATTAAGTAAAAGCTACATTAATAAAGCATTAACCATTGCTGGAAAAAGTAATAATAAGCGAGGTATGGCAGGAGCTTATAATTGTCTTGGTATTTTACATTACTATCAGAAAAAGTATGATTCTGCATTAGTGAATTTTGATAAAGCTTTAACAATTAATAAAAATGAAAATCATTTGTGGGGACAAGCGTCAGCATTGTATCAAATAGGTGTTATTCAAAAGTATCAGGTAAATTATCTCGAAGCAATATCTAATTTTCAAAAAGCCAAATCAATTTTCGAATTAAAAAAAGATTCAATATCATTAGCTAAATCTATAGAAAATATTGGAGCTTCTTATAATTCTATGGGGTACTATCAAAAATCGATGTCGTTTTATTTAGAGGCAAATGAAATATATGAGAAACAACAAAATACAGTAGGTATTGGTAGAATTTATCATCATATAGCAAGAATATATATAAAGCAAAAAGCCTATAAAAAAGCGTTAGAGTATAGTAATAAGGCATTAAAAGGAATTAAAAAAACAAATAATGTCAAACAGATAACTACTATTTATTTAGGAATAGGTAAGTGCTATTTAGGGTTAAAACAATATGAAAAAGCATTGTTGTTTTTTAAAAAGGCTTTAGATGCTAGAATTCTTTTTAAAAATAAAAGTAACATCGCTATCACTCAAGTAAGAATGGGAGAGGTTTATTATTATTTGGAAGATTATAAGAAATCAATTGAATATTTAAAAAAGGCATTAGAAAATTTAACATTAAAGGGCGATTATTTTGATAGAATTACTGCAAATAATTTAATAGCTAAATCTTATTTAGAGGTAAATAAGTTATCATTAGCATATAAATATGTTTGCAATGCAGTTAAGTTATCTGAAGAAATAGGTAGTTTAGAAAAACAGAGAGTTTCTTATATACAATTTGTAAATATTTTAAAAAAGCAAAGTAGATTTAATAAAGCGCTAGAATATGCTGAGAAAGTTAATGTGTTGAACGATTCTATATATAAAATGTCAGAACTTAAAAAAGTAAAAGAGCTACAAGTAATATATGAATTAGAGAAAAAGGAAAAGCAAATTGATCAACAAGAGAATGAAATCAGTTTCTTTAAAAAAGAGCGTAAGATTAGAGAGTTAAGAATGAATTTTTTAATTATTACAATAGTGTTGTTTTTGGTTTTCTTACTGTTAGGTTTTTATATTCATAGACAGAAAATATTAAAATCTAAATTAGAGATTGAGAATTCTTTATTGGAAAAGCAGAAGTTGAGTGCAGAAATTGCTTTTAAAAAAAGAGAATTAGTTACCCATACTTTACAGATAACTAAAAAGAATATGGTATTAGAAAAATTAAAAAAGCATATTGAGAATGAAATAAAAACAGATGGTGGTAATGTTGAGTATAAGTATAATGTGCTTTTGCAGATTATTAAAAATGAATTAATGCACGATAAGGAACAATGGAGTCATTTCAAAAATTATTTTGAGAAAGTACATCCTAATTTTTATGTAGTAATTAAAGAAAAATATCCTAAAATAACACCAGGTGAATTAAGGCTTATGGCTTTAATAAAAATGAATTTATCCTATAAAGAAATAGGAGGGGTGCTAAATGTTACTTATGAAGGAGTTAAAAAGGCAACATATCGTCTTCGAAAAAAAATGGAAATAACATCAGAAACTTCGCTTCAAGATGTAGTAAATAGTTTGTGAGTAATTTATTTAGGAATGTATACAAAAAGAAAAAAGATTGAGAAGTAAAACAACTCAATCTTTTGTGAATTTGGTCGGGGTGGCAGGATTCGAACCTGCGACCTCCTGCTCCCAAAGCAGGCGCGATGACCGGGCTACGCTACACCCCGTTTTCGAATTTCGAGGTGCAAATATATATAAATTTATTTAATAAATAATAGATATTTATTTTTTTATTAAAAATATTCAACTTTTAAATGAAAGAAGAGATTTGATGATATTAAAAGGAGAATATTAAATAGTAAAAGTTTTACTATAAGTCTGAAGTCGAAGGTTAGAAGGACTTTCTTAATACTCCATACTTAATACTAGATGCTAATTTCTAAAATTACGTTCAATATTTAATACCTTATCTTTAACATTAGATGTAAGATAAATTGAAACTATCGTCTAATCATCAAAATATATCTGTATTTTTTCAACTCAAATAAAAAAAATATACATTTGTAATTCGATAAAAAAAATACCCAATGTCAAATACAATAGAAAGAATTAAGTGTTTAATCATAGGTTCAGGACCTGCTGGTTACACAGCTGCTATATATGCTGCAAGAGCTGATATGAAGCCTGTAATGTATACAGGGATGCAAATGGGAGGTCAATTAACAACCACAACTGAGGTTGATAACTTTCCTGGTTACCCTAAAGGTACAGACGGTACAACTATGATGGAAGATTTAAAAAATCAAGCAGAGCGTTTTGGAACTGATGTTCGTTTTGGTGTAGTTACTAATGTTGATTTTTCTACAGAAGTAGGAGGTATTCATAAAGTAACTGTTGATGAAGATAAAGAGTTTGAAGCTGAAACTGTTATTATTTCAACCGGAGCGACTGCTAAATATTTAGGTTTAGAAAGTGAGCAAAAATTAATTGGTGGAGGTGTATCTGCTTGTGCTACTTGTGATGGTTTCTTTTATAAAGGACAAGATGTTGTGGTAGTTGGAGCAGGAGATACTGCAGCTGAAGAAGCTACTTACTTAGCAAACATTTGTAATAAAGTTACTATGTTAGTTCGTAAAGACTACATGAGAGCTTCTAAAGCAATGCAACATAGAGTTGAAAAAACTGAAAACATTGAGGTTTTATTCAATACAGAAGTTGATGAAGTATTAGGAGATAATGTTGTAGAAGGTGTAAGAGTAGTAAACAATCAAACACAAGATAAAAAAGAAATTACAGTTACAGGAATGTTTGTAGCTATTGGACATACTCCAAATACTACATTATTTAAAGGAGTGTTAGATATGGACGAAACTGGTTATTTAATAACTAAAGGAAAGTCTACAAAAACAAATGTACCAGGAGTTTTTGCTGCAGGTGATGTTCAAGATAAAGAATATCGTCAAGCTGTAACTGCAGCTGGAACTGGTTGTATGGCTGCTTTAGATGCTGAACGTTATTTAGGAGCGTTACACTAGAAAAATAATCAATAAATATTTTACGACCATCTATAAATTATTTAGATGGTCGTTTTTTGTATTGCATTACTTCAGTTTAGAAATCATATTTATAGCCAAAGGATTATCTTTATTAAGAGCTAAAGAATTTTCAAAAGCCTTTAAAGCATCATCAAGTCTGCCTAACTCATATAAACTAGTACCATAATAATTGTAAATTCTATGCGTATAGTAACCTCGCAAAGGATAAAGTTTTAAATTAAGTTCATAAAACTTAATAGCATCTTCGTGTTTGCCTTCTTTTGCAAGTGCATCTCCATATTCATTGATTAAGCGTTCAGAAATTGCATATTGAGATTCTTTATCATACTCAGCTTTAATAAATGCTATAACCTCATTTACTGATTTTTCTTTAGCTAATTCGGCAATAGATTTTCTATTTAACATTAGTTTTCTCAAGATCCACCAATAGCGCCAAGAAGGCATTTTTGATCTGTCAGAAAGTTTATGATAGGTAAGTATATCTAATTTCGTTTTATGAACTACAACCACATTTCTTTTAGGAATAACTGTAATAAATTGACCAGATTCATCCCAAGAAGTATAAGCATCTTCAAAATCAAGATTGTCATAAAAACGATCAAAAGTCCACCATAAATATCCATAAGAAAATGTAGCAGGAGAAGAAATATCCCATAAGTTTCTAGTCAAAACAGTATCTTTTGATGTCACTTTACTTGTTATTTTCTTTATCCAATCTTCAGATATAATCTGTTTACCATTCCAAGCTCCATTTTGAAGCATTAATTGTCCTATTTTAGCCATATCTCTGGTTGACAAATGGATTTTATATGAAGGTAATTGCGAGTTTAGATGTTCAAATTTTTTAGTTTGATTGGCAATATTCCAGTCTTCAAAACCTAAAGGAATGGCGAGTTGTTCTTCAAATGCTTTGTGTACATTTTTTCCAGATTTTTTCAATAGTATTTTACTGGCTGCATTAAAATCCCAGTCATTATATAAAAAATAGCTGCCTGGTTTTACAGTTCCTCTCTTTTTAGTTTTTGAAACTGTATGAATATTTGGTGTCAGTTGATATAAAACTCCAGATTTTGAGGTAATCACATTATTTACAGTAGCTTGTTTTTCAATAGGAAGTAGTTTGTTATCTTCATCTATTCCCAACTCACCAATAGTTTCATTCAATTGAATTTTATCGTTTTCAACATATTTTCCATATAACAAACTTACAATGCTATTTCCTACAGCATTAATATTGCTAATTTCAGAAACATCTCCATATTCATAAATTATTTTTCCATTTTCAAGTACCATCATACTGGTTGTTTCAGCCTCCTTTTTTAAGTAGTCTTCAATTTCATTTAGTTTTTCGCTAGTGATATAGTTGTTTTTTAAAGAAGTGTTTTTTTCTAATGGAGTTCCATTAAAACTCGGTTTTTTATAAAACCAAGTATGTAAACTAGTAAAAGAAACAATAAATAATAATACAGATAAAGCAACTATACCTCTTAGTGCTTTTTCAATATTATATTTTTCGTACCAATTAGTTAATTTGTCTTTTTGATGTACGATAAGATAGGCTATAAAAAAATTTATTGACCAACTTAACCAAATGGAAACTGTATTAGAAACATCAATATTTCTAGAAAAAGAAACAAAAATATGTAACCAAAACTTTAACGTTATTGCAGCAAAAGTTCCAGCATAACTATAAGTCATGTATTTTTTATGCGCTTCAATATTTACTTTTTTAGCATTAAAAGCTAGGTAAGTTGCAATAAACCACATAAGACTTCCAAATGTAAAACCAGTTATACTTAGCAGGTCATTATTTGTATAATAACTTATGTAAATACCAAAAGGAGTTGCTATAAAAACTGAGGCAACATAAACATATTCTAGAACTTTGTATAATTGGATATACTTTTCTATAAAATAATTTATAAACTGAATCCCTGCAGTTAATAAAGAAATAGTAGCAAAAGTGTAGTAAACGTAAAAAGAAAAATTGTAAGTAAAGCTGTCTTGTAAAACTATAGTTTCATCAATAGCACTATCTAAAAGAAAATATTTTACAGGTATTATAATCCCAAAGAATAAACACAAACTAATAAAAAATATTAGAGTTAGTTGTTTCATTTTACTCAGAAGTTTTTTTAAAGACAATTTAATATTTTAAATGTTACACTTTTGATTTATTTTATTTAAGTAGATTGAACACAGTGTTAGTAGATATTTATCACTGTGTTCAATCTTTAATTAATATTCTTTATAAAGATGAAATTTATTACTTCTTTGTTTTTCTCCAATATAAATACCCAAAGATTAATACCAAATCAAAAGCAATGGCAGTACTGAGTAGTATAAAACCTAATTCATTTTTAACTTCTGTAATTGCTAACATTATTGAGTTAAAAGAATTATTTGCAGCGTGTAAGAAAACACCTACAAATATGGCATATCTTTTATGTCCTAAATAAGCTATAATAAAAGAAGAAGCAATACATACAATTGGGTAGGTTACAAAAGCTTCAAAATACGTGTAGTTTTCAAAATTATAGCCCTTTAAAGCCACAGGTAAATGCCATAAACCCCATACAATTCCTAATATAATTATCCCTTTAACTTCACCAAAAGCATTTATGAGCTTTTCTTGTAAATAGCCTCTCCAACCAATTTCTTCCCCTAATACAAGTATTAAAAGCGAAACAAAATTGGCGACTGTTATTAGTATCATTTTACCAGTACTGCCTAAAGCATTCCATTCAGGGGCTGTTCTTATATTTAATAATTTTTGAAGATAAAAACCTATACCAACATATAAAATAGGAATTAAAGTAGCTAGTAGTAAACTTTTAAAGTTAGGTTTAATAAACATCAAAGACTTCCAGTTTCCACCTTCTTTTTTATTTATGATGATTGCGGTTATAGATGGTAAAAAAGCATAGGTAAGCATAAATGGGAGCGATTTATTGTCAACAAATTCTAAGGCAATAAATCCAAATAACCATGAAATTCCGAGCGTTATTAATATGTAGTTTTTAGCTTTTTTAAAGTTTGAATCTCGATTTACGAGTGTTTGATTCGCTGTGTTCATAATAGTTTTACTTTTTAAATTTTAAGCAAAACAACTGATAAACACTAGTCAAATCGACTCATTAGATGCTTTGAGACCTTTTTATGAGTGATTTTTTATATTGTAATGGAGTAACACCTTCATATAATTTAAAAACTCTGTTGAAAGTTGCTTTTGAATTAAAACCAGCGTCAAAAGCTAATGCCAATAATGTTAGATTTTCAGAGTTTCCTTCTTCAATTAATTTTTTAAAATGAGCGATACGTTTTTTATTTACGTATTCATAAAAATTGGTGTGTAAGCAAGTGTTTAAAATAGCAGATAGTTTCTTGTCTGTAACATTTAATAATTCAGCTAACTCTTTTAAAGAAATCTGCTGATTTTTGAAGATATGTTCTTCTTCAAATAATGTATTTAAAGCAGCTTTAATTTTTATTATTTCAGATGAATCACAGTCTAAAGCTGAATTTAGATTTGTTTTTATTTCTTTATGCTGATTAACTTTTGTTTGTTCAAGTGGAGTAGAGGTTGATAAAAGAAAAATATGAGGCTGATTTAATCCAAAATATCCGATATAAAAAATTAAAAAGGCTAAGTACATAATATTGAAAAACATTCCGTAATTAATTTCATGAGAAGAATAAATAAATATTCCAGAAAGTAAATCAATAATAAAAAATAAGATAAAGCCTTTAATCCAAAGTAAAAGCCATTTTAAATCTATGTTTCTAAAAGAAGAATAATTATGTTTTATTTCTTCTTTATATTTTTTAACAGCTCTATAGCTTTGTATTAAGTAAAACAGTAAATATGGCATCCCTAAAGAAATAATAACACTTCCTACGAGTAGTGTATTAATACCAGCTTCAGTGACATGTTTTAGGAATAGAACGGAAGGAATACTAAAAAGCAACAGAATTATAATAAAAGGAATGCAGTGTTTTAAAAAGCTATTCGTGCTAAAGGAGTTTTTGTAAATAGCATTTACATAAAAATAGATGCTTGGACCTAATAAATAAGGAGTGATAGTTCCTAAAGAAAGAAATAAGTGATTTATATAACCTTTATTGATAAATTGAATACCAAAAGATAGGAACAGAAAAAATAAAGAGGATAAAATAATAACCAATATTCTGTTGGCTACTTTTTCTCTTAGTCTATTTAATAATAAAACAATTAAAAAAAGAATGGTGCTTACTCCAGCATACACAAAAAAAATAGCGACTTCTTTCAAGAGATTAAATTTTATGCGAAAGTACTAAGAATAAAAAAAGACCACTAATAAAAATTAGTGATCTTAAACAAACAACTAAATTCTAAAACCTATAAAAGTTGAAGAAATTTTAAACATCTAGTTATTTACATAACTCGATGTATATTTTTAGAAGCAGTATTTATTCTCTGCTTTTAATTTTTCAGCGATTGTGTTACGTAACTCAACTACGTTAGGATAGTTTGCGTATTTAGTAAAACGCTTTAATCCCATTAACATCATGCGTTGCTCATCACCCTCAGCGAAAGAAACGATTCCTTCTCTTGCGCTCTTAGTAATAATTTCAACAGCATTATATAAATATAATTTAGCCATAGCGATTTGCTCTTTTTGAGCATCTTCACCAAAACGCTTTACATTCTTTTCAGTTCTTAAAATTCCTGACTCTGCCATGTAAATCTCGATTAAGATGTTAGAAGCAGCAGTAAGTAATTGTTGGTGCTTTTCTAAATCTGGACCAAATTTTTGAAGAGCAGCTCCAGCAACCATTAAGAAAACTTTCTTTAATCTTCCGATGATGTCTTTTTCTTCAGAGAATAACTCAGAAAAATCAGGAGCATCAAATGAAGGAATTCCCATTAATTCATTACCAACAGCAGTAGCTGGTCCTAATAAATCAACATGACCTTTCATTGCTTTCTTAACTAACATACCAACAGAAAGTAATCTGTTAATTTCGTTAGTTCCTTCATAAATACGAGCAATACGAGCATCTCTCCAAGCAGCCTCCATCGGAGTTTCTTCAGAGAATCCCATACCACCAAATATCTGGATACCTTCGTCAGCACAGTTTTGAATATCTTCAGAAACAGCTACTTTTAAGATAGAACATTCGATAGCATACTCCTCAACACCTTTTAATTCAGCATCTTGATGCGTGTTACCTTCAGCTTCACGAATTGCAATTCTGTCTTCAATATTCTTAGCAGCTCTATAAGATGCAGACTCACCAACATAAGCGCTAGTAGCCATTTCAGCTAATTTAGATTTGATTGCACCAAACTCACTAATAGGAGTTTTAAACTGTTTACGCTCGTTAGCATATTTTACAGCATCAGTAACAACTCTTCTTTGAGAATCTAAACAAGCAGCAGCTAATTTAATACGTCCAACGTTTAATGCATTCATTGCAATTTTGAATCCACCACCACGCTCAGACAACATATTTTCCGCTGGAACTAAAGTATCGTTAAAGAAAACCTGACGAGTAGAAGAAGCTCTAATACCTAATTTATGTTCTTCTTCTCCTAAAGTAACACCATTTGGATTGTCTTTATCATACTCTAAGATAAATCCAGTAATGTTTTTATCATCTTCAATACGAGCAAAAACGATGAAAATCTCAGCAAAACCTGCATTAGAAATCCACATTTTTTGTCCGTTAATTTTATAATGCTTTCCATCTTCAGTTAACTCAGCAGTAGTTTTACCAGAGTTTGCATCAGATCCAGCACCTGGCTCAGTTAAACAGTAAGCACCAAAACGCTCACCCATAGCTAAAGCAGGAACATATTTTTGCTTTTGTTCTTCAGTACCATATAAAGTAATTGGCATAGTACCAATACCTGTATGCGCACCAAAAGCAGTACTAAATGAACCTGTACCACTAGAAATATAGTCACAAGTTAACATTGTAGAAACAAACCCCATACCTAAACCACCGTAAGCTTCAGGTACAGCTACACCTAAAAATCCTAACTCACCAGCTTTACGCATAGTTTCCTCAGTTAAAGCATAATCTTTAGCTTCAAAACGAGTTTTGTTAGGAATAATTTCACGGTCATTAAACTCCATAACCGCATCTCTCATCATTGTTTGCTCCTCAGTAAAATCTTCAGGAGTAAAAATGTCTTCACATTTTGTTTCTTTTACAAGGAATTGACCTCCTCTTAAAATATCTTTATTTAATTCTGACATAAGTATTAAATTTTGTTAGTATTAAGTAGTGAGTATTCAAATACTAGCTACTTTAATTACATATTGTTGTTTTCAATTATGAGTAAAGAGTTTCTCAATACTCAGTACTTAATTCTAATTTCTAGTTTAAAAATTCAAAAATACCAGCAGCACCCTGACCAGTACCTACACACATGGTTACCATACCATATTTCCCTTGCATATTACGCTTACGCATTTCGTCAAATAATTGAACAGATAATTTAGCTCCTGTACAACCTAATGGGTGACCTAATGCAATAGCTCCACCATTTACATTGATAATGTCAGCGTTTAATCCTAGCTCACGAATTACAGCTAATGACTGTGAAGCAAAAGCTTCATTTAATTCGATTAAGCTAATATCATCTTGTTTTAAACCAGCTTGTTTTAATGCCTTTGGAATAGCAGCAACAGGTCCAATCCCCATAATACGAGGAGGAACACCAGCAGCAGCGTAACTAACCATACGAGCAACAGGCTCTATGTTTAATTCTTTAACCATTTCTTCGCTCATTACCATTACAAATGCAGCACCATCACTAGTTTGTGAAGAGTTACCAGCAGTAACACTACCACCTTGAGCAAATACTGGACGTAAACGTTGTAAACCAGCAATGTTAGATCCCTTACGAGGTCCTTCATCTTTAGTTACAGTGTATTTACGAGTTGCTTTTTTACCTTTAGCGTCTAAATAAGTTTCTTCAACTTCAATTGGTACAATTTGATCTTGGAAACGATTTTCTTCTAAAGCTTTTAAAGCCTTTAAGTGAGAGTTTAAAGCAAACTCATCTTGATCTTCACGAGAAATGTTATATTTTTTAGCAACTTCTTCAGCTGTATTACCCATTCCCCAGTAATAGTCTGCATGACCAGCAGCTACTGTATCATAATTTAATTCTGGTTTAAAACCAGTCATTGGTACAGAAGTCATACTTTCTGCTCCTCCAGCGATAATACAATCAGCCATTCCAGATTGTATTTTAGCTACAGCCATACCAATAGTTTCTAATCCAGAAGAACAAAAACGGTTCACAGTTACACCAGGTACATCTTCTACTTTTAATCCCATTAAAGAAATTAAACGTGCCATGTTTAAACCTTGTGATCCTTCTGGCATTGCATTACCTACAATAACGTCGTCAATACGTTTTTTATCAAATTCAGGTAACTGCTTCATCATATACTCGATGGTTTCAGCAGCTAACTCGTCAGCTCTTTTAAATCTAAAAACACCTCTTTTAGATTTACCTACGGCTGTTCTATATCCTTTTACTATATATGCTGTCTTCATTTGTTTTTTGAGATTTTTAGAGTCAAGAATAAAGAGTTAAGACTTTAGTCTCTGTTCTTGTTTCTTGCTTCTTGTTTCTAATTACGTAATGGTTTACCAGTTTTAAGCATATGTTGAATACGCTCTAACGTTTTACGCTCTGTACATAAACTTAAGAACGCTTCACGCTCTATGTCTAATAAATATTGTTCAGAAACTTTAGTAGGTTCTGATAAATCTCCACCTGCCATTACATAAGCTAACTTATTGGCAATTTTCTGATCGTGCTCAGAAATAAAGTTACTAGCTTGCATAGAGTCTGTAGCTACCATAAAAGCACCTAAAGCTTGCTTACCTAGTACTAAAACATCATCACGTTTTACTGGTTGTGTATAACCTGCTTCTGCTAATAAAATAGCGTGTTTTTTAGCTTCTGCTATCTGACGATCTCTGTTTACAACAACAACATCTTTTCCTTTTTGTAATAAACCTAAGTCATAAGCTTCATAAGCAGAAGTAGATACCTTAGCCATACCGATAGTTAAGAAATACTCTTGAAGAACGTTTAACTGAACATCACCTTTACGGAAAGTATCAGAAGCTCTTAAAGCCATTTCTTTAGAACCACCACCACCAGGAATCACACCAACACCAAATTCAACTAATCCCATGTAAGTTTCTGCAGCAGCAACAACTTTATCAGCGTGTAATGATAATTCACAACCACCACCTAAAGCCATACCATGAGGAGCAGAGATTACAGGAATAGAAGAATAACGCATGCGCATCATTGTATCTTGGAAATATTTAATAGCCATGTTAAGCTCATCATACTCTTGCTCAACAGCCATCATAAAAATCATTCCAATGTTAGCACCTACAGAGAAGTTTGCTCCTTGGTTACCAACTACTAATCCGTCGAAGTCTTTTTCAGCTAAATCAACAGCTTTGTTTAAACCAGCTAAAACATCTCCGCCAATAGTGTTCATTTTAGATTGGAATTCACAGTTTAAGATACCGTTACCTAAATCTTCAATTACTACACCAGAGTTTTTGAATACTTCGTTTGATTTTCTAATGTTATCTAAAATGATGAATGCATCTTGTCCAGGCTTCTTAACTTGAGCCTTCTCGTTCACATCATAATAATAAGTAGCACCGTCTTTTACAGTGTAGAAAGCAGTTTCTCCTTTAGCTACCATTTCAGTAACCCAAGCAGCAGGCTCTTTACCTTCAGCTTTCATTAATTCGATACCTTTTTCAACTCCAACAGCATCCCAAATTTCGAAAGGACCATTTTCCCATCCGAAACCAGCTTTCATGGCATCGTCAATTCTGTATAATTCGTCAGAAATTTCAGGAATTCTATTTTGAACATAAGCAAACATAGCTGCAAAGTTCTTACGGTAGAATTCACCTGCTTTATCTTTACCACCAACTAAAACCTTAAAACGGTCAATTGGCTTGTCAATCGTTTTCGTTAACTCTAAAGTAGCAAACTTCGCACGCTTTTTAGAACGATATTCCATCGTATCTAAATCAAGTGTTAAGATTTCTTTTTTTCCTTCAGCGTTTACCGATTTTTTGTAAAAACCTTGTTTAGTTTTACTTCCTAACCATTTGTTTTCCATCATAGTATTGATGAAATCAGGAAGCTTGAATAATTCATGAGCCTCGTCATTAGGACAATTATCATAAATTCCGTTAGCAACATGTACTAATGTATCTAAACCTACTACATCAACCGTACGGAAAGTAGCTGATTTAGGACGACCAATTACAGGTCCAGTTAATTTATCAACCTCTTCAACAGTTAATCCTAATTCTTTTACTTGGTGGAATAATGATTGGATTCCGAAAATACCAATACGGTTACCAATAAAAGCAGGAGTATCTTTAGCTAATACAGAAGTTTTTCCTAAGAATTTATCACCATACTCCATTAAGAAGTCAGTAACTTCTTGTTTACAGTCTGGTCCAGGAACAACTTCAAATAACTTTAAGTAACGAGGTGGGTTGAAGAAGTGAGTTACAGCAAAATGCTTTCTAAAGTCTTCACTACGACCTTCGTTCATAAATTTAATAGGAATACCAGAAGTATTCGATGAAATAATAGTACCAGGAGTACGATATTTCTCAACCTTTTCAAAAACGCTTTGCTTAATATCTAAACGTTCAACAACAACTTCCATTACCCAATCTACATCTTTAATTAAATGTAAATCATCATCTATATTACCAGTTGTAATTCTATCAGCAAACTTTTTGTTGTAGATAGGGGACGGTTTAGATTTTAAAGAAGCCGTTAATGCATCGTTTACTAAACGATTACGAACAACTTTGTCTTCTAAAGTTAAACCTTTTGCTTTCTCTTTGTCGTTAAGTTCTCTTGGAACGATGTCCAAAAGTAACACATCAACGCCAATATTCGCAAAGTGACAAGCAATTCCAGATCCCATAATCCCAGATCCGATAATCGCTACTTTTTTAATTCTTCTTTTGCTCATTATATTGAATAGGTTTGATTATTTATACAGCCTGAGAAGATAAATCATCGTATATCTGTCTATCGGCTATAAGTTTGTTTATTATTTCTGTTACTTTAAAAAAAGTTTGAATTTCATCTTCAGATAACTTTTCACGTATTTTATTGTTAAATTGATATACATGACCTTTAGAAATTTCTCTTTTTTCTTTACCAAACTTGGTTAGTTTGATAATTACACTTCTACCATCTTCTGGATTTTTTTCTCTCAAGATAAGTTCTTTGTCTTCCATTGATTTTAAAATTCTAGAAAGACTAGTAGGCTCCATTCCCATTAAAGGTCCTAAAGCAGTAGAAGGGGTTCCGTCATCTAAATCGATATTTAACAATACAAAAGCCATTGCCATAGTACTATCATGTTTTGAAGCTTGTTCATTATACATTTTAGCTACAGCTTGCCAAGTGGCTCTAAGTTGGTGGTCTATTGATTTACTTTTATCCATATTTCAGAATTCAAAGATAAGGAAATTTATTATGCATGCATAGTAAATAAGAAAAAAATTATGCATGCATAATAAATTTTAACGATTAATTAATGTTTGAAATTGCGATTATGGAAGTATAACTGTAATATTTTTAAGAGATTATCAGTTTTTTAAAGAAAAGGCTGAAAACGCAGGTTGAGTGTGTTAGCCCAGTTTTAGCGCAAGAGTAACTCATTTTTTTATAGATTAAGAGTAGATTGTTTTTTGAAAAATTAAGAATTCTGTAACATATTTTGGTAATAGTATACTAATACACATAAAAGTATGTAAGTTTGTCTTGAATGCTTTCAGATTTACATAAACATAACCAAAAATCAATGAGTAATTTATTAGAAATAAATAATGTAGTAAAACGCTATGGAGATTACACTGCATTAAATAATGTATCGTTACACATTCCTAAAGGAAGTGTGTTTGGGTTACTAGGACCTAACGGAGCAGGAAAAACATCTCTTATCAGAATTATCAATCAAATAACAATGCCAGATAGTGGTGAGGTTATTTTAGATGGAGAAAAATTAGCTCCACATCATATAGAACAAATTGGATATTTACCTGAAGAAAGAGGTTTATATAAGTCTATGAAAGTTGGTGAGCAAGCATTATACTTGGCACAATTAAAAGGGATGAGTAAATCTGAAGCCAAAAAGAAATTAAAATATTGGTTTGAAAAATTTGAAATTACTGCTTGGTGGAATAAGAAGATAGAGGAGTTGTCTAAAGGAATGGCTCAAAAAGTACAATTTATAGTAACTGTTTTACACGAACCAAAGTTGTTAATTTTTGATGAACCGTTTTCTGGTTTTGATCCTATTAATGCACAATTAATTGCGAAAGAAATTTTACAATTAAGAGATGAAGGTGCTACTATTATTTTTTCTACTCATAGAATGGAGAGTGTGGAAGAAATGTGTGATTACATAGCTTTAATACATAAGTCGAATAAAATTTTAGACGGTAAGTTAGATGATATTAAAAGAGAATATCGTACTAATATTTTTGAGATAGGCTTAAAAACGGATCATCCTACAGAGGTTCAACAAAAACTGAAAGAGAACTTTGAGGTGAGTTCAGCTAATTTTAAATCGTTAAATGAAGGTTTAAAATTGAATGTAAAGTTAAAGAATAATAATTCAGCTAATGACTTGTTATCTTTTTTAACTTCAAATGGACAGGTAAATCATTTTGTAGAGTTAGTGCCTAGTGCTAATGATATTTTTATTCAAACAGTAAATAAAACTAATTAAGATGAACAAGTTAAAATTAATCATACAACGTGAGTTTATTGCTAAGGTTAAAAATAAGTCGTTTATAATAATGACGTTTTTAAGTCCATTGATTATGATAGCAATGGGAGCCTTAATTGTTTTTTTAACAAAGAAGAATGAAAGTAATGTAAAAGAGATTGTATATGTAGATCAATCAGGAATCTTTTCTACAGGTGATTTTAAGAGTACTGAAACTTTTAAGTACGAAGATTATACAAAATTAGGGTTGGAGGAAACAAAGAAGAAGGTTCAAGAAGGAAAACATTTTGGAGTACTTTATATTCCTAAAATAGATAGTTTAGAGGTGTTGGCATCTTCTGTAGAGTTCTTTTCTAAAGAAAGTCCGGGGTTAAACACAATTAAAGATTTAGAAGACAATATCAATCAAAAGTTGAGAAGTTTAAAAATGGAAAAACTTGGTATTGATGAACAAAAGATTAAATCTTCTAGAATTTATTCAGATATTAAGTTGTTCAACTTCTCTGGAGAGAAAAGTTCTAAAATGGGAAATGGTCTTAAGGTTGGTGTTGGTACAGTAGCGGGTTATTTGTTAATGATGTTTGTAATAATATATGGTACTTCGGTTATGAGAAGTGTTATTGAGGAAAAAACAAGTAGAATTATAGAAGTAATTGTTTCTTCTGTTAGACCGTTTCAATTAATGTTGGGTAAAATTATAGGAAATGTATCTGCAGGATTAGTACAGTTTTTAATTTGGGCTATTTTATTATTTGCAGCAACTACTGTAGGAGGAATGTTTTTAGGAGTAAGCTCGCCTGAGTTACTTTCTGGTGATATTGATGCTCAACAATTGGCACAAATGCAAGAAGTAATGGGAAATAAAGCGGACTTTTTAGTAGAATTAGGTAAGTTACCTTGGCTTACTATGGTTTTCTTATTTATATTCTATTTCTTAGCAGGGTTCATGTTATATAGTTCATTATATGCAGCCATTGGAGCAGCAGTAGATAATGAAACAGACACACAACAGTTTATGATGCCAATTATAATGCCATTAATGTTAGCTGTGTATGTTGGAGCTTTTACAGTAATTAATGATCCTCACGGACCGGTATCTGTTATTTTTTCTCATATTCCGTTTACATCACCAATAGTAATGTTAATGAGAGTGCCTTTCGGTGTTGCTTGGTGGGAAATTTTAATTTCTATGTTATTATTAGTTCTTACTTTTGCAGGAGTAGTATGGATTGCAGCTAAAATTTATAGAGTTGGTATTTTAATGTACGGTAAAAAGCCTACCTATAAAGATTTATGGAAATGGATACGTTATAGTTCATAAAAAATAAATAGATGAAAGAAATTAATGAGGTTTTAAATTATACGCTTAGGTATAACGATCATATAAGTATTGATGTAAAGTCATTATTAATATTGACTGTTTTTATAATTTTAGCCTCATTGTTTCTTAGATTACTCCGAAAGTATGTAAACTCAAGATTAGAAGATCAAGATCAAAATAAGTTTGATACTGTTTTTTCTTTTGGAAAATGGTTGCTATACATTATTATCTTTCTAGTTACTTTACAAAGTTCAGGAGTAGAAATAACAGCAGTGTTTGCAGCATCAACAGCACTTTTAATTGGTGTTGGTTTGGCGTTGCAAACATTTTTTCAAGATATCATCTCTGGAATCTTTATCATCTTAGATCAAAGTGTGCATGTGGGGGATATTATTGAAATAGATGAAAAAATTGGTAGAGTAGAAGAAATAAAATTACGAACTACAAGAGCGGTTACTATTGATAATAAAGTAATTATTATACCAAATCATAAGTATTTAACCAATAGTCTTTATAATTGGACTCAGAACGGAAAGGTAACTAGAGAAAGTGTAAAGGTTGGAGTAGCCTATGGGAGTGATGTACAATTGGTGAAAAAATTATTAATTGAAGCAGCTAATTCGCATCCGAAGGTATTAAAACATCCTGCACCACTGGTGTTGTTTTCAAACTTTGGAGATAGTTCATTAGACTTTACTCTTATTTTTTCGTTAAATGATAGTTTTGAAGCTATTATTCCACAAAGCGATATTCGTTTTAAAATAGACGAACTGTTTAGAGAACACAAAGTTTCTATTCCTTTTCCTCAAAGAGATATACATATTTACAAGGAAATTTAATATTACTCGTAAGTTGAAGTTGTTATAAAACTTACTAGTAAAAATTAAGTAGACATCTTATATACTTGCATATAAGTGGTTTGTTTGATTAAATTTACTGTAAACAAATATATTATGAAACTAAACTTACTATTCATTACCATTGCACTCTTGTCGTTAACATGTTTGGGGCAAACAACAAAAAAGACAGTTACTATTGTCAATAAGTTTGATCAAAACGAAGTAACCTGGTTTAAAAAGAGTGGAACAGGAAGCATAAGAGGAACAGCTAAGTTCAAATCTAAAAACGGAAAAATTCGTTTTGGTAGTGAATTTAGAATAGAACTACAGCCTTTTAGTGCATATTCTCAAGAGCGATTATTTAATATTTACAAAAGTGATAAAGAAGGACATGTTTTTATAGAAGACGGAGTACCTAAATTTATCCCTGATCCAAAAGGGTATCATGATACAAAAAAAGCCATGTGTAATGATAAAGGTGAGTTTGAGTTTTTAAACTTGCCCCAGGGAGATTATTATATTATTGCATTTATGTTATGGGACAATACTGGAGGAGGATTGATGCAACGAGTTAAGATTACTGAAGGTGAGGCTAAGGTTGTTAAAATGACAAATTTTTGAAATAGTGAGGTTTAAAAAGTGTTGTTTCTGTCTAAAAAACTACTTGTCAATTATTTAATATGAAATCTTCAAGTAAATTGAAGACATTACTAATCTTTTTTTATAGATTTGCATTCGAAAAAGAAATAATCCCTTAATAGATTAGCTATTTCTCATTTTTTACAATTACTAAAACATTAATATTATAAGAGAGTTAGGCATAATTATGTTTATTCATAACATGTTTGTGCTTAGATAAAAATGAAAATTATGAAAAGAGAAGAACATTTAAGATTTTGTAAAACTTGTACAAACAGAAAACCAAATTTTCAAGTAGGGTTAGTTTGTGGTTTAACTGATAAAATTGCTGATTTTGAAAACAATTGTGAATTTTACTCAGAGGATGTTGAGGTAGTTGAGAATATTGATAATGAAGATGTTTTAGCACCTGACGAAATATTGACTAAATTTTCTGAAGAGAATTTAGAAAAATTCAAACAAGAGCAAAATTTAACAAGAGGAATTACCGCAAGTATTTTTACAGGGCTTCTTTCTGCTATTTTATGGGGAGTAATTACTGTATTAACAAATTTTCAAATAGGTTTTATGGCTATTGCAATTGGTGCAATTGTTGGTTTAACTATGCGTGCTGCGGGTAAAGGAATAGATGTTGTTTTTGGAATTTCAGGAGTAATTATAGCTGTTATGTCTTGTTTATTAGGAAACTTCTTTAGCATCGTAGGCTTTATAGCGAATCAAGAAAACTTAGGTTATATAGAGACGTTATTCTATTTTGATTACAGTCAATTACTTCACATTATGGGAATCACATTTAAGCCTATGGATTTAGTTTTTTATGTTATTGCTGGAGCAGAAGGCTATAAGTTTTCTTTTAGAGCTTTTACAGAGAAAGATGTTTATGAATTAGAGAAAAAATAAGTGTAAATTGAAATTAATTCAGGGTGATTTGGAAAGAGATTAGCTGAGTTTACAAAAGGTTTATTGATTATAGAAAAGATCTGATTAAGTGATGTCTATTCTACAGATTATTGCTGTAAATAAAAGTTGAACCAGTTTTAATTTGAAGTCTATATAACAAAAGAATATGTTACATTTATTTATAAAATGATAAAAGCAAAATATCAAATATCAGATACATTTAATATTACCGGTAGAGGAATTGTTTTTGCTGGGGTTATTTTAGAAGGTGAAATATCTATTGGAGATTATATTGAGTTCAATGTTTTTGATAAAGTATTCAAAAGAAAAATAATAGGTATAGAGGGAATAGCGTCGTCACAAATTACAAAAATGAATACAGGACTTTTGATACAATGTACAGATGATAAAGAAATTCAGGAGCTAAGAAAATGGACTCCAAAAGATATAGTGGGATTTGTTTATAGATAAGATGAACGATTGAGCAGTATTAAATAAACTAGTATTTAGCAAAAAATTAATGAACAGTATATATTACAATTATTTTATACCTAGAGTAATTATAGTTTTAATGATTCTAGTTGTAGGGTATGCTTCAGTAGTTAATAAAGGTAAACTGAAGTTTATATTCATACTATTATTATCAATATTATTAATTTTTGGTTTTTTAACTTTTTCAGGACCAAATTTGTTTGATAATATTAATACTTATAAAAAGATAAAAAACTTAAAGACTAGTGAAGTAAAGGAAGTAGAAATTTTTGATATAAGTTTTACGGAAAGCAATTTTAAGCCTGTACCTAATTCACTTTACACATTAAAAAGAGAAAAAGAAATTGAATTTGTTATAAAGAGCCTAAAACAAAATGAATTTTACAAAGGAAGTATAGGAGAAATTGAAAAAATATATGGACTAACTATTCTGCTAAAAGATAAAACTGAGATTAATTTTAAAATAATTAAATCAAAAAAGAATGTTTACGCAGAGTTGTTAAATGTAGAAGATGGAGAATATTATGTTATAGGTATTTATAAGAATACTTCAATTAGGAGTATTTTACTTGAATAAATAAAAATACTAAAAGCTATTTTTGTTATGATAAAAAAGAGAATGGTTTTTATATAAGCTATAAATAATAAACATACTTCTTTAAACGATTAGATTAAATGAAACAGCCAATCTTTTTATTGTTAATACTAGTACTTTTTTATTCTTGCGGAATAAAATTTAATGATTATTATTCAGGAATTGTAGTAGATGAGTTTGGTAAGCCTATTGATTCAGTACTAGTTAAAGAAGATCTTGTATAAGAGTTTTCTCTCAAAACAGTAACAGACAGTAATGGCTTTTTCAAGATGAATCGAACTAAAGACGTATTAGCAAATATAATTTTATCAAAAAAAGGATATGTTTCTGATACTATTAGAATGTTTTGGCATCAACACGGAGAAACAACTGAGTTTTCTTCAATTATAACAAAAGATTCAAGTCAAATTATATTAAGAAAAAAATAATTACTATATGAGAGTATGAGTTCAACTATCACAGTAATACCAACAAAAAATACAAACGTTACTTTTGGAGATATTGTAAACTTATCTGAAAAGTACATTAATTCATCTCTTAATAGCATTGGATTAAAAAAGAAAGTAAAACTACAGGTTCGTATTCTTGATTATAATGAGATTACTAACGAAGAAGTATATTTAAAAATTGATGTAACTGAGGTATTTGAATGGGAGAAAAATCAATTACTGATTTTTTCTATCGAAGGTGTATCTGGAGAGATTAAAACCGATATGGATGTAATTTTCGATTCAGAAACTGATCCAGCTGATCCTTGGTGGAAACTAACTATCTACAAAGAAGCAACAAAGACCGTTGCAAATATTGAAGAAAAGTTTGCAAAGGCTAAAAAAGTAAATAAATCTTGGTTTTTACATCGTTCAGATTATAATGATGCAGAAATAAATAACTGTTGTGCTGTAATTAGTGTTGCTATTGCTGAATTAACTGCTGGTTTGATATCTTCAACAGATCAAAATTTGGGGTATGGACAATATTTTGTTGAAAAAGAAGAGTTTTTAAAGTTCTATCTTCAGCCAAAAGTAGCCCAAGAAAGTACTCCTATAATATCAAAGAAAGAGATGAAGCATACAACAACAGGTTTTTGGAATAAATTAAAGAGGTTGTTTTTTTAGATTTTAAATGTGTGCTTCTAGGTTTTTATAAAAATATAAAGAATCAGTAAATGTTTCAATTTAAACACGAAATAGAGTTGGTTTCTTCAGAAAAAATAAAACTCTTTGGAGAAGATTATTTTTGTGATAAAAGAAAATTTTGGGAGTTTCATCAAAATACGCTACTTCATTTATATGAGAGAGTATTTGAAACAGGTTTTCCTATTAAAATAACCGACTTAGTTTTTAATAAACTAATAGTAATTGAAAATATGAGTAGTTTCCGTTCATGGTTAAAATTAAATCAGCCCTTTAATTTTGATAAAATAATGAGCGATAGATTAAATACATTATATGCGGAGATTATAGAAAAATGTAATCAACTAAATTGCTTTGAATTCGAATTTTATTGGGAGATGTGGGGTGTGTTATGGTGTCCATGGTGTCTTGAAATTAACGGAAAGTCTCAATCTTTTTCGTTTAATGATGTATCATATGAAGATTTAGATGCTTTAATTAAGAACGGTTTAATAGTATTGATTAAAGAGTATACCCAAGAGGAAATGGATGATGAATTTGATAGAAAACGATATAGAGTGTTAAAAGATGATAAATAAATTAACAGAAATAAAAATGAGATATTTATTCTTGATTTTACTGATAACAGTTTTTTCGTGTAAAGGTGTTGAAAAAAATAACAATCAATCAAAGCAGAAAAGTAAAACAGTTAATATAGATAAAGAAGGTTTTCAGAAGAATCGTCGAAAAAAAGAAATAGAATATATTAAACGTAGAAATAGGAATGTTGAGTATTTTAAGAATAAAGAAATCAATGATGCTGTTGATAGGCAAATGAATGATTCAATAAAGGCTTTAGAAAAGTTGCTGAAAAATATTTTACTACCAACTAAAGTAAATACTATTAATACAGCAGGAAAAATAAGTGTTATAACATTTTTTCCTGAGCTAGGATTTGGAATGCTTGATGGTTTAATGAGTTAGAACAAAGATGTCTCAACGTTATGTACGTCCAGTTTTATTTTCTCAGATTATTTTAAAAAGCAAGATTATAAAATCAAAAAACTTTCAGAGTCAGGAATAGTGAATATTGTTTCCAGTGCATTTGCTTCTAATTATGTTATAACAGGTATTCATTCTTTTAAAATAAATGAACAAGAAGATATTCAGGCTTATGGTTTAATTAGTATTGACGGACAAGATATTGGACCTTTTAAACCAAATACATTATATGCATTAGTTGTAATAGAAGATACTATTTACTTAATAAATAAATCTATAAAACAAGAGTTGATTGGCATAGAGAAATGTGAGGATATTTGGAATAATATTAATGGAAAATCAGAGGAAGAAGCTTGGAAAAATTATTGTGACTGCTACAAAAAAGAATTTGTTAAACACGAACAGTTTGTTTCTTTAAAAGAAGAAATAAAAGAAATGGTAAAATTAATTAGTGACTAGTTTATATAAAAATCATTTGTTATTGAGTTGTTAGTTGATGTTTAGAGTCTGCAGATTTTAAGGTTATTGGATTATTTCAATTGATGAAGATTTGTTTAAATAATATTAATAGATATAAATGAAAAGAACAAAAAAAGATTGTTATAAAATAGACTTTATCGAAAGTTGGGATTTAGTTGAGGAATTTTATAGTTCCTTTAGTGGAAGTTGGAGTTCTAGTGGTAAAGATGCTTTACGCTTGATTAGACAAATGAGAAACTTAAAACTAGATAAAGAAATAAGAGCTGGACAATCGTTAACCACTTTAATATTATCAAGAAATCTAAACCATGGTTTAGATAAAGAGCCTCACATACAAATTCATTTTCATGGGGGGAATAAAATGAGTGTTATCTCAAATTTTAATGGAGAGGATGTTTTTAATAGTCCAGATGTAAGTATTAAATTTGAAGTTAATTATACTGGATATCTTTATGAAATAACTCAAAAACTATTAGAAAAAGAATTAATATTAAATGAATATGATGAAGAGGATTTGGATAGTTTTTTTGCTTCTTTATAATGATTGATATAAAGTAGAAATCGAAATTAAATTTTTTTAGAATACTTCCTAAACTTCATTAAAAATAAATTAACTAAAACGTTAACGAGTAAATAAAATCAACATTGCGAATTGAAAAATATTAAGACAAAATTTCAAGAAGTATACATTCCATTTTTAATAGTTTCGATAGGAACTATTCTTTCTTACAATATCACCCGTTGGTTTTTTGATATCAAACTTGGGATTTTACCATTAAAAGAAGACTTATTGAATTTTTGGATACCTTTTGCTTTTCCTTGGATTTCGGTACTTATCTGGTTAAGAAGAAGAGTTCGAGTCTTAAATATTAAAGGTGAAAATGACAAAGGATACTTTGGTTATCAGTTTGCTATGGCAGCTGCCATGACTATTCCAATAATTGTAAGTCAAAATTATCTTGAAAAAAGTTTTTTTGATTTAAATGAAATATCATCAATTACAAAAGTAAAAGAACTAAAAAGAGAAAAGTACTTTAAAGTTGTTTCCTTTGATGTTGATGAAACATCAACTCTATCATACGTAACTGCAAGAACTTCTGGACGAAATAATGAAAGTTTGAATTTTTATTTATATCAAGCTTGTCCTTTTGATAGTATCAACTCTATTTGGTATGGAGTAGAGTATAAAAAGAGTGTAAGTAATAGAACTAGTGAACAAAGAAAAAAATCAGCATACGTAGCTTTTTTTAAAAAATCAGAAAAGGAGTTTAAGAAATATGATTTTCAAGATGTTCAATATTTTGAGCGACTAGGGTATTCAGATGAAAGAGACGGTTTTATTGAAGCTATCAAAGAAAATAATGATACTTTAAACGAAAAAGAACAAATAATACTTGTTCCCAAAAGGGATGTTTTTGAAGATAGACATGAAAATTCATTTCCGTGGATTTTTGGATCTTTTGGAATTGGATCTTTTGTTATTTTATTAATGGTTTTGATTCCAAAAATAGATGAAAAAGAGTTAAACGATTTCAAAAACAATACACCACTAAAAGAAGACGATTTGAAAGAAGTAATAGCTTTTTTAAATCCGATGGGAGATAATAAAGCCACTGCAATTTTAATACTTTTAAATATTATAGTTTTTCTAGTTATGACATTTGCAGGCTTAAATGTGATTTCACCTACAACGCAAGAACTACTTGAAATTGGAGGAAATAGAAGATTTGAAGTTATGAGAGGTGAATATTGGAGATTGTTTTCTTCAATGTTTATTCATAGTGGTATTTTACATTTAGTTATGAATTTAGCTGGTCTTGGACTAGGAGGAAGTTTATTAAATTACATACTTGGTCCAGTAAAATTGATATTCTTTTATCTTACATGTGGACTAATAGCAAGCTTATCAAGTATATATTGGCATGAGAACATTGTAAGTGTCGGAGCTTCTGGTGCTATTTTTGGACTGTATGGATTAATTTTATCTTTTACAGTTTTTAAAATTTACCCTAGTTATGTGAGAGGAATTACTTGGATGCTATTAGGACTTTATGCAGGGGTAAGTTTGTTATTTGGAATTTTTGGAGGGATTGATAACGCAGCTCATTTTGGTGGATTGATAAGTGGATTTGTGATTGGAGGAATTTATATTTTTTACCATAAGGTAAATAAGCGCTCTTCATAGCTTAATAATTTTGTGATATCATTTAAATAATAAATTTTATCACAATGCAAAAAGTAGCATTCAATTGACACATCGAGGGTATGGAATTACTCAAAGAAGAGGTGCTGTTCAAATTCAATCCTAACATTTATATCATTACAGAAAATTTAGTTAGTTCAATGAATGTTTTCTTACCAGACTTTGTAAAACATAAACCTATATGAGTCTATAAAAGAAAACAGAACTTTTTAAAAAAGTAGTATTTGCACTAACAATGGGTATAATTACAACTGGAATTATTTCATTCTCATTAATCTCTATCAACTTAGGTTTTAATGATCAATTTTTACAAGTATGGTTAAAGTCATGGTTATTAGCTTATGTTTTTGTTATTCCAGCAATACTTTTTATTGCTCCATTAATAGAAAAATTTGTTGATAGTCTTTTTAAAAATAACGGATAGTAATATTTATTGATAAAGGTTTGGATCTAAGCTTCTATTTTTTAATTGTATGTTTATGCAGATGATATAGTAGATTAGATTAGAAGCTTCTTGTAAAGAAAAAAATATTTGAAAAGACATATTTTTAACACCTATATTTGTTTTACACAGCCCATATAAATATAATATTTAAATTACTTAAAATACATATGTTCACAATAGATAAAATCACTAATAGAATTGAAAAAATAACCGAAAAGACTTTTTCGGAGCTAGGATTTAAAGAACGTGAACATTTACAAGAGTGGATTGCTAATAACCCATCATCACTTGGAGATAAAGAGGAGCAAAAATTACTAATAATTCAAAAAGAATTTGATGGGTTTGATGATACAAGAGAAAGGCTAGATTTGTTAGCGGTTGATAAACAAGGGAATATAGTAGTTATTGAAAATAAACTAGATGATACAGGACGTGATGTAACTTGGCAGGCATTGAAATATGCTTCATATTGTTCAAGTTTAAAAAAACAACAGATTTTCGATATCTATCAAGATTATTTAAATAAACAAGGATTGAATGAGAATAGTGAAGAAAATATTCTTGAGTTTTTTGATAATGAGGATATACAGCTTAATCAAAATCAACGAATAATATTTGTTGCAGCAAATTATAGAAAAGAAGTAACTTCAACTGTTATGTGGCTGCTATCTAAATATAAATTGAAGATTCAATGTTTCAAGGCAACTCCATATGTTTTTGGAGAAAAGTTTTTGTTAAATATAGAACAAATAATCCCTGTTAAAGAGGCAGAGGATTATACAATTAAAATGGCTGAAAAGGCTCAAGAAGATTTTAATTCTCAAGAAGAATTAAAAACTAGACATTTGATTAGAAAAGGTTTTTGGACTCGGTTAATAAGTGAACTTAATACTAAGTCAAATTTATTTCAAAATATTAGTCCCTCCATTTACAATTGGATTGGAGCTGGTTCTGGTGTTCGAGGAGTAGGGTATAATTTTGTTATTTCTAAAAAGTATGTTAGGGTTGAATTATATATAGATAGAGGAGAACTTGAAGAGAATACTCTAATTTTTGAAAAACTAGAGACCGAAAAAGAAATTATAGAAAAAACTTTTGGACAAAAACTAGTTTGGGAAAAACTAGAAGATAAGAGAGCCTGTCGAATTAAATATGAAAATTCAAATGTTAATGTTTTTGAAAAAGAGAATTGGAATGAAATGATTCAATTTTTGATAGATGGAATGATTCGTTTTGAAAAAGCATTTAAAGAACATTTAAAGAAAATAAATAGTCAATTAAAAAGGAAAAATTTAGGATAAAATTTTGTTTTCATGTTTTTAGTAAGTGATAGGTGTAAAGATTTTGTTTATTGTTTCCCTGAATTATTTATATGTTAATTCAAAATCAAAAGGAAATAAAAACTTCACATTAGTATTAGAATAACAAAATTATGATAAGTGAGTTTGAATTGACATGGAAGAAGAAAAATTTAGAATGTTTTCCTAATGTTTCTCATTTTGAATATTTTATTGATGGAGTAAACTTAAAGGAAATTATTGATGCTAAATACGGTTTCAATGCATTTGTTGAAAAAAATGAGTTTGTGGGGTGGATTAATGAGAAGTTGGATTTTAAAAACTTGGAAATTAGTGGTAGAATTCTAAAAGGAGAAAAAATTAATGAATTTTTATTAACTGAAAGTAAAAGCTTAAATTATAAGTTTGAATCTCAAATTCCTTTATATACCTGTTTATGTGGAGATATTAATTATAATGGTCTTATGGTAAACATCGATATTTCAGGAAATAATATAATTTGGGATTTTAAAGATGAGGTAATGCCTATTGTTGTTTTTGATCTTAAACAATATAGAAAAGAGATTGATTTGAAAATTGTAGGATTTAAGAGGAATAAATATAACAATAGATAAATTGAATAAAATGTGATAGTAAAAATGTGTAAAAAAGAATAGCGCTATTATACCCCAAAAGTTAGTACATTAAAGTTAAATACTATTTGATATACCGATACCCAATAATTTATGGATTAATTAATATTTAAAGAAAAAAAAATTCAATGTATAAAGAAATACAACAATTACAATCAGAGCTTAATGATAATTGTAATGAGTTTTTAAAAATAGAGAGCAATAAAATAATTATCATACCAGATTTTGGTAATGAATCACATATTGAATTAAAGCACAAAGACAGAAGTTGTAGAATATATCCATACTACTTTAGCGAGATTCCTGTATATGAGTTTGAATGGGATGGGTGTCCTATTTTTAAAATAACAAGTAATGATCTTGAAAGACAAGTAGCAATAATAAAAAGTTGGGTGCTAGCAAGAATAATTCCATCAGAAATACAAAATCAATTTACAGAAATAGAGTTGAATAAATTAGCAAAATACTATGAAGAAGGAGAAGGTATTAAAGGTGAATTTATAGAGAGTTGGAATGAAACAGAAGAAAGACATTTTAACCCAGATAGATATGAGGAAGATAAAGAAGCAATAAGATTAATCAAAGAAATGAGATTAGAAGGGCTAAATGAAGAAATAAGAATAGGTACTCGATTATCTTGGTTAATGTTATCTAGAGCAAGAAGGCATATTATAAATGATAATACTCCGCATATAGGCATATATTTCTTAGGGAACAATAAAATGAAAATGTATTCAAATTTAGAGAAAAAAAAAGAAGAATACGAAGTAGAAGTAAAGTATGGAGAATCTTTGCAAAGATTAGTGAAGAAATTATTAGAAGTAGAAATTAAGTAAAAAAGACTACAAAACCACCTAAATAATGCAGTAGTAACATGAACATACTGCAACAAAAGCAAAAAAATAGAGAATAAAACAATCATAAAAACAGCAGTAGCAGCAGCAAAAAAGAGCACAGTTGCAGTTGGTCAAGAGTACAGCTTCAGTTAGTGAAGAGCACAGTTGCAGTTGGTTAAGAGTACAGCTTCAGTTAGTGAAGAGCACAGTTGCAGTTGGTCAAGAGTACAGCTTCGGTTAGTGAAGAGTACAGTTGCAGTTGGTCAAGAGTACAGCTTCAGTTAGTGAAGAGCACAGTTGCAGTTGGTCAAGAGCACAGCTGCAGTTAGTCAAAAGAACAGCTCCAAAAAAAAATGCAGCAGCAGCAATTTTAACAAAAAAGCATAAAAAAACCTCAACAATACTAATGTATCATTGAGGTTTAACGTTTTTAAAAAACGAATAGAATACTTACACTAACTTAAATTCTATATTTTTTAATACTTTTCTTAAACGTTTATCAGGTCTAAAATTTACATGCGACTTATTAATTAATCGAGTACTTACTTCTTCTTCCGTTGCAACCCCAGAAGAATTGATACCTATTTGAAAAGTACCTAAGGAATCTAACTTTACAATTTTTCCTTGAGATAATTGATCCAAAATATTGTGCACTAATGAAAGTACTACAGCATAACAATCAGCTTCTCTAACCGTACTTTGGTTAGAAATTAAAAACGCAAGGCGCTCTAAATCGGTAATACCATCTCCAATGGCATGTAAATAATGTTTTTTAGGCGCAGTAATGTCTTGTGGATTTACTTTTTCAATTCTTTTTACGTTAATCATAATTTTTTGGTTTTAGTGTAGTAAAGTTATTTTTACTACAGGTTACACTTTTCATTTATAGCCATTTTTACTGTATAGCTTGTGGTTCAAAAATAATATTTAATACAGTTTAGCTGTTTAAAAACAGTCGTTTGTATCTGTAGTTGCAGTAAAAAGAGTTTTAAGAATTATGGAATTTGCACTCAATGTACTGTGGGGTTCTCTAATTTTAAATTATATTAGATGCACAATAAAGAAGATAGAATTATTTTTAGAGCTTAATAGTAAAAATCATATTTAGAAAGAGGTGTAACTTTTTGATTTAAAATAACTAAAAATACGAGTAAATGTCTGTTCGAGCGCAGTCGAGAACTTTTTGTTCAGTACATCAAACAACTATAGTATTTAATAAGAGTTATTAAAGTTCAGGTATAACCAAAAAATACGTAGCTAATTACTAAACTCTATTACTTTATTTAAAAAGGAAAATATATTTTATGGCACAATGTATGCTATAAAAAGTAAAAGATTAACAAACCGAATAATCTTAATTAAACTTAAGAAACAAATTAATGAGCAAAATATTAATCATAGAAGACGAAGCGGCAATTCGTAGAGTATTAAAAAAGATCATATCAGAAGAAAATGACAGTTATCAAGTAGAAGAAGCAGAAGATGGTTTAGCGGGAATTGACTTGATTAAAAATAATGATTACGATTTGGTATTGTGTGATATAAAAATGCCAAAAATGGATGGGGTAGAGGTACTGGAAAAAGCCAGAAAACTAAAACCTGAAATTCCTATTGTAATGATTTCTGGACACGGAGATTTAGATACAGCGGTAAACACCATGCGTTTAGGAGCCTTTGATTATATATCTAAACCACCAGATTTAAATCGCTTATTAAATACGGTTCGTAATGCATTAGATAGAAAAGAGTTGGTTGTAGAAAACAAGCGACTTAAAAAGAAGGTGAGTAAGAATTATGAAATGATTGGCGAAAGTGAAGCGATTACTCATATAAAAGATATTATTGAAAAAGTAGCAGCTACAGATGCACGTGTTTTAATTACAGGTCCGAACGGAACTGGTAAAGAGTTGGTAGCACATTGGTTGCACGAAAAATCAGACAGAGTAAAAGCTCCAATGATTGAGGTGAATTGTGCTGCAATTCCATCAGAATTAATTGAAAGTGAGTTGTTCGGTCATGTAAAAGGAAGTTTTACAGGAGCCAATAAAGATAGAGCGGGTAAGTTTGAAGCAGCAAATGGAGGTACTATTTTTTTAGATGAAATAGGAGATATGAGTTTATCTGCTCAAGCAAAGGTATTACGTGCTTTACAAGAAAATAGAATTTCTAGAGTAGGTTCTGATAAGGATATTAAAGTAAACGTACGCGTATTAGCAGCTACCAATAAAGATTTAAAAAATGAAATAGCTGAAGGACGTTTTAGAGAAGATTTATACCATCGTTTAGCTGTAATTTTAATTAAAGTTCCTGCTTTAAATGATAGAAGAGAAGATATTCCTTTATTAATAGATTTCTTTACAGATAAGATAGCCAAAGAACAAGGTACACCTAAAAAGAGTTTTACCAAAGGAGCTGTAAAGTTATTGCAAGAATATGATTGGACTGGTAACATTCGTGAATTACGTAATGTAGTTGAACGTTTAATTATTCTTGGAGAAAAAGAGGTTTCTGAAAATGATGTAAAACTTTTTGCAAGCAAGTAAATAGTATTATTTGAGGCGTAAGCTTCGTTTAATTCTATTAGAATACATTTAGAGAAAGGCTGTTTTGAATACCAAAGCAGCCTTTTTATATGTTTTTACAATACTACCTCAATGTGTGGAGGTAAAATATGCTTTACATCACATTTATTATATCTCCATTCACAAACTTCTGTTTCTAAACATTCGTGTGGATGTTCGATACGAGCACAACCACCTACAATTACATAACCAAAACCTCCGTTAATAGATTTTTGTTCTTTTTGATTTAACAATTTCCCACCGATACTGTAAATTGATTTTTTCATTATAAAAATATTTAAAGATTGTTTAAGTATGTGATCATTTAAAGACATTCACAAGCTATGTCTGTTGTCTTTACAGTAGTTGAAAAAATTATAACATCATGAAACACAACATGTCAAATATAGCATTCACTTATGCCGAGAAACAATTAAAATATACTCAAATTTGTAAATTTGAGTATAAATACCAAGAGTTTAATATGTTGTTTATTAGTGTTTTATGTTGTTTTTTGTTGTGTGTGGTTTAGGTGAGACTATAAGTAGGTATAAGTTGTTTAAAATTTTAATAGGTTTGTAATAACCTAAAATAATAATTATATGAAATTAAAGATGTTACAAGCAAAAGTTTTGAAAAAAGAAGAATTAAAACAGATTCATGCAGGTGTTGCTCCAGATTGTGAACCAGGAGAAATAGTAGTGCATATTCCAGGTACAGGTTTAGTATGTAGACCTAGTTCTTGTGGATGGGAAATACTAGATTTATCTGGAGACACTTCTGGAGGGGAAACAGACTCAGATGATTCTAGATTAGGTTTACCATTAAATTTTGGAGGAGGTTTATAAATCTTCCTTTTTAAGCTCTTTAAGGTATTGGGAGGGGGTTACTTTTAGTAACTTTTTAAAGTTTGAATTAAACGAGTTTGTACTTTTGTAACCCGCTTCTTGTGCTAGAGCGTTAATAGTGTAGTTTCTATAGTTTTTTTGATGTTCTAATTTAGATACAATGCTATTAATTTTTAGTTTGTTTGTATATTCGGCAAACGTAATTCCTAGATTTTCATTTACAGTTTTAGATAAATAACTAGAATTTGTTTTTAGTTTTTTAGCAATGGTGTTTAATGTATAATTAGGTTTACAAAATAGTTCTTCTTTTTCTAAACCTTTTAATTTTGTTAGTAATGCGAGGGCATTATCATCTGATAAACTAGAAGATTTTGATAAGCTGTCCTTAGAAATTTCTGTTTGAAGTTCCGAAATTCTTGTCGTCAATAGATGAATGTTTTTTTGATTTTCTTTTCTGATATACATAAAGTAAAGTAACACTAAACTAAAAATGACAATAGATGCTATTAAAAGGTATCGGTAGATTGTGTTTTTATGTTTCTGATCAGTATAGTTTTTGATGTATCCCTTTATTTCTTTTTCTCTATTTTTTTTATGTACAATATCATTTACAGATAAATTAGTGTTGTTTTTGTTTATAAGATGTTTTTCTAACTTTTCAACATACAGATTTGCAAACTCTAAAGCTTTTGAAGCGTTCTTTTTTTCTTCCTGTATTTTGAATAAATAAAAGTAAGATTTTGCTTCATTGTCAAGTAGTTGAAAGTTAGCCCAAGTACTGTTGTGTAACTGTTCTAAAAAAATAGCTTCTGCAGAAGTAAAATTTTTTGCATGGTATTGACATTCGGCTACTCTAAATAATATTTGAGCTACTCGTTTTGGATAGTTCTTCTGTTTGAATATTTCTAATCCTCTTTGATAAAACTTTTTAGCATCGTTATATTTTTCTTGATGAAAATTTATATCGGCATTTAATAAAAACAACGAACCTTTATAGTTGTGTATATTGTATCTGTGAGCATTTATATTGGCTAACGCAACATATTTTTTAGTAGAATCTATATACGTGGTATATCTTTTTTTATCAGCTAAAAACAGATTTATTGATCGGTTGGCTGCTTTTACCAGTTCTCTTATATATTCTTTCTTTAAATCATTATTGTTATCAAAGTCAGCAATACTTTTAATTGTTTTTAAACTAATACTGCTAATTTCTAAAGCTTTTTGATGTTTTTTAGATAATGAATACGCTCTTGCTAAAGAAGATTGAAGCTTTATTTTTAAGATAGGAGCACACTTTGTGTCACAAATTTGTAGAGCATCATTTAAAACATGAATAGCTTCTGGCAATTGGTGTTGTTCAATATTATGAAGCGCAAATAACAACTGAATATTAGCATTAATTTCTGTGTCAGGATTGTTTACTGTATGTAATTCTGAAAATGATTTTTTAAAAAGAGTATCTGCTACAGCATATTTAGAGCGTAATGTATGAATGTAAGCTTTGCCAGCGTAACCATATGCTTTTTCTTCTTTAGTTTGATTTGAAGAAATTAAATGATTGGTGAAAGCTAGTGCACTATCTTTATTTTTAGAAAGTAATTTGTTGTAAGAGGAAATTAAATGTTGAGCTCTTTGTGAGTGTAAAGAAATAACGATTAAAAAAAGGAACAGTGTAAGTTTTTTAATTTTCATTAAGCGTTTAATTTTCTGATAGCAATCAAATATAATTAAATTTTAATGGAATGTAATAAATTGAAAAAGAAGAGCATTGCTCTTCTTTTTCGTAGTAGTTAACTTAATATTAAGCCAAGTAAAATTTATTAAGACATATAGCTCTTTAAAAAAGAACTAATAAGAATCATAAACAAATCCCTTCTCAGCATCGTCATTAGTATTTGCATACTAATAGCCTTTATTCAATGTTATAGACTACAAAGCTACTAAATTTAATTATGACTTTTGTTAAATTTAACGCAACAAGATGTTAATAGTTAAATCTATTACAGATAAAAGTATTCTGTAAATTATAAACCTATTCTTTTAGTATTCCGTCTTTTTTATTCACAAACTATTTTACTGAGAATTTAGCCTAACCAACTTTAAATAGTTGATTTCGATTGTTGTGAGTTGCTATAATCAATAAAATTTATTGTAGAATAAGATTTTTCTTATTCATTTTCTCTCTTTTTAGTTGAAAAGAGAATATTTTTGTACCAGAAATTAAAGTATATATTTTAATAATAACATAATAAAGAATTAAAAAATGGCGACATTAGTTGGTAAAAAATTTCCAGATTTAAACGTAGACGCAATGAACGAAATGGGGGATACGTTCAAAGTAAATGTATTAGAAGAAGCTGTAAACAATAAGAAGAAAGTAGTATTATTTTGGTACCCAAAAGATTTTACTTTTGTTTGTCCTACAGAATTACACGCTTTTCAAGCTGCTTTACCAGAGTTTGAAAAAAGAAATACTATTGTAATTGGTGCTTCATGTGATACTCCAGAAGTACACTTTGCTTGGTTAAATCAATCTAAAGATAACGGAGGAATTGAAGGTGTAACTTACCCTTTATTAGCTGATAGCAACCGTAACTTATCTTCAATCTTAGGTATTTTAGATATTTCTAACGAAACTTATGATGAGGCTACAGGTACTGTACAAGTAGAAGGAGATAACGTAACTTACAGAGCTACTTACATTATTGATGAAGAAGGTACAGTTGTACACGAAGGTGTAAACCACATGCCATTAGGAAGAAATGTAAATGAGTTTTTACGTTTAATTGATGCGTATACACACGTACAAGAAAAAGGTGAAGTTTGTCCTGCAAACTGGGAAGAAGGTAAAGAAGCAATGAAGCCAAATGCTAAAGCTACTGCTGAGTATTTAGCATCTAACTAATATTTACAGATTACGAATTACGAATTTTAAATTCGTAGTTCGTAATTCTTAAACTCAAAATTAAAAACATGGTACAAGAATTAAGTCAAGATAATTTAGCTGAATTAATTTCAGAAAATAAAACAGTAATCGTTCAGTATTCTGCTACATGGTGTGGTAACTGTAGAATTATGAAGCCAAAGTTTAAAAAGCTTTCTACAGAAAATGAAAACGTATCTTTTGTAATTGTAGATGCAGAAAAATACCCAGAGAGTAGAAAATTAGCAACGGTAGATAATTTACCAACGTTTGCAACTTTTGTTGATGGTAAGTTTGTAAACCAAACTCAAACTAACAAGTTTGATGTATTAAAAGAATTGGTAAGCGAAGTAGTATAGTTATGAAATTACCAGTAATAAAACATTTAACTTCTTTTATAGAAGAAAACGATCAGGATTATATTTTAGAAACTATTGAAACTTTAGAAGCTCTTACAGAAGTTCCGTCATTAAAAGACGAAGAATTAGATGTAATAGGAGAGTTGATTTCTAATATGTACGGAGCCATTGAAGTTGATAAAATGATTAAAGAAGGAACTCCAAAAAAAGAAGCTTTAAACACTTTTATGAAAAGAGTTTTAGGCTCAATAGATAAATAAAAATCCTAAGTTTTAAACTTAGGATTTTTATTTTCCCGTTTTTATACTCTTCGATTTTAAAAGTATACTCTTATCTCTACTATTTGAGAATACCTTTGTTGTATATTATAAATTAACATACAAATGACAAAGGATATAAAAAAAATAGGATTAACATTGTTACTATTATCTTCAGTAACATTTAATTCATGTAGTGATTCTGATAGTTCACAAGAGACATTAGAACTAACCAATGTTCAGAAAGCTGTAGCTTTAATAGAGGCATTTGAAACAGGAGATACTGCTCCTTTAGATTATGTAAGTAATGAAACTTACATTCAACATAACTTAAATTTTCCTTCAGGAAAAGAGGCAATCGTTCCTTTTTTTACAGGTGAAGCTTCTGGAATTACAGTTAAAATTCATAGAGTTTTTTCTGAAGGAGAGTTTGTATTTCTTCATACTACTTATGGAGGCGCATGGAATAATGGTACTCCACAGGTAGTTTTTGATATTTTTAAGTTTGAAAATGGACTAATTGTTGAACACTGGGATAATCTTCAAGATGAAATATTAGCAACCGATACAGTTAGCGGAAATTCAATGACAGATGGAGTAGTTGATGTTTTAGATTTAGACAAAACTTCTGAAAATAAAATTTTAGTAACTAATTTTGTGAATGATATTTTAAAAGAAGGCAAAGATAATATTACAGACTTTATTAGTACTGAAAAATACATTCAACACAATCCACAAGTAGGAAATGGATTAGATGGTTTAGTAACTGCGTTACAATTTTTTGCCGATAATAATTTAAAATTACAATATGATACAGTACACTATGTGTACGCTGAAGGTAATTTTGTTTTAACAGTTTCTGAAGGGGGGTTTTTAGATTCTCAACATGTAGCTTATTATGATTTATTTAGAGTTGAAAATGGAAAAATAGTTGAACATTGGGATGTAATTCAAAATATTCCAGCGCAATCAGAATGGAAAAATGATAATGGAAAGTTTTAAGATATTGTACTTACTTTTCAAAAAAATCCTAAGTTTTAAACTTAGGATTTTTTTTACTTTTAATTTCTGTCTAAAACAATTGCATCATCATCATTGTGATACAGAATAAGCTGGTTGTTTTTGTAGTCGTATTTGTTTACTTCTTCAATTGAAAATAAAGATCCCCATTCTGGATCAAGAGCTAGTGTAGAAATAACAGCAAAGGTGATACTCTTATTCTCTTTTAGTGTGTAACTTCCATTAAATTGATTTAAAACGGATCTACCAGAAATTTGTCCTTCACCATTTTCACCTGGTAAAGAAAAACCAATAGTAACATCACCGTTATTTACATCAGGCCATGTGTTATCGTCTGTTTTAATAATTTTTTTACCATCTACAAGATAGAATGATACTTTCCAATTCCCTTCAAAAATTTGAGCATCAGTAATAACATCTTCATTGTTTTCAGAGCAACTTACCATTAACGTTATAAATGTTAGTGATAATAATAAGGTGATTAAATTATAAAAGTTTTTCATTTTAATTAATATGTTTAGTATTTATTAAGAAGATGAATTATTTTATAAATGGTTGCGTTTTGGGGTAAAAATTATTTAAGATATGTTGATTGTATAAAATCGATGTTTTTTAAGATTATAACTATTTTTTTCTCTAAAATGACGAATAGTTGTGATTAGAAATTTAATAATTAATGATGTGTTAATCTTGTGATAACATCTGAATGTTGAGGAAACAATGCTATTAATGCTTCTTTTTTAGGAAGTACAAAATCTCTAAAGTCAAAACCAGGTGCTACAGTACAACCTGTAAAAGCAAATGAGTTTTCGTGCATAACTTCTACTGCAAACCAATATTGAGCTGGTACTACAAACTGAGGAACTTCATTAGAAAGTAAGTTGTTACCAATAATCACATTGCTATAAGTACCATTAGGAGCAATCATATGTAATTTAATAGGGCTACCTGAGTAAAAGTGCCACATTTCATCTTGATTGATTTTATGGAAAGCTGAGAATTTATCAGAGGTTAATAAGAAATAAATAGCGGTACAGTAATTTCTATCACCATCAAAATGGTCGGATAAATTTTCGTTGTTAATTATGCCTTCACTTCTATAAGTTTCGCTGTAATAGCCTCCTTCTGGATGTTCTAGTAAATTGAATTTTTGAATAATGTCTTGTGCAGTCATTTTATAAGATGTTATTTGGTTTTTGATTTGCAATTTTAATTCTTTTGTCGATTTACAATTAAGGATAATCCTAAAAAGGTTAGTGCTCCATTTAAAATAAGAATGGCAAAACTAAAATCGAAACCAAGCGAATTTTTACTGTAAGAACTAATTAAAAAAGTTAATACAGGCGCTACAATACAAATTATAGGAACTAATTTATCTTTTACATTGAATTTGGTAAACAAACCAAAAGCATATAACCCTAATAAAGGACCATAGGTATACCCCGCAAACTGAAATATTTTGGCAATCACACTAACGTCAGCAATAAAATATTTAAAAATAAGAATGGTTGCTACCAATGTAAAAGAGAATAAAATATGTATTCGCTTTCTAATTTTTATTTTTTCTTCCTCATCTTCTTTTTTATCAATTTCTAAAATATCTATACTAAAAGAAGTGGTAAGTGAAGTTAAGGCACTATCTGCACTAGAATATGCAGCAGCAATTAAACCCAATAAAAAGAATAGGGCAGTAGCCAAACCTAAATCACCGCTCATAGCGATGGTAGGAAATAATTGATCTTTATGAGCATCTATTCCGTTTAAAGAGGCGTAGTCTGTTAATAAAACACCTAGAGCTAAAAAGAAAAAGTTAACAATAACTAATACTAAAGTAAACCAGAAGATGTTTTTTTGAGCATCTTTTAATGTTCGGCAGGTTAAGTTTTTTTGCATCATATCTTGGTCTAATCCTGTCATAACAATGGCAATAAAAGCACCAGATAAGAATTGTTTCCAAAAGTAATTTCCGGCGTTTATATTTTCAAAAAAGAAGATCTTAGATAGTTTGTTGTTGGCTATATAAGAGAATAAACTGTCAATTTCCATAGTATCATTAATCATTACGATACATACGCCTACTGCAATTAACATAAACAAGGTTTGTAAAGTATCTGTCCAAACAATCGTTTTAATTCCCCCTTTAAAAGTGTATAACCATATCAACAAAATTGTAATGGTAACTGTTACCCAAAACGGAATTTGATACGCATCAAATAATATGAGTTGTAATACATTTGCTACTAAAAATAAACGAAAGGCAGCACCAATGGTTCTTGATAATAAAAAGAAAGAAGCACCAGTTTTATAGGAAGCTGTACCAAAACGAGTTTCTAAATAGGTATAAATTGAGGTAAGGTTTAATTTATAATATAATGGTAGTAGCACCAAACCGATAACTGCATATCCAACTACATAACCAAATACCATTTGCATGTACCCCATTTGTTGTGTTTCAATCCAACCAGGAACAGAGATAAAGGTAACACCAGATAATGATGCTCCAATCATACCAAAGGCAACTAAATACCAAGGAGATGAATTGTTAGCTTTAAAAAAGGTAGCGTTATTTGCAGATTTACCTGTTAAAAAAGAAATAAGTATAAGTACACCAAAGTAGGCTATAATTAGTAGTGCTATGTGTAATGGTTGCATTGATTAACTTTTAAGACCACTAATATAAAAAGAAAAAGTGCTGGTAATTATTAGAAATCACCAACACTCTTAAAATAAATAATCCCCAATTGATTACTAATTTATATGTAAAACAGATTCGCTAACCTGTTTTCTAACTTTCTTTAAGTCTTTCATGTAGTCATCTTCAGCTCTGTAACCTACTGGTAAAACTAAAACCGATTGTAAGTTTTTTGAAGATAAATCTAAAATCTCATCATACTTTTCAGGAACGAAACCTTCCATAGGACAAGAATCAATTTTTTCAACAGCACAAGTAGTTAAAAGATTACCTAAAGCGATGTATGCTTGATTTTTATTCCATTGGAATAATTCCTCTTTACTTTTTCCTTCTAAGCTATTCAATAAAAATTCTTTGAAAGGATTTAAGATTTCGTCTGGAGTATTTCTTGTTTCTTTTACTCTTTTAAAGTATTCTTCAACAGTATCTGTACTAAAGTTTTTTGGTATACAAATAACCAATACGTGTGAAGCTTGAGTAACTTGTTGTTGATTCCAAGAATGCTCTACAAGTTTTGCTTGCACTTCTTTGTTTTCTACAACTACTAAAGAAATAGTTTGCAACCCGTAAGAAGTAGCAGTTAAATTAAATGCTTCTTTTAATGTGTTAATTTGTGCTTCAGAAATAGATTTATTTTCGTCAAATTTTTTAACAGCATAACGCCATTGCAAGCTTTCAATAATACTCATTTACATTTAGTTTTGTGCAAAGTTACATTTTATTTTCCATGGAAAGTAATTTTACGATAAGAAAAAGTTATAATTAAATATTAAAAAATTATTAGGTGTGCTGATCTATAATTTTGATAAATGTTGAAGGCTCGGGTCTAACTCTGTAATTATCTGTTAAATCGGCAAAAATGATGTTGTTATTTTTATCTGTAATAATAACAGTAGGCATTACAATATCAGATTTAAAACCAAATAATTGAAATCCAAATGGGAGTCCGTTTGTATCAATAATTTGAAGTTTTGTAGCTACTTTGTTTTTAAGATCAGTTAAAAAGTGAAAAGGAACTTGATGTTTTTTAGCTAAGCTTTCGGTAAATGAATGTGGCTGAGAACTAATTAAAAGTACCGAAGCTTTTCTTTTTTCTAACTCTTTATATTCATTTACTATTTCTTTGATTTGTGCCATGCAAAGCGGACACCAATTACCTCGGTAAAAAATTAAAATTTTGTAGTCACCTTCAATATTGTGTAAGTTGATTTTTTCTTTAAAGGTGTTTTCAAAAGTATAATCTCCAATTTTAGTTCCAACTTTTAAAGCATTCCTATTTCTGTTTCCAAAATTAGAATACCAGAAAAGGTATAATAACCAACCTATAAATAAAACTAAAGTAGAGTAGAACTCATTACTTTTTATGTTGGTTAAATTCAATAACAAACTAATGGTAATAACACTTGTGTAGATTAATAAGTTTTTAGAGGTTCTTGCTCTAGGAATTGTAAATAATAAAGCAAAAAATAAAATAACACTTAAAGAAGCTAAAATAGCGCCCGCAACGTTTAGGTTGAATTTAAAGTTGATGATAGACATTACTAAAACAACGATAGCTGCTAATGGGTAACTACTGATGAATAATGATTTTAATAAATTTTTCATACTTTTATTGACGAGAAAGATTGCTCAAATTTACAAAGCTATGAAAGAAAAGTTTCTACATTATGTATGGAAATACAAGTTGCTAGATTTTAATCGTTTAAAAACCATTGATGGAGAGCGTATTTATATTGTAAATACGGGACAAGAAAATACAAATACTGGTCCTGATTTTTTTAATGCTAAAATTGAAATAGAAGGACAGTTGTGGTTTGGAAATGTAGAAATTCATATAAAATCATCTGATTGGTATTTACACAAACATGAAAAAGATGAAAACTACGATGCAGTAATTCTTCATGTTGTTTTTGAAAATGATGCTACCATTTTTATGAAAAACAATAAGCCATTACCAACTTTAGAGTTAAAGAATTTCATAGATAAGAATGTTTATGATAATTACATAGCATTATTTTTTACTGAGAATAAATGGATTCTTTGTGAACAGCAACTTTCTAAAACAGATGACTTTTTAATGCAGAATTGGCTAGAAAGATTGTTTTTTGAAAGGTTAGAGCGTAAAGCAGCTGTAATTAAAGAGTTGTTAGAAAAAACGAATAATGATTTTGAGGCTGTATTGTTTCAGTTGTTAGCAAAAAATTTTGGGCTGAAAATTAATGGAGATGCTTTTTTACAGTTAGCAAGTTCTGTAGATTATTCAATAGTAAGAAAACTTCAAAAAAATGAATTACAACTAAATGCATTGCTTTACGGTCAAGCGGGCTTTTTAAATGAGGATTTAGAAGGGACTTTTTATAATGAGTTACAAAAAGAATATGAGTACGTAAAGCATAAACATTCTTTAAAAGGAGGAATGGCAAAGCATCAGTTTCAGTTTTTTAGAATGCGACCATCCAATTTTCCTACCATTCGTATAGCTCAGTTATCGGCTCTATATTATAAGCAGCATCATTTGTTTTCTAAAATTATGAGTGCTGATAGTGTTTCAGATTTATATGTACTGTTTGATGTTGAGATTACTGATTTTTGGAAAACTCATTATACTTTTGAAAAGGAATCTAAAAAGTCGATTAAAAAACTAACGAAGTCATTTAAAGATTTATTAATTATCAATACCATTTTACCATTAAAGTTTGTGTATTTGAAAAGTATTGGAAAGTTAGAGGAAGAGGTTTTTATATCCTTATTAGAACAAATAAATCCTGAGAAAAATTCAATAATAACTAAGTTTAATGAAATAGGAGTAAAAACAGAAAGTGCTTTTAAAACGCAAGCTTTATTAGAACTTAAAAACTCTTATTGTAATAATAAAGATTGTTTAAAGTGTGCTATTGGTAATAGACTGTTACGAAAATGATTTTTAACAGGAGTTAAGAATATTAGAAGTTAAGGAGTTAAGTGGTTTGAGTGTTTTGTAGTTTCTAACTTCAGATATCCAACAATAGACCTTCTACTATTTAATATTATATATGCGGAAATAAATTAATTTGTAGCGAAAATGACTTTGTTTGGTACTTTACAATATCTTAAAAACGATCTAAATAATTAAATTATATATTTGTTAAAAATAAGTAACCATGAAAAAAATTTTAATTACCATTTTCGCCGCATCATTATTTATTGTTGGTTGTAAGGAAGAAGGTGGAAAATCTGAAACAAAAACAAATAATGAAACAACTTCTGTAGAAACAACATCTAACGAAGCAGAATCTGCATCAAAAGATTCTAGCGGAGATGCTATTTGTTTATTAGATAAGTTATCAGTAAGAGAAACTCCAAAATCTAAAGGAAAGTGGGTAACTTCTATGAGTTTAGGAGAGAAAGTATACTTTACAGGTGAGAGACATACAGATTCTGTTACTAAAAAAGAATACTTAAAAGTAAAGTTAATTGATGGTAAAGAAGGATGGGCTAGAGAACCATTTTTAGCTGTTGATGGTAAAGTTGGGGTAATGACTAATGATGCGAATGTTTATAAGAGACCTGACTTATTAACTAAAACTGATACAAAATATAGTCCGATGGATATTGTTGCGGTAATTGCAACGCAAGATGATTGGGCACAAGTTAAAGGTAAAAGAGCTGAAGGAAAGTATATTGAAGAGGTTTGGGTAAAAGCAAACAATATTTCAAATAAGTCTGTAGATATTGCTGCTGGTAAGTTTGCAAGTATTGCTATGACAAAAGGTAGTATGACAGATAGAATTAAAGCTTTAGAAGACATTGTAAGTAATCCTGATTTATCATCATCTAGCTTTATTAGTGTTATTAAAAACAAAATTGAAGATTATAAAACTAAGAACGTTCCTGTGGATGTTCAAGATGCAAAAGTTGATGAAGACTTTTAATTAATTTGATATTAAAAAAACTATAAGAAAAACTGTTTAGAATTCTCTAAACAGTTTTTTTTTGAAATTTATATATTGAGTACGCAACCAAATGAAAGAGATAACATCTATATAAAAACATTTATAATGAAAAATAAAATTTACTTAATAGCTTTAGTATTAATTGGAGGTTTCTTGTGTGCTTGTAATTCTGAAGAAATTATACATCAAGATAAATTTGAAACTAGTTTTAAATCTTGGAGAAGTTTTAAGAAACAATCAAAAAATGCTTACAAGTATGTTGTAAAAAATAGCTCATGGATTGGTTTAAGTTGGGAAACTACTATAACTGTAGAAGATGGAATTGTTATTCAGCGAGTGTTTAAATATACAGAGATTGATCCTTCAATAAATATAGATCAGGATGATTTAGAGTGGGTAGAGGAGGGGAATGACATAGGAACTCATAATAACGGAGCATCACCAATAACCTTAGATGAAATTTATGCAGAAGCAGAGAATAACTGGTTAAAAGATAGAGATGATGTAATTATTTATTTTGAAACAGAAAATAACGGTATGATATCAATCTGTGGTTATACTAATAAGCAGTGTTCTGATGATTGTTTTATAGGAGTAACTATTAAAAGTATAGCAAAGCTTTAAAATAATTAATAAATTGTTGTATAAAAAAAGACCTATTTAGAAACTTCTAAATAGATCTTTTTTATGTGATTAAGTTTAAATTTTAGTATAAACTCTTATATTTTGTAGGATTTGATTCGTTCATAATTTCATAAACTTTTTCAAAAATATCTTCTGCTGAAGGCTTAGAGAAATAATCTCCATCAGTACCATAAGCTGGTCTGTGAGCTTTAGCAGTTAATGTTTGAGGTTTACTATCTAAATGAACATATCCATTTTGATTTTCAACAATTTCTTGTAATAAGTATGCTGAAGCACCACCAGGAACGTCTTCATCAACAACTAATAAACGATTCGTTTTAGCTAAAGACTTAACAGTATCGTGATTAATATCAAAAGGTAATAAACTTTGAGCATCTATAATTTCTACGCTAATATTTACTTGTGCTAAATCTCTTGCAGCTTCTTCAACCAATCTAAGAGTAGAACCATAAGATATAATAGTAATATCAGTACCTTCTTTAATAGTTTCTACTACGCCAATAGGAGTTTTAAACTCTCCTAAGTTAGTTGGTAACTCTTCTTTTAAACGATATCCGTTTAAACATTCAACAATTAAAGCTGGATCATCTCCTTCTAAAACAGTGTTGTAAAAACCAGCAGCTTTAGTCATGTTTCTAGGTACTAAAACATGAATTCCTCTAATGTTATTTATAATTCCTCCCATTGGAGAACCAGAGTGCCAAATTCCTTCTAAACGGTGTCCTCTTGTACGAATAATTAAGGGTGCTTTTTGTTTACCAAAAGTTCTGTAACGAAGAGTTGCTAAATCGTCACTCATTATTTGTAAAGCATATAAAAGGTAATCTAAATACTGAATTTCAGCAATAGGACGTAAACCTCTCATAGCCATTCCAATTCCTTGCCCTAAAATAGTAGCTTCTCTAATACCTGTATCAGAAACTCTTAATTCACCATATTTTTCTTGTAAACCTTCTAATCCTTGGTTCACATCTCCAATATGTCCAGCGTCCTCTCCAAAGATTAATACTTCTGGATACTTTTTAAGAATAGCATCAAAGTTTTCTCGCATAACAATACGAGCGTCTACTATATTTTTTTCTGAAGCGTATACAGGAGATTCGTTAGAAACATTCGTAGCAGCTAATTCAGTTTCACTTAGTAAATGTGCAGAGTATTTTACTGCAGCGTCTTCAATTCTTTCTTTAATAAAATTCTGAAGAGTAACTTTTTCAGCAAAGTTTTCATCTACTAATAAACGTAAACTTTTACGACAAGCAATTAAAATATCTTTTCTGATAGGTTCAGCAATTGCTACTAAGTCGTTTTTATATTTTGTGATAAAAGAAGCGTTTTTACTTTTGTTAGCTACTTTTTCAAGTAAGTTAACAGCAGTTTGAACTTCTGCTTTTATTTCGTTTATAAAGCTACTCCAAGCATTACGTTTTGCAGTACTAACTTCTTTTTTTATAGCTTTATCTAAAGCGATTAATTCTTCTTCGCTTTCTACAAAACGAAATACATTTCCGCTTTCATCTGTAAGTTCAAATTCAAGAATCCATTTTCTCATTTGAGTAATACAATCAAATTCTTGTTCCCATTGTAAGCGGTCTTTTGATTTATATCTTTCGTGAGAACCTGAAGTAGAATGACCTTGTGGTTGTGTTAACTCTTTTACATGAATTAAAACAGGCACGTGTTGTGTTCTTGCAATTTCTGCAGCTTTGTTATAAGTATCAATTAACTTTACATAATCCCATCCATTAACAACAAAGATTTCATAACCATTCGTGTCGTTTTCTTTTTGAAATCCTTTTAAAATTTCAGAAATACTTTCTTTAGTAGTTTGATGTTTGGCATGTACAGAAATTCCGTATTCATCATCCCAAACACTCATTACCATTGGTACTTGTAAAACACCAGCGGCATTAATAGTTTCAAAAAATAACCCTTCACTAGTACTAGCATTACCAATAGTACCCCAAGCAACTTCGTTACCAGCATTAGAGAAGTTAGTAAAACTTTCTAATCCTTTTACGTTTCTGTAAATTTTAGAAGCTTGAGCTAAACCTAATAATCTAGGCATTTGCCCAGCAGTAGGAGAAATATCTGAAGAAGAATTTTTTTGAGCAGTTAAATTTTTCCAGTTTCCATTTTCATCAATAGAATGAGTAGCAAAGTGCCCCCCCATTTGTCTACCAGCTGACATTGGCTCTTGAACAATATCAGTATGTGCATATAAACCTGCAAAAAACTGTTGAGGGGTAAGTTCATCAATTGCCATCATAAAGGTTTGATCTCTGTAATACCCCGATCTAAAGTCTCCGTTTTTAAAAGCTTTTGCCATAGCTAACTGTGGCACTTCTTTACCGTCTCCAAAAATTCCAAACTTTGCTTTTCCTGTTAGTACTTCTCGTCTTCCTAGTAAACTGCACTCTCTACTAGTCTTTGCAATTTTATAATCGTTTAGTACTTCTTGCTTAAAATCGTTGAATGATAATTCTTGCGAATTTGAAACGGCTACACTTTGACTCATAAATAAAACTTTATTTGCTGTTTTTGCAAAGATAGTTTTTTTAAATGATATTTAAAAATATTGTGTTTTTTTGATTAAATCGCAAAAAACAACAGAATTTCGTTTTTTTGTTGAATTTTTTATAAAATTCCTCGTCGAATAAAATTATAAATTCGATCTAGATTGGTTGTAATCACAAAACGGATTTTAGTTGGATAGGCTGGTTGATTAATTTCAAAACCTTCATTAGTATAAATAGGAAAGTAAAATTCGAAGATGTTTGGTATAAAATTGATGCGAATACCATTTTCATAAAAGAAACGATGTTTTTCATTTCTACTCTTTAACATGGCAGCATCATTATATATTTCTACCCATTTCCAAACACTAACATTCGTATTTACAGAAGCCATTAATTGATTGGCTAATGTAGGTTTGTTGAAAAAAGATTTAAAACCTCCGTCAGAAACAACAAATTGCTGACTAAATAATCCAGAGCTTTCTGATCTACCAAATAAATTTTGTTCAAATAAATAGTCAGAACTTCTATTTAAACCGAAACTAAAAAAGTTACCTGTTGAATTGTTGGAAAGAAAGAAGCCTCCAAAAAATCTTAACGTGAAACTTTGTTTTTCATTAAAAAACTTTAAATAACGAATGTCGGTAGAAAATTTCGTGAAGTTATCTGCAAATTCAGCATTCACAGCATATTGAAATCTTCTAATAACATCTGGTTTGCTATATACATACCTAAAGTTTAAAATTTGGTATTTATCACTTTCTGTTTCAGTATCTGTAGGAGCAATTTCTCTATTTACATTTACTAGTCTTGATAATAGAAATTTTGTTCCAACATCTCTTAAAGTATTTCTTCTGAATTGTATGCTTACTGAAGGGGCAAAAGTGTTATAACTTAATTCTGGCGCATAATGAAAGTTACTACCACCTATACCATATCGGATTTTATAAATTTTTGAATCTTCAAAAAAATGATCATATCCCATAGAAAAAGAACCAGTAAGATTTCTACTTCTAAAAGCATATTTAGGTTTTATGTTAAAGTTGAAATTATGCCTAATAACAGCTCTATTATTAAAACTAACACCAAGTTGTACACCATCATATAAATTATAACTAATACTTGGATTAAAAAATATTTGGGTATAATAAGGATCTTCAACATCTTGTAAAAAACGAAACTGCAAAGGTTTACTAATAATAGAGTTATTAGTGTTTTTAAAGTTGTCTAATGAGTTGTGTTCAGGATAAATTTGCTCATAATTCAAAGCAAAACGGTTAAAATCTCCTGCTTTTACTTTTACAGTTTTAATAGAATCAACATTAGTGATCCACTTTTTAAATTTGATTTCTTTGTTTTTGATACCATATAAAGATACCGGTGCTGTAATATTCCTTTTGTTTTTAATAGTTATTTCTATAGAGTCTTTAGATTTTGACTTTTTAACTTTTTTTATTTTATAATCAATTTTTTTAGCTGTCTGTATGTAATCTCCAAAAAACCAATTAATATCCTTATCAGTTTTATTAGTTAATATTTTTCTGAATTCCTCGGAAGAGGAAATTTTAAGTCTGTTTTTTTGATAAAATTCTTGAAACGCTTTTTGTAATGTTTCATTCCCTAAAAAATCTTGTAAATAACGAAAACCAAGTCCTGCTTTATATTGACTAACCACTTTTCTATTAAAGTTAGATAGAGAGTCCGCTCTAGTTGTTAATGGCTGATCGTAAAAACGTCTGGCGCTAAATTGATATAAAAAAGCTTGTTTATCGTTTTGTTTCAGTTTAGCTAAATTATATTTTCTAAACCCCCAAACCTTTGAGAATCTTCCAAAAACAGTAATATCAGGATAATACTTATTAATGTATTCCATTAATAAAAAAGTTTGTACACCATCACATAACCAATAATCAGTACGGTTGTTTAATAATAGTACATCATCAATATATTTACTAACCAATGCTTTAAAAAATCTAATTTCCCATTTAAAATTTTCAGGATACGGTTTTAGCCAATCAGGAATTCCATAGATATCTCTTAAAGAGTTTTTATTTACGGTATTACCATCTACTAAAATTTCAGGATGTGGATGTTTACCTGTAAAGTTTTCAATAAAATCTATTTGACGATTGATAATATCATTTGTTTTTACCAAGTCGATTCTTTTATCAAAAATGTCTGTTTTAATTTGAATTTTTTGAGTTTTAAATGTTTTGAATCTTTTCTTTTTATTCAAATTTAAAATGATGTCTTTTTTTCTACTTCCAACTAAGTAGTACTCTGTAATACTATCTTTTGTTGTTTGATGTTGGTATAAATTACTTTCAAGATGTAAGTTTGAAGGTGTTTGGAGTTCAATAACAAAATCAGCAATATCTTCATACAAATCATCCATGTTAAGATTACTCATAAGTTGCCAACCATTTTTATGTACTGCCGGAGTTAAATACCAAAAGCGCAAATGATATCCTTTCGAGTACCTACCATAACCTGTGAATTTTACTTTTGGAATTTTTAAAAGGTAATTAGCAGAGATTTCAATACTATCCTTAGGTTTTAAAGGAGTGTTCAGTTGAAGTTCAATAATATCTTGTTGATTTTTAACTTCTCTAAAGTCAATTAAAACATTATTTCCTGTTATTTTTTGTATGCTAGAATATCCTCTTTCTGAGGGTTTAGAAAAGTAGAAATCTTTTTTATAGTCTTGAACTAATCTTTTTCCTAACGGAGTTTCATTATTTTTAAAACTATTTCCCCAATTGTGTAAATAAATTGAGTTTAATGTTTTTTCAGAAGTATTGTAATACACAATTTTCTGTTGAATATCCATTAAATGTTCGTTAGTATTTAGTGAGGCTTTTATGTGTATACTGTTTTCTTGAGCCAGAACTAAATAGCAGCTTAAAAAGAAGGACAGTGATAAGAGGTTTTTTTGGAAAACTAACATTAATAAAAATAAAAAACTCGTTGCGAAAAACAACGAGTTGAATATAAAATTTATTTTATAATTTTTAGGTTAAAATTTGTTTATTCTAGTTAGAAGTTTGGCTTTAATTGATATTTAGCGTAGAATTTGTTAAAATGTTCAACAGCTTCTTCAGCAGTGTCTACAACTCTAAATAATTTTAAATCCTCAGGACTGATATTTCCTTCTTCTAATAAGGTATTCTCTATCCAATCTAATAAACCACTCCAGAATTTTTTACCCACTAATACAATTGGGAAGCGTCCAATTTTATGCGTTTGAATTAAAGTAATAGCTTCAAAAAGTTCATCCATAGTTCCAAATCCACCTGGCATTACTACAAATCCTTGTGAGTATTTTACAAACATTACTTTACGTACAAAGAAGTAATCGAAATCTAAACTTTTACCTGGATCAATCCATGGGTTATCATGCTGTTCAAAAGGAAGTTCAATATTTAAACCAACAGAAGTTCCTTTTCCTCTATTTGCTCCTTTATTACCAGCTTCCATAATACCAGGACCACCTCCTGTAATAACACCAAATCCATTTTGAGTTAATTGATAACCAACTTCTTCAGCTAGTTTATAATATTTATGATCTGGTTTTGTACGTGCAGAACCAAAAATAGAAACACAAGGTCCAATTTTACTTAATCTTTCATAACCATCAACAAACTCAGCCATAATTTTGAAAATAGCCCAAGAGTCATTGGTTTTTATTTCATTCCATGTTTTTTGTTGCAATTTTTCACGGATCTTTCTATCGTCATTTGTCATAGTATCAAAATTTATAAGACTTGCTAATTTAGTTCTTTTTATTTGATTTATTTCAAAATGATATAATTTTTAAATAAGAAGGTAAAGTTTTCTTTCATAGCAATTTTTTCCCCTCAAATTTCTTTCATAACAATTTTTCTTTTTCAAAGCGATTTTCCCTTTTTCATATTCTTCTTTAGCATAGTAATTTATCTTTTCATAGTTTTCTTTTTTAAGCAACTTTTTTTTTGAATTAACATCGAACAAATCTTTCTCAAAACTTAAAATGTTTCCATTTTATTTTTTTTCTCCATTTTGATAGCATTTTTTTACTTTTCATAGTTTTTTCTCTTTTTAGCAATTTTCTTTTTCAATTAATAATTAGTAACTTTTAAATCTTAATAACTACTTTAATGTGTGTATAGTTTTAAAATGTTACCCATTTGATTTTTCTTTTTTAATTATTCTTTTTCTAGCATTTTTTTGCTTTTCATAGTTTTTTCTCTTTCTAGCAATTTCCTTTTTTAATTAACAATTAGTAACTTTTAAATCTTAATAACTACTTTAAAGTGTTTATAATTTTAAAATGTTACCCATTTGATTTTTCTTTTTTAATTATTCTTTTTCTAGCAATTTTTTTTACTTTTCATCGTTTTCTTTTCAAACAACTTACTTTTCATTTAACATGAGCAATCTTTTTATATTTATCAACTATTGTTATGTGTTTTTAAATTTAAAATGTTACCCATTTTTTTGATTTTTTTCTTTGCAATTTTCCCTTTCAAAATAACGGCACGTAATCTTTAATTTTGATTACTGCTAGTATGTGTATGAAAGTTTAAGATGTTACCCTCTTTTTTTAAAGAAAAATAAAATTCCTGATATTACTATCATAGAAAGTAGTATGTAGTACAATGTGTAATTAGCATTAAAAGTAGGACTAGTATCACCAATTAATACGAATGAAGCCCAGTAATAAGGCGATTTTTCAGATAAAGAATGGGTTTTTAAATAATTACGTTTGGCATTATTTAAAGCAGCAGATTTAGTTTGATTATTTTTTAGGTTTTTATAAAAATCGGTAATAATAGTTGAACTAGTAGCATCATTTACTTTCCAAAGAGAAGAAATTACAGCATTAGAACCTGAGTAGAAGAATCCTCTGGCTAAACTCAATACACCTTCACCTTTTTTAATTTCGCCTAAATTTGTTTCACAAGCACTTAAAACAACTAAGTCAGCATTGTTTTTGTAGGTATATAACTCGTGTAACTGCAAAGAATCTTTATTGAAATGAATGACAGGATTGTTAGAAACATTAGCATGAGTAGCCAAATGAATAATTTTAGCATTTTCAGATGTTTCTAAGAAATTTTCTTTAGAGGCCTTTTCATTGGTGTAACTTTCAGTACTCAATAACTTATCAATTGTATTGATTTCTTTTTCTGAATACACAAGAGAATTAAGGTTCGTATTATCAAAATTAATAGGGGCAAAGCCTATAAAATCTTTATCTTGTTTTCTTTTGATATTTTTATTGATGTTTAAAAAAGACATTGAGTTAGCATAACTGATGTCGTTATTCTCGACTAAATACGTTAGATCTTGATTATTTGTATTTAAAGCTTCAAAAGGAATGTTTTGTAATTCATTATCAGGGATAATAATTAATTTTTTTCCTTTAATTAGATTTTTAATTTCTTCAGAAGGAAATAATTGATCATATAAATTAGATGAAACTTTTTTAAAGTTAGTTAGTTCTTCTTTATCTTTTAAAGGCTTGGTAATGAACTGACGAAATTGATCAAGATTATTGATTGTTTTTTGAGCATCATCTATTTTAAAAGAAACAGTTTTATCTTTAGAAATAACCAAACCAATAATTGCTTTTTTATTTTCTTCTGTATGAAAATCATCGTAATAAGTATAGTTGTTAGCATAAGAAACTACTATGGTATTTTTATCTAACTGCTTTTGAACTTCATTCAATTCTACTTGTTTTACTTTATTTTTATTTTCAAAATAATCAGGATACAGTTTCTGAATAGAATCGTTAAAATTTTGGTAGTTAAATTTTAAAGTAAATAATGAATCTTTAAGTTTTTTTGAATCGTTTTCGTTTTCTATGTCAGCTTCCAGATTTAAAATTTCCTTTCGAAATTTTAATTCTTCATTTACTATATGATTTGGTAAATGAATTTTATAATTGTTTTCATTAACACTCTGAGCTAATAAAAAGGCTTTGTTTTTTTCTAGATAATTAAAAACTTGTTTTCGATTACCTAATAAATGAGCGGCATAACTTCCCATAAAATAGATTTGAGAAACATCTTCACGCCATAGGAGTTTACTTTGGTTTTCAGAACTATTTTTTAAAGTTATTTGTACAAGTTTATTTGCAATACTAATAGTGTTAATTATTTCATCTAAATATCTTGTGTTTTTTGATTTTTGGTAAAGTTTAAGTAAAATATGAATTTTACTTTTAAAAGCATAGAAAATATTTCTTTTAGCTCTAGTTTGAATGTATTGTAATTCTGTTGGAGGTATGTTTTCGTCGGAATCAATTTCAAAACTAATATTAATAGACTTTTGAATATTTTTTATGGCTAAATCAAATTTATTTTTTGTGTAATAATAATTAGCAAGATTTCTATAAATTTCAGCATAAGTAGTTTTCAAACCATTTTTAAAACCATTAGTGGCTTTTGTTTTTTTACTTTTACTGTAAAATTTACTTTTATTTAAATAATACAAAGCACTATCACTTTTATTTTTTAAGTGTAATTCTCCGTAGTTCATGTAATTTGAAACTTTATAAAAATCATTTTCATGTTCATGAGCTTTTCTTATGGCTTTTAAATAGTGATATTTTGATTTTTCAAAATTAAAAATAGATTTGGAGGAATGAAGAGTCCCTAATGCACTGTGAAGTGAAATAAACTTTCTATTTGTATTAATTTCAGGTATGTTTTTTATTAAACTATCAGATGTATTCAAAAACTTTATTCCTGTTAAAAGATCCTTTTTTGTATCGATCAAATTACATATTGATGCTAGATGAACTGAGAATGTGGTAAAGTTTTTTATACTGCTATTTTTTTTTAACTTTTTTAAAATATTCAATCCTTGAACATAATGTTCAATAGATTTTCGATATTCTCCGATTTTTCCATATGAATTTGCTAGACCGCATAAAGACAAAGCTTTCGTTTCTAGAAAAGTATTGAGACTAGAAGCTTCTTTAAATATAGGAATAGCATTATTGAATTTATTTTCGCTCAAATAGTAAGATCCGAGAAAATATAAATAATTTTGGAAATATTTCTCTTTGATATTATGTTTCTTTAGAATTGAAATATGCTTGAGACCATATTTTATAGCTAAACTATTATTTTTCCTCTTATAAAAATATCTAGAAAAGGCATAACTATATCTAATGTTCTTTTCTAAACTATCTTTATAGACATACAGTACACTATCGGCTTTTTTTTCGTTGTATTTAGGTAATTCTTTCTTTTGTCCTTCAGTTTTTATAAAGGATAAAAGAAAAAGGAAAAAGAAAGAATATTTAAGCATAATTTAAAAACCTGATAAAATTGGAAGCAAATCTCCAAGCCCTCCAGGACCTTCTTCAGGAGATATAATATCGCCATCTTCATTAACTTCGTCTGGATCACCATCTCCTCCACAATGACCATTGGAATCAGGGGAGCCACCTTTGGGGCATGCAGGAGGTACTTCATTACCGCTTCTATTAGATTTTGACTTAACAAATTTCATGATTTTTTTAATATGCTCTATTTCTTCAGCATCATCATTACCAATTGCTTCTTGTTCAATTAGGTTTTCATCAAGAACTAATTCGTCTTCTTTTTCACAAGAAGTTAATAGTAAAGCAAAAGCATTAATTAGGGTGATTATTAATAATCTTTTCATGTTTATGTATTTTATATGTTTTTAACATAATTATTGTAAGGATTACGAAATTATGTTACCCGCGCAAAAGTATAATTTTTTTTGAAACTATTTAAAAGTTTTGAAAATCATTAAATTAATAGGTTTTTAGTTGTTGTTTATACTTCTAATAAAATTAAACTATTTTTAAAATATTTATTAAAACAGCAATAGAAAATTTATTAAAACCTAGAAATTTTTATTTTTGTTGTATTAACATCTAATGAATGGAAGATTTTTATTTAAATGCTTTAGTAAAAGGAGATTCAAAAACAATAAAAAAAATTTACACAACTAATTTTTTTCAAGTAAAAAGATTTGTTCTTCAAAATAAAGGAAAGAGTGAAGATGCAGAAGATATTTTTCAAAAAGCAATTTTGCAAATTGCAATACGACATAAAAAGGAAAAAATCAAGATTTCAACTAATTTTGACGCTTACTTATTTACTGTTTGTAAGAATTTATGGAGAAGAGAGTTAAATAATTATAAAAAAAGGGTAACAAATAGCGAGGTAGTTGAACAGAAAGATGAAAGCACGGATAATGCACTTGCTATTGTAGAGCAAAAAAGACAAGAATTATTTATTGAAAAGCTTGGAGAAATATCAGATAATTGTAAGCAAATTTTAACTTTATTCTTTGCTAAAACGACTTATGCTGAAATAGTTGAGCAAACAGAATATAATTCTGAGTCAGTAGTAAGGCAACGTGTTTTCAAATGTAAAAAACAATTAACCAACCTAATACAAAAAGATAAAAGGTACAATTCATTGAAAGCAATATGAATTTAGAAGACGACATATTAATAGAAAAGTTTTTAAGAGATCAGCTTTCTTCAGAAGAAAAAGAAAGTTTTCTTAAAAGAAAAATGGTAGATGAAGATTTTAAGCAACAATATTTAATAGAAAAACAATTGTTTGAAACCTTTAATGAAGAGGAGTGGAGCTATGAAATGGATCATACTACAAAGGAAGTACAAGAGTACAAAGAGTTGTTTGAGAGTGAAGAAATTATTAAGTTGAAAGAAAAAATTGCTTTAGGTCAAAGTAATTTTAAAAGAAACAATAAACAGAGAAAGGTAATTGCTTTATTTTCTGGAGTTGCAGCAACGGTTTTATTGTTTTTTACAGTAACTTCTTTGTTTAACTTTCCAAAAGATACACAACTGTTATATGCAGAAAATGTTGATATTGATAGCTTGCCTTCTTTTGTAAGTAGAGGAGATGGAATTGATGAGAAAGTTATAAAAGCAGAAAAATTATTTAAACAAAAAGAATATAAAGAATCATTAGAACTTTTTGAAGATTTGTTGTTAGATAAATATGAAAATAGTGCTTTGTATATTTACACAGCTATAAATTTCATAGAGTTAGATGAGTATAATAAAGCTGACGTCGTTCTTAATAAATTAATAAACTCTGATTTGATAGATAGTGAAAAAGGATATTGGTATAAGAGTCTCTTATTTTTAAAGCAAGAGAACAAGAGAAAAGCTATAGAAAACCTTGAAGTAATAGTTAAAAAAGGTTTTTTTAAAAGTGATAGGGCTAAAGAGTTATTAGAAGAGTTAAAATAATTTAGAAACTAAAGAAATAAAAAAAGCCATTTAATTCTTAAATTTAATTTAAGTTTTATTGAAAGTAAATCAAAGAAGGAGTAGTTGGTTATAACATACTCCTTTTTTTGATTAGCTTAATAAATTAAGGAAATTAATGAGTAATTGTAATTATTCCTGTTATGCAAAAACCTACAAAATCTTCATCAATATAAACTATAAAATCCTGTTCTCCATTTAGATAAAAGAATCTTCTACCTCCTCCGAATAATCTTTATTTTTCAGCTTTATTTAAAGCATTTCCTATTAAAAATTGTTAAATTAGAAACAAGATGTAAATACTTGATTTTGACAATGTGAAGGAAGATTGTAGTATTCTTCGCAGCTAGCACACTGAACAGTACCGATACTAGTTATACCGTAACAAATCGGATAAGAAGCACATGTGTTTCCTCCATTAATTGATCTTTGTTCAGTTTTGTTCAAGCTTTTACCTAAATTTAAGATTGTTTTTTTCATGATAATAAAATTTATATTGGTTGATATTAAAGAGTGTTTGATTTCACTCAGATTTATTTTTTATATGTGTTTAATTTTTTAGAATTCTTCAACACATCCATTGTCTAGATTGAAACAACTAGCTGCACCTGGATAAGAGTTCATTTTGTAACAAGGTTCACAATACGGATCGTTATCAGCAAAACAAAGATTTATTCTAGCATAGTATCCACAATTATCACCTCCTAAAATGTTTTTTTGTTCTATCTTGTTTAAACTTTTACCTAGGTTTAAGATTGATCTTTTCATAATAATTAAAGATTTAAAGTTAATTAAACCCTGAACATTTAAAGACACTCAAGGTGTATGTCTATTCTTCGCGAAAAAATATGATTAATTAATCAGTTTTGTTTTATGATTAATATTTTGAGTAAATAATTGTGTGATTTGTATGTATAAGCAATTTTTATTGAGGTTTTTTTAGTAAAATTAAGGATATGATGAATTATAACTGTTAATAAAAAGTTAATTTAAATGTTAAAATATGTGTTAGAGAAGTTAATTACATATAAAATCTTTGTTAGTTAAAAATAAATAATTGAAATGTAACATATAAAAGAATCATAGGACACGAACTTAATATCTCCTATGATTTTTGTTTTTTTACGAAGTTTCTAAAAGTAAATTCCCTTAGAGTTTATAGCTCCTTTTTAAGGAATTTAGCTGTGTAACTTGTTTTGTGTTTAGCTACTTTTTCAGGTGATCCGGTAACTAAAATTTTTCCGCCACCTTTTCCACCTTCCATACCAACATCAATAATATGATCAGCCAGTTTAATAACATCTAAATTATGTTCAATTATTAAAACAGTATTTCCTTTATCAGCTAGTTTATTTAAAACTTCCATTAAAACACGAATATCTTCAAAATGGAGTCCTGTAGTAGGTTCATCTAAAATATAAAAGGTATTTCCTGTATCTCTTTTAGAAAGTTCTGTAGCTAGTTTTATTCTTTGTGCTTCTCCTCCAGAAAGAGTTGTTGATTGTTGTCCCAATGTAATATATCCCAAACCAACATCTTGAATAGTTTTTAATTTTCGGTATATTTTTGGAATATGCTCGAAGAAATCTACGGCTTCATTAATAGTCATTTCAAGTACATCTGAAATAGATTTTCCTTTATAACGTATTTCTAAAGTTTCTCTATTAAAACGTTTTCCTTGACAAGTTTCACATTCAACATGTACATCAGGTAAAAAGTTCATTTCAATAACTCTTAAACCACCTCCTTGACAAGTTTCACATCTTCCTCCTTTTACATTAAAACTAAATCGTCCAGGTTTATAACCACGAATAGCAGCTTCAGGAGTTTTTGCAAACAAACTTCTGATTTCACCAAAAACACCAGTATAGGTTGCAGGGTTAGAACGTGGAGTTCTTCCAATAGGAGATTGATCAATATCAATAACTTTGTCAATATGCTCTAAACCTTCAATTTTTTTGTAGGGCATTGGCTCCTTTACCCCTCTATAAATATGTGTATTTAAAATTGGATATAGAGTTCCGTTAATTAAAGTCGATTTACCACTACCAGATACACCAGTAACACAAATCATTTTACCTAAAGGAAATTCAACAGTTACATTTTTTAAATTGTTTCCACTAGCTCCAAAAAGTTTAATGCTATTTCCATTTCCTTCTCTTCTTTTCTTAGGAACTTCAATTGTTTTTCTTTTAGATAAATAATCAGCTGTAAGCGTTGCGTTATCTTTTAAATCATTAAAAGAACCTTCACTAACAATTTCACCACCATGTACACCAGCACCAGGACCAATATCTAAAACATAATCGGCGTTTTTAATCATATCTTCATCATGTTCAACAACTAAAACAGAATTACCAACATCTCTAAGTTTAATTAAAGAGTCAATTAGTTTCTGGTTGTCTCTTTGATGTAAACCAATACTTGGTTCATCTAAAATATACAATACACCTACAAGTTGAGATCCTATTTGTGTAGCTAACCTTATACGTTGAGCTTCTCCTCCCGATAATGATTTAGAAGTTCTATCAAGTGTTAGGTAATCCAATCCTACATCCAATAAAAATTGAATACGAGTTCTAATCTCTTTTAAAATCTCTGCAGCAATTTTTATTTGTTTTTCGGATAAATGTTTTTCAATTTCAGAAAACCATTGAGAAAGATCTTTAACATCTAAATGGGTTAAATCACTAATACTTTTATCTAGAATTTTAAAATGTAAAGATTCTTTTTTAAGTCTTTTACCTTCACAACTACTACATTTTACTTCATCCATAAAACCTTTAGCCCATCTTTTAATAGAAGAACTATCGGTATTCTTGTATTGATTTTTAATGAAAGGAATAATTCCTTCAAAATCTATTTCATAATTACGAGTAACACCGGCTGTTTTAGATTCTATTTTAAAACGTTCCTTTCCTCCGTTTAAAATAACATCTAAAGCTTCTTTAGAAATAGTGTTTATAGGGTCGGTTAGTTTAAATTTGTATCGTTCAGCAATGGTTTGTAATTGCTTAAAAATCCAACTACTTTTTTGTTCGCCTAAAGGGGCGATACCTCCATTTTTAATAGATAAAGAATCATCTGGAATTATCTTCTTTATGTTTACTTCTTGAGTAATACCTAAACCATTACACTTTTCACAAGCACCTTTTGGTGAGTTAAATGAAAATGTATTCGGCTCAGGATTTGGGTAAGCAATTCCTGTAGTAGGACACATTAATTCTCTACTAAAATATCTAGGCTTTTCATCATCAACATCAATAACCATTAAAATATTGTCACCAGTATACAAGGCTGTTTTAATAGTTTCCTCTAATCTTTTTTCTGCGTCATCGTTTATAACAAGTCTGTCAATTACAACTTCAATATCATGAGTTTTGTATCGATCAAGCTTCATTCCTTTTTCAATTTCTCGAATTTCTCCATCAACACGAACACGAAGAAATCCTTGTTTTGAAATTTGCTCAAACAATTCTCTGTAATGACCTTTTCTAGATTTAATTAAAGGAGCAAGAACAGCAACTCTTTTTCCAGAAAAATCTTTTAAAATTAAATCTTTGATTTGTTCATCAGAATAGCTCACCATCTTTTCACCAGTATTGTAAGAATAGGCATCAGCAGCACGAGCGTATAAAAGACGAAGGAAATCGTAAATTTCTGTAATAGTTCCTACCGTAGATCGTGGACTTTTGTTTGTAGTTTTTTGTTCTATAGAAATTACAGGAGATAATCCATCAATTTTGTCAACATCAGGACGTTCTAATCCTCCTAAAAATTGTCGTGCATAAGCAGAAAAAGTCTCTATATATCTTCTTTGACCTTCAGCATAAATAGTGTCAAAAGCTAAAGAAGACTTTCCGCTTCCGCTCAAACCAGTAATAACAACTAGCTTTTCACGAGGTATTTTAATGTCAATATTCTTTAAGTTATGAGCTCTTGCTCCATAAACTTCAATAAATTCCTGTTCTTTCAAAGTATCGATTTTGCAAAAGAACAAAATTATTAAATAGAATCCATTAATCAATGTATACTATGAATTAGTATTTTAGCAAAAAAACAATTATGAGAGTAATTATAGCTTTTATCTTACTACTATCATTTAATTTTTATGCACAAATACCAGATAATGTTATAAGTGAATTAACAGCTAATCATGTACCTGTTTTAAATACCAAGTTTAGTATAATCCCTCCCAAAGGATTTCAAATGGAACCATTAGTAAGAGGTTTTGTAAAAGAAAGCCGACAAATAGCTTACATAGAAATGCTGACAGTTCACAGTTCATTTAAAAAAAGGATTTCAATTGAATCATTTAAAGAATTTGGAGAAAATATAAAAATCGATCACTTTAAGTTTAATAATAAAGATGCAATATGGGTAAGTTATGAAAGTTTAGAATATCCTGATATTAAAAGACAGAAACATATTTTATACGTAAGTTTTAATAAAGAGAATATGCTGGCTATTGTTAGCGATTATCAAATGACTGTAAAAAAAGAAGTTGAAGAAGAGGTTATAAAGAGTATGTTATCAACTGTATACTTACCAGAGAAAAGATATGTGTTTTCAGAAAAAGCTGGAGGTGATTTTAATATAGCAAAATATGGACTACAAGAATCAAGAGATAGCGTTTATCCGAACGACATAGCTTTTATAGGAAATGGAAAGGAAGGAAAATTGTCTTCTACAAACATATATGCAGCAATTAAACATGATTATTTAATAAAAGGATACTCTACAGAATATAAAAAAATAGATAAAAAAGAATATAGTTTAACTTATGGAAAAAAAAGAACAAAATTAGAAGAACCTATCAGTATTAACCCAATAAAAGTAGATGGTTTAAATGGGTATGAATTAGAGTATCAAAAGAAAGATGAAAAAGGCAATATAAAAAACATGTACTTTATTACACTATTGTTTAGAGGCGATACATATTATGCTTTAGAAGGAGGGAGTAGATCAGTAAACATAATGAAGAAGGAGTTGAAATATTACAAGGAAAACTTTAAAGAATTATTTTATACCTTTAAACAAAAATAAAAATATTATATAATTACATTAAAATGGTAGATTCTATTAGGCATTTTTTTGAAAGAAATGGTTTTGATGTTTCGTCGAGATTGGCAGATAGATTAGGCATGAGAACAGTAAATGTGAGATTGTTTTTTATCTATATGTCATTTGTTACGGTTGGTCTTTCTTTTGGATTGTACTTAACTATGGCTTTTCTGCTTAGGCTTAAAGATATGATATACACTAAGCGAACTTCTGTGTTCGATTTATAGAAATTGGTAAAATGAAAAAGATATTAATAACAGGTAGTAATGGACTTTTAGGTCAATCACTACTAGATTTATTTTTAGAAGAAAAAAACTATGAAATTTTTGCAGTATCAAGATCGGTTAATAGATATCCAATAAAAGAAGGTTATCAATTTATTTCTATTGATTTAACAGATGATGTAGCGTTAAGAAAAGTATTAACAGATACCAAACCAGATGTTATTATCAATACTGCTGCAATGACTCAGGTAGATGTTTGTGAGGAGCATAAAGAAGAATGTCATGCTATAAATGTAAAATTAGTTGAGAATTTAATAAGCTTTTCAGAAGAGAAAAATATTCATTTAATTCATTTGTCTACGGATTTTATTTTTGATGGAAAAAAAGGTTTTTATAAAGAAACTGATAAACCTAATCCATTAAGTTATTATGGAATGTCAAAATGGAATGCTGAACAATTGTTATTGAAATCCAAAACAAAATTTACCATACTAAGAACCATATTAGTGTATGGAATGGTTCATGATATGAGTAGAAGTAACATTGTTTTATGGGTAAAAAGTATGCTGTCTGATGGAAAAGAAATAAATGTAGTGAATGATCAATTCAGAATGCCAACTTATGTAAAACAATTGGCTTTGGCTTGTAAGTTAGCGATTGACAAAGAGGCTACAGGTGTGTTTAATGTATCTTCTAATGAGTTATTAAGTGTTTTTGAAATAGCAAAACAAATAGCTAAAGAGTTCAATTTAAATGAGTCATTGATAAAACCAATCAGTTCTAAAGAGTTAAATCAAAAAGCAGAAAGACCATCCAAAACCGGTTTTGATTTAACAAAAACTACTAGTACACTAGGCTTAACAGTACAAGCATTCAAAAAAGATTTACAAATATTTAAAGAAAAGCTAACTTAAAAATTAGTTTTAACGGTAAAAACTTGTTAAAAGAGTAGTTTTTTAAGATATTGCGTGCCACAAAAACAAAACTATTTACACGATGAATAAAAAACTATGTACGTTACTATTCACTATAGTACCGATGTTGATCTTTGCTCAAGAAAAAGGGCTTGCTGAAAAAATAAATGAAGGTTTTAAGCCAATAGCAGATGCTTGGGGAAGCTTTGTTTTTTATCCGATAAAATTAGGAGAAGGTATTGAAATGCCTTTGGTAATAATAATGTTGTTACTAGCAGGGTTGGTTTTTACGATTATTTTCAAGTTTGTAAATATTAGATTATTTCCAGTTTCAATTAATATAGTAAGAGGTAACTATGATGATGTTGATCATGCTACTTCAGGAGTAATGGCTGGAGACCCTACTCCAGGAGGTGATGCTATTGAAACAATTAGGGTAGAAGGTGAAGGTGAAGTTTCTCATTTTCAAGCGTTAACAGCTGCTTTGTCAGGTACTGTAGGACTTGGGAATATCGCAGGAGTTGCTGTGGCTTTGTCTTTGGGAGGTCCAGGAGCTACTTTTTGGATGATTATAGCAGGTTTATTAGGTATGTCTTCAAAGTTTGTTGAATGTACACTTGGGGTAAAATACAGAGATGTTGGTGAGGACGGAACAATCTATGGAGGACCAATGTATTATCTTAAAAAAGGATTAAAAGATGTTGGTAAAACTACATTAGGTAAAATACTGGCTGCTGTTTTTGCTGTTATGGTTGTTGGAGGGTCTTTTGGTGGAGGAAATATGTTTCAAGCCAATCAAGCAGCACAACAATTCACAACAATGGTAGGAGCGAGTTCTTTATCATCGGCATTAATTTTTGGTTTAATAATGTCAGTTTTAGTAGCTATAGTGATTATAGGTGGAATTAAGAGGATTGGAAATATCACAGAGAAAATTGTACCTTTTATGGTAGGTATTTATTTCTTAGCGGCAATTGTAATTTTGGTAGCTAATTTTTCACAAATAGGCAATGCTTTTAGTCAAATATTTGACGGAGCATTCAATGCTAAAGGAATTTCAGGAGGTTTATTAGGGGTTTTAATTATAGGATTTCAGAGAGCTGCGTTTTCAAATGAAGCTGGAGTTGGTTCTGCAGCGATAGCACATTCAGCAGTAAAAACAAAGTACCCTGCTTCAGAAGGTTTAGTAGCTTTGTTAGAGCCTTTTATTGATACAGTAGTTGTTTGTACTATGACTGCGTTAGTAATTATCATTACAAATGGAGATGGTAGTATTATGACTTATGGTGTGAAATCACCAGATGGAGTATTAGCAACTTCAAAAGCATTTGCTTCAGTTATACCTTGGTTTCCTTATGTATTAACATTGGCAGTAGTTTTATTTGCTTTTTCGACAATGTTATCTTGGTCTTATTATGGATTACAAGGTTGGATGTTCTTGTTTGGACGTTCTAAAGTATCTGATTATGCATATAAGATATTATTTTGTGTGTTTATTATAATAGGTTCTGTAGCTAGTTTGGGTTCAGTAACAGATTTCTCAGATGCAATGATTTTTGCCATGGCTGTACCTAATGTAATAGGTCTTTTCTTTTTGTTTCCTAAAGTTAGAGAAGAGTTGTCTAAATATCTTAAAGCAATAGGTTTTTTAAAGGCTTAACGTTATATAAATGAAAAATATGAAATCCCATTTCTGGTATACCAAAAGCCAACGAAATGGGATTTTGTTATTAATAATAGTAATTGTTTTATTTCAAATAGTAGGTGTATTTACTAGTAATCTAAAAAGTAAATCAACACTTTTAACAAATAATAAAGTTGCAGCTTTAGAGAAAGAAATAGACAGTTTAAAGTTAGATAAAGAAAAAAAAAGAAGTAGTTACAAGTTAACTCCTTTCAATCCTAATTATATATCAGATTTTAAAGGATATAAATTAGGAATGTCTACCGAAGAGATTGATAGGTTACATGAATTTAGAAAACAACAAAAATTTGTAAATTCAATTCAAGATTTTCAAGAAGTAACAAAAGTTTCCGATAGTTTATTGACTAAAATATCTCCTTATTTTAAGTTTCCTAGCTGGGTAAAGAATAAAGAGCGTTTTAATAAAAAACCGATTGTAATATCTACTAAAAAATATAAAGTTTCAAGTTACGATATAAATGAAGTTACCTATAAAGATTTAATTTCAATAGAGGCTGTAAATAGTAAAATGGCTAATACTATTATCAAGTATCGTTCTAAATTGCAAGGTTTTTCTTATCTGAATCAATTAAAAGAAGTTTGGGGTATGACTCCTGAAGCTTACGAAGGAATTTTAAAAACTTTTAAAATTATCCAAAAACCTAAAATACTTAAAGTCAATATAAATACAGCTTCCTTCAAGGAAGTATTAAAATTACCGTACATAAATTACGAATTATGTAAGAAGATTTTTGACTACAGAGATGAGGTTGCTGAATTGCAAAAAATATCAGAATTAAGAAATATTAAAGATTTCCCACAAAATAAATACGATAGAATAGTATTATATTTGGAAGCAAAATAAACAAAACAACAAATTTAAAACTTATTATCAGAATGTACTTTACTGAAGAACATGAATCATTTCGTAAAAGCTTTAGAGATTTTTTACAAAAGGAAGTAGTTCCTCACATTGAAAAATGGGAAGAGACTGGAACTATTGATCGATTTATTTGGGAAAAGTTTGGTGAAATGGGATATTTTGGACTTAATCAACCTGAAGAATATGGAGGGTTGAATTTAGATTTATTCTACACCGTTATTTTCCTTGAAGAATTACAAAGAATTAATTCAGGTGGTTTTGCTGCGGCAATGTGGGCTCATGCTTACTTAGCAATGACACATTTAAATAAAGAAGGTGATGATCGAATTAAAAAAGCATATCTAACACCGAGCATTGATGGTAAAATGATCGGTTGTTTATGTATTACTGAACCTTTTGGAGGAAGTGATGTTGCAGGAATGAGAACAACTGCTGTAAAGGAAGGTGATAATTATGTGTTAAATGGTTCGAAAACATTTATAACAAATGGTGTTTATTCAGATTATTTAATAGTTGCAGCAAAAACAAATCCTGAAGATAAGCATAGAGGGATGAGTATCTTTTTAGTAGATAGAGAGACTAAAGGAGTTTCAGCAACAAAATTAAATAAATTAGGTTGGAGAGCTTCTGATACAGGAGAAATAGCATTCGATAATGTTGTAATACCTAAAGAAAACTTAATGGGTGAGGAGGGAAAAGGATTTCCTTACATAATGCAACATTTCGCTTTAGAAAGATTAATCATGGGAGTAAATGCTCATGCTAGAGCAGAATACGCTGTTGAGTATGCATTAGAATATATGAATGAAAGAGAGGCGTTTGGTAAAAAAATAAACGAATTTCAAGCATTAAGACATAAAATAGCTGAAATGGCTTCTAAGGTTGATATGTGTAAAGAATACAACTATTCAATTACCAAAAGATTAAACGACGGTATCTATGTGGTAAAAGAAGCTAGTATGAGTAAATTATTATCAACTAAAATAGCTGATGAAGTAATTTATGATGCTCTACAACTTTTAGGAGGTTATGGTTATATGGAAGACTATGAATTAGCAAGAATGTTTAGAGATAGTAGACTAGGACCAATAGGAGGAGGTACTTCTGAAATTCTAAAAGAAATTATTGCCAAAATGGTAATAGATAAGAAAGAATACAAGCCAGCAACTTAAATACAAACAACTTTTCAATCAATTTTATATAATATTGATTGAAAGAGTTTTTCTAATTTTATCAACACGAAATCGATTTAGTAACGAAATCGATTTCGTGTTTTGTTTTTCTATAACTAACTTTATAGAAACAACAATCAAATTATCATGAGAATCTTACAAAAACTATTAATTATTATTGTATTTGTTGCTTTTTCTTGTTCAACAGAAAACGCAATAGAAATAACAAAAAATCAAGAAAATCAAATCGTTTCAATAGATAAAAAGGTAGCTAAAAGAAGTGGTCTTAAAACAATTGGAACAGGAGTAATGATGCAGGCCTTTTATTGGGATGTGCCCGCTGGAGGAACTTGGTGGGAAAATGTAGAAGATAAAGTGCAAGATTGGAGTAATGCAGGAATAGATGCTATATGGTTACCACCAGTATCAAAAGCTCAAAATGGTCCTTTTTCAATGGGGTACGACCCTTTTGATTATTTTGACTTTGGGGAATATGATCAAATGGGAAGTGTGGAAACTAGATTTGGATCAAAAACAGAATTACTAAGTTTAATAAATTCAGCACATAATGTAAATTTAAGTGTTATAGCTGACATTGTAATTAATCATAATAGTGGAGGAGAGTTAGAACCTAATCCTTATACAGGAACACCGTATTACACTGATTTTAATCCATTGTCAGGTAAGTTTTATAGAAGTAATGCTGATTTTCATCCCAACAATGTTAGACAAAGCGATTCGGGTGTTTTCGGAGGCTATCCTGATCTTAGCCATAGCCAGCCATATGTGCAAGATTGGTTATGGAAGAAGCCAGAGTCTGTTGCAAAATATTATATGAATGAAATAGGTTTTGATGGATGGAGGTTTGATTATGTAAAAGGATTTGAACCTTGGGTTGTAAAAGAATGGAAAAATGAAGTAGGTGGATTTTCAGTAGGGGAATATTGGGATGGCAATGCTGCTACTTTAGATTGGTGGTCTAGTCAAGCAGAAGTAAGTGCTTTTGATTTTGCATGTTATTATAGAATGCTTGATGCATTTGAAGGGAACAATTTAAATAGGTTAAATGATGATATGCTTTTAAAAAGAAATCCAAGAAAAGCAGTAACATTTGTTGCAAACCATGATACAGATGAAATATTTAATGGTAAAATGTTAGCATATGCATATATTATGACACATGAAGGCTATCCAACTGTTTTTTATCAAGATTATGAAGAATGGCTAAATAAAGAAAGGCTAAATAATCTAATTTGGATACATAATAATTTAGCTGGAGGAAGTACAAATGTTTTATATACGGATACAGACGAGTATATTGCTAAAAGAAATGGACACAATAATGATGGATTAATAGTGTATATTAACAATTCTAATTCATGGAAAGAGCGTTGGGTAGAAACAAATTGGTCTAGTAAAAGAATAAAAGATTACACAGGTCATTCTGGCTGGCAACCAGTAACACAATCAGGGAAATGGGTAAAAATAGAAGTTCCTCCAAAGAGTTACTCTGTATGGTCTACTAAATAAATAATTTAGTAACAAAGTTAATTGGAAGTTAAAAATTAATATGTATCTTTGCACCCTCAAAATATAAAATAATTGGAAATCAATAGATTTCTTCTAAAGATATAAAGATACATATGAGAGGAGGTGATAAAACATGTTAATTATTCCAGTAAAAGAAGGTGAAAATATAGATAGAGCTTTAAAACGTTACAAGAGAAAGTTCGATCGTACAAAGACAATGAGAATGTTACGTAGCCGTAAACAATTTACTAAGCCTTCTGTAGCAAAAAGAGCTCAAAAAATAAAAGCTTCTTATATCCAGAGATTAAGAACACAAGAAGAAATAGGTTAATCTATTATCTTCAAACAAAATTAAGCCCGTGTATTTTATACATGGGTTTTTTTATTTTAAAAATATTTATTTTTGAAAATAGAGGATAAGAGATTTAATTAAATTGTTCCTTAATATGTATATAGATTCTTTTTTAGATTATTTATTGCTAGAGAAAAAATATTCTTCTCACACAGTCAATGCTTATAAAACAGATTTAATTTCATTTAGAGATTTTTGTGTTATAGAGTTTGAAGTAGAAGAGATTGCTAATGTACACTACAATCAGATAAGAAGTTGGATTGTGAGTCTTGTGAATCAAAAAAAGACTAATAGAACGATAAATAGAAAAGTTAGTAGTTTAAAAACCTTTTATAAGTTTCTTCAAAAGTTAGAAGTAATTGATAAAAATCCTTTAGCAAAACATAAAGCACTAAAAACAACAAAAGAAATACAAATACCTTTTTCTAATGAAGAGGTAAGTAAGGTTTTGAATAATTTTGGAGAAGATGATTTTGTTTCTTTAAGAGATAAGCTAATTGTTGAATTATTATATTCAACAGGAATAAGAAGAACTGAGCTTATCAATATCAAGCATGTAGATATAGATATGCACATGAGATTGATTAAAGTTTTAGGGAAAAGAAATAAAGAAAGATTAGTACCTTTGTTACCAGTTGTTATTGAAACATTGAAAAAGTATACACAACAAAAAAGAGATATAACAAGTACTAGAGAGTATTTGTTAGTTACTGAAAAAGGAAATAAACTATATGAAACACTTGTTTATCGTGTAATAAATTCTTACTTTAGTAAGGTCTCAACCAAAGTTAAGAAAAGTCCGCATATCCTCAGGCATACTTTTGCGACGCAGCTGCTTAACGAAGGTGCAGATTTAAACTCGGTTAAAGAATTACTAGGACATTCAAGTTTAGCCTCTACCCAAGTTTACACTCACAATAACTTGGAAAAACTAAAACAAGTGTTTAATAAAGCTCATCCTAGGAGCTTAAAGAAAGATTGAAGATTATGAAAGTATTTACACAGTCAGTAAATTTTAAAGTTGATGGAGATTTAGTTAAATTCATCGAGAAAAAAGTAGGAAGCTTAGATAAATTTCACGACAAAATTGTTGATGCAGAAGTCTTTTTAAAAGTGCAAAAAACAAGTGACAAAGAAAATAAGGTTACAGAAATAAAAATTAATATACCAGGTAATGAATTGATCGTAAAGAAAACAAATAAGACCTTTGAAGAAGGTGTTAGTGTTGGCGTTGAGTCTCTTAAGCGTCAGTTGTTGAAGTCGAAAGACAAACATAGAATGAGCTTCGTATAAAAAAAAATAAAAAAAAACTTGAAATAAGTTTTATAAAACCAAAATAACTTTATACATTTGCAGTCCGTTAGAAATAACGGATTGTTTTTTTAAAACAAAAGCCGATATAGCTCAGCTGGCTAGAGCAGCTGATTTGTAATCAGCAGGTCGTGGGTTCGAGTCCCTCTATCGGCTCAAAAAAAGTTCTTTAAAATATTAAAATAAATGGGGAGATTCCAGAGCGGCCAAATGGGACGGACTGTAACTCCGTTGTCTTACGACTTCGCAGGTTCGAATCCTGCTCTCCCCACAAAATTTTTTAGAGAATTGCGGGAGTAGCTCAGTTGGTAGAGCGTCAGCCTTCCAAGCTGAATGTCGCCGGTTCGAACCCGGTCTCCCGCTCTAAATTATCCATGCCGGTGTAGCTCAGTTGGTAGAGCGCATCCTTGGTAGGGATGAGGTCACGGGTTCAAATCCCGTCATTGGCTCTTTTAGGAGAGTTAAAAAAGAACACTAAATATATTTAACTAAGAATTAAAATTAATAATCATGGCAAAAGCAACTTACGATCGTTCGAAGCCACACTTAAACGTAGGTACAATCGGTCACGTAGATCACGGTAAGACTACATTAACAGCTGCTATTACAAAAGTATTAGCTGACGCAGGATTTTCTGAGCAGAGAGATTTCGATCAAATCGATAACGCTCCTGAAGAAAAAGAAAGAGGTATTACAATTAACTCTTCTCACGTTGAGTATGCTACAGCTAACCGTCACTACGCACACGTTGACTGTCCAGGTCACGCCGATTATGTAAAGAACATGGTAACTGGTGCTGCACAAATGGATGGAGCTATCTTAGTAGTTGCTGCTACAGATGGTCCAATGCCTCAAACTCGTGAGCACATCTTATTAGGTCGTCAGGTAGGTATTCCACGTATCGTTGTTTTCTTAAACAAAGTAGATATGGTTGATGATGAGGAGTTATTAGAGTTAGTAGAGATGGAAGTTAGAGAATTATTATCTTTCTACGATTATGATGGAGATAATAGTCCTGTTGTTCAAGGATCTGCTTTAGGAGCTTTAAATGGTGAAGAGAAGTGGGTAAATACAGTTTTAGAGTTAATGGAAGCTGTTGATACTTGGATCGAAGAGCCACCAAGAGATACTGAGAAGGATTTCTTAATGCCAATTGAAGATGTATTCTCTATTACTGGTCGTGGTACTGTTGCTACAGGTCGTATTGAAACTGGTATCATCAATTCAGGTGATCCTGTTGAGATTATCGGTATGGGAACTGAGAAGTTAACTTCTACAGTAACTGGTATCGAAATGTTCCGTCAAATCTTAGATAGAGGTGAGGCTGGAGATAACGCTGGTATCTTATTAAGAGGTATTAATAAAGAAGATATTAAAAGAGGTATGGTAATTTGTAAGCCAGGTTCTGTAACTCCTCACGCTAAGTTTAAAGCAGAGGTTTATATCTTAAAGAAAGAAGAAGGTGGACGTCACACTCCATTCCAAAATAACTACCGTCCTCAGTTCTATGTACGTACAACTGACGTAACTGGTAACATTGGTTTACCTGACGGAGTAGAGATGGTTATGCCTGGTGATAACTTAACAATCACTGTTGACTTAATCCAACCAATTGCATTAAACATTGGTTTACAGTTCGCAATCCGTGAAGGAGGTAGAACAGTAGGAGCTGGTCAGGTAACTGAAATATTAGACTAATCTCTAATTACAATATATAAGAGGTGTTCTTAGAATGCCTCTTTAATTAAACGGGTTTAGCTCAGTTGGTAGAGCACTGGTCTCCAAAACCAGGTGTCGGGAGTTCGAGCCTCTCAACCCGTGCTAATTTTCAATAGAAATGAACAACTTTATACAATATATCAAGGATTCTTTCGAGGAATTAAATACTAATATGACTTGGATTTCTAAAGAAGAAGCTCAAAAGTCTACGGTAGTAGTAGCTGTTTTTACAATTGTATTTGCTTTAGCAGTTGCTTTAATAGATAAAGTTTTTCAGACAGGATTAGATAACTTTTTTAAATTATTTTAAAGATGGCTGATTCAGTGATGAAATGGTATGTTGTGAGAGCAATTGGTGGTCAGGAGAATAAAGTGAAAACTTACATTGAAACTGAGATAGCTAGACATGGATTATCGGATTACGTTAATCAAGTTATAGTCCCTACTGAAAAAGTTGTTCAAATACGTAACGGAAAGAAAATTAACAGAGAAAGAGTATACTTCCCTGGTTACGTAATGGTCGAAGCAAACTTAGCGGGTGAGGTTCCTCACGTAATTAAATCTGTTACTGGTGTAATAGGTTTTTTAGGTGAAACAAAAGGAGGTGATCCAGTACCAATGAGAAAATCTGAAGTTAACAGAATGTTAGGTAAAGTTGATGAACTTACCGTTAATGAAGAGAATGTAGCTATTCCATATGTAGTAGGAGAGACTGTGAAAGTAGTAGATGGTCCTTTTAATGGTTTTGATGGATTAGTTGAGAAGGTTAATGAAGAAAAACGTAAGCTTGAAGTAATGGTTAAGATTTTCGGTAGAAAAACTCCATTAGAATTAAGCTACATGCAAGTAGAGAAAATATAACAGTTACATATATATTTTAAGTGTATTTTGCTTCCGAAAATACACTATCCAAATCTTAAACAATGGCAAAAGAAGTAAGTAAATTAGTAAAACTACAAGTTAGGGGAGGTGCTGCGAATCCGTCGCCACCAGTTGGACCCGCTTTAGGTGCTGCCGGAGTTAACATCATGGAATTCTGTAAACAGTTTAACGCTCGTACACAGGATAAACAAGGTAAAGTATTACCAGTAGTGATTACAGTATATACTGATAAATCATTCGAATTTGTTGTTAAAACTCCACCAGCTGCAGTACAATTATTAGAAGCGGCCAAAATTAAGAAAGGTTCAGGAGAGCCGAATAGAAAGAAAGTAGCAAGTGTTACTTGGGATCAAATCAGATCAATTGCAGAAGATAAAATGGTTGACATGAATGCTTTTAAAGTTGAATCAGCAATGAGAATGATCGCGGGAACTGCTCGTTCTATGGGATTAACTGTAACAGGTGATGCACCTGCTTAAACTAAAAGAGATTTAAAATGGCAAGATTAACAAGAAAGCAAAAAGAAGCTCGCGCTAAGATTGACACCTCTAAAGTTTATGACTTAAAGGATGCATCAGCATTAGTAAAAGAGATCACAAACGTTAAGTTTGATGCGTCTATAGATTTAGCTGTACGTTTAGGAGTAGATCCTCGTAAGGCAAATCAAATGGTTCGTGGTGTTGTAACATTACCTCACGGAACAGGTAAAGATGTAAAAGTATTAGCATTAGTTACTCCAGATAAAGAAGCTGAAGCAAAAGAAGCTGGAGCTGATTACGTAGGTTTAGATGAATACTTACAGAAAATCAAAGGAGGATGGACTGATGTTGACGTTATTATAACAATGCCTAGTGTAATGGGTAAATTAGGTCCATTAGGACGTGTATTAGGTCCTAGAGGTTTAATGCCAAACCCAAAGACAGGTACTGTAACTATGGATGTTGCAAAAGCAGTAAAAGAGGTGAAGGCTGGTAAAATCGACTTTAAAGTTGATAAAACTGGAATCGTTCATGCTGCTGTAGGTAAAGTATCTTTTGATGCTGATAAGATCTACGAAAATGCAAACGAATTAGTTCAAACACTTATTAAATTAAAGCCAACGGCTGCTAAAGGAACTTACATTAAGAGTATTTTCATCTCTTCTACAATGAGTCCTAGTGTGCCAGTAGATGTAAAATCTGTATCATAGGCAGTTAAAATGTATCAATTATGACTAGAGAGGAAAAATCACAAGTAATACAAGATTTAACAGCACAATTAGCAGATACAAATACGATTTATCTAGCAGATATTTCTGGATTAGATGCTATCACTACATCTAACTTACGTAGAGCTTGTTTTAAAGCTGACGTACAATTGGCTGTTGTAAAAAACACATTGCTTGAAAAAGCAATGGAGGCTTCCGATAAAGATTTTGGTGAATTACCAGAAGTTTTAAAAGGAAACACTTCTTTAATGATTGCAGAAGCTGCAAATGCTCCAGCAAAAGTAATTAAAGAATTTAGAAAAAAATCTGATAAACCTTTATTAAAAGGGGCTTATGTAGAAGAAGCAGTTTATGTTGGAGATGACCAATTAGATGCTTTAGTTAACATCAAGTCTCGTGAGGAACTTATTGGAGATATCATTGGATTATTACAATCGCCTGCTAAGAACGTTGTTTCAGCATTACAATCAGGTGGTAGTAAACTATCAGGTATCTTAAAAACATTATCAGAAAAATAAATTTAGCGCACTAATAACTATACAATAAAAAATTAAAAACAATTAAAATGGCAGATTTAAAAGATTTCGCAGAACAATTAGTTAACTTAACAGTAAAAGAAGTTAATGAATTAGCAGATATTTTAAAAGAAGATTACGGTATTGAGCCTGCAGCAGCAGCTGTAGCAGTAGCTGGACCAGCAGGTGGTGGTGCAGATGCAGCAGATGAAAAAACTGAGTTTGATGTAATCTTAAAAGCAGCAGGAGGTTCTAAATTAGCAGTAGTAAAATTAGTTAAGGAATTAACTGGTTTAGGATTAAAAGAAGCTAAAGGAATCGTTGATAGCGCTCCAGCACCAGTAAAAGAAGGTGTTTCTAAAGATGAGGCTGAAGGTCTTAAGAAGTCTTTAGAAGAAGCAGGAGCTGAGGTTGAGTTAAAGTAATATAACTCCCCACATTTACAGTGGGATAACAAAATATAGGTTTAGGCGCTAGAACTTTTTGTTCTGGCCCTAAACCATTTTGTGTATATATTTGTTATTTTTGCAGAAATAAACACAAAAAAAGTTTAGAATTGCTTTTAAATTAGTTACACATATATTAACTAATTTATGTAGTAAAAATTGCAAAGAAAACTGGTTAAGTTTTTTAAAAATATTTTTAATTAAAAATAGATACTCTTTTGGCAACGACAAAAACTACTGAAAGAATCAACTTCGCAACATCTCAGATTGGTACAGATTATCCAGATTTTTTGGATATTCAAGTTAAATCTTTTCAAGATTTTTTCCAATTACAGACTAAAGCTGATGAGCGAGGTGAAGAAGGTTTATATAAGACCTTCATGGATAACTTCCCAATTACTGATACAAGAAATCAATTTGTTTTAGAATTCTTAGATTATTTTGTTGATCCACCTAGGTATAGCATTCAAGAATGTATCGAGCGTGGTTTAACTCATAGTGTCCCTCTTAAGGCTAGATTAAAATTGTATTGTACAGATCCTGAACATGAAGATTTCGAAACCATTGTTCAAGATGTGTATTTAGGAACAATACCTTATATGACGGGCTCAGGTACATTTATTATTAATGGAGCAGAGAGAGTAGTTGTATCTCAGTTACACAGATCACCAGGGGTTTTCTTCGGTCAGTCTTTTCATGCCAATGGTACTAAATTATATTCAGCAAGAGTAATTCCTTTTAAAGGATCTTGGATTGAATTTGCTACTGATATTAATCAGGTAATGTATGCATATATCGATAGAAAGAAAAAGTTACCAGTAACTACTCTTTTTAGAGCTATAGGATATGAAAGAGATAAAGATATTCTTGAAATTTTTGATTTAGCTGAAGAAATTAAAGTTTCTAAAGCTGGATTAAAGAAAGTTTTAGGAAGAAAATTAGCTGCTAGGGTATTAAAAACTTGGCATGAAGATTTCGTAGATGAAGATACAGGTGAAGTTGTATCTATTGAACGAAACGAAATTATTTTTGATCGTGATACTATTTTAGATAAAGAACATGTAGATGAAATTATAGAGTCAGGAGCAAAAACTATTTTATTACATAAAGAAGATAATTTCTCTGGAGATTATGCAATTATTCATAATACTTTACAGAAAGATCCTACTAACTCAGAAAAAGAAGCAGTAGAGCATATTTATCGTCAATTACGTAATGCAGAACCGCCAGATGAGGAAACTGCAAGAGGTATTATAGATAAATTATTTTTCTCAGAACAAAGATATAATTTAGGAGAAGTTGGTCGTTTTAGAATGAACACTAAACTTCAATTAAATGAAGCTATAGATCAGAAGGTATTAACTAAAAATGATATCATTACAATTGTAAAATATCTTATTGAGTTAATTAATTCTAAGGCAGAAGTAGATGATATTGATCACTTATCTAACCGTCGTGTACGTACAGTAGGTGAGCAGTTAGCAGGTCAGTTTGGAGTAGGTTTAGCACGTATGGCTAGAACTATCCGTGAAAGAATGAATGTAAGAGATAATGAAGTTTTTACACCGATTGACTTAATTAATGCTAAAACATTATCTTCTGTAATTAATTCGTTCTTTGGAACAAATCAGTTATCTCAATTTATGGATCAAACAAATCCATTAGCAGAGATTACTCATAAGCGTCGTTTATCAGCTTTAGGACCTGGAGGTTTATCGAGAGAAAGAGCAGGTTTTGAGGTTCGTGATGTTCACTATACTCACTACGGTCGTTTATGTCCAATTGAAACACCAGAAGGACCGAATATTGGTCTGATTTCATCTTTAGCAGTTTATGCTAAAGTAAACAATATGGGGTTCATTGAAACACCATATAAGAAAGTTGATTCAGGAAAAGTTTCTTCGGATACGCCAATATATTTAAGTGCAGAAGAAGAAGAAGGAATGAAATTTGCGCAGTCAAATATTCCTGTTAAAGAAGATGGAGAAATTGATAGAGATAAAGTAATTGCAAGGGAAGAAGGAGATTTCCCTGTTGTTACTCCAGATGTAGTCAACTATATGGATGTTGCTCCAAACCAAATAGCATCTATTTCAGCTTCTTTAATTCCATTCTTAGAGCATGATGATGCCAACCGTGCATTAATGGGATCTAACATGATGCGTCAGGCAGTACCATTATTAAGACCTGAAGCACCAATTGTAGGTACAGGATTAGAGCGTAGAGTAGCAAAAGATTCTCGTATTTTGATCAATGCAGAAGGAGATGGAGTTGTAGAATATGTTGATGCAAACAAGATTACAATTAAGTATGATAGAACAGATGAGGAGCGTTTAGTTAGCTTTGATCCAGATGAAAAATCATATAACTTAATTAAGTTCAGAAAAACAAATCAAGGAACTAATATTAACTTAAAGCCTATTGTAAGAAAAGGTGATAGAGTTGAAAAGGGACAAGTTCTTTGTGATGGTTATGCTACAGAATTAGGTGAGTTAGCTCTTGGTAGAAATATGAAGGTTGCTTTCATGCCTTGGAAAGGGTATAACTTTGAGGATGCAATCGTAATTTCTGAAAGAGTTGTAAAAGAAGATATCTTTACATCTGTTCACATTGATGAGTATTCTTTAGATGTTCGTGATACTAAATTAGGAGCAGAAGAATTAACCAATGATATTCCAAACGTATCAGAAGAGGCTACAAAAGACCTTGATGAGAATGGAATGATTCGTATTGGTGCAGAAGTAAAGCCAGGAGATATTTTAATTGGTAAGATTACTCCTAAAGGAGAAAGTGATCCTACACCAGAAGAAAAATTATTAAGAGCAATCTTTGGGGATAAAGCAGGTGATGTAAAAGATGCATCATTAAAAGCTTCACCATCTCTTAAAGGTGTTGTAATTGATAAAAAATTATTTAAGAGAGCTGTTAAAGATAAAAATAAGAGAGCAAGAGATAAAGAAGCGGTAGCTACTTTAGAAGCTTCTTTCGTTTCTAAATTTGATGGCTTAAAAGATCGTTTAATAGACAAGTTATTCGGTTTAATCAGTGGTAAAACTTCTCAAGGTATTTTTAACGATCTTGGAGAGGAAGTATTGCCAAAAGGAAAAAAATTCACTCAAAAAATGTTAAACTCAGTAGATGATTTTACACATTTAAGTGGAACTTGGACTACTGATAAAGACTTAAACAAGTTAGTTGTAGAATTAATTCACAACTATAAAATTAAAGTTAACGATTTACAAGGAGTTTTACGTCGTAAGAAGTTTACAATTTCTGTAGGGGATGAATTACCAGCTGGAATTTTAAAGTTAGCTAAGATTTATATCGCTAAGAAGCGTAAGTTAAAGGTAGGTGATAAGATGGCAGGACGTCACGGTAACAAAGGTATTGTTGCAAGAATCGTTCGTCAAGAAGATATGCCTTTCTTAGAAGACGGAACACCTGTTGATATTGTATTGAATCCATTAGGGGTACCATCGCGTATGAATATTGGTCAGATTTATGAAACTGTATTAGGTTGGGCTGGTCAAAAGTTAACTCAAAAGTATGCAACGCCTATTTTTGATGGGGCTTCTTTAAATGAAATTAACGCATTAACAGACGAAGCTGGAATTCCAAGATTCGGTCATACTTACTTATATGATGGAGGAACAGGAGATCGTTTTGATCAACCAGCAACAGTAGGTGTTATTTATATGATTAAGTTAGGACACATGATCGAAGATAAGATGCATGCTCGTTCTATTGGACCTTACTCATTAATTACACAACAGCCATTAGGAGGTAAAGCTCAGTTTGGAGGTCAGCGTTTTGGAGAAATGGAAGTTTGGGCTTTAGAGGCTTATGGAGCATCTAGTATTTTACGTGAAATCTTAACGGTAAAATCAGATGACGTATTAGGTAGAGCTAAAGCTTATGAAAGCATTGTAAAAGGAGAGCCAATGCCAGAACCTGGATTACCAGAATCATTTAACGTATTAATGCACGAACTTAAAGGTTTAGGATTAGACGTTAAATTAGAAGAATAAAAAAGACAATCAAGGTTATTTCGAAAGGAATAATCTTGATTTCAGTGTTTATAAATTTTATATCAACAGCAGTCAGCTATCAACTTTAAGCTAACTAAAGTTATAGCAAAAGCTCAAAGCATTTTGCAAAGCAAAATATTATGGCAAGAAAGAACGAAAAATACACTGTTAAAAAATTTAACAAAATTTCAATTGGTTTAGCTTCACCTGAATCTATTTTAGAGGCATCTAAAGGAGAAGTTTTAAAGCCAGAAACAATTAATTACCGTACACACAAGCCAGAGAGAGATGGTTTATTTTGTGAGCGTATATTCGGTCCTGTAAAAGATTATGAATGTGCGTGTGGTAAATATAAAAGAATTCGTTACAAGGGAATCGTTTGTGATCGTTGTGGAGTTGAAGTAACGGAAAAGAAAGTACGTAGAGATAGAGTAGGTCATATTAATTTAGTTGTTCCTGTAGCACATATTTGGTATTTCAGATCGTTACCAAATAAAATGGGATATTTATTAGGTTTACCTTCTAAGAAATTAGATATGATCATTTACTATGAGCGTTATGTAGTAATTCAGCCTGGTAATGCAACAAATAGTGAAGGAGAACCATTACAAAAATTAGACTTCTTAACAGAGGAAGAGTATTTAGATATTATAGATGAACTTCCTCAAGATAATCAATACTTAGAAGATAGCGATCCAAATAAGTTTATCGCTAAAATGGGAGCAGAGTGTTTAATTGATTTATTAGCTCGTATCGATTTAGATGAGTTATCTTACCAATTAAGACACAAAGCAAATACTGAAACTTCTAAGCAACGTAAGAATGAGGCTTTAAAAAGATTAAATGTTGTTGAAGCATTTAGAGAGTCTCAGAAAAATAGAGAAAATAAACCAGAGTGGATGATAATGAAAGTAGTTCCGGTTATTCCACCAGAATTACGTCCATTAGTTCCATTAGATGGAGGTCGTTTTGCTACTTCAGATTTAAATGATCTTTATCGTCGTGTAATTATCCGTAACAATCGTTTAAAGAGATTAATGGAGATTAAAGCTCCTGAAGTAATCTTAAGAAACGAAAAACGTATGTTACAAGAATCTGTAGATTCATTATTTGATAATACACGTAAATCTTCAGCAGTAAAAACAGAATCTAACAGACCATTAAAATCATTATCTGATAGTTTAAAAGGTAAACAAGGGCGTTTCCGTCAAAACTTATTAGGTAAGCGTGTTGATTATTCTGCTCGTTCTGTAATTGTTGTAGGTCCAGAATTAAAATTATACGAATGTGGATTGCCTAAAGATATGGCAGCTGAACTTTACAAGCCTTTTGTAATTCGTAAGTTAATCGAAAGAGGTATTGTAAAAACGGTTAAATCTGCAAAGAAAATTATAGATAGAAAAGAACCTGTAGTTTGGGATATTTTAGAAAATGTAATTAAAGGTCATCCAGTTTTATTAAACCGTGCTCCTACATTACACCGTTTAGGTATTCAAGCATTCCAACCTAAATTAATAGAAGGTAAAGCTATTCGTTTACACCCATTAGTATGTACGGCATTTAACGCCGATTTTGATGGGGATCAAATGGCGGTTCACTTACCTTTAGGTCCTGAAGCTATTTTAGAGGCTCAGTTATTAATGTTAGCTTCTCATAATATCTTAAACCCTGCAAATGGTGCACCAATTACGGTACCATCTCAGGATATGGTATTAGGGTTATATTATATGACTAAAGAGCGTAAATCTACACCAGAGTTAAAGATTCAAGGTGAAGGATTAACATTCTACTCTCCAGAAGAAGTAACAATCGCTTTTAACGAAAAGAAAGTAGACTTAAATGCTGGAATTCGAGTTCGTACTAAAGATGTCGAAGATGGTAAAGTAGTAACAAAACTTATTACAACTACTGTTGGTAGAGTATTATTTAACGAAGTTGTACCAGAAGCAGCAGGTTATATTAATGAAGTTTTAACTAAGAAATCTTTAAGAGGAATTATTGGTGGTATCTTAAAAGTAACTGATATTCCTTCGGTAGGTAAATTCTTAGATGAAATAAAGAATATGGGATATATGTTTGCATTCCAAGGAGGATTATCATTCTCTTTAGGAGATATCATTATTCCAGAGGAAAAGCATACAATGATTGCTGAAGCTAATAAAGAAGTGGATGGAATTATCATGAACTATAACATGGGTATGTTAACTCAAAAGGAACGTTATAATCAGGTAATTGATGTTTGGGGTTCTACAAACAACCGATTAACAGAATTATCGATGAAACGTTTACGTGAAGATCAGCAAGGATTTAACTCGGTATTTATGATGTTAGATTCTGGAGCGCGTGGATCTAAAGAGCAGATTCGTCAGTTAACTGGTATGCGTGGATTAATGGCTAAGCCTAAGAAATCTACAGCAGGTGGTGGAGAAATTATTGAAAACCCGATTTTATCTAACTTTAAAGAAGGTCTTTCAATTTTAGAATACTTTATCTCTACTCACGGTGCTCGTAAAGGTCTTGCCGATACAGCATTAAAAACTGCCGATGCAGGATATTTAACACGTCGTTTAGTAGATGTATCTCAAGATGTAATTGTAAATGAGGTAGATTGTGGTACATTACGTGGTTTAGAAATAACTCCTTTAAAGAAGAATGACGAGATTGTTGAGTCTTTAGCTGACAGAATTGAAGGTAGAGTTTCTTTACATGATGTATATGCTCCTAACTCTGAAGACATTTTATTGAATGCAGGACAATTAATTACTGAAAGTCTAGCTAAAACTGTTGAAAAAGCAGGTATTGATAGAGTAGAAGTTCGTTCTCCATTAACATGTGAATCTAAGAGAGGAATTTGTGCTCAGTGTTATGGTAAGAGTTTATCTACTGCTAAGAAGGTTCAAAAAGGTGAAGCTGTTGGTGTAATTGCAGCACAGTCTATTGGAGAGCCTGGTACACAGTTAACATTACGTACATTCCACGTTGGAGGGGTAGCAAATACTTCTTCTTCAGATAATAAATTATTATCTAAGTTTGAAGGTAATGTAAAGATTGAAGATTTACGTACAGTTGAAGGTAAAGACACTAACGGAGAAGTTGTTGATATTGTAATTTCACGTACAGCTGAAATCAAAATTTTAGATAAGAAAACAGGAATTACTTTAAGTGCAAATAATATTCCTTATGGTTCGATTATCTTTGATAAAGATAGAAAGACTATTAAGAAAGGAGATGCAGTTTGTCAATGGGATCCATTTAATGGTGTAATTGTTTCTGAATTTGGAGGAAAAGTTAAGTTTGATAACTTAGAGCAAGGTATTAACTACTCTGTTGAAGTTGATGAACAAACAGGTTTCCAAGAGAAAGTAATTACTGACTCTAAAAATAAGAAAATCATTCCTTCTTTAATTATTGAAGACGCTGATGGTAATGCATTACGTTCATATAGTTTACCAGTAGGTGCACACTTAATGGTAAAAGATGGAGATTTAGTAGAGCAAGGTAAAACATTAGTTAAGATTCCTCGTAGAGCTGGTAAGGCTGGGGATATTACAGGAGGTTTACCACGTGTAACAGAATTATTTGAAGCACGTAATCCATCTAACCCTGCAGTAGTTGCTGAAATTGATGGAGTGGTGTCTTTTGGTAAAATTAAGCGTGGTAATCGTGAGATTATAGTTGAATCTAAAACTGGAGAGATTAAGAAATACTTAGTAAAATTATCTAATCAGATCTTAGTTCAAGAAAATGACTTTATCAAAGCAGGTATGCCATTATCTGATGGAGCAACAACTCCAGCTGATATTTTAAGAATTAAAGGACCATCTGCTGTTCAAGAGTACTTAGTAAATGAAATACAAGATGTATACCGTTTACAAGGGGTGAAGATTAATGATAAGCACTTTGAAGTAGTAGTACGTCAAATGATGCGTAAAGTAAGAATCATTGATTCAGGAGATACTTTATTCTTAGAGAATCAATTAGTTCATAAAAATGATTTTATCGAAGAAAATGATAAAATTTATGGAATGAAAGTAATTGAAGATTCAGGTGATTCTACTAACTTAAGAGCAGGTCAATTAGTTACAGCACGTCAGTTAAGAGATGAAAACTCAATTTTACGTAGAGCTGATAAAGAGATTGTAGTAGCAAGAGAAGCACATCCAGCTACTGCAGAGCAAGTATTACAAGGTATTACTAGAGCATCGTTACAAACGAAATCATTTATCTCAGCAGCATCGTTCCAGGAAACAACTAAGGTGTTAAATGAAGCAGCTGTAAATGGTAAGATTGATGATTTAGAAGGTCTTAAAGAAAATGTTATTGTAGGTAAACGTATACCAGCAGGTACAGGTATAAGAAGCTACGAAAAGATTATCGTTGGACCAAAAGACGAAATAGAACAAAGCTTATAATAGAATAATTATAACATTAAAAAAACCTCTATAATTTATAGAGGTTTTTTTATAATTAAAATATGTATTCCCATGGAAGATAAAAAAGAACCACAGATCAATATAGAATTAGATCAAGAGATTGCTGAAGGAACTTATAGTAACTTAGCAATAATAAATCATTCAGTTTCTGAATTTATTGTAGATTTTATTAATATTATGCCAGGTGTACCAAAAGCAAAAGTAAAATCTAGAATTATACTAACGCCTCAGCATGCAAAGAGACTTACAAAAGCTCTTGCAGATAATATAAGAAAGTTTGAACAGGTTCATGGTGAGATAAAAGATTATGAACAACCTCCTATACCAATGAACTTTGGTGGAACTACTGGAGAAGCTTAAAAAATAAAGCGGTATTTGATTTGTCAAATACCGCTTTATTTTTTTATGATATTAACTTTTTTTGAAAAAGTTAATATATGTTAAAAAAAAAGATTATATTCATAACGTGGAACATAAGTATTAGGAATCTCACAATACTTAATCAATTTGTATGAGAATTTAGTTTTATCCCTTATAAGTTCATATTGTGCAAATATTTTTTTTAAAACTATAAAACTTTAAATAATAAAGTTTTGTTTATTAGTTTATTATTAGTTATTTTTATTACAAATTAAATGCAAACGAACCCCGAAATCATATGCAGAAAAAATACTTTAAAAACACAGACTTCATTTTAAATCAATCTTTTTTTCATCATCGATCGACCCTATGTAAGTTTTAGAGAAAAAAAGAAAACTCAACTACAATTTTAATTTCATAAACAAATAATAATGCAGAATCATTGTTATGATGGTGCTGTGTACAAATAATAAATAAAACCCCACAATTGTTGCACTTTGGCGAGCGGAAACAAGAGTAGGGCATGTATATAACAATCAATTCATAAACTGATCATTATGATAAAATGTCTTCAGGTTATTTTTTTTAGCACATATTATTTATTGCTAAAAAAAATAAAATTAAGTTTATCTATATTTTCGAAAAAACATAACGCCTCGCAAGGTAACGAAAAATATAGGAATTACAGAGGTTTAGCAAATATTTTAATAGGAATTCGGGATGAATTCAAAGTTGGTTTAACAGAAAGAAGAGCAAATTTATTTTTACTAAAGTTATTTAGTATTTCTGTTATTTTAACTCTATCTTCTTTAGATGTTGAAGCTCAGGTTGTAACAACCTGGGGAGGACTTTCTACACCTCCAGTAGTAGCACATCCAACAAATGTTCTTTCTTCAGTAGGAGATGGTACTTCAGTAGTTAATGTTGATATAGCATTATCAGAAGCAACTACAGTAGGAGGAGGAGTTAATGCCGTTACTTTTCCATCAGGAAATATTTTAACAAGTAGTTTCAATAATACAAGAGCTACGGTTGGAATATCTGGTAACACATATACTTATACATTCAGTGAACCTGTTCATGTAATTTTAAGTTCGCAACAACACAGTGAATTAATAGGGACTGAAAATATTAAAGTATCCAGTCCAGATGTAGGAGCTCAATTCTCTGGTCAGTTATTTTCAGCTCAATCAGGACATTTTATCAATAATAATAATACTTCTCAAGTTCATATTGGTTCATCGGGAGTGGTTTCACTACCAGGAACATATTGGGAAGTTCAAAGTAATATAGCAATCACCACATTATCTGTAGAGTATTATGTATTGAATGGTGCAGAAGCGGCAGATGCTGAACCTTTTACAGTAAGTTTAGCACCAACTCCTTACCTTAGATTAGATGATACTAATATTACAGGAGCTGGGGGAAATGATATTAATGTCCCAGGTTGTTCAAACAGTGCAGAGTTTTTAGATGGAGCAACTACAGGAGCTACATCTGTATTTAATGCACCACATGGATTGGATTTCATGACAATTACTTTAACAAATCCTCAAGATGTTGGTCAAGAAGAATTAAGTATCAAAGGAATTTTTGATGGTATCTCTGTAGCAGGAAATGGAACTACAAGCTTAACAGTTACAAATGTAAGTGCAGATGTGAATACATTAAGGAATACGTTAGATGATTTAGTTTATAAAAATACAGCTGCTACCCCTGAAATAGCAACTCCAAGAACTGTTGAAATAACTGTTACAGATCCTTATGGGAATACTTCTAGTACTGTAACAGCAACTATCAATTTAACAAATCCACCAAATTCTGGTGTTACAACAGATCCTTTATATGTATTGACCACAGATTCAACAGCTGATTTATTCACTGCCCTAGACGGTTCTCAAGATGGAGGGGGAACTTGGGTTGATAATGATAGCACAGGAGCTTTATCGGGTAGTACAGTTACGGTATCAAGTCTTCCTATGGGACCTTCTACTTTCAATTATGTAGTTAACGGTACTGGTCCTTGTGCGAATGCTATCACTACGGTTTTAGTAATAAAGATTGATGGAACTGAGATACCTTTAACAGCGGCTTCAGGATCGTCAAATTGTGGTACATTAACCACTAGTTATACAGATCCATTATTTTCAGCAAATTCAGATGATCCTATTTTTATATTTAATGGAGGAGGAAATGATGGTGAATTAGAATGTCCAGCGGGAGTTGCGGTAGGAACAACCTATAGTTGGTATATATTTAATCCAACAACAAATTCTTATGATGATTATGCACTTAACAGTACTAGAATTCAAACTGGTTTAGCAGACGGAGGATATTTAGTAGTAAGAAATGATGGAGGAACCATTGAAGAAGGACGTGCTTGGGTATGGAATACCCAATTACAACCTGATGTAGGTGCAGATTTAACAGCTTGTGCTGGTGATACCGTAAATTTATCAGGTGTTGCAGCAACTGATACTTCGTTCAATTATTACAATCCAGTAGAACGTCCTTTCATAATAACAGCATCAACAATTTTCTCAGTTACATTCAATATCACACATACTTATATTTCAGATGTAGGATATTATCTAGTTTCTCCAGATGGAGCTGTAACAATTCCGTTAGGCTTGAATGAAAATGGAAGTCCTTGTTATGCAGCTGATAATGCAGTGAATTTAACATTTACGAACGATACCACAATTACCCCAACATTACCTGTTTTTGATATTTGTGAATTTTCAAGGAATAATGCTTGTAGCGGAACAGGTCCTGCTTTAACTGGTACTTATAATAGGTATTATGCAGATCCTTCAAATAATACTACAGGTTGTGGTGTATTTTCTCCAGCTTCGGGAGATACACCTATCACAGTTACCCCTTTAATAGGATATGATGCCAGACAAGGAGGGTGGAAAGTACAGGTATATGATTGTGAAAATCTTGATGTTGGAGAAATAGATTCTGTAATCATATCTTTCTCTGAGGGAAGTACTACATCAACATTTACAAGTGGTACTATTAGCGGTACTCCTGAAGCTCAAATTAATGATGGGTCATGTGATCCGGTAAGTGCTTCTATATATGAAGTACCATTTACTACAGCAACGGTAATTCCAGAAGCATTAAATATACAAGATAATATTGGTGTGAACAGTTCAGGAGGTTACGAGTGGTCGTATAGTACAGACGGACCAACAGGACCATGGAGTGCTGGTTTTGAAAATGGTACATTAACACCATCAGTAGTAGTAAATGAAACAACTTGGTTTAGATTAAGTGCTGACAACGGAACTACCTGTAGTGGAGAAGATGTGATGATGGTAACTGTAACAAATGAACCTGATTCAGGTACAGGTTCAGATACCTTTGTTTGTGAAGGAGATGCAGTAGTAGATTTAAATGCATTAATAACTGGCGGAGGAGCTGGTACATGGACAGTTTCAGGAACTTCTCCTGATGCACCAGGTGCAGATTTTAATGCTGTAGCAGGTACTTTAGATCCTACAACAGGAGGAATATATGATTTTGACTATACAGTAAGTGCGGTAGCACCTTGTACTACAGATGCAGTTACATCTGTGAGAGTTTTAGTTCAAAGTCAACCAGATACTGGTACAAGTGCATTTTATAATGCGGGTCAACCAGAAACAGTTAACTTGTTCTCAAATTTAGGAGGTACTCCAGATACTGGTGGCGCATGGACTTTGTCCTCATCACCCTCATCACCAGGAGCCAACTTTGATGCATTAGCAGGAACATTAGATACAACAGGTCTATCAGAAGGTACATATGCTTTTCAATATGAATCATCAAATAATTGTGGTTCAGTAACGTCTTTTGTTTATGTGAATTTATTCTTAGATTCAGATGGAGATGGTGTGTTGGATAGTGCAGATATATGTCCTGGTGGAGATGATTCATTAGATGCAGATTTAGATGGTGTACCAGATGGTTGTGATTTAGATGATGATAATGACGGAATTTTAGACAGTGACGAATATGATTGTCCTACTTCAGGCTTTGTTGACTTAGGACAAACATTTACACAAGCTAGTACAGGAACAACTGCAGGATCTACAGCATCAGGAACCGTAAACAATGTATATAGTCATGCAGGAGTTACAGGTACCTTCAGTTTTGAAGTAATCAATGGAGCTACTTGGGCTGGAGGTGTCAGAAGTGCTTCGAATGGAGGTATAACTGGTGATTATGTGAATGTACAACCAAACAATACAAATTTCCCTGTAGGGACTTCTTATCCAGCAGATGCAGGAACAATAAGTGTAGCAGTGTATACATTTACATTTGATCAACCTATTCAAATTTCAAATTTTAAATGGGGAGGATTAGATAATCAAGATAGAGCAGATTTTTCAGCTTCATTATCAGGAGCGAATGTTGCCTTAACAATTACAGATATAAACTTAGGAGCTAATTTTGTACAAGCAAATAGTACTCAGTCTGTAATTAGTACAGCTCCAGGAGCTAATGCTCCAAATAATACAGTTTCGGTTAGTTCTTTAGATGCTATTGACACCTTAGTTATTGTGGCAGGAAAGGCTGACGGAAATGGAGGAAACGTAACCATGCAGTTTTATGAAAACTCATATTGTTTTTCTCAAGATTTTGATGGAGATACAGTTCCTAATTCATTAGACTTAGATTCTGATAATGATGGAATATACGATGTTGTAGAAGCTAATGGAGCAGATGTTAACAATGATGGTATTGCCGATGGACTTCCAAATACATCAACAGGAATACCTTCATCTGCTGTAGCAGGATTAACAGTTCCTAATACAGACGGAACAGATAGAGGAAATCCTTATGATTTAGATGCTGACGATGATGGATGTTCTGATTCAAATGAATATTATGACGATTCAAATGCAGATGGTGGAGGAGGTCAATACGGAAATGGAACGACAGATCCAGCACCAGTAAATGGAAATGGAACAGTAATAGCTGCAAGTTATCCAGCAAGTGCAGCAGATACAGATACTAATAGTACAGCAGATTATGTTGAAGGTTCAGCAGGAACACCATTGCCGAATTCAGATGGTGATGCTTTAGCCAATGCTTGTGATTTAGATGCAGATAATGACGGAAACCCTGATACTACTGATACGAATACTACTTCACCTGAAGCGACAGATGATTCAGCTTCAGCAACAGCAGGAACGTCAACAACTATTCCAATTTTAGCAAATGATGATTTTACAGATAACACAGACGCCAATGGCGACCCAGATAATGGAGATCCAGCAAGTATCACAACAATAAGTACAGTTGTAGGAACTAATACTACAGCAGGTGGTACAATATCTTATGACACAAATACAGGAGAATTAATTTACACTCCATTAACTAGTGAGGGAGGAACAACTGTAAGAATAGAATATGAAGTTTGTAATGATATTACAGGAGATGGTGCTACAGGAGATGATGTATGTAGAAGAGCTTTAGTAACAATTGCAGTTGCACCAGGAGATTCTGATGGAGATGGAGTAGTTGATGCTTCAGATATATGTCCAGGAGGAGACGATACAGCAGATGCTGATTCGGATGGAGTGCCAGATTTTTGTGATCAAGATGATGACAATGATGGTATTTTAGATATTGATGAATGTGCAATTAATTTTATTTCAATTCGTCCATTTGATGATTTAGGTATTCCAGATACTAGTCTTAATAATAATATAACAGATGTAGATGTTAGTGCTAGGTTAGGTTTACCAGCAGGTAGTGTTTTAATTTCAGCTACAGGATTAAATCGTCCTGATGCTAACCCTAATTTATTTGTTGGAGATACATTTTCAGGAACACCATCAGTTTTTACAATTTCAGGAACAGCAGCAGCAAGAGTTAGAGCTAGGTTAGAACATGGAGGAGTAATTCAAACAGGAGGTAGAATGGATAGGGTTGAAAGTTTAGATGGAACATTATATACTTTTACTACTACTTTAATTTCTGATTTTGATGATATTAGTTTTCCTCCAATTTATGAAGTTCAAAATAATACAGGAACAAATAGTAATAATGGTAGCAGATTTACTTGGGAGTCAACAAGTACAGGAGCAACAAATTTTAGCTTTAGTTCAAATGATACAGGAGACGATAGTGCAATTTTTCTTTCATTATCTGTAGATCCAGATTTTGATGGAGACAATTTAGCAGATTGTTTAGATTTAGATTCAGACAACGATGGAATATATGATGTTGTAGAAGCTAATGGAGCAGATGTTAATAATGATGGTATAGCAGATGGACTTCCAAATACATCAACAGGAATACCTTCATCTGCAGTAGGAGGATTAACAGTTCCTAATACTGATGGAACAGATAGAGGTAATCCTTATGATTTAGATTCAGATGATGATGGGTGTTCTGATTCAAATGAATATTATGACGATTCAAATGCTGATGGTGGTAGTGGTCAATATGGAAATGGTACGACAGATCCAGCTCCAGTGAATCCAAATGGAACAGTAATAGCTGCAAGTTATCCATCTACAGCGGCAGATACAGATACTAATAGTACAGCGGATTATGTAGAAGGGTCAGCGGTTACTCCATTACCAAATACAGATGGTGATACTTTAGCAAATTCTTGTGATGAAGATGATGATAATGATGGAAATCCAGATACAACAGATACAAATTCAAATACACCTACAGCAGTTGATGATTCAGCTTCAGCTACAGCAGGAGTTTTACAAACTATAGGAATTCTAGGAAATGATGATTTTACAGACAATACTGATGGAAACGGAGATCCAGATAATATTAATCCTGCAAGTATAACAACAATTAATACAGTGGTAGGAGCTAATACCACAGCAGGAGGGACTATTTCATATGATGCTGCAACAGGAGAATTAGATTATACTCCGCTTACAAGTGAAGGAGGAACAACTGTAACTATAGAATATGAAGTTTGTAATGATATTACTGGAGATGGAGCTACAGCAGATGATGAATGTAGTACAGCTATTGTAACTATAACCGTTGCTATAGGAGATCAAGATGGAGACGGAGTTTTAGATAATGTAGATGTATGTCCAGGAGGTAATGATTCAGCAGATGCAGACGCGGATGGAGTACCAGATTTTTGTGATCAAGATGATGATAATGATGGTATTACTGATATAGAAGAAGGAGGTTCTGAAACAAGTAATTGTGTTATAGGATTATTTCAAGTAATTGATGGAGAATTGTTTGAGTTAAATCAGAATACAGGAGTTTATGAATTAAGAGTTGGAGCTGTATTAGCTACTAATGGTATTGATAATTTACGATACAATGCATTAGGGTATAACGAATTGAATAGTCTATATTATGCTATAGCACAAGATAGTGGTACAGATTCAAATGGAACCATTGTAAATAGACGAGATATATTAACAATTAATATTAATACTGGAGATATACTAAAGATAGATGCAACAGGTGTAACTTCTGGAAATTTTTTATCAGGAGATGTTTATGAAAATGTATTTTATTTTTCAAGTTCAACTGAAGGGCTTTATTCTTATAATATACAAACAAGGTTAGTTTCACAGTTGTCAACAGTTCCGACAGCAGGATTAGATTTTTCCATTTTAAATGGAGTAGCATACAGTTTAGTTGGTACTGGTGGAGGAAATGGAGACCTTACTCGTGTAGATTTAACAGTAATGCCACCTGTTTTTTCTACGATACCAGTTACAGGTTTGCCATCTGGAAATTCATATGGGGCTTTATTTTCTGCTGAAAATACAAGACTATATGCGGCTAATAATTCAGGTTCTGGGATTTATGAAATCATTGGTTATGATGGAGCAGCAGCAACATCTGTGTTTGCAGTATCGTCTCAAGCAAGTTCAAATAATGATGGTGCTTCATGTAGGTTCGCTCCTATTTCAATAAATGATATAGATGGAGATAGTATCCCAAATAATTTAGATTTAGATTCTGATAACGATGGAATTTATGATGTAGTTGAAGCAAATGGAACAGATACAGATAACGATGGTATTGCTGATGGAATACCAAACACATCAATAGGTATACCTTCTTCTGCAGGAACAGGTCTAACAGTTCCAAATACAGATAGTACAGATAGAGGGAATCCATATGATTTAGATTCAGATGATGACGGTTGTTCAGATTCAAATGAATATTATAATGATGCAAACGCTGATGGTGGAGGAGGTCAATACGGAAATGGAACAACTGATCCTACACCAATTAATCCAAACGGAACTGTATTGGCAGCTTCATATCCAGCAGCAGGAGCAGATACAGACACTAATACTGTAGCAGATTATGTGGAAGGAACCGCAGGAGCTCCGTTACCAAATCCAGATGGAGATACGTTAGCAAATGCTTGTGATGAAGATGATGATAATGACGGAAATCCTGATACTACGGATACAGCAAATCCAACTACTCCAACAGCAGTTGATGATTCAGCTTCGGCAACAGCAGGAGTGTTAACTACTGTTCCGATTTTATCTAATGATGATTTCACAGATAATACTGATGGAAATGGAGATCCAGATAATGTTAATCCTGCAAGTATAACTACTATCAACACAGTAGTTGGAATTAACACAACAGCAGGAGGAACTATAACTTACGACGCGGATACAGGTGAGTTAAATTATGTACCGTTATCGAGTGAAGGAGGTACAACAGTAACTGTAGAGTATCAAGTATGTAATGATATAACAGGTGATGGAGCAACAGCTGATGACGTTTGCAGTACAGCTATTGTAACGATTACAGTTGCTATTGGAGATGCAGATGGAGATGGAGTTTTAGACAATGTTGATATTTGTGCTGGAGGTGATGATAGTGCAGATGTAGACGGAGATGGAGTGCCAGATTTTTGTGATGAAGATGATGATAATGATGGAATCGCAGATGTTGATGAATCTTATTGTTTGATAGACAATACAACAAGAAAATTAGCTGTTGTTTACGCAAATGACGGAGGTTCAATGTTACCAACAAATTCAGATAATGACTTTTTTACTCCAGGAACATTAGGAACACAAACATTTGGACCAGGTGTTAGTTTTACTCTAGACGCAAACAATGCAGCAGGAGGTTACGTAGATTTACAAGGAGTAGATCAAGCTGATTTAACTGGAGCAAAAGCTGATAATGATTATGTTGAGTATACATTTAAAACAGGAACTCAATCATATCAAATATCTCAGTTGTTTTTCTTTGGAGAACCTGTAGGTATTCCAGCTTCAGATTATAGAACAGGATACATGTACCAAGTTGAAATTTCTGATGATAATTTCGCTACAAGTACAGTTTTATTTACAGAAGGAACCGTGGCTACTTCAGCATTTGTATCACCAGCAACAAATGCAGTCACTTTAGCTCCTTCAATAAGTTATACAATAAGAATTTATTTATATAACAATCCAGTTGTAAATGCTGGTTCTATTACCATAGATAATGTAGCATTCCAAGCAACTTTATGTGAAGTAATAGATACAGATGGAGATTCGATTCCAAATTATTTAGATTTAGATTCTGATAATGATGGTATTTACGATGTAGTTGAAGCAAATGGAACGGATATAGATAATGATGGTATAGCAGATGGTATACCAAATACAACTACAGGTATTCCAACTTCTGCAGGCACAGGTTTAACAGTACCAAATACAGATGCAGATGTTGATGGAGGAAATCCATATGATTTAGATTCAGATAACGATGGATGTTCAGATTCAAATGAATATTACAATGATCCAAATGCTGATGGAGGCGGAGGTCAGTATGGAAATGGTACTACAGATCCAGCTCCAACCAATGCTAATGGAACAGTAACAGGAGCATCATATCCAGCTACAGCAGCTGACACGGATACAAATACTGTTGCAGATTATGTAGAAGGAACAGCTGGAACTCCTTTACCAGATTTAGATGGAGATTCTTTGACTAATGCATGTGATTTAGACGATGATAATGATGGAAATCCAGACACAAGTGATACAAATCCAAATGCACCAACTGTAGCAGATGATACAGCTACAGTAGATGCAGGAACGCCAGTTACAACGAATGTTTTAACCAATGATGATTATTTAGGAGATACAGATCCAAATAATACAGGCAACACGATTTTATATCAAACAGGAGGAACAGCAGCAGGTACAGTAAGTATTGATCCAGATACAGGAGAGATTACCTACACACCAACATCATCAGAAGCAGGCACAGATGTAACAATAGAGTATACAGTTTGTAATGATGTAAATGACGATACTACATTTGATGCAGTAACTGGTTTACCAAATGCAAACACAACAGATGATGTTTGTCAAACGGCAACTTTAACAATTACAGTTACAGGTCCAGATAGTGATGGAGATGGAGTAGTAGATGCACAAGATTTAGATGATGATAATGATGGAATTTTAGATACAGCAGAAGCTAACGGACAACCAGATCCAAGTGCAGATGCAGACAATGATGGAATTCCAAACTATTTAGATACAGATATTGGAGCAGATGGAAACGGAGATGGCGTTGTAGATGCTTACGATGCAGATGGAGATGGTGTTCCAAATCATTTAGATTTAGATAGTGATAACGATGGAATTTACGATGTTGTAGAAACAGGAGGAACTGATGCAGACGGAGATGGAACAGCAGATGATACTGATGGAGATGCAGCAAACAATGATGGAATTCCAAGTACAGCAGGAACAGGAGTAGCAACACCAACTGATAGTGATAGTGGAACTGATCCAAATAGTCCAGACTTCTTAGATACTGATAGTGATGGAGATGGATGTAA
>NZ_SJXJ01000007.1:210147-270063 GCF_004337695.1 Tenacibaculum sp. M341
CAGATGATGTTTGTCAGACGGCAACTTTAACAATCACTGTTACAGGTCCAGATAGTGATGGAGATGGAGTAGTAGATGCACAAGATTTAGATGATGATAATGATGGAATTTTAGATACAGCAGAGGCAAACGGACAACCAGATCCAAGTGCAGATGCAGACAATGATGGAATTCCAAACTATTTAGATACAGATATTGGAGCAGATGGAAATGGAGATGGCGTTGTAGATGCATATGATGCAGATGGAGATGGTGTTCCAAATCATTTAGATTTAGATAGTGATAACGACGGAATTTACGATGTTGTAGAAACAGGAGGAACTGATGCCGACGGAGATGGAACAGCAGATGATACAGATGGAGATGCCACAAACAATGATGGAATTCCAAGTACAGCAGGAACAGGAGTAGCAACACCAACTGATAGTGATAGTGGAACTGATCCAAATAGTCCAGACTTCTTAGATACTGATAGTGATGGAGATGGATGTAATGATGCCGATGAAGCTTTCGGAACCGCTACAGCAGATGCAGATGATAATGGAACATATGGAAGTGGAACTTTAACATTAGGATCAGGAGTTGATGCAGACGGAACTGTAACAGCAGCAGATTATTCAACAGGAAGTAATTCAGATGTGACTACAGCAGGACCAGATTTAGATGGAGATGGTATTGCAACGGTTTGTGATATGGATGATGACAATGATGGAAATCCAGATACAAATGATACGAATCCAAATACGGCAACTGTAGCAGATGATACAGCTACAGTAGATGCAGGGACTCCAGTTACAACGAATGTTTTAACCAATGATGATTATTTAGGAGATACAGATCCAAATAATACAGGAAACACGATTTTATATCAAACAGGAGGAACAGCCGCAGGTACAGTAAGTATTGATCCAGATACAGGAGAAATTACTTATACACCAACATCATCAGAAGCAGGCACAGATGTAACGATAGAGTATACAGTTTGTAATGATGTAAACGACGATACTACATTTGATGCAGTAACCGGTTTACCAAATGCAAACACAACAGATGATGTTTGTCAAACAGCAACTTTAACAATTACAGTTACAGGTCCAGATAGTGATGGAGATGGAGTAGTAGATGCACAAGATTTAGATGATGATAATGATGGAATTTTAGATACAGCAGAAGCAAATGGACAACCAGATCCAAGTGCAGATGCAGACAATGATGGAATTCCAAACTATTTAGATACAGATATTGGAGCAGATGGAAATGGAGATGGCGTTGTAGATGCATATGATGCAGATGGAGATGGTGTTCCAAATCATTTAGATTTAGATAGTGATAACGACGGAATTTACGATGTTGTAGAAACAGGAGGAACTGATGCCGACGGAGATGGAACAGCAGATGATACAGATGGAGATGCCACAAACAATGATGGAATTCCAAATACAGCAGGAACTGGTATATCGACACCAATTGATAGTGATAGTGCTATGGATCCAAACAGTCCGGATTTCTTAGATACTGATAGTGATGAGGATGGATGTAGTGATGCAAATGAAGCATTCGCTAATTCAAATGCTGATGGAGGAGATGGTGCTCAATATGGAACAGGAGATCCATTAACTTTAGGAGCAGGTGAAATAAATTCAAATGGAACCGTAACTGCAGCAGATTATTCAACAGGAACAAATGCAGATGTTGTAACAACTGGTCCAGATACAGATGGAGATGGTATTTCAACAGCTTGTGATACAGATGATGACGGTGACGGAGTGCCAGATACACAAGAAATTACTGATGGAACAGATCCAAATGATGCTTGTTCATATAACGTGGCTAATCAAGTAATCGCTAATGTTTCAGCTTCATGGAATGCATTAGATTGTGATGGAGACGGAGTAACTAATGGACAGGAAGTAATTGATGGAACAGATCCTAACGATGGATGTGCATATAATGTAGCTAATCAAGTTGCAGGTTCAGTATCGGCTACTTGGAGTGCATTAGACTGTGATGGAGATGGAGAGACGAATGGAGTAGAGTTAGGAAATTCAACAGATCCATTAGATCCTTGTTCAGGAGGAGATGTAAACTCAGTAAACTTAAATGATACAACTTCTGATTGGTTTACCGCAGATTGTGATGGAGATGGAGTGGTTAATGGAGTTGAAGTAGATCCAAATGGAGATGGAATAGCAGGACCTGGTGGAACAGATCCAAACGATCCTTGTTCATTTGATGCTTCAGCAGTAACATTAACTCAGAGTGGAGCTTATTTAACAGCGGATTGTGATGGAGACGGTGTAACGAATGGTCAAGAAGTTACGGATGGAACAGATCCAACAAATCCTTGTGAATATAATGCAGCAAGTCAAGTAGCAGGATCAGTATCTGCAGCTTGGAGTGCGTTAGATTGCGATGGTGACGGAGAAACGAATGGAGTAGAATTAGGAAACTCAACAGATCCATTAGATCCATGTAGTGTAACAACAGCTACAATACCAGTATCTACAGCTCCTAATTATGCAGTATGGGCAGCAGCAGATTGTGATGGTGATGGAGAGACAAATGGAGAAGAGAAAATAAATGGAACAGACTGTGCAGATCCTTGTAGTTATACAAATGCACCAATAGTTACGGATCCAGCTTATGCTACATGGTCAGTACTAGATTGTGATGGAGATGGCGTAAATAATGGTCAAGAAATTTCTGACGGAACAGACCCTGTAGATCCTTGTTCATACAATGTGGCAAGTCAAGTAATAGCAAGTGTTACAGCAACATGGAATGCAGCGGATTGTGATGGAGATGGTGTAACAAATGGTCAGGAAGTTACAGATATGACAGATCCTAACGATGTTTGTAGTTATAACACAGCTAGTCAGGTGATAGCAAATGTAACAGCGGCATGGAATGCAGCCGACTGTGATGAAGATGGAGTAACGAATGGACAAGAAATTACAGATAGTACAGACCCTACAGATGCTTGTAGTTATAACCCAACAAATCAAGTAATAGCAAATGTTGGTACTTCTTGGAATGTTGCAGATTGTGATAGTGATGGATTGACAAATGCTGAAGAAATTACTGGAACAGATGATCCAAGTACACCAGCCGATCCAAATGGAGTAACAACAGATCCAAATGACCCAGATACTGATGGAGATGGAGTTACTGATGGACAAGAAGCAATAGATGGAACCAATTCAAATGATGTTTGTGATTATAATGCTGCAAGTCAGGTTCTTGCAAATGTAGAGCCAGCATGGAGTTCAGCAGATTGTGATAGTGATGGATTAACAAATGCAGAAGAAACTTCTGGAACAGATGATCCAAGTACACCAGCCGATCCAAATGGAGTAACAACAGATCCACAAGATCCAGATACAGATGGAGATGGAGTTACTGATGGTCAAGAGGCAGTTGACGGAACTAACCCGAATGACGTTTGTGATTATGAAGCAGCAAGTCAAGTTTTAGCAAATGTAGAAGCTTCTTGGAACGATGCAGATTGTGATGGAGATGGATTAAATAATGAAGAGGAAACATCAGGAGTTGATGATCCAAGTACGCCAGCCGATCCAAATGGAGAAACAACAGATCCTAATGATCCAGATACAGATGGAGATGGAGTTACCGATGGACAAGAGGCAATAGATGGAACTAATCCTAATGATCCTTGTGATTATAATGTTGCAAGTCAGGTATTAGCAAATGTAGAGGCATCATGGAATGCGGCAGATTGTGATAATGATGGATTAACGAATGCAGAGGAGACTTCAGGAACAGATAATCCAAGTACGCCAGCCGATCCAAATGGAGTAACAACAGATCCTAATGATCCAGATACAGATGGAGATGGAGTTACTGATGGTCAAGAGGCAATAGATGGAACCAATCCAAATGATGTTTGTGATTATAATGCTTCAAGTCAAGTATTAGCAAATGTAGAAGCATCATGGAATGCAGCAGATTGTGATAGTGATGGATTAACGAATGCTGAAGAGACTTCAGGAGTAGATGATCCGAGTACACCAGCTAATCCAAATGGTGAGACAACAGATCCAAATGATCCAGATACAGATGGAGATGGAGTTACTGATGGTCAAGAGGCATTAGATGGAACCAATCCAAACGATGTTTGTGATTACAATGCTTCAAGTCAAGTATTAGCAAATGTAGAGGCATCGTGGAATGCAGCAGATTGTGATAGTGACGGATTAACAAATGCAGAAGAAACATCAGGAGTTGATGATCCAAGTACACCAGCCGATCCAAATGGAGTAACTACTGATCCAAATGATCCAGATAGTGATGATGATGGAGTTACTGATGGTCAAGAAGCTGTTGATGGAACCAATCCAAATGATCCTTGTGATTATAATCCTACAAATCAAGTAGCAGCTAATATAGGAGCTACATGGAATGCAGCCGATTGTGATAGTGATGGATTAACAAATGGAGAAGAATTAACAGGAAATGATGATCCAAGTACGCCAGCCGATCCAAATGGTGTAACTACTGATCCAAATGATCCAGATACAGATGGAGATGGAGTTACTGATGGTCAAGAGGCAATAGATGGAACCAATCCAAATGATGTTTGTGATTACAATGCAGCAAGTCAAGTTATGGCAAATGTAGAAGCGTCTTGGAGTTCAGCCGATTGTGATAATGATGGATTAACAAATGCAGAGGAGATTACAGGAACAGATGATCCAAGTACGCCAGCCGATCCAAATGGAGTAACTACCGATCCACAAGATCCAGATACGGACGGAGATGGAGTTACCGATGGTCAAGAAGCAATAGATGGAACCAATCCAAATGATGTTTGTGATTACGAAGCGGCAAGTCAAGTGTTGGCAAATGTAGAAGCATCATGGAACGATGCAGATTGTGATGGTGACGGATTAAACAACGAAGAAGAAACATCAGGAGTTGATGATCCAACTACACCAGCCGATCCAAATGGAGTAACTACTGACCCACAAGATCCAGACACGGATGGAGATGGAGTTACCGATAGTCAAGAAGCAATAGATGGAACCAATCCGAATGATGTTTGTGATTACAATGCTGCAAGTCAGGTAGTAGCAAATATTGAAGCATCATGGAATGCAGCAGATTGTGATAATGACGGATTAACAAATGCTGAAGAATTAACAGGAACAGATGATCCAAGCACACCAGCCGATCCAAATGGAGTGACTACTGATCCACAAGATCCAGATACAGATGGAGATGGAGTTACCGATGGTCAAGAAGCTGTTGATGGTACGAATCCGAACGATCCATGTGATTACCAAGGTTCAAGTCAAGATGTTGCTTTAGTAGATGCTGCTTGGAGTGAATTAGATTGTGATGGAGATGGATTAAATAATGGAGAGGAATTAACAGGAGTTGATGATCCAGATACAACATTAGATCCAGATGGTGTTACTACTGATCCATTAGATGCAGATACAGATAATGATGGTCATTCAGATGCTACAGATCCAAATCCAAACGATCCAACAGCACAAGATGATACGAGTTTAGCAGAATTAGGAGAATCTACATTAATAGACATTTTAGGAAATGATGATTATTTAGATAATTCTGATCCAAATAACTTAGGAACAACAAGTATTGTAAATACAGGAAATGGAACTGCACAAGGAACAATCATATTTGATCCAGGAACAGGAACATTATTATACACTCCTTTAGCTGGAGAAGCTGGTCAAACAGTAACTGTAGAATATGAAGTGTGTAACAATGAATCAGGAACACCAGTTTGTGATACAGCAGTAGTATTCATAACTGTTTCAGACGAAAATGATAGTGATGGTATTTCTAATTCGAATGATGTTGATGATGATAACGATGGTATTTTAGATGTAGATGAAACACCAGGAGGAATTGATCCTGATACCGATGCAGATGGAGATGGAGTGCCAGTATATTTAGATGATGACGATTCTGATCCGACTGTTGGAAACAATGACAACTTACCAGAAGATGGATTTGATACCGATGGAGATGGAGTAGCAAATCACTTAGATATTGATTCAGATGATGATGGTATTCCTGATAATGTTGAAGTACAACCAACTGATGGTTATGTGCCACCAACAGGAAATGACACCGATGGAGATGGTTTAGATGATGCTTATGATCCTGATAATGGAGGTACACCAATTGGAACACCAGTAGATACAGATGTTGATGGTACACCAGATTACTTAGATCAAGATTCAGATGGAGATGGCGTATTAGATACTATAGAAGCTTTTGATTTAAACGGAGATGGAGTTGCAGACATTGTACCAGATAGAGTTGATACTGATGGAGATGGACTAGATGACGCTTTTGAAGGAACTAATTTAGATGATGGTTTTGATTCAAATGATAATTTAGATGGAGGAGCAATTGATACTGTAGATTCAGATGGAGATGGTATTCCAGATTTTAGAGATGATGATGACGATAATGACGGAGTAGCAACAGGAGAAGAAGATTTAGATGAGTTTGGTAATCCAACAGGTGATCCTGCGGATATTGATACGGATGGAGATGGAACCCCAGATTATTTAGATCAGGATGATGATGGTGATGGAATATTAACAGATCAAGAGAATCCTGATTCAGATGGAGATGGTATTCCTGTAGATGCTCAAGATACAGATGGAGATGGTATTCCAGATTATTTAGATCAGGATGATGATGGAGATGGAAATGAAACAAGTGATGAAGATCCTGATCCAGATTCAGATGGTAATCCATCAGATGCAATTGATACTGACGGAGATGGTACACCAGACTATTTAGATACAAGTGATGATGACATTGAAGTGTTTAATATTTTAACATTGAATGGTGATGGAGACAATAGCTTCTTTAATATTAGAGGAATTACGAATGAGAAGTATAGAAATAATACTGTTGAGATATTTAACCGTTGGGGTAATACTGTGTACAAAGTACAAGGTTATAATAATGCAGAAAAAGCATTTAGAGGCTTGTCTAATGGTAGAGCAACAATCATAGAAGATGATAAATTACCTACAGGAACTTACTTCTATGTAATTGACTTAGGTGACGGTTCTGAACCAATGACAGGATGGTTATACATTAACAATAAGTAGTAATTCATGATAAGAAAAAATCATTATACAATGAAAAACATCATAAAGTATACAGTTGCCTTATTATTATTTATCGCTAATGTGGTAAATGCGCAACAAGACCCACAATTTACACAGTATATGTACAACACAATGAGTGTTAACCCTGCTTACGCTGGTACTAATGATTTTACCATTATAACAGCAATAGCTAGAACTCAATGGGTTGGTGTAAATGGTGCTCCTGATTCACAAACATTAAGTTATGATACTCAATTAGGAGCAACAGGAGTTGGTTTAGGTATTAATTTAATTCATGATGAGATAGGACCAGCTAGAGAATTATCTTTAGATGCGAATGTATCTTACGGAGTTAAATTAAGTGAAGATGCTAATCTATCATTCGGTTTGAAACTGGGTGGTAGAAGCTTAAATGTAGATCCTAGAAGAGGAAATCCAGAAACACAGTCAGATCAATTATTAGGAGTTTTAGATAGATTTTTACCAACTATTGGAGCAGGTGTCTTCTATTACAAACCTAAATGGTATTTAGGAGCAGCCGTGCCTAATATTTTACGTACGGAGCATTATGATGATACTATAAATGGAGGTGATGTGGCAACTGAGCGTTTGCACTTTTTCTTAATTGGTGGTTATGTGTTTGATTTAAGTGAATCGGTAAAGTTTAAACCAGCATCTTTGGTGAAAGTTGTAAACGGAGCCCCTTTATCATTAGATCTTTCTGCTAACTTTTTATTTAATGAAAAAGTTAACGCAGGTTTAGCCTGGAGATGGGATGATTCTGTTAGTGCATTGATAGGTTTTAGGTTTGCCAAGAATTTTAATTTAGGTTTTGCCTATGACTTAACAACATCTAATTATAGTAATTATAATTCTGGAACTTACGAATTAATGTTGCGTTGGCAAGGAACACCAAAGCAAACAGTGAAATCACCAAGATTCTTCTAATCATTAAAATATATACTGATGAGAAAAGTACTATTTACACTAATCGTTTTTAATATAGCAGCTGCTTTTGCTCAGCTAAGAACTGCTGATCGTTATTTTAAAGAATTCGCATATAAGAAAACAGCTGATATGTATTTAGATATTAATAAGAAAGGAGACAATTCTTATTTAGTATTGAGTAGGCTTGCTGATTCTTACTACTTTAATAGTGAATTTGAAAAAGCAGTACCATGGTACAAGAAGCTTATGAAAAATTACGCTAAGGAAGCTACAGCAAGTCATATATTTAGATATGCACAGTCTTTAAGAAGTACTGGAGATATAGAAGAATCAGATTTATGGTTGTTAAAAATAGAAGATGTTCAAAGAGATGATAGCAGGCCAAGAGCTTTGGTGAAAAATTCAGATTATTTTAGTGAATACTCATCTACAAATGATGCTTTTGTAAATGTTCATAATATTTCTTCAAATACTAAATATTCAGATTTTGGAGGATTTATTTACGATGATCTTTTCTATTTTGCTTCTACTAAACCAGTAATAGCAGAGGACAAGTTAAAGAAAAAAGATCTGTACAAATGGAATGATCAGCCGTATTTGAATATTTATAAAACTTATTTAGTAAAATCTACTAGTAAGATTTTAGAAGTAGAAAATCCAATGAAATTAAACTCTATAAGTACAAAATATCATGAGTCTAATGTAATTATTACTAAAGACGGTAGAACGATGTTTTTTACAAGGGACAATTACAATGGAGGTTCATTAAAAGGTGACAGAAAGAATATTTCTCATTTAAAGATTTACAAAGCAAAAAGAGAAGGAAATGAATGGACAGATATTAAAGAATTACCTTTTAATAGTGATGATTATTCTATTGGACACCCAGCATTAAGTCCTGATGAAAAAACATTGTATTTTGTTTCAGATATGCCTTATGGTTATGGAGAGACAGATATTTACAAAGTAAAAATTTATGAGGAAGATGTTTATGGGAAGCCTGTGAATTTAGGTAGAGAAATTAATACAGAGGGTAGAGAAATGTTTCCTTTTGTAGGAAGTGATGAAACTTTGTATTTTTCTTCAGACGGACATTTAGGATTAGGCGCTTTAGATGTTTTTGAATCTAAATTATATAATGATGAATATACGAAACCTGTAAATCTTGAAAAACCTGTAAATAGTTCGCGTGACGATTTTGGTTTTGCAATAAATAAAGAAAGAACTAATGGATTTTTTTCATCTAACAGAAAAGGAGGAAAAGGAGATGATGATATTTATAGTTTTACAATTAATATTTGTAAAGAAGATATTACAGGTGTTGTTACAGATTTAAAATCAGGAACCCCAATTTCAGGAGCTTTAGTTCGTTTAATAGACAAAGATGGAGAGCCGCTTTCTAAGCAAGTTACTAAAGCTGACGGTAAGTATAGTTTTAAAAATATTGATTGTAAAAAAGACTTTACTGTTTCTGCTGAAAAAGATGATTATAGAAGTGATCAGAAGAAAGCAGCAACACTTAATATTGATAAAAAAATAATTACAGCAAATTTAGCTTTAGAATCATTAATTGTTAATAAAGACGGTCAGGAATCGCAAATTGTAATACATCCTATTTACTTTGATTTTGATTTATATAATATTAGACAGGATTCTAAGTATGAGTTAGAGAATATTATATCTGTAATGAAGAATAATCCAGATATGGTAATTAGAATAGAATCTCATACTGATAGTAGAGGATCAAAATCTTACAACAGGAATTTATCGACTAATAGAGCAAATGCAACAAAAGATTATCTGATTTCAAGAGGAATTTTACCATCTAGAATTGATAGTGCTGTAGGTTATGGTGAAGATCAATTACTGAATAATTGTAATGATGCTAATCAAGATAAATGTTCTGAAGCAGAACATCAACGAAATAGAAGATCTTACTTTTATATTGTACGAGGAGGAAAAAATGTAACTTCAAGCAATCAATAAAAGTTATAAATAGTTAATATTATACATTAAAAAGCATTTCTGTTAAAGGAAATGCTTTTTAGTTTTTAAACATTATAATTTGGTATATTTCAGCGTCAAAAATTAAACCAATGAGATTAACCATTTTAAAAACATCTGTTATTAGTGGATTTGCGTTGTTTATTTCATGCAAATCTGAAACAGTAAAAGAAATTACTTCCGAAGAAATAACCAAAGAATCAGCAAAAGTTAATGCTTTTTTTCAAAAACAATTTGAAGAATCATTAGATCGACATCCTATGTATCAGTCTTACTTAGGAATAAAGAAAGATGCTGATAAGTGGAATGACATATCTGATAGTTTTTTAGATAAAGAGTTAGCTTTAACAAAAGAAGCTTTACAATGGATGGTTGATTCCGTAAATACAAAAGCTTTAGATAAGGACACTAAATTAAGTTACGATTTATATAAACAAAGTTTAGAGAATACAATTGCTGATGATACATTTAGATTGTACACTTATCCTGTAAATCAAATGCATGGATCTCAGTCAGAAATTCCTGCTTTTTTAATCAACATGCATCAAATTGGTAACAAAAAGGATGCTGAAAATTATATCAGCAGATTAAAAGGTATTCAACCAATGTTTGCCCAATTAACTGAGAACTTAAAAAAGCGTCAAGAAGCAGGCATAATGATTCCGAAGTTTGTTTTTGCTAAAGTATTAGATGATTCTAGAAACATAATTAAAGGAGCGCCTTTTGATTCATCTTCAGAAAAAAGTACCTTATTAAATGATTTTGAAACCAAAGTATCTAAATTAGATATTGAAGATTCAGAAAAATCAGCATTAATAGAAGAGGTGAAAAAAGCTCTTAAAAACGAATTTTTAACAGGGTATAACAATTTAATTTCAACTTTAGAGGCTCAAGAAAAAGAAGCAACTACAGACGACGGAGCATGGAAGTTTCCGAATGGAGAAGCATTTTATAATAATGCATTAAAAAGAACAACTACTACAGAGTTAACAGCAAATGAAATTCATGAAATAGGTTTAAATGAAGTGAAAAGAATTCATGGTGAAATGAATGCGATTAAAGAAAAAGTAGGTTTTAAAGGTTCTTTACAAGACTTTTTTAAGTTTATGAAAACCGATAAGCAGTTTTACTATTCAGCTGATGACAAAGGAAGAAAAGAGTATATGGATAAAGCTGAGTTTATAATTGATAGTATGAAAACTCGTTTAGATGAGTTATTTATTACAAAGCCAAAAGCTGATTTACAAGTAAAAGCTGTAGAAGCATTTAGAGAAAAATCTGCAGGTAAAGCATTTTATCAGCAACCAGCGATTGATGGATCTCGTCCAGGAACGTATTATGCTAATATGTATGATATGGAAAGCATGCCGTCTTATCAAATGGAAGCATTGGCTTATCATGAAGGAATACCAGGACACCATATGCAAATTGCTATTGCTCAGGAATTAAAAGAGGTTCCTATGTTTAGAAAATTTGGTAGATATACAGCGTATGTTGAAGGTTGGGGACTGTACTCAGAATTTATTCCAAAAGAAATGGGCTTTTATGCAGATCCTTATTCTGATTTTGGTCGTTTAGCCATGGAGTTGTGGAGAGCTTGTCGTTTAGTAGTAGATACAGGAATTCATGCTAAAAAATGGACACGAGAAGAAGGTATTAAATATTATACTGATAATACACCAAATGCTGAAGCTGATGCCGTTAAAATGGTTGAAAGACATATTGTAATGCCTAGCCAGGCAACAGCTTATAAAATAGGAATGCTTAAGATTTTAGAATTAAGAGAAAAGGCTAAAAAAGCATTAGCTGATAAATTCGATATTAGAAAGTTTCATGATGTGGTATTAACTAATGGTCCGTTACCATTGAATGTTTTAGAAAACTTAGTTGACGATTATATTTCGTCTGAGAAATAAAATAAGCTTATCTTAAAATAAAAAAATCCGTAGAAGTAAATTCTACGGATTTTTTTATTGAATTCTATTTTTATTGACATATATATTTATGAATCATATGCTCAGTAATATGTTTTAAAGTTTTTCCTGTTTCTGGATGAATTCCAACAGAAGTAAATATTTCTAATTCTCCAAAATTATTCTTTCCGTACCATACATTAGGATTTCCAGATTCATCAAAGAAATCATATTCACAGTTGACTTTGATTTTTTTAAAGTATTTGATTCGGTCTTCTTTATATAATTTTAATTTTCCTAGCTCGTACTTTTTAGTATCAAAAGAGACTTCTTCGTAATGATCATCTTTCCAAATCATCCAACGTTGTTTGGTAGATGCATAGAAGTAAGCAACTCCAGCAAATGAAATAATGCAAAAAAGAGTAATAGATGTCTTGTTTTTTTGAATCCTATTTAAAAGGAGATTTAAAAGTGTAGTTGATATTTTTATAGATTTAGAACTTTTTGAACCTTTTAAATCTATAATTACATTAGATTCTTTTTTGTTTTTTTCTAAAAAGTCTTGATAATCTTCGTAGTCTAAAAATTTACAAAGAGCTAAAACTGTTTTTTCTTTTTTAATATTTTTTTTACCATAGTAAACATCTCTAAGAGTTCTATCACTTACAGAAGCATTGTATTGGTCGGTTAAAATAATCGAAAGATTTTCAGAAGTAGGTGTGTCGTTTAATGGAATACCTGAATTTTTTACTTCTTTTTTTTTTACTTTTTTAAAAGCTTGGTCTACTAATTTTTGATGCATAATAGTTTGGTTTTTAGATTTCTAAATTTCGGAATTTTTTAAGAAAAAGATTTCTGAAAACTTTCTCAATACTTTCTTTTTCTCTTCTTAATCAGTCAATTTATCTGATGTTTATTTGTGTCAGAATTAAGGAGCTGATCAAATTAATTAATACACAGATTTCTCTTTTCTTCTATTAAAAGAGTAGCGAGTATAGCAGTTAGAAAATAGGAAAGTGCTATCTACTTTACTCACTTCTCTTTTCACTTTCCGTAAGGCCTTATTAAACGTGTTAGCACACAAAAAACAATTCGATGCAAAACTCGAGCAGGCATCACTTATGTAAAATTTTAAAACAGAAACAAAATGAAAAAAATATTTTCAATTATCCTTACGGGTTTCCTTATGTCTGGTTTATTTTCATGCACAGATAACGAAGAAGTTGTAACAAACAAATTAGAATTAAATAAGAGTAAAGTAGAGTGTTGTGATGAAGATGGTGAAATTTTGCCACCACCACCACCACCTGAAGATGATTAAAATTTATTACCTTGGAATCTAAAGTTAAAACTATGAGAAAAATATTATTAATTATTCTTACAAGCTTCTTTATGTCTTCCTTGTTTTCATGTACAGATACGGAAGAAATAGTATCTAGTAAATTAGAAGCGAGTAAAAGTAAAGTAAAATGTTGTGGTGAAGAAGAGGAAATACCGCCTCCACTTCCACCAGATAAAGATTAAAAAGTATTTAAGTTTAATCTTAGATTTAATAAATTAGAGGAATGAAAAAAATAAATAAATCATTCCTCTTTTTTATTTGTCTTCTATTTACTACAATCGTGTTTGGACAAAATAAAGTTGATAGTTTGTTGTACTATTCCAAATTAGTACAGCATCCTTCAAAAGATAAAGATTTAGTTAGAGCCTATGTTTTTTTTAAAAAAAAATATAAAGAAGCTACAGATAAAGGATATGGTTCAAGTGCTATACATGCATTAAGATATATTTCTAGTGTAGAATTAAAGCAAAGTTTTTTTGAAGAAAGTGAAAGAACAAGTATTGAGGCTTTAAAACTAGTTGAAAAAGAAAAAAAATCAAACTATAAAAAAGAATTACAAATAGGTTTATATAATCATTTAGGAATCCTTTATAGAAAACAAAAAAACTACGACAAAGCTCATAACCTTTATATTAAATCATTGAAACTATCAGAAAGTTTAAAGGATAGTATTATTATTTATAATAACATAGCAAATGTTTTTAAAGAAGAAGGAAATTATTATAAATCAAAAGAAATACTGGTTAAGATTTGTGAAAAAATTAAAAATGTAGAAAACCATATTTTAAGAGCAAGAGTTTTAGATAATTTAGGAGTGATAAAATCTAAAATGCAAAAAGAGGAAGGAAAAGAGGAAATGTTACTTGCTTTAGGATTAAGAAAACAAAACAATTATAATATTGGTATTCACACTAGCTATAATAATTTATCAGAGTTTTATAGAAGGAATTTAAATTTGGAAAAAGCTGAAAAATATGCTTTAAAGAGTTTGTCAGTAGCAAATGAAATTAATAATGATGGTTACAAACATAAATCTCTTGGACTTTTAACAGAATTAAGTAAAGATGCTTATGCATATGAATATAAAAAGCTAAATGATAGTATTACTGAAGCTAGAATGAAAAGTTCAAATAGATTTGCTTTATTAAAATATAATACCTCTAAAGAAAAGCAAAAAACAAAAGAAAGTCAGTTAAAAGCAGAAAAAGCAGAAAAACTACGAATAATTTATCAATTTCTAGGATTGATAATTCTGATAATATCCATAGGTTTTTATTTTTATTATAATGAAAAGCATAAAAAAAATGTTGTAGAAAATGTAATTATTACTGAGGGTAAAATATCTAAAACAATTCATGATGTGATAGCTAATGATGTATATCATATAATGACAAAGTTTCAATCTGATATAAATACAAAAGAAGAATTATTAGATGATTTAGAAGCAGTATATGAAAGGGCTAGAGATATTTCTAGAGATAATTATATGATTGATAAAGATATGGATTTTGAAAAGGTGTTAGGAGATCTATTTTCTAGTTATAAAAACAATAGTGTAAATGTCATTACAAAAAACTTACAAGAAATAGCTTGGGAAAAGTTTTCCGTTCAGAAAAAAAATATTTTATATAGAGTATTAAAAGAACTCATGACAAATATGAGGAAATACAGTGAAGCTAGCTTTGTAACTATTGGATTTGAACAGAAGAATAAAGTTCATCTTACTTATAAAGATAATGGGGTAGGAGCTGTACTTTCAAAAAAGAATGGATTGATAAATGCGGAAAGCCGTATAGAATCTGTTGGAGGAAAGATTATTTTTAACTCAGAACCAGAAAATGGTTTCATTGTAAAAATAGTTATATAACATGTATCAAAAAATTTTAGTAGTAGAAGATCAAGAAATTATAAATATAGGTTTACAGTCAGAACTGAAAAAGTTGGATATTGAAACTGTAGATCATGTTAAGTATTGTGATGATGCGAATTTAAAAATACAAAAAGCAATTAAAGACAAAGTTCCTTATGATATTTTGATCACTGATTTATCTTTTGAAAAAGATCATAGAGAACAATATTTAACATCAGGATTAGAGTTAGTAGCAAAATTAAGAGAAAAGAAAATAAATATTCCTGTAATAGTATATTCTGTAGAAGATAATTCTGAAGTAGTAAGAAGATTAGTACATACTTATAATGTAAATGCTTATGTATGCAAAGGAAGAGATGGAACAAGAGAATTAGTGCGAGCCTTGCATAATATTTTTAATGGACAAGAAATATACTTGTCGTCCAAAGTAATGAATGCCAGACAGAATACGATGGATAGTAATATTGATGATTACGATATTCAATTATTACAAAAATTATCCGAAGGTTTTTCACAAAAAGAGATTAGTCATTATTTTAAGGAAGCTAAAATTACTCCAAGTGGATTGAGTTCTGTAGAAAAAAGATTGAGTAAATTAAAAGATATTTTTAGAGCAAATAACCCTGTACAGTTAATAGCAATAGCAAAAGATGCCGGTTTTATATAATACTTTCCTTACATATGGTTTTCCGTATTATTATTTTTATTGATGATTATAAATTTGGATTCAGTATTAATTAAAAAAATAAACGAAATGGGATATCCAAAGTTTACCATCAAAAAAAGTGAAAATGATAAATATTATTTCAATTTGTATGCAAAAAATTATGAGGTTATAGCAACAAGTCAAATGTATAAAACTAAAAGTGGTTGTATCAATGGTATTAATTCAGTAAAAATAAATGCTCCTGAAGCCGAAATAGAAGATATGTCTTGATAGCCTCTATTTTTATCACACTATAAGCCTTACAGTAATTCTGTAAGGTTTTTTATTTATCATTCTTTCTTAACGGATTCCCGTAAGGTTTTGTTTGGTAACTGTTTTAGTTTTGAAGTAGTTAATACCTAATATAATGTATCATTTTTCAAAACGAAAAAAAAAGAAAATTGTTAAATAAAAGAAAGCCTTACGGAAATCCGTAAGGCTTTCTTTTTGGTAGTGAGTAAGTTTGAGCAACAAACTATTAAATAATTATAAGATGAAAACTAAGTATACACAATTAGAAAAATTACCAAAGTCAAAAAAGATGAATTTAAAAATTAAAAGTATTTCAATGGTACTAATTGTTGGAATGGTATTGATATTTAGCTCTTGTGGTTCGTCTGATGAAGATATGTTGAATACAAAAGCTGAGTCTGAATGGAAATGTGGAGTACATAATGGAAAACAACTTTACACTGGTCCGCAAGGAGGGTGTTATTACTATAATAGTAATGGTAATAAAACATATGTAGAAAGAAAAGAGTGTGCTTGTTAAATAATTATTTCTATTGAATAAAAGAAACTATAAAATTGACCGATTATGAATATAATATCAGAAGAATTAAAAGCCCATTTTTTAAGGCTGTATAGTATTGCCTTTACAGATGATAATTTCCATCATTTAGAATTAAAAATGTTATATGACTTTGCCAAAGAAAGAGGAGTTCCAAAAGAAAACTTAGACGCTTTATTGTTAAATCCAACAGAAGTAATTGCAACAATTCCTGAAGAAACTCATCAAAAAATAACCTATTTATACCAGTTAAGCCAAATGATTTGGGCTGATGGTAAGGTAGACGATAATGAACGAAATGCTTTAAAAAAGTATATAAAGCTATTTGGGTTTGAAGAGGGAAATGTAGAAGAACTGTCAGATTATTTATTGCATGTAGTAAAAGAGAATATTTCATTAGAAAACGTATTAAAAGAACTGTAAAATGATGCTTAAGAAATTAAAAGAATTGGTGCAAGTTTCCACAGTAGAAGAAACGCAAAATGAACAAAATACTAAATTGATCCACTTAGATGAACGACAACGAAAACAAACTTATCATGAGTCTGGTTTTAGAGATAGTACTCGTAATTTTGGAGATAGAGTAGCATTGAATATCTGTTTACAGGCTATTTATGCGAAGTTTCAAAATGAAGAGAAAGAAAATGAACTGAAACAACAAAAGTATAATGAACCTTATTTGATAGAAAAATTAGAAAAAGAAACAGAAATTAAAACAAAAAATGTAGTTATTGATAATTTGAATGAAAAAATTATAAATAGAGAAAAAAGAATAGAAGAACTAAAGCATGAGATTGTTGACATTCCTAATAATCCGGAAAAATATGGAATTCAAGCAAAAAAAGGAGCTTCTGTCAAATTTTGGATTGGTGTTGTTTTATTACTTCCTATTACATTGTATTTATTCACTTTTTATGTTTCAACATCCTACTCTGCATTTTTCAAACAGTTTAGTTTAGGAGATGGTTTAATGCAATCTATTTTAGATGCAAATGCTTTTTCGAAGGCATGGCAAGACGGACCTGTAGAGGGAATGTTTGTATCTTTTATTCCTTTTGTATTTATGGGATTGGGATTTTTGATACATATGTTTGGAGAAGTTAAAAGTTTTGAAAACACTATAAAAACAGTTTCACTGTTTGTTGTCACTTTTATGTTCGATGTTATTTTGGCATATCAAATTGAGAGTAATTTATATGAGCTTACAAGAAGTATTAATTCAGAAGACTTTTCATTATCTATAGCATTTCAGGAAGTAGCTTTTTGGGGAATCATTTTTGCAGGTTTTATTGTCTATATTATTTGGGGATTGGTATTTGATTTTGTAATGAAAGAGCATAAAGAAAAGGACAAAATTAAAATGGCTTTAGAAGAACGTACTAACAAGATTACCATAGAAAAAGAAAATTTACAGCAATTAGATAATGATTTACACAAACTCAAAGAAAGTATTCAAAGTTTAAAAGGGAAAATTGATCAGTTAAACAAAATGATAAATGGTATCATTATTCCTGTAAAAGAATATCAATTATATGCTTCAGAATACATGCAAGGTTGGATAACTTCTATAAATCAAAATTTACATGGTTCTTTTACTAAAAAACAAGATCTAATTCAAGGATGTAATGAAGCGTATCATATGCATGTGAATGAAATGGGGGCTAACACAGAATATCAACATAAAATATTTTTATCTCAATCTTAATTAAACTATGAAAGCAATTATTTACACATCGGTTTTTTTCTTGTTGCTATCATGTAAAAATAATAATGATGTAAAACAAGTAGAGGAAGAGATAAATAACGAGCAAATGTCTACACTAAAAGTTGATTGTCCTGATTATATTTTTAAGAATAAGGAAAATAATTTAAATGTGAGTATTCTCCTGGATCTTTCAGATAGAATTGATGAATTAAAATACCCGAATCCAACAATGGAGTATGTAAATAGAGATCTTGGAAATATTAATACAATAGCATCAAATTTTATTGAGCATGTTCAGCAGAAAAAAATAGTATTAATGAATGATGAAATTCAAATTTATTTTGAACCAGAGCCACAAGATCAAACGATCAATCAGAAATCAAAAGAGTTAAGAGTGTCTTTTTCTAAAAATATTTCAAAGGAGTCAATAGAAAAAGCAAGACAGAATTATAAAAAAATTCCAAAAGAAATTTATCAGTTAGCTAAAAAGGAAGGTAAATATTTAGGTTCGGATACTTGGCGTTTTTTTAAGGACAAGGTAAAACGATATTGTATTGATACTTGTCATAGAAATATCTTAATTATTTTCACTGATGGCTATATGTATCATGAACATACTAAAATAAAGGAAGCAAATAAGAGATCTTACATTACTCCTAGTGTTATAAGAAATTTAGGTTTAAACAAGAGTGATTGGAAACATAGAATAGAAGAAAAAAATATAGGGTTTCTTCCAGCTACAGATCAATTGAACGATTTAGAAGTTTTAGTTATAGGCCTAGAAAATCATGATAAAAAGAATCCTTATGGTCAAGATGTATTACACTTTTTTTGGAAAGCATGGCTAGAAGATATGGGGGTAAAAAAGTATGAAATATATGGAGCTGATTTACCAATTCATATGGAGAAAACAATTTCAAATTTTATGCTTAAATAACATAAATTATGATTTTGAACTATGCTTATTATTTTATTAGTAATTATAACAATGTTCTTTCTTTTCTGAATGATCAAATTTTTTTCCTTCGATAAAGGAAAAGGAAGAGCTGTATTTGGTAGAAATGATCAATTAAAAGGAATCATATTTTACATTGGCTTACAAAATGATAATCTTACAAGAGGTATAGGGTTCAATATAAGGGTTGTAGCTGTTAAAAAGGTAAAAGAATATCATGATGTAATTTATAATAGACAAAGAAAAGAACCTAACTATTTAACCTTACATAAAGTGAAATTAAAGATAAGAGAAAAAAGAGTTAGAATACCAGTAGAATGAAAAGGTTTCTATTATTAATAGTTTTGTTTTTATTTGTTGTAGTAAATTCTCAAACAGTTTACATAACAAAAACAGGGAAGAAGTACCATAAGAAAACGTGTAATTATTTAAAGTATTCAAAAAAAGCAGTACCATTAAAAAGAACTTTATATTTTGGATATTTACCATGTAAAGTTTGTAAACCAGTAAAAAGCAAAGAAAAAAGTAAAGAAATTAAAAAAATGAATTCTTTTTTTAATTCTGAAAAAAAAGGAATTGTAGTTCAGTGTACAGGAAAAACTAAGTCTGGTAGAAGGTGTAAAAGACGTACAAGAAATGAAAGTAAACGTTGTTATCAACATTAAAAGAAAAAATCCGTAGAAGTAAATTCTACGGATTTTTTTATTGAATTATTTTTATTAGTTAGCTTTATCAACAACTAATCTTTTTTCTCTGTTTGCTATTTCCCAAGCAGTATAAAAAATTAATCGAGTTCTGTTTTCTAATAAATTATAATTGATTTTGTCTGGTGTATCAGTTGGTTTGTGATAATCAGCATGAGTTCCGTTAAAATAAAATATAACTGGAATGTTATGTTTAGCAAAATTATAATGATCTGAACGATAGTAAAAACGATTAGGATCATTTTCATCATTGTATTTATAATCTAAATTAATATTCATATATTTTTTATTAGTTTCTTCAGATACTTTATGAAGATCTGTACTTAGTTTATTAGAACCAATCAAATATACATAGTTAGGATTTTCTTTGTGAAATTTGTCAATTCGACCAATCATGTCAATATTTAAATCGGTAACAGTATTTTTTAATGGAAAGATTGGGTTTTCAGTATAAAACCTTGACCCTAATAAACCTTTTTCTTCACCAGTAACATGTAAAAATAAAATGGAACGTTTGGGACCATAACCATCATTTGCAGCTTTTTTAAAAGCTTGAGCAATTTCTAAAATAGCCACAGTACCAGATCCATCATCATCAGCACCATTGTAAATATCTTCACCTTTTACCCCTTCATGATCTAAATGAGCAGATATTACAATAATTTCATCAGGTTTTTCTGTACCTTTTATAAAAGCTACAACATTTTCAGAGTCATTTAACTTCATTCTTCTCCTGTTGTTGCTTAAGTATTCAGAAGGAACGTTTTGAAAATAATTATCACCACCAAGAGGAGATGCTATTTTTTGACTAATGTAAAAGTCTCTTAAATAATTAACCGCTTTTTTTTGTCCAGGTTCTCCAGTATCTCTTCCTTCAAATTCGTCAGAAGCATATGTAAATAAGTGATTACCTAAATCTTTAGCGGTTATTGTTTCAGCATATTTTGTTGGAGACACTGATTTTTGACCAATAGCAACAGAAGTTGTCATTAGCAATGAAAGTGTAGTATATATAATTTTTTTCATGTGTTTATGTTTTAGATTTATAATTCAGATAAAAAAGAAACAAGTTTTTGAATAGCTAATCCTCTATGACTAATTTTATTTTTTTGTTCTGATGACATTTCAGCAAAAGAAGTATCATACCCTTCAGGAGAAAAAATTGGATCATAACCAAAACCTTTTTCCCCTTTTTTATGAGTTAAAATATCTCCTTTACAAACTCCATCAAATAAAAATTGTTTACCATCTAAATTTAAACAAATAGAAGTCCTAAACTGAGCTTTTCTATTAGATGCATCACTCATGTTGGTAAGCAATTTGTTCATATTGTTTTCGGCATTTGCAGGCTCACCAGCATAACGAGCAGAATAAACACCAGGTTCATTATTTAAAGTTTCTACTTCTAAACCAGTATCATCCGCAAAACAGTTATAACCAAATTTATCAGTAATGTGATTTGCTTTTAATTTAGCATTTCCTTCTAATGTAATAGCTGTTTCTTCAATTTCATCAAAACAATCAATATCTTTTAAAGATAATAATTGAATAGATGGCGGAAGCATTTTTTGTACTTCTTGTAATTTATTAGGATTGTTTGTTGCAAAAACAAGTTTCATATAAATCTATTATGATGTTTCATTGCAAATTTACGAAGATATAGACTTATAAGAGGAATTAGTAGTTTTTTGAATTTAAACCAGTTTAAGTAATTCATAAATAGAAGGTTATTTATTAACAAAAAAACGTTTTCGTAGTAATGTAGATTTGGTAATAGTTTGCTAATTAGATAGATTTAAAAGAATTAATCTAAAACCTATTAAAAATGAAGAAAAACATCTTAAAAGAAATTAAAGGAGCAATTTTATTAAAAAAAGAAGAAAGTAAAACAATAGTAGGAGGGTATTTAGGAATTCCTATAAATACTTGCGGACTGCCTGTATGTGTCTCTAAATTTTATGTAGTGGGCAATTGTAATCATTTAAAAATTTATAAAGGAACAGCTGTAGGATCTACGGGAAATGTTTATTGCGTGTTTAATTAAAAACATAAAATTATTATTTGTAGAAAGGGTCTTAGAATTTATATTTTAAGATCTTTTTTAGTGTTTATCACTTTGTTTTAATGGCAATAATTAAAGTTTTTAATAAGTTTTGTTTTTTTAGCAATTCACTTTTTAACTTTGTGTTTAGCTAGTAATAGCTGGAATGTCGGGTAAATGTCAGGTCAAAATCAGAGGAAATGTTTTATAAAAACCAAAAGCTAAAGTAAGATTGTATGAAAAATAAAAATATCTATATTATGAAACAGCCAGCTTTAGGAAAAAAGATTTTTGAATTAAGAAAACAAAAAGGATTAACTCAAGAAGAACTTGTTGAAAAATGCAATATTAATGTTCGTACTATTCAACGAATAGAAGCAGGTGAAACATCACCGAGAAGCTATACAATTAAAACAATATTAAATGCACTTGGAGAAGAATATGAAGTTGTTGAAGAAAAAATAAAAAAAGTAAATTTTGAAACTACTTTAGGAGTTTCTTCTGTAAACATAAAAAAGGTATTAAAACTATCTTGGATTTTAGGAATTGTATATTTTATTTTTGGGTTTGTAGAGTTTACAAGTGAATATTTTAGAATAGAGCACGAAGTATCTGTTTTTAGTACCATTATTTTAGCATTGGTAAAGGTAATAAGCATTACAACTTTTTTCTTTTTTATGAGAGGTTTTACTGCATTAGGTAAAGTTTATGAAAATAATCTGTTAACAATTATTTCCATTATAACCATAGTTACTTTTTCAGTTTTTGGAGTAATAGAGATTGCAGCTCTCTTTATGCTATTTGAATGGATTTATTTTATCCTAATAATTAAGATGCTTTTGTTTGGTTTGCTTACAGTAATGTTAGGAATAAGTGTAGCATTATTACACAAACAAATAGGAGTGTTTGCTTTAGTAACGGGTGTTGTAGAAATAATTGCAGGATTGTTTTTACTAATGCTTTCTGCAGAAAAATCATTATCAATTATTTTTCCAATGCAGTTATTAGAAATTTTACTAATCTACTTTGCTTGTGCAGAAATTAATAAAAAAGAATTAGTTTATTCATGATGATAAGGTTCATTCTTTAAAATAGTGAAACCTCTGTAAATTTGTTCAACAATAAATAAACGAATCATTTGATGGGAAAATGTCATTTTAGATAATGATAATTTCCCATTTGCTTTTTTATATACAGCATCTGAAAATCCGTAAGGACCACCAATAACTAAAATCAATTGTTTTATACCAGAATTCATTTTTTTCTGAAGAAAAGATGAAAATTCTACAGAAGTATATTGTTTTCCTTTGTCATCTAATAAAATTAGTTGATCAGTATTTTGAATTTTAGATAAAATTAAATTTCCTTCTTTTTCTTTTTGTTGTTCTTCAGAAAGATTTTTAGCATTTTTTATATCAGGAATCACTTCAAAATCAAACTTTACATAATGTTTCAATCTTTTTTGATACATTTCAATTAACTGAATAAGGTTTTTATCGTCAGTTTTACCAATTGCAAGTAATTTAATCTTCATTTTATTCCATTTAGGGGCGAAATTAATTTAAAAAAGGATTTTTTTCCCGTATGCTAATGCATTTTTTTTAAATACTTTTACGGTGAGGGGGCATGATATTGAAATTAATTTTTAAATATGATGTATATGAAGGTTATTAGACTAATGGGGATTAATTTAATATTAGTCCTACTTCTAGGATGTTCAACAGAGAACGAACTAGAAATTGAAAACGCTATTTTAGAAGAAGAAGAAAAAAAAGAGCTTTACAAAGTATGGATGGATGAGCTTGAGGATTATGATCTATCCGGAGTAATTGAAGAAGAAAAGAACACGGATTTAACTCTTGTTACTACTAACACAACAAGAGGAATGCAAAGAGCTACTAAATCTGGAAAAAAGTTATATGTGCATTATATGCCATGGTTCCAAACCTTAGAGGTTGATGGTTTTTGGGGTCAGCATTGGACAATGACAAATAAAAATCCAGATGTAAAAAACAAGAAAGGTAAAAGAGAAATAGCTTCTCATTATTATCCACTAATTGGTCCATATTCTACAAACGATAAATATTTGCAGCAGTACCATTTATTATTGATGAAATTATGTGGTGTTGATGGTGTTATTTTTGATTGGTATGGCTCGAGAGATGTACTCGATTTTGAAAACATAAAAGTTGGTATGGAAAATTTTATAAGAGAATTAGAGAAAACCAATTTAGAGTTTGCTGTGATGTATGAAGACAGGGTTATTGACGTTCAGTCTAGAATAAATTTAACAGAATTACAAACAAGGCAAGCAATTGACGATATTAGGTATATTGAAGAAACCTACTTTACAAACAGCAGTTATATAAAAATAGAACAAAATCCTCTGTTAATGATTTTTGGACCAAATTATATAGATAATCCAGATGATTGGAGTGTGATTTTTGATGCAATGAAAACTGAAGCAGAAGTTTTAACTTTATGGGATTCTTCTGATAGAATTAGTTCAGAAGATGCTACAGGAGAGTATGCTTGGATAGATAGAAATCATGTAGAAACATTGTCTAGTTATTTTACAAATGTTGTAGATTTTAATTCTAGAACAGTTGGTGGAGTAGCTTATCCAAGGTTTAATGATTATTATATTGAAGGAGGTTGGAAGCCTGATACGGCAGATGATTGGAGAGTAAAGGGGCGCAACTTAAAAACGTTTAAAGAATCGTTTAAAGAGTCGATGAGTCATCCTATAGATTTTATTCAAGTAGCTACTTGGAATGATTTTGGAGAAGGTACGCAAATTGAACCAACAGAGGAATTTGGTTTTAAACATTTAAGATTATTACAAAAATATTCAGGTGTATCATTTAGTAAAGAAGATTTGAGGATTCCTCTTTACATTTATGAACTAAGAAAAGAGAATAAAGGAAACAGAACAGTTCAGTTTTTAATGGATATTGCACATTATTATGCTATGAAAGGAAATGTGCGAAAAGCTAAAAGATTAATTGGATTAACTGTATTCTACTTTGGATATAAAAATCAATCTAGATAGTTAATATTTAGAGTTAGTTAACAATATTGTTTTATTATTTGTAGTTTATTTGATGTTATGGGTATAATCGTGGTTTTATGTGCCAAGGTTATACCCATTTTTCATACCGTATATTTAAGTTTCTTATTGTAAAGAATCATTTTCAACAATCAAAAATCTGTATTTTTGTAGTAGAATCTAATAAATGAAATCTTTTTTAAAAGTAGTATTACTTTCATTACTTGTTTTTTGTACAGTTTCGTTTTTAACTGTTTTAAATACAATTCATTCACCTCTAACTAAACATTTTCAATTAAACGAATTTAGAATAGGTTTTCCTTTTACGTTTTATAAAGAGTTTATAGTTGATTGTCCGCATACTAATTTTGGGTGGAATCTTAAAAATTTAATGTTTGACTATTTACTTATATTTACAGTACTATTACTACTATATTTTGCAAAAAATAAAATCATAAAAAAGATATAAAATCAATCTAAAAAATGATATCAAAAGAACAATTTAATAAAGAGTTAGCGTTAATAATTAGCAATGCAATAAGAGAAGATATAGGTGATGGAGATCACACATCATTATCTTGTATTCCTGCGGAAGCAACAGGTAAAGCTAAGTTATTAGTAAAAGATGAAGGTATTATTGCAGGAGTAGAATTTGCAAAAATGGTTTTTAAATATGTAGATGCAGATTTAGAAATTGAAACTTTAATAAATGATGGAGAGAGCGTAAAATACGGAGATATTGTATTGTATGTTTCAGGTAAATCGCAATCAATTTTACAAGCAGAACGATTAGTGTTAAATGCAATGCAACGTATGAGTGCTATTGCTACTAAAACACGTTCGTTTATGGATTTGTTAGAAGGTACAAAAACAAAAGTATTAGATACACGTAAAACAACTCCTGGAATTAGAGCTTTAGAGAAATGGGCAGTAAAAATTGGAGGAGGAGAGAACCACAGATTTGCGTTGTACGATATGGTAATGATAAAAGATAACCATATTGATTTTGCAGGCGGAATTACTCAGGCTATAATAAAGACCAAAAAATATTTAGCAGAGAAAAATTTAGATATAAAAATTATTGTTGAAGCTAGAAATTTAGAAGAGATTAAAGAAATTTTATCAAATGAAGGTGTTTACAGAATTTTAATAGACAATTTTAATTATGAAGATACTAGAAAAGCGGTTGAGTTAATTGGTGATACTTGTTTAACAGAAAGCTCAGGAGGTATTAACGAGAAAACAATTCGTAAGTATGCTGAATGTGGTGTTGATTTTATTTCTTCTGGAGCTTTAACTCATTCTGTTTACAATATGGACTTAAGTTTAAAAGCTGTTGACTAGTGAAGATTAAATGCTGGCTTTTAATTTTTTTATTGAATCAAGTTTTAGCTGTAGCGCAAGCTTGCGGTTCAGGTGTTTTTACACTCGAAATAAAATCAGATAAAAATGAAAGGTTAGCATATGAAATACTACAAATACAGCAAGAGTTTGAAAATTTAGTGTATAGTGATTTTTATCAAGGCTATTTAATTAATCAAGATAAACTCAAAACATTAAAAAAAGAACCCATAGAAGTTGATAGAATTCCGTCTCTCAAAAATCAAGTCCCTGTTTCAAATTCTAATGTAAAAGAAAACACAATAGCATTTAAAACTATAGAAACAGGATATTATGTTCATTTATTAAAAATAAAAACAAAAAAGAAAGAAATATATATGCTGGCAAATTTGTTTGGTGGATGTAATAGAAAAACGACAATGGTTTTAGATGAAAAAGTATATTTAATTAAACATTAATAAATGTTTGGACCAGATAAAGACACACAATTTCCTTTAGAGAATTATAATAGACTTTGCTTTTTAAAAAACGTAATTAAAAATCCGAATATTATAGTTGGTGATTACACCTATTATGATGATTTTGAAAATGTAGAAAACTTTGAAAAGAACGTAAAATATCACTTTGACTTTACAGGAGATAAGTTGATTATAGGTAAGTTTTGTATGATTGCTTCTGGTGTTAGTTTTATAATGAATGGAGCAAACCATCTAACAGATGCTATCTCTACATATCCATTTGCAATTTTTGGAAATGGATGGGAAAAAGCGATGGAAGGTAAATCATATCCAAACAAAGGAAATATAGTGGTAGGAAATGATGTATGGATTGGACATAACGCTACTATAATGGCTGGAGTAACAATTGGTGATGGTGCTATTATAGCTACCAATGCAACTGTAGTAAAAGATGTACCTCCGTACACAATAGTAGGAGGGAATCCTGCAGAAGAAATTAGAAAACGCTTTGACGATGAAACGATAGAAGAATTGTTGAAAATACAATGGTGGAATTGGTCAATAGAAAAAATTACAGCAAATATTCAAAACTTAACAAACAATACAATACATAAATTAATAAGCAAGTCGGAATGAAAAAACACATAATGTTAGTGGCAACTTTAGCCTTTATGGCAAGTTGTAATACTAACGAAACTAAAAAAGAAAACAGTGATATGGCAGCTACAGAAATAACTGAAAATCCACTATTACAAAAGAGTACTTTAGACTATGGTGCTCCAGATTTTACAAAAATAAAAAATGAACATTTTATGCCTGCTATATTAAAAGGTATGGAAGTTCAAAATGAAGCAATAGCAAAAATTGTAGCAAATACAGAAGCACCTACTTTTGATAACACCATATTAGCGTTAGAAGAAAGTAGTAAAACATTAGATAATGTAAGTGCAGTGTTTTCTGCTTTAGCAGGTGCACATACAAATGATGTAATTAGAGAAAATCAAAAAGAATTAGCTCCAAAGTTTTCAAAACACGGAGATGAAATTTTACTAAATACAAAGTTATTTGAACGAGTAAAAGCTGTTTACAACAGTTTAGAAAGCGCTGATTTAGATGCAGAATCTAAGCACTTGGTAAAAGAATATTACAAGAATTTTGTAAAAGCAGGTGCAAATTTATCAGAAGATAAAAAGAAAGAATTAAAAGAGATAAATGCTGAAATAGCTGGTTTATCAAATGATTTTGGTAAAAAATTATTAGATGCAAGTAAAAAAGGTGGTGTTGTTATTTCTGATAAAGACAAATTAAAAGGTTTTTCAGAAGAAAAAATTAAATCTATTGCTAAAGAAGATGGTACTTATGAAATTCAATTAATTAATACAACACAACAACCATCTTTACAAACTTTACAAAATAGAGAAGTTAGAGAAGATTTATTTAAAAAATCTATTTACAGAGCAGAAGGAGGAGCTTTTGATACTAGAGAATTAGTAACTGAAATGGTTGCTTTACGTGCTAAAAAAGCTAAAATTTTAGGTTTTGATAATTATGCTAGTTGGAGTTTGCAAGGAACTATGGCTACAACTCCAGATAAAGTTTTTGAAATGTTTAAAAACTTAATTCCAGGTTCATTAGACAAAGCAGCATCAGAAATAAAAGAAATTCAAGCAGAAATTAAAAAAGATGGAGGTGATTTTAAATTAGCTCCTTACGACTGGAATCATTATGCTGAAAAGGTTCGTAAATCAAAATATAATTTAGATGAAGAAGAAGTAAAACAATACTTTGAAATTAATAATGTATTAGAAAAAGGAGTATTTTTTGCTGCTAAAAAGTTATATGGATTAACCTTTAAAAAGCGTACAGATATTCCTGTTTATCATCCAGATGTTGTGGTATATGAGATTTTTGAAGAAGATGGAAGTAAGCTAGGATTGTTCTATGGAGATTTCTTTGCAAGAGATAGTAAACGTGGAGGTGCTTGGATGAGTGCATTTGTAAAGCAATCTAAGTTAAGAAATCAAAAACCAGTAGTATACAACGTATGTAATTCACCAAAACCAGCAGAAGGAGAACCAGCTTTAATTAGTTTTGATGAGGTAGAAACAATGTTTCATGAGTTCGGACATGCTTTACATGGTTTATTTGGAAATCAAAAATATGCATCAATTTCAGGTACAAGTACCGCAAGAGATTTTGTAGAGTTTCCATCACAAGTAAATGAAAATTGGGCAACGCATCCAGATGTGTTAAATAATTATGCATTACACCATAAAACAGGAGAAGTGATTCCAGATGCATTATTAAAGAAAATAAAAGAAGCAGGAACTTTTAATCAAGGATATTCAATTATAGAAAATTTATGTTCTTCTAATTTAGATATGCAATGGCACACAATAGGTGTTGATACAGAAATTAAAGATGTAGCTAAGTTTGAAGAAGAAGCTTTGGCTAAAATGAAATTAAAGATTGATGAAATTCCACCAAGATACCGTTCAACATATTTTGCTCATATTTTTAGTGGAGGTTATGCAGCTGGATACTATTCATATTTATGGACAGAAATGTTAAGTCATGATGCATATGATTGGTTTAAAAACAACGGATTATTAACTAGAGAGAATGGAGATAAATTCCGTAAACAAGTATTATCTAAAGGAAATACAATGGATTATGCAAAAATGTATAGAGAGTTCGCAGGACGTGATCCTCAAGCAACTCCAATGCTAAAAGCTAGAGGATTGAAATAATTTTTAGCTTCAAATTATGATACTTTAGTATTTACTAAAAAACGATATTTCTTTACAAATATTAATTACAAACGATCAGAATTAAATTCTTCTGATCGTTTTTCGTTTTATAACAGTAAATTTATATCATATTCTATAACAAAAATGATTTACAGTTTAATCAATTTATTAGCTATTGTTGGTGCCATTATTTTAGGTTTAAGAAAAAATGGAGCTTTTATCAATCCCCAAAAATATTTTCAGCAAATGTCAACTGTAGCATTCATTACAGGAACTATTTCTGGAGTAGTTCAAGGAACTGCTTATTCTCATGGATTTGATTTTTACTGGTGGATGTTTAGTATTTTGAGTTTTATTATCATCATGATAATTTCTATAATAGTTATAGGTATTGGATATATAAAAAGAAGTATTAAAAGAATGTAAATAACAGGGAAATGAAATTAAACTTGATTTTTATATTGATAGTAATTACAATTCAAGCACAAAAATCAGATCTAAATCTATTGGGTAACACATTTTCAGCCAATGTTAATTCAGTATGTGAAGAAACTCCAGATGATAATCCTTGTGCAGGAGAACAAATTTATATCGTTGTTACATTTTCTGAAGAAGAAGTAAAACTTATAGAAAAAGGAATTTCTAGTTGTGATAAAGAAACTTATTCTTATTCGTTTAAATACAAATGGGAATTTATAAATAATGAAATTAAAATTCATTCCAATCCAGAAGAAGTAAAGTATACATATTTGAAAAAAATGAGATTGATTTTAAAAGAAGAAGAACTTTTTGGTTTTATAACTTATGATAATGGAAAAGTAATAGAACACAAGTTTACTATGAATAATTAAAGAAAAAAGAAGTTATATTTACAAAAGAAAAAGCATATGAAAAAGATAACTATACTACTCATACTAACAATTCTAATTGCTTGTTCAGTAACAACAAAAGAAAAATCAAAAGTTAGCCCGGAAATTAAAAAAGAATATGTCGTTTTTTTAGAAGAAGTAATATCTAAAAGAGATAGTTTTCATATTGCTTATAAAACTTCAAATGCAGCAGTTAAAAAGAAGATTGTAAAAGAAGCTAGAGCGTATTTAATAAAAAATATAGCAGAAGAAGTGTTTTCTTATTGGCACGGTACTAAATGGAGTTTTAGTGGAATGACAAGAACTCCGAAGAAAGGTAGCATTGCTTGTGGATATTTTATAACAAATACATTAACAGATGTTGGTTTTAATATTCCTAGAATAAAATGGGCGCAATCTGCTTCAGAGGTATTCATTAAAAAATTATCAAAAGAACAAATAAAAAGATTTGTGAATAAACCTGTTATTGAGGTTGAAGAATATTTGAAAACCGCTGGTAATGGTTTGTATTTGGTAGGACTCGATTCACATACAGGGTATATTTATGTGAATAATGATAAAGTTAGGTTTATACATGCCGATTATTACGAACCAGAGAAAGGTGTAGTTTCAGAAAAATTAAACTCTTACAGCCCAATAGCACATTCTAAATACAGAGTAATAGGAAAGTTAATGTCAGATGAAATGATCATTTCTTGGATTTATAATGAACGTATCAAATAGCTATCATCTATTATAACATTATTTGTATATTTTACAAGAGTAAAAAATTATTTAATGAACGATTATTACGATAGTGAAACATTTATAAAAAGAAGTTTTACAAACGAAGAAATTAGCAGATCAGATTTTGATTCTTGTACTTTTCAGAATTGCGATTTTTCTGATATGCATATTGTAAATTCTGAATTTTTAGATTGTGATTTTATTGATTGTAATTTAAGTAATACCCGATTGAAAGAGAGTAGTTTTAAAGAAGTTCACTTTATAAACTCAAAATTATTAGGAGTAAAGTTTTATGAAATAGATCCTTTTTTATTAAAGATAAATTTTACCAATAGTCAACTAGATTACGCTTCATTTTATCAATTAAAAGCACAAAATTTTCAGTTTATAGAATGTAGCATTAGAGAAGTAGATTTTTCTCAGGCAGATTTACAGCACAGTTATTTTGATAATTGTGATTTACTCGGATCTGTATTTGAAGAAACCGATTTAAGAAGTGTAAATTTTAAAACATCAAGTAACTTTTCTATAAATATTGAAACTAACAAATTAGAAAAAGCAGTTTTTTCAAAAGATAATGTGGTTAATTTATTAGAAAAGTATAAAATAAAAGTAGAGTAATCTTTTTAAATAGTATTCTAATTGTGTTTTATATCAGTATAAAAAATAGAAAAAACTGAAAACCTTCGTACCTTTGAAATTGAAAATTAGAGGGAATCTATAAACATTTGCACTAAAAAAGACCAAATACAAAAAATGTCGAAAGAAATAGAACAAAGCCTTGAAAAAATTCCAGTAATAAATTGGTTGGTAGTACTAGGGAAAAAGATTAAAATCCCTGGACTAGAAGGAATGTCTTTGTATGATGTTATTGAAATGTATGTAATCGGAATTGTTAGAGGAGCTTTAACAACTAGAGCAGGAGGGATTGCATTCAGTTTTTTTATGGCTATTTTTCCTTTTTTACTGTTTATATTAACACTACTTCCATATATTCCAGTAGAAGGTTTTCAAACGACGTTATTCGATTTAATGAGAGAAGGTTTGCCACCTAAAACATTTGATGCTGTTGACGGAGTTATAAAAGATATTTTAAATAACCAGTATGGAGGGTTATTATCTTTTGGTTTTTTAGGGTCTATATTTTTAATGACAAATGGAGTCAATGCTATTTTTGGAGGATTTGAATATTCCTATCATGTAAAAGAATTCAGAAATGTTTTTAAAGCCTACATTGTATCATTAGCAGTTTCATTGTTAATGTGTTTCTTTTTAATTATAACAGTGTCATTAATTATACTATATCAAATAGCATTAATCAGAATCAATAAAATAGGTTGGTTTGATACAGACGAGTTGAATTTATTTTATTTAGGTAGAGGTTTAATCTTTTTAATAATGATATATACTATTGTAGCATTGTTGTTTAGATATGGAACGAAACAAGGAAGTAATATAAAATTCTTCTCACCAGGGGCTATTTTAACAACAGTGGTGTCGTTATTTACATTTTATTTATTCGGAATATATGTAGTGAAATTTGCTAAGTACAACCAGTTATATGGTTCAATAGGTACATTATTAATTTTAATGTTATTTGTTTGGTTAAACTCAATTATACTGTTGTTAGGGTTTGAGTTAAACGCAGCTATTTACCAGTTAAAACATCGAAATAAAACTTCATAAACTGCCAATAAATTCAGATATTTGCAAACTAATTTTAAAAATATAATTTTTCAATTATAAGTTTGCAGAATCACACTTAAAATTGAAAATTAAAAAATTCATAATTAAATATGAAACCAGAAATTCCAAAAGGGACAAGAGATTTTTCATCAACACAAGTAGCTAGAAGAAATTATATATTCAATACAATAAAGCATTCTTTTGAGTTATTTGGTTTTCAACCTATAGAAACACCAAGTTTTGAAAATTCAGATACTCTTATGGGTAAGTATGGAGAAGAAGGAGATCGTTTGATTTTTAAAATTTTAAACTCTGGAGATTATATGAAAGTAAATTCCAAATATGGAATTGAAATTAATAATTTTATAGTAGAGATTTACAGAAATTTAATTGGTAGAATTAAAAATGATACCAAAAGTAATATAGAAAAAAATTTCGAGCTGATTGTAAGACAATACAAATATGTCTTTAAGAGTATTAATGATTTTGGTGCAGAATTAATATTTAATGAATTAAATAAATCAGATAGAAGAAAAAGGATAATAGATAAAATTATTGAGTTTAATAGTAATCCTAATTTAAGAGAAGATAACTTTGAACATTATTTTTCAGTTTTAAAAAGATCTTCAATATCTAAAATATCCAATTATATTTTAAGTGCATTATACAAAAATAGTAAGTTCTTATCTAGTGAGTTATCTGAAAAAGCATTGCGTTACGATTTAACAGTGCCATTTGCTCGTTATGTAGTACAACACCAAAACGAAATTACATTTCCGTTTAAACGTTACCAAATACAACCAGTTTGGAGAGCAGACAAACCTCAAAAAGGTCGTTACAGAGAATTTTATCAATGTGATGCAGATGTAGTAGGTAGTAAATCGTTATGGCAAGAAGTTGAATTTGTTCAATTATACGATGGTGTTTTTAGTAAGTTAAATATAAAAGGAACGACCATTAAAATCAATAATCGTAAAATTCTTTCAGGAATTGCAGAAGTTATTGGTGCAAAAGATAAATTAATCGATTTTACGGTAGCTTTAGATAAGTTAGATAAAATTGGTAAAGATGGTGTTACAGCAGAAATGATATCAAAAGGAATTTCTGAAGAAGCCATTAATAAAGTGCAACCATTATTTGATTTTACAGGTACCAATACAGATAAATTAAATTCATTAAAAACAATGTTAGCTACTTCTGAAGAAGGTATGAGAGGAGTAAAAGAATTGGAATTTGTTATCAGTAATATTGAAAAGTTAGGTTTAAAAACGGCAATTTTAGAACTAGATGTTACTTTGGCACGAGGATTGAACTATTATACTGGAGCAATTTTTGAAGTAGCCGCACCTAAAGAAGTTAAGTTAGGTTCTATTGGTGGCGGTGGAAGATATGACGATTTGACAGGTATTTTCGGATTAAAAGATGTAAGTGGTGTAGGTATATCTTTTGGTTTAGATAGAATTTACCTTGTGATGGAAGAATTAGGTTTATTTGAAACGGTAGAATTACCAAAACCTAAAGTCTTATTTTTAAATTTTAACGAAGAACAGAGCTTACAAAAAGTTCAAGCGATTGCAGAATTACGTGCAAATGGAATTAAATCAGAATTATATCCAGACGTAGCAAAAAGTAACAATCAACAAAAGAAACAATGGAAATATGTTGATAAGAGGGCTATAGAATATGTAGTTACTGATGTTGAAGGTGATAAATTTATGTTCAAAAACTGTGAAACTAGAGAACAAAATTTATTAACGATTAGTGAAATTATTAAAAAAATAGAATAAAAACATTTTTTTGTTTTATCTTTATAGTATAATGTTAAACAAAAAAAGATGTTTGAGAGTACAACTAATATGAAAGACGATAGAATCGACGAAATTGGAGATAATCATATAGCTACATCTGCATCAACACCATTGCGCGCTGATGCTTTTGATATTACCAATGAAGAAAAAATTGAAAGAATTCAGGAAAGTGTAAAGGATATTCTAATAACACTTGGAATGGATTTAACTGATGATAGTTTACGTGGAACGCCAAAGCGTGTTGCAAAAGCTTTTGTTAATGAGCTTTTCATGGGATTAGATCCTAAAAATATGCCTAAAGCATCAACATTTGACAATAAGTATAATTATGGTGAAATGTTGGTTGAGAAGAATATAGTCGTATATTCTACTTGTGAGCATCATTTATTACCAATAGTTGGTCGTGCTCATGTAGCATATATATCTAACGGAAAAGTAATAGGTTTATCTAAAATGAACCGAATTGTAGAGTATTTTGCTAAAAGACCACAGGTACAAGAGCGTTTAACTATGCAAATAGTTCAATCAATGCAAGAAGCATTAGGTACAGAAGATGTTGCATGTGTAATTGATGCAAAGCACTTGTGTGTAAACTCAAGAGGTATTAAAGATATTGAGAGTTCTACGGTTACTGCTGAATTTGGTGGTAAGTTTAAAGATAAAGAAACGAAAAGAGAATTTTTAGATTACTTAAAAATGGATACTAATTTTAAGTAACCAATATAGTTTAATAATAATATAAAAAACCATTGATAATCAATGGTTTTTTTGTGCTATAATTTTAATATTTATAAAAAAATAATATTTTCGTAGCTGTTAACTTAAAAAATTTAATCATGAAGAAGTTCAATACTTTTTTATTTGCTATGGCAATTTCATTTTCAACCTTATTAATCTCTTGTAGTGATGATACAACATCACCTCCAGTTGATAATGGAGAAACAATTGCCGACGAACAAAATGCTTCAGAGGATACAAATATTCCTTTAAATTTATTAGAAAGCGGAATGTCTATTCCTGGAGCGAACAAAATTACTGGTACGCCACCGTCTCCAAGTGGATCTTTAGATTTTACTTTAAACAAAACAGAAACGACAGGAATTCAAGGTACAGGGTTTTCTATCAAATTCTCTTCGAATGATCAAATAGCAGGAGCTTATGTTCGTGTAAACGATGCAGATGGTAATCCAACTAGTAGTTATTTTGACATTCCAAGCTCAAGTTTTGGATTTAAATCAGGAAATAAAACAGCTTTATTTTCTAACAATACAAAAAATACTGTAGCTAAAGTACAAGTAGATGATCGTTCTATAGATGTAAATTTCAATAGTACTATACCTGCAGGTAAGTTTTGCTATGAAATATGTCTTTACGATGAAAATAATAACATTAGTGTTATAGAAACAGTTTGTGTTGTTATTGAATCTTGGGGAGGAAATGCCGATTTAGTAGGAGAATGGGTATTAGATAGAGTAGAAGGAGAAGTTGGTGTTATTGAGCAAGTAGATTGTCAGAATGGAGATCAGATTGCGATTTCGGATTATAGTAAAGAAATTAATAGAGAAGTTACATTTTCTATGAGTCAAGATGGTACATATACTGATAGAATAGACGATGAAATAGCTGAATTGGATTATGACGAAACAGTTGCAAATTGTGAGTTAGTGTATTATGATTCAGAAGTAAGAAGTGAAGAAAGAGATGGTAATTGGGCTTACGATGAAGATGATAATGAGTTATTAATAGCTGTTTTTAAGTTTAGAGATTTATTAGATGCAGGAAACAATCAAGAATTTGATTTAGGAGAAAGAATTTTTGATGATTTAGTAGTAAAAGAAGTTACAGCTACTGAATTAGTAATTGAAGAAAGAGATCAATTTTTAAATGATGCTATTACTTATTATTTTAAAAGAAAGTAAGTAAAGTACAAAGTCTCAATAAAGAGATAAGATAAATAAAAAAGGTCGTTGAATTTCAACGACTTTTTTTAGTGTAAAATATATTTTGGCATTACATTTGTAATTAACAAACAGTTACTTGTAATAAAATAAGTAACGTATTAATTTTTTATATGAGTATAGGTACAGTAAAATTCTTCAACGATTCAAAAGGATTCGGATTTATTACAGAAGAAGGAACTAACAAAGAACATTTTGTACATGTTTCTGGTTTAATTGATGATATCAGAGAGAATGATAAAGTCGAATTTGAACTTCAACAAGGAAAAAAAGGAATAAATGCAGTTAATGTGAGAGTATTATAAAAGCATTAGATTTTTAGAAATTAAAACCCCATCAAATCAATTTGATGGGGTTTTATATTTATATTATTACAATTAACTAAAAAATTAGTAGTCTAATTTTTTAATATAATCTAGTTTTAATTGCCAGATATCAAGTTCATTTTTAAATTCTTGGATTCCTTTACGAACGTTTTGAACTAAAGGATTATCCTCTGTAGCATTAGAAATAAAGCTTAAGTTATTTTCTAACTGTTGCATTTCTCTAACAGTTTCACTGATTTTCTTACGTATAAAGAATTGCTCACTATCTAGTTTTCTGAAGTCTTCTTGAGCTAAATAATTATCAATAACGTTTCTAAATTTCATCATCTCTATTTCTTCACGACCTAGATTTAATTTCGTTAAATGTGCATCAACAACTTTATTAAATTTACCATCTAAATGACGAGCATTTCTAGGTAAAGAACCTAATTCTCTCCATTTAGCAATAGCATCTTGAATTTCTTCAATAGTTAAGCTATCATTTTCTTTAAATGACTCTATAAATTGTTTTTTACTAACAACCACAGCTTCCATCTCTTCACTCACACCATTTCTATGAGAATTTAATCTATCGAAATATCCATTACAAGCAGTTTTAAAGCGATTCCAAATTTCATCAGAAAACTTCCTAGGCACATGACCAATTTTTTTCCAATCAGATTGTATGCGCTTCATAGTATTAGTTGTAGTCTCCCAATCTTCACTGTTTTGAAGACTTTCAGCTAGTTCAACTAATTCCATTTTCTTTTTAAGATTCTCGGTTTGAGAAGATTTTTCTACTTTGTAAAAAGCATTTTTAGCACTATTAAATCGCTTAGTTGCTTCTTTTAATTTTTGCCATACACCCTCACTTTTATTGTAAGGAAGTTTTCCAGCATCAAAATATTCTTTTCTTAGAGCTTCTATCTCTCTAATACTTCTTTGCCAATCTTTATGATTTTTATTACTAGAGAAATCATAATTACTGATTTTTTCAACAATAACTAATTTAGCTTCAATGATTTCTTGATGCTTAGATCTTACATCTCTGTAATAATCATGTCTTTTATCGTGTAATTTTTTGGTAGCTTCGCTAAATTTGTTCCATACATCTTCTCTAAACTCTCTACCAACAGGCCCTATTTCTTCTTTCCATAAACGATGTAATTCTTGTAACTCTTTAAAAGCTACATTCACATCATCAATGTTAATTAAAGCTTCAGCTCTTGTAATTAATTTTTGTTTTTCTTCTAAGTTATGTTTGAAGTCTAGCTCTCTAAAATCTTGATTTAAGTGTAATAAATCATAGAAACGCTCTACATGGTGATGATAAATTTTCCATGTATCATTATATTTAGTTCTAGGTACGCCACCAATTGCTTTCCAACGTTCTTGAATTTTTTGAAATTCATTATACATTGTTTTTGGATCAGCATTTTCAATTAAAAGCTTCAATTCTTCAATTAAAGTATTTCTTTTTTCAAGATTATCTTTTAATTGATTTTCTAACTGAGAGTAATATGCATCTCTTTTGGTTTTATAGTCTTTCAACAATGCGTTGTATTCAGACTTTACAGGGCTTGAAAATTGGAAGTCAATAGAATTTCCTCCTTCAGCTAAAAACTGTTCTTTTTTTTCAGACAACAATTTGCCAAATTTAATATTAAAAGAACTTTTAATACTATCTGCATTAGGCTTAATTAGTTGTATTGGATTGTTTTTAATTAATTTTTTTAATTCAGAAACAAGTTGTTCAAGTTCCATAGAAGCATAATCTAACATTGGTATTTTGTCTGCTTCTTCGGCTTTTTCAGAATTCTCAGCTACTACGTCTTCTATTTCATTTACAGCAGTTTGAGTTTCTTCAGATACTTGATTTTCTAACGTATTTTTTACGTTTTCCTCTACATTGTTGTCGTTGTTTTCTAACATATTAATTATGTTTAAGTTCCGTTAATTCGTTTATAAAGATAATGAATATTGAATAATGATTCTTGCTATTACTGATTGATTTTAAACTTCATTCAAAAAAAAATCATTATTGCCATATTTCCCAAGCTTTTTCAGCTTGGAGTTCTAACATTTCCAATCCGTTTTTTATAGCTGCACCTTGTTGTTTTCCCTTAGATAAAAATAGAGTTTCACTTGGGTTGTAAATAAGGTCGTATAACAAATGTTTGTTAGAAATAAATTCATAGGGAATATTAGGAGACTGATCTGTGTTAGGATGGGTTCCTAAAGGAGTACAATTGATAAGAATGTTGTATTCTGTTATAATTTTTTCGTTCAAATCATTGTAGCTTAAAATAGTTTCACCATCACCGCTTCTAGAAACAAATTTATATTCAATATTTAGTTTTTTTAAAGCATAGGCAATTGCTTTAGAAGCACCACCTGTTCCTAAAATTAAAGCTTTTTTATGATGTGTTTTTAACAATGGTTTTATAGAGTTTTTAAATCCATAAAAATCCGTGTTATATCCAATAAGTTTTCCCTTTTTAGTGAACTTAATAGTATTAACAGCACCTATTTGACGAGCTTTTTTGTCTACTTTATCTAAATATTGAAAAACAGTTTCTTTGTACGGAATTGTAACATTCATTCCTTTTAAAGAAGGTTCGTTTTCTTTTAAAACAGTTTTTAATTCAGAAATATCTTGAATATCAAAGTTTACATATTTATGATTTACAAGTTTTAGTAATTCAAATTTTTCTGAGAAATATCCTCTAGAGAAAGAATATGAAATATTTTTCCCTAGGAGTCCAAATAAATAATTATTTTCTTCTGTTGCCATAATAGTCAATCACTAAAATTAAAACAATTCCTAATACAATAAAACCGATAGCTGTCCAGGTATCAATCTTTTCAATGTTTGGAATGAAACGTTCATAATTTTCGATTATTTTATTGCCTTTTTTGTCTAATAAAAAAGCTCCATTTTCAATTTTATAGATAGTTTTTTTCCATGGCCAAACAATTCCTAAAGAACCACTAATAAAACCAATAATAATGGCATTTACTTGAGAATTCCATCTTTTTAAAACATAACCTAAGCCATGAGATATTGAAACCAGTCCAAATGCTGAGCCTAATGTAAATACACTTATTATTTTAAGATATCTGATTTTTACAGTGTCTTTTAATACAGAAAAATCTCCTGACAGACAGCTTGTAATTACGCTACCTAAAACATTAACACTATCTACTAACAATAATACATAGTTTCCTAATAATATTAGAATAAAAGAACCAGAAAGACCGGGTAATGTCATTCCAGAAACACCAATAATTCCGCATAAAAAGACAAACCATAGATTGTCATTTTCTCTAGCTGGAGTCATAAAGCTAATCAAAAGACCAATAGTAATTCCTACAATTAAAGAAATTATGTTAGCGCTAGTCCATTTACCAAAATCTTTAGAAATATAATAAATAGAGCCTATGATCATACCAAAAAACCAAGCCCATACATATAATTCGTAATGCTTTAAAAAGTAATCTAATAGTAGTGATACACTAAAATAACTACACATACTTCCTAGCATTACGTATGCTAAAAAAGTAAAATTGGTGTATTTTAAAAAAGATGAAAATCTACCTTTTAAAAGTAGTTTTAAAGCTTTGCTATTAACTCTTTGGAAGGAAAAGATCAGCTCTTCATAAAAGCCCATAACAAAAGCGACCATTCCTCCAGAAACGCCGGGTACTTTATTTGCACCACCCATTGCAATTCCTTTTAAGAATAATGTTACTTTTTGAGTAAATGTCTTTTCCTGATACATTTGAAAAAGGTTTATTTTTTTACTGCAAGTTTTTCTAAAAGTAAAATTAAAGCAAAGCCAACAATCATTAGCAAAATAGCATACATTAAGTATGGTTCTCCTTCATATGAAAATGGAGATACTGATAATTCATTAAAAGGAACTTGCTCTCCATGAGAATTAGTTCTGTAACGTAAAACTTTTTTCCAAGGCCATATTTTGTTTAAAGAACCGATAATAAAACCAGTTAAAGTAGCTAAAGTGTAGTTTTTATAATTGGCAAATAACCATTTTAAAATTCTTGAAAAAGATAACAATCCGAATAAAGAACCTAAAGCAACAGTGATAATAACAACAAAATTTCTATTACTTACGGCTGCTAAAATAGGTTTATAAGCTCCTAATAAAACTAAAATAAAAGATCCAGAAATTCCAGGTAAAATCATAGCACAAATAGCTATAGCTCCTGCTAAAAACAAAAATAAATTAGATGAGTTTTCAGAAACTAAAGGAGGTAATGTTGTAATGATGTAAGCAAGCGTAGTAGCTATAAGTACAAGAAACATTGTGAGTATATTCCATTTGGTTATTTGTTTAGCAACATAAATAACACTTGCCAGTACTAAACCAAAGAAAAAAGACCAAAGTAAAATAGGATGTTTTACTAGTAACCATGAAATTACTTTAGCTAATGAAATAATACTGATAAAAATTCCAGAAAATAGTGCTAATAGAAAATTTCCATTTAGTTGTTCCCAAGCTTTTTTAAATCCGTCTTTTTTTAATGTTTTAAGTAAGCTAAGGTTTATATTACTTATGGATTGTAGTAGCTCTTCGTAAATTCCAGAAATAAAAGCAATGGTTCCACCAGATACTCCAGGAACCACATCTGCAGCTCCCATAGCCATTCCTTTTAAAGTTAGAATGACATAATTTTTACCAGTTCTTCTCATTTTTTGATTTTAGTAGTGTCTTGTTGTTTGGCCTTAAAGTTAATTAACTTTCTTTTCTTTACAATAATACTATCTTTTTTTTCTTCTTTCTTCTTCTTTTTCTTTTTTAATCCTAATTTTTCTCCTAATTCAGAAAGCGTATTAAAATTAACTTGGTATGAGAGTCCTAGTCCTTGTGTATATCCTTCGTTGTCAATATCAAATTGAATGTCGTTAGGTTTGTTGAAGAAAGTACCTCTTAACGTACCTTGTTCATTTAATAAAACTTCTACTTTAACTTCTCCAACCACACTTGTTTGTGTGTTGGCGCCTACAGGTACACCAACTTTACCATTTACCAGCACACGGTCTGATATTTGAGTAGATACAGAAACATCTACTTGGTCATCTGTTGCGTTTTGAAGTTGTTCTACATTTGTTCTATCACCTTGTGTATAACCTACACCTACTTTAAACTTACTTCCTTCTTTATTTATAACACTAGATAAAATATTAGAAGCCATTTGAGCTGCAGTTCCTGTTAAACCAACAGAAGCACTGTTACCAATAGTTTCTTCATTATAAAAAGTACCAAAAGCCATTAAAAAAGTAAAATGTTGCATTTTGGTGTTCAAGTCATTTTCATTTAATTGAAATTCTAATTCAGACGCTACTGTTGAGTTGGCATTAGGTATTTTGATATCAAAATCTTGTTTAGAGTCAAATAAACCACCAGTGATTTTCGTGTATAAATCAATAGGTATTTTTCTAGTAGAATTAATATTATCTAATAATTGAGCAGGATTAGCCTTTGTTTGATACACTGCGGTTAAATCTAATTCAGCTTTTAACGGGTCACCACTCCAAGAAATGGTTCCTCCTTTTTGTACTTCAAAAGGTTTACTGATAATTCCACCATATTTAAAGTTGTAAAAACCATTATCTATGGTAATACCACCATCCATGATAAATTTACCACGAGTATCTATTTCTATGTGAAGGTTTCCGTTTCCGCTACCTTTTAAATCACTACCAGAAACTTTGTCAATTACAACCTGAGCAACTGCATCTTTGGTAACGGCTAAATCAAATTTTAAGTTTAAACCCTTTATTTTATCTATGGTGCGATCTTTAGTATCTTCTTGTTCCCCTGTTTTAAATCGAATTAATTTGTAATTGTTAACAGTAGTAACATCATTTAAAGGAATCACAAAAACAGTTCCAGGTTGTGTTCTTCCATTTACACCAATACTTAAATTACTGGTTAGTCCTCTAATTCTTGCGTTTCCTCTGATAAATCCTTTACCATAGTATGGAATTTCTTCTGCTTCTTTGGTATCTAAAACCAGTAGGTTAGGAGTGTCAATATCTAATTTTAAGTACCACTTCTGAAAATCTTCATGAGTTACACTACCATTTAAATAACCTCTCGTATCATATTTGGTATCTTGTAATACAGTACCTCCAAAGATGAACGATTGATTTTGCAATCTAATTCTTGTATTTTCAACAAGGTCAAAATCAATATTTAAGTAAGGAAAAGTTACCCCAGCATCATCTAATTGTAGATATCCTTTAAAAATAGGGTTTAAAGCAGGGCCTTTTGCTGTAAACTCACCAGATAGTCTACCTCTTAAATTGTCTATAATGTCTTTGGCAAAGTCATTATAACCATTCAATTCATATTCTTTAAAGTTAACCTTTAAGTCAACTTGAGGGTTATCAGTAGAAAAATCTAATCCACCAACTATTTTAACATTATCAAAGTTATAATCTCTCAAAGAAATATCTATATCATATTTCTTGTAAGAATTATCTCCATCTATTTTCATTTTTAAAACCCCTTGAGAGAAATCATTTACAATAACATCATTTACGGTTAAGTTTGCTTTTGGGTCAATAATTCCATCTTTTTCTTTCAGAGAAACTTCTCCATTTAAAGTACCAGCAAGAGTAATATCATCCATGTCTGGTAAAAAACTAAGTAACGAAACATCAGTAAAATTAGCTTTTAAATCTTTTTCTGAATCGCCAATTACTTTACCTTCAAAAGCAATTTTCTGATTTTCTGAAATCAATTCAAAAGGACTAAATTCGTAATGTTTTTCTTTTACATTGAAAGATACTTTATTGTTGTTATCTTTTTTAGGGTTGATAATCCAATCAAAATCATTGTGATTAAATGTGGATTTTTGGAGTCCAACTACAGAACGTTTATCTTTATTAATAGTATAAAAGAAATTCAAATTGAAATCTTCAGTTTCTCTTTTACCACCTTTGAATGTCGATTTAAAAAACAATGTATCATTAACAGTACGATTCAGTAAATTCAAGTTTTTGATATCGTAATATTTTGTTTTAATTTTTTTTGTGGTTAAGTGTGTGTTGTAAAGTTTGTTTTTATTGTCAACTCTTAAAACAATTTCATCTAACACATTTTTATATGCATTTACATAAGGAGAAGAAAAGGTAAGTTTTACAGCGTTTTTGTTCGAGTTTATTTTTCCTTTGATTCTGGTATCTTTTCCAATAGAAATTTCGGGTAAAAAAACTTCTACAATTTGATTGTGAATAGTAAAATCAAAATTTAAAAATTGATTTTTCTCAACCGGTATCGGTTGGTAGTTAGAATATACACTACCCAAAGCATTTTGAACTACAGGAGATAAATCTTTAAAAATAAATTTACCTTCAAGCTTTCCATTTACAATATCTTTTGAGTTAACTTCAATAGTTTTAATACTATCTTTTACAGAAGAATTAATATTAAAATTGGTGAACTTGTAAGTTCTTTTTTCATTTTTATAAATGAAATTTTCAAAAGTTGCTTTACCAACAATATTATCTAAGTTATTACCAACTACATCTAATTTTACAATACCTTTTATTTCAGAAATACTATCACGACTAAAAAAATGGGTTTTGTTTAAATCTAATTTATCAATGTTAGCGGTAAAGTCAAATTCATTAATTTCAGAAGAAAAATCAGCTAAACCTTTAAAATCTAGTTTGAAATTTTCATCATCTGAAATTAAAATTCCATCAAACTTTCTATTCTGAAATTGACCATTTACAGTAAGGTTTTGATAAGGATATCCCCTGAAATCAACCTTGTAAACTTTACCAATAATAGTTGAGTTTATATTTTCTACTTTAAAACCACTACCAATTACATCTGCTTTTAATGAGATGTTTTTTAAATCTTCGTTATCAGTAATTTTACCAAGATCAAAATCAATAAATTCAATTGTACCACTATAAGAAGCATAATCAATGTTTTCAATATTGGTAAATTGTAAATCAGAAATAGTACTTCCAATAGAGGAGTCTAAGTTTAAGGTGGCGTCCATTTGATCAGGAGTTAACCTTATAATACCAGCAATAGAGAAGTTTCCAATTTTTTGAAAGCTTGTAGGAAGCGTTTTTCCTAGAATATTTGGAAGTATGCTTTTTAATTGGTTGTAATTTGAAGAAACCTTTTTTAAGTTAGCATCAAAAACGAAACCTCTGTCGGTATTAAAAGAATTAACAAATCCCATATCACCTTTAATCACCATTCCGTTTTTGGAATACATGTTTAAATTAGGCGTACTAAAGTTGTTTAAAGTACCATTTATACTTCCTGTAAAAATTAGTTTATCGTTTCCTCTTAATTCGTTGTAAAATCTATTAGCATCTTTTACAGCAACAATACTTCTTTTAAAGTTTCCTTTTAATCTAACTTTGTCTGTGAAATTAGCAAAATCTTTTCTGTTGTAATTAAACTTCACATCACCAACTATTTTAGATCCATAATTCGTTTCTAATGTTAGTCTTTCAAACAACATTTTCGTTTTACTGTAAAAGAAATCAGTGGTAAGATTAGTGACGTTTAATTTTCTATTGTCTATTAAATACAGCCCTCTAATTTTTGCGGTAACATCAGGACCTGTAAGATTAAAATCCTGAACACTTCCACCAGCTTTGTAGGCACCATATTGTAGCGGCTCTTTTTTGTTGTTGTCAAAAAGTTGATAGGTTAAATCATCAATATAAATATTACTGGCATTTAAAATAAAAGGAGTATCACTTTCTTCATCATTTCCATCATCAAAACTATCAATAAATATACTCATACTGTCATCTTCTTCACCTTTATATTTAGTCATATAAAAATGAACGCCAGAAAGCGTAACATCATCTAAATTAACTTTATTATCAGTTATTGTTTTAGCGTTTAGTAATGATGTTTTTAAATTTTTTACAAAAATAAGGGTATCGTTGTGGTGATCTCTAATTTCAATTCCTTTCAATTGAACATTACCAAGAATAGATAAATCTATTTTTTTTACTACAATATTAGTATTGAATGCCTCATTTACTTTTTTTGTAGCTATTTGCGCTATTTTGCTTTGCACTTGCGGAATAGAAAGTATGAGCATCAATAAAAGCAGAAGAATCAATATGATTCCTACTATTCTTAGTACTATTTTTCTTAGCTTTCTTATGATGTTTGATGTGTATTTTGGTAAAGTCTAAACGCAAAAAACTTGCCTAAATGCAAAGAAACATCAATTTTAACGAATATCTAACGTATTATAGATATTTTTGCAGTTATAAATTTGAAATAATTGAGCGCTAAAAACACATATATATTAGGTATTGAAAGCTCTTGTGATGATACAAGTGCAGCAGTTATTTGCGATGGTAAAGTTTTAAGTAATATAGTTGCCAATCAAGAAGTGCATGCAAAATATGGAGGTGTAGTACCTGAGTTAGCTTCTAGAGCACATCAACAAAATATTGTACCAGTAGTACAACAGGCTATAGAGCAGGCAGGGATTAAAAATGAAGATTTAAGTGCTATTGCTTTTACTAGAGGACCAGGATTAATGGGGTCTTTGTTAGTTGGCACTTCTTTTGCAAAATCTTTGGCATTAGGTTTAGATATTCCTTTGATTGACGTAAATCATATGCAAGCGCATATTTTAGCTCATTTTATTAAAGAGGAAGGAAGTAAAATTCCTGAATTTCCATTTATTTGTTTGACAATTAGTGGAGGACACACTCAAATTGTTAAAATAGATCATCATTTTCAAATGGAAGTTTTAGGTGAAACTATTGATGATGCTGTTGGAGAAGCTTTTGATAAATCTGCCAAAATATTAGGATTACCTTATCCTGGAGGACCTTTAATTGATAAGTACGCACAGTTAGGAAATCCAAAAGCATTTCAGTTTACTCAACCTAAAGTTGGAGATTTAGAATTTAGTTTTAGCGGATTAAAAACACAGATACTTTACTTTATTCAGAAAAATGTAAAAGAGAATGCAAATTTCATAGAGGAAAACTTATATGATATTTGTGCATCTATTCAATATACAATTATTGAAATTTTAATTAAAAAATTAAAAAATGCTGTAAAGCAAACAGGAATTAAACATATTGCAATTGCAGGAGGAGTGTCTGCTAATTCAGAAATTAGAAAGCGTTTAATTACAGCAGAAAAACATTGGGGGTGGACTACTTACGTTCCTAAGTTTGAGTATACGACAGATAATGCAGCTATGATTGCGATTACCGGTTATTTAAAATTTTTAGATAATTACAAAGCAGATATGTCTGTTTCAGCAAAAGCTAGATTAAAAGTAACTGAGTAAAGTATTATCATAAAAAAAAAGCGGTTGAATAATTATTCAACCGCTTTTTTTATGTTTTAAACAAATATTATTTGTTATGCTTTCTTAGTTTTAATAGAACATCCTATAGCTTTTGTTTCCATTCTTTTTAAAGGTTTTCCTTCAATTAAATTGTTAACAGCATCTTCTACATACAGTTCAGAAACATTTTTAGGATCTCTAGCATTATCATCAATAGCTCCTATATAAGATAAAACAAAATCATTATTCTTATTTTCTAAAATGAAAACATGAGGGGTTTTTGTAGCTCCAAATTTTGGATATACTTTTTGACCATCGTCAAATAAATAAGGAAAAGTAAATTCCTTGTTTTTTGCACGAATTTTCATTGATTCAAAATCATCTCCTTTAGATACAGAAGGATCGTTTGGATTGATTGCTACTACTGGGTAACCTTTATCTTTAAATTTTTGATCAATTGCGATAATTCTATTTTCATACATTTTAGAGTATGGACAATGGTTACAAGTAAACACAACGATTACACCTTTTTTATCTTTGTAATCATCTAACGAAACCATTTTTCCGTCAATGTTTTTAAGTGTAAAGTTATCTACTTTATCACCTATTTTATATCCATCTTTTTTACCGATAAAAGAAAAACTTAAAGCTACAACAGCTAAAAGTAAAATTGATTTAAAAGCTTTCATAATTATTAGTTTATAAATTGTTGTAATTCCTTAGTTAATAATTCATAGCTAAAAGATTGTTCAAAAAACGATCTTTTATTTTTATTGTAAATTAAAGTAGCAGGTATAGATCCAGACCATGATTTGTCAATTCCATTAATCCATTTGTTTTGGTTCGGATCATCTAAAACAATTACTTTAGGTTGTAAATTTCTATCCTTAATAAAAGGTATTAATTCACTTTCTATTTGGTTTGGAAAGTCTAAACTCACCAATATCACTTCCACATTTTTATCCTTGTAAGTTTCATGTAATTTCTCAAATGCTGGTAATTCTTCCACACATGGCTTACACCAAGTTGCCCAAAAATTAATAACATAAGTTTTGCCATCATCTTTTTGAAGCATTGGAGCTAGTTGGTCATAATTAAGAACTTCCATTGGAGTTTCTTTACAAGCAAAAAATAGTGGGAATAGAATAAAAAGATACTTGAATTTCATGTCCTAAAATTACTCAATAAAGTATTACTGATTAAAAATATTAACTGTTTTTAACTAAAAATTACCTCATTCATTTGCTTTTCATTTTAACTAAAACTTAATTTTTTTTTCATGTATGTTAAAAGTTAATTTAAATTTAGTATATTTATGATATCAAAATAATATCATAATAATTTTTAATATGGAGACAGAAAAAATAATTAAGCCAGCGAACGGATATTTAATGTTATTAGTATTCTTTGTTTTATTCTTTGGAAGTATAGCAGCTATGATCAAATTGCAAAGTGGTTATTTTGCAATAACAGTTGTAATATCAGTAGTAATGCTATTCGGATTTATTCTTGTAAATCCAAATACATCTAAAGTAGTGTTGCTTTTTGGTAAGTATATTGGAACTATAAAAACCAATGGATTGTATTGGGCAAACCCTTTTTATACCAAGAAGAAAATATCGTTAAGAGCGAGTAATTTCGATAGTGAACGATTAAAAGTGAACGACAAATTAGGAAACCCTGTTATGATTAGTACCATTTTAGTATGGAAAGTAACAGATACTTATAAAGCTGCTTTTGATGTAGATAATTACGAGAATTTTGTGAGAGTACAAACAGATGCGGCTGTGAGAAAATTAGCAAGTATGTATCCGTACGATAATTTTGCAGATGAAGGACATGAAGAAGATATCACTTTAAGATCTAGTGTAAATGAAGTAAGTGAAACCTTAGAAAAAGAGTTAGAGGAAAGATTGTCAATTGCAGGTATTGAAGTTTTAGAGGCAAGAATAGGATATTTGGCTTATGCACAAGAAATAGCTAATGCAATGTTAAAACGTCAACAAGCTACTGCAATTGTAGCGGCAAGACATAAAATTGTGCAAGGAGCTGTAGATATGGTTGAAATGGCTTTGGAAGAGTTGAATAAGAAAGATTTAGTTGAGTTAGATGAGGAACGAAAAGCAGCTATGGTGAGTAATTTACTAGTTATTTTATGTGGAGATAAAGAAGCGTCACCAGTTGTAAACACAGGAACATTAAGTCATTAAAACAAATATTATGAAAGAATATAAAGTAGTAATGCCTAAGCTTGGGTTTTCAAATAGATTAAAGAAATATGAAGACTTTTTAAATCAATATGCCAGAGAAGGTTGGGTAGTTAATCATGTATCACCACATGGTACAGTGGTTTTTGAAAGAGATAAAAATAGATAAGTTATATGAGGGTTTTTAAAGAAGAGCAAAGATTTACACAATTATGGTTGATTGTACTTTTAGCAATAAGCATGATTGTTCCATTAGTATTTATAAGTAAAAGTTATATCAATAATCAAATGTCCACAATAAGTTATGTGTTGGTGTTATTACTAATTATTATTAGTACTTGTGGTATCTTTTTGTTTCAATTAAAAACCAGAATAGATGAGCGTGGAATACATTATAAATTTTTTCCGTTTCATTTCAAGTACAAAACCATACAATGGAAAAATATTGATGAAGCTTATGTTAGAAAGTACGATCCAATATCAGAATACGGTGGATGGGGAGTAAAAGGAGGTGCTTTATGGAATAAGCAGAATGGCATTGCGTATAATGTATCTGGAAATATAGGTATACAATTAGTTTTAAAAGAGGGTAAAAAGGTTTTGATTGGAACTAAAAAAGAAGGAGAAGCCAATCAAACAATTAATCATTATTTAAAAGAGTAAATATGGTACGAATTTTTATGTATGCTGTAGTTTATATTTTAAGTTTTTTAGCGTCATATGCACAAGTAAAGTCAGAAGAAATAATTGTGTATAATGATAGTATAGAGTTACCAGGTGAATTATCATATTTTAAAAAAGAAACTCCTTTGGTAATTTGGATTCATGGTTCAGGAAATGTAGATAGGAATGGAAATCAAGGTACTATTGTAAAAGCAAACTATATTCAACAATTTAGAGAATTGATGGTTCAGCATGAAATTGCTTTTTTTAGTTACGATAAAAGAACGAGCAACTCTAAGAATTATAAACACTTGAAAGGAATTCAATTTGAAGATTTAGTGATAGATGCTCAAAAAGTAATTGAAGCCTTACTTAAAAAAAGAAAATTTTCAAAAGTAATTTTGCTAGGTCACAGTCAAGGTTCACTAGTTGGTATGTTAGCGTTAAATAAGCAGATTGATAAATATATTTCTTTATCGGGACCAGCATATACTATAGATGAAACATTGATAAAGCAAATAGCAAAAAACTCACCTTCTTTAGAAACTACTGTAACAGACCATGTAAAAGAGTTAAAAAGTAAAGGAGAAATTAAGGAAGTACATCCAATGTTAGTTTCTATTTTTGCAAAACAAAATCAACCTTTTTTAAAGTCTTGGATGAAGTACAATCCAGTAGAGGAAATAAAAAAAGTAACCATTCCTTTATTAATAGTTAATGGAACTAAAGATATTCAAGTGGCTTCAGAAGAAGCCAAAATATTGCATCAAAATAACATAAATTCAGAGTTATTATTAATTGATAATATGAATCATGTTATAAAAGATATAATTAAAGATGAAGATAATTTGAGATCTTATTATTCTCCTGATTTTAAGATTTCAAACAAGTTGATTAATGAAGTAGTGAAATTTATTAAAAAATAATTATGGCTAAAAAGAAAGCCTTTGCATTAAGAATAAATGAAGAAATGCTCAAAGAAATTGAAAAATGGGCTGCTGATGAATTTCGTTCAACTAACGGACAAATCGAGTGGATGTTAATGCAGACCCTAAGAAATGCAAATAGAGAACCTAAAAAGAAAGAAGAGAAATAAAGTATTTCTCTTCTTTTTAGTTTATTCCTTAATAGGAAGTATTATTTTACTTGGATATTTTTTGTTGTGATATAGTTTAATCACTGCAGTTTTTGCTTTTAAAGGAGATTGTATAGCTGGATCTTCTTCGTAATTATAATTTTTCTGAACGCCAGGTGAATCTATAGCCGAGAAGATCAAACGTAATTTACTTCCCTTTTTAATAGTTCTACTAAACATATTTTCTCCTTTAAATATGTATTTTTCAATAGCGCCTTTCTTTACAAGTTCTGGTTTTTCCAACCCTTTCCTGTAACGAGCTCTTAGTTGATCTGTTTGTAAAAAAATAGATTCATTGTTATTGGTTATTTCATAAATAGCAACTTGAAAATCTGTATCAACAACATTTAAAGAAATATAAGCTTCAAAAGAAATTTTACCATTAATTTGAACGTCTTTTGACAAAGGTTCAGAATGATACATTAAAACCTCTTTATTGTTAACATAGCTTTGATCTTTAAAAAAATCTCTGTTTTTACTCAGATAGCTAGCATCTTTAGTGCCTTTATTTTTTAAAGGATCATAGATAATGATGTCAGGTTCTTTGTCTTTTTCTACCAATTTTTCTGATAAATTTCCTGAGTAAAAAAGATTTTTAGCATCAGAATTCACAGAGTTTAAAAAGTATGTTTTTGAGCTATTGGCTATATTTTTAAGTTTAGGTTCGTATTGCCATTTGCTTGTTCCCATGGTGTAATAAGCAACTCTATCTTTTAAAAAAGTAGGTTTTTTACCTTCTTTTAAAGTCCAATTAAACCAATCTAAATGAAGAGAATTTATATTTAAAACAGCGTTGTCTTTAAATTTAAAACCTCCTAATTCCTTCTGTGGTCTTCTTGTACCACCATGACTCCAAGGACCTACAATTAAATAATGATTTAATTTAGCAGCATTATTCCCATTTTTCATATGGTCAGTATAATATTTCATAGCTCCTGGTTGATCAGAATCAAAATGACCAGTGATACTTAAAATAGGAATGTTTATTTTTTTAGCTTCATCAGCATTAAAGTAAAATTGTTGCCAAAAAGAATCGTGGCTAGGATGAGAAATCCATTTTTGAAAAGCTTCTTTAGGATATCCTACTAATGAATCATAAGAATTGAATACAGCGTTTTCTTTATAAAGCTGCTCTTGTTTTAATTTCCAAAAATCGACACCAAATAATTTTTGATTGATTGTTTTTCCGCTTGTTAACATTAACCAACGCATTACGTACGGATAAAAAATGTTGTTGTATTTTGGAAAATCTAAACCAGGACCTACAGAAGCTGTTGGAACAATTGTTGTTAAGTTTTTTGGAAACTTCTTTAAAACAAACCATTGATTCATTCCTCGGTAAGATCCGCCCATCATGCCAACTTTGCCATTACTCCATTTTTGATTACCAATCCAGTCTATAACTTCAGCACCATCTTTAGCGTCATCTTCAAAAGGAAAAAAAGTACCTTCTGAATTTCCCCTTCCTCTACAATCTACAGTCATAAAAATGTAACCATTCCTTGCAAAAAACAATCCTCTTTCGTGGTTTTCATCAGAAACATAAGGAGTAATAATAAGGATGGTTGGTAGTTTTTGTCCTTCTTTATAATTTTCAGGAAAATAAATATTAGAAGAAAGTTTTATACCGTCAGAAAGTTTAATTTTTTGATAAAATTTTATAGCAATATTTAATGAGTCTATTATTTTACTTGTTTTAGCATTGACAGCTACGGATAAAAGTAAAAATAGGGAGAATAGTTTACGATTCATAATTTTTATGTGGTTGCATCTAAATGTAAATTTACTACTTTAAACTTGCAAACTAAAGTTTAGCGTTAACACTTTTTTAAGAAATAAAAAATGAATTAGCTGTATTTTTAGGCACTTAATCGACTAAGCTATCTATTACAAAAAGAAATGAATTTTTAGTACTTCAAAAGAGTTCTTTTTTTGAGTAATGGGTTATTTGTTCTAATACACAATACATGAAGAAATTAATTACATTTCTGTTATTTCTATGCCATTTAGCAATATTTTCACAAGATTTTTCCATGGATATGGTAAAAAATATGAAACCAAGAAATATTGGACCTGGTGGAATGAGCGGAAGAGTTACAACAATAGATGTTGTTCAATCTAACCCAGATGTTATGTACGTAGGTACTGCTTCAGGAGGTATTTGGAAATCTACTTCTGGAGGAATTAAATGGGAACCAATTTTTGAAAAAGAATTAACAGCATCTATTGGTGCAATTGCTATTCAACAGTCAAATCCTAGTGTTATTTGGGCTGGAACCGGAGAAGGAAATCCAAGAAACAGTTTAAATGGAGGATATGGAATCTATAAATCTTTAGACGCAGGTAAAACTTGGAAAGTAATGGGGTTAGAAAAAACACGTCATATTCATCGTGTAATTATTGATCCTACAAATCCTGATGTGGTTTATGTTGCTGCTATTGGATCTCCTTGGGGAGAACATCAAGAGAGAGGTGTTTATAAAACAACTGACGGAGGAAAAACATGGAAACAAGTTTTATTCAATAATATTAAAACAGGAGCTGCTGATTTAGTGATGGATCCTTCAAATCCTAATAAATTAATAGCAGCAATGTGGGAACACAAAAGAGATCCCTGGTTTTTTAAATCAGGAGGAAAAGGTAGTGGTTTGTACATTACTCACGATGGAGGAGAAAACTGGAAAAAAATAACAGAAAAAGAAGGTTTTCCAAAAGGAGATTTAGGAAGAATTGGAGTTGCGATTGCAAGAAACAATCCGAATACGATTTATGCTTTAGTTGAGGCAAAAAAGAATGCTTTGTATAAAAGTGTAGATGGAGGTTTTAAATGGACTAAGGTTAATGATAAACCAGGGATAGGAAACAGACCTTTTTACTATTCAGAGATTTATGTAGATCCACAAAATGAAAATAGAGTATACAGTATTTTTACGTATGTGAATGTTTCTCAAGATGGAGGAAAAAACTTTTCTCAATTAATGCCAGCTTATGGTGTAGCTAATGGAGTACATCCAGATCATCATGCTTGGTGGATTCACCCAGAGAATGGTAAATTCATGATTGATGGAAATGATGGAGGTTTAAACATAACTAAAGATGGTGGTAAAACATGGCGTTTTATTGGTAATTTACCAGTAGCACAGTTTTATCACATTAATGTAGATAATGAATATCCGTATAACGTATATGGAGGAATGCAAGATAATGGATCATGGAGAGGACCTGCATATGTTTGGAAAGCACAAGGAATTAGAAATTCATATTGGCAAGAAATCAGTTTTGGAGATGGTTTTGATGTAGTACCAGACAAAGATGATTCTAGATACGGTTGGTCAATGAGTCAGCAAGGTTTTGTATCTCGTTACGATTATAAAACAGGAAATAATTATACGGTACGTCCTACGCATCCTGATCCTAAAGTAGAATTAAGGTTTAATTGGAATGCAGCCATTAATATTGATCCGTTCGATAACTCTACTTTGTATTTCGGAAGTCAATTTGTTCACAAGTCAACAGATAAAGGATTAACATGGGAAGTTATTTCACCAGATTTAACTACAAACGATAAAAACAAACAAAAGCAGTCTGAGAGTGGAGGCTTAACTATGGATGCAACAGGTGCCGAAAATCATTGTACTGTTTTAGTGATAGAACCTTCTCCGTTAGAAAAAAACATGTTGTGGGCAGCAACAGATGATGGTCAGGTGCATTACACTAAAAACGGAGGAGCTACATGGACCGACGTTTCAAAAAATATCAAAGGATTACCTGCAAATAGCTGGATAACACAAATAAAAGCTTCTAATAAAAATAAAGGAGAAGCTTTATTAGTAGCAAATGATTATCGTCGTTTCAATTATACTCCATATGCTTACAGAACAAAAAACTATGGGAAAACATGGGAGCGTATTGTAGATGCTGGAGATGTTAAAAGTTATGCATTATGTATTGTAGAAGATCCTATTGAGGAAAATCTATTGTTTTTAGGAACAGACGATGGTTTATACATTTCTGTAGATAAAGGAAATAAATGGACTAAGTGGACTCAAGGTTTTTCAACAGTTTCAGTTAAAGATTTAGTAATTCACCCAAGAGAACACGATTTAGTTATTGGTACTTTTGGTAGAGCTGCATGGGTATTAGATGATATTCGTCCGTTAAGAGCTATTGCTAAAAACAAAAATATTTTAAGTAAGAAGATTCAATTATTTGAACCTCCTACGGCTTATCAAGCAAGATACCAACAACCATCAGGAAGTAGATTTGGAGCAGATGCTATGTTTAATGGAACTAACAGATCTCGTGGAGGATTGGTTCATTTTTATATAAATAAGCCTAAAGATTTAAACACTAAAAAAGAATCTAAAGACACAAAGAAGTCTGAAAATAGTGTAAAAGACAAAGAGGAGAATACTGTAAAGTGGGATTCAATTACTTTTGAAATATATGACGGAGCAAGATTAATTAGAACATTAAAAAGAAAAACTCCAAAGAAAAACGGTATTCACAAAGGGTATTGGTATTTGAGAGAAAAAGGAGTAGAGCAGGTAGGAAGAAAGATTGTAAAATCTAAAACTGAACCAGCAGGTGTAGGAGTGAAGCCAGGAACGTATAGAGTGAAAGCAATTTTTGGAGATCAAGTATCTGAGCAAAACATAACAGTTGCTTATGATCCTAGATTACAAATTTCTCAAGAAGCAATAAATCAGAAATACACAGCTTCAAAAGATTTGGAGAAATATCAAAAAACAATGTATGGTGCTATAAAACAACTAGTACAGAGTAAAGATATCGCGAATGCATATTTGAAGAAATTTAAAGCAGCTGATAAAGAAAAGTATAAGTTTGAAATTGTTTCTTCAGAAGACATTGTGAAGAGAATAAACAAAGTGTTAGAATTATATTTAGGAAAGGTAGATAAGCGTCAGGGAATTACTCGTAATCCTGAAGTAACGGTAAGTCAACGTTTACGTTCAGCAAGCTGGTATGTGAATAGTAGATTCGGAAACCAAACATCTACAGAAAAACAATTAGTAAGTCAATTCAAAGATTCTTTAAAGGAAGCATTAGAAAAGACAAATGCTCTTTTTGAGAAAGATTGGAAATCATATAAAGAAGAAGTAGAAAAAGTAACTATTTCTCCTTTTAAAGAAATAAAAAGTTTTAGTGTCAACTAATTAAAAGCAACAGTTAAAACTAAGCAAGGCTACTTATATAATTTATAGGTAGCCTTGTTGTTTATTAAAAAATCTTCAAGAAATTGCATTATAAATTAGTATTATTACTTTTACATTCAATTTACAAACAACTAAATAGACTACTAACGAATGAAAAAATACATTTTTTTGCTTGTTTGTGCCTTTAGCCTACAATTAAAAGCGCAAACAACTGTTCAAGATCCACAAAAAGAACTTGGTGTTTGGTATATGTACAACGGTTCGCATCAATTATCAGATGATTTTAGTATTAAATCAATGGCGCATTTCCGTTTTTATGAAATAGGAAGTGATATGCGACAATTTATTGGTCGTGCAGGATTAAACTATAAAATAAACAATACATTCAGTGCTACTTTAGGGTATGCATATTTAAGCACCGATAGAACATTTTCAATAGATGGAGGTTATTTTGGAGATCACCGTATTTATGAAGATTTTAATATAAAACATAAACTTGCTAAACTAAGTTTTGCGCATCGTATTAGAGCTGAACAACGTTTTTTTGAATCGCAAACCGGACATTTGATTCGTTATCAATTAGGTTTAGGGTACCCTTTGTCTGAAAAATGGTCTAGTTATGTATATGACGAGGTGTTTTTTGATTTTACAGATACTATTTATAATCAAAATTGGTTTGGTTTAGGTTTCAAATACAAACTATCAAAAGCTGTGAAATTACAGTTAGGTTATATGAATATCAGTATAAACGGAGGACCTACATTTGACAGAATTCAATTAGGTGTGGCTATTAGTACAGATCACAGAAAGAAAAACAATCAAAAATAATTTATGAGTATTTCAGAAATAAATAACAATATTCCTGTTTTTGCAAATGACACCATCATATTCGGTATTTTGTGTATGATTTTAGCAGGTATTTTTTACACTTCAAAACTAGATTCTTTTCAAAAGTTTTATAAAGTAGTACCTGCATTATTATTGTGTTATTTTGTGCCTTCTATTTTTAGTTCTTTGGGGTTAATAGCAGATAAGTGGATTGATGTAGCTGCTGCAATTGATCATTTACAAGCTTCTTACGGAGCAATTCAAGATAGTAGTTTAGAAGGATTAAAAGCTTACGTAGCTAAAAACAATATTCCATCATCTGAGTATGCTCAATTTGTAGGCGGAAGTAAATTGTATTACGTTTCATCAAGATTTTTATTACCAGCGTCTTTAGTACTGCTAACCTTAAGTATCGACTTAAAAGGTGTTTTTAAGTTAGGATCAAAAGCATTAATCATGTTTTTAACAGCAACTTTAGGTGTAATGATTGGCGGACCAATCGCTATTTTGTTTTTCAAGTTTGTTGCTCCAGATATATTAGTTCAAGTTGAAGGAACTGAATTATGGAAAGGACTTTCAACAGTTGCGGGTAGTTGGATTGGAGGAGGAGCTAATCAATTAGCTATGAAAGAACAATGGGAAGTAAGTGATAGCTTATTTAGTATTATGGCTGTAGTAGATGTTTTAGTAGCAGAGGTTTGGATGGCTTTCTTATTATTAGGAGTTGCTAAATCTGATAAAGTTGATGCTTGGTTAAGAGCAGATAATTCAGCAATTACAAATTTAAAAAACAAAATGGAAAAGTTTACGCTTGAAACTGCAAGGGTAACTACATTCAATGATTTGATTATTTTATTAGGTGTTGCTTTTGGTGTAACATCTTTTAGCCATTTTTTAGGAGATAATGTGAGTGTTTTTGTAAAACAAAACATTCCGTTCTTAGTAGATTTTGGTTTAGGAAGTTCGTTTTTCTGGTTAATAATTACCGCAACTACAGTAGGTATTGCTTTATCATTTACTAAAATAAAGAGTTACGAAGGAGCAGGAGCAAGTAAAATAGGAACTGTTTTCATTTACATTTTAGTAGCGTCTATAGGAATGAAAATGAACTTAAATGCAATTGTAGAAAATATCAGTTTGTTTGCTATAGGTTTTGTATGGATGATTATACATGTAGGTTTACTATTTTTAGTTGCTAAAATTATTAAAGCTCCATATTTTTTCTTAGCTGTAGGTTCTAAAGCCAATATTGGAGGAGCAGCATCTGCACCAGTTGTAGCTGGAGCTTTTCATCCTTCATTAGCACCTGTTGGAGTTCTTTTAGCTGTTTTAGGATATGCATTAGGTACTTATGGTGCATTTGCATGTGCATTAATGATGAAGTGGGTTAGTTAAAAAATAAAAATAAATAAGCTTAAAAGTTTCGTAGAAATCTGCATATTTGCACTTGAAAACATATATCATAATGAGAAGAATTTTAGCTGTAGTAGCAATATCAATTTTAATTTTTTCTTGTTCGTCAGAGAAAACAGGAAACATGGTTGTTAAAGGTCAAATTAAAGGATTAAAGAAAGGAACTCTTTATCTTCAAAAAATGGTAGATACCTTACTTGTTTCTGTTGACTCTATTCAATTATTTGGGAAAGATGAATTTAAGTTGGTTGACGATGTAGATTCTCCAATAATGTATTACCTAACATTTAAAGGGAATGAAAAAACTGAGACTAAAAAAATCATGTTTTTTGGAGAAAAAGGGGAGATAACGATTAATGATAATGTTGAAGAGTTTGGTTTTAAACCAGTGATTACTGGTTCTAAAAATCAGGAAGTGATGGATAAGTTTAAAGAAATTAACCATCAGTTTAAAATGAAAAGATTAGATTATATAGCTAAAGACTTAGAAGCACGTGCAAAAAAAGACACAGTACAAGCAGATAGTTTAGAAAAAGCATATAATAGAATGGTAAGAAGACGCTTTTTATTTACAACCAACTTTGCTATTGCAAATAATAACTCAGAAGCTTCTCCATATATTGCATTATCTGAATTATTCGATGCAAATGTATATTTATTAGATACAATTAATAATAGTTTGACTCCAGAAATTAAAAAATCTGATTACGGAATGCGTTTACAAAAATTCATTGATAGAATTAAAAAAGACGAAACTCCTGAAGCAGCTGCTTCTGAAAGTAAATAACAGCTATTAAAAAAAATAAATTAAAGCCTAGTTTTATCATTAAAACTAGGCTTTTTTTATGTTCTCACTTTTGTTAGATCGAGCGGAGTCGAGATCGAATGAATAGCTAGTTTTATAAAGAACCTAAGATTAAAAAGGTTAGTAATTGATTTTGTTTAGTGTTTGACAATTAACAGATTGCTTCACTCCACTGCGTTTCGTTCGCAATGAACTGTGCTTAAAAACAAATATTTTCTTGATAATTTTCTATATATTTTTGCTTAGAATTAGCTATTGCAAAAGCTTGTTTTAAAAGTTTATTAGCAATAGCTATTTTTATAAC
>NZ_SJXJ01000060.1 GCF_004337695.1 Tenacibaculum sp. M341
GATCAATACTTACTGTACCTGCGGCTGTTCCTCCTGTTTGATATAAAATCGTGTTTCCTGTATTATTTGGATCTGTATCTCCTAAATAATCATCATTGGTTAAAACATTCGTTGTAACTGGCGTTCCTGCATCTACTGTAGCTGTATCATCTGCTACAGTTGGTGCATTTGGATTCGTATCACTTGTGTCTGGATTTCCATCATTATCATCATCCATATCACAAACCGTTGCAATACCATCTCCATCTAAATCTGGTCCTGCTGTAGTAACATCTGAATTACTTCCTGTTGAATAATCTGCTGCGGTTACCGTTCCATCTGCATCAACTCCTGATCCTAATGTTAAAACTCCACTTCCGTATGTTCCATTATCGTCTGCATCTGCTGTAGCGGTTCCGAAAGCTTCATCGGCATCATTACATCCATCTCCATCACTATCCGTATCTAAGAAGTCTGGACTATTTGGATCCGTTCCACTATCACTATCAGTTGGTGTTGCTACTCCTGTTCCTGCTGTACTTGGAATTCCATCATTGTTTGTGGCATCTCCATCTGTATCATCTGCTGTTCCATCTCCGTCTGCATCAGTTCCTCCTGTTTCTACAACATCGTAAATTCCGTCGTTATCACTATCTAAATCTAAGTGATTTGGAACACCATCTCCATCTGCATCGTAAGCATCTACAACGCCATCTCCGTTTCCATCTGCTCCAATATCTGTATCTAAATAGTTTGGAATCCCATCATTGTCTGCATCGGCGCTTGGATCTGGTTGTCCGTTAGCTTCTGCTGTATCTAAAATTCCATCATTATCATCATCTAAATCTTGTGCATCTACTACTCCATCTCCATCACTATCTGGACCTGTAACAGTGATTGTTAAAGTTGCCGTCTGACAAACATCAT
>NZ_SJXJ01000062.1 GCF_004337695.1 Tenacibaculum sp. M341
GGATCATTCCTAAAAGTTGTGGTTAAGCAAAAATTTGTGTTAATCTGTATAGAAAGAATTCTACATTTCTCACTCCTCTAAATTGAGCTCTAAACGCTTTTATTTTAGCATTAAAAGATTCTGCGGAAGCATTTGTACTTCGATTATCAAAATAGTTGAGTATAGATTTATAATTTAAACTGATAGAGTTAGCTACAATATTAAAAGCTTTAAACCCTGAGTTTTCTACTTCTTTAAACCAATGTGCTAGTTTAGTGTAAGCTACTTGTTTAGATATAGTTTTGTTGTTAAAAAGATTTCTAAGTTTTTGACAGATTCCGTATGCCTTTTTAATATCTGGATATTTTTCAAATAACATCTGAGCTCTTACCTTTTGTTTATCAGTCCAGTCATGCTTTGTTTTATATAGAAGGTATCGACTTCTAGCCAATAGTTGTTTTAAAGTGTCTCCATTAGCAAAAGTTTCAGGAATATATACTTTACCATTTCTTTTAGTGTCTTTTATATCATTATTTTCTTTCTCTATAGCTTCCCAACGATGCTTTATACGGATGTCTTGTAAAGCATCTAAGGCTAACTTTTGTACATGAAACCTATCCGTTACTTGTACAGCTTTAGGGAAGCATTTTGTAACGATTAATTTCATTGCATTAGCCATATCTAAAGTGATTTCTTTGACTTTATTGCGTTTAGAGCTTGGTATTTTGTAAAGATGATGGATGATTTGTTCTGCTTTAGTTCCTGCAATAATAGCTACAATACTTCCAGCTTTACCTTTAGCTTTTTTATTCGTGATAATGGTGTACAGTTCTCCTTTAGATAAAGCTACTTCATCTATAGATAGGTGTTTTCCTATATTCTCAGGGAAAAGTAGCCAATCTTTAGC
>NZ_SJXJ01000063.1 GCF_004337695.1 Tenacibaculum sp. M341
TAAACATTATTTTTTTATCTTTTTAATATTTTTATTTATTTATATATTTTAATAATAAAATAATAAATAATTATTAATAATAATTTATTATTAATTAATAGTTCCGGGGCCCGGCCACGGGAGCCGAAACCCCGAAAGGAGAATAAATATTTTAATAATAAATATTATTTTTATAATATAAATTAATATTATAATATAATATATATATAAAAAAATTAATTATGAATAAGGATATTATATTATAATTAAGCATATTTCTGTATAATAATATAACTATTCCAATATATATATATATATTACTTTTTATTAATATATATATATGGACTCCTGCGGGGTCCGCCCCGCGGGGCGGGCCGGACTATATTTATATATTTATTAAGTTTTATTTTCATATTATTTATTTATACTAATTACTTTATTAATATTATATTAATTTATATAAAATTTATTTAAATTATAATTAAATTTATATAATGATTTTTTATATATATATATATTTCTTTATAAATATTATTCAATCTAATTATTAATTAGATAATATTTATCTTATAAAGAAATAATATTATAAATAAAATATATAATTTATTTTATTATTATATTAATTATATAATATAATTTATATATTTATGACTTTCCTATTAATAATATAAATATCTTATTCAAATTAATTAAAAATTAATATATTATTTATATTTATTAATTAATTAATTGATTAATATTATATACTTTTTTATAATTATTTATATATTATTTATTAATATTATTAATATAATTATTATATTATATAATATATTCTTCTTATAATATATTTTATTATACTTTTTATAGAAAGGAGTGAGGGACCCCCT
>NZ_SJXJ01000064.1 GCF_004337695.1 Tenacibaculum sp. M341
AAAAAAAAAATGTCCCCACTGTTCACTGTTCACTGTTCACTTGTCTCTTACATCTTTCTTGGTAAAATCGTAGTTCGTAGTATTTTTTTTCATATCAAAGGCATGTCCTGTTAACTATAGGAAATGAGCTTTTCTCAATTCTCTAAACTTATACAAGCACTCATGTTTGCCGCTCTGATGGTGCGGAAAAAACTGCTCCATGAAGCAAACTGTCCGGGCAAATCCTTTCACGCTCGGGAAGCTTTGTGAAAGCCCTTCTCTTTCAACCCATCTTTGCAACGAAAAAAAAAAATAAAAAATAAAAAGACCAAATAGTAAATAGTAACTTACATACATTAGTAAATGGTACACTCTTACACACTATCATCCTCATCGTATATTATAATAGATATATACAATACATGTTTTTACCCGGATCATAGAATTCTTAAGACAAATAAAATTTATAGAGACTTGTTCAGTCTACTTCTCTCTAAACTAGGCCCCGGCTCCTGCCAGTACCCACTTAGAAAGAAATAAAAAACAAATCAGACAACAAAGGCTTAATCTCAGCAGATCGTAACAACAAGGCTACTCTACTGCTTACAATACCCCGTTGTACATCTAAGTCGTATACAAATGATTTATCCCCACGCAAAATGACATTGCAATTCGCCAGCAAGCACCCAAGGCCTTTCCGCCAAGTGCACCGTTGCTAGCCTGCTATGGTTCAGCGACGCCACAAGGACGCCTTATTCGTATCCATCTATATTGTGTGGAGCAAAGAAATCACCGCGTTCTAGCATGGATTCTGACTTAGAGGCGTTCAGCCATAATCCAGCGGATGGTAGCTTCGCGGCAATGCCTGA
>NZ_SJXJ01000065.1 GCF_004337695.1 Tenacibaculum sp. M341
ATTATAATTAATTTTATTAATACCTTTTTTATTTAAATTTCTAAGATATTCAATATAATTTATAATATCTTTATTATTAATTTTATGTAAACCTTTTATATAAATATTAATAATAGATTGTCAATTTATAAAACTATTGTATTTGATACTATATCAACTTATGTTATTAAATTTAGGGATAATAACATAATATAAAAAGTCTATATTAGCTAGTGTTAAATTGATAACATTACATTTATTAAGTTTAGATAAGTAAATTATATTGTTTCAATTATTTAATAAATAATTTTTAATAAATATTGGTGTATTATCAATAGGTTTTCAATTATTTAAAATATAATCTTTAATAGCTTCTAATGTTTTTTTACTTTTTTCATGTTGTGAAATAAATAATTTACAACTATTTCTTTTACTTTCAATAAGTAATGAACCTTCAGCTTCTATAAAACCTAAAATTCAATGATCATTTATATGATTATAAGGAATTTTTATATTATCAATAACCTCATAATTATTAATTAATAATTTATAATTTAATAATTCTTTATTTGATGATACTTTATTTAAACTTTTTATTAATGCTTCTTTTCATTTTATATAGCTATAATATTTTATAGTTATACAAGGATATTTATCAAAAATAGGTAATAAATTATCACTTATTCATTGTTTCTTTGTCACTAGTAATTGAACCGATAGCTCTCTAATATTAATATTATTAGGTAATTTTAAATTATTTTTAATATGTTCTAAACAGGAGATATCATCTTTATGTAAATGGAATCCATAAAAGAATTTTAAATCTCTTTCTAGACCTTTTATATAAAAAGAACCATCTCCATC
>NZ_SJXJ01000066.1 GCF_004337695.1 Tenacibaculum sp. M341
CAAAGATATGATAGAATTAGAAATAGTTCCATATTTACCAGAAACAAAAAGAGGATTTAAGCCTAAAGCACCACTTTACGAGATAGTTAATGCTATACTTTATAAGCTAAAAACAGGCGTTCAATGGGAATTTCTTCCAGTAGAAAGTCTGTTCAGCAAAGAGGTCTTGCATTACAAGACAATTTTTGGTCATTATCGCAAATGGTGTGAATTAGAGGTTTGGAAATCTTGTTGGATAGAGTTGTTAAAAACGCACAAATCTAAGCTAGACTTATCAAGTGGCGATTTAGATGGAAGTCACACAACAGCATTACGAGGCGGACAAGAGGTGGGTTATCAAGGAAGGAAAAAACGTAAAACCACCAATGCTATTTACCTTACGGATAGGCAAGGATTACCAATAGCTATGTCAGAGCCTGTTTCAGGAAACCACAACGATTTGTTTGATATAGAAGCGCAATTTCAAGAAATTGTTGGTACATTGGAAGAAGCAGAGATCAGTGTTGATGGGCTTTTTGTTAATGCTGATGCTGGTTTTGATTCTCAAAAGCTCAGAGATAAATGTGAGGCCAAGGGCATCATTGCCAACATTTGCCTAAACAAACGTAATGGAAATACTGATGCAGACTATTATTTTGATGAAAAACTCTATAAAGAACGCTATGCTATAGAGCGAACCAACGCTTGGATGGATAGCTTTCGTTCTTTATTGAATAGATTTGACACCACAATTACTAGTTGGAAAGGCTTTAATTTCCTAGCATTTATTGTAATCGGATTAAAGAAATTTCATAAAATTGAAAAGTCAAGATGACTTC
>NZ_SJXJ01000008.1 GCF_004337695.1 Tenacibaculum sp. M341
TTAAAACTAGGATACTATCCAAAATAACAGCGCTAACATTGATTCAATATATAAATAAGTTCATTTTCAATAGAAATATAAACAATATCAAAATCAATATTACTTAAAATGCACAACGGGTTATGGTTTATAAAATAAGAATTGAAACTTTGTTCTTTAAGTTGTTAGATTAGTTTATGATTCGTAGAAATTATGCTAAATCTTTTGATAATTTTAAAGATCGAATCTTATCCAAAGTAACAGTAGCAACAATAATTAAGTACATTAATAGGTTTGAATTAAATAGGAATATCAATAGCTTAAAAACTAATTTTTCCTAAATGTATAACGGATTAAATAAGCTATTTCCAAATTAAAATATTGATCATTGTTTATTGACGAACAGATAGATCATTGAAAATGTCAGTTAGAGCACTGCTAAAAACAACGTTTTAAATCTGCACTAACTGACACTTGTATATAGTTTATCCTCTACAACCTCTAATAACTCCGAATAAATAATCATCAGCAGCTTCTGCATATTCGTCACCACATTCGCTGTCAAAAGGATTAGTGCTACCACCGTTTACACGACCACATCTGTCATGATCTAAACAATCTTTAGTCCAAGCACTAGCTAAAGAGAAAAAAGAACCACAACCAGAACCACAACGACCAATACAATCGCTTCCGTTTACTAAAATAGATTCACGTACATTACCGCTATCATCATCATATTCAGCAGTTACATAAGTGTTTTTTCTAATACAAGTAATACCTTCATCTCTGCTTTTTAAAGGTTGATCAATGTTAGAAATAACACTTCTTTTTGAGTGAGCATAACCATTTGGAGATTTTGCCCAATACTCTAACAATCTTAATAAGGTAAATTCAGTCATTGTAAAATCTTCTACAGATTTATCTTCAAATAAATACTGAGAAATTTCATTACCTAAATCTAATAAAGTTTCTTTTTGTTCTAAAGTTAATACCGCGTTTTTACCATCAAAGTCAATTGATTGATTGTCGTATTTTACATTTGCTTGTAACGTAAAATCGTCAATTTTTACAGTAGTAGTAAAGCTTAATTCGTTTAACGCTTTTACTTGGTAAACTAATTGATGTCCGTTGATTGTTGTTTTACCAGAAAATGAATTTTCTTGTTGTTCATCTAAACCAATAGCATCTGCATTTTCGTTGTTATTACATCCAACAATACCAAAACTAATAGCTGTTGCTATGATTAAAGATTTAAAGTAATTTTTCATTTTTAAAAATTTATATGATTATACATTCTTAAAATTAGCTTGGGTGTATGATGGTAAAATGTATTTTACATTACTATAGCATTAAGTAAGTAATAGGAAAAAAAGAAAGTGTTGGGAAGTTATAGTAAGAGTTAACTGTTTGTTTTGTAGTGGGTTGTTTTTTTAGAGGCTTGGTTTTTACGAAGTTTTTAGTTAACATTAATTTTGTATGTACTTGAAGTTAGGATAATAAAAATTTAAAATGATTTGTTTGAAAATAAAAGAAGCTGAATTTCAGACTATAAAAGAAATGAAATTCAGCTAAATATTTAAAAATTAGTGCTTTTTATTCCGTAGTTTCAAAAACTAAACCTTGTAAAACACTTAAAGCATAGGCTCTATATTGATTTACTTCTTCTAAACCAACAGATTCTAAATAACCAACTCCGTTAGGGTGACTATTTGGATTGCCACTTACAAAATTTGCAGGAAATTCTGCACAGAAACTTCCATCAGGATTATTAAAAGTGCCATTATTAAACCAAGGAATCGCTTGTCCTTCAATAGGGTGAAATAATAATGCTAATTCTTCAGCAAGACTTCCATCTACACTATAAAGTTTATAATCTCTCTTGATAGGTATTTTTACTGGTGTACTATGTGGATTGTTACAGTCTGATGGGAACTCTTGATAATCATCCACATCAATATTACCTAAAATAAAAGTAGCGTTCCACGATTTGTTTTCATAATTCGGCTGTAAAAAATATCCATAATCCATTTTTACAGTATTATTGGTAGGATAGTCTCCTAAAATAAATCCTGCACCTGTAAATGACGTATCATTTTCAAGATTGAAATATTGCCAAATCCAACCATTAATAGGAAAATTAGTAGGTGTATGTTGGAATAATTTAGTGTCAGGCTGTCCTTTTGAATTTAAAAGAGAAGCAGTCATTAACTGATGATCTATCCAACCCGTTCCAGCATCAACTTTATATGTTTTGCCTCCTACAGAAATGATACCTGTAACTTGAACTTGAGGCCAGCTATAATACATACCTGGAGTAGGTAATGGAGTAAAACCTGTACCACCGTTTTTTGTTGGCATTCCTTGTAAGAAAAAAGAAGATTCAGTATCAACAAAATAAGATTTTGTTAAGGTTATATCTATTTGCATGTTGTCACCATCATTCACAACTAACCTTAGAGGTAATACATCGATACTTCCAGTTAAAGAATCAGCACCAGAAATAAAAGAAAAAGCATCACCAGGTTTGCTAAAAGAAGTAGTACCACCTTTTAATCCCCATTGTTGATTTTTAGTTCTTCTATAATAACTAGTTTCATCATTAGCATCCATTTTTACGGTTACTGTAGCAATATTACATGTCAAAGCAACTTGTTCATCTGTCCAGTTATTTTCAGCTTGAATATCAGTACCTACAGATCTAATTTTTTGCATGGTATCCATAATAGATAACTTTCCTTTATTACCGTTTTCATCAGTAACATCTAAATGACAACCTATCCAATACCATTCACTTCCCATTTTAGGATGCAATGCATGATCTTGTGGAAAAGAAAGTTGTGATGTTGGTTGACCGTTATCAAATTGAACACTTTCAGATCCAACATTGTTTGCTCTTCCTAGTAAAGAATTGATGGTATACATAATCTCTGTAGGGTTATCAACAGTATCTAATTTTCCTGCTGCTGTATATAAATCAGCGTAATTCGGAATTTGAATTGGATTTCCGTCAGAATCGTTAATTTTTCCTATGGTAGTTTTTACGCTTTCCAGATATTTTTGAATAGCTGCTGCTACATTTTGTGTTGTTGTACTCATGGTTTTTTCATTTAATTGTTAATTGCGCATACAAATAAAGTTTTTGGAGGAGTCACTGAGTAATCGGTAATAATACACGAGTTTCCTTTTACACTATCTGGTCCGAAAGACATTACTAAAGTTGTATTTTCTATAGGATATGCAAGTATGTACATAAGTGGTACATAAATGAAACTTTTCATAGTAATACCGTTGTAAATGATTTCATTATCATTTATAATTTCAAGACTAAGATTTTCAGTTTTACCATTTTCTAAAGTGGTAGTTCCTGTTAAAATTGCACCTCCAAAAGCAGTTAATGGAACTGGGTTGAATGGTGTGTATCCATTGATAGTTTGATTTGCTATTAGCGAACCATTAGCACTTTTTGTTGTGATAATGTTACCAGAAATAGTTACTAATGATCTGTTGGTAGCATCGTAAGTTCTGTTAAATGTAATATGAAAAGAATAGTCTACACCATTAGCGCTTGCCTTTGCTGTTAACACATTATTATTAAAAGACATATTGTTTTCATCAAAATAAAAACCATTAGAAGTTGTTCCATCAGCAGAATAGCTAATAATTACTCCGTAAATGTCAAAAGAATCAATGTTATTGTATTCAGCTTGAATAGAAAAAAAGGCGTTAGGCGCAACTGATGGAAGTGTGTAGTATGCACTAAACTTAGCCAATTCATTACTACTTAAATTAGGAAAACCAGGTTTATCGCTATTAGGAAAAGGTATGGTTAACAACTGTCTGTTTGCAACAGTTTTTTTACCTTCCTTAGGTGTTGTAATTATCATGTTTCCAGCTACCAATCCTTTAGCAGCTCCCGTTCCCATTATTAAGTGGTATTTTTTCTTTTCTTCTGCATCTTTTTTTGAAAAAGAAAAGAAATACATGTTTAAGTTATAAGTATACGAAGGAACTTTTACAAGAGTTCCGTCGTTACTATCGTAATCGAATAAAATTTCATAACCGTTTTTAATTTGTAAAGCTTCCACTTTTGTACCTGGTTTGTTTTCTTTTTTATTTGTACCTATTACATTGTAGTAAGTTCCCTCATAAATTTCATATTTAATAGGGTTGTTGTAGGTAACACCAGATACTTGCACAGGAGAGGCTCCTGGTAAAGCAATATTTCCTGAAAGACTAGCTGTAGTTCCTTTGCTATTATCTTCTCTGGTAAACGTTAAATTTAAGTCTACACTAGTATTATCATTACTAGTTTGTGTTAGTACATTACCATTAAAATAACCTGTAAAAGCATATCTTTTACAAGTTATACCATCTAAGCAAATAAGAAAAGATACATCGTAAATAGGTTTAGTAGCACCTTTTTTCATATGCATATTAGTATCAACTGCAAAAAAAGCTCCTTTTACAGTAGTAGTATTAATAGCATAATAGCCATTAAAATTTATCAATGCTTTTTCACCAGTTTTAAATACCACGTGTTCAGGATCAGTATTTTGATATTTTTCAGTTAATTCTGAATGGTATTTAGCGGTTGCTTCCATAGGAATAGAAGAAGGTGATGTTTGTATTTCTGTAGGTTGTAAAGTATTCATGTAGGTTAATTTTGTATAATTAAATAGTTAGTTTTTTTAGTTGAATGCTGTGGAAGTCTTCTTAACTCTTATTAAAAATTTACCAATCTAAAAGTGTTACGTTTCCACGGTAAATTGTTTTGCCCATCATATTAACATCTACAAAACCGTATAATTTTTTTTCTTGAAAGTTGATAGCAATAGTGGCATTCACATTATATAAACTGACATTTCCTCCAAATTGAGCTTGAGGTTTTTCTAAGGAAAGTGTACTAGAACCAAGAGAAACTCCCAGCATAGAGGCTGCAACCGTAGCTGTTTCTGTGTTTGTATTTACACTATAAGTAAATTTTACAGGACCAAAAGATCTAGATCCGTTATGTATAGCTCCAATTTGAGTAATATCTTTATCGTTATTTATTTTTTGAACTGTTTCTTGTGACATAATAAATTAGTTTTTTTTGTTATAAAAAGCTGTTTGAGCAATGCCTAATTTTGATTTGGTCATTACAAGACAATAAGTAATCTTGATGCTTATAGTTTTTTAAAAATCAAATAGTAGTACTCAAACAGAAAAAGTTGAAAAGTATGTGTTATGCACTTACAGGATTTCCATGTAACCTAGGATTTAATATTCCTGCAGTAAGTGTGTATATATATCCGTTAGGACCTTTTTGAGCAAAACCGATGATTCCATTTTCACCTTTTGAATAAATTTGATTTACTCTATCGTTAAAAGGTTCTGTAACCCAACCTATAACAGTATCTTCTGTTACTGTAATTTTAGTTGTTGGATATGAAGGGTCTGAAGCAGATGAAATAACAACATCAAAAGAAGGTGTTCCTTCACCATTAGGAACTAAAAACCAAGTTGGTGTAGCTGGTGCTGGGTTAGCTTCTCCTGGAGGTATTGGTAATGGTACTTCTTTATTTATAGGAAAAGAGCCTGCAGCTAAAGTACCATTATGAATTGCAGTAATTTCAATTTGTAATTTATCTCCGTCTGCTGCTCCTAGATCGTTTTGACTTAAAGCTGATAATTGAAAAACGTTTGTAGCCATGTTATGTGTTTTTTAAGATTAGTAATATTTGTTTGAAACCTTTATAAGTGAGATGTTTCTGACATAAAATTACTTGAGATGTAGCTGTAAAACGTTTAAAATGGAATAAGAGCGAAGTTTTTTTCCATGAATACAGAAAAAAAAGGAATAAAAAATTACATAATTAGAAACGGCTGTTTTTTTTGTTTTTAATGTATTGATTTTTAGTTCATTGTGTGGGGTTGATGCTGTTTGGTGTAATTTTCAGAGTGATCAGCGCGAGGTGCTGATGATATTGCAGAGTTTCAGAGTGATCAGCGCGAGGTGCTGATGGTATTGCAGAGTTTCAGAGTGATCAGCGCGAGGTGCTGATGGTATTGCAGAGTTTCAGAGTGATCAGCGTGAGGTGCTGATGGTATTGTAGAGTTTCAGAGTGATCAGCGTGAGGTGCTGATGATATTGTAGAGTTTCAGAGTGATCAGCGTGAGGTGCTGATGGTATTGTAGAGTTTCAGAGTGATCAGCGTAAGGTGCTGATGAGATAATAAATATTTACAAGCTATAATACTTTATACAATAAATAGTGGCTCAAACTTTTGCTTAAACCACTATCTATTAGGAATATTATCTTTTATAGTATGCAACAATACTAGCCTTAGCAATAGTTTGATTCCAAAGATTAAAACCAACTACAGCCGGATTTATCGTATCATTTAAACCTAATTTATCAGTTTTTAAAGCATAAACTGTAATAATATATTGATGTAATCCGTGACCTTTTGGAGGACAAGGTCCGCCGAAACCTTTAATTCCATAGTCTGTTAAACTTTGAATAGCACCTTTTGGGGCTAAGTTTAATTTTGGATTCCCAGCGTTTGTTACTAATTCTGTTACATTTGATGGAATATCAAAAACAACCCAGTGCCAAAATCCACTTCTGGTTGGTGCATCAGGATCGTACATTGTTATGGCAAAACTTTTGGTTCCTTTAGGTGCATTTTTCCAAGATAATTGCGGTGATTGATTATCACCAGTACAACCAAAACCATTAAACTCTTGAGTTTTTGTAGTCGATCCACCTAAATCGTTACTTGTTAATGTAAAGGTGTTTTGACTAAAAACAATAGTAGATATAAATAAAGATAGGACTAAAATTAAATTTGAATTCTTCATGATGCTATATTTTAAAGTTTACAGCAAAATTAGATGGTTGCATACAGAATGAGTAGCGTTAGAAATTCAAAAAGTGTTGCTAAAAGCTCATTCTAATTACAAGTAAATAAGTAAGAATACTGATATTATTTTAGTTCATAGACTGTTGTTTTGGAGTTACTCCGTATTTTGTTTTGTAAGCTTGAATAAAGCTAGATAAGTTTTCATAACCAACATTGTAGTAAATCTCTGAAGAGCTTTTCTTCTCTTTATGAATCAAATAATGTGCATGTTCAAGTCTTTGGTTTTGAAACCATTTTATAGGCGATTCAGCATATTGTTTTTCAAACTGTCTTTTGAAAGAAGAAACACTCATATTACATAAAAAAGCCAATTCTTTTAATGTTAGTTTGTTTAGTTTGTTGCTTTCAATGGTTTGCATGAATTTGTTGGTAACATTATCGCTATTAGCTATTAAAGAATACAAAAAATCTGTTCCAAATTTATCAGAAAGGTATAGGATTATTTCTTCTAACTTTAATTTGAGCATTCTTTGTTGAGTGTTTTTTGATAGTTTAGATATGTCAATAAGACTTTTCACAAATCCTGTAACAAAGCTGTCGTAATTAAAAGCGTATACTGATGTGTATGCTTTTTGTTTTGAAGGTAATAGTTTGTTTTTTTGTGCTAATTTCAATAATATTTCATTAGAGAAGAATAAAAGAAAACTTCTGTATTGTTGTTTTTCAGATAGCTTTTCTGTCATTAAACAATGCCCCGATTTCATCACAAGAAACTCAGAGTTTTCAATAGATAAAGTAGAGTTATTACCATATACTTCTTTACTTCCTTGTAAAAGAAAACTAATGGTGTTGTAGTTAAGTGTTATTTGTTGTTTTGTAATTTCTTTAGCACTATGATAATCATAAATTTGAATATCATTTAAGTCTATATTTAGTTCATTAGGAAGTATGATTGTTCTCATTAAAAGTAGAATTGCCTAGCTAAATTAATTGATCTGATACAACTATCAAAGAGGATTTTTTATTTAGAACTAAGTTAATGTGAGTTCGATGTGTTTTTACCTTTAACTACTTGTAAATAGAGAAGTCTTTGCGAAGAAGTGCAACGGATGAAGCAATCTGTGTCTATAAAAAGAGGTTTTCGTTAATTAAAATAACAGATTACTTCTTCACTTCACTAAGTTTCGTTCATCGTAATGACATAATTCATTAATTTTCTTACTTATAAAAATGCATTCTTAAACCAAATTCATGTTAAGTTAAAAATTAAAATTACCCTAAATTGTCAGTTCGAGTGCTTTTGAGGCACGAAAAAGTATATCGAGAACTATTTTGGAGTTACAATTTTCCTTTACTTAATTAAGAAAAAAATACTCGAATTGACAGCATTTTACTCCAAATGCACAAATAGTGTAAAGTTTAATACATAAACTTATTTAAGTGTACGGAACTTTTTAATAATTTGCTTGTAACGCTCGCTAAGAGTAACATGATGCTTTCCTTGTAGTAAAATAAGATTATCTGAAGGAACAATTTCCACTACTTTATCAATATTTACAATATAGTTTCTATGTGTTCTACAGAAAACATTTTCATCTAACAGTTTCAAAATTTTAGTTAAAGAAATAAGAATAACAAACTTCTCTTTTTCTGTAATAATATTACAGTATTTTTCTTCTACTCCAATGTAAATAATATCAGATAATTGTACTTTTTTAAGCGATTTACCTTTTTTAATAAATAAGTTATCATTGCTAATAACGGTGTCTTCTTCTTCTGTAAAAAACACATCATTTTGATCGTAAAACTTTTCAATAGCCATTTCAATAGCATACAATACTTCTAACTCATTAAAAGGTTTTAGTAAAAAACTATAAGGCTTTGTTAGTTTAGCACGCTCAAAAATTTGCCTGTCGGTAGAACTGGTTAAAAACACAAAAGGTTTTGAAGCCTCAGGAACGGTGTTAATAGTTTCTGCAAAGGTAATACCTTCGGGTACACCATTTAAAAAGATATCAATAATAACAATATCAACCTTTACTTTGTAAAATAAACTAAGTGCTTCTTGAAAATTTCTGGCAACCCCTGCAACTGTATAATTATTGTCTTCTAGTAGTTTAGAAAGTTTATCACTTTGTGCAACGGTGTCTTCAATAATTAATATACTAACATTATCCATTTGGCTGAGTTTTGGGTAAAGATACAATCATTTTTGTTCCTTTTCCTAACTCGCTTTTTATATTGAATTTTCCGTGGTTTTTATGAATCATAGATTTCACTAAACTCAAGCCTAAACCAGTACCCAATACTTCTTCATGTTCTTTTTTATGCAATAGTGCAGAATCTTTTAATAATTCTTGTCTGGTGGCTTCGCTCATTCCTAAACCAGTATCTTCTACAATTAAGTTCCAAAAATCACCAGCTTCTTCTGAATATACTTTTAAAGCTCCGTTTGGTTTTGAAAACTTAATAGCGTTATCTAACAAGTTTCTAAGTATAATTTTTAAAGATTCCTGATCAGCGTAAATTAATGCTTTTTTGCTAATTGAATTTTCAAAACTTAATTCTTTTTCAAAAAGGAGGGGTTTGTAATTATACGCAACATGCTCTACTATAATAAACAAACGTAACGACTCAATATGAAAATAGCCTTGATTGGTTTGGAGCAATGCCCAGTTTAATAAGTTATCTAGTAATCCGTAAGCACCATTTACAATAGCACTGTTTTTTTGTAATAAACCTTCTAAAGCATTAATGTTTTTTGATTGTAAATTGTCTAACAAAACGGTATTACTAGTTTTTAACGCATTTACTGATGAACGTAAATCATGACTTACAATAGAAAATAATTTGTCCTTTGTATTGTTTAATGCATCTAAGTTTTCTTTTTGTTCAGCAATAATTTTATTTCGTTTTACCTTTTCTCTATAGAAATAGATACTTACAAATAACAATAGTAAAAGAACACTTGCAATGTAAATAACATTGTTTCGTTGGGTTTCTTTTAATTCATTTTCTACTTGTAAAAAGTCTACTTCTTTTTGCTTTTCTTTTACAGCGAATTCTTTCTCTTTTTTTGCGACTTCATAGATTCTATTTTGATTATTTAAGGAATCACTCCATTTCAACATTTCTTTTCTATAAACTAGAGCTTTTTTAAAATCTTTACGATTTTCTTCTACTACAGACATATTTTCAGAAGTAGTTTCTCTGTATTTGAAAACTTCACGTCTCTTTTCATCAGATTTAATATGTTCTATCTTTCTATGAGATATACTTAAATCTTTAGATAGTTTATAAGCCTTTTCAAAGTAAGGTATTGCTATATCATCTTGATATCTTGTATAGTATAAATTTGCGATATTTACATACTTACGGATTAGTTTTATAGTATCTGTTTCATTTTGATAGCTTTTCTTCAGATATATCTCCGATTTCTCATATTTCTTCAAAAACAAATAGCATAATCCGATATTATCAAAAATATCATTATAATTCAAATAAAGTAATTTATTTTTAGGAATAGATTCTAGTTGTTTAAAATATGATAAAGCTTTATTGTATTTCTCTAATTTTAAATTCAAAATTCCAAGATAAAATTTTATTCTATCAGAAAATTTAAAATTATTAGAAACTAACCTTAGTTGGTTAATTGCTTCTTCATAAACTTCTTTTTTATTTAAAGCAATTCCTCGGAATAAATAACAATAGTTTTTAACTTGTATATCTTGTTTTTTTATACTCAGTTGTTTTTGTGTATAAATTAAAGTTGAATCCCATTCTTTTTGAGAAAAGTAGTAAGATGCTTTCTTAAAATTTTTGAAATGTTGAAAATTAGAAGTTTTTTTTAGAACATTTGAGAAAAAAATACTATCGTTAATATTTTTTTCTTGAGAATGAATTGAATTGACTAAAAAAATAAAAAAAATAAAAAAAAGTTTGCTATGTGACATAATAGCAAACTTAATCAAAAGATTATTTTTTTTTTGATTTATTTTTATTTTAAAATAAATTAATCAACTATGACTCTTGTACCTCTAGGAGTTGTAGGATCACCTACTGTGTCGTCACCTTCAGGTAATACAGTCCATACATTGATTGATTCACCAGAGTAACCAGCATGAGTTACAGTTAAAGAAGCACCAGCTTGTGCGATTATTTCATATTGTATACCATAGGTACCAGTAGCTCCAGGTTCATTGTTTTCAACAAAAGCGTAACCAGTTACTGTACCGTCTGCAGTTGTTCCAGTTAAAGTAAAATCAGTACCAGATAAACTAGCTGATAAAGTAATGTCAATTCCGTTAATAGTTAAATTTGCCATAATAAATTTTAGTGTTTGGTTAAACATTTTAGACTATGACAACAAAACAACAAAAACTATGTTAAGTATTAAAGTAAAATAGGTATAAACGTGTTAATTTTTTGGTACAAGTGTAATTATTATTGGCATAGGAAATAATATAACAATAATTAGAGGGCATTGCAATACGATTAAAACCGAATGGCTAATTTTTTCATTAGTCGTAGTACTTCAACATACAACCAAACTAAGGTAATTAACAATCCCCAAGTAGCTAACCATTCTCGCTCTTTAGGATATCGTCCAACTTGCTTATCTATGTAATAAAAATCTAGCATTAAAGAAAAAGAAGCAACTATTGTAGTAACTACATTAAATCCAATGGCTGTCCAAGAAGTGCCCCATAAAAAAGAAACATCAATATTAATAAACCATAAAATCCAGCCAATAAAATAAAACAAAAATATAGTGGTAGTAGCCGAAATGATGATTGCTTTAAACTGTTGGGTTACTCGTATTAATTTAGTTTTGTATAAGAAAAGCATAACAAAAAAAGTAGTAATGGTAACCGCAATTGCTTGGAAAGGTAGATTTGGAAATTGTTTATGAGCATAAGCACTAATTCCGCCTAAGAAAAAAACTTTAGCAATGGCATAAATAGGTAATAAATATTTTGCAGCACTATGTTTAAATGAAATAAACAAACTACAAATAATAGCCAAAAACATTCCAATAGCGGTGTGCCATTTGATAATAACTCCAGAGAAAAATAATTTCCAAGTATAAGAAGAAGAAATCAATACAATGGTAAGCATGGCAAAAGATTTTAGAATGATTCCGCCAATACTCATTTTACTTTTACTAAATGAACGTTGTTTTTTCCAAAAGTATCTGTTGAAAGCAGGATTAGAAGTGCGTAAACCAAAAACAGCCATTTGTTGTAATGTGTTGATTATCTTGTTTAAGATACGGAAAATAGTTGTATGTTAGGAGTTAAGGAGTTAAGGAGTGGAGGAGTTATATTGAATTTTTATAGAGCTGTTGATTATTATAGTGTTACGAAAAACTCTCTTTTCTTTGTTCTATCAGCGAAGCGGTCTACAGTCTTTAACTAGGTGTCAATAATACCTAATTTAAGAACATTTTGCAAAGACTTCCAATCTCAAACCTTCTGTCTTTAACCTTTCAAACCAAAAGAATTGACTAATTTTGTATTTGTAGAAAGTTTGAATATTTGAAGACAGAAAAAATTATATTAGGAATAGATCCAGGTACTTCCATTATGGGGTTTGGTATTATAAAGGTGATTGGAAAAAAAATGGAGTTTGTTCAAATGAACGAATTGATATTGAAAAAGTACGATGATCATTATTTGAAGTTGAAACTGATTTTTGAAAGAACGATTCAATTAATTGACACTTACAATCCTGATGAAATTGCTTTAGAAGCTCCGTTTTTTGGTAAGAATGTTCAGTCGATGTTAAAATTAGGACGTGCACAAGGTGTAGCAATGGCTGCAGGATTATCTCGTGAAATTCCTGTTACTGAATATGCACCGTTAAAAATAAAAATGGCTATTACAGGTAATGGTAAAGCGAGTAAAGAACAGGTAGCTTTGATGTTAAAATCGTTATTGAATTTAAAATCGATACCTAAAAATTTAGATGCTACCGATGGTTTGGCAGCTGCAGTTTGTCATTTTTATAATTCAGGAACTAAAGTAGGTGGAAAGAATTATACCGGCTGGGCTGCATTTGTAAAGCAGAATGAAAAAAGAGTGAAAAAATAAATAATCAATTTGAAGATTTGAAAATGAAAATTAGAGTTTTGTTATTTCTATTGCTAAGTGTTTTTTTAAATTCATGTACAAGAGAATTAACAAACGAAGAGTTAGCTTTAAATTACGAAAAAGCAGTAAAAGAGAAAGATTGGAAAAGTGTAGTTTTGTTGTTAGACGAACAAATAAAAAGAACTCCTAGTAAAGCCGATTGTTATTTTTCTAGAGCAATGGCATTATCAAATCTAAAAGAAAATAATCAAGAAAGAATTATAAAAGATTTGACAAAATATTTGGAGTTTGTGCCAGAGGATGAAGTTGCTATATTTATTCGGATGCAAGCATATTTTGTTAATTTAGAATATAAAAAAGCTTTAAAAGAAGTCGAATATTTGATAAATAAAGTAGGAGAGAATCCTTTTTTATTAACTTGGAAAGGTTGTATTGCTTTTGCTGATAGAGATTTTGATTTGGCAGAACAAGCATATGATAAAAGATTACATTTACCAGGTGTTTACGACGATTTAAAGAATGCTTATTACTACTGGGTATATTCAAAGTATTTTGGAGGGAATAAAGTTGGAGCAGAATGGGATGCTTCTTTTTTAGAAGCCAGAGGATTTAAAAAAGATGACTCTTTATTGAAAGCTATAGTCAATGAAGACCTGGTTTTTGAGGAGTTGATTAATTTTGAAATACCATCAATAACTCTTAAAGAAACTAGAGAACAATTAAAGAGTGAATGTTCAGATTTAGATATATTTCAAGGGAAAAATTATTTCAGATCTGAGTTAATGGAACAATTAGCACATCTTGAACGCGTGACTAACTTGAAAGAATTATTAAATGATAAAGAAAATATATATAATTTAAATTTATCGTATTCAGACTTAACTGAATTGCCTAAAGAGATATTTCAATTTATTAATTTACAAACATTAAATATTTCTAATAATAAATTTAAAGATAAAAGTAAATTGTTCAAAGATTTGAGTAAGTTACCTAACTTGAAGGTCATATCGCTTAATAATTGCTATTTGAGAAAACTTCCAGATGAAATAAAGTTATTAAAAAATATAGAGGTATTAGAATTGGCAACTAATGGGTTTTCAGAAATAAATGAAAGCATAGGAGAATTAAAGAGATTAAAGTTATTGGGAGTCAGTAATAATTCAAGGTTAAAAAATTTACCAATGTCTATTTCTCAATTAAAATGTTTACAGCGTTTAGATGTTTCAGGAACAGGCTTAGAAAGTTTGAGAGATGAATTAGCCTATTGTTCAGAATTAGTTAGTGTTTCTGCAAATGCATGTAAAATTAAAAAGTTACCTAAACAAATAGGATATCTAACGAAACTTAAACACTTTAATTTAGGTGCTAATAAAATTCAAAAATTGCCTGAAAGTTTTGTGAAACTAAGTTCATTAGAAGCATTGAATTTAGGAGGGAATGATTTAACAGAATTACCTAAAAATATTCAAGAGTTAAAAAGTGTTACATGGGTAAGTTTAGATTTTAATAGATTTAAAGTTTTTCCTGAAGAGATTTTTACTTTAAAAAACGTAACAACTATTTGGGTTCATAATAATGCCTTTGCAAACATTCCAGAAGAAGTCGCAACTTTACCGAAACTAACTCATCTTTTAGTAGATCATGAGATGATTTCTAATGATAATATTCAAAGATTAAAGGAAATTAATCCTAAATTATATGTGGTGAAGGAAGACTCTAGAAAATATGTAAAAGGAAAAAAGAGAAAATAAAAGATAGCCTCAATAACTATTAAAGTTTGAGGTAGAGTGAAAAAATAAATAACTCATTAAGAAATTGTCAGGAATATACATTCACATACCATTTTGCAAACAAGCATGTCATTATTGCGATTTTCATTTTTCTACTTCTTTGAAACGAAAAGAAGAAATGATTCAAGCCTTAATAACAGAACTCAAATTGCGTAAAAAAGAATTTGAAAAAGAACAAATAGCGACTATTTATTTTGGAGGCGGAACCCCAAGTGTGTTACATCAATCTGAGATTGAACAGATCATATCAGCAGTGTATGAGTATTATGATGTGATTTCAAATCCTGAGATTACTTTAGAGGCAAATCCTGATGATTTATCTGAAGAAAGAATTTTAGAAATAGCAAAATCTCCAGTAAATAGATTAAGCATTGGTATTCAATCTTTTTTTGAACACGATTTAAAACTAATGAATCGTGCACACAATGCAGAAGAAGCAAAAAAAAGTTTGTCAATTGCAACTCGCTATTTTGATAATATTTCGATCGATTTAATTTACGGAATTCCGAATGTTTCTAATGAAGCATGGAGAGAGAATATACAAACAGCACTGTCATTTGGAGTTCCACATATTTCTAGTTATGCTTTAACCGTTGAACCCAAAACAGCTTTAGAACGATTTATTGAAAAAGGTGTGATTGATAATGTGGATGATGAAGCTGCACAAGAGCAATTTTTAATTTTAATTGATGAGTTAAATAAAGCAGAATTTGTCCATTACGAATTATCAAACTTTGGAAAAGAAGGCTTTTTTAGCAAGAATAACTCTGCCTATTGGCAAGGGAAAAAATATATAGGAATTGGTCCGTCGGCACATTCATTTAATGGCAAAGAAAGAAGTTGGAATATAGCTAACAATGCAAAGTATATAAAGACTTTAGAGCAGAATGAATTGCCAAATGAAATAGAAGAACTTTCTATAACAGATAGATACAATGAATATGTAATGACTGGTTTGCGAACTATTTGGGGGGTGTCTTTTGATAAAATAGAAAGAGATTTTGGAGCACAGTATTTAAAGTACTTGAAAATGCAGTGTAAAAAGTTTATTACTGAAGAGTTGTTGTTTATTGAAAATGAAACATTAAAAACAACACGAAAAGGGAAGTTTTTAACAGATGGAATTGCGTCTGATTTATTTATGCTGAATTTGATGTAGTTTATATTACTTAATGTTTATGAAAAAGGGAATTGAAATTATTAAAGCTATTTTGTTAATGGCTTTTTTGGTGTTTTTATATTATTTCTCAAAAGAATTTTTAAAGAGTGAACGTGTGTATTATTCTGAAATAGACGTTGAAAATTTAAAAGAAAATAGTTTTTGGTTTATATTGATTTTAGTTTGTTTCATTGTAATATTACGTTTCTTTAGTAATTTTAAAATGTTGAAGGGAGTTGATGAAGTTTTCGGATTCATTTTTAATACTGGATTTGTATGTTACTTTCTTTTTAGTATGTTTCAGGCGTCAATACTAGGTTCATATTTATATTTTAATAGAATAATTGAAAACTCAAAAAATGAAGAACTATTTCATTCATATAGAATACATGGAATGTATCCATATGATGAATCGTATAAGTTAAGATGGTTGTATGATTTTGAGTCTGAAGAAATAGTGAGAGAAGATTTTATAGTCAATTATGAGGATTATATGAGCTTGAATGAAGGAGATTCAGTAAGATTTAAGTTTAAAGAAGGTTACTTTGGGATTAAACATTCTCCTGAATATGAAAGAAAATAACCTATTTGATGAAGCTTTAATTGATAATATGAAATTTTCAAACCCTATAATTAAAGATCAGATTGAAATACTAGAAAGTTCAAAACATCAATTATTGTTTCGAACTATTTTAGCAGCCAATGGAGGACAGAATCAATTGCATTATCATACAGCCATAAAAGAAATTTTTAAAGTCAGAAAAGGTAAATTAACAGTTGTAGTTGGTGATTCAAAAAAGGTTTTAACAGAAGGGGATGAGGCAATTATAAATAGTGGAGTACATCATATGTTTTTGAATGTATCGGAAGAAGAAGCAGTATTTGATGTAACAGTTGAAAATCCGAAGAGAATGATTGAGGGTTTACAGATTATGTATGGATTGGCTAGTGATGGAAAAATAAACAGCAAAGGATTACCAAAAAATATTTTTCATACTGTTATAGCATTAAAAATGCTGGATGCTTTTTCTCCTAAATATCCTTTTGTAATTCAAAAGAGTATAATTTCTTTACTATCATTTTTAGGTACACTTTTCGGAGTGAAAAAAAAATTACTAGATAAATATTGTTTAATAAAATTGACCTAAAGACTTTTTGAATAAGGAAATTAGGAGAAACAAAGTATTACTTTACACATGGGCACTTTTTTAAACGGAATTAAAACGAAGTTTTCTAAAATAGATGAACTAAAACATAGAATTCATCATTCAGATTTTGATTATATAGAGTTAACTGAGCATGCCGCTTCGGAAGAGCTTAGTTTAAATATAAGAACATCAAAGTTGATAATTTATAGTAGCTCAATAGAGTATGCAACGAAGTGTTTTTCAGTAACAGAGAAAAGGTTTTACAATACATTTTTTTATCATTTATTCTGGACTACTTTTGATGAAGATGACGAAATATTTATTGATAAAAACAAGTATTCACAAAATGATTTTAATGACGATTTAGGTTGGTTAAAAATAGATAAAGAGGCATATTGGAAAGCTTTTGAGGTACATACACTAAAAAATATTATCTGCGATTTTGATAATGTAGATTTTAAGTTAATTCAAAAAGGATATGAAAAAGCTAGGTTAAAATTTGAACAAGAATTCATAGGACTACCAGATTTTAATTCAGAGAAATATCAGCAAGAAACCAAAGAAATATTCATAGCTTTTAGAACTATTACGTTAGAAATGATTGAGCTTTACAAAGGCTGTGTAAAAGAAAACAAAGATTTAATATTGGAGTTTGTGTAAAAGTATTAGGTAACAAAAAGCTAATTGATCAGTCTTAAATATGAACTACACATTATAATTTATGAAAAAATACGCTATTCTATTACTACTTTTAACATCCTATTTAATCAATGCACAAGTCGGTAAAAAAACTAAATTATACAAAACAATCATGGCTAAAGATAGTTTGTTGTTTAATGTAGGTTTTAATACTTGCGATATTAGTCAATTTGAAAACCTATACAGTGAAGATTTTGAGTTTTTTCATGATAAAGATAGTATTTCAAATAAAAAACAGTTTTTGTTAAATCTTAAAAAAGGACTTTGTGGGACTTCTGGAGAGTATCAATCACGAAGAGAATTAGTAAAAGGAAGTACTAAAATATACCCTTTATTTAAAAAGGGAAAAACTTATGGAGCTATTCAAATAGGAGTTCATAACTTTTACGAAACAATTGGAAAGCAAAATGAAAAATTTGCAAGTTCAGCCGATTTTACGCACGTTTGGATACTTATTAATGGGGATTGGAAGTTGAAACGTAGTTTGAGTTATAATCACAAGAAAGAGTTATTACAACAAGATTTTAGTGTGGATAATACAAATGAATTTATAAGTTGGCTGAAGGAGAATAATGTGCCTACTCTTGGAATCGGTGTTATTAATAAAGGGAAACTTCAAGAGATTAAAGTTTTAGGGAATTTGAAATCAGATGAAAAAGCACCGTATAATACTATTTTTAATGTAGCTTCTTTAACTAAACCAGTAACAGCAATAGTTGCTTTAAAATTGATTAGTTTGAATAAATGGAGTTTAGATGAACCTATTTATAGATATTGGATTGATCCGGATTTGGAAAATGATAAAAGAGTAAAGTTATTAACTACAAGACATGTTTTAAGTCATCAAACAGGATTTCCTAATTGGAGAAAGAAAAAATTGAGTTTTAAGTTTACTCCAGGAACTCAATATGGTTATTCAGGGGAAGGGTTTGAGTTTTTACGAAGAGCTTTAGAAAAGAAGTTTAATAAAACTTTAAATCAGTTAGCTACAGAACTTATTTTTGAACCATTAAAAATGAATGATACGTCTTATTTTTGGGATGATGACAAAATAGAAGAAGGTAGGGTGGCTTTAGAATTTGATAAGGAAGGAAACAACTATGAAAGGATAAAAAGGAGAACAGAAAATGGTGCAGATGATTTACTAACAACGATTGAAGATTATAGTAAGTTTTTGATTAGTGTAATGAATGGTGATGGTTTTTCAGAAAAAGTTTTTAAAGAAATACAACGTAAACAAGTAGCAAGTAAAAATGGTAAGCATTTTGGACTTGGATTTGAAAGGTATGATTTTAAAGATGGGAATTTTGCCTTATCTCATGGAGGAGCTGATAAAGGAGTACAAACGATAGTGTTTATTTTTCCAAAAACAAAACAAGGAATTTTAATTTTTACTAATGTAGATGATGGTTATAAAGTATATGAAAAATTATTATCACATTATTTAGGTAATTATGGTAAAGAAATATTTGATATTGAAATGGGGAAAAATAAATAAGTTTTGATAAAAATGCGCGAAAAAATAAACTTGTATTTGAGTGAAATGCAAGAAGAATCTACAAACTCAGGAGGTCATTATCATTTCTCAAAATTAGATTTACCAGAAGGAGAAAATTTAGCTAATAGGTTAAAGAGTTATTTGTTAAAAATTGAAGCCTATAAAAATCCGTATGTAAAAACAGAAAAAGGAAACACAATAGTAGCATCTAGAAATGTAGAAAATTTAAAGCTAGTTTTAGTATTTGATTTTAAGATTTTTATAGAACAAAAGTTAGCGTATTGGAGTAAACACAGAACTAGTTTAGATGATAGAGATGAGCTTACACAATTATATTTTGGAAAAGAACAATTGTTTAAAAGGTCTATTTACGATTTTTTAAACAAGGTGGATAATTTAAATATATACGAACTAAAAGGTATTGATACATATTTTGTTGATAAAATAGGGGGAGACATGGTTGGAGATGACATTATTTTTGAAATTGAGAATGCTGTATATGTACTTCATTTTGGATGGAGTTCTTAAAAACGAATAATTATGGTAAATCAAGAAAGGTTAATGACTATTGAATCTGATAGAGACAGTGTTTGTGCCGGTGATGATATGTCTAGGCACAATGTGTTTTCTGAGTTTTCAGAAGATACAACGATTGAAAATATGATGACTGAATTAATGAAAATTCATACAATTGGTTCAACTTGGGCAGTTTGGGCAGGAACCTATACTAATTATAAGTGCATAAGGGATAGAAAAGGTAATTGGTTGATTGATGAGAAAACACGAATTAAGGATTTTTTTCAGGATATTGAGAAATTTGTGTTTTTTGATAAAGAATTTATGGGAAGTATTCGCTGCGAAAAATAAAATTTCAATAGATTTGAATAAGACAGTTCACACGATAATATTGTGAGAATCTTTACCATATATTGGAAAAATGAAAGCAGAAATTACATACAAATCAGAAAAATACACCATAGACTTATCCAAACCCTTAGATATTTCCATTCCTATTGATGTAGCAAAACAGAATGTAAATGCTTGGTATATTGATGATCCTAAAATATTTCCGGTTGCAGATGGAGATTGGATAGGAAACGTTGCACAAGGTGCAGATGTCAATTTTAATAATATTCATTTCAATCCGCATTCACACATAACACATACAGAGTGTGCTGGTCACATTACTAAAAAAATACATTCAGTAAATGAAAATTTAGCTCAATTCTTCTTTTTAGCAGAAGTTGTAACTATAGCTCCTGAAAGTTTAAATGATGATTTAGTAATTTCTAAAAAACAACTACAATCAGCATTGAAAAATAAAAAAGTAGACGCAGTAGTAATAAGAACGTTACCAAATTTTGAAGATAAAAGATCAAGGCGATATTCTAATACCAATCCGCCTTATTTATTGGAAGAGGCAGCAATCTTTTTAAGAGAAATGGGCGTAAACCATTTATTAATAGATTTACCTTCTGTAGATAGAGAGCGAGATGAAGGTAAATTATTAGCTCATAATGCTTTTTGGAATACAAGTGGTAAACTACGATTAAACGCTACCATCACAGAATTTATTTATGTAGATAATTCTATAGAAGACGGTATTTATTTTTTGAATTTAATGATTGCTCCTTTCGAGAATGATGCTACACCAAGTAAACCAGTATTGTATAGCTTATTAAAAGATTAATCCAATAGCAAACTACAAGTTAAAGATTCATCTACACCATTAGAATTAGTTGCTTCAATAGTTAGTACCCATTCAATAGAAACATTTTTGTATTTAAAAGGATATAAGTTTTTATTATCAGGGAAGTCAAATTCAATAGATGCGTTTTCAAGTTTCGTTAATTTTTGTTTAGGAGATTTATATAATGTTTCAATATGAGTGTAATCAGAAGTTCCTCTAGTGTCAACTACTTTTTCGTTTATTTTGTAATAAACTATAACATTATTTAGTTTAATTTTTTTTTGAGTATTTATTTCACAAGAAAATCCATTTTCTTTTTCGAATGTATTTAAAAATACATCGCCCATGCTATTTTCTTTACTTTTTTGCATAATTACAAACAGTAATCCTCCTGGAATGAGGATAAAGAAGATATGAGCAAAGTTTGGAGTAAATTTAAAAATAGCATACAGTATTAAATAAATAATACCAATAATAAAAAAAGAGCTAAAAAAAGTGGTAGAATTTGCTTTAAGTAATAACTGTGTTTTTTGTGCTATAATTTTATAGGTTTTAGGTGTAGTAGGTTTGTTAAAACTGTAGGTTGGGGTGATTATTGACTTGTCTGTTGATAGAAGAGATTTTATTTTAGAAAAAGCACTTGTGTTTAACTTGTCTAAATCATTTTCATTTACATAAAAAATAGCTCCACATTTATATGAAATATTAGCACTTTTACCTTCGTAAGCATCAATCGTATTTTCAGGTAATTCAAACGTAAAAGGAATTATTTGAGTTCCTTTTGTTAAGTTTAGTTGTTGGGTTTCAATATTAAATGTTACAAGTTTTTCTTTGAAACTGTTCATTTTTCCACGCCCTTCTAAATCAACAAAACCTTTAATAAGATCTATTGTTAAATCTTCTGAAGAGGTTATGGTTAAATTACCTTCATAGAAGTTTTTTTGTGTAGACTTTTCTACTTCAATATTGTATGTTAAAACAGCGTTTCCCATTTATAAGTTATATTTAAACATAGTAAACGTTAATACCACAAGTCATTTTTTCTTTCATACCATTATGTGTCCCGGTAATAACAACTTGCCAATAAATAGAAACATCTTCAAACTTTAAACTAGGCAATACTTTTTTTTCAGGAAAAGGAAATCGAACTTCGGAACTACCTTTACTTTTTAAATTTGTTATTGGAGATGTGTATATAGATGATGTATAGGTTTTAGAAGAAGTTCCTCTTCTGTCTACTACTTCTTCAACAATTTGATAGTACATTTTAGCTTGTTTTAAGCTAAAGTTTTTGGCTGGTTTTACCATACAAATAAAGCCATCACCATCATTAACTGTTTGTAAAGAAATTTGACCTATTTTTTTAGAGTTAATTTTAAAGTTTATAATAGTTGCTATAATCATAGCAATTATTAATATAAGAATATGTACATCATGAAACTCAAACAGAGAAGAAAATAACATTCCAATATAGCCTCCTCCAACAATTAGTAGTGGTATTAATACGTTTGAAAAGCTAAAAGATAGTTTAAAAGGTTGGTGCTTTTCTGAAAGGTCAAATTGCTGTTTGGAGCTAACTCTATCAAAATATGTAGAGAAAGTAGAAGAATAATCAGAAGTAAAAAAAGATTTTACACGAGTAAAAACTCCTCTGTCTAATTTATCTAAATCATTTTCATCTACATGTACCTTAATTTCACAGTTATAATAAAAACTAGCATTTTTACCTGAATAGGTTTCTAAATTACTTTCTTCTAATTTAAAATTAAAAGGAATTTCAAGAGTTTCATTTTGTGAAATTCTTTTGTTTGTGTCAATTTTAAAACTTAACAATCTTCTTTTTATACTAGACATTCTACCTCTGGCTTCAAAAGAAATAGCAGCATCTATCGTATCAAAATTCAATGTCTCTTTAGAATGAAGTTTTAGTATTCCTTCAAATTCATTGTCTGCATTGTTTTCAGATATGTGTATAGTTGCGTTTAGTATAGAATTGCTCATTGATATTTTTCGTATAAATGGTTCATAATACCTCTGTAGTTATCGCCAAACTTTTTGATTAAATCAGAAGAGTCTTGGATAGAGAATAAGTCGTTATTCGTTAATTCAGATTTTGTAGCTAAAGTTAATCGTCTATTTAAAATAGCTGTTAAAGTCTCTGAATTAATACCTTTAAAAGAAAGTGAATAGTGATTTTTTTTAGCAATCATACTTTCAAGCTTTCTACTCCAGTGTGTGGTGTAAATAACAATTTTTTTATGTTTAAATAATTGAATTCTTTTTTTGAAGTTCAAATGATGAATACTGTCAACAAAAACAATCTCAGATTCATGCTCCATAATTTCAGAAAATTTAGAAGCATCATCCAATAGAAAAACAGGGTATTTATCTAATATCTGTTGAAGGTATAGTAAATGACTGGTTTTTCCTCGTCCTTGTTTTCCAATAAACTCAACAGAAAGTGCATTTGAACTTTCAATTTTAGATACAACAGTATCAATATTAAAATTAGGTAAGATTGCTTTTTGAATGTCTTCATGAAAAACACCAGAGAAAGGATTGTAATGAAAATCTTTTTTCAAAAGCCTGAATTTTTAAACAAAGTTATTAGAAATAAGTTTAAAAATCAAGTTTTAAGGAAGCTACAGGAATATGTTAAGATACAGTTTTCGGTTTTATGATACATAATAAACAGTACCCAAAGATTACACCTATAATTGAAAATATAACATCATTTATATCATAAACATTAGCACCTCCTAAATTGTGAACTTTAAATTCTTGAAGAATTGTGTAGGCAGCAGTTAAAAAGCAAGCAATAAAGTAGATGAATTGGTTATGCATATTCGCTTTTATTTTATGGTCTAATAATAAGAGTAATAATGAGAGTATAAGGACACCTAAAAGAGCTTCACAAAAATTTGGGTATGATAACACAAAAACAGTGAGAGGTTTTGAAGTAAACTCTTTTAAAACATAAGGTCTAGCTATAAATTTCACCAGAACAAAAGAAATAAGAGTTATGATTTGAATTTTTAAAAGTATGGATTGTTTTGTAATCAATAGAATTATTTTAACAAACAAAAACTAGTTATTATTAATAAATCTAATTTACCATTTTAAAACCATAAATGTTAAATTCTAAAATAAAGATTATTCAACATAATCTTCACAGAAGTAACAATGATTTCCCCATTCTTCCGCTTCTTTTCTTTCTTGCTCAATAAAGTCCTTGTAAGTGAATGTTTTGTTTTTGTGTATGTCTTTGTTTTTTTCAAATAAATAATCACCATAATATTGAAATCCATCAGCAATTCTGTAGTTATATAACTCTTTATTATTCATATTTACCACATACAAATGACAAGAAACAAATGGACGTTTATTATAAGTCCCTGTATGATTTGTTTCAAAGAAGTACGCCATTCCATCTTTTTCCCATATTCTATAGCTAAATTTTGAATTTCGATAGTAAAAATCGGTATGACCAAATTTTTTCTCAAGTAGTTTTTCGAACTGTAAAGTCTGTTCGGTTGTAGAAATATTAATTTCGTATTTATCAATAGTTTTATCTTCAATACTTTCACAAAATGAAACATAGTTTGCAACAAAAAAAGATTTTTTATTGCTGTTTAATGATCCGGCAATAGAAAGATCATCAAAATACATAATTTCAGAAGCTTTAGAATTATATAATACATATCCTTTAAAGAATCGATCTTCTTTAAACGTTACATTTTTAGGTAAGCTATCTTTTAAAAAAGGAAATGAAACGCTGGCTATATCAAATTCTTTCTGTTTACATGAAAACAAAAAAATGAAAGAACTAAGAATAATAAGGTATTTGGTCATTGGTTTAAGTTTTTTTTAAAATGATAAAAGCCGTTTTGCATTTAAAAATTTAGGAAATCCTAAATTGTCAGTTCGAGTGCTTTTGAGGTACGAAAAAAGTGTATCGAGAACTATTTTGAAGTTAAAATTCGTATTATCGATACAATTTTTCTTCATTTCATTTTGAAAAACCACTCGAATTGACAGGTTTTTAACTCAAACGAATAACGGGGTAATCGATAATAAAGTTTATTAATGATCCCTATTTTTTATAAAGTTCAAAAAGTCCGTAGTGTAATAATACTCCAAAAACTCCCGAGTTAGTAATAAACGTATCGTTACCTAAAGAAATTGTTGAGTTGGGTTTTGCTTTACAGATAAACATATTACCACCATCTACACATTTAATAGCATCTTTTTTATAAAGATCAGTCCAACCAAACTCTTGGTAATCATCAACATTTTCAGAAAAAGAAAAAGCACGTAAAACCTTTTTATCATTTGTATCAACCATATTTTTTATAGTCCATTGATTAGGAATAGATAGGTGGTAGGGAGAACTACTATTATCGTGATCTAATACAATCTTTTGAATTTTATAAAATTGTTTCAGAGAAATACTATCAGATACTTTTCCGTAGGGTTCTAAACGATAAATTCCACTCCATTCATCTATCTCTTTTTGAGAAAAAAGTTGTACCGATACTAAAGAAATAAGTAAGAAAAGGAGTGGGGAATTTTTCATTGGTATTTTATAAATTTATTAAGAAACTAATATTGCTTTTGAAGCTTTTAAATTTGGATACTTTTCAGCTAGTTTCTCAAAAAATGTTTTACAAATTACATTGGCAATCATAGAATCTTCAGTATAACTATTGCTTCCCATTTCATACATTTCAAAAGGTAACACAACTTTATCGTGTGCTTGGATGGTTAACTCTTCTTTATCGCCTTTAAAAGTGATAGCAAATACATTTATCATATTTTCTTCTTTATTTAGCTTTTTGCTAATAGTATCTGTAATACCACTTGCTAAATCAACACCTTTTTTAGGTCCTCTATATTCAATTTTAGCGTTCGATAGTTGGTCTGGAGTAAAAGTTAGATGAGTTTGCAAGTTTCCATCAACATCAGCGTCTACAAAGTGTAAATGATCATTGCTCAATATTAAATGAGAAATGGTTTCTACACGTCTATATTTTGCTTTTACTCCAACAGCAGCCCAAGCCACACTTTTTACAGCGTCAACAGCAGCATTTTTAGCTTTATCTTTAGTCGATATGGCTATACTAGCATCAGTAAAAACGTCTATAGGCTTATCTTTCATCCACTTTTTTAAGTAGTTTAGTTTATCATTAGTTAAATTGTTTATGTGCTTTTCTAAATCTTCTTTTACAGCATTTTCATCAAAATTAGCAGCAATTGCATTAGTTTTTTTCATTGAGTACTTGTAGTAAAAAAAAGACCCAGCACAAAGTACCCCCATAATTAAAATAGATTGAAACATAGTTTTAGTTTTTATATTTATATAGTTCACTAACAAATGTATAAAGGCATTACAGATTTTTTTACAGCATATTAATAAGTGTGTGTTGTTAATATTTATTTGAGGTATTTTTAAGTAAATTCGATTTTATGCCTACAATTATATTTTTAAAAGCTTAATTTCGTAATTATGGAATTATTATTTTTAGGTTTAGCTTTTGGAGCTGTGGTATCTTACTTTATTCTCCAAAAATTTTCTAAAGTAAAAACAAAAAATTTAGCTGAAAGTCAGTCTGTAATTTTATTAGATAAAATAAAAAAAGTAGCAAAGTTAATTACTGTAGAAGGCGATTTTGCTGAAATTTATCATCATGAAGATACACAGGATAAATTTTTAGGATTGATATCTAGTAAGAAGAAAGCAATCATATTAATTAATGCTAAAACCTATATAGGATTTGATTTTAGAAAGATTAAGATGGAAGCAGATCCTAAGAAAAAGGTGATAAAATTAGCTAGCTTTCCAGAAGCAGAAGTATTATCTATAGAACCTAATATTCGTTTTTATGATATTAAAGACGGATTTTTAAATAAATTTAGTTCAGAAGATTTAACAAAAGTAAATCAGGCAGCCAAAGAACATGTATTGCAAAAAATTCCAGAAAGTAATTTAATGCAAGCAGCAAACAGAGAAGCTATTGAAGCCATTGTTTTAATGCAGAATTTAGTGGAAATGATAGGCTGGGAGCTAGATTATTCTTTGTTAGAATTACCAGATGATGTACCAAATAAATTATTAGAATAATGCATATTGATCAACTTAGAGAGTATTGTATTCAAAAAAAAGGAGTAACTGAAGAGTTTCCTTTTGACGAAGTTACATTAGTTTTTAAAGTAATGGGTAAAATGTTTGCTTTGGTTGGTTTAGAGAAATGGGAGCGAGGAGAAACCAAAATAAACTTAAAATGCGATCCTGATTGGGCAGAAGAACTAAGAGGCGAGTATGAAAGTATTAAACCTGGTTTTCATATGAATAAAAAACATTGGAATACAGTTACTTTTAATCATGATGTAGCAGATAGTTTTGCTTTTGAATTAATTGATCATTCTTATGATTTAGTGGTAAAAGGAATGACTAAAAAATTGAGAGAAGAATTAAAAAGTTTGTAAATGTTGATTTTTGAGTATGAGTATACTTGCTACTTTAATATCTAAAATTGATAAAGAGAACCTTTGGCAAAAAGAAGTAACATTAGAACGAAATGAATACTTAAAAGTAAAAGGATCAACAGATACCAATTTATATTATGTGAAAAATGGTAGTTTAAGAATTTTTTTACTTGATGAACAAGAAGAGCAAACTATTAGGTTTGGATATAAGAATAATTTAATTACTGCTTTAGATTCTTTTTTAAATGATCAACCTTCAGATTTTTATATTCAAGCATTAAAAAAAACAACAGTTAAAGTATTAACTAAACAAGATTACTTAGCTTTTATAAACGCTTCTTTAGAGCATAAAGAAATTTGGAATGAAATTTTAAAAAGCTTTGTATTGCAACAAATGGAGCGAGAAAGAGATATTTTAACAACGTCACCAGTAGAGAGATATCGTAGAGTATTGAAAAGAAGTCCACAACTTTTTCAAGAAATTCCCAATAAATACATTGCTTCTTATTTAAGAATGACTCCAGAAACATTATCTAGAATTAAAAAATCTTAATTTCAATCAAGATTTAAACTATTTTTTAGACTCAAATTTGTAATAAAAAAGAACATGGAGTTATCATCAGAACAATTATTACAAGATTTATCAGCATTAACAACGCAAAATAGTAAAGCAATAGCATTGTTAAAAGAACAACCTACAGCAATATTAAACTGGAAAGAAAATGCAGAAAGTTGGAGTATTTTAGAGTGTATAGAACATTTAAACAGATATGGTGATTTTTACATTCCTGAAATAACCAAACGTATACAATCTGCAAAACACAAAAAATCAAAAATATTTAAGAGTAATTGGTTAGGAAGGTACTTTAGCAAGGCAGTAGGTTACCGAGAGGATTTGAATAAAATGAAAACATTCAAAGTAATGAATCCTTTAAATTCTAATTTAAGTGCCGATACGCTTGAAAAATTTCTACATCATCAAAATCAAATCATAGCTTTATTAAATCAAGCAAAAAAAGTAAATTTAGATAAAACTAAAACAGCAATTTCAATATCTAAAATTATCAAATTAAAGTTAGGAGATACCTTTCGAGTTTTAATATATCATAATGAAAGACACGTAAAACAAGCTGAAAGAGTTTTAAATAGCGCTAAAGGAGTTATGTAGGAAACCGTAAACTAAAAAAGATAAATACTTTTGTCAGATCGAGCGCAGTCGAGATCAATGAGTAATACATTAGCTAAATAACCTCTCGACTGCGCTCGAGGAAGACAGACTGATAAATTTTTTAATACTGCAAACTACACCACTGCACACTGCGAACTAATATTTCAGCCAAACAACTTCTCGACTGCGCTCGAAGAGACAGATTGAAATATTTTAAAGACTGCAAACTACATCACTGCATACTGCTAACTAAATTACCGTATACTGCGAACTAATCTCAGTATATTTGTTACATGTACAAAAAGGAATTACGTAAACTATACAAAGAGAAAAGAAAAAGTTTAACAACAGTTGAAATTGAATCTCTTCAAGAAAGTATTTACAAACAAGTTTTTGCATTCGATTTTTCATCAGTAAAAAAGGTGCATATTTTTTTACCTATAGAAAAGCAGGCAGAAATAAACACGTATCCAATAATTTCGTTTTTAAGAGAAAAAGGAAAGGAAGTTGTGATAAGTAAAAGTAATTTTACAAATGCTACATTACAACATTACTTGTTTGAAGAAAGTACTGTTTTAGAAATAAATAAATACGGAATTCCAGAACCAGTTGGAGCAATAGCAATAGATGTAAAAGAAATAGATTTGGTTTTTGTACCGTTGTTAATTTCTGATGAAAAGAACTATAGAGTAGGGTATGGAAAAGGTTTTTACGATCGATTTTTATCTGGCTGTAAACCAAATGTAATTACAATTGGTTTGAATTTCTTTAGTCCAATTGAAAAGATTGAAGATATTAACGAATTTGATATAGCATTACAACATATAATTGTGCCTAATGAGTAAAATAAAACAAGGAATTATAATAATAGTAGCGCTTATTGCATGCTATCGATTATACAGAGGATTGAAAAAGATCAATTTTAATAGTAAATATGAAGTAGGACAAAAAATAGATAGCTTGAATAATGTAATAGTGTATTACAATGGAGGAGTAGATAATGTTGAGAAACGAAATACAAGAGATGGCTACAATCTTGGTTTAGAGTTTCAGTGTGTTGAGTTCGTTAAAAGATATTACTACGAGTATTACAATCATAAAATGCCAGATAGCTATGGACACGCCATTAGTTTTTTTGATAAAAGTATTACTGACGGACAGTTAAATGCAAAGAGAGATTTAATTCAGTATACAAATCCAAGTACATCAAAACCAGAAGAAGGAGATTTATTGGTTATAAAAGGTAGCTTTTTTAATAAATATGGTCATGTTGCTATTGTATCAGCTGTAACCGATGCAAGTATTGAAATCATTCAGCAAAATCCAGGACCATTTTCGCCATCAAGAGAAACATTTCTATTAGAAAAATTAGCTTCAGGAAAATGGGAAATGAAGAATGACCGTATTTTAGGTTGGTTAAGAAAATAAAAAAAGCAGTAACCCTAAAATTACCGCTCTTTTCTAATGTTTACTTCTCCCTTTCTTATATTAAGCTGTAGTGGTTTCTTCTTCATCATCTTCGTTTGAAGAAATGAATTTACTGTAAACAAAATACCCAATTACAATAAGATATATTAATTTACCTCCAATTTTCTTCCACAATGAGAGTGGATTTGAAGAAAGACTCAATTCGTATTTTTCTTTGATTTCAGCTAGTTGTTTTTCATCTACTTCATAATAAATAGACTGATCTTCGTTGGTAAGCACATATTTTCCACCGCTGTTCCAAGCAGGAATAAAAATGATTCCATATTCATTATGTAAATAACCAAGATTTAAATAGCTCCCATCTTGTTGTAAATATTCATCGTCTGGTAAATCTTTTACAAGGGCAATTTTCTCACAAGGAATACACACTGGAATTCCACGCCTTCTCGCATGTGCTTTAAAAGCAAATAACGATATAAAGAATAATAGTATAATTTGTTTCATAGTATATATAATTAGTTAGTTGAACCTCAATATACAAACAAAATTATGTATATACCTGTGTTATAGTAATACTAAATTCATTTTCGTAGTCAATCAAACAATATTTGATGTTAATTAGTTAAAAAGAGTATTTCTTAAAGAATTTCAAACAAAAAAAGGAACTAAAATAAATCAGTTCCTCTTATATATCATATTATTGGTTGTTATTTAAGCATTTTCATCTTCATAAATATCAAATTCAGCATTAATTGCTTTCATAAGTTTAGCATCGGCAAATTGTTCGTCTGTCATTTTAGACAATCTATTCAAGTACAAATCGAACTGACCATTTTTAAAAATAGTCAACATTTTTCCACCTTTTTCACATTTAGCAGCGTGCCAAACATTTGGCGGAACAGTAATGGTATCACCAGGTTTAGCAACCACCGTTTCATCATCAAAAATTAAAGATACTTCACCTTCAAGAATATAAAAAACCTCAGTCATTATTTTATGATGATGCCTTTTTAAATAAAAACCAGGTTTTAAAGTATCTTCTACAAAAGATAATTCACCGTTGGTACGAAGAGAAGAAAGTTTTACAAAACAATGATCTTGTGAATAATTGTAGTTTTCACCTTCGCCATTTCTAATGGTTTCTTGTTTTCTCATATGTATAATGAAGTTTTAAATAATGTAAAATTGATCATTTAAAGATAATGAATTCTTATTTTGTATACTTCATCACACCAGCAGTTACTTCAATATCTAAAAAGTTATTTCGTGGCGTAATAGGACAAGAAAACTTTTCGTTATATGCACAATATGGATTGTAAGCTTTATTAAAATCGATAGTTATAGTACCGTTGTCCATTTCATCAGAAGTTAATACACTAATAAATCTTCCCCCAGCATAAGAGGTTTTACCATTAGTTTTGTCTAAGAAAGGCAAAAACAAATCATTAATATATTCTGGTTCAGGATCGGTGTCTTTGTAAATATCTAATTGTAATTTTTTTCCTTTAATTGTAAAATTAACAACACCATATTTTTTATAAGTAGCAACTCTATCAGTAGTGGTAGGAAAATTAAATACAGGTGCATCTGGTGTTTTAGTTAATTTAGCCACCACAGTAAAAGCGCTATCAATAGGAAAAAATGATAATCCTTTAAAGTTTCGTAAGCCTTTCTTTGTTAGAGGTGAAGTAGAAGCGTCTTTAAACTTTGCATTCATTTCTTTTTGAAATTCAGACTCTCCTTTTAGTTCTCGCTTACCATGAGAAGAGCAAGAAAAAACAAAGTACAATAGGCATAAAACAATAGAATATTTATTCATTATTTAATCAATTAATTTTAATTCTTCAATATCGTTTTTATCAAACATATTTTTTACAGAACCGATCAAAGCTGTTTTCTTTTCTGTTGCTGTTGTTTTCTGTTTAGATTCAAAATGAATACCTAAAGTATTGGCAATACTTTCTAAATGTTTTCGATACGATCTATTTAATAATAACGTAAAACTATCGTCACCATTTTTAATTTTAGAGCTAAGTTTACCTTCTGTAATAGACAAATCGTTGATGTCAATAACTTCTTCAATAGTATTCACAAAAAAACGTTTCTTGGTAAGTACAAAGGTATTTGATTTTTCGGTTAAAGTAGCTATCGTTCCTTTTTTAAACTTCTTTGTTTTTGTAGCACAATACACTCTAATAGCAAAAGTGTTGTTACGCTCTAATAAAGTTGTTTTCTTTTTAAAAAGCTGTAAAACAGGGTGGATAAATAAATAAGAAGTTTTATTGACCATTCGTACGGACTTTCTGTACATACTTAAGGCAATTAAAAAGGTAATTACTGCTAAAATAACAGAGAAAGTAGGGTAAAAAACACTGATTAAAACAAATAAAACAGTCACCACAATTTTAGCTACTTCTAAAATAGAATCTATAAAAGGAATAGGTGATAAGAATATTAAAATATCAATAAAAAAGCGAACAGTAGTTACTACCATTAAAAAGTAAACAGAAACAATTAATACTAAAATAGTTTGTAAGCCAATAGAAAATATACCAGCTTCTTGCACCGCCGGATGTTCTGCTGTTTGTGTAAAAATAGCAGGAGCTATCATTACAATAATATTAATAAAAATAGCTGCATGATTAGATAAATAATTATCTGCTAATCCAATAACAGCAGTAGCTTTATTTGTTTTAAAAACGGTTCCTACCAAAGCTGTAAATAAAAACAAAATACCAAATATTCCTAAAATAAGCCAGTTGTCAAAAAAAGGATTAGTGCCCACAAAATCGTTATGAATACCCATTTTAGATAAAATAGACGTTAAAAAAACGGTTGCATACGGATTAATTCCCATTGGAAGTAACTGTGCTAATTGTGATACCAAACTACTATTAGAATCAACTGCAGCCATAGGACTAGCATGTTGAGCAATTAATAAAAAAGGTATAGAAAGCAATAGTGGTAATAAAATTCTTTTCTTCATTTTGTTAAAGCTGATTTTTCAAGTTGAGTTAAGCAATAATATATGCTTGTTCCCCAAAAATAAAGAATCCAATTAAATTTATACCTAGCAGATAGTATTTTATACATTCAAGCTATCAAAAAGAAAGAATTTTACAAATCATGTTTTGAACTTTAAAAGGGATTGTATATGTTTGTAGTATAATTATTTAAGAAATGACAAATACGTGTACATATAAACAATGGAGATCGGTTGAAAAACCGCCCTTAAGTTGGTCTATGTATGTAATAACGTTATAACAATATAAAATTATACAATTGCTTAAAGTCCGGCTTCACAGCCGGACTTTTTATTTTTACACTAACAACTAAAACTAAAAACTATGAGAAAATTAATTAGAAATTATGTAAACACTTTTAAAGGGCTCTCAACAGAGGTATGGTGGTTGGCTTTAATTACCTTAATTAACAGAGCTGGTACTATGGTAATTCCTTTTTTGTCGTTGTATTTAACTGAAAGTTTATCTTTAACTAAAGGTAATGTTGGTTGGATTATGTCTTGTTTCGGACTAGGATCTGTAGTTGGATCTTGGCTAGGAGGTAAGCTTACAGATAAAATAGGAGCTTATAAAGTAATGAAAACCAGTTTGTTTATAACAGGGCTAATGTTTGTTGCTTTACAGTTTGTTACTACATTCTACGGATTCTGTGTTGGTATTTTTTTAGTAATGCTAGTAGCAGATACTTTCAGACCAGCCATGTTTGTAGCATTAAGCGCATATAGCAAACCAGAAAATAAAACAAGATCGGTTACTTTAATCCGTTTGGCTATTAATTTAGGTTTTTCTGCAGGTCCTGTTGTAGGTGGAATAATCGTAACTTATTTAAGTTACAAGGGGCTGTTTTGGGTAGATGGTATTACATGTGTGTTAGCAACCCTATTATTGATTAAAGTATTAAATCCGAAGAAAGCAAAAACATCAGATGAAATAAAAGTAGAAAATCCAGTTTCAGTATTTTCAGATAAAGCATTTTGGGTGTTTTTTATAGGAATGTTTGTATTCGGATTCATCTTTTTACAGTATTTCTCAACAGTACCATTATACTACAGAGAAGGATATCATTTAACAGAGTTAGAAATTGGAATCTTAATGGGAATGAATGGTTTTGTCATTTTTGTTCTAGAAATGCCATTGATTAAATGGTTAGAAGGAAGCAAATATTCTAAAGAGTATTTAATTTTTATAGGGCTATTTTTAACAGGATTAAGTTTTTGGGTATTAACCATGACCAATTGGGCAGGTGTTTTAGTCATAGGAATGTTATTAATGACCATTGGAGAAATGATATTATTTCCTTTCTCAAATGCCTTTGTAATTGACAGAGCCAAAAAAGGAAATCAAGGGGAGTACATGGCGTTTTATAGTATTGCTTTTTCTGCTTCGCATATCTTCGGACATAATTCAGGAATGCATTTAGCAGAAGGAGTTGGGTTTGATACCACTTGGAACATTATGACGATAGCTTCTGTTGTTGGTTTACTATTTTTACTTTTATTGATACGAATTGTGCAACAAGAGAAAAAGCAAGTTATTAAGAGTTAAATTATAATATTTTAAAGTTAAATTAGTTATCTATTAATGACTATTTAATTCCCTAAAAATGAAAACACTTATTACACTAGTAACCTTGTTGTTACACCTTTCAATGTTTGCACAGTATACCTTTGAGAGTAAAGCTTATGACCATGGAATTTTACCTAGTAATTTCCAAAACTCAGATTTAGAAGCTGCCTATACCGATTGGAAAAGTCGATTTGCTGATACAAATTGTACCAACGGAAGAGCAAGAGTAAAATTTGACGATCCTAACTTTACAGTTTCTGAAGGAATTGCCTATGGAATGTTATTATCTGTGTATGCAGATGACCAAGCATTGTTTGATGGTTTATGGAAATATTACCAAAGCCACACGAATGCAAATGGAGTAATGCACTGGAAAATTCAAGGATGCGATACTGTAAACGGACAAAATGGAGCAACAGATGCCGAATTAGATGTAGCAGTTTCATTAATTACTGCCGGATATCGTTTTGGTAATACAGGAGCTATTAATTATCACCAAGATGCGAGAGATTTAATAGCAATAATGAAGCAGCACGAAGTAGAAGCAAACACGTATGTTTTAAAACCTGGTGATGCTTGGGGTGGTTCTAACAATACCAATCCTTCATATTTAGCGCCAGGATATTTTAGATTGTATGGTGAATTTACAGGCGATACACAGTTTTGGAATAATGTTGCAGATAAGTCGTATGAAATATTAAATGCAAACTTATCAGTAAACAATGCAAAAGAGTGTTTAGTATCAGATTGGTGTAAGGCAGATGGTTCGTATTCAGATATTGTAGGATGGGCATTTAATTCTGGTAAATCATATTATTATGATGCTGCTCGTACTCCATGGAGAATAGCAACAGATTATGTTTGGTATGGAAATGCAGATGCACTTGATTACATGAAAAAATGTGAAAACTTTATAAACGAAGTAGGAGGAATTGATCAAATTACAGCTGGATATCATCAAGATGGAACAGTAATACTTGGTAACTCTGGTACTACTTATAAAGATGTAGTTTTTACAGGAGCTTTTGCTTCAGCATTATTAACAGTAGGAAATCAAAGTACAGTAGACTTTGCATATACAACGACAAAAAGTCAAACGTCAACAGGATACTTTGCCAATACTTTAAGAGCTTTGTATATGTTTACCATGACAGGTAATTTGTTTAAGCCTACTGGTACTTCTTTAAGTACTAGTGATGTTGTGCCATCAAAAGAAAAAGAGATCATTGTATACCCAAATCCTTCTACAGAAAAGTTACATGTAACTAATTTTAAATTAGGAAGTAAAGTAAAGGTATATAATTTATTAGGAAAGCAAGTAATGGAAACATCTGTAAAAGATGAGAATGTAGATGTAATTGATGTTTCTGATTTAACTGCTGGAATTTATTTTATTAGAAGTAACAATGTGAAATTACGTTTTGTAAAAGAGTAGTTTAGAAAACTTATTTATTGTAATTATAAATGCGCCTAATTGATATACTATTGATTAGGCGCATTTTTTATTTCTTTACTTAATTTCTTTCTTCGTAAATTATTATTTATCCATGTATTTTAGTGAATAGATTGTACTATTTTTGAACTTTAAAAACAGGATACAATGAACATACAAGACGCTCAAAAACAAGTAGACGATTGGATTAAAAATCATGGTGTTCGTTATTTTAACGAACTAACCAATATGGCACAATTAACCGAAGAAGTAGGAGAGGTTGCAAGAATTATTGCTCGTAGATACGGAGAACAAAGTGAAAAGGAGAGCGATAAAAACAAAGATTTAGGAGAAGAGTTGGCAGATGTTGTTTTTGTAGTATTATGTTTGGCAAATCAAACTGGAGTTAATTTACAAGAGGCTTTTGATAAAAAATTAGATTTAAAAACGAAAAGAGATCACGATCGTCATCATAATAACGAAAAACTTAAATAATGTCGTTTCAAAAAAATATAACCAAAAAACTTTTTTGGATTAATGTATTAAAAGTGAGTATTCCTTTTTTACTAGCTGTAACTGTATTCTCACTATTATTTAACAGTGCTGGTGATATTTTCTCAGGAGATTTTAAAGCAGTAAATGAAACTCATTTCTCTAATAAAAAGTGGGTTCGTTTTTGGTTGTCAAAAATAGTAATTAGTGTTATCTATGCTATTTATATGGTGAATAAACGAATGAAATAGAGTGATTTAGTAAATGTTAAAAAAACGAGGTTCTGATGTTAAGAATCTCGTTTTTTTTGCGTTTTTGTAAATAAGATACTTCTCAAATTACATATCTAGGGCTTTTTAATTAGGTCTCAAGTTAAAATTTTATTGTTTTGATAAAAATTCAAAATTTTAATAAAAAAAATGAATTTATGTTAAATAATACTTAAATTCGTGATTGAAATCATTGAAAAACCCTTTAAAAAATGAAAAACAAGTTACTCGTAGCCATGTTCATGGCTAGTACTGCCTTATTTTCTCAAAGCAGTAATTTTTGGAAAAAAGAAACCGCGTCCAAAAACTCAGCAAGCAAGTCTGCAATTGAGAAAAAACTCCCTACAAAAAATGTGTACAGTTTAAACATTGACGCATTAAGAAATGCCTTAACAGCAGCCCCACAAAGAGGCGTTGCAAGAAAGTCAGATTTAATTATTTCTTTCCCTAATGAACATGGAGTTTTAGAAAACTATCGTGTTTTTGAAGCTTCAGTATTACATCCAGATTTAGCAGCTAAATACCCAGGTATTAAGTCGTATGCTGGGGTAAATGTAGATAATGCAGGAGACAGAATTCGTTTTAGTATTTCTCCTGAAGGATTACAAAGTATGCGTTTAGGTGTTGATAAATCAACTGTATTTATTGAGCCTTACTCTACATCAGCACAAACCTATGCTGTTTTTAGTAGAGCAGACAAACCAAAGCGTATTGGTGGAATGAACTGTTCAACAGAACCAGAAGTGCACAATCATGCAGAAAAATCTGGAGCTGTTAAAAGAAATGCAGACGATGGAATTTTAAGAACTTATCGTATTGCAGTTTCAACAACAGGTGAGTACGGATCTTATCACGGAGGAACGGTAGCAGGTGCTTTAGCAGCTATCAACTCAACTATGACAAGAGTAAACGGTCTTTACGAATCTGATTTTAATGTTACTATGATTGTAGTAGCAAATACAGATGATGTAATTTACACAAATGCGAATACAGATCCTTACACAGGAAGTTTAAATTCGCAATTACAAAGAACATTAACCAATGAAATAGGAGAAGCAAATTATGATATAGGACACTTATTTCATAGAGCATCTAATAATGGTAATGCAGGATGTATTGGTTGTGTTTGTGTTAATGGTAGAAAAGGTAGTGGATTTAGTGCTACAACAATTCCTGAAGGAGAAGTGTTTGATGTAGATTATGTAGCTCATGAAATTGGTCATCAATTTGGTGGAAATCACACATGGACTTTTGGAGGTAACGAAGGAACCAATGTACAAATGGAGCCAGGTAGTGGATCAACTATTATGGGATATGCTGGTATTACAGGTGCTACTGATGTACAAGCAAACAGTGATCCTTACTTCCATGCAGCTACTATAGAGCAAATTACTGACTATATTAAAACAACTTCTTGTCAAACTGATACAGCTACAGGTAACAGTGTACCAGTGGTAAATGCAGGAAGTAATTATACCATTCCAAGAGGTACTCCTTTTGTGTTAACAGGTTCAGCAACGGATGCTAATAGCGGAGATGTATTATCATATTGTTGGGAGCAAGTTGATGAAAATAATGCATCAACAACAAACCCTAGTGCAACAGCTACTTCAGGTGTAGCATTCAGATCATATGAGCCAACAGCAAGCACATCAAGATATTTCCCGAGATTAGAAACTGTAAAAACAGGTGCTACATCATGGAGATGGGAAGCAGTACCTAATGTAAACAGAAATTTAAACTTTAGATTAACGGTAAGAGATAACAGAGCTGGTGGAGGAACTAACAATAGTGATGATATGAGAGTAACTGTTAACGCAAGTGCAGGACCTTTTGTAGTAAATTCACCAAATACAAGTGTTAGTTATGCAGCCGGTAGTGTACAAACTGTAACTTGGAATGTAGCTGGTACTACAGGTAATGGGGTGAATGCAGCAAATGTAGATATTTTATTATCTACAGATGGTGGTGATACATACCCTATTACATTGGCTAGTGGAGTAACAAATGACGGATCTCAAGATGTTACAATTCCAAATCAAACAGGAAGTCAAAATAGAATTATGGTAAAAGGAAGTAACCATATTTTCTTTGATATTTCAAATGCGAATTTTACAATTACAGGAGCAGTTGCATGTAATGCAACGGTTCCAACAGGAGTTTCAACTTCAAGTGTTTCAAATAATGGAGCAACTGTATCTTGGAATTCTGTAGCTGGAGCAACTTATGGGGTAAGATATCGTCAGGTAGGTACTACTTCATGGACTACTAATAGTGTTTCTGGTACTACCACTACATTATCAGGTTTATCAGCAGCAACACAATACGAAGTACAAGTACGTAGCCAATGTACAAGTAGCAATTCAGCATATAGTTCTTCAGTAAGTTTTACTACTACCGGAGGAGGTGGTGGTGGTTCTTGTGAATCATTACCTTACAGCGAAAGTTTTGAAACAAATGATGGTTGGACACAAGTTACTGGAGATGATGGTAACTGGGTTAGAGATGCTAATGGAACTCCTTCAAGTAATACAGGACCAGCCTCAGCTACTGATGGTAGTTTCTATATGTTCTTAGAGGCTTCAAGCAATGGAAGTACAGGAGAAATAGGAGCAAATGCAACTGCAATTTTAGAGAGTCCTTGTTTTGATTTATCTGGTGAGTCTTCAGCAACCATTACATTTAGCAATCATATGTTTGGTAATAATGTTGGTTCATTAACATTACAAGCCTCTACTAATGGAAGTTCTTGGACAAACCTTTGGACAGATTCAGGAAACAACGGTAACCAATGGAATAATGTATCTGTAAACTTAAATGCTTATGTAGGTGGAAATGTTAGTTTAAGATTTGTAGGTGTTACTGGTAACGGATGGTCTAGTGATATTGCTATTGATAACATTGAAATTAATGGTGGAGGTACTACTACACCAGGATGTGCTTCATTAGATTTTAACAATTTTACAATTAATTCATTCTCTAATCAAGATAGTGCGGGTAACTTCTCTATTGGTGCGGGTGGTGATGCATTAACATTAACTAACAATACTTGGAAATCTATTGATTATGATTATACAGTAACTGCAAATACAGTAATCGAATTTGAATTTAGCAGTACTTCTCAAGGAGAAATTCACGGTATTGGTTTTGAAAATGATAATAACTTAACTTCTAGTAGATATTTTAAATTACACGGAACACAAAACTATGGTGTTACTAATTTTGATAACTATACTAGCGGAACAAGAACATATGTAATTCCTGTAGGAGATTCATATACAGGAACTATGGATAGATTAGTGTTTATTAATGACAATGATGGAGGATCTGGAAATAACTCTACGTTCTCTAACGTAAGAATTTACGAAACATCTTGTGCTAGAAGTACAGCTCGAACTGAAATTGTTTTTGGTGAAAGAGTTGATGTATTAGGAAACGAGGATGAAGGTGTATTATCTTCTTTAAGATTTGCTCCAAATCCAGTAGCTAAAGGAAGTGTGTTAAAAGTATTATCGTCTGGTAAAGACATGTCAAATACTTCATTTGCTATTATTAATATGTTAGGACAAACTTTAAGTACAGGAACTTTACAAAAAGGTGAAATTAGTACAGAAAAGTTAAATCCAGGAGTGTATTTAATTCATTTAACAAATGACTTTACCAATACATCCGAACGTATTATAGTAAAATAAATGTATTTATTATAAACGATAAAAGAGACTCTGAAAAGAGTCTCTTTTTTTGTAGTATATATAGTTTACACTTCAAAGGTTCCATGAAAGAACCAATTAAGCCCTTTTTGTAACACCGTATTTTTTTCTTTTGGTGTTTCTTCTATTGTTTCTTGCTTCTTTAACTCTTCATTAAATAAATGGAGGATAAAGTCGTTGTAATTTTTTCCAGTTTCTTCTTTTAAATAAGCATTAAAATAAAGTTCGCTCGCTTTTTCATTTTTTTGTTGTTCAATCTCTAAAAGAGTTTTGTATAAAGGGGCTATTTTAGTCACAACACTTTCAGGAACAGCTTTTCTTCTGGCAGTATAACCGGCAATTTCTCCAGCGTCATTAGTATCAATAGTAAAATCGGTAATCACCCAATAATATCTACCAGATTTGGTTAGGTTTTTTATAATAGCATGAAAGTTTTTGCCTTCTTTTAAATGCTGCCATAATACTTTAAAAATAACTTTAGGCATATCGGGGTGCCTTATCACATTATGGGGTTCGCCAACAATTTCTAGTTTGCTGTATTCACTAGTGTTGCTAAAAGCATCATTAGCATATAATATGGTTCCAAATAGGTCAGTTTTACTAACAATAACCTGACTTTTGTCCCATGTAATCTCTTCATCTAAAATTTTCGGGGGTCTTAAAACAGTATTCATTTGTTCTTTTTTAGAATTTGTACATGTAAATTTCTGAGAAAGTCCGTTTTTAAAGAATGATTTTTATCATGTTTTAAAATAAATGAATTCCTATTTTATGTATATGGTTTTAAAGTAAAGTTATGTGGTTGATTGTTAGTTGTTATAAGTGTGTTTGCTAGTTTTTATAATCTCCTCTGTCTTGTAATATTGCATTGGGCGTTCCTTACAGGTCGGGCTTTCCGCAGTCGCTTTTAAAATGTATGTTATATACATTTTAAAGAGCTCCAACAAATGCTCCAATCCCTAACGCAATTAGTTTACAGTTTGAATGTTTTTTAATAAAAAATAATACTACCAGTATCTAAGTTGTGAATCTTACATGTAGAGTTTAAAGTAAACAAAAAACCACAACACTTTTAAAAATGCTGTGGTTATTATATTTAGTTATTGTTCTTGTTTGCCCAAATATGCTTACTCATACCCGCCACTAGAAAGGATTCTAGCCATTACTTTGTAATTCTAGGACCAGCAGGAGTGTTTCTTAAAAAATTCATTACCTCTATAGAGCCTTTATAATATTTACCCTTATACATTATAGTACCGTTTCTACTTATAAATAATTTATGAATTTTTCCTCCTTCTTGTTTCAAAAGCACTTTGGTTCTAATATCTATACTTTTATAACCATTTAATAAACGCCCAATATTCAAATCTACTGCTTTGACATCAAAGGCAATAACTTTTTTTTTATCATTAAAAGCAGAATCAAAACGACTCTCTGAATAAACTCCTATTCTAGTATCTAATTCATTTGGTAATAAAACAGCTTCTATTCTTTCAACATTATTAATGTATTCAACAGATGAACAATTAAAACATAATACGACTATTAATATGGTTAAAATTATCTTATTCATGATACATAATATTTTTTTACGTTTAAATCTGTTATAGCGGATATATACCTTTTCTCGTCTAAAAAAAGCAAAACTATTCAATAAATTAAAGCAAAGCAGTTTATTTATTACTAATATGAGTTAACATAGTTGAACTATTCAGTAAAATAATGGTTAGCGCTCGACTCCTGTCGAGTGATTTGTTAACTAAATTTATTCATTCGGGTGCTAGCTGGTAAAAACTATGATTTTGATCATTTTTTAGTAATACTTAGGTATATACTTTTACCATTATTAAATATATAAATTATGAGAATTGTATCTTTTTTAATGATAGTACTATTAATTATTGGGTGTAAAATAGATAAAGAACTTACTCAAAGCTCTGTTGAGATTAGAAGTAAAGATTCATTAATTGTTTCTGATACAGTTACCGTTCAACTTAACTCAAAAGAATTACAGCATAATATAAAAATCAATCCAATAAAATCAGATTTAGATGATAGTAATATCATTAAAGATTATGTGATAAACAGACAGTTTTATAAGAACACAGATAATTATATAATTGATTTTTGTTATCCACAGTTAGATGAAAATTATAATCCGAAATTTGAGCTTTTTAATGATTTTGTAAAGAATGAATTAATGCAACTTTCTAAGATAGAACAAAACATTTTGGAGAGTCAAGAGTTATTATGTGATACATTACAAAAGAATCTTATAAGAGAACACAGAATTGCAGAGTATAAGATTTATCAGCAAAAAGAAACACATATTAGTGTGCTCTTTTATTTAGAGAATCATTATGCAGAAACTAAAGGAGCTTATTATACTTTTAAAACAGTAAATTTTGATAAAATTAAAGGCAAGCTACTTTATTTTGAAGATTACTTTTTACCAGGAAGTTTATCAGAAGTTCATGATATCCTAAATTCAGAAATTAGAATTCAAAAAGCAAAAGGAGATTTGTTTTACGAGTGTTTTGAGGTGGGTTTAGAAGATTTTAAAATTGCTAAAAACGACTTTGTAATTAATGATGATCATATTGTATACTACTTTAATGATTGTGTAATGTGTCCTTCTTTTGTAGGAACATATTGCATTGAAATTCCTCTAGAAAAACTTAAGTCAGTATTAAAACAAAACTGGTCTAATCGTTTTGTTTTTTAAATCCTGTTATAACAGATTTGTAATTCGTGAGTTTATATACTCTAATGATTTTCTTATCTGTTTACAGAAAAATAAAAACCACAACATTTCTAAAAATGCTGTGGTTATTATATTTAATTATTTTTTTTAACTTAGAATTTAATCCCTTTTGATTAAAAATTGTTTAACAACACGGAATTCATAAAAGGGGGAAATTAAGATGTTTTTTTAGATAAACTTTTCCCACGGACCAGTAATTGCTAAGGTATGACCACTCTCTTGAACGTTTACAAATAGGGTTTTTCCAGTAGGAGAAAATGTTAATCCAGTTAATTCAGAAGTAGAACTTTTATTGCAAGCAAACGTATAGTGATTTCCTTGTTTATCGATTCCTCTAATATGGTTAAGTTCTCCATTATCTTCACATAAAAAAAGATCTCCCCATGGGGTAATGTTTAAATTATCACACATATGCAATACAGTTTTGTCTTCAGATTCAGCATAAAGTTCTAAAGTTGCAGGAGTATTAGCTTCTTCAGAAGTGCCCTCAGCTTTAGATAACTTATACCTAAAAACTTGTCCAAAATGATTAGGTCCTCCATTGGTACAGGCAAAATATAATTCGTTCTCTCCCATCCAAATTCCTTCACCTCTTGCAAATCTTGCTGCACCTAATTCAAAACCACGAAAGCGTAAATCGTCTTCTTTAGGATCTACATTATCAATAGGAATCCAATACACTTCCATAGGTTTATTTTTAAGAATTTTAGGACTTTCCCAGTTTCTAGTATCTAAACTTTTTTCTGCTGTTATTGCAAGCACTTCGAGTTTGCCTCCTTTTTGTAAATTCTCTTTTTCATTCGGTATAAATCGATATAGCAAGCCATCAGGTCTGTCTTCTGTAAGATAGATACAACCCGATTTTGGGTCGACTGCTACGGCTTCATGGTTAAATCTTCCCATGTCTTTTATAGGAACTGGAGTAATCATTTCTTTGACATTCATAGGAACTTCAAAAACATATCCATGATTTTTTTGAATTTCATTCCCATTAGCCATAGTAACATCTTCTTCACAGGTAATCCAACTTCCCCAAGGAGTAATACCTCCAGCACAGTTTCTGTACGTACCAGCTAAACTCATAAATTCATCGACTACGTTCCCTGTCTGTTCATCATAAACTAGGGTAGTAGTACCACCTAAACCAACTATAGCTCCATTTCCAGCATCGTATAATTTGTCTTTTATAGTATCTGTAAATAATTTGTTGTCATTTCCAAAAGGACTATTTTCTAATGGAATGGGACTATTTTCATGGTTTCGTATAATAATAGTTTTTCCCGATTCATCTAAAAAAGTTCCCATACCATCAGGTCTACCAGGAACTAAGAAACCATCGGACATTTTGTTCCCTTTTTGAGAGATAATTTTATACTGAAATCCTTCTGGAAGATCTAAATATCCTTTAGGATCAGGGATTAAATTTAAAGAACCGGTTTTAGTTGTTTTGTTAGAAGAATTTCCTTTTTTGTTTTCTGAATTACAACTAAGTAATAGAGTTAAACCTATAGAGGTTAAAGCTGTTTTTTCAATAAAATGTCTTCTTGTATACTTGGTGTGTTGACTAGACATGATTTTAAGAAATTAGTTTATGTGTGTATTTATAGTAGTATATGTTCAAAAATTAGGGAGTACTACAAAGAGGTACTCCCAAAATCTTTGACGTTAAATTATTATGTATTTAGTTTACATCCCACCAAACCTTAGCTTGTGGAGTGTTATTTCCGTTTAAAGGAGCTCTGTTGATCGCAATATCTGCATTTGCTTGGTTTTTATCAGTCGTTTTACTTGAATAAAAATAGCGGGTAGGTATTTGAGTAGCTACAACATCAGGACCTAAAGATAATGTAGGGAAATTCATACGTCTCCAAACAGCATATCCTTCAAAACCGTTGTTTACTTGGTCTAACCATCGTTGGATAGCAATATGAGCTATTTGATTAGAAGCAAAATTTGTAACGGCGTCGTTAATATAAGCTGTACTTGTAGCTGAAGAAACATCAATTCCATAACGCTGTAATGAAGCATTTATTCCTGTTCGATAATAATCAGCAGCGTTACCTGAAATCATACCTCTGAAAGCAGCTTCTGCTTTGATAAAGTTGATTTCTGCAAAGGTTAACAACCAAAATGTATTTAAGTTTTTAAAATTATCACTTAATAAAGAACGATCATCACTTTCTGTGATATCAGAAGCTAGACCAACAGGTTGTCCTACAAACTCAGGAGTTCCAGTAGCAACAGAATTTGCAGTTGGAGATAATAACCAAGATAAACGAGGATCTTCTACAGTACTAATAGAATTTACACCACCATTTCCTTTCATAATTTCCACTACAGTTTCTGAAATTCTAATTTCATCAATAACAGGATTTGAATTATCAAATGGCCAATTATTAATTGAGTTATAAGAAAAACTAGGCTCATCTGAAATAGAAGTGAAAACAGGATTGTTTGTTGGGTTGTTAAAGATATCTGCAACTCTAGCTGATACATTGGTAGCTTCTGAAATACGTAATAAAAAACGTAATCGTAGAGAGTTAGCAAACTTTCTCCAAGCTAATTTGTTTCCAGAAAAAAGTAAATCTCTGCTAGGATCAATGATTTCTGTAGCAGGAGAATTGGCTAGTACACTATTTGCATTTTCTAGATCAGTTAGCATTGTGTTATAGATTTCTTCTTGAGCATCATATGTAGGAAATAAATAACGATCTTCCAATTTAAATCCTTGTCCTGCATCTTTGTAAGGAATATCTCCAAACAAATCCGTCAGTTGAGAAAGTATATAGGTTTTTAAAATATTAGCAATGGCTTGATAGGTTTGATGATTTTGGTTTTCTGCTTCAAATTTTAGTAACTCAACATTTCGTAAAGCTCCTCCATTTTCAGAATAGAAAATTTCCCAAGTTCTTCTAGAAATAGCATCGTCATCTTGTGTTAATGTTCCTTCTTCAGAGTTTTTAATAGCAAATTGTTGTGCAAACTGACCAGGAACTTGATATGAGTTGATACTTTGTCCTATAAATCCAGGTACAATAGCGCCAAATAATAAGTCTAAACTAGGTCCTTGGTTAGATTGATTAGGATTAGTATTAATTTCTTCAAAATCTGTAGTACATCCTTTTATTAAGAATACTACGCTGAATAAAATAGTTAAAAGTTTATATTTTTTAGTTGTCATTTTCTTAGAAATTAGCGGTTAGTGAAAATCCAAATGTGCGTGCTGAAGGAAGTGCAAAAAACTCTCCTCCAATCAATTCACCACTATAACCAGCAGCTTCAGGATCTATATGAGGAACGTTGTCCCATAATAAAAGATTTCTTCCATATATTGTAAATGATGCGTCTTGAATTGAAAGTAGATCAGTAAAAGATTTTGGAATCTGGTAAGCAAGTTTTACTTCTCTTAATTTTACAAAAGTTCTGTCGAAAGTACCTATGGCATCATTATCAAAATAACGTCTGTATACGTTTTGAGTTCTTGCTGCAAAATTAGCAGGAGTAGTAGAGCCATCTGTTTTGTCTAAAAAAGCACCATTTAGTATTACCCAATGTTCTCCTGGCGTAACAGTTTGACCTTCGGCTATAGCTTGAGATGCTGCAGCTTGAGCATCTCTTTCAAATACTTGAGTAGATTCTATTAATGAACCAAAATTATTTCCAATAACAAATGTTCTTGAATGTACTTGTCCTCCCTTGTTTATGTCAAATAAAAAGCTGAAATTAAGATTTTTATATTTGAAAGAGTTGTTGATTCCACCAATCCAATCTGGATTTGCATTTCCTATCAATGGCTTTGCTTCAGCAACTAAACTACCTACATCATCAGATTCTTCCGAACGACCATCAGGTCTAAAAATCTGTAATCCTGTACGTCCTAAATTTCCGTTCTCATCAACTCTTAATAGGTAATCGCCGTAAAAATCGCCATAACTCCCTCCATTTACAATATCTAAATTAATCCATCGCTCAGCTAAAGTAATACGATCGCTTTCACCAATTTGAAAATCTTCTATCTTATTCGTGTTCTTTGCCCAGTTTAACGTAAGATCCCATTGAAAATCCTCATTTTTAATTGGCGTTATTGTGGTAGAAAGTTCAATACCTCGGTTTTTAATTTTTGCAGGAACATTAATTGTTCTTTCTAAAAAACCACTTTCTGTTGCCAAAGGCACAACAGCAATTTGATTCGTATTTTGAATACTATATACAGAAGCATCAAAGAATAATCTGTTGTTAAACAAGCTACCTTCAACACCAAATTCATAAGACGTTATGTTTTCTGGCTTTAATTGTGTATTTCCTAGCGTTTCGTTTACAGTATTTGCAGTAATTCCTTCTACAGAACTTCCATTAATACTAACACTATTTGTTTGATAAGGATCTGTATCATTACCTACTTCTGCATAACTAAACCTAGTTTTTAAATATTCACCACTATCTCCTAAATCCAAATCTAAAATATCAGATACAATTCCACTTAAAGAAACAGAAGGATAGAAAAAAGAGTTGTTATCTAAAGGTAAAGCACTAGACCAATCGTTTCTTCCAGTAACATCTAAAAATAGATAATCATTAAATCCTAGGGATACACTACCGTAAATACTATTAATTCTTTTGTGAGATGAAAAATTATTTGCAATTACTGGAGATCTACTATTTGATATATTGAATACTCCTGGTACCACTAAACCATCAATATCAGTACTGGCTCTTAACTCTTCATATCGTTGATCTAATCTGTTAGCCCCTGCAATCACTTTTAAAGAGACGTTTTTAATGTCTTTTTTATAAGTGAAAAGTATATCAGTATTATTTTCTTGATAGAAGATATCGGCTTCAGAATAAAATCCATTGGTATATGGAAAATGAGAAAATGATTTTTTACTAGTTCGTTTATCTCTATAAAAATCTAACCCTGTTCTAAATTGCATAGAAAGGTCATTTGTAATCTCATAATTGAATTTGAAATTACCAAACAAACGATTTCTAGAATTACCATTTAGGTTTTCATAAGCTAAGAAATATGGATTATTAACTGTTCTATCTGATGTTGCTTGTCTAACATTAGTTTGAAAAGGTTCCCAATAATTTTGTAAGTCATTTAAGCTTTCATTGGTTCCAGTTTGAAGGAAAGCAAATAAAATATTAGACGGATTTTTAGCTCCTATTTCAGGACGATTATCACTACCACTATTAATGTAGTTAAAACTTGTTCCAATAGAAAGTTTAGAACTTAAATTATAGTTTGAATTTAAACTTAATGAGTTTCGTTCTAAGTCGGTATTAGGCACCATTCCTTTTTGATCTAATCTACTGAATGATAATCTGAAATTTCCATCTTCATTTCCTCGTGTAATAGATAGGTTATAATTATGTGTAATTCCTGTTTCTAAAAAATCACCAATAGGATCAGAACCTAATCTATTAATCCACGGAATATTTCTTGGAACCGCAGGATTGTTAGGGTTGTACTGTGGAATATTCTGACCAGAAAATCTAGGTCCAAAATTTCTTCTAGAATTCGCATTTAGGTTAGGGAAACTATATAGACCATTACTACCTTTTCCAAATTGTGTTTGAAATTCGGGAGTTTTTAGAGCAGTTTGTATAGAGGTATCAAAAGTTAAAGAGATTCCTAACCCATTTTTTTGTCTTCCTTTTTTAGTTGTAATTAAAATAACACCATTGGCAGCTCTAGCTCCATAAAGGGCAGATGCTGTAGCACCTTTTAGCACTTGAACTTCTTGGATGTCTTGAGGATTTATTTCTGCAGCTGCATTTCCATAATCAACCTGAATCTCACCATCAGTACCACTGAATTGTCCTTCTCCAAAAAAACCACTTTGATTTGGATTAGATGGTCCACCAAATGACCTAGTAGATTGGTGTACTTCATTACTAATAGGAATACCATCCACTACAAATAACGGTTGATTTCTTCCAGAAAGAGAGTTATAACCACGTAAAACAATTGTAGATGACGATCCAACATTACCACCAGTATTGGTAATTTGCGCTCCTGCTATTTTACCACTAAAACTGCTTAATAAATTAGGCTCTGCAGTTTGTGCAATTTCTGTACCTGAAATTTTTTGAGTAGCATATCCTAATGTTTTTTTTCCTCTTTTAATGTTTAATGCAGTAACAACTACTTCATCTAAACTTTGAGAAGCTTCTTCTAAAACAATAGTAAATTCTAAATCATTTGTAATAGGTACTTCTTTTTTTATGTAACCTAAATATGAAACAACTAATGTTGTAGCATTTTCAGGAAGTTTAAGTGTAAAAGTACCATCCAGTCCTGTATTAATACCTACAGAAGTTCCTTTTACTACTACACTCGCTCCAGGTAAAGTTTCTCCAGTTTTATCTACTACTTTACCTTTTATGATTTTATCTTGTCTAGTGTTTTTTTGAGTAGATTGATTTCTTATAATTACATCTTTATTTTCTACGATGTATGAAAAGTTAGCTTTGCCACCTAATTCATCAAGTATCTTAGCGATACTTGTGTTTTTGTAAATTGCATTATATACTTGTTTATCTTTGGTAATATTATTTCCATAGGTAATATTAAATTGTGTTACCTTTGATATTGTAGTAAAAATTTGTTGTAATGTAACATTTTTTTTATTCAAGGATATCTTTGTTGTATTTATGTTTTGTGATACACCATAAGAAAAAAATGTACAGAAAGTAATTGCTAATGTTAGCAGTTTCGTTTTGTTTTTTAATAACGATTTCATATGCTTTATTAAGTATTGATTCATTGATATTTCGATGCTTAAATATTAGGGTCTGGTGCGAACAGGCCCTTTTTCTTTATAGTTTTATTTAGATGTTATTTCAATCATATTTTTGTGTATTTTAAGTTGAACTTCATTTATGTAATTAATTCTCTTAATAATTGTTTGTAGAGAATCTTTGGTATTTAATCTAAGTGAGTAGAGCTTTTTAAGTTTTGCATTTTCATCTTTAAAAAATACCGGCATCTTGTATGTCTTTTCTAAATACTTACTAAATTGATTCATAGATACGCTATCAATAATAGCTTCATTATGAATCCACATAGTATATAAAGCGGTGAGAGTTTCTCTTTTAATAAGTGATTTAGAATTGGAGTTGTAAATAACTTCTTGATTAGGAATAACGTCTATAAACTTATCTTTTGCTGCAACTCTTACAGCACCCGTAGCTACAGAAACTTCTACTAAACTATCTATAGTATTAATATTAAAAGAAGTACCTAAAACTGTAGTTAAAACTTCTCCAGATCTAATAGTAAAAGGCTTTTTCTTGTTTTTAGTAACTTCAAAAAAAGCTTTTCCTTTTAATTTAGTTTCTCTTTTTGATGCTCCAAATTCTGACGGATATTCTAAAGTACTTTGACTTGCTAACCAAACAGATGAATGATCTGGTAATGTTATTTTTTTAGCTAAAGCAGTAGTATTTTTAATAGATATCCATTTAGGGGTATTTCTATTATATTTCCATAAAAAGAATAAATTAAGAAGTAAAGCAATACTGGCAGCAACTCCAATAATTCGCTTGCGTAGAATTTTTTTATTTGAAACAGTTGCTTTTGAATTGATTTCTTTTTCAATAGCTGACCATGTTTTTTTTGAAACAGTAAGATTAGTATGGTTCTCTTCTATGATGTTTTCAAACTCTTGTGTAAGATGTTTTTGAACAAGTTGATCTTGCTGAAGTAGTATTTTTAGTTCGTTTAATTCATCCTCAGAACACGAATTATTTTGTAATCGTTCTAACAGGTAATTCAATCGTTTCATTAATTTCTTTTTGTATAAAGAGACAAATGCACAAAAAATTACTTAGTTGTTAATGTTAAGCAACGGTTAAGGAATGTTAAACAATCTTTTTTAATCTTAAAATGGCCTCTCTTAAGTTTGATTCTACTGTTCTTTTTGAAACTTTAAGCTCTTGAGCTGCTTCTAAATATGATAATCCTTGTAGTTTTATGAGTTCAAAAACACTACGTTGTTTTTCGGGAAGTTTACTCAAAATATCTGAAATTTTGATTTCGTTAGCAGCAATACCTTTTATAATTATTGGATCTTTTTCATTATTCAGTGTACGCTGTTGTTCAAAAATTAAATTGGCTTGTTGTTCAGAAATCTTTCGTTTGTAATTTTTGACTAGTTCAACACGAATAACTTTAAATAAATAAGCCTCAAAGAAATGTTGCTCAGGTTTAATTTTACTTCTGTTTTCCCAGAGTATTATATAAGCTTTTTGGAGTATTTCTTGAGAAAGATCTTTATCATGTGTTTTTGAAAAAATGAAGGTATAGAGCCTTTGATGAGTTTCATAATAAAAACTCTCAAAAGCTTTTTGATTTCCTTCAATTATTTTTCTGATATTTCCCATGAATCAGCGCCAAAAATAGATTAAAAAAGAAAGTTGTTTATTAATTTATTGTAAAGTAAACTTCAAAAAAAAATGATTGACATAACTTTTGATGTTGTACTAATATTGTTTTTTGTAGTGAAATTCGTGTTTTGTATTCATGGCTTTTCAAATATAAAAACTACCTCAATCATTACAATTAAGGTAGTTTATATAGTTATTTTGTTTTGATTTATAGGTAAATAATTGTTTTCTTATTCGTTTACAGAAAAATAAATAACCACAACATTTTTTTAAAGTGTTGTGGTTATTTAATTACTGTGCCCACTTACTCATACCCGCCACTAGAAAGGATTATAGTGCATTTGATTTTTCCTCTTGCAACCATTGTAAAAGAATCAGCAAGCTTTGAAATTTAGTTTTGTGTGCAGTTCAAATTTTCTTAATATTATCACATAAAAAGAATACTATTTACTTCAATTTTAAGAATTAAAAGAAAACTAAATGCTATGAATAAAGTACCTGAAATAAGTAAACTATATATTGAAACTTTAATTGAATTAATTTCTTTTAGAAGCACTTTGTAAAAAGTTTTTGAAAATCGATGATAGCTCTGTAAAAAAGAATTAAATTCTTAAATTAATATTTAAAAAGACTCAAACCTTATTGGTTTGAGTTTTTTTATACATAAAACTCAAAGTATCACTTGTTTTTCGAATAAAATCAACCTTATGAAATCGAAAAAACATCAAGATCGAAACTAGTTTCGGTCTTGATGTTTTTTAAAAAAGGTCTTGATCAATTTTTTTCTTCTTAAATAACTAGCAAAATTAAAAAGAAGAGGAGTTTTCTTATTGAATAAATTCAATCATTGCTTAAAAAGGTTGTTGTTATTGTAAATAACGCTGCAATGGTTGTTGAAGATTTGTGTGTATTACATGTATTAATAAACAATCTGTTTACCTGTTATCGCGGATTTGTAATCCGTGAGTTTTTTAAACGGTAGCTTTCTTATTTCTTTTTTCTTTACAATAAACAAAACTGCTTTATATTTTACACAACGTTTATTCTTTGAATGGGTACGGATTGCAAATCCGCACTAGCATGTGGTAGCCACTGCTTTGACATTCTAGAATTAGCGAGTGAGATTACTCTATCTCAAAATTTAATAACCATTTATTATTTTCACCTTTAGCTTCATTGTAATAATATAAATTACTATATAACACTGCAATTATTGGAGCCTTAAAAGTTATATTAGACACCTCTCTTTCTGGAACTGAAAATATCATTTTTTTATTCAAAGAAAAATCATTGTATACTGGTCTTTCCATTAACGTATCTATATTTTCTTTAAAATCCCCAAATCTTTCATCTATTTCAAACTCTTCCATTACATTACTAAAACAAACAAAAACAGTAGAAAATACTCCTGGATTCATTAAAACATCAGAATGATATAATTTTTGATTTATTTTCTCATAAATTTTAAAAAATCTATCGTCTTTTTTTGACTTGGCTATATCTAATAATAAATTATAATAAGATTTTTTATCGTTTTTTAATAGTAAATTATTTTCAACTAAAATCTGCTCTATAGCAATACAATAATCATATACATTAAAAGAACTCAATGTGTAAATCTTAGAATTTTTCTCAACACAAAAATGTATAGACTTATTAATTTCCTTCTTATTACTTTGAGCAAAAGATTTCCATGCTAAAACAAATGATAATAAGACATATAAAATTACTTTCATTTTTTAAATATTAATTAATGCTTTATTTCTCTCTTACTTTTTCTTTCAATCTTATTGAATCTAGCTGTAATCGAGGATTTAAGGTGCAAATCCGCACTAGGATATCCGTACTACCTAGATAAAAATCAATTTTTAGTAGCATATATGTGTGATCTGATAATTTCTAAGACTATTATAATTTATCTTTATATGCTTTAACTATTTTCTCTATTGGCTCATAAGACATATCATTTACTATAACTTGCTTATTAGTATTAATGTTTTTTAAAAGTATTGTTTCTGGATAACGAGAACGGTAACTGTTTTTATTTTCATCTCTATAAAAACCTTTATTACGAAGATTTTTTTTCATTATTGATATCTCTTTATTAGACATTTTTACATTTGTGAAAAATGCTATTTTCGACTCATTATAAACTAAAATTTTATCAGGTATTTCTGATTTTTCTAATAAGTTTAATGTCAGTACTATTCTGTGTGCGGTAAATTCATTCTCTAATGAATCTAGCATTACTCTGATTAAATAATCCTTTCTTCCCTTTTTTTCTAATAATTCTTTTGAATCATTAGCATATGTTTTTATCAGTGAGTTTAATTCTATTGTTTCTTTACAAGAAACTAATAGCAGACTTAAAATTATAAAAAAACTAATTACTTTAATGTTTTCAAATACTTTTTCACTTTTCATGTTCTTATACTGTTATCGCGGATTTGTAACCCGTGAGTTTTTTAAACGGTAACTTTCTTATTCCTTTACAATAATAACAAAAATAAACATCAAAAAAGGACCATCTTTTTAGATGGTCCTTATTGTAAGAAAGAAGTTTAGAAAAGTTTATTTCTTTAATAATTTAGTTTGTGTAATTACGTCACCGTTTAGATCAGTAATTCTTAAAATATAAATTCCTTGTGATAAGTTACCTACATTAATTTGTCCTTTCTTTTCGAAGTTTAATTCAAAAGGAATAGGTTGCATAATTGTAAATCCAGATAAGGTATGCACAGAAGCTTTCAACTTCATGTTACTTTCTAGTTTTACAGAAGTACTAGCGCTATCATTTAATGTAATAGTTGCCATATCTACCACAGGACTAGGTGATACTTGAACAGCTAATTCGCTATCGTCAATAACATTGAATGTTACAGATACAGCTTCACCAGCTTTTCCACGACCAAAAATTCTAGTATATGGAGTAGCGGTAATTGTGTGTCTTCTTGCAGGAAGTTGAATTCCGTTAAAGTTTCCAGCAAAATCACCTCCAATACTATATGGAGCAAAGTTTTCAACTTGGAATCTCTTTCTCTCATTAAAATCAAATACCACACTTCTAGTGTCAGAACCTTCAGTATTTGCTAATACAGAGAAATTATTAGTACCATAATCAGCAGTATTAATAACATCACCGTCGTTTAACGGACCAATAGGCTCGTTAGTATCGGCATTAATTAAAGTAAGTCCAGTAACTACAGGAGCATCGCTATCAATAACTTCAAAGTTAATAGTTAAAGAATTTCCGTTACCACCAGTAGCGTCGTTATTTCTGTAAGGAGTAGCTTTAATTGTGTTGTTTCCTACTGCAAAAGGCACTCCAAAGTAAACAGTTCTAAAAGAAGTAAAATCGCCATTAAGTGTAAAAGGAGCACTGTCTTCAGTATTAAAATCTCTTTGATCGTTAAAATCAAACACTACACTACCAGTTCTTGATCCTTCAGTATTTGCAATTACAGAAAAACTATTGCTTCTATAATCAGCAAGATCAATGACATCACCTTCGTTTAAGTCGCCAATAATTTTATTACTACGAGCATCTACTAAAGAGAAACTAGTAACTGTTGGCGGATTAGAATCGATTACTTCAAAAGTAACAGTTAATGGAATACCAGTAACACCTTCACCATTTCTTTTATCAAAAGGAGTGGCAGTAATTGTATTGGTACCAAAAATAAAAGGTACACCTTTAAAGAATCTTCCGAAGAAATCACCATTAATAGCAAATGGAGCTTTGTTTTCAATATTAAAACCAGCATCTCTATTAAAGTCAAATACCACGCTTGGTACTTCTAAAGTTCCTTTGTTAGCTATAACACTAAAGTTGTTAATACCATCATAATCATTTAAATCGATGATATCACCGTCGTTTAACGGACCAATTTCTTCGTGCGTAGTTGCATTGATAAGAGTAAAACTTACAATTTCTTGGTTTTCTGTAACGTTTAAAGTAACAGGTACAGTAACTTCTGGATTTACAGGATCGTTACTGCTTACAATAATGTTAGAGTTATACGTAGTACCAGCTTCAAGTCCTGCCGCAGAGAAAGTAACAGGTACTTCTGCAGTAGTGTTAGGAGCTACACTTCCTCTAATAGGAGGAGTAAATGTAATTGCTAAGTTATCTGTTAAAAATTCTGAGTTAAATACAACTTGCAATCCAGCTTCTCCCATCGGACCTTCTAAACCAACGGTACTACTTGTACTAATTGGAGAATTAACGTTTTTATATTGCACCTTAATGCTACCATCTTTAAATAAAATAATTTGGAAAGTAACAGGTTCTGGTGTATTGAATGAAGGTACGTTTTCGTATTGTACAATAAAGTAATCTTCAAAAGATTGATAGAATACTCCACCACCATTTTGAGGCTCTAAATCGTCCCATAAACCAGCAATTAAAAAGTCTGGATTAGCATCTGATGGAATTTGTTGATTTAAGAACCCTCCAAAAGAAGCTGTAATAGGACTAAAAGTTAAGAATCCGTTTGCAGCAATAATAATATCATCTTGGTCTTCACCAAAGAAGTTAAATGTAAAAGGTAAATCAACAGTTTGGTTACCATCAGCACCTACATTGGCAGTAGTACCAGAAGTACTAATATCGATAAAATCGTAAGCAGGACCATTGCTATTATTGTCTGTCCATATGTATCCAAATGTTCCAGGACCACCGCTTTCATTAATGAATCTTGGTCCAACTCTGTTATCAATTTGCTCTTTAGTTTTAATAGGCTCATTAAATACCATTTTAGCATAGCTTTGTGTAGCTACACTTAAAGAATCGGTAGTTGTATATGGCGTGTTAACTAATGAGTAATTTAAGGTACTTCCACCTGTGTTTTCTATAAATACAGTTTCTGTAGTACTGTTTTCTCTTTTTAAAGTGATGTTAAACTCTTCTGGAGCAACATTTATTACAGGAGGTGCTACACCAACTCCAGTTAATACTACGTTTACAGTTTCGTTACCAAAAGCATCGTTACTATTAATTACTAAAGTATCTTCAATAGTTCCTACAGAAGTAGGAGCGAAGCTAACGGTTACTAATTGACTTTCTCCTGGTAAAATAGGCTGAGAGTTATCAGAAGTTACTATAAAATCAGTATTCTGATTGCTTAAATTAATTTCAAGTGCTTTGGTACCAGTATTTTCAATTAATACATCGTTACTGCTTTGTAAACCAATAAAAATAGGTTGATACGCAATTGTATCTTTAACAACTACAATTTCTGGGAATCCTTTTACTGTTAATTCAATAAGAGAAGAACTTTTTGAAGTATCAGGAGAATTACTTGAAACCTCTAATTGATCGTAGTATACACCGTCATTTAAACCATTACCATCTAAGGTAACTGTTAAGTTTTTAGCACTTCCAGCAGGAACAATTCCTGATAAAGGAGTTACGCTTGAAATGAATGGAGTTAAACCAAATGCAGGTTTTACAAAGCGAAGCGCTAATTTATCTTTAATATATGTTGAATTAAATACTACTTGTGCACCATCAGAAGCATCTTCGTTTTCAATACCAACAGTAGCAGCTGTAAGGAAAGGAGCAGTTTCTACATCGTCATAAAAAACATCAATATTACCATCCGCATTTAATACAATTTGGAAAGTAACCGTTTCTGTAGCTGATCCTAAGAAAACTGAAGCTTTGGTCCATTGTACAATAAAAGCATCACCAATAGTTTGGTAGTGTACTGCACCGTCAAAGTTTTGAGGCTCTAAATCGTCCCATAAACCAGCAATAACATTATTTATAGAGTTGTCAACAGGAATTTGAGAGTTTACAAAAGTAGATCCAGTAGGCTCAGTAAAAGAAATAAATCCGTTTGCATTTACAAAAACACTTCCGTATTGATTTCCGTAGAATTCAAATGGGAAACCTAAGCTAACACTTGTAGTACCATCACCACCAAGATCAGAAGTAATTTCAGTACCAGTTTCAGAAATATCAACAAAGTTGTATACAGGTCCGCCAGTTTCATCACTATCAATCCAAGTATAACCAAATCCGTTATCAGTACCAACACTTGCAATTACAGGAGTACCTACACGTGTGTCTTTATCACCTTTGCGTAAGTTACTAGCTTTAAAGCTTAAAATACGAGTATCGTTTAATTGTACATCTGGTTTTGCTAATGCTGCTTTTACAGCAAGATCTGGGAATGAGTAAAATAAAGGAGCAGAACCTTCATTTTTTAATGAAATTTGAGTATCAACGGTATTACCAGTATCAACGCTTTCAAAAACTTCAGCCGGATCAAGTACTGCAAATGGAGGCTCTACACCAATACCATTTACAATTACTTGTAAGGTAGTAGCGTTAGAAGCATCACTTTCAATAGTAATAATTCCGTTAATGTTGCCCGTTACATTTGGTACAAAGTTTACAGGAACTTCTACTGTTTCACCAGCGCCAATAGTTGCAGGTACATTGTTAAGTACAAAAGCACTATTGTCTGAAGTAATAGAAGTAATGTTTATTTGTGCTAAACCTGAATTGGATAACGTGAATGTTTTTTCAAGTGTATCTCCAATAAATATGTTGTTGAATAAAATAAATTCATCAGATAATTCAATGAATGATGTTTGACCAGATACATCTAAACTAGTAGCAACGTTTGTTTGAGGTGTAACAGGATCATTACTAGAAATAATAATGTCTGAAGCATAGTTTCCGTTTGATAAGCCATCGGCATTAAAAGTAACAGTAACCTCAACAGTTTCACCTGGTGCAACTTCACCTTCAGAAGGCGCTATGGTAATATAAGAAGCATCGCTACCTGTTTCACCGCTAAGTGCTCTTACTAAAAAGGCAAAATCTACATTTGTATAGCTACCACCACCATCACTACTAATAAAATAAGTGTTTGGTCTTATCGTAGCATTATCATCAATACCTTGTGGAAAAGTAATTACTTGAGAGTATTTATGAACTACCCAAAAAACATCACCAGCAGAAAAGTTAAAAGCTTCATCTAACTCTGTAATAGCAAAAACACCATCAGTACTTGCTTCAGTGATTGTTTTAGTCGTTAATAATGTTCCGTCAGCAGGAGTTGCTCCTCCTTGGTAAATTTCAAGAATAACAGGATCAGTAGATGTTTCTGTTCTGTATGCATTACGAACGGCTGTAAGCGTAAAATCGCGATCAACATCAAATTTTACTGCAGCAGTTAACGCTGTTACACCATCGTTAAAACCAACAAAATCATCTGGAAAGTTGATACCAGTATCGTAAAAAATAGAATCGCCAAAGTTTTTAGTGTTCTTATAGGCTTGATCTTTTAGCTTCGCTACACTAACACCTGATTTTACAGCCGATTTTAATTCTTTCATTGGTGTATTTGCTACTCCGTATTTAGATAAGTCTAAAGGAGTAGTTTCGGCATCAGCAGGAGTAAAAGTGGTACTACCAAGTGCAGTAGTAAAAGTTAAACCAGATTGTCCGCTGTTGGTAACTGTAAATGTTTCGGTTTTAACCGCAGGATTATCAGTTTGAATGTCAATAGCTGTACTTAATTCAGTAGGATTCACAACAATTGTTGGAGGTGCTGAAACAACTAATGATACAGGAATGTTAAAGTTAGAATGTGTAGTATCATTACTAATAATATTGATAGCTGCATTATACTCACCAGGAGCTAAAGCTCTAGCATCGAACTTTACAGCTAATGTAGTTTCTTGTCCTACACCAACACTACCATTCGATGGTGATACTGAAACAAAAAAAGCATCAGGATCTCCGTCAATAATTTCAATATTATCAACATCCATTGTAGAGGTGCTTCCTTCCATTTCAGATAATAAAACAATTTGTTCTATTTGCCCTGTAGCAGCTCTTCCTGCATGAAGTAATTCGTCATCAATAAAAATAGTTAATGCAGCATCATCTCTATCAACAATAATACGGATATTAAAGTAACCGCTTGGTGTTGTTTTACCAGTATCAACAAAATCACCTACATCAGAATCAAAAACAGTAATAATTCCTTCAGGAGTAAAACGTACTCTGGTATTTACTAATTCTGCAGTATTAGATTGAGGAATGAATTCCCAAGTTACACCTGTACCTTCAATATTAATATCAGCTGACGCAATCATAAAAGGTTCACTTCCTGGCGTAATAGAAGGTGTAAAAGCTAAAGCTCTACTAGCACTTCCATCTGCTTGAAGTCTTACAGCTTGTTCTCCTTCTGAAGGATTAACATCTGTAACTAACCAAGAGTTTGCTGGTGAAGTTTGCCAACCAAATTGATTGTTTAAATCGCCGATAGTGTAATTTTCAAAATCAGTAGCATATAAATTAGTTGCTAATTTATTAATAGTACCTCTTTGTGTTGTAAGCTGAGCTTCTTTAATAAGAGAAGAAGAACGAGCTACAGTTGTAGTTGCTGCTTTAAAACCATTTTCGTTTATAAAAGCATTTGATTTGTTTACAACAGCGTTTTCAGGAGCATCATTAATACTAATACTATATACAAGGTCGTTATCGCCTGTATTTTGTAGTACTAAATCGCGCGTTACAACTTCTAGTTGTTCTAATGTTTCATTAAAAGAAGTAGGACTGACACTAATAATTGGTGCTTCGTTACCATCAGTAACCACAATTCTTACAGGAATGCTAACTGATTCTGAAGCTTCATCAAAAGTAAGTTCAATACTTTCATTGTAAGTTCCTCTTTCAAGCCCCACAGTACTTAACTCTACATTTAAAGCAATACTTTCATTAGCTTCTAAAGTAAAAGACTCTAAAGTAAAAGACTCTAAAGTAAAAGATCTTATAATTACAGCATTTGAACTTGATGAAGTAGCAATGCTTACAGGTTCTTCAGAGTTGTTAGTTACAGTAATTTCTTTAGAAATCACATCATTTAAATCTAACTCCTCAGTAATTTGGTTTGGTACCAAGTTCACAGAAGCTTTTGAAGATAAGCTCCATTCTTTTTCTTTGAAAAACACGTCTGTAATGTCTTCAGTATCAAAACTTGCTTCTGCTTTATTTGATAGTGATTGTACAAAAGAGTTTTCGTTTGCGTTATTAAGGTCGGCTAACGCATATTCTTCATCAGCCAAAACATACATTTGGGCATTGGTAGATTGAAGAAATAAATAAAAAAATAGCACAGATAATAGCGCTATTCGCAATTTGAATAAAGGGTGTTCTTTCCCCTTCACAAAAAACAGGTAACTGTTCATCATGTCATTTGATTTATTAGGTTAATTAGTAGCTGTTAAGATACTTAAATAATTTTAATTGGGAGAGTAGAAATACAGTAAGGAGCAATATTTTGTACTAAATCGGTGTATAAAAAAAGGATGATGTTTCTATCGTATCTAAGAATGATAATTTATTTAAAAACGTTGATAAAACAATTGTACGAAGTTAAAATACTGACACAGAGTGTTAAATGTTTTTTTAGGAAGTTAAAACTACTTTCTTATTAATGTGTGAGAAAGTAGTTTTTAGTTTTTTTAGAAAAAAATTAGTTTAACATCCAAAAAGAGAGTTACAATTTGAACTTGGACATGCTTCTAAGCCTAATTCAACTAAACAATGATATTCATTTAGCGCAGGAAAACATAAAGGATCACCCCCCACATTAAAATTACAGCTAAATGTTCCGTTAGAAATTAAATTACCTCCATGAATGTTTTTTTGTTCTTTTTTAGAGATGATTTGTCCAATGTTTAAAATTGATTTTTTCATGATGATTATATAAAGGTTGACTCCTTTAAATTAAGAATTTATGATATAAAAAAAGCTTAAAAATTATAAGCGTAGTGTTATAATTTTTAAGCCTCTTGTAAAAATGTATAAGCGTTGTATTAGTTTAATTGGATAAAATCAATTTGACTTTGCTTTACTTTTGAATTCAATTCTTTTACATCTTCATTAAATAAACGATAAAGTTTAGAAAGCTCAATGTCTATTTGTTTGGTAATTTCATTTTTAAAAGCAACCGCTTGATCGGTTGGTTTATAATTTCCAATACGAGTTAACGAATTTAAATGCCCTAATTTGTTATTTAATTTGATAGGGAAATTTAAAGGGTCTTGATTACTCTTACTTTTCGTTTGATATAAATTGTTTTCTACAACGGTCAAGTCTTTTACCAGTCTAGTTGCATAATCAATCAGTTCTTTATGTTTCTTCTTATCAGTGATAGACTTTTTAAGTTGTGACACTTGAGCACGAACTTTTTTTACATTCTTTAAAGCTTTGTGAATCTCTGTCATTTTAGTATTGATACTATTGATAAAATCAAATTGTTGCTTTAAATCACTGTCAGAAGCTTCAGTGTTTGGTTTTTTAACAATAGTAAAATTCTGTTCTTTTACTTTTCCGTTTACATAAAGTTGAACTTTGTAGTTACCAGGTAACGCCATAGGACCATCTAAAGAAGCCCACCATAAAATCATTCCCTTTACTCTGTCGGCACCAGTATACATCATATTCCAGTAAAACTGATTGTCACCTTGTTTCGGTTTTAATTTTCCTTCTTTCTTTTCTTTGTTAGGGAAATTGCTAAACGAACGAATTAAGTTTTTGTTTTGATCGTAAAAATGAAGTGCCACGGTATCTTTTTCATTTAAAGATTTTAAATAATAATTAATACCTACACCACCGTAATGATTCGTACCACTTCTTTTTGATTTAGCACCTCTACCACCGCTCATTCTGTAAGAATCCTTTGGCTTGTAAACAAAAAAGTCTTCTTTGTTATTATTTAATTGTTGTAACGGAGTAATGTCATCAATAATCCATAAAGATCTACCTTGAGTAGCAGCAATTAAGTTATTGTCTTTAATAGCTAGGTCAGTAATAGGAACCATTGGTAAGTTTAATTGGAACTTTTGCCAGTTTTTTCCATCGTTAAAAGAAATATACATTCCTCTTTCTGTACCCGCATATAATAAACCTTTACGTTGTTTATCTGCTCTTAAAGCTCTAGTAAAGTCTTCGTTTCCAATACCTGTTGTGATTTTTTTCCAAGACTTACCATAGTTTTCTGTTTTATAAATATATGGTTGATAATCTCCTGTTTTATATTTTGTACCAACAATGTAGGCTCCTCCTTTGGTGTGAGGATCAATTTCTATACAGTTAATCATCATCCATTCAGGCATGTTTTTAGGAGTAATGTTTTCCCAATTAGCACCATTATTTTTGGTAATGTGTACCAAACCATCATCTGAACCAGTATAAATAACACCTTCTTCATTTGGAACTTCGGCAACAGCGAAAATAGTTCCGTAATATTCAACTCCGGTGTTGTCTTTAGTAATAGGACCTCCAGAACTACCTAATGTTTTAGGATCGTTTCTTGTTAAATCAGGACTTATAATATCCCATGATTGTCCTTCATTTGTAGTACTGTGTAAATGGTTGGAAGCAGCATACAATCTTTTAGAATTGTTTGGAGAGAATACTACAGGGAAGTTCCATTGGAAACGGTATTTAAAATCTTCAGCTCCGTGTCCCATTGGATCATCTGGCCACACATTTATAGCTCTAGTTTCTCCAGTTTTATGATTGGTACGTGTTAATAATCCACCATAACTACCACCATATACGATATCGTTATTTAAAGGATCTACGGCAATATGAGCGCTTTCACCACCAGCAGTACTTTCCCAATCTTGTTCAGAAATAAATCTGCCTTGTGTTCTATGAGAAATTCTCATAGTACTATTATCTTGTTGTGCTACATATATTCTGTAAGGAAAATGGTTATCTGTAGTTACTCTATAAAATTGAGAAGTAGGTTGGTTTAAGTAAGTAGACCAGTTTTCACCAGCATCAAAAGAAATTTGCCCACCACCATCATCTGCAATAATCATACGTTGGTTGTCTTCAGGAGCAATCCATAAATCATGATGATCTCCATGAGGAGCATTATATGTTTTATAGGTTTTACCACCATCTGTAGATTTATGGTAACGTACATTCATTACATATACAATATTTTCATCTTGTGTATCGGCATAAATACGTGTGTAATACCACGCACGTTGACGTAATTTACGTTCTTTATTAATTAACTTCCATGTTTTACCTCCGTTAACAGATTTGTAAACACCACCTTTTTCATTTTCAATAAGCGCCCACACGATATCAGAGTTTAAAGGAGAAACTGCTACACCAGAAATTCCCCAAATACCTTTTGGTAATCCGTCATTAGTAGAGATGTTTTTCCAAGTTTCACCATTATCGGTACTTTTCCATAAAGCAGAACCTTCACCACCGCTCGATAAACTATAAGGAGTTCTTCTTACATTCCAAGTACTTGCAAATAAAGTTCTAGGGTTAGATGGATCAATAACTAAATCAATAGCTCCAGCATCTTGATTGCTGTATAAAACTCTTTTCCAGTTTTTACCACCGTCAACAGATTTATATACACCTCTTTCTGTAGAAGATTTGTATAAATCACCTAACACAGCAGCATATACGATATCAGGATTTTTAGGGTGAATTCGAATTCTTGGTATGTGTCTAGAGTTAGGTAATCCCATGTGTTTCCATGTTTTACCAGCGTCTTCAGATTTGTATACACCATCACCAGAAGAAACGTTTCCACGAACCGTTTTTTCACCCATTCCTACATAAATCACATTGTTATCCCATTCACTAACAGCTATAGAACCTACTGATCCGCCAAAAAAGCCATCAGAAATGTTTTGCCATGAGTTACCTGCATCTATGGTTTTCCATATACCACCACCAGTAGTACCCATGTAAAATAAATTTGGTTTTTTAGGAACACCTGTAACAGCACAACTACGTCCGCCTCGAAACGGACCAATGTTTCTCCATTCAATTGCGTTAAAATATTCCTCAGAAAATTGGCTATTGTTTTTTTGCGCAGTAACTTTGAAGTTTAGTATAAAAAGCAAAAAGACAGCCACAAATAAAAGTGTTTTTTTCATTTTGTATGGTTGTTGAGAAAGCTAATATAAAATTTTGTTAATGGACTTATTGTTAAAGAATCTTAAAAATCAATTAATTGAAAATAATATTGTAATCTCTGGTTCTAAAAGTGAATCGAATCGATTATTAATTTTACAACAATTATTTCCGGAAGTAGCTATACATAATTTATCAGATTCTGATGATGCTGTTCATATGCAGCATGCGTTGGCAGGAGAAGGTAAAGTAGCAGATATTGGACATGCCGGAACTGCAATGCGTTTTTTAACAGCTTTCTTTGCTGTACAAGAAGGGAAAACGAAAGTTTTACAAGGATCGGATAGAATGCACAACCGACCAATAAAGATATTGGTAGATGCTTTACGTGATTTAGGTGCTGAAATTAGTTACTTAGAGAAAGACGGATATCCTCCTATAGAAATTAAAGGACAAAAATTAACAAAAGATAAAGTAGCTATTAATGGGAATGTTAGTAGTCAGTATATTTCTGCATTGTTATTAATAGCACCTAGTTTACCAAACGGATTAGAAGTAACATTAGTAGGAAAAGTTACTTCTGTACCGTATATAAAAATGACATTAAGTTTATTAAGTCAGTTAGGTATTGAATCGAGTTTTGAAGAAAACATAATAACAATTAAACCAACAGCTTCTTTAAATGAGAAAGCTTTAACTGTAGAGGCAGACTGGAGTTCTGCTTCTTATTTTTACTCGTTAGCCGCATTAAGCGAAGTTGGTTCAGAAATTACTTTATCATCTTATAAAAAAGAAAGTTTACAGGGTGATAGTTGTTTAGCAGATATTTACCAACATTTTGGTGTAGCAACTACTTTTACTGAAAACACAATAGTTTTAAAGAAAACAAAAGTACACAACACTGAAACTTTAGTGTTAGATTTAAAAAATGCGCCTGATATTGCACAAACTATTGCCGTTACCTGTTTTGCTAGTGGTATAGGATGTGATTTAGAGGGCTTACATACATTAAAAATTAAAGAAACAGATCGTTTAGAAGCTTTAAAAGAAGAGTTAACCAAATTAGGAGCAACCATAGAGGTAACTAATGAAAGTTTACATTTAAAAGCATCAAACGAGATAAAAGATAGCGTGTCAATTGAAACATATAATGATCATAGAATGGCTATGGCATTTGCTCCGTTGGCATTACGAACTAACTTAATTATTTTAGACGCAGAAGTGGTAACAAAGTCATATCAAAAGTTTTGGAATGATATGGAAGTGATAGGTATTCAGCAAGAAGTATTAAAATAAAGTTCGAAACGCTTGACAAGCCCTATCTCTAAATCGTATATTTGCCGCCTTAACAAATAGTATTTAATGAAACTATCTCAATTTAATTTCGACTTACCTAAAGAATTATTAGCAGAATATCCATCAGAGCACAGAGATGAAGCTCGTTTAATGGTATTAAATCGTAAAGAACAAACTATAGAACACAAGCAGTTCAAAGATTTAATCAATTACTTTGATGAAGGAGATGTAATGATGTTAAATAACACGAAAGTATTTCCTGCTCGTATGTTTGGTAACAAAGAAAAAACAGGAGCTAGAATTGAAGTATTTTTATTACGTGAATTGAATGCTGAGCATAGATTATGGGATGTTTTAGTAGATCCTGCTCGTAAAATACGTATTGGAAATAAATTATTCTTTGGTGAAGATGAAAGTTTAGTAGCTGAAGTTATTGACAATACTACTTCTAGAGGTAGAACTTTACGTTTCTTATTTGACGGATCATATGAAGAATTCCGTCATAAATTATTAGAGTTAGGTCAAACTCCTTTACCAAAATACATTAAGAGAGAGGTAGAGCCATCTGATGAAGAGCGTTACCAAACTATTTTTGCAAAGCATGAAGGTGCAGTAGCAGCTCCAACTGCAGGTTTACACTTTTCTAAGCATTTAATGAAGCGTTTAGAAATTAAAGGTGTTGATTTTGCTGAAATGACTTTACACGTAGGATTAGGAACTTTTAATCCTGTTGAAGTAGAAGATTTATCTAAACATAAAATGGATTCTGAGCAAATTATCATTCCTCAAGAGTCTTGTGATGTTGTTAATAAAGCACTTGAAGAAAAAAGAAGAATTTGTGCTGTTGGTACTACGGTAATGAGAACAGTAGAATCTTCTGTTTCTGCTGATAATCGTTTAAATACTTTTAATGGTTGGACTAATAAATTTATTTTCCCTCCATATGATTTTAGTATTGCTAACTGTATGGTTACAAACTTCCATACACCTAAGTCTACATTATTAATGATGATTTCTGCTTTTGCTGGTCATGATTTTGTAATGGAAGCTTATCAAGAGGCAATTAAAGAAAAATATAAGTTTTACTCGTACGGAGATGCGATGTTAATTATATAAGTTATAAAGCATATTAGTATGTTTTTAAAAACTGACAGCTTTATGTTGTCAGTTTTTTTATTTTAAGAGAGAATTAAACAATACCATTTTGAAATCAGCGTCTTTACAAGTATTATTACAATCATTTGATTTTCTTACTGAAGATGAAAAGGAAAGTTTTCAGCAGTTAGCAACTTTTAGAAAAATACCAAAAGGAGATTTTTTAATAAAAGGAGGGAGTGTGTGTACTGAGGTAGCTTTTGTGATGAAAGGAATTTTAAGATCTTTTTATTTGTCTTCTACAGAAGAAGAGGTAACGTATTGTTTTCGTTTTTCAAATTCTTTTTCTTCAGCATATTCTTCTTTTTTACAAGGAGTACCAAGTCAAGAAAGTTTAGAAGCTATTACCGATGTAGAGGTACTTGTTTGGTCTAAAGAGCAAATTCAACAATTAGAAACCAAGAGTTGTAATTGGACGCGTGTGCTAAAGATATTAACAGAGTATGAGTATATTGAATTAGAAAAGAGAATTTTTATACTTCAAAGAGAATCGGCAGAGAATAGATATGCAGATTTACTTCAAAATCACCCAAATTTAATTAAAGAAATTCCTTTAAACTATTTAGCTTCTTATTTAGGAATTACTCAAAGACACTTAAGCAGAATTCGCAAAGCTGTTTATTAGACATTTGTCCTTTTTATTAGGTTTTAACAGTCATTACTTTGCAAAAAAGTAATAAAATGAATGTACTAATTATAAATGGCCACCCAGATACCGAAAGTTACAATAAAGCTTTAGCAGATGCCTATTATGAAGGAGTACTAACGAATGTTGATGTTAATACGACATTGATAGAGGTTGGTGCTTTAGAGTTTAATCTTAATTTAAAATATGGCTATAGAAGAAGAATGGAATTAGAGCCCGATTTAGAGTTTGCCATTAAAGAAATAAAAAAAGCGAATCATATTGTTTGGGTATTACCTTTATGGTGGGGTGGAATGCCGGCGGTTTTAAAAGGTTTTTTAGATAGAATCTTATTACCAGGTATTGCATTTGAGTTGGAAGAAGGTAAAACGTTTCAAAAAAAATTATTTAAAAATAAAACAAGTAGTATCATTTTAACTGCAGATACTCCTAAGTGGTACTATAGATTGTTTTTAAAAAGTGCTTTACTTTATCAATTTAAAAAAGGAATTTTAGAGTTTTGCGGAATTAAACTTAAAAAGACTACTTATATAGCTCCGATTAGAAATTCTACACTAACATTTAGAGAAAATTGGCTTAAAAAGATAAAAATGTTAGGGAAACAGTTGACATAAAAAGTAAGTAGATTTTTATAAGTTAAAACCTCATGGTAATTATGGCATGAGGCTTTTAAATGATAATTATTTTATTGAGTAAGGAGAGTATGTATGTGTTTGTTCAGTTGCTACATCAGGATTCATCCAACGAGCAAGAATACTGTTGTAGTTTCTCCCATCATAATCATACCATTGTATTCCAAATTCTTCATTTAATTCTTTTGAGCGATATCCAAATTTTTGAGCTATACTGTTTCCTTGTGAGTTAACGATAGAGTTATAACCTTTATGCTCCTCACCAAATGGATAGTAGTTTTTTTCTTGTATTATTTCGGTATCAGAAGTTATGATTCCATCATTGTTTATGTCAGTATAAAATAATCTAATATTGTTTAAGTGATCTTTGTATTGATATACATATTTAAACTTTTTACCTTCTTGCTTTAAGTAACCTTCTGGATGTTTAATAAACTGTAGTATGTTTTTTTCATACGTAAAGTTTCCTATGTAATCTGTATTGGTAACTTTTTTATTGTTAATTATTGTTTTTTGAAGTTTCAAACCGGAAGCATCATAAATATATTGTACTTTTTTAGAGTTAGAATTGCCGAATTTAATTTCTGAGGGTAGATTTAAGTAATTGTAGTAAATACCATCTAAAGATGTACTACCAATATTTTTATTAAGGTTTTTAATAATATTACCGTTTGAATCATAGGTGTATTCAATATCTAAATTAACACGATTTTTAAATCCAGTTAGTACACTTCCTTTAGATACTTCTTCTACTTTAATTAATTGATTGCCTGAGTAAGTATATTCTAAATTATCCATTAAACCAAAACTTGAAACATTGGAGTCAATATGCCCTCTTCTTTGAAGTTTTAAGATATTTCCATTTTTATCATATTCAATATTTGAAATATCATAGTTATTGTTCAAATACCCTTTTGCAGCTATAATTCTGTTTAAAGAATCATAAGTGTATTTATATCCTCTTATTTCATTTGAAGTATTGTTTGTTCGCCATAAAAAATCGCTGATATTTTTGTTAAAAGAATTATTATGATTTGTGGCAGAGTTATAATTTAATTTAAAAGCAAACAAATCATCTCCCATATTATGTATATCATTCATTTTTATTAGAGAACCTTTGTTAGTATAGCTATAATCTAAAGATTGCAGTCCTTTGTTTAAATCTATAAGAACAAAATTTTTTATACTTGCTTCTTTATCATAAATAGCAATATCACCAACCATAGAGTTGGTAGTAGTTGAAATATTAGAGATGTAAAAAACTTCTCTATTTTTTAAATAGTAAACAATATTATTTCTTCGTTCGATACTAAAATCATCATTAGTTACATAATTTGTTTTAATGCCTTTATCAATTCCTGATTCGTAAATATGAACTTCTCCATTTTTGTTTTGAATAGCATAGTTAATGTCATCAGGTTTTAAGTTATTGTCAGAATAAGATAAACCAACTATGATATTTTTTTTATGATCTGTTATAGTGTAACTAATGTAACCGTCACCATGTATTTTATTTAAAGTAGATAAGCCTGCATTCCAATCGTTAGTAGTATTAGAATTTTTAATAATTAAATTTTTTTTCACAATAACATTGTCACTTTTGTTTGTATAGTTACTTAAACTTAATAAATGCCCTCCTACTAACTTTTGGAGTACTTTTCCGAAAGAATTATAGGTGTTTTTAAAAATGAGTTCTTTTGATTGGTTGTTAATTTGTTGTTCTTGACGAATTAAAAGGTTAGCATTGTTATAAGTATAAAAGTTTTGTATGATTATAGGTTTCTCATTTTCTTTTGTGTGTATTTGAGTTTCTTTTAATATTCTACCTTGATCATCTAATGTTTTACCCGTTTGATTACGAACTTTTAGGTATTCATTTTTAGAGGTTTTGTATATAGGTTTTTTGTTAGTGTTGTAATAAATAACATTAGTAATCCATTTATTAGTGCTTAAAACGCGAAGTTTACTGCCTGTTTTTAACGATGTAGTATTGTTTGTAAACGATTGTCCAGAATGTGAAAACCCGACGAATACATCATTTAAGGTTGCGTCTTTGTCATAAAAAGAACTATTAGCGTATAAAGAAATATCTTTATTAACAATACTTCGATGAAGTATTTGATCATTTTTTTTATATAAGACATATTTTCCTGAACGTTCTACTTTAAATACATCATAAGTTTTGTAATAAGTAGTTAATATTGGTTGTAATATACCTGATTCATAAATTAAAACTTCTCCTTCTGAGTTTAAAAGAACCGCATAGTTGATTGAGTTAAAAGGAGTATTTTTTTCTTTTGATTTACTTAAACCTACGGCAACTTTTTTGTTAGTTTGAGCAGGAGTGAATTGAATATAACCATCATTTTTTATTGTTTGTTTAAATACAAATCCATTGTCCCATCCGTTTTTACTAATTTTAATAATCGATTTTTCTTTTTTAGTAAGTGTATTGTTCATTTCAAGATCATAGGAAATATCTAATTTATTACCAGTATCCCAATTATAATCATCATAATAATTTATGGTATAAATTTTAGAGGGATTAGCAGGAAAAGCTCTTGATGTATAATACAAATTAGTAGCTGTATCTGAAGGTATAATAAGGTTTGTTTTTGTTCTAATTTCAAAAAGTAATTCTGAATCTGTATTGGAGTGTGCTGTTACACTGCTTTGCAATACTGCTCTTTCAGAGTTATCAAGATACAAGCCAGTATAAATAATTCTACTATCTTTATCGTACTTAGTAAATAACCATTCTTTAGGGTTTTGTTTCCTTTGATTAGCATCTTGAGTTAGAATAGGACGATCTAATTTATCATATATGATATATTTTTTTCCTTTACCTGGAATTTTTCTTTCTACTAATCTATTTCTGGTATCATAGCTATATTGATAACAAAGAGCATCTAATATTGAAAATTGTATTTCATTATTCTCATTTAAAATTTGAGAAGAGCCTTCAGGAGATAGTACATATACTAAATTTCCATAATCATCATACACGTAATAAGTATCATGTTCACTTTTTGAGGTCTCAATAGAGTTATAACTCCTTTTCAATACAATCTGACCTTGCTTGTTTTTAAATTCAATCGTGGTATAATCTCTTAATTTTGTGTGTTTGGAATTCCAGTTTTTACTTTTAATGATATTTTTTGATAATTGATTTTCTATATAATAGCCACCATAGTTTAATCTGGGTGAACTATGTTCATTTTGATAAGTTACATAAAAAAGACGAACTTCATTTTCAAGGTTCATTGATGAAGTTATTTTATGACTTACACATTTATTTGAATATGAATATGATTGAAAATCATTAAAAAATAGTATAGTGAAAAATAAAAAACTATTTAAAATAAATTTTTTCATTACTTAAGAAGTTTAAAAAAGTGTTTTTAAAAAATTAAATAGCTGGCTCTTTCCATCTTACTCTCACGTAATTATCTATTTTATGAAGGTTTTCAGGAATATTCTTTTTAATAGTCATTAATAAATTTTCTATTAATTTTTCTCGAGTAAAGTTTTTATTAACAACAATGCTTACTTCTCTGGTAGGAATTGGAGGTTTAAATTTTTTTATGAATTTTTCATCATAAGGATATTCTATAGAAAGTTGAGGAACTAAACTATATCCTAAACCAGCTTGTACTAAATTTTTAATGGTTTGAATAGAACCACTTTCGAACGTGAAATTGTTACGTCCTTCTGTTTTTTTTTCGCAAATATTTAAAACTTGGTTTCTAAAACAATGTCCTTCTTCCAAAAGCAAAAGTTTTTCAGGAGAGAGGTCTTTTCCGTCTATTCCGTTTACATCTTTAAATAGTTTAGAATTTTTGCAGTACAAGAAAAAAGGCTCTTGATAAAGATTAATTTCACGTAATCTTGAATCTTCTATAGGGGTTGATAAGATACTTAAATCTAAAGTTCCATTACTTAAAGCTTCTATAATTTGATTGGTATTCATTTCTTTTATAATTAGCTTTAATTCAGGATGATTTTTAACAAATTCCTCAAGAAATAACGGTAGTAAGTAAGGAGCAATGGTAGGTATTATTCCTAGAGTATATTCTCCTGTTAAGTTAATTCTATCCTCATAAGCAAATTTATTAAACTCATTAACCTCTTGTAAAATCAGTTTAGCTCGTGCTATTAACACTTCACCTATAGGGGTTGGACAGAGAGGAGATTTATCACGATTAAAAATAGTCGTTCCAATTTCTTCTTCTAGTTTTTTTACTTGAACGGTTAAGGTAGGTTGAGTAACAAAACAGGCTTCAGCAGCTTTTACATAATGCCTTTTTTCATTTAAAGCAATAATGTACTTAAGTTGTTGTATAGTCATTTGATATTAAATTTAGGAGGTTGGTTGATTAAATTTTGATACAGATAAACTATGCGATTAAAAAAACATGTAATCTGATTCTATACCATTGAAAAGTCTATTAATTGAATACTTCCTTACAAAGGGGAGTGTTAACTTAATTTGAAGATTGGTTTTATGGAGATAAATATAGTTTTGTCATTTTGAATTTTTAAATAGTGAAAATAGATTAGATATTACATTAAAATAGCATTTAGAAGTTATACCATTTTTAGAGAGTAACAATTTATAATTGTATTTAAATTTGTTACTTAAAATACTACGTGTTTAAAAGAATTTCTTTAAAAAGGTATACTTAAAAAGTTTTACTTTTTTAAATAGTACTATCTAGTATTTTATATACAAATATCAAAAATATTTCCTTTTTCCCTTAAAAAGTAGTTTGTCTTTCATATTAGTTTTATTAATAAGCTCATATAAAGTATTAATAAAAGATATGCAGATTTTAATTATACCTTAGATACCAGATAACCTTTTAAAATTTTAAAAATGAAAAAAACAGCAATTTTAATCGCCGTTTTTACTTGTTCCGTTGTTTTTGGACAAGTAATAACCACTAATGGAGGAGTTCCGGTAGGTGACAATCAAAACTCAAAAACAATAGGTAGGTATGGTGAAGTTCTTTTAGAAGATATACATCTTATAGAAAAGTTAGCAGCATTTGATCGTGAACGTATACCAGAAAGAGTTGTGCATGCTAGAGGAACCGGAGCTTTTGGGCACTTTATAAGCACTAAAGATATGTCTAATTTTACAAGAGCCTCGTTGTTTCAAGGAGGTAATAAAAAAACAGATGTAGCAGTACGTTTTTCTACGGTTATTCATGGAAAAGGATCTCCAGAAACATTAAGAGACCCAAGAGGTTTTGCCGTTAAGTTTTATACAGATAAAGGGAATTATGATATTGTAGGAAATAATTTACCTGTATTTTTTATTAGAGATGCCATTAAGTTTCCTGATATGGTTCATTCATTGAAACCGTCTCCAGTGACTAACAAACAAGATCCAAATAGGTTTTTTGATTTCTTCAGTAATATACCAGAAGCTACACATATGATTACACGTTTATATACCGATTTAGGTATCCCCAAAGGATATCAGTTTATGAACGGGAGTAGTGTGCATGGTTTTAAATGGGTAAATAATAATGGAGAGGTAACTTACGTGAAATACACATGGGTAAGTAAACAAGGTGAGATAAATTTAAATATTGATGAAGCTGCTGAACAACAGGCTAGAGATTGGCAACATGCTACAGTTAGTTTAAGAGATGATATTGATAATAATAGGTTTCCTCAGTGGGATTTATTTGTACAGTTAATTAAGCCTAAAGATTTAAATAGTTTTGATTTTTGGCCCTTAGATGCAACTAAAGATTGGCCTGCTGATCAAATTCAAAGAATTAAAATAGGAACAATGATTTTAAATAGAAATCCTGTTAACTTTTTTGAAGAGGTAGAATCAATAGCAATGGCACCTGGAAATTTAGTACCTGGTATTGAACCATCTGAAGATAAATTACTTCAAGGTCGATTATTTTCATATTTTGATACACAACGCCATAGATTAGGTCCAAATAATCAGCAATTAGCAGTAAATAGACCTAAGATACCTGTAGTAAATTATAATTCAGATAGTTTTTCAAGCGCTGATAATTCGAAATTTCCAAACCCAGATGTAAATTATGAACCAAGTAATAAAGTAAATCTTTCAGATAATCCAACTTACAGGGCTAGTGAAAGAAAGATAAAATTCACTAAAATAACACAAGGGAGTATTACTAAAACGAACAATTTTGGGCAGGCAGGAGATTTTTATAGATCCTTATCAGAACAAGAAAAGAATAGCTTGATAAGAAATTTAACAGGAGATTTAGGTCAGGTTAAAGATAAAAGAATTCAGAGAAAAATGATAACATTCTTCTATAGAGCAGATAGTGATTATGGAGCTAGGGTAGCAAAGGCTTTAGGAATTTATTAGAAAATAAAATTAGTAAACTAAGTAACAAAATTAATATACCCAGTATTTCTTTAAAATTTGTATTTGACCGTTAGATTTAGAGGCATAGATACTGGGTACTATTTTTTTAATCTTAGTAAGTATATAAGAGAGTATATTCAATTAAATAATCCATTTTCAATATTTTAAAATATGAAAAAAAATATTTTTTTAATTTTTATTTTATTATCAAACACTATTATTTATTGTCAAAAAGATATTTTTCAATATAGTAGAGAAGGAGATACTGCTGCTATTGAGGTATTGTATAAAGAAAATCCAGAAATAATAAATAGTGTAAATAATAAAGGATTTAGTCCTTTAATATTAGCGGTTTATAATGATCAAGAAGAAACAGTACGTTTTTTATTGAAAAATAAAGTTAATACAGAGGCACAAGGAATGCATGGAAATACTGCTTTAATGGGAGCATGTTTTAAAGGATACTTAAACATTGTTAAATTATTGATGATGTATAAAGCTGATGTTAATAAAAAGAACTACAATAATGCAACTGCATTAATTTATGCAGCAACTTTTGGGCATACAGAGATTGTAAAAGAGTTGCTTAAAAATGGAGCCGATGTTAATTTAAAAGATAGTAGAGGAAATACAGCATTAGATCATGCGATTATGCAGGATAACAAAGAAGTTGTTGAAGCTTTAAAATAACATTTATGTTCACCGTTATACTAAGAATATAAAAGAAGAAATAATAAATACCTCTATATATGATCTTAAAACTATTTTTAATGTGTCCTAAATAAATAGTTTACTAAGTATTATAGGGGTATTCTATAGTTTGTTTATCAAAAGCCTGAATTATTATTAAAACTAATAAATTCAGGTTTTTAATAAGGTAATAAAATACTTTTCATTTCTTACTATTATCACAATACTGTATTTTTGCACTAATGAAGTCGCAAAAAAAGGATATTAGATCTTTAACTAAAGAGCAGTTAAGAGATGTTTTTGTAGCAAACGGAGACAAAGCGTTTAGAGGAAATCAGGTATATGAATGGTTGTGGAATAAAGGGGCACACTCTTTTGACGACATGACTAATATTTCAAAAGCTACCAGAGAAATGTTAGATGCTAATTTTGTAATTAATCATATTGAGGTAGATAGTATGCAACGAAGTAAAGATGGTACTATTAAAAATGCGATTAAATTACATGATGGTTTAATTGTTGAATCAGTTTTAATTCCTACAGAAAAAAGAACCACCGCTTGTGTGTCTAGTCAGGTTGGTTGTAGTTTAGATTGCAAGTTTTGTGCGACAGCTCGTTTAAAGAGAATGCGAAACTTAAATCCTGATGAAATTTATGATCAGGTATTAGCAATCGATCAACAAAGTAGATTATATCACGATCATAAGCTTACCAATATTGTTTTTATGGGAATGGGAGAGCCATTGATGAATTATAATAATGTGATAAAAGCGATTGACAAAATCACTTCTCCTGAAGGATTAGGAATGTCTGCTAAAAGAATTACTTTATCCACGTCAGGAGTACCAAAAATGATTAAAAAGATGGCAGATGATGAAGTGAAGTTTAATTTAGCGGTTTCATTACATTCTGCAATTGATGAAGTAAGAACTTCAATAATGCCTTTTAATAGTACTTTTCCATTAAAAGATTTAAAAGAAGCTTTAGAATACTGGTACGAAAAAACAAATCGTAAAATTACTTATGAATATGTAGTTTGGAGAGGTATTAATGATAGAAAAGAAGATATTGATGCGTTAGTGGCTTTTTGTAAACATGTACCAGCCAAAGTAAACCTGATTGAATACAATCCAATTGATGATGGAGAGTTTCAACAAGCATCAGATAGAGCTTTAAATAATTACATTTCTAACTTAGAAATGCACGATATCGTAGTGAATGTTCGTAGATCTAGAGGTAAAGATATTGATGCAGCTTGCGGACAGTTAGCTAATAAGTCGTAATATGAATTACGCAAATTCTTTATTAAAACAAACGTTAGATTCGTTAGGGTGGCTTTTTGGAATTATTTTTCTAGGACTGTTTTTAGATAGTTCTTTTTTTTCTGAAAATTATATTGAACACTCACAATGGATTAATAATATATTGGTACTTTGTGTATTTATGTTTCTTTACTATAAAGGAACTTCAAGAGTAAAAGAACAACTGATTTACGCTTTTTTAATAGGAATTATAGGGGAACATATTTTTTCTTTAGGTTTTGGTATGTATACGTATCGTTTACAGAATATTCCACATTATGTTCCTTTTGGGCATGCTGTTGTATTTTTAGGAGTCTATTATTTTGGAAGAAAGCCTAAAGTAAGAAGCAATCAAAAAGCAATAGAACTCTTTTTAACCATTGCAATTAGCGCATATGCACTTTTTTTTCTGCTATTTAAAAACGATATTTTTGGATTTGTAATGACTGTTTTAGTTTTTATTTCTTTAAGAAAATATCCAAAGGAAAGGTTGTTTTATTTAGCGATGTTTGCGGTAGTAGTTTGTGTAGAAATTGTAGGAACTTCTTTCGATTGTTGGGTGTGGCCAGAGATAGCTTTTGACACTTTTGAGTTTTTACCAAGTGCGAATCCACCTTCGGGTATTTGCTTGTTTTATTATGGTTTAGATAGAGGTACAATGTCTATTTACAAAAGAAGACATAAAGAAACTTGGAAACGTTTTAAAAGCATACGTGCAATTCAAACAAAAAAATAAGAGAGCTTGTTTTATAAAACCAACTCTCTTTATTTAAATGATTATTATCCTCTTCGTCTTTCTAAAAGTACAAACATCATAAGTGATAACATAATCCTGTCATCGTCATCATTGTCTAACTCACCAACTTTTGAAACTTCAAAAGTTTTACCTAAAAAAGATTTTGACTTCGTTAATTTTACAATTTCTTTTCCTTCATTATTCTTTACAATGTAAGTAGGGTTGAATAAATATCCAGTAAAGAAATTCAGAATAGGAATTTCACCAATTAAAGAGTCTAGAACTTTTACCCAAGGATTTTGTTCGTTAATTACATATTGTTGCTTTTGGTGCTGATCTATAATTTCATAGTGCGCTTTCCAAAGAGATTTCCATCCTTTTCTAACTACTTTACCAAACTCTTTACCTTCACGGTTAAAAAAGGCATAAGCTGTTGAAAAATCTAACCACTTGTCGGCTTTAATTTGATACTCTAATCTAGACTTTGTATCATCATTATATACTGAAATGTCTTCTTTTAGCTTAAACATTTTTTGGCGTACGTAAGCAATTGTTTTTCCACTACTATCAGTAGCAGTAAAATCGTTGGCTATTGTTGAAACTTTAAAATTAAAAGTAACTGGAAAATGTATGTTCTGCATAGTAATTTGTTTTGTTTGATAGTTTAACATGTAGCTCTGAAAAAAAGTATTGTTTTCTATTTCAAAGCAGTTCAAAAGTATATAATATTTTTTAATCAATCTTAATAGAGTGCAAATTGATATAAAGGTTTAAGTTATTGATTAATTTCTTTACTTTTGATGTTTCATTGTGAACATGCATTAATGAAACCAGTTGAACAAATAAAACTTCCAATTGCTAAAGAAATGGAGCTGTTTGAATCTAAGTTTAAAGATTCAATGTTATCCAAAGTTCCGCTACTTAACAGAATTACCTATTACATTGTAAGAAGAAAAGGAAAGCAAATGCGTCCGATGTTTGTTTTTTTAGTCGCTAAAATGGTATCTAAAGGAGGTTTTGACGAACGTACTTATAGAGGAGCTTCTATTGTAGAGTTAATTCATACAGCTACTTTGGTACACGATGATGTAGTAGATGATAGTAATAGAAGAAGAGGTTTTTTCTCTATTAATGCGTTATGGAAAAATAAGATTGCAGTTTTAGTTGGTGATTTTTTATTATCTAAAGGTTTGTTACTTTCTATTGATAACGAAGATTTTGATTTGTTAAAATTGATATCAATAGCGGTAAGAGAAATGAGTGAAGGAGAGCTGTTACAAATTGAAAAAGCAAGAAAATTAGATATAACAGAAGAGGTTTACTTTGAAATTATTCGTCAAAAAACAGCTACTTTAATTGCAGCTTGTTGTGGTATTGGTGCTGCTTCTGTAGGAGCCAATAATGAAACAGTACAACAAATGAGAAAGTTTGGAGAGTACATTGGAATTGCTTTTCAAATTAAAGATGACTTATTTGATTATTCAGATGAAAAAATAGGGAAACCAACAGGGATTGATATTAAAGAGCAAAAAATGACCTTGCCATTAATCTACACACTAAACAATTGCAGTGAGAAAGATAAAAAGTGGTTAATTAATTCTGTTAAAAAGCACAACACCAATAAAAAGAGAGTTAAAGAAGTGATCGCTTTTGTAAAAGAGAGCGGGGGGATGGAATATACCATTAAAAAAATGCATAATTACAAGAATAGAGCAATCGCTATTTTACAAGATTATCCAGATTCTGAATACAAACAATCATTACTTCAAATGATTGACTACGTCGTAGAGAGAAAAATTTAGTAATATAGAATTACTTTTTTATTCGAAGTTGTTGTAAAACCATTCGTCTAAAGAAAACTACCTTTTAACTTTGAATTAGTTAGTAAAATGTTAATTATTAAGCTTACATCAAGATAGTTTTGTAATTTCGTAAGAGATGAAAACGTATTTCACAAAAATAACAACCATTTTAATGGCACTTATTGTGCTATTTTCTACCTTTTCTATTACTATAGAAAAGCATTTTTGTGGAGATTTTTTAGTTGATGTTTCTTATTTTGGAAAAACTAAAGGTTGTGCAGATGAACCTGGTGAAGATGACTGCGACAAACCTGAAGTAATTCAAAAAAAGAATTGTTGTAAAGATGAAGTTCAGCAAATTGAAGGACAAGATGATTTACAAACAGCTACAAAAAAGGTAACGATTGAAAAAGAACAGCAATTTTTAATTGCTTTCATTCATTCGTATAATAATTTGTTTTTAGACTTAAAAAAACAAATTGATTCTAATCAAGAGTATTCTCCACCGAAATTAATTTTCGACATCCAATTACTTCACGAGGTATTTATCATATGATTCTTGCATCTTTTTAATAGATGTTAAGTCTTAATAGTACTACAATTTAGGTAACTAATATATTATCTATGGTAGTAATTATAAATCATATAATAATTATAAAATGAATAAACATATAATATTCAGTATGCTTATACTGATGTTTATAACAGATTCATTAGCACAAGAAACTTTAAAAGGTAAAATAACCGATACCGATAAGTTAGAAATTTTTGGTGCTAATGTATATTGGTTGCACAACGATATTGGAGTAACTACCAAGGAAAACGGAACCTTTGAAATACCGTATAAAGCGTCTTACAAAAAACTAATTATAAGTTTTGTTGGGTATAAAACAGATACCATAAATGTTAGTAGCAATACTTTTGTAAATCATGTATTAACAGAGCAAGGCAAATTAGATGAGATTAGAATAGATAGCAAGAAAAAAGCAACTGCTAAATCATTTTTACAAACTCAAAATGTATTTACAGTTAATAGTGAGGAGTTATTAAAAGCAGCTTGTTGTAATCTTGCAGAGAGCTTTGAAACGAATCCATCTATTGATGTCAATTTCTCTGATGCATTAACAGGAACACGACAAATTCAAATGTTAGGGTTAAATAGCCCATATTTGCTAATAGCTCAAGAAAATATACCTATGGTACGTGGTGCATCTCAGGTATACGGATTAACATTTACGCCAGGTACTTGGGTAGAAAGTATACAAATAACAAAAGGAGCTGGTAGCGTAGTCAATGGTTTTGAAAGTATTTCAGGACAAATAAATGCCGAATTGGTAAAGCCAACTACCGATAAAAAGTTCTTTGTAAATGGATATGGTAATTTAAATGGACGTTTAGAGTTGAATACTCATTTTAATCAAAAAGTAAGTGAAAAATGGAATACAGGTTTGTATGTACATGGAAATATTCGCTCAGAAAAATTTGATAATAACAACGATAATTTTTTAGATAATCCTTTAGCAGAACAAATTAATGTAATGAATCGTTGGCAGTTTACTGATAATGATAACGGATGGGTAAGTTTTTTTAATGTTCGTTTTTTAAATGATAGAAAACAAACAGGAAATTTAAATTTTAATCCAGATACCGATAAAGGATCAACAACCATTTGGGGTAGTGAAATAAAAACCAATCGTTTCGATTTCTCAGGAAAATTAGGATATGTTTTTCCAGAGTTACCTTATCAAAGTATGGGCTTACAATTGGCATATAGTAGTCATGATCAGGAATCTTATTTTGGTTTAAGAACCTATGAAATTAATCATCAAAGTGTTTACTCAAATGTGTTGTTCAATTCCATTATTGGAGACACAAGAAGTAAGTTTAAAACAGGACTTAGTTTTACGTATGATAAATATGAAGAACTAGTTGAAGCTAGAGATTTTAGTAGAACAGAAACATCTGTAGGTGCTTTTTTTGAGTATGCATACGATAATACAGAAAACTTTAGTGCTACTTTAGGTTTGCGTATAGATCATCATAACTTATTGAAAACTTTTGTAACCCCTAGAATTCACTTAAGATATGTTCCTTGGGAGAAAGGTGTGTTAAGAGCATCAGTAGGAAGAGGTAAGAGAAGTGCTAATATTTTTGCAGAAAATCAGCAACTTTTTGCTTCAGCACGTCAAATTAATATTAATGATGTCGGAGGTAGTATTTATGGATTAGATCCTGAGATAGCATGGAACTATGGAGTTTCTTTTTTACAAGGTTTCCGCTTATTTGATAAAAAGGGAGATATTTCTTTTGATTTTTATCAAACAAACTTTGAGAATCAAGTCGTAGTTGATTGGGAGAATCCGCAGGAAATTTCTTTTTATAATTTAAATGGAAAAAGTATCGCAAATAGTTTTCAAACTGAAGTAAATTATCATCCTATTCATAAAGTTGATGTAAGGTTAGCTTATAAATTTTTTGATGTTGCTACAGATTATAATTCAGGAAATTTAGCAAAACCATTACAACCTAAACATCGTTTTTTTACAAATGTTTCAGTGCAAACAAATAAAAAAGAAAATGGTGCACAATGGAAGTTTGATACTACTTATAATTTGATAGGAACACAACGATTACCTAATACATCTTCAAGTCCTGTGCAATTTCAACTGCCAGCATATACAGATAGTTTTAACTTGCTAAACTTTCAAGTAACAAAAGTTTTTTCTGAAAAGGTTGAAGTGTATGTAGGAGGTGATAATATAACGAATGTAAAACAAAAAAATCCAATATTAGAAAGCGAGAATCCTTTTGGAGCAAATTTTGATAGTACTATTGTATATGCTCCAATTTTTGGAAGTACCTTTTATACAGGATTTAGATTTAAAATAGATTAACCAATACTAATTTGATTAGTATTAATAAAAAGAATATTATGAAGAAAGTAACATTACTTATTTGCTTGTTAACCATGGTTTTTTCGGTACAGGCACAAAAAAAGAAGAAAAATGCAAAAGTTGCCATAGAAGTAGACGGTGTTTGCATGATGTGTAAAAAGCGTATTGAAAAAGCAGCTTTAAATACCAAAGGAGTAAAATTTGCTAATTGGAATGTAAATACTCATGAACTAAACTTAATAATTGACGAACGTAAAACAAATAAAAAAATGGTTTGTGAAAGCGTAGCAAAAGTTGGTCATGATACTAAAGAAGTAAAAGCACCACAAGAAGCATATGATGCTTTACATGGATGTTGTAAATATAGAGATGGTGAAGTTATTAAAGAGCATCATTAAATGTAAAAAGCACCTCAAATGAGGTGCTTTTTTTAGTTTAACGATTTTAAATCTAAAATAATTTCTTTGCTAAGAAGCTGTCCTTTGTCATTAATCCCCTCAATATAGATTTTTACTTTCTCTTGATCTAACGGATTAAATTTATAGCTAGCTGGTTTGTTTTTATCAATGATGATATTTGGTTCCCAGTGAATTGCTCCGTAATTGTAAAATATTTTATTCTGAGTCGAAGCATATAAAGGTTGATAATATTTCTTTTCTGTCATAAAACCAAAAGGAACTTTGTATGATGAGTATCTTTTGTTATTTGTATTCCCTTTAAAAGTTTTTTTAGTGTATAAGAAAATTTCACCACCAAATGCTTTAGATATAAAAATTTCTTCAAAATCTTTAACCCAGTTAAATTCAATTAAATCTAAATTTTGATTTACTTGACCATAAATAATTGCATCATCTAAGTAAACTCGAGTAATAATATCTTCAAGAATATTATCTCTGTTTGATTCTATTGTGTAACCAGTGCTTGTTTTTCGAATTCTAAAACCTTGTTGACGTAAAAACGTTAAAATATTTATGTTTTTAAGACTAGTATCAAAGTCATCAACTTTAATTTTATCAGATATAATGCCTCTAGTAAAAGTAGGAGTATTGTTAAACGTTCGTTTTACTTTAACTTCTATTTCGTCTAATAAGTTACTTTCATCAAATATAAATTTATCAAATTTTAAATTTGCATCTACGTTTTTATCTGTGTATTCATTTAAACTTATTTTAGGAGTTATTTCACTAAAACTTTTTGGAAAAAACTGAACAACACCTTTTATTTTTGAAGTTTTTCTTTTAGATGATAAGAATAACTGAATATCTGTAGAATCATTTAAAAATACATTCTCAAAGGAGAATTTACCGTTATCTATAATGCTAGGTAAGTAAACATTATTTCTTTTTGATGATAAAAAGATGTTTTCATGTTTCTTTTTGTCATAAGAGTTTAAAGTTCCTTTTACAGTAATACCTCTTTCAAAAGAGTGGATTTCTTTTGGCGGGTTTCCGTATATGTTATTCCAATCATATTTGCTCCAACCTTGTGTAAGAAGCAATAAATCTAGTTCAAATAACTTCCTACGATTACAATTTTCAAAATAATAGCTAGGATTGGCAACATCTCCTTTAATATAAGGAGTTATTAAAAACTTAGAATAAATTGAGTTTTTAGGCTTATAACTTTTAGTTTTTAAAGGTAATATAGAAGCGCTTAGGTAAAGATTTGTAGAGTCTTTTACATCTTTTTTAAAAATACTAACAGAAATTGAGTCATTTTCAGTGATAGTGTGATTTAAATTGACATCTGTAAACAAAGATTTATTATAAGTAAAAAATACTCTCTCTGCTACAGGCATATTATTTTCATTGAAAAGAGTAATAATATTAGTCCCAGGCTGAAGTAATTCATTTTCTATAACAAAAGCATACTCTTTTTTAGTGTTACTTATTTCAAGTAAATTTTTTCTGTAAGAATTCGTGTTGTGAATTAGTGTTTTGTAAATTTTACCATGTAATTTATCAACTGTAGCTTGATTACTGGTTAATTTAACTTTAGTGAATCTTCCGTTTTGATTGTTTACAGATAATAAAATACCTGTTTGCTTAACATCGTTTACTTTTTTACTAACTGTACTACCATCATCTAATGTAATTTCAAGCGTGTATTCTTCATTCTTTTTAATAGAAAATACAGATTTTCCGTAACCAAGATGGTTTGTAGAAAAGTTTCCAATAATTTTATTTTGTGAATCTGTAATTTTTCCAGAAGCTATTTTTATACCCTTATTGTTACTGTCTTTAACAACTATTCCTACAGAGTTGATAGCGTCAGCTAAAAAATGACCTCCCTCTGGTAATATTTGAAAATCGATGTTATTTTTTGTTGTTGTCTGTGAAATAGATGAAAGATTATCAATAATTTTAATTCTCTGTACATAAGAGTTGTCTTCATTAAAATTCTTCATCCATTTAGTAGAAGCTTTAATAAAGTAATTTTTATTGATAAAAGTAGAGTCGACTTTGATACTACCGCTTCCAATTCCTTTTTTTAATCTTAAAAGTCTTTGAGTTTGAAGTTTACCGTTTTCATCAAATATAGATATATAAAGATTACTACTGTTTTGGTGGAGTTTTTGACTACTTTGATTTAGCATATATGTTTTAAACCAAATTTCTTCACCTTTAAAAAAGTTTGTTTTGTTTAAATGTAAATAAGGAATCTCTCTTTTTAAATCGAAATATTTTACATAGCTACTATCAATATTTTGTTGACTTGATATTTTAAACTTATAAAAAGTAACGAAAGGAAAAATAGTATTTTTCTCAGAGTAATTAGTTTTTTAAGTTGTAAATATAATAACAAAAACTAAACGGTATGATTGAAGTAGATATTTAACTGTTTTTTTAAGTGTTGTTTTAGAGTGTTTTAAGTTTTTTGATGAGCTGATATAATTGAAAAAGAAAAAATAACTCTAGTAAAGATTTTTAAAATAGTTACGTTTACTAGAGTTGTTAATAATGTCTTTTAATTTTTAGATAGCTTTTTAAAAACTAAAATATGCAAGAAAATGATGGTAGCAGGAGCAAAGGCAGGAATCCAACTAAAAGGAAAAGAACCAAAATCTAAAACTCCTTCATTATTGTTTGAAATTGCAGTTTGAGTTAAATAAATAGCGGTGCTTAAAACAGATAAAATGTCTACAAGTCCAATGATATTCCAAACAAGTACAAAGTTTTTAGCGCCTCTAATCTTCTTTTTTAAAGTATAAATTACAGGAAACACAAGTATAGCTGATAAGATATCTCCTATACCACCAATATTAGCAAAAACCTTAGGTAAGCTACCATAATATGCTACCAAAAAGAAAAATATTCCAACGAACCTAAAAATATGGATGAATACTAGTTCTTCTAATTTTATATGATTCATAACTACACGAAACCATTCTTTTTTTTGGATAATAAATATGTAAAACAAAAATAAAGGTAGTACAGTTACAATGATAATTCTTGGAGGTAGTGTGTTCACAGAGAAAAATCCAGTTAAAGAAATGATAGAAATCAAAATAAAATACACCCAATAAAATATGAGTATGTTTCTTTTAATTGTTATAGCATAAGATTGCTTTGCTCTAATAATTGCTTTTTTAGCCGCATTAGCTATTAATATAGGTGGAACTAAAAAAAACACAACACTAAATATAGTTGATAACCAAATTGGTACTTGAGTAATAGATAGATTCATAATAAACTTATTTTTATACAAAGTAAGTTTAGATTCTAAACTCGTCAGTTGCCCTATGACAACTTTTGAAATAAAGATTTAAGAAATCATTTTTCTAATTCTACTCAATGAAAATTTAGTAACTCCTAAATATGAAGCAATAATTTTTAATGGAACTTCTTTTATAATTTCAGGGTGTTTTTTGATTAAGTTTTCGTATCGTTCTTGTGCAGTAAGCTTATGAAAAGAAACCATGTGTTTGTGCATTTTTACATAATTGAGAGTCAATAACATTCTACCCCATTCTCTAAATTCAGGAATGTTGTGGAAGCAATGTTGCACATTTTCATGATTAATACTCCAAACAGTACATTCTGTTAGCGTTTCATAGTATTCTTCACTTGGTTTCTGTGTAAAAAACGATAAATAATCATTTAAAAAATCAGGAGCAGAGTAAAATCGTGTGGTTACTTCATTCCCATTTAAATCGATAATATAACATCGTATAATACCAGTTTCTAAAAAATAAGATTTTCTGCTGATTTTACCTTCTTTAATGATTAATTGGTGCTTATTTATAGTTTCTTTTTTAAAAAACGTAGCAATATAATCTGCTTTCTCATCAGACATTGGATTTAATTTTTTGAGATAAGCTTGAAGGTGCATTTTTTAAGTTGTTTAGATGATTGATCATACCAATTTAAATAAAAATAATGGAATTTAAATGAAGTAATTAATGATGAAAAAGAGAATGAAAAACATGAATTATAAAAAAGAGGGTAGGGGATTTTTATTTCTAGGTGTTTAGATATTGTGATAAATAAAACCATTACCCATAAAATTATGAAGAAAAGTATTTTTTTAAGATTGAAACCTTTATTATTTCTAGTAGCATTGAATTTGATTTCATGTAGTAAAGATGATCAACAAGAAGGAGTAAAAGATGAAGAAGGAGTAACCGTAGATGTAGAAAGAACAAAAGGTTTAGTTGAAATTAATGCATTGGTTGTGTATGAATTTAAAAATAATGAATATGTGAAAACCAAGCTATATAAAGTTTCTGATGAACAAAATGGATTGCAAAATGATAATGTTAAACAAAAGAAGATTTTAGATTTAGTTGATAAAATAATTCCACAGAATTATAAAAGCTTTATAAACGAGATTGTGCTTTTTGATGTAGAAGACTTAGGAGGCTATGTACATCCGTTAAAAGGAGATTTTTCAAGTCTTCAATTAGGTTTGTCATTGACTGCACTTGAGGACGAAACGATAGATATTGAAGAAGTAATTGTTCATGAATTAGGACATGTGTTAACTTTTAACAGTACTCAGTTTAAAGAAGGATTAGCAGATTGTGAAACTTTTAAGGTAGATATTCCGGGAGCAGAATTAATTACTGAAGTAGGAGTAAAGGCGTGTGCTAATAATGCTTCTTATGTTAATGATTTTGAACAAAAATTTTGGAAAGTAATTAGAGGTGAATTAGAAAGATTAAATGAATTAGATGAAAATGATGATCCAAGTTATTTTCAGGAAAAATTTGAATTTGATGAAAGACACCGAGATCGTTTTGTTTCAGATTATGCAGCTACTAGTTTTATAGAAGATATAGCAGAGGTATTCAATTATTTTGTTAGAGGAGATAAACCGACAACAAATAGTAAAATTAAAGATCAAAAGATATTATATATGTATGAAAATGATGAGTTAAACTCAGTGAGAGATTTTATAAGAAGTAATATCACTTTTAATATTTCTGCCAGAAAAGTAAATAAAAAGAATAAACAATTTAAATACTGTTTAGGAAAGCATTAACGAAGTTAAAAGCCATAAAAAAAGCAATCTCGTATGAGATTGCTTTTGATTTTATATTCAGTTCCGATTTACATCATTCCTGGCATTCCACCACCCATTGGAGGCATTCCACCAGTAGGAGCATCTTCTTTAATATCTACTAAAGCACATTCAGTAGTTAAAATCATACCAGATACAGAAGCTGCGTTCTCTAAAGCAACACGAGTTACTTTCTTAGGATCAATAATCCCTGCTTCTAACATATCTACATATGTCTCAGATTTAGCATCGTATCCAAAGTCTTTTTCACCTTCTAATACTTTGTTAATTACAACAGAACCTTCACCACCAGCATTCTCAACAATAGTTCTTAATGGAGATTCAATAGCTTTGTTTACTATTTGTATACCTGTAGTTTCGTCTAAGTTGTCAGAAGTTAATGTTTCTAATACTTTTTTAGCACGAACTAAAGCAACACCACCACCAGCAACAATACCTTCTTCTACAGCAGCACGAGTAGCATGTAAAGCATCATCAACACGGTCTTTCTTTTCTTTCATCTCTACTTCAGAAGCAGCACCAACATATAATACAGCAACACCACCAGCTAACTTAGCTAAACGCTCTTGTAACTTTTCACGATCGTAATCAGAAGTAGTAGTTTCAATTTGTGCTTTAATTTGGTTTACACGAGCTTTAATTTGCTCTTCATTTCCAGCACCATTAACAACTGTAGTATTATCTTTATCAATAGTAACAGTTTCTGCAGTACCTAATAAATCTAAAGTAGCATTTTCTAAAGAGAAACCTCTTTCTTCAGAAATTACAGTACCACCAGTTAAAATTGCGATGTCTTCTAACATTGCTTTTCTTCTGTCACCAAATCCAGGTGCTTTAACAGCAGCAATCTTTAAACCACCTCTTAATTTATTTACAACTAAAGTAGCTAATGCTTGTCCGTCAACATCTTCTGCAATAATTAATAATGGACGACCTGATTGAGCAACTGGCTCTAAAATTGGTAAAATTTCTTGTAAGTTAGAAATCTTTTTATCAAATAATAAGATGTAAGGATTCTCTAACTCAGCAATCATTTTATCAGCGTTCGTTACAAAGTAAGGAGATAAATATCCTCTGTCAAATTGCATACCTTCAACAACATCAACATACGTATCAGTTCCTTTAGCTTCTTCAACAGTAATCACACCTTCTTTACCTACTTTTCCGAAAGCAGTAGCAATTAAATCACCAATAACAGAATCGTTGTTAGCAGAAATAGAAGCAACTTGTTGAATTTTTTCAGAAGAATCACCAACTTCTTTAGCTTGTTTAGCTAAATCATCAGTAATAGCAGCAACAGCTTTATCAATACCACGCTTTAAATCCATTGGATTTGCACCAGCTGCTACGTTTTTTAATCCTTCTTTTACAATAGCTTGTGCTAATACCGTTGCAGTAGTAGTACCATCACCAGCTAAATCATTGGTCTTAGAAGCAACTTCTTTTACCATTTGTGCTCCCATATTTTCAAGAGCATCTTCTAATTCTACTTCTTTTGCTACAGAAACTCCATCTTTAGTTACATGAGGAGCTCCAAAAGATTTTGAAATAATTACATTACGACCTTTTGGTCCTAAAGTAACTTTTACAGCATTAGCTAATGCATCTACACCACGTTTTAATCCGTCACGTGCTTCAATATCAAATTTTATATCTTTTGCCATTTTTTAATACTTTATGCTTTAGGTTTTATGCCTTAAGCAAGTTTTTTAATTTAGTTTTTGTTTAAGAGAATATATTTTTCTTTTAATTAAGTTGATGTTTTTATCAAGTTTTTCAAATTGTTGTTCAGTAATGAACTTTAAGTCTTTTGATAAAATCAATAAATATTCAACTTCAGATGCTGAGCCTTGTGCTATTGTTAAAAATCTTCCAAATTCAGCTTGGCTATCTCTACCACAACCTTCAGCAATATTGGTTGGAATAGATAATGAAGCTCTTCTTATTTGAGAAGTTATTCCATAAGTTTCAAAAGATGGATAATTATTTGTCAACTCATAAATATCTAATGTAAGTTGATGACTAATTTTCCATATTTCGTAGTTCTTGAAATTTCTCATAGCATAAGACTTATAGCATAAAGCGCTATTAGATAATAGCTAATATATCTGACTCTCTCATCATTAAATAATCGTTACCTTCGAATTTTAATTCTGTACCAGAATATTTTCCATACAATACAGTATCTCCAACTTTTACTGTTAATGGTTCGTCTTTTTTACCATTTCCTATGGCAACAACAGTACCTTTTTGAGGTTTTTCTTTTGCGTTATCAGGAATGATAATTCCAGATGCGGTTGTAGTTTCAGCTGCAGCTGGTTCTACAAGAACTCTATCTGCTAAAGGTTTAATGTTTAATCCCATTTTATATTAAAAATTATTGATTAATTCTATTATTTTTCTTCGTGAATTGAAATGACAGAAATTATGCCATTACATAAAAACTGACAATTTTACTTAGCTTCATTTATATGTATAAAAAAAATGCCATCGTGTCAAAACCGATGGCATTTGTTTTTGTATGATATGTATCTTATTTTACAGTGTCTTTTGTAGCGCTGTCAGCTTCAGCAGGAGTAGTAGTTTCAGGAGTTGTAACTTCTACACCATCTAAAGTGTTGTCTAATTCAGGAGCACTTTCTCTTCCACCTCTTTCGATAGCAAAATTTGATAATAAAATCAAAGCAAACATTGCAATAGCTAATGTCCATGTAGTTCTATCTAAGAAGTTATTTGTGTTTTGTACACCACCAATATTCATTCCTCCGCCACCGAACGTAGAAGATAATCCTCCTCCTTTTGGGTTTTGTACCATTACAATTAATATTAGTGCAATTGCAACTATGATGATTAAGATTAAAATTGGTAAATACATATATTTAAAGTTTTTGTAAAATTCGTATCTTTTTTATTTGGTCTGCAAAGAAACCACTTTTTTCTGGATATTTCAAACTTAATATTTCATATGCTTTAACAGCATTGTCATATTTTTTTTGTTCTAAGTATATTTTAGCCAATGTTTCTGTCATTGGTAAGATATCTTGCTCTGCTTGTTTCGGTTTAGATTTTACAGGAGCATGTTTATCTATTCTCGATATTTTCGGGTTGTTTGTGATAAAACGATCAATAATATTGTCTTGTAAAGATTTAGAGTCGTCTTTTGGTTTTTCTTCAACAGTAGGTGCATCTTCTACTTCTTTTTCAGGCGGTGTGTCACCTGATAACTGTAACCATTGATTAAAAGAAAAGGTTTCATTTCTGGTAAAAGAAAGCGGTTTTCCTATTTCCAAATCACTTTCTACCTGTTCTTTTACATTTAAAGATTCTTTTGCAACTGAAGTCTCTTTTTTACTTCCTGTAGGCTCAGAGATTTTAGTATTAAAAATTTCCGAAGTAATGAAATCAAATAAAACAGTTCTGTCTGTGGTGTAAGCAGCCGCTTTTTTTAATTCATTATTATATTTGAAACTTTCATCGTTTTTTAATGCTTTTAAATACAATGCTCTTGCAGACTGAAAATAAGGATATTGATTTACTATATCGTTAAGGTTATTAGCGATTTTTCCTTCTATTTTTTCAGGATGGTTAAGTATTTCTACAAATGATTCTTTTACCATTTTGCTACAGATGCATTAAAGATATCTTGATGAATACGTGTTAAAATTTCTTCTAAAGCTGTTTCTAAAACACTTCCAGAAAGTTGTGCAGAAGCATCAAAATCAGAATAAAAAGAGAATCGTTGTTCAAAATCGTCTTTTTCGTTTAGTTTATTTGTAAAACGAACATTTACTGTAATTGTTAATCTGTTTTGAGCAGCTGCTTGCGTTCCCTGGCTAGCAGTAGCACTCATCGGACTAATTCTGTAACCTGTAATTTCTCCCTCAAAATGTAAATCACCACCATTTCTAACCAAGGTTAAATTTGTTTGACGTGTAAACAAATCCTGAAAATCTTGAGTGAATTTCTGACTTAAAGTAGGTTCTACTAAAGGAGCTTGATTAGGGAAAAAATCTATTTGAATAGTTTTTGCATCTCCAGTGTTTCCTCCAGTAAAAGAATATACACCACATGCACTTAGTAAAATTAAGCTACAAAAGATTAGTATAGATTGATATATTTTTTGCTTCATTTTTAATTGTTTTGATTGAGAACGAGATAGAAAGTATTACAAATCGTATTGCTTAATTTTTCGGTATAAAGTTCTTTCAGATATACCAAGCTCTTTGGCTGCTAGTTTACGTTTTCCTTTGTTTCTATCTAATGATTTTCTAATCATTTCTACTTCTTTTTCTTGTAAAGATAAACTTTCGTGTTCTTCAATTGTCTCAATAAAATCATAATTGTTTTGAGAAGAAGTTTCAGGTATTTGTACTACTTCCACATCATGAGAAACATTAGAGTTAACAGGGGTAATCTCTTCTTTATTGTCGTAAATACGTTGAATGATATTTCTGTTTTCTTCTTGAACCTCTTTATTGTTCCCATTTTGCATTAAATCAAGAGTCAACTTTTTCAAGTCATTGATGTCATTACGCATATCAAATAATATCTTATACATAATGTCTCGTTCACTAGCAAAATCACTAGAAGAAGATTTATCTTCTACTAAAACAGGCAAGTTTCCAGTAGTATTTGGTAAATATTGAATCAAAATTTCAGGAGAGATAATTCTATCTTCTTCCATTATAGAAATTTGTTCAGCAATATTTTTTAATTGTCTAATATTTCCAGGGAATGTATAATTTTGTAAAACTCTACTAGCGTTTTCATCTAAACGAATGACAGGAATTCGGTTTTTTTGAGCAAAATCAGAAGCAAACTTTCTAAACAATAAATTAATATCATTTCCTCTTTCCCTTAAAGGAGGTAAAGAAATTTCAATAGTACTTAAACGATAATATAAGTCTTCTCTAAACTTACCTTTTCTAATTGCTTCATGCATTTTTACATTTGTAGCAGCTACAATTCGAACGTTCGTTTTTTGTACTTGAGAAGAACCTACCTTTATAAATTCACCATTCTCTAAAACACGTAATAATCTTACTTGAGTAGTAAGTGGTAACTCTCCAACTTCATCTAAAAAAATGGTACCGCCATCAGCCACTTCAAAATATCCTTTTCTAGTGGTAGTTGCACCTGTAAAAGCACCTTTCTCATGTCCAAAAAGTTCACTGTCAATAGTTCCTTCAGGAATCGCTCCACAGTTTACAGCAATATACTTAGCATGTTTTCTATGTGAAAGTTGGTGTATAATTTTAGGAATACTTTCTTTACCAACTCCACTTTCTCCAGTAGCAAGTACAGAAATATCAGTAGGTGCTACTCGAACAGCTTTTTCAATAGCTCTGTTCAATTGTACATCGTTACCAATAATACCGAAGCGTTGTTTTATTCCGTGTGAGTTTTCCATTTAAAAATTATACTTTTCTTTACAGTGATGCTCTTTCTTTTTTACGGTTGTACCGTCTGCTTTTATTTCAAGGATTTCTTTTTCTTCACATTCTTTATGGTCATTACTTTTTATAATGAATAAGACTATAAAAATCGTAAACACGATTAATGAAGAAATAAAAAAAATATTTTTCTTTTGGTTATTCATTTTATAGTAATAGGAGTTTTAATTAATTATTATCTGAATACCCTACAGCAGTTCCTTTTAATGTAGTAGTTGTACAATCTTCAATTTTTACATTTACAAATTCTCCCATTTTATAATTTTCTTTAGGGAAAACAACTACTGTGTTCTGAGTGTTACGTCCTTTCCATTCGTTTTCATTCTTTTTAGAAGTTCCTTCAATTAAAACTTCTTGAACTTGACCAACATGTTCTTTAGCTCTGTATAAACTATGTTTTTGTTGTAAGTTGATGATTTCTTGTAAGCGACGTTTTTTTACTGCTAAAGGAATATCGTCTTCCATCTTTTTAGCAGCTAAAGTTCCTGGTCTTTCAGAATAAGCAAACATAAACCCGAAGCTATATTTTACTCTTTCCATTAAGTCAAGAGTGTCTTTGTGGTCTTCTTCTGTTTCTCCACAGAATCCAGCAATCATATCTTGACTTAAGTTCATTTCAGGAACTATCTTATAAATATTCTCTACCAATTCTAAATACTCTTCTCTAGTATGTAAACGATTCATTGCTTTTAACATACTATTACTTCCACTTTGAATAGGTAGGTGAATGTATTTACAAATATTTTTATGCTTAGCCATCACATGAATTACATCTAAAGTCATGTCTTGTGGATTAGAAGTAGAAAAACGAAAACGCATTTTCGGGAACTCATTAGCACACATATCTAAAAGTTGCGCAAAATTTACAGCGGTAGCTTTCGCCATTTCAGATGCTTTTTTGAAATCTTTTTTCAATCCGCCACCATACCATAAATAAGAATCAACATTTTGTCCTAATAAAGTAATTTCTTTAAAATTCTTTTCATGCATCGAACGAATTTCAGCAATAATACTTTGTGGATCTCTACTACGCTCTCTACCACGAGTAAACGGAACAACACAGAAAGTACACATATTATCACAACCACGAGTAATAGAAACAAACGCAGAAACCCCATTAGAGTTTAAACGGACAGGAGAAACATCAGCATAGGTTTCTTCTTTAGAAAGAATCACATTTACAGCATCTCGTCCAGCTTCAACTTCTTCAACTAAATTAGGTAAATCTCTGTAGGCATCTGGCCCTACAACTAAGTCAACAATTTTTTCTTCTTCTAAAAACTTAGCTTTTAAACGTTCTGCCATACAACCTAATACACCAACCTTCATTTTAGGATTGTGTTTTTTAGCGTGGTTGTATTTTTGTAAACGATTACGTACCGTTTGTTCAGCTTTTTCTCTAATAGAACAAGTATTTACTAGTACTAAATCAGCTTCTTCAATATTACCAGTGGTATTGAAACCTTCTTCAGCTAAAATAGCTGCAACAATTTCACTATCATTCATGTTCATTTGGCAACCGTAGCTTTCTATAAAAAGCTTTTTTGTATTGCCATCCTTCTGTTCTGTTAATAAAGGTTTCCCCTGTATTTTCTCGTTGATTACTTTTTCAGTCGGTTTCATATTCTAATAAATCGTTCTAAGTAGGCGGCAAAGATACAACCAAAATATATGTTTTGTGACAAATTGTCATAAAAAATAAAATCATTTAACAAACAACTAGCTGTTTTGTGTTAGGGAAATAGGATGTTGATCTTATAGATTTGTAAGAAAAAGTATAAAAAGGATGTAATTTGAAAGTTTTTTTTGAAAAAAAAAGGTAAATTTTCATTTAAATTAGCGTTAATTCTTTCAAAAGGATTTCAAATAAAAAAAAACTATATACTTTTGCACTTTAAAAAATGTTGTACTTTTCAGCATTAAAAAGAAAAAAATAATACATGGCAAAAAATTTAGTAATTGTTGAGTCACCCGCGAAGGCTAAGACTATTGAAAAGTTTTTAGGTAAAGATTTTCAAGTAGAATCTAGTTTCGGACATATTGCTGATTTACCCTCTAAGGAGTTAGGAGTTGATGTTGAAGGAGACTTTAGTCCCAAGTACATTGTATCGTCAGATAAAAAATCTGTTGTTAAAAAATTAAAGGATTTAGCAAAGAAAGCAGAAATTGTTTGGCTAGCATCCGATGAGGATCGTGAGGGAGAAGCAATTGCTTGGCACTTGGCAGAGCAATTAAAATTAAAAAAAGACAATACTAAAAGGATTGTATTTAACTCTATTACAAAGAATGCAATTTTAAAAGCCATAGAAAATCCAAGAACAATTAACTATAACTTAGTAGATGCGCAACAAGCACGAAGAGTTTTAGATAGAATTGTAGGTTACGAATTATCTCCTGTATTATGGAGAAAAGTAAAAGCAGGTTTATCTGCGGGTAGAGTCCAATCTGTAGCTGTTAGATTAATTGTTGAGCGTGAAAGAAGTATTGAAGAGTTTACACCTAAAGCTTCCTACAGAGTAGATGCTGAGTTTATAAATGCTGATGGAAAAAAGGTAAAAGCTAAATTATCTAAAAACTTTAGTACTAAAGAAGAGGCCGAAGCATTTTTAAAGTCATGTGTAAATGCAGTCTTTAATGTTGCAGATTTACAAACAAAACCTGCAAAAAAATCTCCAGCTGCTCCTTTTACAACTTCTACATTGCAACAGGAAGCTTCAAGAAAGCTTGGATTTCCAGTAGCAAAAACGATGTTAATGGCACAACGTTTATATGAAGCCGGATTAATAACATACATGAGAACAGATAGTGTGCATTTATCTCCTGAAGCAATGGATGCAGCTGCTCAAGAAATTGAAAGTTCTTATGGTAAAGAATACAGTAAGCCGAGAAAATTTTCAACAAAATCAAAAGGAGCTCAAGAAGCACACGAGGCTATTCGTCCAACGAATTTAGATAGGCACGATGTTTCGGTTGATTTTGATCAAGATAGATTGTATAGCTTAATTTGGAAAAGAACAATTGCTTCTCAAATGAGTGAGGCGCAGTTGGAGAGAACCAATGTTAAAATAGCTAATAATAAAAATGATAAGGAGTTTACTGCAAATGGAGAGGTAATTACTTTTGAAGGATTTTTAAAAGTCTATTTAGAAGGTACTGATAATGAAGATGAAGAGCAAGCAGGAATGTTACCTAAAATGAATGTAGGTGAGGAGTTAAGTAATGAATATATTACTACTACAGAAAGATATACAAGGCCACCAGCAAGATATACTGAAGCTTCTTTGGTAAAACATTTAGAAGAATTAGGTATTGGAAGACCATCTACATATGCTCCGACTATTTCTACAGTGCAAAGAAGGGGGTATGTTGAAAAGGGAACTGCTGAAGGAGTTGAAAGAAACTATGTTCAGATTCTTTTAAAACAAAATGAAATATCTGAAAAAGTATTAATAGAGAAGGTAGGAGCTGACAAAGGGAAGTTAATGCCAACAGATATTGGTAATATTGTAAATGATTTTCTTGTAGAGAATTTTAAAGGTATTCTTGATTACGGTTTTACAGCAAAAGTTGAGTCTGATTTTGATGAAATTGCTGAAGGGAAAGAAAATTGGATTTCTATGATTAAAGATTTCTATAAAGATTTTCATCCGAATGTAAAAGATGTAGCTGAAAATGCAGAAAGAGCTAGTGGACAACGTTTGTTAGGTATAGACCCAGACTCTGGAAAGAATGTGTATGTAAGATTAGGAAGATTTGGAGCAATGATTCAAATTGGTGAAGCTACAGATGAAGAGAAACCTAAATTCGCAAGTCTTCAAGGAGATCAAACAATGAGTTCGATTACTTATGAAGAAGCAATGGACTTGTTTAAGTTGCCTAAAACATTAGGTGAGTACGAAGCAAAAGAAGTTGTAGTGGCAAACGGACGCTTTGGACCTTACATTAAATTTGATGGTAAATATGTTTCTTTAGATAAAGCTGAAAATCCAATGTCTGTAGATATGGATAGAGCTATAGAATTAATTGAGGCTAAAAGAAAAGCAGATGCGCCTATTGGAGAGTATGAAGGAATGCCAATTCAAAAAGGTGTAGGGCGTTTTGGACCATTTATTAAATGGAACTCAATTTTTATCAATGTAAATAAGAAATATGACTTCGATAATCTTACGCAAGCAGATTTAGAGGAATTGATTGAAGATAAGAAGAAAAAAGAACGAGAAAAATTAATCCATAACTGGGAAGATGAAGGTATTAGAGTTGAAAAAGCAAGATGGGGTAGATTTAATGTAATTAAAGGAAAAACTAAGATTGAGTTGCCTAAAACAACTGAAATCGAAAAGTTTACTAAGGAAGATGCTATTAAGTTAATTGATTCGCAGAAAAAAACTACGAAAAAATCAACTAGAAAGACTTCAAAAAAGAAATAAATTTTTATATTGCCAACCATTCACTAATCCCCAAATTAATGAATATCGATTTTTTGTCTCCAGTAAATGAAAAGGTTTTTGCAAGCATAGAGCCGCAATCACCATCAACACTTGGAAAAAATATTGAAATTTACACTGCTCAAAACGGGTTTCCCGATTTGGATGGAGTTTCTTTGGCGATTATTGGAGTTAAAGAAGGTAGGGCTGCCATAGATAACGAGGGCTGTGGTAACGATCTGTCTAAAATAAGAACAAATTTTTATAAATTATTTCCTGGAAAATGGGAGCTTAAAATAGCTGACATAGGAAATATAGAACCAGGTAATACAATAAGTGATACTTATTTTGCAGTTTCACAAGTTGTATCATCTTTAGTGAAAAAAAATATTGTAGTTCTTATAATAGGAGGAAGCCAAGATATTACATATGCGAATTACAGGGCTTACGATTCTTTAGAACAAACAATAAATTTAGCTGTTGTAGACAGCCATTTTGATTTAGGTACAATTGAAGATGAACTTAATTCAAAATCATATTTGAGTAAAATTATTATGGATACACCAAATAATTTATTCAATTTTAGTAATATTGGCTATCAAACATATTATAATTCTCAAGAGGAAATAGATTTATTACAAAAATTATATTTCGATGCGTTTAGATTAGGTGAAGTGAGAAGAATGGAGTTGATAGAGCCAATTTTAAGAGATGCAGATATAGTAAGTATAGATATAGGAAGTGTTAAACAGTCAGATGCACCTGCAAATTATAATGCAAACCCGAATGGGTTTTATGGAGAACAATTATGTTCTATAGCAAGATATGCAGGAATAAGTGACAAAGTTACCTCTTTTGGTGTCTATGAATATAACGATGTGTTAGATGTTAACAATCAAACTTCTAAATTAATAGCACAAAGTATGTGGTATTTTATAGAAGGAGTTAATTATAGAGCAAAAGATTATCCATATTCAAGTAAAGAGAGTTACCAGAAGTTTAGCGTAGTTCTTGAAGACGATGACCCAATAAACTTTTATAAAAGTGATAAAAGTGGACGCTGGTGGATGGAGATAAATTTAATTACGGATAATAAATATAAAAGACATGCGTTAATACCATGTGCACATCAAGATTATATAAAGGCGATTGAGCAAAAAATACCTGAAAGGTGGTATAAAGCTCTTCAGAAACTTATATAAAAAAAAGTTATATTTGCAACCCTGATATAAAAATGTTGAATAAAAATATATTTTTAACGAAAAAAGTTACGAACTCTTTAATAAAAAAAGTATGAAGAAAGCAGCACTATTTGCCCTACTATTAGTATTCATGTATAGTTGTGGATCTAGTAACGAAAGAGGTGAACTAGTTGGAGTGAAGTCCAAAAGGAAATGGTTTGCCGAAAAACCTTATGGTATGGTTTCGATCAAAGGAGGTTCGTTTACTATGGGTAAACAAGATGAAGACCCTTTAGGAGCAATGAATGCCCCAACTAGAACAGTGACGGTTCAACCTTTTTACATGGATGAGACTGAAATAACAAATAGTGAGTATAAGCAATTTGTTTATTGGGTAAGAGATTCTATAGTAAGAACAAAATTAGCTTATCAAGCTGAGTTTGCTTCAGGTGATGAAGAGCCAGATCCTGCAGGTAAAAACAAAGCAGAAGGAATTCAATTATATGCGTTTGCATCTAAAGATACTGTAAATGAGTCTCCATATCAGAAGTATATGAGAGAAAACTATTATGAAATAGGTGAAGGTATCGATTCTATCAAGCCTTTAAACTGGGAAGAAGAGTTATTTTGGAATAGAGAAGACTACCCAGATACTGATTATGTAGAAGTAATGGATTCTTTATACATTAAAAAAGATGAAGCTTTAAACGGAATTAGATCTTTTAATACAAAGTTATTAGAATACAGGTATTTCTGGTTTGATAATGAAGAAGCTGCTAGGACAGGTAAAAACAGAAAAGACTTCTTAAAGGATGAAGTATTAAATGTATACCCTGATACTACAGTTTGGATTAAAGATTTTAACTATTCATACAATGATCCAATGCACCAAGAATATTTTGCACACAAAGCATTTGAAGGTTATCCAGTAGTAGGGGTAAGCTGGAATCAAGCAAGAGCATTCTGTCATTGGAGAACAAAGAATAAGAACTCTTATCAAAGAAAAAAGAAAAACTTAGGTCTAGTACCTGCATTTAGATTACCTACCGAGGCAGAATGGGAATATGCCGCTAGAGGAGGTTTAGATTATGCAAAATATCCTTGGGGAGGTCCTAGTACAACTAGTGATAGAGGTTGCTTCTTAGCAAACTTTAAACCGGTGCGTGGAGATTATGCAGCTGATGGTGCCTTATATACTGTTGAGGCGGTTTCTTACAATCCTAACGGATTTGGACTTTATAATATGGCAGGAAATGTGTCTGAATGGACAAATACTGCATACAACCAAATGTCTTATTATATGGGATCAACTATGAACCCAAATGTTGAAAACAGAGAAAATCGCAGAAAGATTGTTCGTGGTGGATCTTGGAAAGATGTAGCTTACTTCTTAGAAGTTGGTTCTCGTGACTGGGAGTACGCCGATACAGCAAGAAGTTATATCGGTTTTAGAACCGTACAAGACTATCTTGGTACTAAAAAACAGTAAATAATTAATACAGTAAATATCCCTAATTAAAAAATTCAAAAATTATGGCACAATCAAAATCAACAAAGAGAATGTTCAACATGGCTTACGGTTTCGGAGCTGCAATTGTAATCGCTGGAGCATTATTTAAAATTATGCACTTCCCAGGAGCTAACATTATGCTTATCGTAGGTATGTCTGTTGAAGCATTAGTATTTGCATTATCTGCTTTTGAACCAGTTGAAGACGAATTAGATTGGACAAAAGTATATCCTGAATTAGCGGATGGATCAGCTTCAGGAAGAGGTAAGAAGAAAGAAAAAGTAGCTACTCCAGAAGAAGCACAATCTTTATTATCTCAAAAATTAGATAATATTTTAAAAGACGCAAAGTTAGACGCTAGTTTAGTATCTCGTTTAGGAGATAGCATTAAGAGTTTCCAAGGAGCAGTAGAGCCTTTAGCTTCAGCTTCTCAATCTATTTCCGCTACAAATACTTATAACGAGCAAATGTCTAAAGCAGCTTCTCAAATGGCTTCTTTAAATAGCTTATACCAAACACAAGTAGAGAATGCTTCTAAACAAGCTGAGTTAAATACTGCAATGGTAGAAAACTCTCAACGTTTACAAGATCAAATGCAATCATTAGCAACTAACTTATCTTCTTTAAACGGAGTATACGGAGGAATGCTTTCTGCAATGAGTTCAAAATAATTTAATATTAACTAAGCAAACGTATTTTAAATTATGGCAGGTGGTAAACAATCTCCAAGGCAGAAGATGATTAACCTTATGTATCTTGTATTCTTAGCAATGATGGCTATGAATATGGGTAAAGAGGTATTATCAGCTTTTGGTTTAATGAATGAAAAATTAACAGATGCTAACAGAAGAGCAACTGAAACAAATGCAGCAGCTTATGCTAACTTAGCAACAAAAGCAGCTGAACAAGCTAAACAATATGGTGAAGCTAAAGAAAAGACTGATGTCTTAAAAGCTAGAGCCAATGAATTGTATGTGTATTTAGATGATTTGAAATCTAAAATGACAGCAGACGTAGAAGATAAAAAAGACTACGAGTTAATGGATAAGTCTAGCTATTTAGATTCTTATTTCTTTGAAAGTGGAACTATTAGTCCAAATGGTAAAGAATTTGTTTCTAAAGTAGATGAGTTTAGAAAAGCAGCTTTAGAAGTTTTAGGTGAAACAGATTTAGGAACAGTAGTAGAATCTCGTTTTGATACTAATCCAGTTAAAAATAGAGAAGGTTTACAGTTAAACTGGTTAAACTACAACTATGAAGGTTTCCCTTTAATTGCTTCTTTAACAAAATTAACTCAAATTCAGGCTGATATTAAAGCTACGGAATCTGATGCATTATCTAAATTACTACAAGGAGAGTTAGAAAGTGCTGTGTCTATGACTAACTATGATGCAATGGTAGTTTTCGATAAGAACGCTTACTATCCAGGAGAGAAATTATCTGGTAGAATTGTATTAGGTAAGAATGATCCAAATTTAACAGCTGAAAAGGTTGTAATTAATGGTAAGGATTGGCCAGAAGATAAAATTAAAGCAGGTCAGGTAATATTAGATGGTCCTGCAGGAAGTGTTGGAGATAGAGATATTAAAGGTAGTTTCTTTTTCAAAGAGAATGATTCTTTAGTTGAGATTCCTATTAAAGGAGGTTATTCTGTAATTCCAAGACCAAATGAAGCGGTAATCTCAGCTGATAAAATGAATGCTGTATATCGTGGATTATCAAATCCAATGACAATTTCTATGCCAGGTGTACCTTCAAACAAGGTTTCAGCGTCAGCTCCTGGTTTAAGAAAGAAGAGTGGTGACAGTTATGTTATGACTCCAGGTAAAGGAAGTGAAGTTACCATTAGAGTAACAGGAGTATTACCAGGAGGTAATAAAGTAAGTTCAAATAAGAAATTTAGAATTAAAGACATTCCACCAGCTGTAGGTGCTGTTAGAGGTCAGTATGGTACTGTATCTATGCCAAAAGGTAGTGTTGGAAATGTTACTGTAGGTGCATTGTTACCAGATTTCTTATTCGATTTAAAATTAAAAGTATCAAGCTTTAAAATAAAAGTACCTGGTCAACCAGCAGTACCTGTAACTGGAACAAGAATGAGTTCTAGAGCTAAGAAAGCAATTTCTAAAGCAAGAAGAGGTGAGGTGATCAATATTTTTGACATTAAAGCTACAGTATCAGGTTCAGGAGCACCAGTTAAAAAGGTGGTTGGAGTTGGTATAAAAGTTTCAAACTAATAATTAAAAATAAAGATAGTATGAATTGGAAGCGTTTTAACATGGTTATTATAGCATTAACTTCTACAATAGTAGTTGGCGCTCAGGCTAATCTATTAAATGCTAAAAAAGTAGTGGAGATTGGTGTAAAAAGTCAAGCAGAAATCGACTCTGATGCTGATAAACCGCTACCTTATGGTTATATAAGTGATAGAGATGTTTTATGGTCTAAAGTGGTATGGGAGTTTGTAGATTTGAACCAAAAAATTAATTTACCTTACTATTATCCAGTTGATACTACAAGTACATCTAATAGTAGACGATCTTTATTTGATACCTTAATGGGAGGTATTAGAAAGGGTAAGATTAAAGAAGTATATTCAGATTCTTATTTCACAACAAGGATTGGAACAAAAGAAATAGATGAAAAAACCTACAGTGTTAGAGAAGTAGATGGAGGTGAAGAAAACGGAGGTTATTCTGATGAATATTTCATCCAGTCTGAAGATATCAAAGGATATTTAATCAAAGGAATTTGGTATTTTGACAAACGTCAAGGAGAATTAAAGTACAGAATGTTAGCTTTAGCTCCAATGGGACCTGATGTACAAGTATTAGGTGTTGATGAAATCGAAGATGATGAAATTTATGAGTTATTTTGGGTGTTTTTCCCAGACGCACGTGAAGTTTTACATGCTTCAAAAGTATTCAATCCTAAGAATTCTGCACACCCTATTTCGTATGATAACTTGTTAAATGCTCGTAGATTTAACTCTACAGTAATTAAAGAAGAGAACTTGTACGGTGATAGAGAGATTAAAGACTATATTAGAGGTAATTCTTTATTCCAATTATTAGAAGCTGATAGAATTAAAGAAGGTGTTCGTGATAGAGAAATGGACATGTGGAATTATTAAGATTCTATTCTAAATAAAATTAAAAGCGTTCTGAATTTTCAGAGCGCTTTTTTTATATCTTAAAAGAATATTAGTTTTTATAATATTTAAAAATCTATCTTTCTATTTTTGTGTTATGGAATTAGATTACATAGTTGTAGGTTTAGGATTGGCTGGTTTAGCATTTGTAGAACAATTAATTCAGCATAATAAAAAGTTTATTGTGTTTGAAAATGATTCTCAAAACTCATCAAGTGTAGCTAGTGGTACTTATAATCCTGTTATATTAAAACGTTTTACACCTGTGTGGAATGGACATGAACAGCTTCAGTTAGCACTTCCTTTTTATGATAAAGTATCAGAAAAATTACAAAAAGAGTTTGATACTAGATTTATTACAAAAAAAGTTTTTACATCTGTAGGAGACGAAAATAATTGGTTTATTGCCTTAGATAAGCCTATGTTGTCACATTATATGAAACCAGAAATATCTAAAGATAAAATCCCTGGCATTATAGGAGATTTTGGGTTTGGTGAATTACAAGGAACAGGTAGAATTGATACAAAAGATTTAATCAATACATACAGAAATTACTTGTTAAATCAAGAGTTATTAAAGAAAGAGGCGTTTGATTACAGTCAAGTTCAGTTAAATGAAGAAAAAGTAATTTATAAAAATATAAGTACGTCCAAAGTTGTTTTTTGTGAAGGCTATGGATTAAAAGAAAATCCTTTTTTTAATAATCTTCCATTAAATGGTACCAAAGGAGAGATTATAACAATACATGCACCAGAGTTAAAGATTGATTTTTTATTAAAATCATCTGTTTTTATGTTACCAATAGGAAATGATTACTACAAAGTAGGAGCTACGTTTAATTGGACAGACAAAACTTTAGATCCGACAGAAGAAGGTAAACAAGAACTAGTTGATAAACTACAAAAAACAATAGATGTTCCATATACAATTGTTGATCAAACAGCAGGAATTAGACCTACGGTAAAAGATAGGAGACCTTTGGTAGGTGTGCATTCAGAATTTGATCAATTAGTTGTTTTAAACGGCTTAGGAACCCGTGGTGTTATGATTGCCCCAACTGTTGCTCAAAACTTATTTAATCATCTTGAAAAAGGTGAAAAACTAGATAAAGAAATTGATATTAAACGTTTTTCAGAATAAATATATTATTTCTTCTTTTTACTCTTGTCGTAACTCACAAAAATATTAATCCAAATTATTCTAGATAAACGTAATGTAAAAGGAGTTAATAATAGTGAGACTACTACAATTGAAATAAAGCTTTGTAAAATTGTAAGACCGATAAAAACTTTACAAATAATAAAAATAGCTACAAATAAAGCTACAGCTAAAGCATAGTTTACATACATGGCACCAAAAAAGAATGAAGGCTCCATCATATACTTTAAATCACAATGAGAACAATTTTCATGTAACGTAGTTACTTTTTTAGGATTAAAAGAAGCTTTGTGTTTAAAAAAATCACCTTCTTGACATCTTGGACATTTATTATTAAAAATACTGTAGAGTTTTGTGCCTTTACGTAACATATATTCTAGAAATTATATGACCCTTATAGGTTCAGTTTTGTAAGTTTGTACAAATTTCAGAAAAATTACCTATTTAACATCTTTTTTACTGTTAAAGTGCGCGTATTTTTTCTACTTGATAATATAAAAACGCTTATGTTAAACGTACACGATTTAACTGTTTCCTTTATGGGAACAGATTTGTTTTCAGGAATCACTTTCAAATTAAATAAAGGAGATAGAATAGGCTTGATTGGAAAAAATGGAGCAGGAAAATCTACACTTCTAAAAGTTTTATCTAAAGATATTGAAAGTAGTGGAGGAACGATGGCGTTTGATAAAGATGTAAAAATTGGTTTTTTACGCCAGGATATTGATTTTGTTCAAGGAAGAACAATTTTAGAAGAAGCTTATCAAGCATTTGAAGAAATTAAAGAAATAGAAGCAAAGCTTGCTGAAATAAATGAGCAATTAGCAGAAAGAACTGATTATGAAAGTGAAAGTTACAATCAGTTAATCATTGATTTAAATGAGTTTACTGAGCGTTACGAACTTTTAGGAGGATATAACTATCAAGGTGATACAGAAAAAATACTACAAGGTTTAGGGTTTCAGAGAGAAGATTTTGATAAGTTAACCGATACTTTTTCTGGAGGATGGAGAATGCGTATTGAGTTAGCAAAGCTATTACTTCAGAATAATGATATATTATTACTGGATGAGCCTACCAACCACTTAGATATTGAATCAATTATTTGGTTAGAAAATTTTTTAAAGAATTATGCAGGTGCAATTGTTCTGGTTTCACATGATAAAATGTTTTTAGATAATGTAACCAATAGAACCATTGAAATCTCTCTTGGGCAGATTTATGATTATAAGAAGCCTTATTCACAGTTTTTAGAATTAAGAGCTGAAATTAAAGAGAAACAATTACAGGCTCAGAAGAATCAAGAAAAAGAGATTCAACATACACAAAAACTAATTGAAAAATTTAGGGCTAAGGCAAACAAAGCTTCTATGGCTCAATCGTTGATAAAAAAGTTAGATAAAGTTGAACGTATTGAGGTAGATCAAGATGATAATGCAGTAATGAATGTTCGTTTTGAAATTTCAAAAGAGCCTGGGAAAATTGTAGTTGAAGCAGAGAATTTAGCAAAGAATTATGGAAGCAAGCAAGTATTACAAAATGTTGATTTATTAATTGAGCGTAACAGTAAAATTGCATTTGTAGGACAGAATGGTCAAGGAAAATCTACTTTGGCTAAAATGATGGTTGGAGAGATTCCGTTTGAAGGTCATTTAAAGTTAGGTCATAATGTTGAAGTAGGATATTTTGCGCAAAATCAATCAGAACATTTACCACCTGAGAAGACAGTATTGGAAATTATGGAAGATGCTGCTACTGATACCAACAGATTAAAGGTGAGAGATATGTTAGGAGCTTTCTTATTTGGAGGTGAAGCTGTTGATAAAAAAGCAAAAGTATTGTCGGGAGGAGAACGAAATAGATTGGCTTTATGTAAGCTGTTATTATCGCCATTTAATGTGTTGATAATGGATGAGCCTACTAACCATTTAGATATTGCATCAAAAAATGTATTAAAACAAGCGTTGCAAAACTTTAATGGGACATTAATAATTGTATCTCACGACCGTGATTTTTTACAAGGATTAACTAAAACTGTTTATGGTTTTAAAGATAAAGAGATTAAAGAATATTTAGGAGATATTGATTATTTCTTAGAACAGCATAAAATTGAGAGTTTAAGAGAAGCAGAAAAAAGAACTGTTGTAAAAGATGCCAAAGATACAAGCAAGAAGGAAGCATATAAGTTATCTAAAGAGCAAGAAAAAGAATTAAAAAAGCTAAAGAATAAATCTTCTAGAATAGAGAATAAAATATCTGATGTTGAAGCGGAAATAGAAGCTATTGATTTAAGATTGGCTCAGAATTATGAAGAAGTTTCTGCTGAACCTAACTTTTTTGAAAATTATAAAGCAAAAAAAGCAGCATTGGAACAGTTAATGATGGATTGGGAAGAAGTAGAGGAGAAAATCTCTAACTTTCAATAAAAAGTAAACAAGAGCGTTTTTTACTAGGTAAATTTATAAAAGAGTGTTTAATCAATCCATCGAAACTCAAAATGAACAAGTTCAACTTCCTTTCTTAAAAGAGAAGAATATCGAGTTATGGATAAAAAGAGAAGATACTATTCATGAATTTGTATCTGGAAATAAATTTAGAAAATTAAGATATAACATTCTTGAAGCTCAAAAACAAGGCAAAACTACTTTGTTAACTTTTGGTGGAGCTTATTCTAATCATATTGTAGCAACTGCTGTAGCTGGAAATTTAGCAGGTTTTAAAACTATAGGAATTGTTAGAGGTGAAGAATTAGCATTAAAACTAGATACGGTTTTAACAGAGAATAAAACACTTAAAGAAGCTCATAAAAATGGTATGCATTTTGAGTTTATTTCAAGAGATTTATATTCAAAAAAACATACAGAAGAGTTTATAAAGAGTCTTAGAGAAAAGTATGGAGATTTCTATTTAATTCCTGAAGGAGGAACTAATCCATTAGCTATTAAAGGTTGTGAAGAAGTACTATCGGAAAAAGATGAAAAATTCAATTATATTTGTGTGGCTGTCGGTACAGGAGGTACTATAGCTGGAATTATAAATTCTATTACAAATAAAGCAACCAAAGTGTTAGGATTTCCCGCTTTGAAAGGTGATTTTTTACAGGAACCAATAGAAGAATTGGTGAATCAAAAAACAAATTGGAAGTTGGTTACTGATTATCATTTTGGAGGATATGCAAAAGTAAATTCTGAATTAATTACTTTTATCAATGAATTTAAAGCACACAACAATATTCAATTAGATCCTATTTATACAGGAAAAATGATTTTTGGAGTGTTAGATTTGATAAAGAAAAATGAAATTAAGGAAGGAGCTAAGATTTTAGCAATTCATACAGGAGGTTTACAAGGTATAGAAGGAATTAATACAAAATTAAAAAACAAAAGTTTAGCGTTAATAAAGGTATAAATGAAGTTGAGAATATTTATTTTATTGAGCATAGTTTTAATACTATCTAGTTGTGGTTCTAAACGTCAAATAGTTACCAAAACACCACCTAAGCCAATTGTGGTAAAAGAACCTAAACATAAAAATGTTGAAATTCCGGAGGTAAAGCAAACCAAAAAGAAAAAAACTTTTACCAAAAAATCATATGCTGAAACAACAGTTGATTATGTAGAAAAATTTGCACCAATTGCTGTTAGAGAAATGCATAAATATAAAATACCAGCAAGTATAACTTTAGCACAAGGAATTCTTGAATCAGGAAGTGGAAGAAGTGATTTAGCAATTAGATCTAACAATCACTTTGGAATAAAGTGCCATAGAGGGTGGAAAGGAAAAAGTGTCACACACGATGATGATAAAAAAGGAGAATGTTTTAGAAAGTACAAGCATCCTGAAAGTTCATATAAAGACCATTCTGTTTTCTTAACAACTAGAAAAAGATATGCTGGTTTATTTAGATTAAGAACGACTGATTATAAAGGTTGGGCTTACGGATTAAAAAGAGCTGGTTATGCTACCGATAGAAAATATCCGAATAAATTAATTGCGTTAATTAAAAAGTTTGATCTAGCTAAGTACGACAGAGAAAAGAAAATGCCTGTAGTTAAATCCTATGAAAGTTCTAAAACAGTAGCAAGTAGTGAAGTTAAAAGAGAAAGGCCTGTTGCATCAAATACTTCAGACGATACTCAAACAAGATTCTTTTATAAAGTAGTGAAAGGTGACACGTTGTATTCTATTTCAAAAAAGTTTAAAATTAATTTAAGTGAATTGAAAAGAATGAATAAACTTAAGAATAATACCATTAGCATTGGTCAGGAATTAATTTTAAAATAAAAAAGAGTAGCAAGTGCTACTCTTATAAGAATTAACTTTCCCTTCTTCAATTATACGATTTCAAGTTTGATACATAGCTTTTGAAATCTTTAGATCATTAGTTTTATTTTCTACACTCAAATCTATGTGTAACTTTTTTCAAAAAAAAAGCATAATGAGTAAACAAACAGAAATAATTAGTGAATTGATTTTAAAAATGAGTAAAGTATTCATTTTAGCTTGTGAAAACCACTCTTAGTTAACAATGCTATTTTTTTTATTGATTTTTTGGTGATAAGTTTACATATTAATTAGTGTAAAATATATAAGAAGTGTATTTTAAAAGTTACATACTTACTTTTTTATTGATTATATCTTTTTTTAAAACGAATGCTCAAAATTTAGAAAAAATGAATGAGCAATTTGATTTAAAAGTAAAGGTGATAGATGAAAATAATAATGAACCTATAACAAATGCCCAAATTAGTGTAAATGCTTATACTTCTTTTGGAAATAATGTTGATGGAATATACATAGTTAAGGCAAGATTAAATGATGAATTAATAGTAAGACATCCAGATTTTGAAACGGTTAGATATACTATAAAGTCTAGAGAAGAAATAAAGATAATGGTACAAGGTTTACCTAAAAAAGGACGATTATCTTTTTTTAGAACCAAGAAAGTTGATATGTATCAACAATCTATTGATTCTGCAATGTTTTATAAAGAAAAAGATTTAGATAAAAGTTTGTGTTTTGTAGAAGAAGCTCTGGAGTTGAATCAATCAAAACAAAGAAGTGCAAATACTTACAAAGTTTTAGGAGATATATATTTTCATTGGAAACAATACGATATTGCTATTAGCAATTATAAAATCTCATTACAGATTTATGAAAAAGTAGAAACATTACTACAGTTAGCCAAAACTCAGTATTTAGCTAAAGAATATCAAGAAAGCGAAAAGTCATATCGTGAATTACAAAGTAAAAGTTTAAGTAATTATGATAAAGTACAAGTTTTTCAAGGTTTGGCAGATGCTCAATTAGCTAGTAAAGAATTTAAAGAAGCTACAGCAAATTATCAAAAAGGATTAGAAATAGCAGAAGTAAAATCTATAAAAGAAATTGTACCAGATTTAAATGCTAAAATAGCGAACTCTTATGCTAAACAAGGAAATATAAGAAAGGCTAAAAAGGTATATAAGAACACCTTAAAAATTTCAGAAGAATCTAAAAATTCATCTTTAGAAGTACAACAAGAAGTAGCAGATTTTTTTAACGAAACAAGGCAATATGATGACGAGATTAAACTTCGAAAAGAAATTTTAAAAAATGTAGATAAAAATCTTAAAAAAAGAAAGAAAAATAAAGAGCATAATTTAAAGGAAAAAATAAAAGCAGAAGCAAAAGATTCACTTACTTCTCAAAAGATGAACTACAAAATTGGTAGTGCTTATGTGTTGAAGCAAGAATATCCTGAAGCAATAGAATATTTGGAGAAAAGTATTGAAGAAGCTGATAAAAAAGAAGATTTAGAAGTGCAAAAGCACGCTACACGAAAATTATCTGAAGTGTATGCTACGGTGGGAGATTATATAAAAGCTTTAAGAAGTTACAGAGATTTTGTTGATATTGTTGATACACTTTATATTAAGAAAGAACAGGAGATTTACCAGATAAAAAGACTCACAAAGAAAATAGCAGATAATCAGAGTAGAATAGCCATTTTAGAAAAGGATAAAGAATTATCTGAAAGTAAAATTAATATTGCAATAAAGGATAAAGAAATTACGATAGAAAAAAGTAGAAGGCAACAGATTGTTATTTATTCTTTAATAGGAGGTTTATTATTGATGAGTTTATTGGCTTTTTATAAGCACAGATCCAATCAAAAACAACAATTAGCAAATAACTTGTTAGCTTTAAAATCAATGCGTTCACAAATGAATCCGCATTTTATTTTTAACGCCTTAAATTCAGTAAATAGTTTTATTGCCGTAAATGATGAAAGAAATGCAAATAGATATTTATCCGAATTTTCAGTATTAATGAGATCTGTTTTAGAGAATTCAGATGAAGATTTCATTCCTTTTACCAAAGAAATTGAATTGTTAGATCTTTATGTAAAACTAGAGCATAATCGCTTTCAAGATAAATTTGATTACGAAATAGATGTGGATAAATCCATAAACTTAGAAGAATACAGAATACCACCAATGCTTTTACAGCCTTATATAGAAAATGCTATTTGGCATGGTTTACGATACAGAAAAGAAAAAGGAAATTTATTTATATGTATAAAACAAGCAAGTGAAGATTCTATAGCTATTATTATACAAGATAATGGTATCGGAAGAAAGCAGTCGCTTGCTATGAAAACAAAAAATCAACTAAAACAAAAGTCAAAAGGAATGAGCACTATTAAAAATAGAATTGCCATTTTAAATGACATGTATCAAGATAAAGTATCAGTACAAATTTCTGATGTAAATGAAGATGGAAGTGGTACAAAAGTAATATTAACCTTAAAAAAATAACTATGACCAAACTAAAGACAATTATTGTAGAAGACGAAAAGATAAGTAGAGATATTTTAAGAAATTACGTAGGAAAATACTGTCCGAATATTGAATTATTAGGAGAAGCATCTAATATTGATGAGGCTCACGAGTTAATTAAAAAGTATGATTTAGATTTGGTGTTTTTAGACGTAGAAATGCCTTTTGGTAATGCTTTTGATTTATTAGAAAAAGTAGAAAATAAAACCTTTGAAACAGTATTTGTAACAGCTTACGATCATTACGCGATAGAGGCATTAAATAATCAGGCAACTTACTATTTATTAAAGCCAATTTCTATTGATGAGCTAATTAAGGCAGTTGCTTTAGTAACAGAGATAAAAGAAAAAGAAAACGAATTACAGAACCAGGTTTTAACACCTAAAACTACAGTAGTAAAAGGAAAAATAACTGTTCCGTCGCAAGATGGTTTTGAGGTTATAAATGTTGAAGAAATTTTATTTTGTAAAGCAGATGATAATTATACAGAAATTCATTTAGCAAACACAAAAAGAATTGTGAGTAAAACACTGAAGCATTTTGAAGAAGTTTTAAAAGAATATCCTTTTGCTAGAATTCATAAATCTTATTTAGTAAATATTAACTCTATCATCAGATATAAAAAAGGAAAAGGCGGAAGTGTTGAGTTAACCAATGGAAAAGAAATTCTAGTATCAGCCTCTAAAAAAGGGAATTTATTAGCGTATTTTAAATAAAAAGTTAAAAAGATAGCGTAAAGTTTATGTTTTTTACTGAGTTATTTTTTGTTGATAAAAAGATGTGTTTTTTTAAAATCAGAAAGGAAAAGAAATAACTTTGATAATTGATAATTGATAATTGATAATTGATAATTGATAATTGATAATTGAAGAAAATATGCCAATAATAAAACCAGTTAGAGGAAAAGCACCTCAAATATCAGAAGATTGTTACATAGCTGAAAATGCTACTATTGTAGGAGAAGTAACTATAGGAAAACAATGTAGTGTATGGTTTAACGCTGTAATAAGAGGAGATGTTCACTTTATAAAAATTGGAAATAAAGTAAACATTCAAGATGGAGCAGTAATTCATGCAACCTATCAAAAATCACCAACCACTATTGGAAATAATGTTTCTATCGGACATAATGCAATTGTACATGGCTGTACAATTCATGACAATGTTTTAGTAGGAATGGGAAGTATCATTATGGACGATTGTATTATTGAAAGTAATACAATAATAGCAGCAGGAGCAGTCGTAACTAAAAATACTCATGTAAAAAGTGGAAGTATATATGCAGGAGTACCAGCAAAAAAAGTAAAAGACATTTCTCCAGAGTTAACTTCTGGAGAGGTAGATAGAATTGCAAACAATTACGTTAAATATTCAAGTTGGTTTAAAGAATAGCAAACAGTAAAGTGTTAAAAAAAGTGAAGCCAAGAATCATTTCACAATCATTCAAGGCTTCAACTACAAAAAACTAATTATCTAATTATCAAAATTCTAAAACTATGCTCGTTTTGTTTTATCTATTTTCATCTTTCTCTTACTCATTCTCCTGTGTTTTCTAGTAAGATGCTTTTCATATTTTTCAAACTGTTGATTATCTAAAATATTCTTCATTCTGTTTTTTAAAGCTATTTTAGCATCCAATTCATTCATTTTTAGTTGAAATCTTTCGTCTTTAGTAAGCTTTTTCATTTCTTCTCTAGACTTTCGATTTTTTTTCTTGGCAATACTTTCGGCAATTAATGGACGAATTTTGTTTTGCTGGCCTTTAGATAAATCTAAATGTAAAGTCATTTTTTTTAAGGTCAGTTCAGTTCTTTGTTCAACTGTAAATTGATCTTTTTTCTCTTTTCTTTTCTGGGCTGTACTAGTGATTACTAATCCTAATACTAGTAAAATTGAAAGTATTTTCTTCATATTTCTCTATCTTTTAAATTACAATTCTAAGACCATAGAAAAATGAAAAGGTTTAATCAAGAAAAAAATATTTTCAAAAAAAATCAATAAAAACTTGCATATTAAAATTTTATAATTGAATATTTGTATTCGAAAAGTTCAATGACTTATTAATTATGTTATCAAGAAAGGTGGAGGGATTAGACCCTATGAAGCCTTAGCAACCCTTTACATTTGCAAAATCTTAATTTGTATGTGTAAAGAAGGTGCTACATTCTACCATATTGAAATTTTAAATTTCAAAAAAGGATAGATAACCAGCAGAAGTTTTTTAATATTCTATGTTACCAAAAAAGCTTCCTATAATTTCTTAATAACATTTTTCTAGTAAGCAACATCTAAGTTTAGATGTGTCTTGACTTTTGTTTTAATTTATTATTAACTCAAAAAATAAGAAAAATGAGTACTCAAAAATTTGCAACAAATGCATTACATGCCGGACACAATGTGACTGAAAACGGTGGAACTAGGGCAGTTCCTATTTATCAAACAACTTCATATGTATTTGATCATTCAGATCATGCAGCAAATTTATTTTCACTAAAAGAATTAGGTTTTATTTATACACGATTAAATAATCCAACTAATCAAATTCTTCAAGAACGTTTAGCTGCTCTAGAAGGGGGAGTAGGAGCGGTAGTTTTTGCCTCAGGAACCGCTGCAATATCTACAGGTTTATTAACTCTATTAAAAGCAGGAGATCACATAGTAGCATCGAGTAGTTTGTACGGAGGAACTTACAATTTATTGAATGTTACCTTACCAAGATTAGGAATTACAACCACTTTTGTTGATGCTTCTAAGCCAGAAAGTTTTTCTGATGCTGTACAAGAAAATACAAGAGCATTTTTCGTTGAGTCATTGGGTAACCCAAAGTTAGATGTATTAGATTTAGAAGAAATTTCAAAGCATGCTAAGGCAGCTAAAGTTCCTTTTATTGTAGACAATACAGTAGCTACACCAGCTTTATTGAATCCGATTAAGCATGGAGCAAATATTGTTATTCATTCATTAACAAAATACATAGGAGGACAAGGGAATTCTTTAGGAGGAGCTATTATTGATGCTGGAACTTTTGATTGGTCTAATGGAAAGTTTCCTGAATTTACAGAACCTTCAGCAGGATATCATGGACTAAAATATCATGAAACTTTAGGAGCTGCTTCCTATACATTTAAATTAATTTTAGAAGGATTAAGAGATTTCGGAGGCGCATTAAGTCCTACCAATGCTTTTAATATCATTCAAGGATTAGAAACTTTAGAAGTTCGAATAGAAAAACATAGTCAAAATGCTTTAGCAATTGCAAAATGGTTAGAAGGTAAAGACGAAGTAAGCTGGGTAAACTATCCTGGTTTAGAAAGTAGTGCACATAACGAAAAAGCAAAAAAATATTTACCAAAAGGACAAAGTGGTATTGTAACTTTTGGAATAAAAGGAGGTTTTGATGCAGCAAAAGCAGTAGCAGATAACACAAAATTATTTTCTTTATTAGCCAATATTGGTGATACAAAATCATTAATTATTCACCCAGCTAGTACTACACATCAACAATTAACAGAGCAAGAACAAGAGAGCGCAGGAGTTACAAGTGATCTTATTCGTTTATCAGTTGGTTTAGAAAATATAGAAGATTTAAAGAACGATTTAGAAGAAGCATTCGCAACTATTCCTAAAGAGATTTTAGTATAAAGGTTACAACTTGTTTTTAAAATAATACCATTTTAAAAGAACATTATGGATCGTAAGTACGATTTACATCAAATAACAATTCTTAGTTATATTACAGAAAGCGGTACTAAAATTACCAACCTACCATTAAGTTACCAACTTTTTGGTAAGCCATTAGGTACCGCACCTGTAATATTAATCAATCATGCTTTAACAGGTAACAGTAATGTAGCAGGAGAAGAAGGTTGGTGGAAAGATATTATTGGAAGCAATAAGGTAATAGATACTGAAAAATATACAACTTTGTGTTTCAATATTCCAGGTAATGGTTATGATAATTTTTTAATTGATAATTATAAAGATTTTGTAGCAAGAGATATTGCAAGTATCTTTTTAGAAGGATTACAGGAGTTAAAAATAGATCAATTATTTGCTTTAATTGGAGGTTCATTAGGAGGAGGAATTGCTTGGGAAATGGTAACTATCAATCCAATAATAACTCAACATTTAATTCCCATCGCAACCGATTGGAAATCGACAGATTGGTTAATTGCTAATTGTCAAATTCAAGAACAATTTTTAGTAAACTCAAGTAATCCATTGCACGATGCTCGTATGCATGCAATGTTGTGTTATCGTACACCAAAATCTTTCAATAATAGATTTCAAAGAACAAAAAACGAAGAGTTACAAATATTTAATGTAGAAAGCTGGTTGTTGCATCATGGTAAAAAACTGCAAGAACGTTATCAATTGGCGTCTTACAAATTGATGAATCAATTATTAAAAACAATAGATGTTACAAGAGAAAGAGAGCAAATTGATGTTCTTGAAAAAATTGAAGCATTTATACATATTGTAGGTGTAGATTCTGATTTGTTTTTTACTGCGGAAGAAAATAGAGATACTTATAAAAAACTAGCCGCTAATAATCCACAGGTAACCTATAATGAAATAAATTCTATACACGGGCATGATGCTTTTTTGATGGAATACGAACAACTAAAAAAAATATTGAATCCTATATTTAATAAAGAAGAACAAAAAATGAAAGTATTAAAGTTTGGAGGAAAATCTCTTTCAAATAAAGGAATAGAGAGAGTTTTAGATATCATAGAAAATAAAATTAATAATAAAGAAAAGATAGCTGTAGTTGTTTCTGCCAGAGGAAATGCAACAGATGAGTTGGAAGAGATGTTAGAAAAAGCATCAAAGAACGAAGCATATCAAGAACAACTAGAAGCATTCAGATATCAGCAAACAAAAATAACTCCACTAATAGATTATTCAATAGAATTTGAACGTCTACAAAAAATATTAGAAGGAGTTCATTTATTAGGAGATTATAGTCAAAAAATAAAAGACGAGGTATTAGCACAAGGAGAACTATTGTCTGTAAAAACTATAGCAGAGCTTTTACAACAAAGAGGGATTAATGCTAAAGCAACAGATGCAAGAGGTTTATTAAAAACAGATGAAAAGTTTGGAAATGCACAACCTATAGAAGAGGTGTCTAAAGAAAATGTAGTTGCTCATTTTGATAAGCACAATGGAGATACGGTAAATGTAGTGACTGGATTTATTGCCTCTAACCTAAAAAATGAAACAACAACTTTAGGTCGAAATGGAAGTAATTACACAGCTTCATTATTGGCAAATTATTTAAATGCCGAAGAGTTACAAAATTATACCCATGTAAATGGAATATATACAGCAAATCCTGATTTAGTGGAAGATGCAAAAAAGATAGATAAATTATCTTTTTCAGAAGCAAATGAATTAGCAAGTTTTGGAGCCAATATTTTACATGCAAAAACGATAATTCCATTATTAGAGAAAAATATAAACCTTAGAATATTAAATACGTTTAATGTTGAAGATACAGGAACTTTAATAACAGAAAAAGCAACATCAAAAGGTATAAAATCTTTATCTGTGTTAGAAGATGTGGCGCTACTGAATTTTGAAGGAAGAGGTTTGTTAGGAAAAGTAGGAGTAGATGCTAGAATATTCAAAGCTTTAAGTCATCACGATATTAGTATAAGTATTATTTCTCAAGGTTCATCAGAAAGAGGAATCGGATTAATTGTAAAAAAGAATGAAGCAGAAAAAGCGGTAAATGCTTTAGAAAAAGAGTTTGAACAAGATCTTTATAACAAAGATGTAAGTCAAATTTCAATTGTAAGTGATGTTGCAGTAATTTCTATCATCGGACAAGATTTAAGTGAATTTCATCGTCCTTATAATTCGTTAATTAAAAATCAGATTACACCATTGCTTTTTAATAATACCATTACTGGTAAAAATGTAAGTTTAGTGGTTAAAAAGTCAGAGCTTCATAAAGCTTTAAATGTAATTCACGGACAAGTTTTTGGAATTGCTAAAAAAATAAATATAGCTGTTTTCGGTAAAGGATTAGTAGGAGGTACACTAATAAATCAAGTGTTAGATAATTTAAAAAATGTATTGGATAGAAGAAAAATCCATCTAAATATTTTTGCGATATCAAATTCTAAAAAAGTTTTATTAACTAAAAACGGAGTTGATAATAATTGGAATGAAAATCTAACAAATCAAAATGAAGAAGCGTTTTTAGTAGATACTGTTATCGATTTTGCTAAAAAACATCATTTAGAAAATTTAATTGCAGTAGATAACACGGCAAGTACCGATTTTGTAGAAAATTATATTCCATTAATTGAAGCAGGTTTTAACTTGGTTTCTTCAAATAAAATAGCAAATACAGTTTCACATTCTTTTTACAAAGAATTAAGGAAAACGTTAGAAAAACACAACAAAACGTATTTATATGAAACTAATGTTGGTGCAGGTTTACCGTTGATAGATACCATCAAATTATTACACGATTCAGGAGAAAATATCACACGAATAAGAGGTGTTTTTTCAGGGTCATTGAGTTATATTTTTAATAGATTTTCTTCGGAAGAAGTGTCTTTTTCAGAAGTATTAGAAGAAGCAATTAAAAAAGGATTTACAGAACCTGATCCTCGTGAAGATTTATGCGGAAATGATGTAGCCAGAAAACTGCTAATTTTAGCACGAGAGCTAGATTTAGAAAATGAGTTCGAGGATATTCAAATAGAAAATTTAATACCAGCACCTTTAAGAGAAATTTCATCAGATGAATTTTTGTCAAGTTTAGAAGAATTAAATGCGCCATTTTTAAGTGTCAAAGAAAATCAGGAAGAAGGCAATGTGTTGAGGTATATAGGAGATTTATATGGAGATCTTCAGCAAACAAAAGGTGAATTAGATGTAAAATTAGTGTCGGTACCAAAAGATTCTCCATTAGGAAGTTTACAAGGATCAGATGCCATTTTTGAAATTTATACAGAATCATATGGAGAACAACCAATTGTAATTCAGGGAGCAGGAGCGGGAGCAGAAGTGACGGCAAGAGGAGTGTTTGGAGATATATTAAGACTAGCAAAAAATCAATAGTTATGAGCAATTACAAAGAAACACAAGCAATAAGAACACAAACAGAACGCACACAGTTTTTTGAACATTCTACACCAATGTATGTAACGTCAAGTTTTGTTTTTGAAGACGCAGAAGATATGAGAGCTTCTTTTGCAGAAGAGAAAGAACGAAATTTATATAGTAGATTTTCAAACCCTAATACTACTGAGTTTGTTGAGAAAATAGTTCAAATGGAAGGAGCAGAATCTGGATATGCATTTGCAACGGGTATGTCTGCTGTTTTTTCAACATTTGCAGCACTACTAAACTCTGGAGATCATATTGTTTCTTCAAGATCAGTTTTTGGTTCTACTCATAGTTTGTTTACTAAATTTTTACCAAAGTGGAATATAACAACAAGTTATTTTAAAATAAACGAGCCTGAGAAAATAGAAAGCTTAATAACAGAAAAAACAAAAATTCTGTACGCAGAAACACCTACCAATCCGGCAGTAGATATTATTGATTTAGAATTATTAGGGCAAATAGCAAAAAAGCATAATCTACTATTAGTTATAGACAATTGTTTTGCAACACCTTATTTACAAAATCCAATAAAATTTGGGGCTGATTTAGTTATTCATTCAGCAACAAAATTAATTGACGGACAAGGTAGAGTTTTAGGAGGAGTGACAGTTGGTAAGAAAGAGTTGATTAGAGAGATTTATTTATTCTCAAGAAATACCGGTCCGGCAATGTCTCCATTCAATGCATGGGTGTTATCCAAAAGTTTAGAAACTTTGGCAGTAAGAGTTGAAAAACATTGTGAAAATGCGTTAAAGGTAGCGCAGTTTTTAGAAAGTCATGCAAAAGTTAATGTGGTTAAATATCCTTTTTTACCATCACATCCACAATACGAAATTGCAAAAAAGCAAATGTATTTAGGGGGTAATATTGTAGCTTTTGAAGTAAAAGGAGGAATTGAATCTGGACGTAGTTTTTTAAACAATATAAAAATGTGTTCATTATCAGCAAATTTAGGAGATACCAGAACCATTGTTACACATCCAGCATCAACAACACATAGTAAGTTAACTGTAGAAGATAGATTGGAAGTAGGTATAACTGATGGATTAGTAAGATGTTCTATAGGTTTAGAAAATGTAGAAGATATAATTAACGATTTAAAGCAAGCATTAGAAATTTAGGAAATAAATAAAAGCTTATTTTTGCAATATGCTTTCTAAAAAAACTAAATACGGAATCAAAGCTCTTACTTGTATAGCAAAGCAAGAAAAGGGTACTATGCTTCAAATAGCAGCAATAGCTGAAAGAGAAAATATATCTCATAAGTTTTTAGAAAGTATTTTGCTAACACTTCGAAAATCAGGAGTTTTAGGTGCAAAAAAAGGCAAAGGAGGAGGGTATTATTTAGTAAAAGCCGCAGAAGAAGTAAAAATGACAGATGTTATTAGAACTTTAGAAGGACCTATTGCAATGGTTCCGTGTGTAAGTTTAAACTTTTACGAAAAATGCGATGACTGTCCAGATGAAAATGCATGTGCTGTACATAAGCTAATGATTCAAGTAAGAGATAATACTTTAAAAGTTTTGAGAAACACAACACTAGCGGATTTAGTGTAAGTTTTTAGTAGAGTTAAGAACTAAAAATCGGTGGAAAATATCAAGTAAATAAGAACATTTATACTCAATATTTTTTACTGTAAAGACTAAACATAGTATTATAGAATTGTTAATTTTTCTTTTTTTATTTTGATATTAATAATGTGTGCGTATATTTACAAAATCTAAAACCTAGTAATCCGATAGGGTAAATGTGTTTTAAAAGATGATTGTAGAACAAATAACAGAAAATAAGACCACGTATAAATCAGATAAATATTCTGAGAAACCTATGCGTAGTATAGTGAAATCGATAAGTTGGAGGGTTCTAGGAACTATAGATACGGTTCTTATTTCTTGGCTAATAACAGGAGAGTTAACAACTGCTTTTTCGATAGGATCAATAGAACTAGTAACAAAAATGATGTTATATTTTTTTCACGAAAGAATATGGAACAATATAAAATGGGGTAAAAGATGAGTGTAGATACATTAGATTTAAAAGTAATAAACGAAGAATTAAAAGATAAGACACCACAAGAGATTGTTGCGTGGGCATTATCAGTAGCAAAAGCACCAGTAATTACCACCAATTTTAGACCTTATGAAGGAGCTATTTTAAATTTAGTAGTTTCTCAGCAAGAACAAATTAAAGTGATATGGTGTGATACGGGTTACAATACTCCACAAACTTACAAGCATGCTGAAGAGCTAATACATAAGTTACAATTAAACGTGCAATTATATGTGCCTAAACAAACAGTTGCACACAGAAATATCACATTAGGTTTACCTACTATCGACGATCCTAATCATACAATTTTTACTGAACAAGTAAAATTAGAACCATTTAAAAGAGCGATGAAAGAACATGCGCCTGATGTATGGTTTACAAATTTAAGAAAAGGACAAACTGCATTTAGAGATAGTATAGATGTAGTTTCAAAGAGTAAAGATGGAATTTTAAAAGTAAGTCCTTTTTATAATTGGTCAGATGAAGCTTTAGATGCTTATTTAGAAGAGCATAATTTGCCAAATGAATTTAAATACTTTGATCCAACCAAAGTAGAGAGTAACAGAGAGTGTGGTTTACATATTTAAATTAAGGAAATGAGTACAAATATATTACAAGTAGGAGCCTTAGAAAGTGAAGCAATATATATTATCAGAGAAGTAGTTGCCCAGTTTGAAAAGCCTGTGTTATTATTCTCGGGTGGTAAAGACAGTATTACATTGGTAAGATTAGCACAAAAAGCATTTTATCCAGCAAAAATTCCTTTTCCATTAATGCACATTGATACTGGACACAATTTTCCTGAAACTATTGAATTTAGAGATCGATTAGTAAAAGAATTAGGTGTTGAGCTAATTGTTAGAAATGTTCAAGACAATATTGATGCAGGTAAAGTAAAAGAAGAAACAGGAAAGTATGCTAGTAGAAATATGTTGCAAACTGAAACTTTACTAGATGCTATTGAAGAATTTGGTTTTGATGCTTGTATAGGTGGTGCAAGAAGAGATGAAGAGAAGGCGAGAGCTAAAGAGCGTATTTTTTCTGTGAGGGATGATTTTGGTCAGTGGGATGAGAAAAATCAACGACCAGAATTATTTGATATGCTAAACGGACGCATTGATTTAGGACAAAATGTACGTGTGTTTCCTATATCCAACTGGACAGAGTTAGATGTGTGGTCATATATTCAGAAAGAAGAAATTGAAATACCATCAATTTATTTTGCACATAAGCGGGAAACATTCATAAGAGATGGACTTATTTGGTCTGCAAATGACGAAGTAGTTTACAGAGAAGAAGATGAAGAAGTAGCAGAAAGAATGGTGCGTTTTAGAACTGTGGGAGATATGAGTTGTACAGCAGCCGTACTGTCAACAGCAACAGAGATTAATACAATAGTAGCCGAAATTAGAACTTCTACAATTTCAGAAAGAGGAGCAAGAATAGATGATAAGAGATCTGAAGCTGCTATGGAAAAACGTAAACAACAAGGATATTTTTAAAGAAAAGAAATAAGTATTAAGTACAAAGTAATAGGTAGATATGTGTCTCAATACTAGTACTCAATACTCAATATTGTAAAAACATGAACGTACTAAAAATAGCAACAGCAGGGAGTGTAGATGACGGAAAGAGTACTTTAATAGGACGAATTTTATACGATACTAAATCATTAACAGACGATAAGTTAGAGGCTATTGAGGAAAAGAGTAAGCAAAAAGGATTTGATTACTTAGATTTTTCTTTAGCTACCGACGGATTAGTAGCAGAAAGAGAGCAAGGGATTACCATAGATGTTGCTCACATATATTTTTCTACACCAACTACTAGTTTTATCATAGCAGATACTCCAGGACATATAGAGTATACAAGAAACATGGTAACGGGGGCTTCTAACTCACAAGCATCTATTGTGTTAGTTGATGCTAGAAACGGAGTCGTAGAGCAAACATATCGTCACTTTTTTATCAATAATTTATTACGTGTAAAAGATGTAGTGATTGCAGTAAATAAGATGGATTTGGTTGATTATTCAGAAGAAAAATTCAATCAAATAAAAGGAGAGATCACTTATTTAGCTGAAAAAAGTGGATATCAAAATCAAAATATAACATTTATTCCAGTGTCAGCTTTACATGGTGATAATGTAGTAAATGTATCAGATAAAATGGATTGGTATAAAGGTCAATCTTTATTAGATCATTTAGAAGCTATAGAAACGAATAAAGCTGAAGAAGCTTCAAGAACTCGTTTTCCTGTTCAAAGTGTAATACGCCCAAAAACTGAAAATTATCACGATTACAGAGGGTATGCAGGAAAAGTATATGGAGGTTCATTAGCTGTGGGAGATGAGGTAACAATTTTACCTTCTGATACGAAATCAAAAATAAAAAGTATTCAATTTTTTGATAAAGAATACGAAGTTGCACAACAAGGAAGTTCAGTAAATATCACTCTTGAAGACGATGTAAATGTTAGTAGAGGTGATATGTTAGTAAAAGCTGGAGAAGAACCTAAAGTTGTAAAACAATTAGAAGCTACCGTTTGTTGGATGGATAAAACTCCTCTGCAAGCATCGGAGAAATATTACTTGAAACATGGTGTTAACGATGCACAGGTTAAGATCATGAGTTTAGATTCATTGATACATACCGATTTTTCAGGTAAAGAACAAAACCCTTCAAAATTATCTTTAAATGAAATCGGCGACGTTTCATTAAAAATAAGTAAGCCTTTATTTGTAGATAGTTATCAAGAAAATAAGGCAAACGGGGCTTTTATTTTAATCAATCCAAAAACCAACAATACTGCAGGAGTTGGTTTTATAAAATAGCAAAGTAAAATGGCAATTATCATAACAGACGAATGTATTAATTGTGGTGCATGTGAGCCAGAATGCCCTAATACAGCAATATATGAAGGTGCAGAAGATTGGAATTATAGTGAAGGAACTTCATTAAATGGAAATGTAACGTTGCCTAATGGTAATACGTTGGAAGCAGATTCAGAGCAAGAGCCAATATCTGATGAGTATTATTTTATTGTTCCAGATAAATGTACTGAGTGTAAAGGGTTTCATGAAGAACCACAATGTGCAGCTGTTTGTCCTGTCGATTGTTGTGTGCCAGATGAGGATCATGTAGAAACTGAAGAAGAATTATTAAGTAAGCAAAAGTTCTTACATAACGAGTAAAAATTAACATCATGCAAAGTTTTAGAAGCGAAATAGAAAATCCAGTTGTAGAAAAAGATATTCTAGAATTAGAGCGTAAGATTCAATTATTTAAAGAGGGTAGGATAGATGAAGAGCGTTTTAGAAGTTTACGTTTAGCAAGAGGAGTATACGGTCAGCGTCAATTAGGGGTACAAATGATTCGTATAAAAATACCTTATGGAAAAATAACTAGTGAGCAATTGCATAGAATTAGTGACGTGTCTGATGAGTATTCTAGAGGAAGGTTGCATATAACAACTCGTCAAGATATTCAAATTCATTATGTAAGTTTAGATAGAACACCAGAATTATGGTCGCAGTTAGAAAAGGATGATATTACATTAAGAGAAGCTTGTGGTAATGCAGTACGTAATGTAACAGCATCAGAAACAGCAGGAATTGATGTGAATGAGCCTTTTGATGTTACTCCTTATGCACATGCTACCTTTGAATTTTTCTTAAGAAACCCTATTTGTCAAGAAATGGGAAGAAAATTCAAAATGTCATTTTCATCAACAGAAGAAGATACAGCAATAAGTTTTATACACGATTTAGGATTTATTGCTAAAGTAAAAAAAGTAGGCGATAAAGAAATTAGAGGTTTCAAAGTTATGTTAGGTGGAGGTTTAGGTTCGCAACCTAGGCAAGCTGATGTAATGTATGAGTTTTTAGAAGAAGATTTGATAATACCTACTATTGAAGGAGTATTGAGAGTATTTGATCGTCATGGAGAAAGAACCAAAAGAGCAAAAGCTAGAATGAAGTTTTTGTTAAAAAGTGTTGGTTTAGATGGTTTTTTAGCATTAGTAGAGGCAGAAAGAAAAGCATTGGCATATCAGTCTTATCCAATAGATACTTCCAAATTTGAAGAGGAAGTTGTATTTGAAACATTGGAAGCTCCAGTTGTTACTTTAGAAGACCAAGATACATATGAAAAGTGGAAAATTTCTAATGTGATAAAGCAAAAACAAGATGGTTTGTTTGCTGTAGGTATAAAAGTACATTTAGGAGATTTTTATACAGATAAAGCTCGTTTGTTAGCTGATTTGATAAAGAAATATGGAGCTAATGAATTACGATTTACCTTACGTCAGAATATTTTAATTCGTCATGTGCGAGAAGCTTTTTTACCTGTTTTTTATACAGAACTTAAAAAGTTAGGATTTACATCTTTAGGATACAATAGTACGGCAGATATTACTGCTTGTCCAGGTACAGATACATGTAATTTAGGAATAGCAAGTAGTACAGGAATAGCTGCTGAATTAGAGCGAGTATTTGAAAATGAATATCCACAGTACATCAATAATAAAGACATCACAATTAAAATAAGTGGATGTATGAATGCTTGCGGCCAGCATAACATGGCTCATATTGGATATCAAGGAATGTCTGTAAAATCAGGAGGATTGGTAGCTCCTGCATTACAAATTTTAATAGGAGGAGGTATTGAAGGTGATGGGAAAGGACGTTTTTCTGATAAATTAGTAAAAATACCTAGTAAAAGAGGTCCAGAATCATTAAGGATTCTTTTAAACGATTTTGAAGCTCACAAAAATGGAAACGAAGACTTTTTAGCATATTATGATAGACAAGGTAAAACATATTTTTATGATTTACTAAAGCATTTATCAGATGTAACAAATTTACAAGAGGACGATTTTATTGATTGGGGACATGATAAAAATTATGTAAAAGCTATTGGAGTAGGAGAATGTGCAGGAGTTGTAATAGATTTAGTAGCTACCTTATTATTTGAAAGTGAAGAAAAATTAGAAAATGCAGCAGAAGCATTAAAAGAAGGGCAGTGGTCAGATAGTATTTATCACTCTTATGCAGGAATGGTAAATGTGGCTAAGGCTTTATTAACTTCTGAAGGATTAAAAACTAACACTCAAGTTGGGATTATTGAAAATTTTGATAGTACCTTTATAGAGAATAATAAGTTAGAATTGTCAAGTTCTTTTTCAGATTTAGTATATCAAATTAATAAAAACAAACCATCAAAAGAATTTGCAAGTACATACTTAGAAGAAGCAAAATCATTATATAAAAAAGTAGACGCTTATAGAAAGGCAGTAGTGGTAGAAAGTTAAAAGTTACGAATTATGAGAGTACAACCTAAATTAACAATAATAGGTGCAGGACCAGGAGATGCAGAGTTAATAACGTTAAAAGCTATAAACACATTAAAAGTAGCAGATGTAATATTGTATGATGCTTTGGTAAATCCAGATTTATTGAAGTATGCAAGACCAAATGCTGAACTAATTTTTGTAGGTAAACGTAGAGGTTGTTATCATTATCAACAAGAACAGATAAATGAATTAATTGTAGCTAGAGGAAAATCACACGGTCATGTAGTAAGATTGAAGGGAGGAGATCCTTTTGTATTTGGTAGAGGAGCGGAAGAAATGGAGTATGCTGCGGAAAATGGTTTAGAAGTAGCCATGATTCCAGGAATATCATCTTCAATGGCAGTTCCAGCATCTCAAAATGTACCTTTAACCAAAAGAGGAAGTTCAGAGAGTTTTTGGGTAATAACAGGAACAACAAAGCAACATAAATTATCAGAGGATGTTGCATTAGCAGCAAAGTCAAGTGCTACAGTTGTTATTTTAATGGGAATGGGTAAATTATCAGAAATAGTTTCTCTTTTTCAAAAAGAAGGTAAAAACAGTTTGCCAGTGGCTATTATTCAAGATGGAACAACTAAAAGAGAAAAAATAGGTGTTGGAACTGTGGATACAATTGAAGGAGTTGTTGCCAAAGAACAATTGAGTAATCCTGCTATTATAGTTTTAGGAGAAGTTGTAAAGCACCGAGCAAAAATACAAGAGATACAAGAAGAAGTATTAGCAAAATCTGATAAAGTAGTATCTGAAAAGGTTGTAAAGAGCAATAAAATTGATGAGGGAAGAAATAATTTATACCCTGTTTTTTTAAAGGTAAAACAGCTAGAGGTTTTAATTGTAGGAGGAGGTTTTGTAGCAGAAGAAAAGTTAACTTTTTTATTAAAATCTAGTCCAGATGCAAAAGTAACAATGGTATCTCCTATGTTTAGAGAGGGTACTAGAATTATTGCAAACAGAGGTAATGTAACCTTAATAGAAGATACTTATGATGTTTCATATTTAGAAGGAAAGCATATGGTGATTGCTACCACTGATAAACCAGAAATTAACGTTGAGGTTTATAAAGACTGTAGAGCACAAAACATTTTAGTTAACGTAGCAGATAATCCACCATACTGTGATTTTTACATGGGAGGTATTGTAACCAAAGGAAACGTAAAGATTGCAATTTCTACTAATGGAAAATCACCCACAACAGCAAAAAGATTACGACAGTTTTTTGAGGAAGTAATTCCTGATAAAATTGACGATTTAGTCAAAAATTTAAATGACTACAGAAAAACGATAAAAGGAAATTTCGAACAAAAAGTAGAACAACTAAACGAGTTCACTAAGAGCTTAGTAGAAAAGTAAGAGTAATGATAGAAACTGATATATTAATTATAGGGGCAGGACCAACAGGATTATTTACTGTTTTTGAAGCAGGTTTATTAAAATTACGTTGTCATTTAATTGATGCATTGCCACAACCAGGAGGGCAATGTTCAGAGATATATCCTAAAAAACCAATTTATGATATTCCTGCGTATCCAGAGATTTTAGCAGGAGATTTAACTAAAAACTTAATGGAACAAATTAAACAATTTGAACCAGGATTTACTTTAGGAGAAAGAGCAGATACTATAGAGAAGCAAGATGATGGATCATTTATAGTTACCACAAATAAAGGAACAAAACATAAGGCTCCAGTAGTTGCAATTGCTGGTGGATTAGGAAGTTTTGAGCCTCGTAAACCACCTATTGCAAATATTGCAGATTATGAAGATAAAGGAGTTGAGTATATAATAAAAGAACCAGAATTATACAGAGATAAAGATGTCGTGATTGCTGGAGGAGGAGATTCTGCTTTAGATTGGTCTATCTTTTTAACAGATGTGGCAAAATCGGTAACTTTAATTCATAGAAGAAATGAATTTAGAGGTGCTTTAGATTCTGTAGAAAAAGTACAAGAATTAAAGAATTTAGGAAAAATAAATTTGATTACGCCGGCAGAAGTAAAAGGTATCTTAGGAGGAGATCATGTAACTGGTGTTGTTGTTGAGCAAAAAGGAGAAGAACCTTATACTTTAGATACAGATCACTTTATACCATTGTTTGGTTTAGCTCCTAAATTAGGTCCTATAGCAAACTGGGGACTAGAAATAGAGAAAAACGCAATTAAGGTGAATAACGCTTTAGATTATCAAACAAACGTAGAAGGAATTTATGCTATTGGAGATGTAAATACCTATCCTGGTAAGTTAAAGTTGATATTATGTGGTTTCCATGAGGCAACATTAATGTGTCAAAGTGCTTACAAGAGAATTCATCCAGATAAAAAATATGTGATGAAATATACAACTGTAGGAGGAGTACAAGGTTTTGATGGTACTAAAAAAGAAGCACCAAAAGCAGTAGTGAAAGCGATTAATTAATAGTAAGTTTAAAGTAATTAGTGGTTAATGTTAACGCAGAAATAAAAAAATGAAGTGTTGATAATTAATAACTAATCACAAAAACTAATCATTATGGATGTTACCATAAAAATAACAGATAGAGAAGGTGTAATGCATGAAGTATTAGCACCGACAGATATGAATATGAACATGATGGAGGTAGTTCGTTCTTACGAGTTAGCTCCTGAAGGGACTATTGGAGTTTGCGGAGGAATGGCAATGTGTGCGTCTTGTCAATGTTATGTAAACTCAAGTCATGAGTTGCCAGAAAAAACAGATGATGAAGATGCAATGCTAGCAGAAGCATTTTATGTAGAAGATAACAGTCGTTTAGGATGTCAGCTTCATATTACTCCAGAATTTGAAGGGTTAGAAATAACCTTAGCTCCTGAAAGTTAGTTATATTTATAAAAAAGAACGATGCAATTTAAAAATTACGATTTATCATTAAAAGATGAGGTGGCAACTTTTACCAAACAACTTTTTTATGCGTTGTTTGATGATGCTTGTCAAGAAAAATCAGGTTATTTAAAAGAGAAATTTACCAACATTTTAAAAGGTTTACAAATAACTGAAGCCGAAAAAAAATGGTATTTATATCAAGAGTCGTTTTGTAGTATAAGAGATACATTAGATTTAGATGCAAAGGCATTTGAAGAAACAGATCCAGCTTGTAAAAGTTTAGGAGAAGTATATTTAGCTTATCCTGGTTTTCATGCCATAGCAATTTACAGATTAAGTCATAGACTGTATGAACTAGGAGTGCCTATTTTACCAAGAATGATGAGTGAATATGCGCATAGTATAACAGGGGTAGACATACATCCAGGAGCAACTATTGGAGCATCGTTTTTTATTGATCATGCTACAGGAGTAGTTATTGGAGAAACGACAATTATAAAGAATAATGTGAAAATTTATCAAGGAGTCACATTAGGAGGAATACAAGTAAAAAAAGAATTAGCATCTGTTAAAAGGCATCCAACAATTGAAGATAACGTAACTATTTACGCCAATGCAACTATTTTAGGAGGAGAAGTTGTAATAGGTAAAGATACAATTATAGGAGCCAATGTATGCATTACAGAAACAGTTCCAGAAGGATCTATTGTAACATACGAATCAGAAAATAAAATTATTACCAGAAAATCTTATGCAAAGTAATTTTCTGAAAAAAGATCAAATAATGAAAGCAAAAAGTATTACTGATTTTGTAGGAAATACTCCTTTAGTAGAAGCTACAAATATTATAAATAAAGAAAATGTCCGTTTGTTTTTAAAGTTAGAAGGACATAATCCTGGAGGAAGCGTAAAAGACAGAGCTGCCTATTTTATGATTTCTGAAGCATTAAAAAAGAATAACATAAAAAAAGGCGATACATTAGTTGAAGCTACCAGTGGAAATACAGGAATAGCTTTAGCTTTAATGGCTAAAGTTTTAGGTTTAAATATGGTGTTAGTTATGCCAGAGCATGCTACTGTAGAAAGGGTAAAAACGATGAGAGCTTATGGAGCGGAAGTTATTTTAACACCTTCAGAAGTAGGAATGGAAGGAGCTATTGATCATGCATTAGAACTTAAGTATAAAAAAGGATATTTTAGATTGAATCAATTTGATAATCTAGATAATCCGAAGGCTCATTATAGTACAACAGGTCCTGAAATATGGAGAGATACAGAAGGAAAAGTAACTCATTTTGTCTCTGCCATGGGAACAACAGGTACAATTACAGGTGTATCAGATTATTTAAAAGAACAAAATAAAGATATTACCATTGTAGGTGTACAACCAAAAGAAGGTGCAAGAATTCCTGGAATAAGAAAATGGCCAGAAGAATATTTACCAGCTATTTTTAAAAGAGAAAAAATAGATAAGGTTTTAGAGGTAAATCAAGAAGAAGCAAAAGCGATGACTATAAGGTTAGCTAGGGAAGAAGGGATTTTCTCTGGAATGAGTAGTGGAGGTGCAGTTGCTTCTGCATTAAAATTAGCAGAAACTTTAGATGAAGGTATTATTGTTGCAATTATTTGCGACAGAGGAGATCGTTATTTGTCTTCAGATATTTTCGTTTAAATAAAAAGTTTATATAAAATAGGTGTACTTATAAAGATTTAAAAAAAGAAGTTTAAAAAGTACTGGAGTAAAACTTTGTTTTTAACTTTATTTTTTAAAATTGATTAGTTACATTTGTCAAAATTAGTTCATTAATTTATTGATGTTATCAAGAAAGGTGGAGGGAATAGACCCTTAGAAGCCTTGGCAACCCTTTACGAATGCTATAATATTTGTAGTATAAGTAAAGAAGGTGCTAAATTCTACTGAAATTCTAAATTATTTTAGGGTTACAGACAGATAACGAAAAGAATATTTTCTTCCTCTTTTCCTGATAACGTGTTATAAAATATCAGGAATGTCAAACATACTTAGTGAAATACAAAAAAGAATTCTAGTACTAGACGGTGCTATGGGTACTATGCTTCAGGAATACAAATTTACTGAAGAAGATTTTAGAGGAGAACGCTTCAAAGATTATGAATCGCCTTTAAAAGGAAATAATGATTTGTTATCTATAACACAACCAGAAGCAGTTAAAGAAGTTCATCGAAAATATTTTGCAGCAGGAGCAGATATTGTTGAAACCAATACATTCTCTGGAACTACAATTGCAATGGAAGATTACCAAATGCAAGATCTTGTATATGAGTTGAACTACGAATCAGCTAAAATAGCAAGAGAAGTAGCAGATGAATTCACAGAAAAAGAACCAGAAAAGCCACGTTTTGTTGCTGGATCAATAGGACCTACTAATAGAACAGCTAGTATGTCACCAGATGTAAATGACCCTGGGTATAGAGCTGTCACATTTGATGAATTACGAATAGCTTATAAGCAACAAATAGAAGCTTTGTTAGATGGTGGAGCAGATATATTATTGGTAGAAACTATCTTCGATACCCTTAATGCCAAGGCAGCTTTATTTGCTATTGAAGAAGTAAAAGCAGAAAGAGCTATAGAAATTCCTGTGATGGTTTCTGGAACAATTACAGATGCTTCAGGAAGAACATTATCGGGACAAACTGCAGAAGCCTTTTTAATCTCAATATCTCACATTCCTTTATTATCAGTTGGATTTAATTGTGCGCTTGGAGCTAATTTATTACAGCCGCATTTAGAAGCAATTGCATCAAAAACGCCGTTTGCTATTTCTGCACATCCTAATGCAGGATTACCGAATGCTTTTGGTGAGTATGATGAAACACCAGAAGAAATGGCTGCTCAAATAGAGGAATATCTAAAAAAGGATTTAATAAACATAATTGGAGGTTGCTGTGGAACAACACCAAAACATATTAAAGCTATTGCGGAAGTAGCTAGTAGGTATGCTCCAAGAAAAACTAAAGAGGAGGTTTTATAAAATGGGAGCAATTAACTTTTTAAGTGTTGAATATACCAATTAAATAAAAGATGACTGAAGAAAAAAGATATATGAGATTAAGTGGTTTAGAACCTTTAATTATAACTCCTGAAAGTAATTTTATAAATGTAGGAGAAAGAACTAATGTAGCGGGATCTAGAAAATTCCTTCGATTGATAAAAGAAGAAGAATTTGATGAAGCACTGTCTATAGCAAGACATCAAGTAGAAGGAGGTGCTCAAATTATCGATATTAATATGGATGATGGTTTGATAGATGGAAAACAAGCCATGGTTCGTTTTTTAAATTTGATAGCTTCTGAACCAGATATTTGTCGCGTTCCCATTATGATAGACAGTTCTAAATGGGATATTATAGAAGCTGGATTGCAAGTGGTACAAGGAAAATGCGTTGTAAATTCAATTAGTTTAAAAGAAGGAGAAGAGAAGTTTATTTGGGAAGCAACTCAAATTAAGCGATACGGAGCAGCTGTAATTGTTATGGCTTTTGATGAGGTTGGACAAGCTGATAACTACGAAAGGAGAATTGAAATAGCAGAAAGATCATATGATGTTTTAGTTAATAAAGTAGGTTTTCCACCGGAAGATATCATTTTTGATTTGAATATATTTCCTGTAGCTACAGGAATGGAAGAGCACAGAAGAAATGCCATTGATTTTATAGATGCTACCAAATGGGTTAGAGAAAATTTACCCCATGTAAGTGTTAGTGGTGGTGTAAGTAACGTGTCTTTTTCGTTTAGAGGAAATAATATTGTTCGTGAAGCAATGCATTCTGTTTTCTTATATCATGCAATTCAAGCAGGAATGAATATAGGAATAGTGAATCCAACAATGCTAGAAGTGTACGATGATATACCAAAAGATTTATTGGAGTATGTTGAAGATGTAATTTTAGATAGAAGAGAAGATGCTACAGAACGCTTATTAGAATTTGCTGAAACTGTAAAGGGAGTTAAAAAACAAGACAATGCAAAAGCATTAGAGTGGAGAAAACTTTCTTTACAAGAACGAATTACGCATTCTTTAGTAAAAGGGATAGATACTTTTATCATTGAAGACGCAGAGGAAGCAAGGTTAAGTGTGGCAAAACCCTTACATGTTATTGAAGGTCATTTAATGACAGGAATGAATGTAGTAGGAGATTTATTTGGTGTAGGTAAAATGTTTTTACCTCAGGTAGTAAAATCAGCCAGAGTAATGAAAAAAGCTGTGGCATATTTAAATCCTTTTATAGAAGAAGAAAAAGGAGAAGAGCAACAAGTATTAGGTAAAATTTTAATGGCAACCGTAAAAGGAGATGTGCATGATATTGGTAAAAATATAGTGTCAGTAGTTTTAGGTTGTAATAATTACCAAATAGTTGATTTAGGTGTAATGGTTCCTCCGGAAAAAATTATAGAAACAGCTAAAAAAGAAAATGTAGATGCTATAGGTTTAAGTGGTTTAATAACACCTTCTTTAGATGAAATGGTGTATTTAGCCAAAGAAATGGAACGTCAAAACTTTGATGTACCACTTTTAATTGGTGGTGCTACTACTTCCAAAGCACATACAGCTGTTAAAATTGATACACAATATAAAAATGCAGTAGTGCATGTAAATGATGCATCAAGAGCAGTAACTATAGTTGGTGATTTGTTGAATGAAGATACCAGAACTGAATATATATCAAATCTGAAGAAAGATTATGGAATATTCAGAGAAAAGTTTTTAAAGAGAGGTAAAACAAAGTCTTATATATCTATTGATGAAGCACGCAAACGAAAATATAAAATCGATTGGGAATCTGCAGAGATAACTAAACCGAATCAATTAGGAATTCATGTTATTGAAAATACTGATTTAAAACAATTGTTAGATTATATAGATTGGAGTCCTTTTTTTAGATCTTGGGATTTACATGGTAAGTTTCCGGATATTTTAACTGATGATATTGTGGGTGAGCAAGCATCTGAATTATACAAAGATGCTCAAGAGTTATTGACTAAAATAGTAAATGAAAAACTATTGAAATCAAAGGCGGTTTATGGTTTGTTTAAAGCAAATACTGTTAATGAAGATGATATTGAAGTATATGATGATGAAGGAAATATAACTGCAACTTTTGTAACACTAAGGCAACAGTTAAAGAAAAAAGAAGGAGTGTCTAATTTGGCATTATCAGATTTTATTGCACCTAAAGAAACGAGTAAAGAAGATTATATAGGTTGTTTTTGTGTGTCTACAGGTTTTGGAACAGAAGCATTGGCTTTACAGTATGAACAGGAAAATGACGATTATAATTCAATTATGATTAAAGCATTAGCCGATCGTTTAGCTGAAGCTTATGCAGAATATCTTCATAAAGAAGTAAGAACTACACATTGGGGATATGCTTCAGAGGAAAACTTAAGTAATGAAGAGTTGATTAAAGAAAATTATAAAGGAATTCGACCTGCTCCAGGGTACCCTGCCTGTCCAGATCATTTAGAGAAAAATACAATTTGGGACTTATTAGGTGTTGAAGAAAAAATAGGAGTAAGGCTTACAGAAAGTTTAGCTATGTGGCCTGCAGCTAGTGTTTCTGGATATTATTTTGGAAATCCAGAAGCGAAATATTTTGGTTTAGGTAAAATAACAGAAGACCAATTAGTAGATTATTCCAAAAGGAGGAACATAACAAAGGAAGAGGCTGAAAAATGGCTAAATCCAAATTTAGCAGACTAAAATGAAAACAAAATTTATAGAATTAAAATTGGGAAGTCATCAAATAGTTCATGGTTTTGATGCAGATAATCAAGAGATAATAGAAGAAATAAAAGTAGAAGGTTTTACTAAAAAGCTAGTAAATATAGATCGAGTAAAATCTATTAGTGAGCAATTTATATTAACGGATTATGCGCATGGAAGATGGATTTATTGGGAATATGAAGGAGACTTTGAAGAATTAAAAAAAATATTGATTTAGAACTTAACTTACACAATGAAAGTAACAGAACATATTAAGCAATCAAGTGGAAAAACTCGTTTTTCGTTTGAAATATTGCCGCCCTTAAAAGGTCAGCATATAGATTCTATTTTTAATAATATAGATCCTTTAATGGAGTTTAATCCGCCGTTTATAGATGTAACGTATCATAGAGAAGAGTATATTTATAAAGAGTTAGATAATGGTTTCTTAGAGAAAAAAATAGTTAAGAAAAGACCTGGTACAGTAGGTATTTGTGCGGCTATTCAAAATAAGTATAATGTAGATGCAATACCACATATTTTGTGTGGTGGTTTTAGTAAAGAAGATACTGAAAACTTCTTAATTGATTTAGATTTTTTAGGTATTGATAATGTAATGGCGTTAAGAGGTGATGCTGTAAAGAGTGAAATTTATTTCAGACCAGAAAAAGAAGGACATCGTTATGCTAGTGATTTGGTTAAACAAGTAAAAGGATTGAATTCGGGAGTTTATTTAGATGAAGATTTACAAAATACATCAGCTACTAATTTTTGTATCGGTGTGGCGGGGTATCCAGAGAAACATATGGAAGCTCCAAGTTTAGATTCTGATATCCATTTTTTAAAGAAAAAAATAAAAAAGGGAGCAGAATATATAGTAACACAAATGTTTTTTGATAATCAAAAGTATTTTGATTTTGTTGCGAAATGTAGAAAAGAAGGAATCACAGTTCCAATTATTCCTGGCTTAAAGCCTGTAGCAACAAAAAAACAGTTGAATTTAATTCCACACCGTTTTAAAGTAGATTTGCCAGATGATTTAATTATGAGTGTTATTAAATGTAAAGACAACAAAGAAGTCAGGCAGGTAGGAATAGAGTGGTGTATTGAACAGAGTAAAGAACTTATAAAGAATGGTGTTCCTTTTGTGCATTATTACTCAATGGGAAAATCAGATAATATTCATGCGATAGCAAGCGAAGTTTTTTAGAGTAAAGTCTAGAATCCCTTATTGTTCTTAAAACAATAAGGGATTTTTTTTGTATCGAATTAGTACGATTTTTTTTATTTTTAAATAAAATTAGTAAACTTGTACTAATGAGTGTTAAAGATAAAATACAAGCAAGTGCAATTTCTCTATTTAATGAGAAAGGTTTTTCTAGTGTAACCATGAGGCAATTAGCGGAAGCTTTACAAATGAGTCCAGGTAATTTAACCTATCATTATAAAACAAAGAAAAGCTTGATTGAGCTGATCTATAAAAAAATGCATGAAGAAGCAAGTAACTATATTGTTACAGAGGGGTATATAACTCTTCATGATTTTGAATTAATGATGGAACGATTTCATGGGTTGATGAAGCGTTATCGTTTTTTCTTTAATGAAGTAGTGCATATAATTAGGCAATTTCCTGAGGTAAAAAAAATGTATGAAGCATCTAACTTAATTCGTTTTGAGCAAGGCAGAAAGTTAATAAATTATTATGTTGAAAGTGGTAGAATGAAACCAGAGTCCTTGTTTGTAGATTATAATAAATTGGTTCATAATATTTGGATGATTAGTGCTTTTTGGTCTTCACAAGATCAAGTTATTACAACACCTACTTATCAAGTAAATCAAACAACACCAGTTGCAATGGTTATGCAGTTAATTATTCCTCATTTAACAGAAAAAGGATTAGAGGAATATCAGCAGATTAAAAAATTTGTAAAATAGTAAATTAAATATTTGAGTATGAGAACAGCAGATCAGTGGTTTTCTGAATATGGAGAAAGTCATCAAACTAAATTTAATAAAGTAATCCATTATATTTTTGTACCGCTAATTTTTTTTAGCATCATAGGATTACTCGCTTCTATTTCTTTTGAAAGTTTAAAAGCTTTTTTACCAGTATATATGAGTCCGTTTGCTCATGCAGGAAGTATTCTTATAATTGTAGGACTTGTATTTTATTTTCGTATTTCAAAACCTATTTTTTTAGGCATGATATTGGTTTCTTTATTGGCTTTATGGGGTAATTATCAAATAGAACTTTATTTTAAAACTCCACTTTGGATTGTTTCTTTAGTGATTTTTGCCGTTTCATGGATATTTCAGTTTGTTGGTCATAACCATGAAGGAAAAAAGCCTTCTTTTATCAAAGATCTTCAATTTTTATTAATAGGTCCAGCATGGATTCTGGGACATTTATACAAAAAAATAGGAATAAATTATTAAGTATGAATATTCAAGAATGGAAAGATAAAGGGAGTTTTATAGATTATAATGGACAAGCTATTTTTTACGTTGATGAAGGTGAAGGAGATGTTTTGTTGTTAATACATGGGTTTCCAACTTCTTCTTGGGATTGGTGTAAGGTATGGACTGATTTAGTAAGTAATTATAGAGTTATAGCATTGGATATGATTGGTTTTGGTTTTTCTGATAAACCCAAAGCGTATAAGTATTCAATTTTAAATCAAGCAGATATTCATGAGTTTGTATTAAAACAGTTGTCTGTAGATAATTGTGCTATTTTATCGCATGATTATGGTGATACAGTCGCACAAGAGTTATTAGCAAGATTCAATAGTGGAAAGCTTAGTTTTTCTGTAAACTCTTTATGTTTACTAAATGGAGGTTTATTTCCAGAAGTACATAAACCAAGATTCATTCAAAAACTATTGATAAGCCCTATAGGTTTTTTAATTAGTTTGTTTACATCAAAAAAGAAATTTACAGTTAGTTTTAAAGCGATTTTTGGATCAGAAACTCAACCAACATCAGAAGAGATTGATCAGTTTTGGGAATTGATGAATTACAATAAAGGAAAAAAGATTATGCATCGTTTGATTAGATACATGGAAGAGAGAAAGAAATATCGTCAACGATGGGTTGGAGCTTTAGAATCAACAAATATTCCTTTAAGACTAATTAATGGAGTAGTTGATCCTATTTCGGGAAAGCATATGGCTGATCGTTATAAAGAGTTGATTTCAAATTCAGACGTGATTTTGTTAGATGAAATAGGACATTATCCTCAAACTGAAGCTCCAGAACAGGTGTTAAAGTATTATATAGAATTTGTTAATAAAACTGAAATAGTAACTGTTTAAAATTGGATTATTTCACAGCTGTAATTTATTGAGTTTAAAAGTAAGCAGTATAAAAAAATAAAGCCTTAAAACGAAAATGTTTTAAGGCTTTTATGGTGGTGCCTCCAGGAATCGAACCAGGGACACAAGGATTTTCAGTCCTTTGCTCTACCAACTGAGCTAAGGCACCATCGCATTAGCGGATGCAAATATATAACCTTTTTTAAAATAACAATAAAAAAAAATGATTTTTTGATGAAAAGTTTTGCGTTTATGAGTCAAGTGTTTGTTTTTCTGTTTGTTAAAGTTGACTTAAATTTTTTTTAGCTTGTTATTCTGTAAGAGTTTTTTGTGTTTTTAGTAAACTAACTGAAAATCAGTTAGTATTATCAACCATATAAATTTATTATTATGACAGAAAAATTTAAAAGTCTAGGAAAACCAATCAGTAAGCAAGATCAAAAAACTATTAATGGAAGTTTTAACAATGGAAATCCTTTTGTAGAAATAGATAGAGATGGACGCGAATGTCGTTTTCCATATTATGTAAACAGTTTTGGAAGATGTGCTTACAACTACAATTTCTAAAAGATCTGCTAAATTTTAAGTAGAAATTAGGACAAACTTAAATTTGAAAAAGAATATTTTGTTTGTGCTATAAAAGAATAAAGCCTTAAAACGAGATGTTTTAAGGCTTTTATGGTGGTGCCTCCAGGAATCGAACCAGGGACACAAGGATTTTCAGTCCTTTGCTCTACCAACTGAGCTAAGGCACCATCGCGTTAGCGGATGCAAATATACAATCTTTTTTTTGATCAAAGCAAATATAAATGTGAAAAATCTATTTTAAATTTGCGCAAAATTCAAAATAAACCAATGGATTTAATAATTGATGTAGGTAATACCAGAGCTAAATGTGCTGTTTTTGAAAAGGATACTATAAAAGATGTTTTTGTTTTTAAGAAAGAAGAAATTTTTTTAGAAGTCAAAAAAATTTCAAAAAAATATCAAATTGAACAAGCCATTATATCTGCAGTAGCTACTTTAGAAGAAAGTGAAATAGCTAAATTAAAAGAGAATCTGCATTTAATAGAGTTGAATCATGAAACTAAAATTCCATTCATAAACTTGTATGAAACTCCAAAAACTCTTGGTGTGGATAGAATAGCATTAGCATCTTACGCAGCATGTACTAAAAAAGAAACAAATTTTTTATTAATTGATGCTGGTACTTGTGTTACTTACGATTTTGTAAATAAAGAAAATGAATATTTAGGAGGCGCAATTTCTCCTGGATTAAAAATGAGGTACCAATCATTAAATAATTATACTTCAAAATTACCGTTATTAAATTCTGAAGAACCAAGCCATTTTATTGGCAAAAACACAAAAGATTGCATTCATTCTGGAATTGTAAATGGTTTATGCAACGAAATTGATGGAGTTATTAATCAATACAAAAGAAAATATGAAGATTTAACAGTTGTTTTAACAGGAGGAGACACAATTTTTTTGGCTAAACAATTAAAAAATGACATATTTGCCAATCCAAATTTGGTTTTGGAAGGATTACATAAAATATTGACTTATAATAGAACGAATGATTAAGAAATTTCTTGCTGTTGTTTTTACAACGATATCAGTAGTGATATATGCGCAGAGGAACAGTTCATCACCTTATTCTTTTTTTGGGATTGGAGAAGATGTAAGTAGAACAACAGTTGAACAAGCATCAATGGGAGGAATTGGGGTTGCTTTAAAAGATTACAGTCACTTAAACTTTACAAATCCAGCAGCAAATGCAGATTTAAGAGTAGCAACTTATGCACTTGGAGGTAATCTTTTTTTGTTAAAAATAGCTACAAACGATGCTAGCGATAGTGGAAGTACAACAAGTTTACGATACATAGCTTTAGGTTTTCCTGTAGGAGATAAAGCAGGTTTTTCAGCAGGTCTTCAACCGCTTTCAAATGTTGGATATGCTTTATCAAATAGTGTTTTAGATACCGAAGGAAACATAACAGAGGTTTCTCGTTTTACAGGTACTGGTGGAACAACAAGACTTTACGGTGGTTTTGGAATCAATGTAATTGAAGGATTAGCATTAGGTTTTGAAGCAGCTTTTGTTTTTGGTACTATAGAGAACGATTTAGCTAACCAATTAGCTGATGTTTCTTTATTAACTAAGTATGAAAGAAATACTAAAGTAAGAGGTGGGCAATTTAAATTAGGAGCACAATACAAGAGAGAGTTAAAGAATGACTTACAATTAAATGTTGGGGCAACTTTACAATTACAAAACAATCTTAGTGTAACAGGTAACGAATCGTTATATACTTTTTCATTTGATGCAAATGGAAATGAGTTACCAAGAGATGTTCTTTATGATAGAGAAGTAGATGGATCGTTAACAAATCCATTAAAATCAATCATTGGTGTTGGTATTGGAAAAGATAACAAGTGGTATGTTGGTGTCGATTCTGAATTCCAAAATGCTTTTAATAATACAGGAAATGTAGTTCAAGGTTCTACTTATAAATTTGAATCATCAAGAAGAACTTCTATTGGAGGGTATTACATTCCTAAAATTAATTCAATTTCTAGTTACTGGCAAACAGTTACTTATAGGGCTGGGGTTCGTTTTGAAAAGGTTGGATTATTAGTTGATGGAACAAATACAGGAAATAATTTTGAGTCAATTAACGATTTTGGCATAAATATTGGTTTTGGTTTACCATTACCAAGACAGTTATCAAGTCTTAATTTTGGATTTGAGTATGGACAGAAGGGAACAATAGACAATAATTTAATTAAAGAAGAATATTTTAATATCAGATTAAGTTTATCATTAAATAGCTTAAACTGGTTTAAAAAGAGAGAAATAGATTAACAAAAGCAAAAACACGATAAAACGATAATTATGAAAAAAATTACGTATGTATTAACTAGCTTGTTTTTATTCGCGTTCGTTGTAACTAACGCACAAGCTAATCAAGAGTGTACTTTGAAGTACAACTTGTTTAAAGGTAATGTAACTACAAAGAAGTATGAAGAGGCTAAACCAGATTTAAATTGGTTAATGGATAATTGTTCAAAATTATCTGTAAACATTTATAAATATGGTTCTAAAGTAGCTGACAAAACTAAAGATGCTGTATTGGCAAAAAAAGTTTATGAAACAAGGTTAGCTAATTTTCCAAATAAAGAAACTGCAAAGGCACATAGTGATTATGCAACTTTTTTATCTAAGAATAAGTTAGCTTCTGATGATGAGATTTTTAAAATTTTAGAATTAGCTTATGGTATTTCTCCAAAAGATATGAGTGTAAAGAATATTTACAAGTATTTCGAAGGAGTTTTAAATAAGTATAAAGACAGTGATCCTCAAAAAGTATTTGATACGTATGATGATGTAGTAGAATCAGTAGGAGAGAAGTTAGATGATTATAACAAAAAGATTTCTCCATTATTAGTGAAAGATTCTTTAGGAACTATTGATGCAAAAGAAAAGAGAAGATTAAAAGCTTACACAATTAACTCTAAAGCTTTAGGTCAAGTTGAAGGTGGATTAGATGCTAAGTTATCTGAAATAGCTACATGTGAGAGATTAATTCCAATCTACACTAAAGATTTTGACGCTAACAAAGATAACGGAACTTGGTTAAGAAGAGCAGTATCAAGATTATATAACAAAGGATGTCAAACTGATCCTTTATTTGAAAAATTAGCGGTAAGATATTCTGAGGTTTCTCCATCTGCTGATGCTTGTTCTTTCGTAGCAGGTATTTTAGAGAAGAATGGTAAGAAAGCTGAAGCTGCTAAAAAGAGAAAAGAATGTTTCGATTTAGAAACAGATCCTTTAAAGAAAGCAAGATTAAAGTTAAGAGAAGCTCAAGGTACATCTAGTAAGTCTAGAGCAAGAGCATTAGCTTATGAAGCTTTAAAGTTCAACCCTAATATGGGTAAAGCTTATTTATTCATTGCTAGTTTATATGCTAAGAGTGCAAACTCTTGTGGTAGTGATGAGTTTGAAAAGAGAATGGTATACGTTGCAGCTTTAAACAAAGCACAAAAAGCACAAAGAGTAGATCCAGGATGTGGAGCTGGTAGATATATTAAAAGTTATAAAGGAAATGTTCCTTCTAAAAAATTAATATTCCAAAAAGGTGTTACATCTGGAAGTTCTCATAAGATTAACTGTTGGGTAGGAGAAACTGTTCGCGTACCTTAGTAGTCGAATGAAAAGTATTATAAAATATAACATAAAAAGCATTGCTGTCATTAGTTTGATAGCAATGCTTTTTTCATGTGAAAATGACACCAAAAAGGTAAGAGATTTTTTAATGGATAAAAATCTTCCTATTGGAGTTGCAAAAGATGTAGATCATATTCACAAAGATTCTGGAAAAGTCACTTCTAAATTGGTAACGCCTTTGTTGCTAGATTTTTCTAACAGAAAAGAACATCCTTACAATGAGTTTCCTAAAGGAATTAGAATTGTTTCTTACGATAAGAATAAAAAAGATTCTACTTTAATTATAGGAGATTATGCTTTAACTTATGCTAGAACTAGAGTTTCAGAAATTAAAGGAAATGTAGTTGTATATAATTACACTAATGGAAGAAGGTTAGAAACAAATCAATTGTTTTGGGATCAAAGAGAAAAGTATTTTTTTACTGAAGATGGATTTAGAGTAACAAGTACAAAAGATACGATTAGTGGGTATGGTTTTGAATCTAAACAAGATTTATCTGCTTGGATAATGAAAGATATTACTGGAGAAATAGAAGTTAATAAAGAGAGTTTATAATGAATGCATTATGGAAGTATATCCAATACGGATATTTAGTTGTAGGAATTATTTTTATAGTAGAAGGAGTATTAAAATGGAATACAAATAAAGAACAGTCGTTTTTTATGTTTGGTTTTGCTATTTTTATCATTCTAATATTTTTGTTTAAAAGAAATTTTAGAAGAAAAATTCAAGATAGGAATCAATAACAACAAATGAATTACGATATTATAATTATTGTATTTTCCATAGTATTTTCTGCTTTTTTTTCAGGTATGGAGATTGCTTTTGTATCAGCAAATAAACTTCATATAGAGCTAGAAAAAAAAGGAGAAGGTTTTTTATCAAAAATTTTCAGTAAAATAACTCAAAATTCATCAAGGTTTATTACTACAATGTTAGTTGGTAATAATATTGCATTGGTAATTTACAGTTATTTTATGGGGGAGTTATTAATGACTTGGTTTCAGTCATTTTTACCTTCTAATTTTACAATCATCAATACTTTTTTAGATGATTTACAGTTATTAACTCAAACATTAATATCAACAGTAATTATATTAATTACAGCTGAGTTTTTACCGAAGGCTATTTTTAGAGTTTATGCCAATGAGGCGCTTAAAATATTTGCAATACCTGCTTACTTCTTCTATCTTTTATTCTATGTTTTATCAAGTGTTATTTCTAGAATTTCTGATTTTTTCTTGAGAGTGTTCTTTAAAACAAAAGAAGATGAAGTTCAAACAGAATTCAGTAAAGAAGAATTAGGGAATTATATTTCTGAGCAATTAGAAACTAAACATGAAGATGATGAAGTTGATTCTGAAATACAAATTTTTCAAAATGCTTTAGAGTTTCATAAGGTGAAAGCTAGAGAAATTATGGTACCTAGAACAGAAATCATAGCGGTAGATTTACATCAGTCTGTTACTAATTTAAAGGAAGCATTTGTAGAAACTGGGTTTTCAAAAATATTGGTATATAAAAATTCATTAGATGATATTATCGGGTATGTAAATGCCTTTGAGTTGTTTAAAAAACCAAGAACAATCAAATCAATTTTGTTACCTGTAGAAATTGTTCCTGAATCAATGATAATAAATGATGTTTTGAATGTTTTAATGAAAAAGAGGAAAAGCATTGCTGTTGTTGTTGATGAATATGGCGGTACTTCTGGAATTATAACTGTAGAGGATGTAGTGGAGGAGTTGTTCGGAGAAATTGAAGATGAGCATGATAATCAAGAGCTATTAGAAGAAAAAATAAATGATAATCAATTTAATTTTTCAGCAAGATTAGAGGTTGATTATTTAAACGAAGAGTACAATTTAGATATTCCTAAGGAAGAAGCTTACGAAACTTTAGGTGGTTTCATTATTTATCACACCGAAAGCATTCCCGAAGCAGATGACGAAATTATTGTAGGTCATCTTAAGATTAAAATCAATAAAGTAAGCTCAACAAAAATAGACGATGTGTTGCTTGAGGTTTTGACAAAAGAAAACTAATTTTTTAAACAAAAAAAAAGTTACAAAACACGTATGGAATAAACATTGTTTTAATTTTATGTGTTTATTATCGATAGTGTAAATCTTCTAGGCAATTCTACAAAAACAAAATTTAGCTTTTTAATCTCTGTTATTAAACCTTTTTAAACTCTCATATTAAAGCTTTAAAACGTTGCATTATTAAATGTGAAATTGTATTTTCGCACACTGTTAATTAAATAAACGTAGAAATGGCAATTTTATCAAAAATTAGAGACCGATCTTGGCTTTTAATTCTTATAGTTGGTTTAGCATTATTTGCTTTCGTATTAGATCCTTCAACTTTATCAGATTTTTTCAACTCAACCAAAGTCAATGAGGTAGGAGAAGTAAATGGTGAAACTATTTCACGTCAGGAATTTGCAGAAGCTTTAGATAATTATAAAGCACAAACAGGAAATCGTGTATCTGAAATGCAAGCTGCAAAAACAGTTTGGAACAACCTTATCAGAGAAAAAATATATGCTAATCAATTAAGTGAGGCAGGAATTACAGTTGGTGAAGCTGATATTATGAATGCTTTATACGATACTGAATTTATTAAAAACGATCCAAGATTCCAAACAACTGGTATTTTTGATAAAGATAAATTCAAAGAATTTTTAGCAACTATGAAAGCTGAGAATTCTAATGATTGGGCAAACTGGAAGCGTTATATGGCTTCTGTAAAAACTAATTTACAAAGAACTACTTATGACAATTTAGTAGGTGCAGGTTTAGGAGCTTCGTTAGACGAAGGGAAATCTGAATACTTAATTGAAAACACTAAGTTAAGTGGAGAGTTAGTTTACTTACCTTATACTTCTATCCCAGATAGTACTGTTACAATTAAGAAAAGTGAAATTGCAAGTTACATCCAAAATCATGCAAATGAGTTTGAGGTAGAAGCTTCAAGAGATATTAGTTATGTAAAGTTTGATATTACTGCATCTGCTGAAGATGAAGCTGAAACTAAAGCTAAAGTTGCTGCTTTAATAGAAGATGCTAGTGGTATTCCAGGTTTAAAAAATACAACTGATTACAGACAGTTTTTAGAAGATGCTAAGTCTGACACTCCATTAAATGAAAATATTCAATTTAAAAATCAAGTACCACAAGTAATTGCTGATACTTTATTTAAAGGTAACAAAGGAGACGTGTTCGGACCATACAAAGACAAAGGTTATTTTAAAATTTCTAAAATTACTGATGTAATTGAAATGCCAGATTCAGTTCAAGCAAGACATATTTTAATTCCTTACGTAGGAACTGCAACTGCTGATGCAACAGTTACTAAAACTGAAGGAGAAGCAAAACAATTAGCAGATAGCTTATTAAACGTATTAAAAACTAACAAATCTAAATTTGAAGGTTTTGTAAAAGAATATTCTTCAGATAAAGGTTCTGTAGAAAAAGGAGGTTTTTACGATTGGTTCCCATACAACAGAATGGTTCCAGAATTTAGAGATTTCGTTTTTGAAGGAGCAAAAGGAGATTTAGGTGTTATAAAATCTAACTTTGGTTTCCATATTATTGAAATTATGGGACAAAAGAATTTTAATAACGCTTTAAAATTAGCTACTGTTAGTCGTTTAATTGAAGCTTCAGAAGCTACTGAAAATGCAGTTTATCAAGATGCTGAGTCTTTTGCTTTAGAAATAGCAAATGGTAAAAAGTTAGCAGATATTGCTGAAGAGAAAAAATTAAAGTCTTCTCCAGCTGAAGGTTTAAAAGCTTTAGATGAAAATGTTCCTGGTTTAGGAAATGAAAGACAAATTATTTCTTGGGCATTTGGTAAAGATGTAAATGTAGGTGATTATAAGCGTTTTGATGTTGATGGTGGTTATGTAATTGCAACTTTAACAGGTAAAACAGAAGAAGGTTTAATGCCAGTTGATAAAGCAATTGCTAGAGTTCGTCCGATTCTTCAAAATGAAAAGAAAGCAGCTTTATTAAAAGATAAGTTAACTGGAAGTACTTTAGATGAAATGGCTAAAGCTAATAGTCAAACTAAAAGAACAGTAACTGATGTTAATTTAAAGTCTCCAACAATTACTGGTATCGGTTTTGAACCTAAAGTAGTAGGGGCAATGTTAAATGCTAAAGAAAACGAGATCGTAAAAGACATCGTTGGTGATAGAGGTGTGTATGCTTTTAAAGTAACTAAGAAAGACTTACCTGCTGATTTACCAAACTATGATACTTACAGAAAGAGAATAGCGAACCAGAGAAAAAATCAAACATACAATATGTTTGAAGCTGTTAAAAAAGTTTCTGATATAGATGATTATTTAGGTAGTTCTTTCTACGGAGTAGGACAATAAATAATATTTTGAATATATAAGAAAAGCCGAGTTTTTAACTCGGTTTTTTTATTTCACTTAATACACGATTAAAACTTCTTATAGTAATACCAAGATAATTAGCAATATCTTGTTTCGGTATTTGATTTAAAATATCAGGAAAATCTACCAATAATTTTTTAATATTATCTTTCACCGTTTTTTGTTGTTGTAATGCAAATCGAGGTCCTTTGTTACTAATTTTTGTAACTAAACTAAGTAAAACTAAATGGTTGAAGTCTGCATCTTCATTTAAAAGTACATGAAAGTTTTTATGAGAAATTTTATAAACTATCACTTTAGTTATTGAACTCATAGAGCAATAAATAGCTTTATTATTAATAGCTTCTAATTCACCAAACTTCATTCCTTTACCAAAAAACTCCTGAATAAATTCCTTACCATCTTCGTTTGTTAAAGAACATTTGGTTATACCTTCTTTAATAATATATATCCATTTTATTCGAGTATCTTCTTTAGCAATAACCGTTTTTTTATCAAAATGCTCTTCAATAAAGAAAGATTGATATTCAGTTTTTAAGTTGTTTATATAGCTTAATAAATTATTGTTTGTACGTATCATTTTTATGCTAAAGACAAATGTCCTTTTTTATAATTATTAATCACAATTTCTTTGCAACCTTTAATAACTATAAAAGTAAAGAAATGAAGACAGAGAGATTATTAAAACAACTAGATTTTATTAAAGAAATAGATAAGATTAAGTATATAGAAAGAAAAAGTAAGTTGTTTAATAGTGATAGAAGAGAAAATGATGCAGAGCATTCATGGCATTTAGCAATGATGGTTTTAGTGTTATCTGAACATAGTAATGAACCAATTGATGTTTTAAAAGTTATTTCGATGGTTTTAATACATGATATTGTAGAAATAGATGCTGGTGATGTTTTCTTATATGACACCAATAAAAGTCATAATAACACTGTTAATGAATTAAAAGCAGCTAAACGTATTTTTGGGATCTTACCTACAGAACAATCTGACAAATTAATAAATATTTGGCTAGAATTTGAACAGGGAGAAACAAAAGAAGCTAAATTTGCAAAAGCAATTGATAGACTTGAACCTATTATGCAAAATTTAGAAAATGGAGGAGGAACATGGAAAGAGTTTGAGGTACCTTTTAATAAGGTAAAAGAGAAATCTCAACCAATAGAAAAAGGATCAAGTTTTATTTGGAATTACATAAAAGATTCAATTAAAAAGTATTACAAAAATTAAATGATAAAGAAAACCTCAATTTATACCCCAAAGTTTATTTTAATCTGTATTTGTTCCTTGCTTTTTTCAAGTAGTTTTAATATGCTTTTACCTGAACTTCCAGAATATTTAAGTAGTTTGGGAGGCGATGAGTACAAAGGTTTAATAATTGCTTTATTTACCCTTACTGCTGGTATTTCAAGACCATTTAGTGGTAAGCTAACTGATACTATTGGAAGAAAACCGGTAATGATATTCGGTTCATTGGTTTGTGTTATTTGTGGATTATTGTATCCGTTACTCTCTACAGTAATAGGCTTTTTGTTTTTACGTTTTTTTCACGGATTTTCAACAGGTTTTACACCAACTGCAATATCAGCTTATGTAGCAGATATTATTCCACAAAAAAGATGGGGAGAAGCTATTGGTGTACAAGGATTGTTTTTTAGTACAGGTTTTGCTTTAGGACCTGTTATAGGAAGTTTTATAAAATTGCATTATTCTTTTGATGTATTGTTTTATAGTTCTTTTGTAATGTCTTTATTATCTGTAGTTGCTTTTTTAACTATCAAAGAAAGTTTACAAAACAAGCAAACATTTTCATTTCAAATATTGAAGATTTCTAAAAATGAAATTATAGCCAAAGAGGTGCTGCCGGCTGCCATTTTAACTTTTGTGTATTATATTCCTTTTGGAGCGTTATTGACGATAATTCCTGATTGGAGTTCACATTTAGGAATCGTGAACAAAGGTTCTTTCTTTATTTATTTTACGGTTTCATCTTTAGTTATTCGTTTTATTTCTGGAAAAGCTTCTGATGTTTATGGAAGACCCATTGTAATGAAAATAGGAATGTTTTTATTAATAGTTTCGCTATTATACCTAGGGTATTTTGTTTCGGAAGATCAATTGTATATAGGAGCTTGTTTTTATGGATCAGCAATGGGAATTTTATCTCCTACAATAAATGCTTGGAATATAGATTTAAGTATTAAAGAGTTTAGAGGTAAAGCTATTGCTACTCGCTTTATAGCCTTGGAAGCTGGAATTGGTTTAGGAGCCTTATCATCCGGATGGTATTTTAAAGAGTCAATAACCAAAGTACCGAGTATCTTTTATTTTTCATCCTTTATTATTTTCTTAGGTATGATTTATTTATTAGTGTATTTTAGAAAGACTAAAAAGCTTTTGGCTAAAAAATAAAATACCATTTTATTAAAGAAATTAATTAAAAATAGAAGTTGGTTATCAATTTCAAGTTTAAAATGGTATTTTTATTTATATAATTAAAATGTTATTTTTTCCAGTTCATAATAGCGTAATCTATTTTATTTTCCCATTCAGGATTTGAAAAACCTTTAAATAAATTCTTTTTAGCTTCTTTAGCAGCTTTTACAGCTTCTTTAAAATTTCCCATTGTATATAAAATTTCTCCTTTTAAGTAATGAGTATAAAAAGCATTATTTCCTGTGTCTATAGCTTTTTGTATGTATTCTAGTGCTTTTTTTGAATCTTTATTGTTTATAAATAAATATTCACTTGCTAGGTAGTATTTGTATCCAATACTTTTTTCATTTAAACCTAAAGCTGCTGTAATGTTAAAATCTATTTCTTTTTTATGATTTTCACTAGCACTTATAAGTAGCTTAGTTTTAGTGTTTTCCCATTGAAATATAATTTCACCTTTATTCATAGAAGTATTTATGAAATTTATGGTAAAAGTTTCTGTAAACTCAGAAGCCTTTTCAACAGGTACTTTAAATTCAAAAATATTATTTTCTTTTCTGTAGGTATATTGCCCCCAACCTTTTACATCTTTGTTGAAATAAATTGTCCAATGTTTTTCATTAGGAATAGCATATAAAGCATATTTTCCTTTGACAATTTTGTCTTGTATTTTGTATTCATTTTGAAAATCAATAATAGTTTGATAATCGGCACCCAACCTCCATATTTTATTATATTGAAGTAAACCTCCAAAAATTTTTCTACCTTTTACATTTGGTCTACCATAATTGACTTTAATAAAGTTAATTCCAATTTTTTGAGATACCTCAGCTCTTGGACTTGTAGTTGGTCTATTGAATCTAACTAAATCTTTAAGTACAGGATCTTCTTGTGCCCATATTGAAGACAAACTTAAAAGTATCATTATTAATGATATATTTTTTCTCATTATTATATGTTTAAAGTTTTAAGCAAATATGAGATATGAATTAGTTATTATGTATGGTAATTAATTTTATGCAAGTTTATTTTTAAAAAATTAACAAAAAATTAAATGTTTTTATCTCTAAAACTAGATGGAGTCATTCCTTTTAATTCTTTAAAAGTTCTATAAAAATTAGAAATATCTTTAAAGCCAGAATCAAATGCAATGTCTATAATTTTTCGCTCTTTTAAATGATCTGCTATTAGTAAATTAATACTTTCTTTAATTCTATATTCCTTTATTATTTTAGAAAAAGAAGATTTTAAATTTTGACTTATAGCCTGAGATAAATAATGTTTAGGTATGTTTAGATGAGTTGCTGCAGTTTTAAGATCAAAAGAATCATTTAAATAAGGTTTATTTACCTCTAGGTATTGAATAAAATTTGTTGAAATTTTAGAAGCATCAGACGGAGTAATTGGAGAGTTTCGATATTTGATTAAATTCGTTTTTAAATCAAAGAAAAACTCTGGATTAATAATAATTGAATAGATAAAAAAGTGAATAAATAAAGCTAAAAATAAAGTAAAAATCAGAGCGTTAGTTTTTTCAAAAAATAGGATAACATTTAATTCAATTATCAGTAAAATAATAAAACTAAGTACAAAAATTTTAAACCATTTATAATTTTTAGGAGGAATTTTTTTATCTGTTTTTTTTGAATCTAAAAGTATATTTCTACCTTCTATTAAAGTGAAAAACAAAAAAATAAATGTGTAAACAATAAAAAAAGTTTTTTGTAGAAAAAATTTAATATGACTTAAATAATTTGTGTTACTAGAATACCAGGACCAGTTTATTTTTGTTTCTCCATCAAGTAAATAATAAGGTATAAAAGAAAGATATATAATTATAGGGATACTAATAATAATGATCTTTTTATGATTTGATATTTTTAACTCCAAAAGTTTTTTACTATACAATAAAATTAACGGACCTATAGCAAATATAGTAGGATAGGTTATAAGCATTAGAGATGGTACTCTCTTTATAAAACCAACATTAACTAAAAAAAGTTCTATTAAATATAAAGAAAAAGTAAAAAGTAATAAGACCAATAACATGTTTTTTGAACTCCTCTTTTTAAAAAGTAAAACAAAGGTTAACAAAATACCATGAAAGGCACTGAACAATAAAAAATGGATATACAGTTTTTCCATATTATTAATTATATAAAAAATCTATCAATTTTAATTGATAGATTTTTTTATTTTATTGTTTAACTTTAATTTGAGTTTTATTTAATAAAACAGGCTCACCAAAACCTAAATCTTTCATTCTTTTTAATTGAGTTTCTGCATCACCAACTACTAACCAAATCATTTTATTTGGATCTACATATTTATTAGCTAACTCTTGAATTCTAGGAATTGTCATTTCAGAAACAATCTTTTCTCTGTCCTTTACATAATCAGCATTTAAATTATAGCTACTTATGTTTTCTAGCATGTTTAATTTAGCTCTCATTGTTTCAAAAGCACGAGCATTACTTTTAATTAAGAATCCTTTAGTTGTTGCTAAGTCTTTTTCATTATAATTTTTGGCATAATTCTCTAGTATTTGTTTTACAAGAGTTGATGCTTCTAAAGTGATATTACTTCTTACTCCACTAGATATAGTAAAAGTTCCATCTGTTTTATTTCCGCTAAATCTAGATCTAATTCCGTAAGTATATCCTTTACCTTCTCTTAACTGTTGAGTTAATTGAGAAGCAAAACCACCACCACCTAAAATATAATTCATCACGTTAGCAGGATAAAAATCAGGGCTATTAAATGACATTGCAGGAGTACCAAAACGAAGTTGCGATTGTTTAGCATTTGGAATATCATAAAAATATACCGTAGACTTTTCTGGTTGTTTAATAGCTTTAAAATTAGGAATTGTTACTTCTTTTGCATTCCATTCTTTATTCAAGCTTGTTAAAGAAGCAGTAACCTTGTCCTTAGAAATATCTCCAACAACATGCATTTTAGAAATTGATGGAGAAATATAATTTTGATAATATGTTTTTAAATCATCAATGGTAATGTTAGTTACCGAAGAAACACTACCCAAAATGTTTTTAGCTCTTACATCATCACCATAAATTAATTGATTATAAGCATTACTAGCAATTGCTCTAGGACTGGCTTCTTGTTGTCTTAATCTTGTAATAGCGCTCTTTTTGATTAACTCAAACTCTTTTTCATCCCATCTAGGTTGTAAAAGCATTTCAGTAACCAAATCAATAGTTTTGTTGTAATTTTTGCTTAAAGTTGTAGCAGATACTACAATGTTTCTTTTAGTAGCATACACGTATATTGAAGCACCTAATTGAGCAATAGCATCTTCTAATTCACTAACTGTTTTATTAGCAGTACCTTTTTCTAACATATTGGCAGTTAGGTTTGCTACTCCTAGTTTGTCCATTTTTTCTAACAGTTGTCCACCTTCAATAACAATATTAAATTCAACTAGAGGGACTTCACTATTTGTGGTACCGTAAAGTTGTAATCCATTGTCAAGACTAGTTTTCCAAATTTCAGGAATTTTAATCTCTGGTTTTTTACCATAAGGAGGCTCAACAGAACGATCAAAACTAGAAGGAGTCTTTTCGTAAGTAGCAGCTATTGAAGCGTCAAAATCTTCCTCAGATCCTGCGATAATTTGTTCTTCTTTAATAATAGCTTCAACAGAATTTGTTAATGCTAAATTTTGCTGATTTTTTGGAACAAAACTAGTAGCGATAAAGTTTTTAGCCTTGATATACTTATTATAAACTGCCATTACATCTTCAGCGGTAACAGCTAATGCTTGATTCAATTCTTTAGTTGCGTAACCCGGATCACCAGTATATGTATTATAAGAAGCTAAACGAGATCCTTTACCTAACACACTAGATAGACTTCTGTAAAAATCAGTTTCAAGACCTGCTTTAATTCTATTTAAATCCTTCTGCGGAATACCATTAGTCTCAAAATCCGTAAAAGCTTGATCAATTCCTTTTTTTACATCATCTAATTTAACTTCATTAAAAGCTCTCACTACTAATTGAACTTGCCCTGCCAATTCTGAAGTATAATTATACATAGAAGTTGAGGCAGTTAATTTTAAATCATCAACTAATATTTTATTTAAATGAGCATTTTTTCCTGTAGATAAATATTCAGTTAAAATATCTAATGCATAGGCATCTTTATGATATTGCTCAACTACAGGCCAAGTAAGTGTTAGTTCAGGTAAGCGAGCAAAGTTGTCTTCATAAACTAGTAATTTATTTTCTGTAATAACACCAGGTCTTTTTTGAATAGGAGCTATGTCTTCTCCTCTTGGAATTTCATCAAAGTACTTATGTACCCATTTTTTAGCTTCAGCAACATTAATATCACCAGTTAAAACTAAAGTAGCATTGTTAGGAACATACCATTTTTTAAAAAACGTTTTTACATCATTTACCGTAGCATTTTGAAGGTCTTCCAAAGAACCAATTACTTGCCAGTTATATGGATGATCTTTTGGATATAAATTTTTATCTATAACGTATTGTTTATGTCCATAAGGTCTATTGTCAATACTTTGTCTTTTTTCATTTTTTACGACTTGTTTTTCTTTAGCAAGTACAGGTTCAGTTACAGTATTAATAAACCATCCTAATTTATCAGCTTCAGCCCAAATCATTTTTTCTAGAGCATCACTTGGTACAGTTTGTAAATAGTTAGTTCTATCTCTAGAGGTAGATCCGTTTGCACCAGAACCACCAATACGAGCACTCATTTTATCAAGTCCACCTTTCCCTAAGTTTTCAGATTCTAAAAATAATAGATGCTCAAATAAATGTGCAAAACCAGTTCTATTTTCAATTTCTCTTGCCGAACCAACATGTACCATAAGTTCTACAGCAACAACAGGATCTGATTTATCAACATGAAAAACAACATCTAAACCATTATCTAAAGTTATTTTTTCATAATCAATTTTTAAGTTTTTAGTATCTTTTTTAGATGATTTAGTTTCCGTATCACAACTAAAAAGAGCCATTATGACTAGTGTGAAAAATATTTTTTTCATTTTATATGTTTGATTTTAGGTTATGAAATTAATAAAATTAAAATTGTTATTTATTAAGATTGATATATTCACTAATTAAAATAGAAACCCCTCAAAAATTTAATAATTTCTGAGGGGTTAACTTATTTACAGTTTATTGATAATTATACTGTTGTTTTACTCCAAGCAAATTTAGCGAAAGGAGCATCAACAGGAGTTTTTCCAAGGTGATTTGTATAGTTACTTAATATCTTTTGAGAATAACCCAATAAAATTTCTAATAAGTGTTGATTGTCATATCCTGCATTTTTAAAAGTAGCAACATCATCTTCAGATATGAAACCTCTTTCTTGTACTATTTTTAAAGTAGTTTCACGAAGTACTTGTAATTTTTCATTAGCTAATTTAGTTTCATTTCTTAAAGCCTCACTAATAGCAGGATCTACTTTCATCATATTTGCCACGGCTGTGTGTGCAGGAACACAATAATGACATTCGTTTTCTACATTAATTGTTTGCCATATAACAGTAAGTTCTTCAGCATTGAAGGCAGTTTTTTCAGAAAATAAATGATGTAAATTTTGATATGCTTCTAAAGTAGCTGGAGATTCAGCCATTACAGCATGTAAATTTGGTACCATACCAAAAGCTTTTACTGAATTTTCTAATAATGGTTTACTTGCCTCTGGTGCAGTTTCGATAGTGTGAATTTTAAAATTGCTCATAATATTTATTTAGAATTTTAATAACTAAACAATCGTTTAGTTATTGGTTAAAAAAAATCAAAAATTGTTAAATATGTTTTTTATATATATGTCTAATTGAACTTTATTGAATACTCTAGATGCAGATGCTAATCCGTACATAGATACAATTAAATAATCACTAAGTTCTTCTAATTTAGTATCAGATAATCGATTTTCTTGTGCAAGATTTTTATGGAACAAACTTTTAATATAATTAGTGAAAATAAAAAGCTGTTCTCTTATATCTTTATCAGAGTCTTCATTCAACTCATTGGCTGTGTTAGTAACTAAACATCCTTTTCTTAAGTCATTTTCTTTTGAAAAATCTAAAAAGTCGTAAAAGTATTCTTGAATACCAGTTATACCACTATTTGAATTTTTTAATTTTTCTGTAATAACTTTTAGTTTTTCTTTGTAGCACTTTAAGCTGGCTAAAAAAACACCATTTTTACTTCCAAAACTAGCATAAATAGAGAATTTATTAATGCCCATTTCTTTTTCAAGCATTTGCATTGAGGTTGTTTCATAACCATTCTTCCAAAACAAATTCATTGCTTTTTGAATAACCTCTTCCTCTATGTATTGTTTTTTTCTTGCCATTTACATTACAAAACTAACCAATTGTTTAGAAAAACAAAAATACCCATAATAATATTAATCTATCAGGGTATTTTTATAATTTATAAAATGATATTTATAATTGTTTTTTTTGCCATTCCCATGAAGAGTTAAGAGCCTCTTCTAAGGTTTTTTCTGTTTTCCAGTTAAGTTCTTTATTGGCAATTGTAGTATCAGCGTATGCTGCGGTAATATCACCTTCTCTTCTTCCTACGATTTTATAATTTAATTTTTGATCAGTTGCATTTTCAAAAGCCTTTATAACTTCTAAAACAGAACTACCTTTACCTGTACCTACATTAAAAAATTCAAAACTGGTTTTATTATTTTTCTCAAGTAAGCGCTGTAGTGCAGCAATGTGAGCTTTTGCTAAATCAACAACATGAATATAATCTCTAATAGCAGTTCCATCAGCAGTATCATAATCATCACCAAAAACAGATAGTTGTTCTCTAATTCCTGCAGCTGTTTGTGTAACATACGGAATTAAATTTTGAGGAACACCTAGAGGCAATTCACCAATATGAACACTGTCGTGAGCTCCAATAGGATTAAAATAACGTAATGCAATTGCATTAAGGCTGTTTGCTTTGCAAGTATCTCTGATAATTTCTTCACCAATTTGTTTTGTATTCCCGTATGGAGATTCTGCTGGTTTTGTAGGGGCGTTTTCTGTAATAGGCAACTCATCTGCTTGACCATATACAGTACATGAAGAACTAAAAATGAAGTTATCTAAGTTACGATCTCTCATTTCTTGCAACAGATATACTAAACTCCCAATATTGTTTTCGTAATAATCTAACGGATTTTGAACACTTTCTCCTACAGCTTTAAAAGCTGCAAAATGAATAATTCCATCTATTTTATTTGTGTCGAAAAAGTTTTTTACATCTTTTTTGATGCGTAAATCAATATTATGAAATGCTGGTTGTGTACCAGTTATTTTGGTAATGTTCTCTAAAACATCTATCGAAGAATTTGATAAGTCATCAATAATTATAACCTCAAATCCAGTGTTTTGTAATTCAACAACCGTGTGCGAACCAATAAAACCAAGTCCACCAGTAACTAAAATTTTTTTCATTATTTGTTAATGTATTTCTGTTTCTTTTATATTTAGTTGATCTAAAGTAGTTTTTTTAGTAGGTCTGATTAGAAACATATATATTACAATTACCAAACCAAGTAAAGCAAAGTCTGGTTTAATAAATAATATTATAAAACAACCTACTTCTAAGATAGCCCAACGAGCAATAGAAGCAGATTGATAAAAAGTTATTTTTTCTTCATTTGAGTTTTCCCTTTTAATGTTACCTAAAATCGATTTAAAAACGATGTTACTTAAATAATAAGAACCAATAGGGATAAACGCATAAGGCAATGAGTCAGTATCTATTTGTAAATTAAAAATGTTTTTTATATCAGCAAGAACAGCATAAGCTATACAAATACCTAAAATTAGAGTAAAATGAATAACTTGTAATAAACTAATTTTTTGACTCATTGTTGCTAGTTAAGGAATTAACTTAAAAAATCATTAACTGTTTTAGTAATAAAAGCTAATTGTTCTTCATCTAGTTCGGTATGCATTGGAAGAGAAATTACAGTATCAATTAACGTATTTGTTACTTTAAAATCTTCTTCGTTATAACGATCATCAACATAAGCTTTTTGTTTATGTAAAGGCACAGGATAATATATTGCATTTGCAATACCATTATCTAATAAATGCTGATGTAACTCATCTCTTTTACCATTGGTAATTTGTAATGTGTACTGATGAAAAACATGACAGTCACATGTTGGGCAAATTTCACCACAAGATGAAGTTGTAGGTGTTATAATATGCTCGTTACTTTTAAAAGCATTATTGTAATATACTGCAGCTTTTCTTCTGGCATTACAATAAGAATCTAATAATGGTAGCTTAGCTTTTAAAACTGCCGCTTGAATACTATCTAGTCTAGAATTTACTCCAACAACATCATGATAGTAACGTTTGTACATACCATGATTAACAATACCTCTAATAGTATGTGCTAAATCATCATCATTCGTAAAAATTGCACCACCATCACCATAACATCCAAGATTTTTGGAAGGGAAGAAAGAAGTAGTTCCTACATTTCCAATAGTACCTGCTTTCTTTTTACTTCCATCTTTAAAAGTATAATTAGCACCAATTGCTTGGGCATTATCTTCAATAACAAAAAGATTATGAGCGTTTGCTATTTCCATAATGGCATCCATATTGGCAACCTGACCAAATAAATGAACAGGAACAATGGCTTTTGTTTTAGGAGTGATTGCTTTTTTTAACGCTTCAATATCAATATTAAAAGTATCAGGTTCTACATCTACTAAAACAGGAGTTAGTTTTAATAAACCAATAACTTCTACTGTAGCAGCAAATGTAAAGTCAGCTGTAATAACTTCGTCTCCAGGTTTTAAATCTAATCCCATCATAGCTATTTGTAACGCATCTGTACCATTAGCACAAGGAATCACATGTTTTACATCTAAATAATCTTCTAAATCCTTTTGAAATTCTTTCACATAAGGACCATTAATATATGATGAAGAATTTAAAACTTCTTGAATAGATGCATCTACTGTTTCCTTTATTTTTTGATACTGACTTTGTAAGTCAACCATATGGATTTTTCTCATTTAAAAACCTAATTTATTTCTCTTCAAAAGTACAAAATTTAAAACTGTTATATTTGATAAATTATCCTACATAGCATGAAAGTATTCAAAAAGATTTTTCGATTTCTAATCATTGTTTTATTATTAATTGGTGTTACTGTTTTTTTTATTGGAAAAAGCTTGGAACCAAAGTATAGTGGTGAATTAAAAAACTTAGACCTGAAAGATGCAGTTACCGTTTTTTACGATGAAAATGGGGTACCTCATATTAATGCGCAAAATGAAGAAGATGCTTTTAAAGTTTTTGGCTATGTACATGCGCAAGATAGACTTTGGCAAATGGAGTTATTTAGAAGACTTGCCGCTGGAAGGTTAAGCGAAATGTTTGGAAAAGATTTGATTAGAACAGATAAGTTTTTTTCTGGTTTAGGAATAGAGGAAGCTTCTAAAAAAACAATAGAAAATTTAGATAAAACTTCTAAAGCTTATAAGTTAACTGAAGCATACTTAGAAGGCGTGAATAGTTTTATGGAGCATGGTAAGACTCCTTTAGAATTTTATTTATTAGGTATTGAAAAAGAAAAATATACATTAAAAGACATGTACAATGTTTTTGGTTATATGGCTTTTAGTTTTGCTGCTGCACATAAAACAGATCCTTTGTTAAATGAAATTAACGAAAAATATGGTGAAGCTTATGTAAAGGAATTAGGTATTACTCCTAAGGGAAGCACGTTTATAAAAAATGCAAAAAATCCAATTATAAAAGCGCAATTATCTGCTGAAATAAACAAGATAATGAATCATCTTCCTGTACCTACGTTAATGGGAAGTAATGCTTGGGTAGTAGGTCCTAAAAAAACAAAAGATGGCAAAGTAATCTTTTCAAACGATCCACATATAAGATTTTTTCAACCAGCAATTTGGTATCAAAATCATATTAAAACACCTACTTACGAAATGTATGGCTTTAATTTAGCGTTAACACCATTTCCTCTTCTAGGGCATAATAGAAACTATGCTTATGGAATGACAATGTTTGAAAATGACGATGTAGATTTTTATGTTGAAAAAAATAATCCTAATAATGAATTAGAATACAAAACACCAGAAGGTTATAATGCTTATGAAGTTTTAGAAAAGAGAATTAAGGTTAAAGATGAAAAAGATTCTATTTATAAAATTAAGGTAAGTAAGCACGGACCTATAATGAACGATATTTTAGAGCAAATTGAAGACGATAGACCAATTGCAATGAAGTGGATTTATACACATTTGCCAAATAAGTTATTAGATATATGTTATGAAATGTCGCATGCAAATTCATTAGAAGAATTTAAAAAAGGAGTTGCTAAAATTCATGCTCCAGGACTAAATATTATGTATGGCGATGCAAAAGATAACATTGCTTGGTTTGCTGCAGCAAAATTATATGAATATAGAGATAGTGTAAATACCAAATTGTATTTAGAAGGAAGTACAGGAAAAGATGAAATTACATGTTTTTATGATTTTGATGATAATCCACAAGCTATAAACCCTGATTGGGGTTATGTGTATTCAGCAAATAACCAACCAGATTCTATTCGAGGTAAGTTATATCCGGGGTATTATTTACCTGAAGATAGAGCCAAAAGAATTACTTCATTGTTAGAGGTAAAAGATGATTTTACAACTGAAGACATGGCAGAAATGTTGTACGATGTAAAATCATTGGTAGCTACAGGTTTGATAAAAGAAAACAGTAGTTTAATAGATGTTGCAAAATTAAATGAATCAGAAAAAAAGGCATATGAGTTTTTAGTAAATTGGGATGGCGATTACAAGAAAGAGTCTATTGGTGCAACTGTTTATACTCGATTTGTATATGAGTTTTTAAAGAACACTTTTGAAGATGAAATGGGAAAAAAAGGTTTCTTACAAATGATAGACGGTACTCCGTTTTACAGAAAAATGATTGCATTACAAATGAATAAATCAGAGTCTGTTTGGTGGGATAATGTAGTTACTAAAGAAGTAAAAGAAGATAAAAAGAATATAATTAATACATCTTTTAAAAATGCAGTATCGTTTTTAAATAATCAATTAGGAAGTAAAGTTGATAATTGGGAATGGAAACGAGTAATGACTGTAACACATCAACACGCAATAGGGCAAGCCGGAGGTATATTAGGTAAGATTTTTAATGTAGGTCCATTTGAAACTCATGGAGGTGGAGAAGTAATTAATAATCATATTTTTAATATTGATAGTACAGGAGTTTATAAGACTACTGCTGGTCCTTCTTCAAGAAGAGTGATTGATTTTGCTGATGTAGAAAATAGTATTGCTATTATACCAACTGGACAAAGTGGAAATAGATTTAGCGAATTTTATAAAGATCAAGCTGAAAAATATTTAAATGGAGGTTATGTAAAGATGAAGTTAAATCAAGAAGAAATAGAAAAATCAGAATATAAATTGATGTTTTTGCCTAAAGAATAGGTAGATTATATGAAATTGTCAAAAAGATTTGAAGGGTGTATTATCTGTGGAGCAATAGGTGATGCATATGGTAGTGCGTTTGAAAATGTGAACAAAAAAGAAGAAGAGAAGACAACGTTTTATTTATTTGGAAAACCAAAAGAAGAAACACTTCATTGGAAAATTACAGATGATACTCAGTTGACACTAGCAACTAGTGAAGTTATCATAGAAGACACAAGTATAAATATGAATGCTTTTGCTCAAAAGTATGCTGAATACTTTAGAAAAGGTAAAATTACAGGCATTGGTGCTAGTACTCTGAAAGCATTTACAGAACTAAATGCAGGAATACATTGGAGATTTACAGGTCGTAAAGGCGAGTATGCTGCTGGTAATGGTGTAGCAATGAGAGTTGCTCCTTTGGCTTTTTTCGAAAATATTTCTAGAGAACAGATAAGAGATTTTAGTATAATTACTCATAATAACGATGAGGTTTATGTTGGAGCTTTATGTGTATGGTTTGCTATAAAATCAGCTTTAAATAATGAATGGACAGGAGAAGAAAATTTAATAGAGTTACTTATTCCTAAATTACCAGATACTCGATTAAGAGATCGATTGATAGCAATAAAAGATATTGATGATCTATTAGAAATAGGTAAAAAAGGGAATAGCGGCTATGTGGTAGATTCAATTCCGTTAGCAATTGCTGCGGCAAATATGGTAAAACAATTAGGAGTGGACCAAATGTTTAAAAAACTGATTGAAATAGGAGGTGATACCGACACGAATTGTTCCATAGCAGGACAGATTTCAGGAGCTTTATTAGGAATCGAGGAATTGTCTTTAGATTTGATTGACAAATTAAAAGAATTACCTGAATATTCTTGGATAGAAGAAACAATAATTAATTTTAACGCTAGGTTGTTTTAAAAGTAGAAGAATTGAATAGTTATGGAATTGGTGGAGAAAAAAGATGTAGAAATATTAGAGACCTTTTTTAAAGAGAAAGAAGATGGTTCTAAAGAACTACAATTAGCATTTCCTGAGTGGATGCAAATGAAAAATTTACCTCAGAGAAGTTTTTCTCATGCTGTATATGATTTACGTGGAGACAAATTGAAGTTTGTGAAATTTCCATATGAAAATATGGAAAGTAAATGGAAAAAGGTTAAAGACTATTTATTTCAATATGGATATTATTCGGACTATTTAGAAGATACTTTTGAATTGTTATCAGAAGAAGATAAAGAAGAATTAAGAATAGAGTTTATTTCAGATTTTATAGAATTAGCTGGGGATGATAGAAGGTTTAGTGAAATAAAAAAAGTTAATAAAGAAGATATTGTTCAGAAAATTAGAGCTTTATTTAATTATTCTGATAATGAATTAAGGCTCTATTATTTGTATTTACAAAAATATTTAGAAATTAGTTTTTTTAAAGGAGAGTGTTTTTATTTGATTGAATAGGAGTCGTATAAGAAAGATGATAAAAATGAGTTTTATATAGGTTTTATTGTAGTTGATAGTGGATTACCTTCATTAGGAGATACTTTATATTATGAGTTGAAAGTTAGTAATGAATCTTGTTTTAATCAAAATTTAGATGCTTATAAAGAAGAATATACATTTTTAAATTATTCGAATGTAGGAGGAGGGAAAGATAATTTTTATCGTTATGTAAAAAACTTCAACGATTGGCTTCAGAATCACATGTATTTAGAAGATAGATATCATGATTTCATGATTTGGTACACGAATGAAAAAGTTTATTTTAATCTAGAAAAAGGAGTTTCAAGTAAAAAGTTATCTTCTGAATTTGCCAAGTTGAATATGTTTTATCCAGTAGATAATTTAAAAGATGTTATAGATGTTTTTGTAGATTATGTATCAGATGTAATAGGAAAGTGTGAATGGAATAAAGGTAAGCTTAATGAAGTGTATAAAATAACAATAGAAGAAGGTTATAAAGAGTTAAAAATATTAGCAAAAGAATATAGAAATGAAAAAAAAGATTGGGAAGACTATTGTGAAAATTTGCAGGTTTTCTTTGATAACCTTCCTCAAAAAAAAGATTACGAATATTATTTAATTCGTAATTCTTTTCTTTATTGGAAAGATCTTTTAGTCATTGGTATTAAGAGAAACAAACCAACAGACTATGATATTTTTGCCTATCTACTAGGAGATAGTAATTAATTATATTTCTTTATAAACTTCCTCAAAAGGTACTCTAAAACGTTCGCCATATACACCTTCAGGTTTTCTAATACCGCATGAAATAATCATGTTTATTTCAGCAGTAAAAGGCAAGCCTAAAACACGCTTTACTCTCCAAGTGTCGGAACCTTCCATAGGGCAAGTGTCATAACCTTCAGCAGCCATACTAAGCATAAAAGTTTGAGCAGCTAAAGCAGCACTTTTATGAGCAACTACTCTCATGTCTTTACTTCTTACTTCTCGATACATTGGTTTAAATAATCCAGTAATTAGAATCATAATGTATTTTAAAAGTCCAAAAATGCCTAGAAAGTCGCTATAAGTAAACGGAATTAATTTCTTATAGTAGTTTTTAGCAAATTTTTCTCTACTACTTTGTTCTGCTTTTGGTTTTGGAGGAAAAACTTTATTAAGATACTCTAAATTAGATTGAGCTCGTTTTTTCCATAAATCTTTTCTAGCAGCAATCACAACTAGTTGTTGTGCCGTTTTTGCTGCATTTTGATTAAAGCAAAGCGGTGCAATTTTTTGTACAATATCTTCAGAAGTAACATGGTAAAATTCCCAAAGTTGCATGTTACTACTATTAGGAGCCAAAACGGCTTGTTCAATACATTTTTTTACAATAGAAGAATCAATTTTTTGTTCAGCATCATATACTCTTACAGATCTTCTATAAGCGATTGCTTCACTAACTGTTTTTTGTGTCATCTTTTAGGCGAATTTCATTAAAGTTTTTAATTGCTTAAGTTTTCCTTTATAAGGAGCATATCTAGTAGGGATATCTAACCAATTTCCTCTAGTAACTACACCTTTTTGGTGAGAAAAAACATCAAAACTTTTTTTGCCATGATAACTACCAATACCACTTTCACCAACACCTCCAAAAGGAAGTCTATGATTAGCAAAGTGAACCGTAGTATCATTTACAGTTCCACCTCCAAAAGAATATTTTCTAATTAAATCCTTAGCAAAAGACATACGTTTGGTAAATACATAAAAGGCTAAAGGTTTGTCATATTTAGAAAGAACTTTATCTATATATGTTTCAGAATCGTAAGAAATTAAAGGAAAAATAGGTCCGAAAATTTCACCTTTCATAACCTCACTATCTAAACTAGGTTCATAAACTAAAGTTGGAGCAATATAACATTCTTCTCTGTTAGTTTCACCTCCAATTAAAATAGATTCGTTGTCCAACATAGCGGCTAGTCTATCAAAATTTTTAGTGTTTACAATTCTCGAGAAATCTCCAGATTTTTCAGGATTTTCACCATAAGCTTTTGTGATTTCTTCTTTAAAGTGTTTTACAAATGAATCTTTTACTTTTTTGTGAATTAATAGGTAATCAGGAGCAATACATGTTTGTCCACCATTTAGAAACTTACCCCAAACCAGTCGTCTAGCAGCTAGTTTTATATTGGCTGTTTCATCAATAATACAAGGACTTTTACCGCCTAATTCTAAAGTAACAGGGGTAATATATTCTGCGGCAGCTTTGGCTATTATTCTTCCAACAGGAACACTTCCTGTAAAAAAGATATAATCCCAACGTTGTGCTAATAATTCTTGAGTTTCAGGAATTCCACCTTCTACTACAGCTACATGTTCTTTATCAAATACAGCTTCTATTATTTCTTTACAAATAGTACTTACATGTGGCGTTAATTCTGATGGTTTTAAAACAACAGTATTTCCTGCAGCAATAGCACCAACTAAAGGAGAAAAAGCTAATTGATATGGATAATTCCATGGAGCAATAATTAGTGTAGTACCATAAGGATCTTTGTGAATTTTAGCAGATGAAGGAAAATTCAATAATGATGGTAATACTCTCTTAGGTTTAGCCCAAGAACTAACATTTTTAATCATCATTTTTAATTCAGAAATAACAATAGAAATTTCTGTCATTACACCTTCATACTCGGGCTTTTTAAAATCATTATATAAAGCTTTTAAAATATCCTCTTCTCTTCGTGTAATTTCCTTTAAGAGTTTTTGTAAACTCTTTTTTCTAAAAGAAACATCTTTAGTTTGTTGAGTTTTAAAAAAGTTTTTTTGTGCTAAAATAAGTTCAGGAATAGCATTCTGAATCGTAGAATTTTCCATTTTTATATTTCTTGTAGTTTTTTGTTCATTATTTTAAACCATAATGGAGGTATCAGTGAAATTAACATCATACCAGGATACCCTGTAGGCATTTGAGGACTTTCAGGTAAAGATTTTAAAATTTGATAATGTTTACTTCCATTATAATGATGGTCTGAATGTCTTGATAAATTAAATAACACTAATTTTCCTATTACATGGTTTGAATTCCAAGAATGAATGTGTTTAACACGTTCATATCTTCCAAATTTATTTTTCTTTCTAAGTAGTCCGTAATGTTCTATATAGTTTACAGTTTCAAGTAATAAAATTCCTATAATGGCAGATGCAATAAAATAAAGCACGGTTATAATTCCGAAGAAAAAGAAAATTGTACCAATTAAAAGTAAATGACAAACTAGGTATATAACCATTCTATTTTTATAATGAAACCAAGACTTGTTTAGGTTAGAAAGTCTTTTGTGTTCTAATTTCCAGGCTTCAATATAACTCATAATTTGAGACCTAAACCAGAAAATGTATATAGGTTCATTTTTTTTGGCAGTAGCAGCATCATCAGGAGTTGCTACATTTAAATGATGTCCACCATTATGATATGGTAAAAAATGAGTTTCTAAAGAGGTTAGTAACAATATTTCACCTAAAAGCTCTTCAAGTCTGTTGTTTCTGTGTCCTAATTCATGTCCAACATTAATACCAATTACCCCAGACATGATTCCCATTGCAGAAATTTTACCAATTAAGTCAATATTAAAAGGATGATTGTCAATAATGATTAAAAAATAAATTAAGAAACCTACTTGAACAGGTAGCGTTAAATATAAAATATAAGAGTATAGCTTATTGTTTTTCTCGATCTCTTCTTGTTCCTTGTCAAAATTACTAGCATCCATAGTCACAAACAAGTCAGCTAAAGGTACTATGCCAAAAACATAAATTAAAGGTATAAAAGTTAACCACCCCGAACCTTCAAAAGAAATGTAGACAGTTAAAGGAATGGTAAAAACTAATAAATATTTTAATGCTTTCATTTACGGGAATTAGAAACTAAATATACAAATTAGTTACAAGCATCCCAAATAGGGTCTTTAGGTGTTGGAGCGGTTATAGATATTGATTCTTTGTTTACAGGATGAATAAAATGAATCTTTCTAGCGTGAAGATGAATACTACCGTTTTTATTACTTCTAGGAGCTCCGTATTTTAAATCTCCTTTTATAGATGATCCAATCGAAGAAAGTTGACATCTTATCTGATGGTGTCTCCCAGTTTCTAAGTCAATTTCAAGTAATGAGTAGTGATCTAATTTTTTAATTGTATTGTAATGTAAAATTGATTTTTTACTACCGTTTACTTCTGATTTATGAGCGGTCGATTTATTGTTTTTTGGATTTTTCTTTAACCAATGAGTCAATGTGTTTTTTTTCGGAGAAGGTTCTTTTTTTACAACAGCCCAATAAGTTTTATTAACTTCTTTGTCACGCAACATTTTATTTAAACGCTCTAAAGCTTTAGAAGTACGTGCAAAAATAACAATACCAGAAGTAGGTCTGTCAAGACGATGAACAGTTCCTAAAAAAACATTACCAGGTTTTTCGTATTTATCTTTAATATATTCTTTTACAACATCACTTAAAGGTTTGTCGCCAGTTTTATCTCCTTGAACAATATCGCCAGCCCTTTTGTTAATAATTATAATATGATTGTCTTCGTGTAAAACTTGAAGATTTTCTTTTGTAGAATGCATTAATAAAGACTATTTAAATTTATCAGCTACGTCTTTGTTAATTTCATCAATAAAGTTTAAAAACTCATCACGTCCCAAACCACTTGAAGAAGAAGTAATAAAAGAAGTTGGTAAACTCTCCCAATACTGTAATAATTTTCTTTTGTAGGTTGTAATTTGTTTGTTTAGCTTGGAACTAGGTAGTTTATCTGCCTTTGTGAAAACTATACAGAAAGGAATTTGATTTTTACCTAAAAAAGCCATGAAATCTAAATCAATCTTTTGAGGATCATGTCTAGAATCTACTAAAACGAAAGTACAAACTAACTGTTCACGCTCATTAAAATAGTTTTCAATAAAATACTGAAAAATAGTTCTCTTCTTTTTTGAAACTTTGGCGTACCCATATCCAGGTAAGTCAACTAAAAACCATTCATCATTAATTTTAAAATGATTAATTAACTGAGTTTTACCAGGTGTTCCAGAAGTTTTTGCAAGCTTTTTACGTTGCATTAACATGTTGATTAATGAAGATTTACCAACATTAGAGCGACCAATAAAAGCATATTCAGGAATTCGATCTTTTGGAGCATTAATTACATTACTATTGCTCATTACGAATTCCGCCGATTTAATTTTCACGTTGCTAGATTCTAAAATTATAAATTACGCTGATTGAACCATTTTTCCAGAATTTGATTAAATTCTTCAGGATGTTCCATCATGGCTGCATGTCCACATTTGTCAATCCAAAATAAATCACTATCAGGTAAAAGTCTATGAAAGTCATTTGCAACTTCAGGTGGAGTTACAGTATCATTTTTACCCCAAATAATACAAGAAGGTTGTTGCATATTAGGTAAATCATTTGCCATATTATGCCTAACAGCACTTTTAGCAATAGCCAATGTTTTTACAAGTGTATTTCTGTCGTTAATAACGTCATACACTTGGTCTACAAGTTCTTCGGTAGCAATGCTTTGATCGTAAAAAACCTCTTGAGTTTTTCTTCTAACAAAATCTTTATCTCCTCTTCTAGGATAATTATTTCCCATAGAGTTTTCATACAAACCAGAGCTACCCGTTAATACAAGTGCAGCAATGTCTTGAGAGTAATGTTTTGTATAATACAACGCAATATGCCCTCCTAAAGAATTACCTAAAAGAATAACATCTTTAAGTTGTTTGTATTCAATAAAATCATGTAAAAAACTTGCTAAGTTTTTTACATTCGTTTTCAGAATAGGCAGCGTATATAAAGGTAATTCAGGGATTAATACTTTATAGCCTCTTTTCGAAAAGAAATTAAAAGTTTCATTAAAATTACTCAAAGCTCCCATCAAACCATGTAACACGATTATAGGTCTTCCTTCACCTGCTTCTGCGTACGTAAACTTGTCTTCTTTCTTTAAAAAATCAGTCATTAGCGGTCTTTTGGCTAATCGCAAAAGTAGTTCTTTTTTTATTACTGGTCAATTTCTTTTCAAAATCCCCCTTTTTTGTTTTTTAATGTTTTTGAAACCAGTTTTTTACCTGTTTTTGAGTAAACTTATTAACAATGTGGTAAAAAGTGGTAGAAAGTGGTAGAAATTTTATACTTTTGAATAATACTATATAGTTTTTAATTGATAAATCTTATTGGAACATACGAGTGTAAAGCCGATGCCAAAGGTAGGCTTATGGTTGCTTCTAGTCTTAAGAAGCAGTTGGCTCCTGTGTTACAAGAGGGTTTTGTGTTGAAACGTTCTGTGTTTCAGTCTTGTTTAGAGTTGTATCCGATGCAGGAATGGAATCAGATGATGGCTAAGATTAACAAATTGAATCGATTTGTTAAAAAGAATAATGATTTTATAAGAAGGTTTACGGCAGGAGTGAAAGTTGTGGAGGTGGATTCAACTGGTAGAATTTTAATTCCGAAAGATTTATGTGTTTTTGCGGGGATTAAAAAAGAAGTTGTTTTGTCGAGTGCAGTAAATATTATTGAAATCTGGGATAAAGAAAAGTACGAGAGTGTAATAGAAGATTCTGCGGCGGATTTTGCTGGTCTTGCTGAAGAAGTAATGGGAAATTTTGATTTAGATGAGTAGTTATCATGAGTCTGTATTGTTAAAAGAGAGTGTAGATGCTCTTGATATTAAAAAAGATGGAATTTATGTAGATGTCACCTTCGGGGGAGGGGGGCATTCTAAAGAGATATTAAAAAGGCTTGGGGAGAATGGTCGTTTGTTTGCGTTTGATCAGGATGCAGATGCACAACAGAATAAAATTGAAGATGATCGATTTGTGTTGATTGCGGAGAATTTTAGGTTTATTTCCAGGTTTTTGAGGTTTTATGGAGTTAAAAAGGTGGATGGTGTTTTAGCAGACTTAGGTGTTTCTTCGCATCAGTTTGATGAAGCGGAAAGAGGTTTTTCAATTCGTTTTGATGGTGATTTGGATATGAGAATGAATCAAAATGCGAAAGTGTCTGCTAAAGAAGTGGTGAATGAGTATGAGGAGGCTAAGTTGGCGGATGTGTTGTATTGGTATGGGGAGTTGAGAAATGCAAGAGCGATTGCAAAAGTGATTGTTGGGGCTAGGCAAAATGAGTCTATTGATACAAGTTTTCAGTTGAGAAAAGTTTTAGAAAGGTTTTTGCCGAAAAGCAAAGAACATAAAATATTAGCTCAGATTTATCAGGCAATTCGAATTGAAGTGAATGAAGAGTTGGAGGTGTTGAAGGAGTTTTTAAATCAGATACCAGATTTGTTGAGTGAAACGGGTAGGTTAAGTGTTATTTCGTATCATTCTTTGGAGGATAGATTGGTAAAACGATTTATAAGGACAGGATTGTTTGAGGGAGAGTCAGAGAAAGATTTTTTTGGTAATACAAATGAGCCTTTGAAAAAAGTAGGTAAGTTGATAGTGCCAAGTAAAGAAGAAATAGCTGTAAATAATAGAGCTAGAAGTGCAAAGTTGAGAATAGCAACATTAAAATAAATATGAAGGAGAGTTCTGGTGGTGTTTATGATCTTTTAAGAGGTAGTTTTTTAACAGATGAGTCAGCTGTTAAAAAATGGAGAGTGATCTTTTTTGTAGTGAGTTTATTGTTGGTGATGATATGGAGTTCGCATTCAATTGATGAAAAGGTGGTTCGGATCTCAGAATTGAATAAATTGAAAAGAGAGTTGAGGGCTGAGTTTGTAGATACAAGCACTATTTTGATGAGGATGAAGTTGGAAAGTGCGATTCGAAAGAAAGTTAAAGATACAGGGTTGGAGCCGGCTAAAGAGCCTCCACAGAAAATAAAAGTATTAATAAAGTAAAATTTGTCAAAAATTAAAAAGAGTATACTAAATAGGTTGTATGTAGTTGTGGTTTTAATGTCACTCTTTTTGTTGGTTATATCAGCTAAGATTTTTGATCTTCAATATGTAGAAGGAGATAAGTACAAGAAATTGGCTTTAGAGACTACAATTAAAAACGATACAATTTTTGGGAATAGAGGAAATGTGTATGCGGCAGATGGAAATTTGTTAGCGACATCTATTTCTAATTACACGATAAGAATGGATGTAATGTCTGTTGATAAAAGAGTGTTTGGGAAAAGGGTTGGGGAGTTGGCTGTGAGTTTGTCTGAAATGTTAGGGAAAACTCCGAGTTATTATGAAAATAAATTAAGTCAGGCTAGAGAAAGAGGGAATCGTTATTTGTTAATCGCTAGAAATATCGGTTATAACGATTACATGAAAATGAAAACTTTTCCAATTTTTAATCTAGGTGTATATCGAGGAGGTTTTATAGCAGAGCAAAAAGCGGTTAGAGAGCATCCGATTGGTAAAATAGCGGAGCGAACTGTAGGTTATAATGATCATAGAGGTGGTGCTGGAATTGAAGGAGCTTTTTCAGATTATATGAAGGGAGAAAACGGTTGGAGGTTGAAGCAGAAGATAGCTAAAGGGCAATGGAAACCGATTAATGATGAAAATGAAAAGGAGCCTCAAGATGGTAAAGATGTGATTACTACAATTGATGTGAATATTCAAGATATAACTCATTATGCTTTGTTAAGGCAAATGGAATATTTTGAGGCAGATCATGGTTGTGCTGTTGTTATGGAAACTCTAACGGGAGAAGTAAAGGCGATATCTAATTTAGGTAGAACGTCTACTGGTAAATATTATGAGAAAAGGAATTATGCAGTTTGGGAGAGTCATGAACCTGGTTCTACTTTTAAGTTAGCGAGTTTGATGGCCTTGTTGGAAGATAGGGCTTTGGATACGTCTTCGGTGATTGATACTGAAAAAGGTAGAATATTTATAAATAATCGTAAGGTAGAAGATAGTAGCTGGGAGGGGTATGGTAAGATATCTTTAGCGAGGGTTTTTGAAGTGTCTTCTAATGTTGGTATTGTAAAAGCGGTAAGAAAAGAGTACGATAAAACGCCTGAGAGATTTATAAAGAAAATAAAGAAGTTTGGCTTAGATCAGCAAACGGGTGTTAAGATAGTTGGTGAAGGGAAGCCTTTTATTTTAGATCCTAAAGGAGCGCAATGGAGTCCGATTGCTTTAGAGTGGATGGCTTGGGGGTATGGAATTTCGTTAACTCCACTTCAGATGTTGATGTTTTATAATGCAGTTGCAAATGATGGTCAAATGGTGAAACCAAGATTTGTAAAAGAATTAAGAAGAGATGGGAAGGTTTTAGAGAAGTTTGATAAAGAGATTTTGAATGAAAAGATAGCTTCTCAAGAGACAATTGATAAAGTGACTCGAATTATGGAAAACGTGGTGAAAAAAGGAACAGCAGAGAAAATTTATTCACCTAATTTTTCAATGGCTGGTAAAACAGGTACGGCTAAAAAATGGATTCCTAGAAAAAAGAATAAAGAAGGGAAATATGAAGGAGGATATTATTCAAATAAAAAATATGTGGCTTCTTTTGCAGGTTTTTTTCCAGTAGAGAATCCTAAGTATTCGTGTATTGTAGTAGTTCATGAGCCAAATACATTAAAAGGGTATTATGGTGCTGAGGTTGCTGCTCCAGTTTTTAAAGAAATAGCGCATAAGATTTATACATCTACACCTTCGAGTGTGCAGAGTGTTACAGATTCAGTGGTGATTGCATCTGTCGATAAGAATTACGATAAGTATTATCAAATAACAGATAAGTATAAAACCATAATGCCTAAAGTTGTTGGTTTAGGTGGTATGGATGCGGTTTCTATATTAGAAAATTTAGGTTTAAAAGTGAAGTTTACTGGTTTAGGAAAGGTAAAAGAGCAATCAATACCTAAAGGTGAGAAAATAAAAAAAGGTTCAACAGTATATTTAAAATTGTCGTAGTTGAAAGTTTTAAAAGACATATTATATAAAGTAGCTGTTAATTCAGTTTTTGGTTCAACAGATGTTGAGGTGCAAAGTATTCAGTTTGATAGTCGAAAGATTGTGAAAGGTGATGTTTTTGTTGCTCAAAACGGGGTGACGGTTGATGGGCATAATTATATAGAGAAGGCTGTTTCGTTAGGGGCTAAAGCTGTTATTTGTGAAAATGTACCTGAGGATAAGGTAGAAGGAGTTACATATGTTGCTGTAAAAGATTCGGATGTAGCGTTGGCAATTTTGGCTTCTAATTATTATGGAAATCCTTCAGAAGATTTGAGGTTGATTGGTGTAACTGGAACTAATGGTAAAACAACGATTACTACATTGTTGTATGATTTGTTTATGAAGTTGGGGTATGGCGTTGGTTTGCTGTCTACTGTTAAGATAATGATCAATGAAAATGAGTATAAGGCTACGCATACTACTCCAGATTCATTAAGTATTAATAGGTACTTGGCAGAAATGGTTGATGAAGGTGTTGAGTATTGTTTTATGGAGGTTAGTTCTCATGGAATTGATCAGAAAAGAATAGAAGGATTGTTTTTTGAAGGAGGGGTTTTTACAAATTTATCGCACGATCATTTAGATTATCACAACTCTTTTGCAGAGTACAGAGATGTGAAGAAGTCGTTCTTTGATAATTTACCAAAATCTTCTTTTGCTTTGGTGAATATTGATGACAAGAATGGATCGATAATGGTTCAAAATACTAAGGCTTCTAAAAAAACATATGCATTAAAAACAATTGCAGATTATAAAGCTAAAATATTAGAAAAAAGTTTTTCAGGTTCGTTGTTAAATATGAATGGAGTTGAGCTTTGGACGAAATTAATAGGAGACTTTAATGCGTATAATGTGTTGGCGATTTACGGTGTAGCAGATGCGCTTGGTATAGAGAGTTTCGATATTTTAAGAACTATTAGTGAGTTGGATAGTGTAAGCGGACGATTTGAATATGTGGTTTCGCAAAACAAGGTGATTGGAATTGTGGATTATGCGCATACCCCAGATGCTTTGAAAAATGTACTAGAAACAATTAATGGGATTAGAACTGGAAATGAAAGTGTGATTACTGTTGTTGGATGTGGAGGTGATAGAGATGCTTTAAAAAGACCAAAAATGGGGATGATTGCAACGCAATTGAGTGATCAGGCGATTTTTACTTCTGATAATCCAAGAACAGAAGATCCACAATCAATTTTAAACGATATAGAAGAAGGAGTGTCTTCTGAGAATTTTAGAAAAACACTCTCAATTTTAGATAGAAAACAAGCTATAAAAACAGCATGTAAGTTGGCGAAAGAAGGAGATATTATACTGATAGCGGGAAAAGGACATGAAAATTATCAAGAAATCAATGGTGAGAGATTTCATTTTGATGATTTGGAAGAGGTAACATTGTGTTTTAATCAATTAAAAAATATATAGAGAATGCTGTATTATTTGTTTGAATATTTAGAAAGCGAGTTTAATTTAACAGGGGCGAGTGTATTTCAGTTTATTACATTTCGTTCGGCTGCAGCATTTATTTTTTCTTTACTTATCTCTACTATTTTTGGAAAGCGAATTATTGAGTTTTTAAGAAGACAGCAAGTAGGGGAGAGTATTCGTGATTTAGGGCTGGAAGGACAGATGCAAAAGAAAGGGACTCCAACTATGGGTGGGGTTATCATTATTTTGTCTACGTTAATTCCAGTGTTGTTGTTAGCTAAGTTAGAAAATATTTATGTGATTATTTTGGTGATTACTACCCTTTGGATGGGGGTGATTGGTTTTGCTGATGATTATATAAAGGTTTTCAAAAAAGATAAAGCAGGTTTAAAAGGAATTTTTAAAGTAATTGGTCAGGTAGGATTAGGTGTTATCGTGGGGGCGATGTTGTATTTTAATTCTTCAGTGACAATTAAAGAAAAATTACCAGTGGAACAACAAGTTGTTCAGGAAGATGGAAGGAGACAGGTTTTTGGTGAGGCGCATAAGTCTACAAAAACTACAGTTCCTTTTATGAAAAACAATGAGTTAGAGTATGCAAAGGTGTTAAGTTTTTTAGGTGATGGTTATGAGAAGTATGCTTGGATTATTTTCATTCCATTGGTGATTTTTATTGTAACAGCTGTTTCTAATGGTGCTAATTTAACAGATGGGATTGATGGTTTGGCAGCAGGGACTTCCTCAATAATGGTTTTAACGTTGGCGATTTTTGCTTGGGTATCTGGTAATATTGTTTTTGCAGAGTACTTGGATGTAATGTATATACCTAATTCAGGAGAAATGACGGTGTTTATCTTGGCTTTTGCAGGGGCTTTAATTGGTTTTTTGTGGTATAATACTTACCCAGCACAGGTTTTTATGGGAGATACAGGTAGTTTAACAATAGGGGGAATAATAGCGGTAATAGCTATAGCGATTAGAAAAGAGTTGTTGCTTCCGTTGTTAGCAGGTGTGTTTTTTATAGAGGTTTTATCTGTAATGTTACAGGTTTCATATTTCAAATACACAAAAAAGAAATTTGGTGAAGGAAGACGAATTTTTAAAATGTCTCCTTTACATCATCATTATCAAAAATTAAATTATCACGAAAGTAAAATAGTGACGCGTTTTTGGATAATAGGTATTCTATTGGCTGTATTTACAATTGTGACTTTAAAGCTTAGATAAAATGAAAAGATTGGTTGTTTTAGGAGGTGGAGAAAGTGGTGTTGGAGCAGCTATTTTAGGAAAAAATAAAGGTTTTGATGTTTTTGTTTCTGATAAAGGAGCTATTACAGAAAAATATAAGAAAGTTCTTTTACAAAGTGAAATAGAGTTTGAAGAGAATCAGCATACTGAAGAAAAGATTTTAAACGCTGATTTAGTGATGAAAAGTCCTGGTATACCTGATAAGGTGACTTTAGTAAAAAAGTTAAAAGAGGTTGGGGTAAAAGTAATCTCAGAAATAGAGTTTGCTTCATATTTTACTGATGCGCAAATAGTAGGTATAACGGGGTCAAATGGTAAAACTACTACTACATTGTTAACTCACCATATTTTAGATAAAAGTGGGATGAATGTGGGGATTGCAGGTAATATTGGAGATAGTTTTGCAAAGCAAATTGCGGTTGAAAATTACGATAGTTATGTTTTAGAGCTAAGTAGTTTTCAATTGGATGGAATTGATCAGTTTAGGTGTCATGTGGGAATGATTACAAATATAACGCCTGATCATTTAGATAGATATGAATACGATTTAAATAAATATATCGCATCAAAATTCAGAATTACAAAAAATCAAACAGAAGAAGATTTTTTGATTTATGATTTAGATGATGAAAATATTTCAAATTGGTTGAATGAAAATACAGTTCAATCAAAATTAGTTCCTTTTTCACTAGAAAAAGAGTTGAATTATGGAGCTTTTTTAAAAGAAGATAATATAATAATAAGATTAAACGACGACGAGTATATAATGAATACAGCTTATTTAAAAATAAAAGGAAAGCACAATACTAAAAACGCAATGGCATCAATGTTAGCTTCTAAACTATTACAGGTTAGAAACAATACAGTTACAGAAAGTATGTCTTCGTTTGAAGGTGTGGAGCATCGTTTAGAAAGAGTGGTTAAGGTAGATGGAGTTACGTATGTGAATGATAGTAAGGCTACGAATGTGAATGCTGCTTTTTATGCTTTAGAATGTATGGATAAGCCGACAGTTTGGATTGTTGGTGGAGTTGATAAAGGGAACGATTATACAGATTTATTACCATTGGTGAGAGAAAAAGTAAAAGGAATTGTTTGTTTAGGGTTAGATAATCAAAAAATTATAGAGACTTTTCAGAATGTGGTAGATGTTGTTGTTGAAACAGCAGGAGCAGATGAGGCTGTAAAGGTGGCTCAAAAGATAGCACAAAAGGAAGGTACTGTGTTATTGTCTCCTGCATGTGCAAGTTTTGATTTGTTTGAAAGTTACGAAGATAGAGGTCGAAAATTTAAAGAGGCTGTTCGAAATTTATAGAGATTGAAAGATATTTTAAAACATATAAAAGGTGATAGGGCTATTTGGGCAATAGTGGCTATACTGGCAATACTTTCTTTTATGCCGGTGTATAGTGCTAGTACTAATTTGGTGTATGTTGTGGGGAATGGATCTACAACTGGACATTTAATTAAACATATTGCTTTATTGATAATGGGGTTTGGAATTTTATATGGGGTTCACAAAATACCGTACAGGTATTTTAGTGGAGGTTCTGTATTGATGTTGCCTATTATAGTTTTGCTATTGATTGTAACACTTTCTCAAGGAACGACTATTGGTGGTGCTAATGCTAGTAGATGGATTCGAATTCCTTTTGTTGGGGTTGGTTTTCAAACATCTACTCTGGCAAGCTTAGTCTTGTTAGTGTACGTGGCTAGGTATTTAGCTAAAAATAAGGAGAAAGAAATTGTTTTTAAGGAGAGTTTGTTTCAATTGTGGCTGCCAGTAGGTTTTGTTTTAATGCTAATATTGCCAGCTAACTTTTCAACTACAGCAATTGTTTTTTCAATGATTGTGTTGTTGGTGTTTATTGGTGGGTATCCTTTGAAGTATATAGCCAATGTTTTAGGAATGGGAATTGTTGCTTTGGGGCTTTTTGTTTTAGTGGTCAAGGCGTTTCCTGGTTTAATGAAGAATAGGGTAGATACATGGGAGAAAAGGATCGAGAGTTTTTATTCTGGAGATAAAAAAGAAAATTATCAAGTAGAAAAAGCAAAGATTGCTATTGCAACTGGTGGTTTAATAGGTAAAGGTGCAGGTAAAAGTGTACAGAAGAATTTTTTGCCGCAATCATCATCAGATTTTATCTACGCAATTATTGTTGAAGAGTTTGGTTTGATAGGTGCGTTGTTTGTGATTTTTATTTATTTCCTTTTGTTGTTTAGGATTTTGGTGGTAGCTAAAAATGCAACAACAATTTTTGCGACATTACTCGTAGTTGGCGTAGGTTTACCAATTATTTTTCAAGCCATGATTAATATGGCTGTTGCAACGAGTTTGTTTCCTGTAACAGGACAAACTTTACCATTGATTAGTAGTGGAGGTACTTCAATTTGGATGACGTGTTTTGCGTTGGGAATGATATTGAGTGTGAGTGCGTCTAAAAATGAAACAGAGGAATCTATTTTAGATGATAATCCTTTAGATATTTTGCATGAAACTATATAAGTATGAAAGAGTCAGTAAACATAATTATTAGTGGAGGAGGTACAGGAGGACATATTTATCCTGCTATTGCTATTGCTAACGAAATAAAGAGTCGTTATCCAAAAGCAAATATCTTATTTGTAGGAGCAAAAGGGAAGATGGAGATGGAGAAAGTGCCTAAAGCAGGTTATGAAATAAAAGGTTTGTGGATTTCAGGTATTCAACGAAAGTTAACATTAAGTAATCTTGTTTTTCCATTAAAGCTATTGAGTAGTCTTTGGAAAGCTCGCAGAATTATAAATAAGTTTAAGCCAGATGTGGCTGTTGGTACTGGTGGTTTTGCTAGCGGACCAACATTAATGGTGGCTAATAGAAAGAGAATTCCAACGGTTGTACAAGAGCAAAATTCTTATCCAGGAATTACGAATAAATTATTAAGTAAAAGAGCGGAAAAAATATGTGTAGCCTATGATAATTTAGAGCGTTTTTTTCCGTTTGAGAAGATTATAAAAACTGGAAATCCTGTTCGACAAGATTTGTTATCGGTAGATTCCAAAAGAGAAGAAGCTTTAAAGTTTTTTGATTTAAAAAAAGAAAAGAAAACAGTTTTAGTAATTGGAGGGAGTTTAGGAGCTAGAAGAGTCAATCAGTTAGTTGCGACAGAATTAGATTTTTTTAAAGATCAAGAGGTGCAATTGATTTGGCAATGTGGTAAATTGTATTACGAAGAGTATAAAGAGTTTGATGGTAGAGAAGATGTTCAGGTACATCAATTTTTAAATAAGATGGATTTAGCATATGCTGCTGCCGATTATATAATTTCAAGAGCGGGAGCTAGTTCAGTGTCTGAGTTATGTATTGTAGGAAAACCAACACTTTTTATTCCATCGCCTAATGTAGCCGAAGATCATCAAACAAAAAATGCAAAGGCTATAGTTGATCAGCATGGAGCAATTATGTTGAAAGAATCGGAATTACATACATTTCCGGTGGTTTTTGAAACACTTTTGAAAGATAAAGGAAAGCAAGAAAGTTTGAGTGTTAATATGAAAAGGTTGGCGTTACCAAATGCTACGGTTCATATAGTAAACGAAATAGAAAATAGTATTAAATAGTAGTGAATTTAAAAGAAATACATAACATCTATTTTATAGGTATTGGAGGTATTGGTATGAGTGCAATAGCTAGGTATTTTTCTGAAAACAAGAGAAACGTAGCTGGTTATGATAAAACACCTTCGCTTATCACTGGTAATTTGAGTACTATTGGTATTGATGTTAATTATAATGATGCAATTGAAAGTGTTCCTGTAGCGTTTTTAAATAAAGAAACCACTTTAATTGTATATACACCTGCTATACCGAAAGAGAATCTACAATTAAATTATTTTATAGATAATGACTTTGTGGTTTTAAAAAGAGCAGAAATATTAGGAAGAATTACTGAAAATACTTTTTGTTTAGGAGTTGCAGGTACACATGGTAAAACAACTACATCTTCAATTTTAGGTCATATTATGCAGTCTGTTGAAGCTACCGCTTTTTTAGGTGGTATAGCTGAAAATTATGATTCGAATTTGATTTTAGGAAAAGATGAAGTTTCGGTAGTAGAAGCTGATGAGTTTGATCGATCTTTTTTACAGTTATCGCCAAACATTGCATGTGTAACTTCTATGGATGCTGATCATTTAGATATTTATGGGAATCACGATGAGTTGAAAGATTCTTTTAAAGCTTTTTCTGATAAGGTATCTCAGCAATTAGTGGTGGCTAAAGGTTTGCCTTTAGATGGTTTAACGTATGCGATTGAAGAAGAGGCTGATTACAAAGCTGAAAATATTAGAGTTGAAAATGGAGCTTATATTTTTGATGTGAAAACTCCAAGTGATGCTATTAAAGAAGTTGAGTTGAGTCTTTCAGGTAGGCATAATGTTATGAATGCTCTGGCTGCAATAGCGTTATCTGATATTTATGGGCTTTCATTGGAAGTGATTAAAGATAGGTTACGTTCTTTTAAGGGAGTAAGGCGTAGGTTTTCATATAAAATAAAAACATCAAATCGGGTGTTAATTGATGATTATGCACACCATCCGACAGAAATTAGTGCGGTTGAAGATTCAGTAAGGGAAATGTATCCAGGTAAAAAAGTATTGGTTGTTTTTCAACCACATTTGTTTACTAGGACAAGAGATTTTGTAGATGGATTTGCTGAGTCATTATCAAGGTTTGATGAGGTAGTTTTATTGGATATATATCCTGCTAGAGAATTACCTATAGAAGGAGTAAATTCAAGTTGGTTGTTAAGTAAAATTAAAAACGAAAAAAAGAAATTAACAAATAAAAAAGATCTTATAAAAGAGATTAAAAATATAGATGCTGAAGTGGTAGTGATGTTAGGGGCAGGTGATATTGGTTTATTAGTGGATGATGTAAAAGATGAATTGTTAAAAGAATTGAAGCTAAATGATTAAAAAGGCAGGTACATATTTGTTGTTCTTAGGCTTAGTAATAATGCTTTCTGTTTTATATGGTTTTACAAAAGCTAGAAATGGAAAGAAAAAAGTAGAAGAAATTTCAGTTGAGTTTGAAGAAGGAAGTGTTCCTTTTTTAACTCATGAGATGGTTAATAAATTGTTAATACAAAATCAAAGAACAGTTAAGAACCAATCAAAAAGAGTGTTAGATTTACATCGTCTAGAAAATAGGGTTTTAGCAAATCCCTATGTGAAAGAAGCTACAGTTTTTATAACGCTAGGGGGATTATTAAAAACTCAAATTTCACATAAACAACCAATAGCTAGAGTTAGTGCAGGTAAGGAAGTGTATTATATTGACAAACATGGAGCTAAAATTCCTTTGTCAAGTAATTTTTCTGCAAGAGTACCATTAGTTAGTGGTGAAAAACTAGAAAATAATATACAAGAAATAACGCAATTAGTACAGCTTATTTCAGCGGATAATTTTCTTAAAAAAGAGATCATAGCAATCCAGAAATCTGATGCGAATGAATTTATTTTTCATGTTCGTAGTGGAAATTATGTGATTGAATTTGGAGATTATAGTGATGTTAGTTTAAAGTTTAAAAAAATTAAAGCTTTTTACAACAAAGCACTAAAAGATAAAACAATAAATAAGTATAAAACAATAAACGTTAAATATCACAACCAAGTGGTGTGTACAAAACAAAATCAAGATGGAGAACAATAAAATTGCAGTAGGTTTAGATATTGGAACTACCAAAATTGTTGCCATGATTGGTCGCAAAAATGAATACGGGAAAATAGAGGTTCTTGGTATTGGTAAAGCAAAAAGCTTGGGAGTAAAAAGAGGCGTAGTTAATAACATAACACAAACAATACAATCTATACAACAAGCGGTTGATGAAGCGGAAAGTGTTTCTGGACAAAGAATTAATGATGTTGTAGTTGGTATTGCAGGTCAGCATATTAGAAGTTTACATCACAGCGATTACATTACAAGAACTAATCCTGATGAAGTAATTGAAGACGATGATATTGATAACTTAGTGAATCAAGTACATAAGTTAGTAATGTTACCTGGTGAAGAAATTATTCATGTATTACCACAGGAATTTAAAGTTGACAGTCAACCAGAGATTAAAGAGCCAATTGGAATGTATGGTGGGAGACTTGAGGCTAATTTTCACGTAGTAGTAGGTCAGGTATCTTCTATCAGAAATATAGGACGATGTGTGAAGAGTGCGGGCTTGAATTTAGAAGATATTACACTAGAACCTTTAGCATCTGCATCAGCAGTGTTAAGTCAAGAAGAAAAAGAAGCTGGTGTAGCTTTGATTGACATAGGAGGTGGAACAACAGATTTAGCAATCTTCAAAGATGGAATTATTCGTCATACAGCTGTAATTCCTTTCGGAGGAAATGTAATTACAGAAGATATTAAAGAAGGTTGTTCTATCATTGAAAAGCAAGCTGAACTGTTAAAAGTGAAGTTTGGTTCTGCTTGGCCAGGAGAAAATAAAGAAACAGAGATTGTTTCTATTCCTGGTTTAAGAGGAAGGGAACCAAAAGAGATAACGTTAAAAAATCTTTCTAAGATAATTCATGCAAGAGTTCAAGAAATTATTGAGCATGTATATTTAGAGATTAAAAACTATGGTCACGAAACACAAAAAGGTAAATTAATAGCAGGTATTGTACTTACAGGAGGCGGTTCGCAATTAAAGCATTTACGTCAATTGGTTGAGTACATTACTGGTATGGATACAAGAATAGGATATCCAAATGAACATTTAGCTGGAGACAGCGATGAGGTTTTATCAAGTCCGTCATATGCAACAGCTGTAGGGTTGTTAATGGAAGGTTTAGTAAAATCTGAAAAAGAAGAATATGTACCTGTAGTTGAAGAAGAAGTATTAACTGCAAGTTTAGAAGAAGAAAAAATAATAGAAGAGCCCGTAAACGAAATTCAACAAGAGCAGCCAAAGCAAAAGGTAAAAGGAAAATCGTTTTTAGAGAAGTTTACTGAAAGATTCAAAGAATTTTTAGATAACGCAGAGTAAAATAAAAGTAAGAGAGATAAAAGAGATTATTAAAAAAAACAAGGAGAGTTATTACTATGAGCGCAGAATTTGATAACATTTCATTTGACATGCCAAAAACACAATCAAATACAATTAAAGTAATTGGTGTTGGAGGTGGAGGTAGCAATGCCGTAAATCACATGTATAGTAAGCAAATACATGGGGTAGACTTTGTAATCTGTAATACAGATGCACAAGCGTTGGAAAACAGTCCTATTCCTAACAAAATACAATTAGGAGCACATTTAACATCAGGACTAGGAGCAGGAGCAAATCCTGAGATCGGAGCTCAAGCAGCAGCTGAAAGTATTCAAGAGATTCAGCAAATGCTTAATACACATACTAAAATGGTATTTATCACTGCTGGTATGGGAGGTGGTACAGGTACAGGTGCTGCACCAATTATTGCTAGAATAGCAAAAGACATGGATATTTTAACGGTAGGAATTGTAACAATGCCGTTTCAATTTGAAGGTAGAATGCGCTCAAAACAAGCTCAAAAAGGAATTGATGAGCTTAGAAAAAATGTAGACTCTTTAATTGTTATCAATAATAATAAACTTCGTGAGGTTTATGGGAACTTAGGGTTTAAATCTGGTTTCTCAAAAGCAGATGAGGTTTTAGCAACTGCAGCTAAAGGAATAGCAGAGGTAATAACACATCACTATAAGCAAAATATAGATTTACATGATGCTAAAACTGTTTTAGCAAATAGTGGAACAGCTATCATGGGATCCGCTAAAGAATCTGGAGAAAGTAGAGCAAAAAATGCTATTGTAAAAGCATTAGATTCTCCGTTGTTAAATGATAATAAAATTACTGGAGCTAAGAATGTTTTATTATTAATTGTATCTGGATCTAATGAAGTTACTTTAGATGAAATAGGAGAGATTAATGATTACATTCAAACGGAAGCAGGATACGATGCCAATATTATCATGGGTATTGGAGAAGATGAGGCTTTAGAAGAAGGTATATCTGTGACAATAGTAGCTACTGGTTTTGCCTTAGATCAGCAAAATAGTATTAACAATACAGAAACAAAGAAAATTGTTCATACACTTGAAGACAATCAAAAAGCAACATATGAATTTGGAAATAAATCAATAGCTAAAGCTCCATCTATCAATGAGCCTATTCAAAAAACAAATGAAAAAATTGTTCATGTTTTAGAAGATGAGAAGATAGAAGAACCAAAAGAGATTTTAGTTAAAACTACAGAAGCAATTAAGAATATAGATGTTGTTTTTGAAGAAGTAAGTTATAATTCTGTTTCTGAAGAAGAATTTGTTATCACAAACATTACTGAAAAGAAAGAGGAGGAAATTAAAAGAGAGGCTCCAATACAACAGAACTTACTTTTTGATTTACCTTTGAATTCATATGAGGAAGTAAACTCCAATAGTGATGAAGAGTTGATTAACGATTCTGAAAACATAAACAATATTGAAGTAGTTTATGACGAGGTAAAGCCAGTAGTTGAAAAACGTTATGTTTTAGAGGATTTTGATATTCAACCAACTATTGGAAAGAGTTCGTCACCTGCAGTAGAAGAAGTTGAAGATGAGTTAAAGTTAGAGGTAAGAACAAAGGAAACTTCTGGTGCTGATGCAGATGATGATAGTGATGCTTCTCCATTGAGTTTAACTATTGCTGAATTGCAAAAAAGAGCACAGGAGAGAAGAGATAAAATGAAGGGTTTTAACTATAAGTTCTCTGATAAAGTAAATAAAAACATTGATGAGATAGAAAAGCAACCGGCATACAAGCGTTTGGGAGTGGATTTAGATGTTAATACTAAAATCAGTGAAAAAGAAACACCTTTAGAAAATAAATCAGGAGATTTACCTTTAAGATCTAACAATACTTTTTTACATGATAATGTAGATTAAAGTATAGATTAATATAAAAGTATTCAAATAAAAAATCCTGATACATCAGGATTTTTTATTTTTACGGTAATTTGTAAATAAATCATAAAGAATCAAAAAATATGAGCATACAAAAAGAAGTAATGGCTAAGATGAAAGAAGCCATGAAATCTAAAGATACAGTAGCATTAACGGCTTTAAGAGCTTTAAAATCGGTTTTTATGTTAGCTAATACTGAAACAAGTGAAGAGTTAACTGCTGAGCAAGAATTAAAAATAGTTCAAAAACAAGTAAAGCAAAGAAAAGATAGTGCTGATGTGTTTTTAAAGCAGGACAGAGAAGATTTAGCAGCTCCGGAATTAGCTGAAGCTAAAGTGTTAGAGCAATTTTTACCAGAAGCATTAAGTGAAGAAGAAATAACTAAAGTTGTTACTGAAGTAATAGGTGAGGTAAATGCAGAAGGAATGAAAGATATGGGGAAAGTAATGGGAATTGTTTCTAAAAAATTGGCAGGTCAAGCTGATGGAAAAACAATATCTACAATTGTAAAACAGCAATTGGCTTAGTGATGTTTATTGACCCAGTAGTTCAACTGGATAGAATATCAGATTTCGGCTCTGAGGGTTGGGGGTTCGAATCCTCTCTGGGTCACTAAAGCGGATTTTTTATCAGATATGATAGAATTTCCGCTTTTTTTATTTCCCGTATTACTTGTCATCTCTGGGATTAGCGAGAAAAACGAATTTATTCTAGTGGTTCGAACTTGGTCTAATTCTCGATTATAGTAGATTCCTTCAGGAAATAGCATTTTCTGAAAAAGCTTTTTATTCTCTAGTGTAGAGGATTCCCACAACGGCAGTACATTGGTGGCTGTTTTGGTAACAAAATGGATTACTTTTTTGAGGTTCGAACTGTATCCGCTTGTTTTTTCAATTTCTTGTTCAATTTCAAAATATTCATTTTTGTATTTGGAGCTGTATTTATCATAAAGAGGTCGATCTATTTCACCAATAACAAATCGTTCTTCGATATTTTCTAGTTTCTTTTTTAAAACATTTAAGTTGGCTTTTAAAGCTGTTTCGTTCTCTATTTTCGATCTAAAGAATCCACTCATTTGTTCCTCCAATTGTACTTTGATAATGTCTAATTCTTCTTTTTCAATTTTAAAATTAGTAAGTACGTTACTGAATAACTCATGCATTGCTTTGGCACTACGATTTACCTTACAGCCTTTTGTACGGCATTTATAGTAATACAAGTTTTTCTTCTTCACTAAATAGCCCGTCATTGCTTTTTCACATTTAGAACACTTTGTAAAGACTTTTAACGGCAAGTTGTCATTGTCTTTATTATGCACAAAGCCATGTACACGTTTTTCTTTTCTAATATTATGCACTTGTAAAAAAAGTTCTTTTGAAATCATGGCTTCATGATTCCCTTCAACTACTTGGTCTGGAATCATTTTACTTGTAATCAGCCCACAATAAAAAGGATTGGAAAACAAATCATTCAAACGTCTTTCAGATAAGTTAACTCCCATTTTCTTTAAACGTCTTACAATTTCTACGTTTGGTAATTGATTGTAAGCTTTCCATTCAAACGCTTTTTTCAGTAGTTTTCCTTCTTCATTGATCACTAACTTACGTTCTGTAGCTTTTCCTTTATTTAAGTCTTTGTATCCTCTAGGAGCAGCCCAAACCCAATACCCTTTTAAAAGGAGTTCTTTCATCCCTGTAACGGTTTTATCTCTCCTAAGTTCATTATCCATTTGCCCAAAAAGGAAAAAGATTTTTTGCTGAAAAGAACCTGAAGGAGTAGTTGGGTCAAGTTCTTGTGTAATAGCTAATGTAATGACACCATATTTTTTGAGTAATTCCTCTGCAATAGATGCTCCATTGATGCCTGAGCGAGAAAAACGTTCATAGGAATATACAATAATATAGCTTATGTTTTTTGAACGTTTTACAAAGGTGAGCATTCGATTAAACTCTTTTCTATCATCTGTTTTGGCAGATTCATATGTGCCTCCAAAATACCCCACCACATTTAAATTTCGTCTTTGAGCATATAAATCACAATGTTTTTTTTGAGAAGCTAAACTAGTATTGTCTTCTTGGTCGCTAGAGGAAACACGGGTATAAATCACCGCATTGTTACCATCTTGAAATTTTTTTGGAGCTTCTGGAGCGAATTGTTTGAAAAGAGCTAAGTTATCCATGATTTTAGGTATTGAAGATCAATAACAAAGATATAGGTCTATATAAGTTTTGTGTAAGAATATCTGTTAAAAAATATTTTGATCTTGTACAGTAAAGGTTTGCAATACGAGTAAAGAAAAGGTTTCCGCATTTTTAATAAGCTGATGATATGCTTCAACAGATATGTTTTTATACTTAGGGATTTGGCGTATTTTTTCAATAGGTAATCGTTGTTTTACCCTCTCTGTTGCTTGTGCTATATTTTCCTCATTGATGTGTTGCATAGATTGATAAACAGAAGCATGTTTTTTACTTCTTTTTATAAACTTATGGCTTTGAAGGTCTTGTAATCTATAAGTAATTAGAATCGGCTCTATTTGTCTTTACTTGTCTGATTTAAGTATGATCGTTTACTATTGGATTCGATTTTTACCATTAGTTTTTTTAAATTTTAAGGGGTTTGTAATAGATGAAGCTTTTACCATTTTTCGGGACAACGAAAAACGAGTAGGATATAAGGAGTTCTAATTTGAAAGCGGTTGCTTTTTTCGCTTAACTGCCTGTACGCTCAAACACAACCACTTTCAAAAGAACTGCTATATATCCTTATGAAATTTGTAAAGACTGTACAAGTTTTAGAAAATATTAAGGTATCTACTTCCTTGAAAATGCAAGCATTTTACTACGTCGCAAACACACCTAATTATTTCCTAAAAGTCTTGACAAATTCCACTTCATCTATTTTGCTATTAATGGAACATCAAACCTATACCCCTTAAAATTCATTGAAAAATAAATGGTTTCTTTTTTATTGATGATATTTCCGACTAACTAACTAGCTGGCTGTGGTACTAGCTAATCGTACTTACTTCTGCATTTACAATTAATTAGCTGAATAAATAGCTATCTAGTTAATTAGCTAATGGTACAATCAACTATAGATATTTCTACACAACCAGTCATACAAATGTTTGGATGGATGACTAGCTAGCTCTACAATGGTAAAGTCAGCCGACGAAACAGCGATACGGTCATACAGCGATACGGCGATACACCAAAGAAACAGCACTTTTACTTTGTTTTTGTTTTAAAATTTCACCCTTTGGAGTCTAATGGCTTTTGGTGTCTTGTTTTGTCCGTAACTACCATAGTGTTATTACTATTTATCCATTTTTAATTTGTAATAATCAGTTCTAGAAGTAGTAATATTCCATTACTACACTAAAAACTGTTCAACGGAACAGAGCAAGTTGTGTAATGAGTGCCTCAAAAATACTTTTGTGCCTCTCAATACAAACTTGTCCTACGGAGTTTAAAATCCCTCCGAAGTCGAGGATTTTGAAAATAAATGAATAGGAAGTTGTATTACTAACGAATTAAAATGATGAAAAAGCATCTGTTTTAATTCCAAAATTTGAAAATAATGATAGCAAAAATAGGACGCGGAAATCACTTAAAAGGAGTGTTATTATACAATTATGAGAAGATTGAAAAGGAACAAGGAAGCATTATTCATTGTAATAGAATGATGCTTCCATTGACAGGAGAATTTACCATTCCGTTATTGGAACGTTCTTTTGAACCTTATCTGATTGCAAATAACCGTACCGAAAAACCTATACTTCATATTTCGTTAAATCCAAACCCGAAAGATGCAGTTTCAGATGAACTTTTTAGCACATTAGCCGAAAATTATATGCAGGAAATGGGATATGGAGAACAGCCTTATGTGGTGTTTAAACACACTGATACCGAAAGAGCTCATATTCATATTGTTTCAACTTGTGTTGATGAATATGGCAAACGTATTGCTGATAGTTTTGAAAAAGTACGTTCTATGAAGGTTTGCCGAAAATTGGAAAAACAGTTTCAGCTTACTTCGGCAATTGACAAGATTGAAAAAAAGGATATTCCAATACAAAAAGTAGATGCGACTAAGAATAATTTAAAGCAACAGATTACCTCAGTACTCACATTTGTAAATGAAAATTATCATTACCAAACATTTGGGGAATACAATGCTTTTTTATCTTTTTTCAATATAACATCACAAGAAGTTCGTGGAATTATTCATGGAAAAGAAAAACGAGGGTTGGTATATTTCGCTACGAATGATGCAGGAGAAAAAGTAAGTAACCCGTTTAAATCTTCTCGTTTTTCACAACCTGTTGGTTTAATAGATTTACACCGAAAGTTTAAAAAATCAAAAGCTTTTATTAACACCTATAAACCCCAAAAGCGAGTTCGTGAATTGGTGCGTGATGCAATGCAAAAATATCAGAGTCAAGAAGGTTTTAAAAAGTATTTACAGGATAATAAAATATCAACTTTTGTTCGAGAAAACAAGCAAGGCAGAATTTATGGAATCAGTTTTATAGACCACATTTCTAAAACGGTATTTAATGGTTCTCGTTTAGGTAAAGATGTATCTGCAAATGTATTTCACCGCCTGTGGAACGAAGCAGAACCACCAATCTCAACTTTCGTCAAAGAAAACTCAGAGGAACATTTTATAGAAGGTATAGAAAATGAACCAATAGAAAAAGAGCAAAGCTTTTCTAATGCAAATATTATGGAGGCTTTGGGAAACTTGGTATTAATGGATATTCCTAAAGAAATAGACGATAATACCGTAAAGAAAAAACGTAGAAAGAAAAGAGGTATAAAACGAAGATGATGTTAAAGTTTTTTAACTCTCAGTTTCTCAATTTCTTGGACAGGTAACCCAGTAGAAAAAGCAATCGTTTCATTATCAACTCCTTTTCTTTTAAGTTGCTTGGCTACTTCAATTGCTTTTTTTTGTTCAGCTATTTTAGCAGCATCTTTTTTTATTCTTTCTTCTAGTACATATTGAGGAACATATTTTGTGCTTTTTTCAAGTTCTTCTAATAAACCTATATTTTTAAAACTTAAATAACTTTTAGGAGTAATAATTAGATGGTCAGATACAGGTGTGTCAACAATAATACCTACTTGTATTAATCGGTCTGTAATATTTTTATCTCCTTCGGATGGTTTCAGTTCTCCGCTAGGATGATTATGGCATAAAATGATTTTAACCGCGCGTTTTTGCAATGCCAAACTAAATACTTCCATTGGTTCGGCAAGTGTTTTGTTTATTGTTCCTAAGCTTATTAATTCAATAAAAAGAATACGGTTATTATTCTCTAAACCAATAACCCAAAAGTGTTCTCTGTTTTGGTCTATTTTATCTTCACGGAGCAAGATTTTTTGCATGATTCCGTAAATGTCATCTGAGTTTAGAATTTTTATTTTTTCGGCTTCGGTTAATTTAATATCCATAAAAACAAAAATAAGGTTTTATGTTTAGAAGTATAAATTCCTTTTTTGATTGGTTAATCAGAAAATTTACCATGATATAAGTATCTAAATATATATATGCAAAATGTGCTTCTATATTTCTGTAAACCTAACTACTCATAAAAGTAAAAAAGAGTCTAAAATAAAGACTCTTTTTTATAGACTATATATAGTATTTAGCAGCTTTTTTCTTTTTGTTCTAATTTAAACCCATTTTCATCTGGTGGTCATACTTACAACACGCAGGTAAATTCTCATAAGCAGATTCATTGCCCATTACTTTATCTGTATCATAGCCTGAAGCTGAAATTGCATTGTGAATAGCTTCTACATTTGTTTTAGATGCATCGAAAGAAACGTCTATTTTCTTTTTGTCAACATCCCAAATTGCTTTAGATACGCCTTGAATACTATTTGCTGCTTTTTCAATGGTGCTTTTACACATACCACAATTACCACGCACCCCAAATGTTGTTTCAGTAGAAGCTAATTTGTTTGCTGTGGTTTGCTCTGTTTTAGTGGTTTCTTTTTTAGTTTCATTTTTACAGCTTACTAAACCAATTGTAGCTATGATGGCTACGCTTAACATCACTTTTTTCATTATTTAAAATTTTAATTGTTATTTATTACTTGTTTTACTTCACCACATTTCAACATCATCTCGCCGAAATACGGATTTAATACTTGTTTTTCTTTACTTAACCAATATGCTCCTTTGTCGCTATCTGCCATTGGGCAATATTGTTTGTAACTAATTTCATTGATACCAAAGGATTGTACAGCCAAAATAAAATGCTCTGATAATATCTTAAATTGTTTACGTTGTATTTTAATATTTTCGGAATTAGCAATAGCATTACTACTCGATATTAAAGTTTTATTTAGCATCATCCATTGTATGTGAGCCTCATTATTAGCTAATAGTTTCATATCAATTTTTTGTAGTGCTTTGTATAAATTTAAAGCACTATTTTTTGATAATTCCGCATCTGATTTTATCAAATTGTCTTTTAATTTGATGTATTCATCGTAGGCTGTCTGTAATTGCGACTTGAATTTTTTACTCACTTCAAACTGTTCGCTCATTTCTTTTTTATGGTTCATCATCGACTTTTTGCCTTGTAATTGTGCCGATGCATCAATAGTAAATACTCCATTGGTTACCACTTCATCGCCTTGTTGCAAACCGCTTTTTACTTCGTAATTGTCGCCTAATTTGCTACCTAATACTATTTCTTTCATTTCAAAAATAGGATTGTCGGCATCTGGTTTTACATATACTATTGAGCGTTTTCCTGTCCATAGTACAGCCGATGCAGGTATCAATAATTGCGCTTTGGCATCTTTTACTTTGGCATCTACTTTTCCTGTTACAAACATTTCGGGTTTAAATAGCTCTTTGCGATTGTTTAAAACCGCTCGAATAGTTACAGTACGAGTTTGCGGATTTAAAACTGGATTGATAAACGAAATTTTCGCATTAAAAACTTCGTTAGGATAGGCATTGGTAGTAATGGCAATAGCTTGTCCAACTTTAAAATTACTGATTTGATTTTCGTACACATCAAAATTTGCCCAAACCGTATTCAAATTGGTAATTTTTAATAAGGGTTGCCCTTGTTTTATATAATCGCCTTGTTCTACTAATTTTTCTGAAACTGTTCCAGATACAGTAGCGTACACAGGAAAGTTTTCTTTTACTTTTTTTGAACTTTCAATTTGATTGATTTGGTTATCTGACAGCTTCCATAATTTTAACTTATTACGCACCGCTTTATACAATGCAGGCTGTGTTTCTTTTAAGGTAGATGCAGTTAATAGTTCTTGTTGTGCCTTAACCAATTCGGGCGAATAAATAGTGGCTAAAAGTTGTCCTTTTCTAACACTTTCGCTTGTAAAACTAATATTTAAACGTTCTATTCGTCCTGCAAAATAACTTACTTGTACTGCGTTGGCTTGTTCGTTTTCGGCAATTTTTCCTGATAAGGTTATTCCATTATCCGCATTTGCAGTAGCGTTACCAATAATGGTGGTTTGCACATTTGACAATGCCATTGCATTTTTTGTAAGTTTAAATTGATTAGGTGATAAACCGTCTGCACCAGCTTCGGCAGGAATTAAATCCATACCACAAATTGGGCAGTCGCCCGCTTCGGGTTGCATAATTTGTGGGTGCATTGAACACGTCCATTTTTGTGATATGGCACTATCGGTTTTATGATTGTGACTTGTTTCTTTATCTGATGAATTACCAAAGAATAGCTTTCCTAAAAGTAATCCTGCCACTAAAATTATAACGTATATGATGTATTTTTTCATTTTTAAAAGATTAACATTAATACAGCCATTACTAACATAATAGCATTTTCTATAAAAGTTGCTTCGGTCATTGGTAGTTTTAAAGCCGTACCTAAACACGCACAACGAATTGCCTTTTTATCAAGTAATGTTTTGGTTACTCCTACGGTTGTTATTCCCAATACGATAATGGTTATAATTAGTGCTATGTTAATTTCAAATCGCATTAAAAGCATCAATCCTAAAGCGGTTTCTATAAATGGATAAATTTTAGCATATACAGGCACTCGTTTTGCTAACGGGTCGTACATTCTAAAACTATCTGGAAAACCTTTTAAATCTAACATTTTAAAAAAGCTGAACACGATATAAAACAAGCCCATAAAATCCAGCATAAACTCTCGCCAACTCCAATCTTTGTAGTGTAACAATATACTTGCTACGGTTATGTATAATAAGATTAAAAACAAGGGTTTTAATTGCTCGATTTTGCTTTTTTCTTGTACCATTTCAAAGTCTGAAAAGGCTTTTGCAGCTACCTTTTTAACAGGTGGTTTTTCAAAAATGGTGTATTTTTCTTGCAACACATTTTGCAAATCTGATAAACCAATATGTTTACTCATAGTAATTTCAGCTTCTTTATTTTCAAGATTTACCTTTACATCGGTAACGTTACCCAAACTACTTAAACTTTTTTCTACGCTTGCTTTACAGCTTCCGCAAGTCATTCCGTCAATTTTATATATGTGTTTCATTGTTTACTTTTTTAAATTAAAATCTTGCTAAAAGGCCACCACCCCAGCCATATCGGTTGTTATAGTTGCCTTGTATTGAAAAATTTCTTGAAAGAATATAAGATACCCCAACCAACCATTGGGTTTCTCCCTCATAAGATTTACTTTCAATGTCATTGACCCAACCAAAGTCTGCTCTATATTCATATTCGCCTTCAAGAAAAATTCGAGGAAAAATTAATAGCTCTCTATCCAAACGTATTCTTGGGCGTAACTGATTATCCATGCTCACATCTACATTAAATCTATAGGGTGTGAAATATTTAATACCAACTAATCCTACCGTATTAAACGTGTCATAAGAATCTGGTGTTGACGTTTCGGTATTTACACCTGCATACAGGCGCACCCAATCATTTAAGTATCGGTTGTAATTTACTTCTACTTCAGCATTTTTATTATAGTCAAATTCGGCACGCAAGCCAAATTCATTTCTAATATTACTGGACATAAGGTTTAATTCTGAAAAATTGGAACCTGCACGAGCTCTTCCCCAAGAATAATAATGGTCGGTTTCTTCTATTAGATTTGTTACTGGATAATCCTTCATTCGTTCATCCCTTGGTGTATTATAGCTAAATACTCGTGCCATACCTCCCATCATATGATATAATACGTGACAATGAAAAAACCAATCACCATATTCTTCGTTATAAAATTCAATAACCACTTTTTGCATTGGTGGCACGTTAACCGTATGCTTTAATGGTGAACGTTCTCCATTTTCGTTAATCACTCTAAAATAATGACCGTGAAGATGCATTGGGTGATGCATCATTGTTAAGTTATTTAATGTTATTCTGGTAACCTCTCCTCCTTTAATTTTAATCTTATCTGTTTCAGATAATGGCACACCATTTATACTCCACACGTAGCGTTGCATATTACCTGTTAGGTTAAGTAAAAGGTCATTTACTGGTAAATCTTCCTTATAAGTGGTATTTTCTTTTGCCTTCAAAAAATCGTAGTTGAAATAGGTTTTACGTGTATTGTAATCAAAAGACCTAGAGTCTTTCTCAATCATAGACATATTATGGCTCATTGGGATAGAATCCTTTTTCATATCCTTCTTTTTGTCCATTTCCATTTGCATATGATTATCATTCATAGGTTTTTGATCGTCCATTTTCATACTCATTTGGTTATCCATCTTACCATCTTTCATATCCATTTGCATCCCATACTTTTTCATTAAAGCTTCAGGCGTATTTTTCTTTTGATTACCTGCCATTGCAGGTGCACCCATTTTCATATCCATTTTAGCCATTTGCTTCATCATCGCAACTTTGTTTGGTCTGTCTATTATAGTTGCTGGAAAAAGTTTACCATTCCCCAAACGAATGGAAGTATTGCCTGACCCATCCTGAGCTGTAGCAGTAATTTCTAGAGTTCCATTTGGAATCGTTACAATTATATCATAAGTTTCAGCTATACCGAATAGGAATCTATTCTTACTAACGGGTGTAACATCAACTCCATCACTTGAAACGATTTTAGGATTACCAGCTCCAAAATCCATCCAATAGTAAGTCGATGCAGATGCGTTGATAAAGCGAAGTCTTACCTTTTCTCCAGACTTAAACTCTGGATATTCCGCCAGTTTTTTACCATTAGATAAAAATGCAGGGTAATAAATGTCCGCAATATCTGCGCCTTCCATTCTATCGCGCCAAAACTTAAATTGCGCGCCTAATGCACCTTCTTTTATAACTCTACTTAACGGTACAGCTGTTCCTTTTTTAACTTGATACCATTCGTTACCTCGTTTAAGGTTACGAAGCACATTCATTGGTTTTTCATTTGTCCAATCGGAAAGCAATACGACTAAATCTTTATCATATTCCAATGTTTTTTCTTTTGGATGAATGACAATAGACCCATAAACACCTTTTTGCTCTTGTAACATTGTATGGGAATGATACCAATACGTACCAGATTGGTTGATTGGGATTCTATATTGAAATGTTGTACCAGATTTTATTGGTGGCGTTGTTAAATAGGGCACACCATCATAAAAATTAGGAAGAATTAATCCGTGCCAATGCACAGACGTTTCCACATCCATTTTGTTGGTAACATTAATAATAGCAAGGTCACCTTCATTAAATTCCAAAACTGGTCCGGGAATACCACCATTGATAGTCATACCTTTAGCAGTTATACCAGCAAGTGTCATTTCATTTTCCTCAATAGTGAGATTATATTCTTTTATTTTCCTTCCTTCTTCTTTTCTGTTATCACCATTAGTTCCTACTTGGGCAAATGCAATTGACGTTAGGAATAATAGAAGTATTGTGTTTAATATTTTCATTGTTTACTGAATTAAATAGTTAATAATGGCACGTTGTACATAATAATTTTGCACCGCCTTAATTTGGTTTAACTGAAACTTTAACTGCAATTCTTGAATATCGAGAACATCGTTAAAATCAATCGTGCCTGTTTCGTAGCTTTTAACAAGAATAGTTTCGGCATTTTTAGCTTGTTTCAAGTTCTTGCTTTGTGTGTTGTATCGTATTCTTGCCGATGCTCGCTCGTTAATTGCTTTATCTAACAAGGTTTCTAACTTGTTAAATCGCTCTTGTTTTTGGCTGTTAAATTCTTCTCGCTGAATTTCGTTTTGCTTGGTTTTCGACTTATATTTTTTATTGAAAATTGGAATAGACAACGATACCATTGGCATTATAATATCTTTTCCGTTATCGCTAAAATTCATATTTGGACGTTCCGCAACGTTAACATAATCTAACCCAAAGCCTATCATTGGGCTACTTTCCTTTTGGTTTAATAGTTCAGATTTTTCAACTGATTGATACAACTTGTCGTATTTTATTAATTCAGGATGAAATTGTAAACTATCTGTATTTATCGTGCTGTCGTCCAACGGAATTTCTAATTCTGAAACCACATTTACCGCAGTGTTTTTATCTCTGTTTAATAGCTTATTAAAGGCTGTTTGTTCGGCTAAAAACTGTTGTTGCAAAACGGCTTTAGATTGGTTTAAATCGTTTTGTCGCATTTGCAAACGCAACACATCTACGGCAGATGCTTTGCCAACTTCAACCGACGTTAACGCCATAGTTTCGTAGGTTTTTAGCAAGTTGATATTTTCGGTTAAAACCTGCTGTTTAGCCTTAATTGCGTACAAATTGTAATACGAAGTTGATACCGATGCGATTAATTGTCGTTTGGCAATGGTAATATCTTCATACTTGGCATCGGCTAACGAACTCACATAATCTTCTCTCGAACTAATTGTACCAAACCAAGGCAACATTTGATTTACAGATACTTTAAAACGTTGTGCGCCTGTTCGTGTTTCGGGTTCGCTTACAAAATATCCTACGCCAATGTTGGTATTGGGTAAGGTATTTACTTCGTTTACCTTTTCTGAAACACGTTTGTATTGCAGTTCAAACTGTTTAATTTTTGGATTGTTTGCCAAGGCTTCATCAATAAGCGATTGCAGTTCTTGTGCATTAGAAAATCCGCTAAAAACAAGAATGAATAGTATGGATAATATGTTTTTAGTTTTCATTTTTTGTCTTTCTTTTTAATAAAAATTCTTCTCGTAAACTGTACAACACAGGCAGTAAAAAATAAGATGTAACGTCGATAATCATACCACCAAAGGCAGGAATTGCCATTGGTATCATAATATCGCTTCCTCGTCCTGTGGATGTGAGTACAGGCAGTAATGCTAAAACGGTTGTTGCTGTTGTCATTAAACACGGTCTTATGCGCTTTTCGCCTGCTTCTACAACCGATTTTCGTATATCGGCTTTTGTTGTTGGTTCGTTTTTGGCAAAGGTTTGTTTTAAATAGGTTGCCATTACTACACCGTCGTCGGTGGCAATACCGAACAAGGCAATAAAACCTACCCAAACCGCCACACTCAAATTAATTGTATGCATTTGGAACAGCTCTCGAATGTTTTGCCCAAAAAAGCTAAAGTTTAAAAACCACGATTGTCCGTAAAGCCACATCATTATAAATCCGCCTGCAAAGGCGACAATAATTGCCGTAAACACCATTAAAGAAGTAGTTGTTGAACGGAACTGAAAATATAAAATGATGAAAATGATAAGCAATGCTAATGGTACAACTACCGACAAGGTTTTTTCGGCTCGTATCTGATTTTCGTATGTTCCTGTAAATTGAAAATTAATACCTTTTGGTACAATTAATTCGCCACTTTCTATTTTTTGCTGAATGACTTTTTGCGCATTTTCAACTACGGTTACTTCGGCAAAATCATTGAGTTTATCAAACAACACGTAGCCAATTAAAAAGGTATCTTCACTTTTAATTACTTGTGCGCCTTGTTCGTAACGAATGGTTGCCAATTCACTTAATGGTACAGAATTACCTTTACTTATTGGTACATAAATTTGTTCTAAATCGGTTGGTGTGGTACGCAGTTCTCTTGGATAACGAACACGCACACCGTAACGCTCTCTTCCTTCAACGGTTTGGGTTAAAGGCATACCACCAACAGCTACTTTTAAAACATCTTGCACCTCTTGAATTGAAACGCCGTAACGTGCTATTTTTTCTCTGTCGATGTCGATTAACAGATATGGTTTTCCTACGATTCTATCTGCAAAAACGGCTTCTTTTTTAACACCTGTAACTGTTTTTAAAATGCTTTCTAATTGCACACCAAAGGCTTCAATTTCTTTTAAATTTTGTCCTTTTACTTTGATACCCATTGGCGCACGCATTCCTGTTTGTAGCATTACCAATCGGGTTTCGATAGGTTGTAGTTTTGGTGCAGATGTAACGCCTGGTATTTTGGTTGCCTTTACAATTTCATTCCAAATATCATTGGTAGATTTTATGTTCGGTCGCCAATTTCGGTAAAACTCGCCGTCGTTGTCTTCAATTAATTCATCGGTAGAAACATCCGAAAAAATAATTTTAGAAGTTGCATCGGTCGAATTTGGATTGGCTACTGTTTTGCCGTTTTTCAACACAAATAATCCGTCGTTATTTACTTGATAACGCTGACGTTCGCCGTGGTTATTAAGTGCATATTCGGGTTTGTAAATAATTACGTTTTCATACATTGAAAGTGGTGCAGGGTCTAAAGCCGATTCGGTTCGTCCTGCTTTACCAACTACCGTTTTTATTTCAGGAATGTTGGCAACACCCATATCCAACTGCTGTAAAACACGTTTGTTTTCTTCAACGCCCGAATGTGGCATTGAGGTTGGCATTAGTAAAAACGAGCCTTCGTTTAAAGACGGCATAAACTCTTTGCCTGTGTTTTTGAAAATTAAAAATCCGAGAATGGTAATCGTCGTTGGAATTGCCAAAAAGAGTATTTTGTTTGCTAATGCCCATTGTAAAATTTGAGCATAATATTTTCGTAATAACGAGAATGCACCTAACAATCCGAAACAAATAATAGCCACAAACAACAGGTTTAACAATACACTTTTGCCTACACCCAATGGTCGCCAACATTCAGCCAATAAAAATACAATAGCTAATGAAGCAATAACTATATTAATTAGATTTACTTGTTTGTCGGAAACTTTTTGTTGCAGTTTTAAAATGCCTGTACAACCGAAAGCGATTAAGAGTATTCCTAACCAATTTCCGAAGACAATAGAAACAACACCCAAACCAATTAATACAGCATTGATGATGTACGATAGATTTTTGGTAATACTTCTTCGTTTAAAAATGATAGTTGCAAATGGCGGAATTAAAAACAACGCCACCACTAATGCCATAATAAGTGCAAAGGTTTTGGTAAACGCCAAAGGACTAAATAATTTCCCCTCTGCGCCAACCATTGTAAATACTGGCAAAAAGCTAATTATTGTAGTCATTACAGCGGTAACAATTGCGCCCGAAACTTCGGCAGTAGCATTGTAAACTACAGTATTGATTGGTAAATTATTTTCGTTCTTTTCTAAATGATTTAAAATGTTTTCTGATAGAATTACACCCACATCTACCATTGTTCCGATAGCGATTGCAATTCCAGATAAGGCTACGATATTGGCATCAATTCCAAAGGCTTTCATTGCAATAAATACCATTAAAACCGCCACAGGTAATAAGCTCGAAATTAATATGGATGCTCGTAAATTATACACCATTACAATAATTACTAAAATGGTAATGAGTATTTCTAATGTGAGCGCTTCGTTAAGTGTTCCTAATGTTTCTTGTATCAATTCTGAACGGTCGTAAAACGGTACAATGGTTAATTGAGATGTTGTACCGTCTGCCAATACTTTTGAGGGCAAACCTGCGCTTAATTCTTTAATTTTTTCTTTGGTATTATTGATAACCTCTAACGGATTTGCACCATAACGTGCCACCACAACTCCGCCCACGACTTCTGCGCCCTCTTTATCTAAAATCCCTCTACGAGTTTTTGCGCCGAGCGATACTTTGGCAATGTCTTGTATTTTTATTGGCGTGTAATTGGCTGATGAAACTACCGCATTTTCAATATCTTTTATAGATGTGATATAACCCAAACCACGCACCAAATATTCTACTTGGTTAATTTCTATGGTTTGCGCTCCGATGTCTTGGTTACTTTGCTTTACAGCTTTTACAACTTGCTGCAGATTGATGTTGTATTGACGCATTAATTCAGGGTTTACGTCAATTTGATATTCTTGAACATATCCGCCAATTGATGCTACTTCAGACACACCACCTGCTGATGACAAAGCATATTTTACATAGTAATCTTGTATACTTCTCAGTTCGTGTAAATCCCAACTGCCTGTAACGTTTCCGTCTTTATCTCTACCCTCTAATGTGTACCAATAAACTTGTCCTAAGCCTGTGGCATCAGGCCCTAAAGTTGGATTAACACCCTCTGGCAATAAACCACTTTGTAACGAGTTGAGTTTTTCTAAGATGCGTGAACGGCTCCAGTAAAATTCGATGTCTTCTTCAAAAATTACATAAATGCTCGAAAATCCAAACATTGAGGAACTACGAATGGTTTTTACGCCTGGTATGCCTAACAACGAGGTGGTTAACGGATAGGTTATTTGGTCTTCTATGTTTTGTGGCGAACGTCCGTCCCATTTTGTAAATACAATTTGTTGGTTTTCGCCGATATCTGGAATGGCATCTACCGCTACGGGTGCGCTTGGTAAAAAGCCTGTATTCCAATTAAAAGGTGCGTTTACAACTCCCCAACCTATAAATAAGGTAAGTAATAAAACCGCAATGAGTTTGTTTTTTATTAAAAATTTGATGCTTTTATTGAGCATAAAAAAATGATTTTAAATGATTAGACATTGGTATAAATAAATACCGTGAACAGCAATATATCCTTTGAAATAACAATGGATATAAATTGGTCTAATACTTTAAAATCAGATTAAATATACTTCGTCGAGAACGTGAATATCCTTGATGACGAGTGGAGGAGAATAATTTTTAAAAGGAATTACCTTATTATGTAATCCTTCAAATATGTTAATATAACTATAACAAAAGCTTGCTAAGAAAACTTGTTGCTCGAAAGATAAATTATCAAACGAAGACTTTTTTAAATTATCTTGCCCTTCGATAAGTTGTGTAACGTCTTTACAACAATTCTTTTTAGCTACGGAACATTTTTTGTTATTAGTATCTTGCTTCATTTTCATTCCACAAGTTATTGCTTCACTAAAATAGCTTGTACTCACCAATGTATCACCACAAAAATGGTTATTGATAGTAAACGACATCGTAGAAAATACAACTACTAATGCCATGACAATAGACGCTATTTTATAAAACAAATGTTTCATTATTGTGATACAAATATACGGAAAATAAAAATGACTGCAATGGAACAATATTTTTACAAAATAAGGGTATTATGTGTAGAGGAAGGTCTGTAGAATAATGTATTTGCACAACTATTGCATTAAAATATTACTACTTTTGTGTTGATGAAAAATATTGCAATCATATTGTCATTATTACTTTTAGTTTTATCAGCAAAACCTTGTTCTGATGGAACAAATAGTGAAGATTTGCATCAAAGTGAAATAGGGTCTAATCATAATCATCAAGAAGACTCTGATGATTCTTGTCCTGTCACTTGTGCTTGTGATTGTTGTGGTATGTCAATAACTTATGAACCTTTAAGGGTATATAGCTTAATTAACTATAATAGCATATCAACTAACTTAATTTCTACTTACCAACCTATTTATAGATTTAATTTTCTTTCCAATATCTGGCAACCGCCTCAAGTAATAAGCTAATAACAGAATACATAAATCAAATTATTAGTCAATTACATTTATATTTCCAATGAATAAATATATATTGAGCGTAAAGCTCATTTTAATACTTTGCCTATCATTAAAGGCACAAACATCAGATATACAAGTTAAAGTTATTACAGAGATTGAAAACGAACCTTTAATGGGGGCTACGGTTTACTTTGAAGCATTAAAAAAAGGTGCAGTTACTAACTTTGATGGAATTGCAGAATTTTCAGAAATTCCAAATGGCAAACATCAAATAGTTATTTCTTTTTTAGGGTTTCAAACTTTAGAAACTATAATCCAAGTACCTAATGATTCTAATTTAATCTTCAAGCTTAAAGAAGATAGTAACCAATTGGAAGCTGTTGTGCTTCAATCAACTCGTAGTACAAGAACAGTTCGTAAGATTCCTACTCGAATTGAATTTATAGGGACAGAGGAATTAACTGAAAAAGCAATTATGAACCCTACAAATATATCTATGGTACTTCGTGAAAGTACAGGGATACAAATGCAACAAACCTCATTAAGTAGTGGTAACACCAATATAAGAATACAAGGATTGGATGGTAGATACACACAGCTTTTAAGAGATGGTTTTCCTTTGTATAGTGGCTTTTCAAGTGGTTTGAGTATTTTACAGATTCCACCATTAGATCTAAAACAGTTTGAAATCATTAAAGGAAGTTCTTCTACTTTATATGGTGGTGGGGCAATAGCTGGATTGGTGAATATGGTTTCTAAAACACCAGATGAAGAACCTTCATTAGATATTATGCTTACACAAACCCAAGCATTGGGTAGTACGGCAAATGTATTTTATAGTCAACGTAATGAGAAGTTTGGATTTTCACTTTATGGCTCTGGTCACTATCAAAAAGCATTCGACCCTGAAGACGATGATTTTAGTAATTTGCCTAAAACCAAATCAATTTCTTTTAACCCAAAAGTATTTTATTATCCATCAGAAAAGACTACAGTTTGGTTTGGATTAAACGGAACGTATGACGATAGAATTGGTGGTGACATCACTAAAATTGAAAATAACCAAAATGGGATTCATCAATATACTGAAGAAAATAATTCAAAACGTTTGAGTAGTCAGTTTGTCTACGAAACACAATTGGATTCGGTTAGTTCGTTACAGTTTAAAAATAGTGTGTCATTTTTTGATAGAAGTTTAGTTGTTCCAACACTAAACTTTGAAGGTAAGCAGACAAATACATTTACCGAGTTCAGTTATAGTAAACGGAACGAAAGAACAGATTGGATATTGGGAGCTAATCTTTATACATCGAATTTTGATGAAAATGATAATGCTCCGTTACAACGTGACCAAAAAGATATCACCTTTGGAGCATTTGCAAACAATATTTATGACCTATCTAAAAACTGGATTTTAGAAACAGGTTTGCGAGTAGATTATAATACAGACTTTGGTTTTTTTCCATTGCCACGAGTTTCGTTGCTTTACAAAAGTGACAATGGATTTTCAAGTCGAGTAGGTGGTGGATTAGGCTATAAAATACCTGATATTTTTACGGAGGAAGCTGAGTATATCAATTTTGAGAATGTACTAGCCATAGATAAATCAACACTAGATGCGGAACGTTCTTATGGAATTAACTTTGACGTAAACTATCAAACTCGCTTATCTGATGAGATTGGTTTTTCTGTGAATCAATTATTCTATGTTACAGCAATAAATAATGGACTACTTTTAAATTCTACAGCTAATGGATTATTTCAATTTGAAAATGCATCAGATGAAATTTTAAGCAAAGGAGCGGAAACCAATATCAAATTTACTTACAAAGACTTTAGGTGGTTCTTAAATTATGCGTTTATAGATACAAGACTAAATTATTTACCTGATACCCCTCAAAAACCACTAACAGCTAAGCACAATGCAGGTAGTGTTTTAATGTACGAATCTGAAAAATGGCGAGTAGGTTATGAGACCTATTATACAGGAAAGCAATTCTTATCTAACGGAACAGAAACTACCGATTTTTTTACAATGGGGTTATTGGTTATGCGTAATTTTAAATTAGGAAGTGTATTTGTAAATTTTGAGAACTTTACAGATAGAAGACAAAGCAGATTTTCACCTTTGGTTTTGCCACCGCACGAAAATCCTGTTTTTCCTGAAATTTATGCACCTACTGACGGTTTTATTTTTAGCATAGGACTTATTATTAAACCATTTGGAAACGAAGACCACCATTAATTATGGAAACAATAGAACAATTATTAGAATCAAAAAATATTCGTGTAACTGCAATGCGTTTGTTAATCTATAAGTTTCTTACAGAAAAAGAAGTGGCAATTACATTAGGCGATATTGAAAACGCCTTTGATAAAGCAGATAGAACAACTTTATACAGAACTATTAAGACCTTTGAGAAAAATGATATAGTACATCAAATAGATGATGGAACAGGAATAACTAAATATGCATTATGTGAACAAGGTTGTAATTGTGAAATTGAAACAGATTTACATTTGCATTTTCATTGCACTAATTGCGAAGAAACTATTTGTTTAACAGAACATAAGATTCCTCAAATTAAAGTGCCAGAAGGTTTTGTTTCTGAAAATGTTAACTTGGTGGTAAAAGGCATTTGCGATAAATGTAGTGGACAATAAATGCACTTCCATTGCACCATCTTTTAAATTAGTTTTATCCTAAAATCAATGGATATGAAGTTTAACACAAAAATACCTAAACATTTAAATCAAGCTTATAAAAAGGAATTGAAGCAATACCGTTATTATCTAAAAAACAACCAATATAATAGTGCTTGGTTTCATTTGGAAAGAAGCCATATCATAGGTCAATCTTATCCATTAGAGCACACATATTCTCATTGGTTGATGCTAAAGTTTGGGTTAATGCGAAAAGACGTTAAAGAAGTAATTGGTCAAATATTACGTTTGCTATTTGGTGGTTGGAAATCATTTATTAATCACGTTCCTCTCGGAAATACTGGAGGTGTAAATGTCCCACCATTAAAACGTATGGCCTTTCCGAATGATATTGAAAAATTAATGAAAGATTAGTTTTAGGTGATTTAATTTAAGATAGTTATAATTGTAATATTTTTTAAGAATAAGGCATAATACAAAATGCGACTATAGTTTTATATATATATGCACTTTCATAAAATGAAATTTTAAAAAAAATTACAATTATAATTAAGCAAGAAATTAGTGAATACTATTTTTGATACAACCTAGTATGTAGCTAAAATCTTCAATAATAATATTCGACACCTCCCCGCTTGGGGTCACATTAAAATTATTGCTATATGAAATCATATTATTTTGCAAAACTGACCATGTACTTGGTTGGTTTTTTTACTTTAATAATAAATTTTTTTGAGCTAGTTTATGTGTTTGTATTTAATAAACCTGTTTTTGTTCATGCATATATTATTAAGAAACGATTGCCGAAAAAGAAAAAGGATTTTTTAGTAACAAGTGTTACATTTTATCAGAATATTGATGATAAATACCAGTCTTTTTTTTGAGCATAGAGTGGCAAAATTTATAAGAACTTATGATTTTATACCTCGTAATAATATTGAAATTACTCCTGAAATGAAAGTTTTAATAGCTTCATCATATGTAAAGTTAACTTTTGGAATGAGGTGGTATTTGACAAAAACATTCAATAAAATTATTATTTATCCTGAAGCTTATTATTCATTAATAACCCAGCAATACCATAAAGGCGAATTTAATCCAGCTTTAAAAGCGATAATTTTTTCTTGGGAAGATTTTTTAATAGGAGATATTATTCAAAATGATAATATTAATTTAGGGATCCATGAATTTACTCATGCAATGACATTTCATGGGAGCAAATTGCTAGGATTTTTTATAAAAAGTATAAAGACATTTTAAATTATTTATCACAAAAGCAAAATAAAAAAAAGGTAGTAACGTCAAATTATTTTAGAGAATATGCTAATACTAATAATTTAGAGTTTATAGCAGTAGTTTTAGAGTGTTTCTTTGAAACTCCTTTAGAGTTGAAGGAAAACTTTCCAGAATTATATAAAAAAGTAATTACAATGTTAAACTATAGAGATATTATAAAACAACTGTTTTAATGAGTTTTTTATTTTGTATCTTTTACTTTATTAACCTTTTAAATTTTTATTATGCTAGAAAACATTTCTAAATTGGGAATTGAACTATCTAAAACAAAACAACATCTTATTTCAGGAGGCGGTAGTAATAGGTGCTATTATTGTCGTTGTTTAACAGGTGAAACTGTTATCGGATGTGGTCCAGATCGAGTAGAAGCGTGTGGAGAAGCATGCTAATTACTAGTGGCTCTCGGGTCGCTTTTTATAAAAAATAAGACCTCACAGATTCCTAAAATCTGTGAGGTCTTTTCAAATAAAATTATTGACTAAGTTTTGTTAGTTAGAAACTTTACTTTTTATCGTTTATCAATTGATTAACTAAAGATTTTAGTTTTTCGATTTCACTCTCTTGTTTTTTTATTCTTTCTTCTTGATTTTTTAAATCTTTTTCTTGTTGAATAGTATATAAAGTTAATTCCTCTACCTTTTCAAGAAGTTTTTTATTCATTTCACCAATTTTCACTCCATTTTCTTATACTTCTTTAGCAGATGGAATATTAGCTAAATGACCTTTTTCCTTAATATGTTGTTCAACTTCATGTAAAGTAGGTAGTTTGTAGTCGTTTGTAAAAACATAGTCAGGCCAGTTTGATTGTAATTTTACAGTAACTTCTTCAGCAATCATTTTTCCTGCTATTGCAAGTTTAAATTGAGAAGGGATGTTAGTTGTACCTATTCCAACTCTATGATTATTAATTCTTAAAACAGACTTGCCTTGATAATCTGTAAAATCGAAACCACCATCAGGATTTGATTGATTAGCTCCCATTGAGTTTTTAAAACGAATCATTTTACTAACACCTCCTGAAGAATATTCTTCTATAGTTCGATCTTTCCAGCTCCAATATATTTTTCCTTCTCTTTTTAATCTGAAATTTCCATCTATTTCCAATTTTTCAGAAGGAGTAGTAGTTCCAATACCAACGTTACCGTTTTCTTTAACAAAGAATCTCGATTTTACAGTTAATACTTCATTAACAGTAGCTTGGGTTGGGGTATCTGTACTTAAAAATTCCAACGTTCCTTTACCAAATCTTAAAGCACCTCTATTAGAAGAAAAATTATCTAAAGTTGAAACAAGTTTATTGTTTCCTTGTCCTTTCATACCAGCAGCTCCATAACCAATAATTAAACCACCACTCGAATAATTAGAGCTAAAAGTACCAATGTAATCATTTCCAGCATAATGTTGAGCTAAGAATATACCTCCTTGTGTTGCTTGTGTTTCTCCCATTTGGGTTATACCTCTAATATCAAGTTTTTGGGAGGGGGTGAATGCTCCTATTCCGATATTACCAGTTGATCTAGCAACAGTTAAATATGTACTACTATATGGGGATGCTCCATTTTTTTTGAGATCTTAAATAAAAATTTTCACCACCATTATGAGCATTAAACGTCCAATCGTTTTCGCTTTCGCCTTTAATAGTAATAGCTCCCCAATGTCCAGTTCCAACTCTTACATTACCTTTTACATCTAATTTTACGGTTGGAGTAACAGTTCCTATACCAACATTACCATTATTTGCTAAAATTAAAGAAGCAGAAGGATTATTATGCCAAGTTCCTCCAGTTTGGAATCTAATATCAGCAGCAGCTCCGTAGGCTGAGAAAAACATCCCTTTACTTAAGCTATTGGTATAAAAGAAACTTTTATCTACTAAATGAGGGTGACTAGACCAGCTAGAAGTAGCATTTCCAAAAGATATTACTAGGTTATCGGATAATAAGCTTTTGGCCTTTACTGATCCAGTAGTGGTATTATCACCAGTACTATTCCATTCTTGTGCTTTAATGTTGTAAGATGATACAATCATAGCAATCGCTAAAATGATCTTTTTCATGTAATAAGTGTTAAAAATTAGCTGTCAAAAGTATAAAATTCAAATATTTAAAAAAATAAATCGGAACAAACTTTTCAGTCTATCCCGATTTATGAATTTAATGTGATAAACTTTATTTTTTAGAATCAATTAATTGATTAACTAATTTTTTTAGTTTTTCAATTTCTTTATTTTGTTTCTTTAATGCCTTAATTTCACTTTCCTGTTTCTTTAATCTTTCTTCTTGATTTTTTAAATCTTTTTCTTGCTGAATAGTATATAAAGTTAATTCCTCTACCTTTTCAAGTAACTTTTTGTTCATCTCACCAATTTTCACTCCATTTTCTTCTACTTCTTTAGCAGATGGAATGTTAGCTAAATGACCTTTCTCTTTAATATGTTGTTCAACTTCTTGCAAAGTAGGTAGTTTGTGGTCATTTGTAAAAACATAATCAGGCCAACTTGATCTTAGTTTTACAGTAACTTCTTCTGAAATCATTTTTCCAGCAATGGCTAATTTATAATTATTATTACTTTTTACACCGATACCAACATTTCCATTTTCACCTAACATCATAACGTCAATATATTTATGTGTTAAATTATCATTGTGAACACGGAAAAACATTCCACCTCCATAATGTTTTTGATCATGATTGTCTGCAAAAATTCTATCATTTGCCTGATGACCGATTTGTATATTAGTGTAAGGAGAAGCAACTGCATCTAATTTTGCATGACCATTTATATCTAATTGAGTTGAAGGATTAGATACTCCAATACCTAAACGACCTCTTTTGGTTAAACGAATGTGAGCACTGTTAGCAGCTGCCCCTGGTACTTTTATATCTGTCCAGTCACCGTTAGTATTGTCATAACCAGTCTTAATAATATCTTTACTTTGCCAATTAGAAAGATTAACCATTAATTTAGTTCCATGATTATTATACTGTAAAGAATTGGTCAAAAATAAACTACCATCCGCTCTAAACTGCAAAGCTTTTCCCCATTGACCAGCACCATTAACTAATGGAGCGACATACATTGTTGTTCTGTTATCGTCAGGTGTATGAAACATCCAGCTATTAGAACCTCCGCTAATAAAATCTTTAGCAAGAATATTACCATTGATATCAAGTTTTTGAGATGGAGTTAAAGTTCCAATACCAACATTACCTTGAGTTCCATAAGCATTAGGGTCTAAAATGATGTGTCCTTGAGAGGAAAGTTTTAAATTAGTTTCTTTACTTGTAGTAGTTGATCTAGTAGCTTGAATTTCGAAGAAACCATCTTCTTCCGTTTTAAATCTGGCTAATGAATTACTTCCTTCTATTCTTAATTTCGAGTCAGGATTAGTAGTCCCTATTCCCACATTACCTTGAGTATTCATACTAAGCTCTCCATTAGCGGTTTTTAAAAGTAAACCATAATATCCAGCTAATTGAACAGATTCATATTGAGAACCTAATAAAACATCACTTCTTCCTAAACCATACCATGGACTATTGTTAACTTTTATAGTTGGTTGAATTATAGGGTATTCAGTTTGTGCATTTAAATGTGCGCCAAGAGAAATCATAGCAATCGCTAAAATGATCTTTTTCATATAATAAGTGTTAAAAATTTGGTTGCAAAAGTATAAAATTCAAATATTTAAAAAAATAAATCGGAACAAACTTTTCAGTCTATCCCGATTTATTTTTGAGAATCAATTTCTTGATTTTTATTGTTAGATAATTTATTCCTTTTCGCTCATTTTCTTTACATAATCTGTGATTATAACAATTTGTGTAGCGCCTACTTTACCTTCAATGTATTTAGCGTTCTCACGGTCTAACGAAATTCTTCGAACGGCTGTTCCTTGTTTAGCAACCATGCTAGAACCTTTTACTTTTAAGTCTTTAATTAAAACAACTGTATCACCAGCTTGTAAAATAGCTCCGTTAGCATCTCTATGAATGATTTTTTCGCTTTCATCTAAGTGATCTCCACTTTCTTTGGCAAAACGTAATTCCTCATCATCTAAATACATCATGTCTAGTAGATCCTGAGGCCAACCTTCTTTTTTAAGTCTGTTAAGCATGCGCCAAGCAACTACATTTACAGCACTAAATTCACTCCACATACTATCATTTAAGCAACGCCAGTGATTTGCATCCATAGTTTCAGGATTTTCAATTTGAGATTTACAAGTATCACACACTAATAAGCTACCGTCAACACCCCCTGTAGAAATAGGTGGAACTTCATAAACACTTAAGTTATGGTCTGCACCACATAATTCGCATACATTTCCGCTTCGTTTTTGTAAATCTTGTATTAAGCTCATACTTTAATTTTAAAGTTGTAAAAGTACATTTTTAAAAAGTGGATTAACAAGAAGTGTCAGCAATAATTTTCCATTTATTATTTATTTTTTTGAAAATAATCATGAAAACACCGTTGGTATTTCCTTTTTCTCTAGACAAGTGATATTCGCCCATTACATAATAGCTTTTATTTTCAATTTTAGAGATATCATTCACTTTAAAAGTAAGTTTTCCAGTATCAGCTTTTGTAGGATAATTCTTAATATAATTATCTAACGTTTTTTGCCATCCGTAGGTAATTCCGCTTTGACCATAAAACTTTAAAGAATCAGATTTCCAATATCCAGCCATAAACCCTTCTAAATCATTATTAGACCAAGCTTGCTCTTGTTGTTTCATAAGGGCAATAATTTCTTTTTTATCATTTTCTTCGGATGAATTATTAGTGCATGAATAACTTAAAATGATTAAGAGTACTAGTAGTTTTTTCATTTGTGATGTTTATAGGTGAAAGATATGGTATATTTTTACAATGATCAATTAACAATTATCAGTATATTCAATTCTAAATAGGATGAGGGGATCAGGTCATTGATCATTGATCACCGAAAACCGATAATTGTAAAATATGTTTTTAGAAAGTGAAAGATTAATTATTAGAGAAGTTAGGGTAGCAGATGCTCCTTTTTATTTTGAAATGTATAATGATCCTGATTGGATTAAATATATAAAAGACAAAGGGTTGAGAACTCTAGAGCAAACAAAAGAATATTTAGAGAAAGTTTTACTGGAAAACTCAAAACTAGGCGGACTTGGTTTTTTCTCTGTAGTATTAAAAGAAACGAATGAAATTATAGGAACAACTTCTGCTTTACAACGAGAGAAGTTAGAATACATTGATATAGGTTATGCATTTTTACCTAAAGGAAGAGGTAAAGGATATGCAAAAGAGGCTGCTCAATTAACAATGAGGTTTATTAAGGATAAGTTTCAGCAAGAAAAAGTATATGCATTTACCTTACCAGAGAATGAAAGTTCAAAAAGATTATTAGAAAGTTTAGGGTTTGTTTTTATTGGAATGAAAACTGTTTTTGAAGGAGAAGAAGATTGTGTATTTGAATATGTGTTTTAATACAATGAAAATTGAAAAATTACATCATATAGCTATCATTTGTGCTGATTATCAAAAATCAAAAGAGTTTTATACAGAAGTATTAGGGTTTAAAATTGAGCAAGAGGTTTTTAGAGAAGAACGTAATTCTTATAAATTGGATTTATCATTAAATGAAACATATCTGATAGAATTATTCTCTTTTCCAAATCCACCAAAAAGATTGTCTTTTCCTGAAGCAACAGGTTTAAGGCATATTGCTTTTGGAGTTAAAGATTTAGATGCCTGGATTCATTATTTAAAATCTAAGAACATAGAAGTTGAGGTAGCAAGAATAGATGAGTTTACAGGAAAAAGATTTACTTTTTTTAATGATCCTGATAACTTACCTATTGAGCTTTATGAATTATAGGCGGTGTAAGAAAAAAAAATGTAAAAATGTGTTTTAAAAAACGGGTAAATGAAGTTAACAGCTAATGATATTTTAGGTTTTATATTGTCATTAATATTGATACCTGTTCTTTTTTGGGTAATATCCATCCAGGTAAGGGAGAAGTTTCCTAAAGCTAATGATTCTTTTAAAATGAAAAAAGTTGTAATAATAAGAAAGAAGAACGAATCGTATGAAAGAGGAAAAGACATTTTTATTAATGAAGGTTGTGTGAGTTGTCATAAAATTCAAGCTAAAGATGGTTTTCGAAGAGGAGTAAAAGATAGATATGAAATAGAATGGCTATTTCAATACATAAGAGATGAACAATCACTTATTGATAAAAAAGATAAACTTGTTTTAAATTTAAATTCTGAGTTTAAATGGACAAATAGTGATCATAACAAAAATCATTTAACAGATGAACAGTTAAATGATTTGTTAATTTATTTGGATGGTAAATAAAATTATATACCTAAATATAAGTCAATTAAACCTTCAGGAGTTGTAACTTCAATGGTCTTATTCTCACGATCTACTTTTTGAATAAAATCATCAATCATTGGAATAAAAACTTCCGTTCCATCTCTATCAATTTCAAATAAAGGCTGTGCAGCACTATCATTAATATTTATGATAGAGCCAACTTCACCAAAAGTTGAGTCTTTAACAGTAAAACCAATTACTTCATGATAGTAAAACTTATTACCCGTAAGTTTAGGAAGTAAAGAAATAGGTAAATAAATACCCGATTTTAATATAGCTTCAGCATCTTGTTCTGTGTCAATATCTTCAAATTTTACGCGAAGCATTACTCCTTTACTTAAAGAAGATTTTGTAATGAAAAAAGGAATCAAGTTATTGCCGAGATCGACAAAAACTGATTCCAAATTTCTGTACAGTTCAGGTTCATCAGTATCTAATTTAATAACTACCTCGCCTTTGAAACTGTGTTTCTTCACGATTTTGCCAAGGTAAAAACAATCCTTTTTTTGCATTATCGTTGTGTTTTTTTACTCTTCGCTATCACCACCTTCTTCAGTAGCAGCATCTTCGCTATCTACAACAGGAGCTTTTGCAGCAATACGAGCTTCATTAACAGCTTTCTCAGCTTCTAAAGCTTTTGCTTTAGCCTCTTCTTGAGCTTTAGCTAAACCGTCAACTTTACCAGCTACTTTACCAGCTTTTTCATCTAACCAAGCAGTAAATTTAGCTTCTGCTTGCTCTTCAGTTAAAGCACCTTTTCTTACACCACCAGCTAAGTGATTTTTTAATAAAGCACCTTTGTATGATAAAATTGCTCTTGCAGTATCAGAAGGTTGAGCACCATCTTGTAACCACTTTACAGCAGCATCAACATCTAAGTTAATTGTAGCTGGGTTAGTGTTAGGGTTGTAAGTTCCAATCTTTTCTAAAAAACGACCGTCTCTTTTTGCTCTTGAGTCAGCAGCAACTACCCAATAAAATGGTTTTCCTTTTTTACCGTGTCTTTGTAATCTAATTCTTACAGGCATACTTGTTAAATTTTAAGGTACGCGACCTTGTTTATTAATCTATTAATTATTTTCAAAAATATTTAAAAACAAATTTCAATATTTTGAGAGCGCAAATTTATGAAAATCTTTTCTAAAAAAAGAGTCTAAATTTATTTATTTAAAAATAAAAAGCATCTGTTAATCAGATGCTTTGAAAAAATTAAATGGTGTGATTTATTAAATTACTCTAACACTAACAGCGTTTAATCCTTTTTTTCCTTCTTTTAGTTCAAACTCAACTTCGTCTCCTTGTCTAATATCGTCTACTAAACCTGAGATGTGTACGAAGTATTCTGTTCCTGAGTTTGACTCTGTAATAAATCCGAAACCTTTAGATTCATTAAAGAACTTTACCGTTCCTTGTTTCATTATAAAATGTATTAAATTAAAACGCAAATATAACTTTTAATTGGTTGTTTTAAAGATCTTTTTAGTTTATTTTCAAATATTTACAAAAAGCAGCTTAGTTTCTTTGTTAGAATGTTAACAAATAGCTTATTAGATTATCTGTTGTTTAGGTATATAATTGTTTGTTTGCTCTATTATAGCGTCTTTGGCAGCTTTCTTCTTGTGTTTAATCAGTTCTTCGTCATTTTCTAAATCATCAAAAGCTTTCGTATTAATATTAATTTCAGCTTGAATGATTTTTTCACGTTGATCTATTTGTTGGTGTGACCATAATTTTACTTCAGATTCTTGATTTTCTAATTTATAATCATATTCACTTTTGCTACTAATTAATTTAGTGAAAATAGGAGAGGTTTCAATAGCTAAAAACAATAGAAATATAAAAAAAGAAGGAAGCCAAGGAAGTTTATTCAAAGCATTTACCCTAGCCATTAAACCATCAAAATTTGAAATTATAGGTTGTGTATTTGTTTCGTTATCTTTTTGTTGTTGAGTTAGAGTAGCAATTTCATTTTCTTTTTGGGTAATTTTTTCATTGTTATTTTTTTTAAGTTCTGCTAATTCAGATAAAGAAGTATCATGTTTTTCTCTTTTTTCTTTATAAACAGGACCTTTACCTTTTAATTTAGTTCCTTTCCTTCCCTCAGCTTCTGCAATATATGTTTCGTAAAGTCCATTAGTTTCTTTTTCTTTTTGATCTATTTCAGCTTTTAAGTTTGCAATTTCAGATTGTATTTTAGTAATTTCAGGCGTATATCTTTCTGCAATTTGATTTTTATTATCAAGAGTCATTTGATTTTTCTCAGTAAGTAATACCTGATTGATTTCTTTTTCGAAAATTTTTAACTCTAAAGGTTTTGATATAACTACGGCAATGATAATTGCTAAAATTAGTCTTGGTGTAGCTTGGATTAATTCAGAACTAAACTTATCCTTTTTTCTGAGTGTCGCAACAATATATCTATCTAAGTTAAAAATTAAGAGTCCCCAAATAAAACCAAAGAATACAGAGGTGTATATATTGTCAAATACTGTAAAAAGAGCGTAGCTAGAAGCTATAAAAGCCATAATTGCTGTAAAGAATACGGTAGCTCCAATTCCAGCAAATTTATTTTGTTCTCCGTTAGAACAATTTTCGATTAAATTTAAGTCAGCACCAGAACATAATATAAAAAAACGTTTAATCATTGGAAGTCTTTAATAGTATAAACGATTTTTAACGAGTTATGTTACAAGTAAAAGCCCCTTTTTAAGAGGCTTTTAACATTCAATTATTTACTAGTAATATAAATTCGGTTTTTCCCTTTTTTATTTTTTCGAATATCTATTTTGGCAATTTTATCAACATCTATTTTTTTAGCTTCTTCTCGAGTAATAATTTTTCCATCCAAGTAGATGTCTGCATCTATATGTTTAGGAATTAGATTCTCTACTTTTTTTGGCGTATGCTTCTTTTTGTTTTGTGCATATTCTCTGGTAGAAAATTTAATGATTTTTTTATCACCTTTTTCTTTAGATAAAAGATGTAAACCTTTTTGATTCTTAATTAAGGATTGTATTTTTCTATAAGATACTTTCTTGTCATTAAAATAGAATGTAGCATCTTTATTATCATGAATCAATTCAAGAGGTTTAGGAGGTGGTGGAATATTACTAATTTCTCCTTTTCTAACTACTGGTGGTATAGGTTTTGGAGGCGGAGGAATATTAGTAATGTCCATTTCTTTAACCGTTGGTGATTTTGGTTTAGGTGGTGGCGGTATGTTGGTAATATCACCCTTTTTAACCACCATAGGATTTGGACTCCCTTTTCTTTTAAATTCGCTAATAACTTTTCCGTTTTTATATACTTTTTCAATAATATGATCAGGTATAACTTCATCAGAAGGAGTTGTTTCACTATTTAATATATTACCATTTTTGTCAACTAATTGACCAAAACGATTAAAATACCTAGTGCCTTCTTCATTTTTAATGTAATATAATGTTTGCTGATTTTTATCATAAAATCCAGTTTCAAACCTATTTGGAATACTATCTGTAGAGGTTTTAAAATTGTCAATTACAGGTTTGTTATTCTCTTTGGCACTAACTTTTTTAGAAAAAAGTAGTACAAAAGTTAGTAATAAAGGCACTATTGCCAGTTTTTTTAAAATGATTTTTCGATGTGAACTTTGTTTATTCATCATAAGTAATCTTTTTTTAGTTAATACATAATTCAAATTACTGGCCAAGTAATATTCGTTTTTCCAACTACTTTTGTCTAATAATAAGTATTGGTATTTAGGTATATTTTTATAGGTTTTAATTACTGAATTGTCAGCAATAAATTCATGATTTAATTTGATTGCTTTTTTTAGAAGTATTATCAAAGGATTTATCCAGAAGATTATTTGAAATAATTCAATTAGAATAATATCTAAAGTGTGTTTTTGAGTAGCATGAGTTAACTCATGATCGTAAAGTTCTTTCTCTATCTCAGCGTTAACGTGTTCTTTTTTATTTACAAAAATATAATTCCAAAATGTATGAGGTGAAATTTTATCCTCTACTAAAACAAGAGTTGCTCTGTTTATTTTGTGTTTTGAATTTTTGTTGATTAATGAAATTATTGAAAGTAAGTTTTTAAGAAATCTAACTAAAAAAAGTGCTGAGATGATTAAATATATGCCTATTAAAACATTCGTATAATCAAAATGATTTTGTTCTATTATTTCCGATTGACTAATATTTATTTGAGAAACAATTAAGGTATCGTTTTCAATAGCTTTAGTATACATTGTGTAAAACGGAACTAAAAAAGAAAATGGAATACAACCCAATAAATAAAATCGATTGAATTGATGCATTTTTTCTCGCTCTAAAACCAAATGATAAAAGGCAATAAATAATCCCAAACAAGCGCTTACTTTCAATACATATAAAATCATTTTTTCTGCTTTTTAATTTGTTTGTCAATTATTTCACGTAATTCTTCTAGTTCGGTAACAGATAAATCTGTAGCTGAGGTAAAGAAAGAAGCAAATTGAGAAGCTGAATCGTTAAAAAAGTTTTTAATTAAACCATTCACATGCTTAGAAAAGTAATCGGATTTTTTTACTAGTGGATAATATTGTCTCGACTTACCAAATAATTCAAAGCTTATAAACTCTTTATCTTTCATTCTTTTTAATAAAGTAGCTACAGTTGTAGAAGCAGGTTTAGGTTCAGGAAACTCATTTAATAGGTCTTTCATAAATGCTTTTTCTAATTTCCATAAATACTGCATTATTTGCTCTTCTGCTTTTGATAATTTCATCTGATCTCAATAATATTATTATTCTTGCTCTACAAATGTAGAAATAAAATTTTAATTCTACAAATGTAGAAGTTAAGCGATTTAAAAAAACTCATACTAATTAAACAGTATGAGTTTTTACCAATAAAGAATTATTGAAAGGTTTATTCTTGTTTGGTGTAATGTATAAAAGCTTCTTCAGCTTTAATTATTTTATTAAAATACTCTTTTAAATATTCGTATTCTAGGCTATGATATGCTTCTTTATTTAGTGAGTATTTAAAATATATAGTTAATCCATCAGCTGTTTTCTTGCTATTTAATAGTAAGCGTCCTCCTTTGTTAGGTAATGAAACGGCTGTGTTTTCAGGGTATTTGGTTAAAGTATATCCTTGAGGAGTTTTTATATCTATAAAGTAAGACTTAGACCATTTATACCCGAAATTTACAGGATAGTTACGCTCTTTTAGCTTGAAAGGATTCTTGGTAATTCTATCAATAACAAAAGGATTTATTTTAAATTTAGTTGAGCTTTTTTCAATTTCAGAGTCTGGAACATTGAAGTTGTAATTAATTTTAAAATCTTTAGGATCTTTAGTGTTAAATTTAAGACTGTCAATTTCTAAATCAGGATAAGTTTCTTCAATTTCTTCCCATAATTTTTCGTCACCTATTTTGCTAAGTTTGGTTCTTTTGTTTAGTGCAAAATAACCTTTATACGATTCTTGAATACTTCCAAAAGGATTTAATTCTTCATCGAATTTAAATATCACTTTTTTAGATGTGGACGAATAATATTTAGGTGAAACAGTTTGCCATTCTCCTCCTTTTTTAAAATCCAATAATCTTCCTTCACCATTTAAAGTTTTAAAAGGAAGTTCTCCGAACAGAAGGTTTTTGTTTGAAATATCTAACAAATAATCTTCACCGTTAACTGTAGTTTTAACAATAAAATAATTAAAGTCGTCAGTAGTAGGGTGTAGTTTTGTAACCATTCCGTTTTTTCTAGTTGAAAGCGCTATGATGTGGGCATCAATATCTACAGCTTTTAAAGTATTAAAAAGGATTAGGTTTAAAGCATCTACACTACCAGTTTTGCTCTCATAAGATTCTTTAACTCTAAGTTTAGTACTTCTATGTTTTTCATTCCAAGTTAATGTATTTTGAAGATGTTTGAAAATCGCTTTTACTTTTACTAGTTTATCTTCTATAGAAAAAATTTCTTGAGGAAGTTTTTTTCTGAAATAATTCTTTTTGGAGGTTTGATTATCTAGGAAGTACTTTTTTAAAGTTCTATCTGCATCTTCCCATGTTGTTACATAATCATTAACTCTACCATCAATATGAGTATACGATTCGAGTTCAAAAATTAGTCTAGACATGTAGTTTTTAGAAGCAAGCATGTAATCTTCTTTTTTAAAAGCAGGCACAGAGTCCATACCAAATTTTAAGTCTAAACAATCGCCCGTTTTTATACCAGGTATTTCAAGACATAGTCTTTTGATATTACTTTCTTCTCTGTCAAGTTTTTGAAAACCATTTATTCGAATGTTATATTTCCAATTCCCCGGAATCAAAGCGGTAAAATCACTTTTTATTTTTGGAATTGATGATTGAAAATACCAATCATCAATTGAGTGTCTGTATGGAGAAAAGACACTATATGAATATTCTATAACACTTCCGTCTTTTACGTTAGGTAATGTAAAACTCATCTCAGTCCATAGATCAGTATTCTTTTTTTTATATATTTTATCTTTAGTTAGATAAATCTTTTTTACGTTGCCTTCTTCGTTGGTATAAGAAATCGCTTTAATGTATTTAACATATTCATTTTTATATAAATCGATAGTAATTGTAGCTCTATCTATTTCTGATTTGTCAAAAAATTTAATACGTTTATATATGTCTCTTCTGAAGTTGTAATTATTTTCTTTATCAACAGAAAAGTGTCCTTTTTCTTCTAAAACAACAGCTTTAGTAGTAGAATCTTTTTCGTAACTAATCATTTCAATTTCATCACGAGTGGTTTTGTTTAATTCATAACCTTTTCTGGTTTGAGCGTTGACTCTAAATAATAAAATTAAAGTAAAAGAAAGAATACAAATTTTTAAATTCATAATTAATAAAAGCTAAAAACATGTATCGATTTTAAGATACATGCTTTTATTATTGCTTAAGTTATTTTTTGATTAATACAATTTTTTCATTTTGCTTAGCTATCATCTCCGAATAAAATTGTTTTATTTGTTGGTAAACGATAGGTGATATTTTGGCGGAGTTGAATTGTAAAATTGAATTTACTTGGACTCCTTTTTTACCTTTTATAGCTTGAAATTTGAAAAAGCCTAAATTTTCAGGAAGCCCAATAGCCATTTGTTCTGGCAAAGATTCAATTTCGTAACCTTCTGGTATGTCAATAGAAATTTTATAGCTTTCTTTCCATGGAGAAACAAAATCTATAGGGAACGATCTTTTCTCAGATTTAAAAGGATTTTTTTCTCGAGTTAAAAAAAGTAAAGGGTTTATATACAATTTACCATTAATTTCTTCTACCAAGTTGTCAGATGAAAACTTGAACATTTGACTTACAGGTTTGCCTAATGTGTTTTTGTTAGATAATTTATAATTGTCAATTTCAATTTCATGTTTTTCTTCTAGGTCAGAAATGATTTTATCATCATCTAAATTGTTCAATCTCTTTCTTGTTAATAATGCATTTAATTTTTGTTCTTTTTTTCTAACAAATCCTTCCATAACACCTTCTTCATCTAAAGAAACTTTTATAATATGTTCTTCAGAAGAATGTTGTTTAGAAGTAAGTTTAACCCAAGAAGAATAACCTTCTTTAGTAATTTTTCTTCCATTCCAATTTAAGGCTCTTGCAGGTAAATTGTTAGGAGAACTGTAAGGTTCTGTAGCATCTAGTAATATATAAGATCCACTTTCTAGTTCTACCATGGCAATCACATAATTAAAACCATCAAGTGTTGGAAATAAAGGGATACTATTGGTAATTGAACTAACCAAAACAGGATTTGCTTTTAAACCTGCACTTTGTAACATAGAAGTAAGTACTAAGTTAACTTCAGCTACATTACCAACGCCATCTTTATAAGCTTTTTTAACGCCTTCGCTTACATATTTTCCATAATTACCATTCCATTTTATTTTTGATTTTACAAATTCAAAAATTGTTACAGCTTTTTGAATATCGCTTTTAGCATCAGTTAATATGGTAGTTAAATCGTCTTTGTAATAACTTGTTTTTTCTATTTCTTTACCAAAGTTGGTAGACTTGTATATCTGTTTACTTACATCTTCCCATGTAGTAGCATAATATTTTGGAGTGCTATTAGGGAATTTAGTGTAAGATAATTCGTATTTAATTCCACCTTTATAGGTACGTGGACTCACTAAATAAGGCTCGCTATCAGGAAAAGCAGGAATGTTTTTAGCAAGGTATTTGTCTATGTTTTTTGTGTAATCTATTGATGATTTATGAAACGTAGTATTAGTTACATATTTTCCACTTCTTGTTTTAGAGCTAAATGTTATTTGTCCTCTTTTCTTAGAACTCACAGGAGGAATGCTAAAATATCCTTTAGAAGCTTTTTTAAAGTAAAAATATTCTGGAGCCTCAATAGTTATATCAAGGTTTTTAATAGGAATTGTATGTTGAAATTGTACTTCATCAATATTGCTTACAAAAGGAGAGCTAATCGTATATTTTAAGTCAATAACGCTACCTTCTTTTACATTAGGAAAAGCTATTTTTACAATATTTGTGTTTTTTGAAGTTTCTTCTCTAAAGTAGTGCTCTTTTTTTAGCTTCGTTTTTTCAACTTTACCATCTAAATTATTAAAAGTATATCCTTTAATGTTGGTAGCTTTTTCTTTATTGCTATTATTTCTGTATAAACCTATTTCAAAGTTAGCACGATCTAAACCGTCTTTGTTGTATATTTTTATTCTTTGATGTATTTCAGTGATTAAATTAAAACCTTGTCCTTGGGTATAACTGTAAAAGGTTTTTCTGTATTTGTAAATGTAAGCTGCATTCGCACTAGAGTCTGTAGGATGCATTTTTTCTTCTAATTCTTCTTTAGATACTTTTCCAAATTTAAATTCTTGAGCATTTACATAGCAAGTAAATAGAATCATTAGTGATGTAATGATTTTTTTCATAATTTTTTATTTAAAATGTTTCGGGTTATTTTTTTAGTAAAGCAATTCTTGAATTTTCTAGTTTAGCAATACTTTTTCTGAATTTTCTGTAAAGTTTATAATCCTCTTTTGGGTATATACCGTCTTTAATTATTATTTCCTTTTTGTATGTAATAGTTCTGTCATCAATTTTTTCAATTTCAAGAGTATAATTTCCAAATTTAGTTTCTAAAACTTTTTTCTCTGGAAGTTGTTGAAATGTATAATTCTCAGGGATAGTAAAAGTATATATGTCAACATCTTTGTAACCTCTATTTATTTTAAGAGGTAAATTTCTTGTTCTGTATCTTTTAGGAATGAATGAATTCTTATTGAAAACATTTAATCTGAATAATAATTCATTTTCGTTGATACTAGCGTATTCTCTAATGTCTAAGTCAATTTTTTCATCAAAAACAATATTCTCTTTATTGTTGTTTAGTTTAATAGAGTTTATTGTTAGGTTATTATTGTAATCCCATACAGTAGACTTGTAATATTTTTTTAAATCTTCTTGTGATTTAGAATCTATAGTAAACTTTTGATCGTATTGAATACCTTCAGAAATAATATGAACATTAGCTTTTAGATTACCATTATCTAATAACTCGATATTAGCTTTTGTTGTTTGAAGATTGTCTTCATTTTTATAAGCAGGAGTTCTTTTAATAACACCGCCTTCAGGTGTAACAACTAAAACATTTCTGTCATCAGTAAAATCACCTAAAAAACCAAAAGGCATTTTTTGACTTGTACATTCTAACCAAACATCTTTTCCATTATTAGGAATATTTAAAATAGCATGGTTTCCTTGAATAGAAGTGAAGTCTTTATTAATATCTCTTCTATTATTTGCGTATACAATAGTATAATTTGCTTCGACACCTACAGCATTTAATAATGCTTTAGTGTAATTAGTTAATCCTTTACAATCACCATAACCTAATTTGTCTACTTCATTTGCAGGAATAGGTTCCCACCCACCAATACCAACTTGTACACTAATATATCTGGTTTTATCTTGCATGTATTTGTAAATTATTTTCGCCTTTTCAATATCGTTATTAGCATCTTTAGTTAGTTCTTGAACTTTATTAATAGTTGCTGGCGACAAAGTAGTTTTTTCTTTTAGTAGTTTTGAGTACGTCCATTTTCCGAATTCTTTCCAATTAGTAGCAGTACCAGGAACTTTTTTTAAGGTAAAGTTATTCAGGGCAACTAATAATTCTGGCATTAAATCCACAAAGCTTAAAGAGTTTCTTTCGTTTTCAATAGCTGATAACTTTTCAGCTGTATAATGAATATTAGTATCAGAAACTTTTTTAATTGGATATTTTTTAAAGTTATTTTCCTTTGTTTTAATTTCAAAGTTGTTAGGATTTATAACTTTATATTCACTTTTTTCTACAGAAACATTAAATGACTGAACAGGATACCAAGTTGGTATGAAACCAGTAGAAGAGGTTTTATATTTAGATTCAAATACAACAGTGTATGGGTATTTAGTAGGAGTATAGTCAATGTACTTTACTCTATTATCCGAATAAAGAGTTCCTCCGCTTACAGCGCTAACATCTTGGAATTTACTTTTTGAGAACTTTTTTATTTCTTCACCAAATGAATCGTAAATCTTTGCAGATAATTGAGTTATTTTAGTGTCATTATCATAGTATGCATATGTGTCAACTTCATTGTTGCCTAATTTATTTAGTACAGTAATAATTCGTTTTGTTTTTACATACATTACATCTATACTTTCTATAGTAACTTCTGTGTAATGTTCACGAACTACTGCATTTGCATCTTTTTTTAGTTCTTCAGAAATAACAAAAGCAGAAAGCGATATTTCTTGTGCTTGACAAATAATACTAAAAAGCAGCAGGAAGAATAGGGGTATTCTTTTCATAAGTTATTTTTTTTGCCGCAAACTTATGAAAAAAAATGAATAAGAACTTTAAATTAAGTAAAGTTTTTATTCATTTTTATAATATTAAGTGTTTTTAATGTGTTTAAAAACAGTGTTTTATTTTTAAGTTAAGATAATTCAGCAAAGTATTTGTAAAAATAAGGAATGGTTTCTATACCTTTCAAATAATTCCAAACGCCAAAATGTTCGTTAGGAGAGTGAATTGCATCTGAATTAAGTCCGAATCCCATTAAAATTGTTTTACTTTTTAACTCTTTTTCAAATAAAGACACAATTGGAATACTTCCACCGCTTCTTTGTGGAATTGGAGTAACACCAAAAGTTTCTTCGTAAGCTTTACTTGCAGCTTGGTAGCCAATATTATCAATAGGAGTTACGTAACCTTGTCCTCCATGATGAGGTGTAACTTTTACTTTTACACTTTTCGGAGCTATTTTTTCAAAATGATTTTTGAATAATTCGGTAATTTCCTCCCAATCTTGATTAGGAACTAAACGCATAGATATTTTTGCATACGCTTTAGAAGCAATAACCGTTTTTGCTCCTTCACCAGTGTAACCACCCCAAATACCATTTACATCTAAAGTAGGTCTAATAGAATTTCGTTCGTTAGTGGTATAACCTTTTTCTCCATGAACATCATCAATATCTAAAGCATTTTTATACGCTTCTAATGAGAAAGGAGCTTTACCCATTTCATTTCTCTCTTCAGTACTTAATTCTTCAACTTTATCATAAAAACCAGGAATGGTAATATGATTGTTTTCATCATGCAAAGAAGCAATCATTTTAGAAAGAATATTAATAGGGTTTGCTACAGCGCCACCGTATAAACCAGAATGTAAATCTCTGTTAGGACCAGTAACTTCTACTTCAACATAACTCAAACCTCTTAAACCAGTAGTTATAGAAGGTATGTCGTTAGCAATCATTCCTGTATCAGAAATTAAAATTACATCGTTCGCTAATTTTTCAATATTTCTAGGAACAAACCACGCTAAACTTTCAGAACCAACTTCTTCTTCACCTTCAATCATAAACTTAACATTACAAGGTAAGTTGTCAGTTGCAGTCATGTATTCTAGGGCTTTAACATGCATGTACATTTGCCCTTTGTCATCACAGGCACCTCTAGCGAAAATAGCACCTTCAGGGTGTATGTCTGTTTTTTTAATGATAGGATCAAAAGGAGGAGCATCCCATAAATCTAAAGGATCAGCTGGTTGAACATCATAGTGACCATATACTAAAACAGTAGGTAAATTTGGATCAATTATTTTTTCACCATAAACAATAGGATAACCAGGAGTTTCACATAGTTCAACGTTGGTACATCCAGCTTTTTTTAGTGCATTTAAAATAGAATCAGCAGTATTTAAAACGTCTTGAGAATAAGCAGTATCAGCACTAATAGAAGGAATTTTTAACAATTCAATAAGCTCATCAATAAAGCGTTGTTTATGTTCGGTAATATATTGTTGTATAGTTTGCATAAAAGCTCTTTAAAAATTATGCTAAGTTAATTTTTTTTAATGAAAAAATAATTAGCTGTTTTTCATTAGGTTAAAAAAAAATTGGGAAAAATATGCAATAAAAAGAATATTTGAGTTTGAAATATAAATACTTTGCTTATATTTGCAACCGATTTTAATAATTGCGGGCGTGGTGGAATTGGTAGACACGCTAGACTTAGGATCTAGTGCCGCGAGGTGTGAGAGTTCGAGTCTCTCCGCCCGTACTGAAAAACCGAGATATTTTTATCTCGGTTTTTTCATTTTTAAGATTTTCTTCAACTTTATAAAGCATCAAAAGAGTCTTTTCTAAAAAAAACAAGAAAAAGTTAGGGTAGATTTTATTTCGGATGTATTACTAGCAATAATAATCTTTAAAAATAATTTTATGAAGTTTTTCAAAAATCTACTTACTCTTAACTTAATGCTATTTATGTTTATTTCTTGTAATGATGATACAGATGTTGTAGATCCAAATAATACAGCAGCTTGTAGTCCTGTTGATTTTATAATCAAGGAAAATAAAGGATTGGATATTAGATTTGAAGCAGAAAAAAAAGATGGGTATACGTATACTTATGAGATAACTCAGAAGAATCCAGCAGGAGAAACCAATACTAGTAAAGAGGTGAGCCAAGGTGATAACTTTTTTGTTTGGGGAGTTGGAGAAAGTGAATATGAAGTTTGTTTAAGTGTTAAGAAAGGGGCTAATGATACATGTAGTGAAGAGAAAACATGTAAAACTCTTATTGTAACAGCCAAAAATATAGTTGATGCAAATAAATCTGAAACAGAAAAAACAGAAGTCATTAAAGGAAATGACGGGAAGTATAGGTTGAGATTTTTAGATAAAGATGGAAATGTTGTTGAGTAAGAAGTCTAAGAATCTTTTAATTTAACCTATTTTCTTATATTGAATAAATATGCTAAGGTCTTGATAAGTTGTTTAAGTGATAATTTATCAAGACTTTGTTTTTAAAATACTCTAATTTATAGAGAATAAAAAAATGCCTTTCAGAAATTAGTAGATTAATTTCAAAAAAGACATTCTTATCAATGGGGAAATGTATGTAGTTTTTATTTTTTTACAAAGCGTTTTACGCCTGTTTGTCCTTCCTTAGTAGTTATTTTTAAAATGTAAACGCCAAAAGTTAGTTTTTCAACATTACAAGATTTAGTATTCTTAGCGTTTAAAATTTCAGATCCTTGTATGTTGTAAATTTTCAATGATTCAACTTCTTTATCTGATTTAATATTAAGTGTATTGGTAACTGGATTCGGTGCAATTTCTGTATTTGTTAAAATAAATTTATTGTCTTCGTTAGAAGCAGTAGCATTGCAATCTTCATTAAAATTAGCAGTAGTGTCTTTAATGGCACTCCAGTTGTTATCGCTAATTGTTTTGTTATCTACTTGAATACATGTTAATGAAGGATTAGAAGTGAAGTTTGTTAATGAAGCATCTATTTTAGTGTTATTTCCATTTTTTAAATCGACTGAAGTAAGTTGATTATCGTTTGCATAAATACTGTAAAGTTCAATGTTGGCTGATAAATCAAGTGTTGATAATCGATTATTTGAAACATCTAATATTTCAATAGCTATATTTGATTCTAAATCAATCAGATTTAACTTATTAGAGTTAAGATATAAGTTCTTTAATGCTGTAGCATCTGTTATATTTATTGTTCTTAATTCGTTGTTGTTTAAGTTTAAATGAATTAATTCACTATTATTATCAAGACCTAAATTAGAAATATCATTGTCTTGAAGATATACTTCTTTAGCTTTACTATTCGATAAGTTCAATGTTTGAATTTCGTTGTTTGAAGCATCTAGGTATGTCAAGTTATCATGAACATAAAGGAGGCTGATAGCATTATCTGAAGCGTCTAAGCGTTCCATTTTATCATTATTGTCAATATCTAAAATTCTAATTTTATTGTTCTTTACATTTAAAGTCTCGATGTTGTCGCTCAAGTAGATGTTTGTAATTTCATTGTTAGAAGCATCAAGCGTTTTTAGTTCATCATTATTTAAAACACTAAAGTTTCTTAATTTGTTATCGCTAACATTAATTTCTTCAAGACTATTTGGTAAGGAAATAGAAGTAAGGTCGTTTTTAAAAGCTTCTAGTTTTTTTAAATTACGATTACTGCTTAGTGTTAAGGTTGTTAATTTGTTGTTTTGAACTTTTAATTCTTCTAAAGCAGAAAAACCTTCTATTCCTCTTAAATTTTCAATTTCTTTATTTGATACATCAAGAGATGTTACATTTTCAATATTTCTTACTAAAACTCTTCCGTCAATATCTCCTGCATCTATATTTAAATCTATTAAAACTTGTTCAAATTTAGGGTCTCTAATTACAGTAACACTACCGTTACAGAATGTATCGTAACTTGCAGAATCATCTTTAAAAGCAGTCCAGTTAGTATTACTATAGTCTTCGTCATCAACAAGAATACAAGTTAGTGCAGGGTTGTTTTTAAAGCTAGATCCTGCTGCACCTGTAGTAAAGTTTGAGTTGTTTCCGTTTCTTAAATTTAACTCTGTTAAGTTGTTAGATTCAGCACTCACATAAAATAATTTTCTGTTTCTGTTTAAAGCAAGTGAGGTTAGTAAATTTCCATCGATAGCAAGAATCTCTAAATCTCTATTGCTGTTTAAGTTAATGGTTTTTAGTTTGTTATTAACTAGGCTAATAGTCTTAAGGTTTGATGGCGTGGTGATTTCTTCTATGTTGTTTTCATCGGCATAAAGCGATTCTAAATTGGATAACGTTAAAATAGTTAACTCATCTAATTGGTTGTTACTAACATCAAGATTGGTTAGCATAGGACTACCAAGTAGGTAGATTTCAGTTATACTATTATTTTTTAAGAATAACTTTTCAAGTTGAAAATTGTTTCTTAACTCAATGCTAGTAATATTATTGTCGCTTAATGACACTTCTTCTAATAAACGATTATTAGTTAAATCTACAATTGTTAAATCATTTTCAGAAGCATTTAAAATCTCTAAAAGAGTGTTTCTTTCTAAATCTATTGTACTAATTTGATTCTTATCAATTTCTAATAGTTTTAGTTGTCTATTTGTTTCAAGATTAATTTCTGTAAGCAGATTGTCTGAAACGTATAAACTTTCTAGAAGCACACTTTCAGATACATCTAGTAGGTTTAGTTGGTTGTTTTTTAGGCTAACATCCTTTAGAAGAATATTTGACAAAGTTAAATTTTCTATTGAATTGTTAGATAAATTTAATGTTTCTAAACTCACATTTTCTGATAAATCTATACTTTCAACGGCATTGTCATTTGCTTTGAAATTTTTTAGAGATACAAAACCTTCAATACCAGTGAAATCTGTGATGTTTTTATTGGACAAATCTAAGTCTTCAACTGAATTGATGTTGGTTGTAAGTACAAGATTGTCTAAATCACCGCTGTCTAAACCGAGATCAATTAAAGCCTGTTCAAAATTGTTGTCAGGAATGTTTGTGTGCTGAGAAAAAGCAATATTAATACTGGAAAAAAATAGTAGAAATAATAGTTGTGGTTGTAAATTAGTTTTCATCTTTCTGTTTCTGTTTTCTGTTTTTCGTAAGTCAAAATTAGCGAGGAAATTTTAAGAGAATCTTAAGGAAATCTTAAAAAAAACATAAAGAAATATGGAGTGAAGATTTTAGCTAAAACCCTATAAATCATATGGGGTTTTAGGTTTTTATTCTTTGGTTTTGATTGTCAGTTTTTTGAGAGTTTATTTTAACAAAAATATTTTTTGTTTTTTAAAAAGACCTACTTTCTTACCTTATGTTAAGAAATTGTTACGAGGTTAAAATGGAACCTGAGGAGGTTATGAAACAGATTTTAAACGTTAAAAAAATAATGTTTTATTGTAAACTTTTTAAAAGCTCTTTCGAGTTTTGGTACTGATAATTTTTAGGATTAGAAGTTATCTGAGTTAATATAGAATTTAGAGAGTCTTGTTTTTGTTGTTTTAAATAGACTAAAGCTTTGTACCAATTTGCTTTTTTTGCTTGTAAAGTATTAGAATTTTGTAAAAGTTTAAACTGAATTAAAGCATTGCTGTAATCATTCAGTGCTAAAAAACAAAAACCATTGTAAGAAAAGCTTAATGAGTTAATTTGAGAACTATTGTTGTTTTGGTATTTAGAGAACAAGGAAGATGCTTTTTTAAACTCTTTATTCTTAAATAAGAGTTCTCCTTCTGTTAAAAGAGAATTCTGATTGTCATTTCTGTTAATTAATGATGGTAAGCTTTGTATTTCTTTAGCTAACAGAGTCTCATATTTATTTGTAGTATTGTTTTTATTTAAAAAGAAAAAAATCAATGGGATTGCTATAATTAATGAAGCAGCTGCAGTTAGTTTTACAATAATATTTTTTAGGTTTAATGTTTTTACATTTCTATTTTCAGCAATGACTTCATTTATAGTGTTGGTAATTTCTTTTGCATTATTACTTGTTAGGTAATTCTTTAAGTTTTGAGCCTTTTCTTTTTGTATTGTAGAAGTAGGTAAATTATTCCAGTGATTACTGTAGATAATTCTCATTTCTTTTTGAAGTGTAAAAGCTTCTTTTAAATCAGTGTTTGTTTGTAGTTCCTTTTCAAAAGTATTGATTTCGTCTACATTCATTTCTCCGTCTAGGTATCGGTCTATTTTTTCTAAATAATCACTCATTTTATATTAAATTTTTATACCTAAAATCATTTTGTATTGCTTTTGTTAACTGAGATTTACAATTAAAAATACGCTGACGAACCACGTTGTCAGATTTGTATCCTAACTGATTCGCTATTTTTTTGTAGGGAGTTTTTTGAAAGAAAAACTTTAAAAGAGTTCTACAGTTCTCTGAGATCTCATTGAGTTTTTCTTGAAAAAGTTCCCATTTTTCTTGTTCCAGCGTAGCTAAAACTAAATCATCATGTTCACTAAGTAGTTCAATAACCTTTGAATTTGTTACTCTAATTTTTCTTTTATTTAATTCACGTTTCCATAAATTGGTGCTTGCTACGTAAATAAAACCTTCTAAAGAGCTTTTAATTTCAAAAGGGTTTACATTGTATCTAGAGATAATTTGTATGAGTGCTTTTTGGAAAATATCTTCAGCATCTTCAATTTGCCCATTATTTTTAAGAACATAGCTTTTAATTTTTGGAAATAAGTTAAGATAAATATGATGTATTGTTTTTTTATTTCCTTGTGCTAATTCTTTTAATGTGATTACTTTATTGTCTAACATCGTGGAGAAAAATAACACTTTTATTTATTTTATCTATTTTTGGGAGTAACTTTTTTAGAAGTTGGGGAACTTCACATAAACATAAAATAATTAAAAATGAGAAAAATAATTTTACATGTAGTAATGTTAGGGGGTATATTATTACTATTAAGTTGTGAAGAAGAAATGAATGTGAGTAAAGTAGAAACTATAAGTGAAAAAGTGTTTTTTGAGAGGTCAGAGTTACCAGAAGGAGCAATTAATGCTGTAGAGTTTTTAGGAGATGAAAATCAGTTAAATAAAAAAAATCACAAAGTTCAAGAGCGCTAATACCAGGAAAATTTTATAAAAGACATTTTGTATTGTTTCCTTACGATTGGACATTTGCTGATAGGAATCGTTTTTTACAAGAAAAAATTATAGAGTTAGGACGTGATATATATGTTGTTCCTGACGATTGTATGTATGTTGATACCTGGTTTATTGAGTCTGAAAATCCTAATCTAGGGCAAGATGATAGAGATAAAAATTTAATTGTAGCTTCAGATTCAGATGATGATATTGAAGTTGATGATAATGGACCAAGAGGGATTAATGGTGAAGAAGGAGAAACAGTAATATATACAAGTTGTGAACAAGTACCTTTACCACCAACGACTATTGATGTAATTATTATAGATAATGATGATGACGGCGATAACGATGATGACCCAACTCGACCAATAGAATAATATTAATGAGTTTATCTATATTTTTCACAAATGAACACATAAGAAAAGTGGTTTTAGCCATTTTTCTTGTGTGTTTTATTTTTGCTGGTTTTTCCCAGGAAACATCTTCGGTATTTGATTCTATTCATAAGTTGCCAGAGGAGAATATGGATAAACTCCCTATTTACAGAAATTTGTTTGAAAAGTATAGAAATAATAATGATTTCAAACAGCTGGGTTCAGAGGCACATCAATTAGCTAAGTTTTTGTATAAAGAGAATATAGATAGTGCTATTTTTTATAATCAACTAGCTATTGATGCTAAACTTAAAGTAGACTCTTTAAATTTTTGTTCTTTAAAAAGAAGTTATTTTAATGCAGGTTTTTATCATAGAAAGAAGAAAGAGTATGCAAAAGCAATAGAAGCGTGTATAAATGTTTTAAAATTTCCTGATTGCGAAGGGTTTGATGAAGATTCTAAAAAATTTATAATGTATTCTTATGTGAAAAGAGGAGATGCTTATTTTAAAAATAAAGATTTTTACTTGGCAGCATCTGATTATGAAAAATCACTCGCTTTTATTGATGTGAGAAAGGTAAATCATTTAATAAAAATTTATACAAAAGCAGGAAAGGCAAATAAAAATATCAGAAGCAAAACTTCGGGTAAAAAAGCATTAGCATATTTTTTAAAAGCAGATTCAATTTATAGTAACAAAAAGAAGAGGAAAGAAATTGAGTTGATTCATATTTATCAAAATATTGCAGGTCAATATGTTCAGAATGGAAGTGGTTTAGAAAAATCATTGACTTATTTCAATAAAGCCTTAATGTTAGCTAAGAAAATTCAAGATTCTTCAAGTTTAAAAAGTATTTATTTAAACATGGGAATTGCTTATCAGAAAAAAGATTTAAAAAAATCTCAATCCCTTTACAAGGAATCTTTGAAGTTTCAGCAAAAAAATGATCAATTAAGAAAAAGAACTCTTTTAGTACTCGGTGAAAACGCATCATTAGGGAAAAGTTATTTAAAAGCGCAACAATATTTTTTAGCTTCACTTTCGTTGTTTTTAAATAAAGAAATTAAAGAAGAACCAGAAAAGATTACTACAGATGAGTTAAATGAAGTATTGGATAAAGAATTGTTGCTAGAGTTGTTTAGAAGTCAAATGGAAAACTGGGATAGATTGCTTTTAGAAAATAGTAGTACTGAAGTTGCTAGTAAAATTATCAAAAAAGCTAAGCAAGCGGATCAGTTGATAGATATAATGCTGAAACAAGATTTATCTCATGATTCAAAATTGTTATTAAGAGATTTAGCTTCTGAAATTTACATATTAGGTTTAGAAGCTTGCTATCAATCAAAAAACATAGAAACAGCATTTCATTTCATAGAAAAAAACAAAGCACTTTTATTATTAGGTACCGTAAGAAATGAAAAGAATAGACCGAAAAGTAATCAATCTTATTTTTCAACGCCTAACTTCACAAAAGTTCTAAGTGTCAATGAAGTTGAGGTAAAACAGGATGAAGTAGTTTTGAATTATGTTATGGCTGAACGATTAAGGGGAAAGTTGCCACATGCTTACGGTTTGTGTTTAACCAATAATAATAAGATATTCTTTAAAATAGAGGGGACAAATCTTTTAATAAATAGTGTAAAGCAATTAAGAAATGAATTAAATCAACCTTTTGAAACAGAAGAAGATCAAAAAAACTATTTCAATATAGCTAATGAAGTATACGAATTATTAATTCCTAAAAATATTCAACAAGAAGTTCAAGGAAAAAAGATCGTGGTTTTGGGTGATCATATTATCAGTTTTGTTCCTTTTGAAGCTTTAATTACAGATAAAATTACTAGAGAATATTTAATAGAAAGAAATGAAATATCCTATGATTATTCGTTGACATTTAAAACAGAAAACAAGATTGTAAATAGTGAAAAGATAAATGATTTTCTAGGGATAGCTCCCATAGATTTTTCTGAAGAATTGATACATTTAAAAGAAAGTGAAAAAGAAATAAAAGAAGTAGAGAAATTATATTCAGGAAAGTTGTTGACTAAAAGTAAGGCTTCTTTGAATAATTTTGTAAATCACGCAAAAGATTACAAAATTTTACATTTAGCTACTCATGCAGATGCATCAGATTCAATAAGTCCATGGATTGCTTTTAGTGATAGAAAACTTAATTTAGTAGATTTTGATACCATTAAAACCAATGCAGATTTAGTATTACTTAGTGCATGTAATACTTCCGTAGGAAAAATTAAAAGAGGAGAAGGTGTAATGAGTTTAGCTAGAGGTTTTTTTGCTTCCGGAGCAAAAGCAGTAATTCCTTCTTTATGGAAAGTAAATGATAAATCTACAACTCTTATTACTTCAGAGTTTTATAAAAACTTAAGTAAAGGACAAACAAAATCTAAGGCATTAAGACGTGCAAAACTCAAATATTTGAAAAATAATATTGATGCAGAGGCCTCTCCTTATTATTGGGCTTCGTTAATTGTTGTAGGAAATACCGATACTATTTCTTCTAAAATGAATTATTCGTATTACTTGCTTGCAGCTGCTCTACTATTAATTCTTTTATTGTTTTTGTATTATAAGAAAAGAAATAAATAAGTTTGATTTTAACATCTTGTTTTTAAGTTTTTAAAATTTTTGGCACGCTACTTGGTATTATATAAATGTGTATCAAAAAAATGATGCTCATCTAAAATCAAATAGTATGAAGAATTTTGTTTTATTACTTACAGGTCTTTTGTTAGCAACATTTTCAGCTAACGCATCAGAAAAGAGTACAAATGCATCAGCAAGATATTATAATTACGGAAAATCATTCATTTTTTCAGAAGGAGGTGTAGAGTTTTCTGTATATCCAGACGGACAATTCGATTTTTATATAAATGAACAATCATGCGGAGTTAATGTTAATGTAAATGCTCCAGGTGTAAATATAAGTTTCAATTCAGGTTATAACTACGATCCTTTTGTTCAATACGATGATTATGGAGCAGTTGTACAAATAGAAGATATTCCGGTTTTTTATGATCATTATGGTAGAATAGTACAAGCAGGAGATGTATTTATTAGATATAATAACTGGGGACGAGTTTCTAGAGTAGGAGGGTTGTATGTGAATTATAATAGTTACGGTAATTTTTTAAACTGTTCAGGTTACATTAATAGTTTTAACAGACGTTATGTGTATAGACCATATCACAGATATTTTTCAGTGCCAGTTGTTGATAGATGTGTTGTTTGGAATAGTCCTTACAGAAGGTTTTATTCGCCTTATAGATATTCATATGCTGTATATAGAAATAATTATTATGATGGATATTATAGAAGGTCTTACAGAAATCGTAGTTATTACAGACCAAATAGTCGCATAAGAAACTATAATAGTGGACGTAGAGTTGCTGCTGCAAGAAGTGTTAACTTTAGATCGAGAGATAATAGATCATCAATGTATAGAAGAAATGATCGAAACTATACGAATATTAATAGAAGTAGATCAAGAGTTGCAAGTAACACAAATCGAAGTGTAAACAGATCTCGAACAGCAATTAGAAGTAATAGAAATACATCAAGAGTAAAGTCAACAGATCGTAATGTTTCTAGAAGTAGAACAATAACGGCTCAAAGAAATAGAAAAACAGTAGCTAATAGATCTTATAACAGAACTTCGAGAAATAATTCTGTATCAAGATCGACTAGAACACAAAAGCCTAAAACTTACACTAGAAATCGTTCTAGTAATGTAACAAGAAACTCTAAAAACAGTAGATATAGTAGTAAACCAAAAGCATCTAGATCGAATACAAGAGTAGCAAAAAGAAGTACTTATAACAGATCAAGAGAGAATAACACATCAAGATCAAGAGTTGTTAGAAGTAGATAAATAAGGATAATTTAGAATTCAAAAGAAAGCTCAGGAGTAAAAGCCTGAGCTTTTTTATGGTTATATGAATCTTTGATTTTTAAAGCAAGTGTTTTTCAATTTGCTTTTTATCTTTAAAATAATGTAAATTAGCTTCCTATAAATAAAGAAAAAGTAAAAATGCTAGTAAAAGTTCACGGTTCAGCCGTATTCGGGGTTGAAGCTACCACCATTGTTGTTGAGGTTAATATAGATAAAGGAGTAGGTTACCATTTAGTTGGTTTGCCTGATAATGCTGTAAGAGAAAGTTCTTATAGAATTTCAGCGGCACTAAAAAATATCAATTACAAACTTCCAGGAAAAAAGATTATCATAAATATGGCTCCTGCTGATATTCGAAAAGAAGGAGCAGCATACGATTTACCCATAGCTGTCGGAATCTTAGCAGCTTCAAATCAAATAGAATCAGAAAATATAGAAGACTATGTGATTATGGGAGAGCTTTCATTAGATGGAAGCTTGCAACCAATTAAAGGTGCGCTTCCTATTGCGATAAAAGCAAGAGAAGAAGGTTTTAAAAACTTCATTCTTCCGAAGCAAAATGTAAAAGAAGCTGCTATAGTTAATGACATAAATGTTTTTGGAGTAGATAATATTGTAGAAGTAATTGAACATTTTAATAAAAACAAAGAACTAGAACCTACAGTTTTAAATACTAGAGAAGAGTTTTATAAACAAATAGATTTTCCTGAATTTGATTTTGCAGATGTAAAAGGTCAAGAGTCAATTAAGAGATGTATGGAAATTGCAGCTGCTGGTGGACATAATATTATTTTAATTGGACCACCAGGATCAGGAAAAACAATGTTAGCAAAACGTTTACCTTCTATTTTACCACCAATGACATTACATGAAGCTTTAGAAACTACTAAAATTCACTCTGTAGTGGGTAAGGTTAAAAAGTCAGGATTAATGAATCAACGTCCATTCAGATCACCACACCATACGGTTTCTGATGTAGCTTTAGTAGGTGGAGGTCAGTATCCTCAACCAGGAGAAATATCACTGGCGCATAATGGTGTTTTGTTTTTAGATGAATTACCAGAATTTAAAAGATCTGTTTTAGAAGTGATGAGACAGCCTTTAGAAGATAGGGAAGTTACAATATCTAGAGCAAGATTTACCGTTAATTATCCTAGTAGTTTTATGTTAGTCGCAAGTATGAATCCAAGTCCTTCTGGATATTTTAATGATGGGAGTAGTCCAGTAGTTTCGTCGCCAGCAGAAATGCAACGATATTTAGGAAAAGTATCAGGTCCTCTTTTAGATAGAATAGATATTCATATAGAAGTTACCCCTGTACCTTTTGATAAGTTGTCTGACGATAGAAAAGGGGAAAGCAGTGTAGAAATAAGAAAGAGAGTAACAAAAGCAAGAGAAATACAATCGGTTAGATTTAATGGTTTAGAGAGTATTCATTATAATGCACAGATGAATGTGAAGCAAATTCGTGAATATTGTAAATTATCAGATGATAGTAAATTGTTGTTGAAAAATGCAATGGAAAAATTAAATTTATCAGCAAGAGCTTACGATAGAATTTTAAAAGTAAGCAGAACAATAGCAGATTTAAGTGGAGAAGAAAACATAAAGTCTAATCATATAACAGAAGCAATTCAGTATAGAAGTTTAGATAGAGAAGGTTGGTTAGGGTAGCGATAATAAAAAGAATAAATAATTATGAGAATTAAGAGTGTCTTAGTTTTTTGTTTAATTATATTAGTAAATTTTGGTTGTAAAAATAATCAAGAGACTAATGATAGTGGTTCAAATAATAAAAAAGTAAAGAAGAAGAGGTATAGTGATGAAGGTATCTACCCTAAAATAAAAAGAAGAGGATGGTTAAAAGAAAATGAAGGAGCGATGTATGCAGAATTTCCTTTAGAAAGTAAAGTTGATTCTTTTCCTATTGTTATAACATTTGGATTTGATAATGGTCATTTTGTTATAGATGAGTCAAATAAAGACGGAAGAACAGAAAAAGAGATAGTTGACTTAGCTTTTGAAAATATCGATAATTTTGAATCAGAAATAAGTATTAGTAAAAACATGGCTTTTGCATCTGGAAATTACTTGAGTTGTGAGAAAATTCTATCAAAATCACATTTAATTAATCTTCAAAAAGAGTTGAATACGAACGAAATATATGTTTCAATTCCAAGAGAAATGTGTATGTATGCCATAGCAAAAGATGCAGCTGAAGATGATATGTTTAATTTTATGACCACACATGCTTTTACTTGGGCTGATTATAGTTATGGTAATAAGAATATTTGCGAATTAATTATTCATGTAAAAGATGGAAACATTCAAGGTTTTGTAGAAGTACCGAAAGAAGCTATGGATTTAGGAAGGGAATTGTTTGAAGGTAAGAGTTCTGGAGAATAATTGTTGTTAAGCTTAGTTTTATATCCGTTTTTAAGGAGTAAAAATTTTGAATGAGTTAAAAAATATTAGGTGCATTGTGTATTTTTGCGGCTATGTCTTTAAGAACAAAACGTACTTTTTATATAGACGATCAAAGCAGAGTAAAAGATAGTTTATTAGCTTGGGCACAACAGTATGAAACAGTTGTGTATTTAGATAGTAATAATTATCATCAACAATACGGAAGCTTTGATTGTGTATTGGCTGTAGAAGAATTTACTTCTATAAAAACAGATTACTTTAATGCTTTTGAAACTCTTAAAGAATATCAATCGTATACCAAAGATTTTTTGTTCGGATACTTGTCTTATGATTTGAAAAATGATGTAGAAAGATTAGAGTCTAATAATTTTGATGGTTTACATTTTCCTGATTTATATTTTTTTCAACCTCAAAAATTAATATTTATAAAGGATAATGAAGTCGAATTCCTTTACTTAAAAATGATAGATGATGAGATTGAAGATGATTTTGAGCAAATAATCGATTTTATATCTAAAGAAGAAAAAGAGGTCGCTTCATCGGAAGTAAAAATTAAGTTGAGAATTCATAAAGATGAGTATCATCAGAAAGTATCAAAGGTAATAGAGCATATTAAGCGAGGAGATATTTATGAAGCGAATTTCTGCCAAGAATTTTATGCAGAAGACGTTACTATAAATCCATACAAAACATACACCGATTTAAATAAAATATCTAAACCACCTTTTGCAACCTTTTTTAAACATGATGATTTGTATTTATTATCAGCGTCTCCTGAAAGATACATCAGAAAAGAAGGAAGTAAGATCATATCGCAACCTATAAAAGGAACAGCAAAAAGATATGTAGATAAAATAGAGGATGAAAAAGTAGCTTTTGATTTATCAAGAGATGAAAAAGAACGATCAGAGAATGTAATGATTGTAGATTTAGTTCGTAACGATTTATCTAGAACTGCAAAAAAAGGAAGTGTGAGAGTAGAAGAGTTGTGCAAGGTATATTCATTTAAGCAAGTACATCAATTAATATCTACAGTTGTTTCAGAAATGAAAGAAGAGTTACATCCCGTTGATGTTATTAGAGATACTTATCCTATGGGAAGTATGACTGGAGCTCCTAAAGTATCTGCAATGCAAATAATTGAAGAGTTAGAAGAAACTAAACGAGGATTGTATTCAGGGAGTGTGGGCTATTTTACTCCAGAAGGCGATTTCGATTTTAACGTAATAATTCGTAGTATTTTATATAATGCAACAAATAATTATGTATCTTATTCTGTAGGAGGAGCAATAACAGCCAAATCAACACCAGAAAAAGAATATGAAGAATGTTTGCTAAAAGCAAAAGCAATGAAGTATGTTCTTACCAATAAAGAAGTGCATTAAACCATAGATTATGACTAACGAAACTTTTACATTTAGATATTTTAATACAGATTTTCACGGAGAGTATTGGCTTAAAGATGATTCTAGAGCAGTAATTGTGTTAACTCATGGTTTGGGAGAACATTTAGGGCGTTTTACTTTTCCTGTAGCTAAATTGTTAGAAAATGATTTTAGCGTAATTGCTTTTGATCACTTTGGTCATGGTAAAACTTCAGGAAAAAAAGGGCATAATCCAGGTTACCAGCATGTTTTAAAAAGTATTGATTTAGTAATGGTTAAGGCTAAAGAGTTGTGCGTGAATCAACCAGTTTTTCTCTACGGACATTCTATGGGAGCAAATGCTGCAATTAATTATGCATTTGACAATCATAAACAATTAAAAGGAGTAATAGCTACGAGTCCTTTTTTAAGATTGTCTTTCGTGCCACCAAAATGGAAACTTGTTGCAGGAGGAATCATTAGAAAAATAGCTCCTTCGATAACGTTAAATAATGAAATAGACCCGAATTACATTTCAAGAAGTAAAGAAGAGGTTCAAAAATATAAAGAGGATCCTTTAGTTCATGCTAGAGTAAGTGCTAATTATTCACTAGTTTTCATGGAAAAAGGAGAGGAAGCTATTCAAAGATCCAATGAGTTTAAGTCGCCAATATTGTTATTACACGGAGATGATGATCATCTTACAGATTGTAAAGGAACTAAAGAATTTGGAGAAAAAGCAGCTAATGCAAAAGTAAAATTATACGAAGGAGGATATCATGAATTACATAATGATGTATGTAAAGAGGAAATGATGAAAGACATGATTGTTTGGTTACAATCAACATTAGAAAAATAGGATGCAAGAAGAGTTTGCAAATTATATAAAAAAAGAGTTTTCTTTTCTTAGAGATGAAAAGGTTTTAGTTGCTATATCTGGAGGATTGGACAGTGTAGTACTTGCTTATCTATTAAATAAGGTGGGTTTCGAAATTAGTTTAGCACATTGTAATTTCCAATTAAGAGGAGAAGAAAGCGATTTAGATGAAAAATTAGTAGAGGTGTTATCTGAAAAATTGAATGTGAAACTTTTTAAAGTAAGATTTGATACTAATTCTTATGCTAGTCGAAAAAAAGAGTCGATTCAAATAGCTGCCAGAAACTTGAGATATGATTGGTTTGAAAAGATTTCATTAGAAAATAAAATTAAATACATTGCTACTGCGCATCATTTAGATGATAGTTTAGAAACTTTTTTAATCAATTTTTCAAGAGGAACAGGAATTGAAGGTTTAACAGGTATACCAAAACAAAACGGTAAAATTATAAGACCATTATTACCTTTTTCAAGAGAACAGATTTTTCAATATGCAAAGCAACATGAGCTGAGTTGGAGAGAAGATGCATCTAATAAAGATGTAAAGTACACTCGAAATAAAATAAGACATCAAGTTGTACCAGTTTTGAAAGAAATTAATCCGAATATTTTAAATGGATTTCAAAAAATGGTTGGCTTTGCGACTCAAGGAAAAAATATAATTAATGATAGAGTAGAAGAAGTAAAAAAACAAGTAATAACTGTTGAAGGAGATCTAGTAAAGTTAAACATAAAACAAATATTAACGCTGTCAGCTCCAAAATCGTATTTATATTATCTGTTAAAGGAGTATAATTTCACTGAATGGGACAATATTTTTGATCTATTGTCATCAAAAACTGGTAAAAAACTATACTCAGAAACCCATGTTTTACTCAAAAATAGAGAATATTTATTGCTAACAAAACTGAGTCGTTTTTCTAATGAAACCCCAATGTTTAAGGTAGGTATAGGAGAAACACCCATAGGTGAGAATATGGTTATAAAAGTTGAAAAAGCCGATAAAAATGAAGGAGGAAATAAAAATTGTATATTAGTTAATAAAAATTTAGTAACTTTCCCGATGATTATCAGGCGAAGGGAACAAGGTGATATCTTCTATCCAAAGGGAATGTTGGGTAAGAAAAAAGTAAGTAAATATTTCAAAGACGAGAAATTGTCAATGTTTCAAAAGAATGAAATTTGGTTGCTTTGTAACAATAATAATGATATCATTTGGATTGTCGGTATGAGACAAGACAGAAGGTTTGCTGTATCTGATACATCAAAATTAGAAAGTATTTTAAGAATAAGTATATAAAAATAACCCCAATAACAATGAAAAGAGTTTTTACCTTACTTTTATTAATTATAGGTTTTTCTTTTGCGACTCACGCACAAGACGACGCTCCTGTAGACGTGGAGACCTCCGTAAAGAAAATCTCTGATACAGAGTATGACCTAATCTTTAATGTATATATAGATGATGACTGGCATTTATATTCTCAATACAATCCAAAAGATGCTTCTTTGCCAATGTCAATTAAGCCTTCTGAGGGTGAATCTGGTTTTACTGTAGAAGGTAAAGCACAAGAAAGTGAAACAGTAACTGAATTTAGTGAAATATGGGGTGTTGATGAAATCTTTTTTGTAGAAGAAGCAACACTTGTACAACGTATTGTCGTTACTGATCCTAATCTAAGACAAGTATCATTAAATATAGAAGCTCAAGTTTGTAAAGAGTTTTGTTTACCTTATGATGATGACTTTACATTTTCTTTAGATGGAGGTGAAGTTGTTAGTACTGTAGCTACTGTTGATGAAAACAGTAAAGCATTAACAAACTCATTAAAATTAGATTTAAAGAATGCTGATCTTCTAGAAGCTAAAATGACAGCTGAACAAGAAGAAGAAAAAGGTAGTTTATTAAATATTTTCTTGTTAGGATTTTTAGGAGGTTTAATAGCTTTCTTAACTCCTTGTGTATTTCCTTTAATACCTTTAACAGTATCTTTCTTTACAAAACAATCAGATAAAAAATCAAAAGGAATTACAAATTCTATCATATATGGTATATTCATTGCAGCTATTTATGTTGCTTTAAGTTTACCATTCCACTTTGCTGATAACTTAGATCCAGAAATATTAAATACAATTTCAACGAATGTATGGTTAAACATCTTCTTCTTTATTGTATTAGTGTTCTTTGCAGGATCTTTCTTTGGTTTTTACACAATTACTTTACCAAGTTCTTGGAGTAATAAAACTGATAATGCATCAGGTATAGGAGGTATTCTTGGTATCTTCTTTATGGCTGTTACTTTAGCAATTGTATCTTTCTCTTGTACTGGTCCAATCTTAGGTTCATTACTTGCAGGTTCTTTAACTTCTGATGGAGGTCCAATGCAATTAACAGCAGGTATGGGAGGATTTGGAGTAGCGTTAGCTTTACCATTTGCTTTCTTCGCATTATTCCCGAATTTATTAAAAGCATTACCAAAATCAGGTTTCTGGTTAAAGGCTATTACAGTAATGTTAGGATTTATAGAATTAGCTTTAGCTTTCAAATTCTTATCAAATGCAGACTTAGTAGGACAATGGGGTGTTCTTAAGAGAGAGGTGTTTATAGGTATTTGGATTTTAATTACCGTGTTAGCTGCATTATTCTTATTTGGAGTAATTAAGTTTCCTGGTGGTCCAACAAACAAAAGAGTTTCAGGTTTAAGAATAATATTAGGTTTAGCAGTATTAGGTTTTGCAGTTTATTTAGCTCCTGGAGTTATGCAAAAACAAATGTGGAATCAAAACTTATTAAGTGGTTTTGCTCCACCTCAATTCTACAGTGTATATGAGAATGATGATAAAAATTGTCCTTTAGCATTAGACTGTTTTAAGAATTTTGATGAAGGTATGGCATATGCTAAATCTGTAAACAAGCCAGTTTTATTAGATTTTACAGGATGGGCTTGTGTTAACTGTAGAAAAATGGAAGAGAATGTATGGAGTGATTCTAAAATACATTCTACATTAAAGAATGATTATGTATTAATTTCATTATATGTTGATGATAACGAAAACCCGTTACCACCAGAAGAGCAATTTGAATTTGTGAAGCCAAGTGGTAAGATCAAGAAAATTAGAACATACGGTGAAAAGTGGTCTACTTTACAAACTGTAAACTTTAAAAATGCATCTCAGCCTTTCTATGTATTAATGAGTCCTGAGCTAGAAGTATTAAACGCTCCACAGCAATATACAGATAGATTATCTTATTATAGTTGGTTAAAAGATGGTTTAAAGAAGTTTAAAAACTAGATTACCATAAAACATATAAAAAAAAGTCTGAGAAATATTCTCAGACTTTTTTTTATGCTTAAATTTTTGTAATTAATTACAAATAGATTTTAAATCAGTAATAGTTTCTGTAGGATTGTCGCTTTTAAAAACAAAGCTTCCGGCAACCAATACATCTGCACCAGCTTCTGTTAGTTGTTTAGCATTTTTATTGGTCACACCACCGTCAATTTCAATTAAAGTATTTGCATTGTTGTTTACAATAAGTTCTTTTAATTGTTGTACTTTCTTATAAGTGTTTTCAATAAATGATTGACCACCAAAACCAGGGTTAACACTCATTATACACACTAAATCTAAATCAGAGATAATATCTTCAAGAACGCTAATTGGTGTGTGTGGATTTAAAGCAACACCGGCTTTCATTCCACTAGCTTTAATAGCTTGAATTGTTCTGTGTAAATGTGTGCATGCTTCATAGTGTACAGTTAATACATCAGCACCTAATTCAGCAAAAGTTTTAATATATCTATCCGGATCAACAATCATTAAATGTACATCGATTGTTTTTTTTGCATGTTTAGAAATAGCTTTTAAAACTGGCATTCCAAAAGAAATATTAGGTACAAATACACCATCCATAATGTCTATATGAAACCAGTCGGCATTACTATTGTTAACCATTTCTACATCACGTTGTAAATTGCCAAAATCTGCTGCTAATATTGAAGGAGCAATAAGTTTATTCATGTTTTTAAGTTGTGTTTAGCCGCAAAATTACAATAAAAAAAGAGAACTCTTTATAGAAAGAATTCTCTTTTAGTAATAGTAGTTAAGAGTTATATTATCCTAAGTAGGTCATTAAAATCTTACTTCTAGATGTATGTTTTAACCTACGAATAGCTTTTTCTTTAATTTGACGAACACGCTCCCTAGTTAAATCAAATGTTTCTCCAATTTCTTCTAAAGTCATTGGTTGGTGTTCACCTAAACCGAAATAAAGTTTTACAACATCAGCTTCACGAGGAGTTAATGTTTCTAAAGCTCTATTAATTTCAATACGTAATGATTCGTGTAATAAAGTTTTATCAGGGTTTGGAGACTCTCCAGAATTTAAAACGTCATATAAGTTTGAATCTTCACCTTCAATTAATGGTGCATCCATTGATACGTGACGACCAGAGTTTTTCATAGACTCTTTAACATCACTTACAGTCATGTCTAATTTCTTAGCTATTTCTTCAGCACTTGGAGGTCTTTCGTTTTCTTGCTCTAAGAAAGCGTACATTTTATTGATCTTATTAATAGAACCAATTTTATTTAAAGGTAAACGAACGATACGAGATTGCTCTGCAAGGGCTTGTAAAATAGACTGACGAATCCACCAAACAGCATAAGAAATAAATTTAAAACCTCTTGTTTCGTCAAAACGCTTAGCCGCTTTTATCAATCCTAAATTACCTTCATTAATTAAATCAGGTAATGTTAAACCTTGGTTTTGGTATTGTTTAGCAACCGATACTACGAAACGTAAGTTAGCTTTTGTTAATTTCTCTAAAGCTCTTTGGTCACCAGCTTTTATACGCTGCGCTAACTCTACTTCTTCATCAGCAGTAATTAAGTCAACCTTACCAATTTCTTGTAAGTATTTGTCTAAAGACGCAGTTTCTCTGTTGGTTACCTGTTTCGTAATTTTAAGTTGTCTCATACACTTTCTTTTTAATTAAATTATCTTATACATTAGGTTATACGTTCAACTTTAAAATAATGTTACAAAAAAGTGGATTTTTTTTTATTTTTTTTCTGAAAATATCTTTTTTGTGTTTATTTTAGACATGTTTATGTTTTTTCTGTGACTTTTTAAAAGTTATAGTGTCAAAATGTAAACATAACCCGAAATTTAGTCAACTAATTAACTATTGAAAGCTAATAATACAGATAAAATAACTGACGAAGAGCTAGTTCGTATGATAGTGGAGAAAAATGATACTCATTTGTTCGCCGTATTATATGATCGTTATGCCGGTGTAGTTTACAATAAGTGTTATGGTTTTTCGAAAAGTAAAGAAGAAGCTCAAGATCTAACGCATGATGTTTTTGTTCGTTTATTTGTTAAATTGAGAACTTTTAAGGGAAAATCAAAATTTTCAACTTGGTTATATTCTTTTACATACAATTTTTGTGTAAATTATGTGCAAAGGAATAGTGCTAAGAAGAATGAAAAAGTAACAGTTGTAACCGATGTTATAAAAGATGAGGATACAAATGTTAATGAGATTGATGATACTTCGCTTTTCGAACTGAAATCAGATAAGTTAGCGAAAGCCCTGGAAATTATTGATCCTTCTGATAAAATGATTTTATTAATGAAGTATCAAGATGATATGAGCATAAAAGAAATACAGCAGTCATTGGACATAGGACAGAGTGCTGTAAAAATGCGTATTAAGAGAGCTAAAGAGAAAGTTGTTAAAGCGTATAACGAGTTATAGAGATTATGGATAATCCGTTTAAAAAAATATTACATAATGAGGAGCTACCTCAGGTACTTAAAAAGAAAGTACTTGATGATGTGGCTATGATTAAGTTATCGATAGATATTGCGGATTTATTTGTAGTTAAATATCCTAATGCTATTGGCGATCTTCTAACAGGAGGAGAAAGTAATAATGATGAAAAAGAAGAAAAATAAAAGCTTAGACTAACCAAAAAAACTAAATATTACTATTATGATGATGCTTAAGGTTGATTTTCTAAAACCCTTTAAAGATATTTTTGAAGATATAGTTGCGTCTTTACCGACAGTAGCAGGATTTATTGGATATATAATTTTTGCATGGATTTTTATAAGAGTGTTTTTATATGTTATAAGAAAGATTTTAGTAAAAACGAACATAGATCAATGGTCTAAGAAACTAAGTGAGACAAAAATATTCGGAGATTCAACAATCAATATTGTACTTACAAAAGTCATTTTAGGAGTGTTAAAATGGTTTTTGATACTTGTTTTTATAATGGCAGGTGCTGGTATTTTTGGTTTAACCGCTGTTTCTGCTGGATTAATAAGTTTCTTCGCTTATTTACCAAAACTAATTACTGCACTAGGTATTTTTGTAGCTGGTGCTTATTTAGGTACTGTGGTTAAAAAAGCCATACAAGGTATGTTTAAATCTCTTGATATTAATGGAGGTAAATTAGTAGGGAATATAGCATTCTATTTAATTGTTGTATTTCTTTCTATAACAGCATTAGATCAAGCAGGAGTAGATACTTCAGTAATAAAAAGTAATTTAACATTATTAATAGGTTCTGTATTAGCTGCTTTTACAATTGCTTTTGGTTTAGGGGCAAGAGATGCAGTATCAAGATTATTATTTGGATATTATTCTAGAAGAAATATTGCCATAGGGTCTCAGGTTACAGTGAAAGATGTAGAAGGTATAATTATAGCAATAGATAACATATGTGTGACTGTGCGTACTTCTTCGAGTACAGTTATTTTACCTATTAAAGATGTAGTTGATAATGTAGTAATTATCAAAAAATAACTATTAGGTTTAGAGTTTTCTATTGATTGATAGTGAGCTTTTTACGTGTTTTAAAAATAAATAAACATTAGGTGATGTTTCCCTAATGTTTATTTATTTTTTTGTTTAACTTTTTTTTTTGTTTTATTTACATTATATTTGAGGAAGTTTATTTTGTAATGTAGTTAAAGTTTATCTTTAGCTTTTATTAATTTAAATTATTTGGTAGATTTCGGGGGACTTCTATCTAGAGATTTGCCTAGAATGCAAATCACGTGAAAAGGGCTGGATTATCCGGTCCTTTTTTTTGTGCTTATGTTTTTTTGAATTTTATTGTGACTCAATTTTAAAATCAGTGTCATAAATTATAAGAAATGAAAGTTCGGGGGGAACTGAATTTCTTGCATAAATAGTTAGAGCTACCCTAGGGTAGCTCTTTTTTTGATATAAAAATATATGATTATTCGAAAGATAAGTGAAGGAATATACCTCTAGAACCTAAGAAATCAATAGGGTCTGTCCATTGACTCGGGTTTCTATTATCGTATATTAATTCGTTGTTGATAGCAAAAATACCTCTAATTGATGGAGAGAATTTAAAATATGGTAAATAAAGATCTATACCAATACCAACTTCGTACATAAAATTGCTAGATGTTTGTCTGAATTGCCCAGAAAAGTTATCATCTTGATTTTTCTCATTACTAGAGAAATTATAGTCAAAAGAAGCACCTCCTAACACATAAGGTCTAATATTGTTTAATCTATCAGTACTAAATTTAAAAATGAAAGGTAAGTGTAGGTAAGTGTTACCAACTTCTCTTGTTCCTTCAATTTCATTCACAATATGTTTAAAACGTAAAGTTTTAGTATTAGAAATTAAACCAGGTTCAAAACGAAGGTTTACATTTTTATGTAACCTCATATCAGCAATTAAACCTACATTAAAACCAACATCTTCAGTTACCTCTATATCGGCATTAAAAGCACTAGTTTTATAGGCTACTTTATACCCATTAGTGTTTAATCCTAAATAAAAACCATAATGTATAGGTCTTTTATCGAAGTTTGGTAAATTTTCTATTTTTTCTCTTTGACTATAAGCATCTAAGATTAAAAGTGAAAATAAGCTAAAAGTTAAAATTTTTTTTAACATATTATTTTGTTGATGTATAAATAGAGGCAACACCAAATGTAACTGGTGTGCAGTTTACATTCTTAAACCCATTTTTTAGTAAAATATTGTTTAAGGCTTCTCCAAAAGGGAAAGAATTAGCACTTTCTGATAAATAAGAATAAGCAACCTTGTCTTTTGAGAATAATTTACCAATTACAGGTAAAATAAAACTAGTGTAAAACTTATAGCCTTGCTTGAAAGGAAATTTAGTAGGATTAGAAGTTTCTAATATAACAAAAGTTCCACCAGGTTTTAATACTCTTAATATTTCTGTAAGTCCTTTGTCTAAGTTTTCGAAGTTACGAACTCCAAAAGAAACTGTTATAGCGTCAAAAGTATTGTCTTCAAAAGGAATATTTTCACTATCACCAACAACCATGTCAATTACATTGTCTAACTTGGCTTTATTGATTTTTTGTCTACCAACCTCTAACATTCCTTTAGAAATGTCTAGACCAACAATTTTTTTTGGAGATAATTGAGCCATCATTAAAGCTAAATCACCGGTACCTGTAGCAATATCTAAAATATCTTTAGGATTGTTTTTTCCGATAATTTTTACAACTTTCTTTCTCCATTTAACATCAATTCCAAGAGAAATTACTCTGTTTAATCCGTCATAATTGCCAGATATAGTATCAAACATTTGAGCTACTTGCTCTTTTTTACCTAATTCAGAGTCTTTATAAGGTTTTACTTCTTTACCCATTGATTGCTATAACTTCGTTAATTTGATTTGGTAGCATTTCTTTAAGCATGGTTTCAATACCATTTTTTAACGTAATTGTTGATGAAGGACATCCGCTACATGCTCCTTGTAAAATTACACTCACTTGTTTTGTTTCTGAATCGTAATTGTGAAAAGCAATATTTCCACCATCAGAAGCAACAGCAGGCTTAATATACTCGTTTAGTATATCAATTATTTTTGTAGAAGTTTCGTCTAAATTTTCAGTATTCACTTCAATTTCTTTAGAAGCAGCTTCTTTTTTAGGTAATTCAGAAATGATTGTTTTTCCTTCTTGAATATACTCTCTGATAAAAGTTCTTATTTCTTGATAAACCTCATTCCATTCAACAACATCATATTTTGTAATAGAAATATAATTTTCAGAAATAAAAATCTCTTTGACAAAAGAAAAATTAAATAAACTTAGAGCTAGAGGAGAAGCTTTGCTTGCTTCTTCAATATTTTTTAACTCAACATCTATTTTAGTTAATGCTTTATTGGTGCCAAATTTCATTACAGCCGGATTAGGGGTAACTTCAGCGTAAACTTCAACAGCATCTTTTTTAGTTTTCTCTTCTAAAACAACAGTTTTTCCTTCATTTAAATACGTTTCAATTTGTTGTTTTACTTCTTCTTGAACATCAACCCACTGAACAATATCAAAACGTTGTATGGCTATAAAATTAGCAGTTACATATACTTTCTTAACAAAAGGAAGGTAAAATAACTGTTGAGCTATTGGTGAATTTTTAGCTTCATCAATATTATTGTATTCGTAACTACCTCCGTTAATTAAGATAGAGCTACTAACAAATTTAATAATGCTATCATTGGTGGTATTTTCGATTGTGATTGTAATATTTTCCATAAGTAATAATGAATTGCAAAATTACAGTAAAAAAGTCATTAAATAAAAAGACCTCATAGTAATGTTTTAACTATTAACATTATATGAAGTCTTTATAAATTATTTAATATTTTTTCTAATTATTATAAGCTAAATGTAACTGTAGCAGATATTTTAGAAGTATTGTTTCCAATTTGAATATCTTCAAAATTATATAAAGAGAAAAAATCTGTGTTTTCAAATTTAGAATATGATAAGTCTATTTGAGTATTTCCAAAATTGTATCCGATACCCGCACTGTAACCTCTAATGTTATCAATATTAGTACTACCACCTTCTCTTAAATTCGGATTCTTTTCATAAAAATATCCACCACGTAAACTTACTTTGTCAAATCTCCATTCAGTACCTGCTCTTAATGTGTGAGTAGCTCTAAAGTCTCTATCAAAGAAATTGTTTGCATCTTGAAGTACATTATCAGTTTCTTGATATTTGAAGTTAGTGAAATCTTGATAAGTATAATCAAAACTAATCAATCCTTGCTTTCCAAAAACTAAAGCACCACTTGCATTCAATCTTCCTGGAGATCTAAATTTTAAAGAATATGCTTCTAAGTCTCTTTCTCTAATAGTATTGAAGTTAAGACTTTCAATACCATACATTGTTAATGTATTAGCAGTTTCTTCTAGAGATTCTGTATACCATGTAGGTGTTTCATAAGAAGCTCCTATACGTACATATTTATTTAACTTATAAATAAAACCAAGACTAATTGAAGAACCAAATCCGCTAATATATCTTTCGTTCAATTCGTCAACATCTAATTCATTTCCATTAATGTCATCATTCACTTCATTTAATAAAGTATTCTCTCTATAGTCTAAACTGTGGAATTTTATTGCAGCACCAATATGTAGTTTGTTATCGTGGACAGCAGACAACCCTAAGTTAAATGAACTATTTTGTCCAGCAGTATTTACTGAGTATTTCTGATTTAATGATCTATCAAATAGATTTTTTGGATTAGATGTGTCATCTAAGTGTTCGTTGTAAAACAGAAAGTTGCTATTTCCTTCAACTAAATAAGAGTTGTTAAAGTCATAATTTACTTGATAATTAATATGAAAAGCAAATCTGTCCCAGCCGCTACCATCATTTGTGTCAAATACAAATATACCTCCAGCTTGATTTAACTCTAATTGCAGATCATCAATATTATTTGAATTTCCATAATAAAAAGCGTCACGAGAAATATTTCTTCCTTGTAATGTAACAGAAGCTTTACTTTTTCTGGCAACAGCACCACCAGCAGGGTTTATTTCTAAAGCTGAAACGTCACTTCCTAATGCTCCAAAAGCACCAGCCATTGCATTGAATCGTGCAGAACCGTTAACAGGTTGTCTTTTGGATAATAAAATACCTAGGTCATTATAATCTAACGCTTGAGAATAAGACGTAGCTATACCAGCAGCAATAATTGCCACAAAAATTGATGTAATTTTTTTCATGTTTTTACTAAATAGTTGGGTTTGTAATAATATAGTTTAGTTAGTAAAAAATATTATCTTCTTCTTCCTCCTCCTCTTGAAGAACCTCTAGACGATCCTCTTGAACTTGATCTACCTGAAGAATAACTTCTTCCTGATGATCTGTTTGAAGAATAGCTTCTACTACGAGAAGAACTTCTGTTACTAGAGTAGTTACCTCTAGATGAGCTTCTTCTAGAATTGTCATAACTTCTAGCTCTTCTGTTAGAACTGTTGTTTCTTGTAGAGTAATTACCTCTCCTTGTTACTCTTGATGAACTTCTGTTTGCTCTTGCCGCTCTGTTACTTCTTCTATATGCATTAGTGTTAGAACGTCTTGCCGCTGCTCTTGAATAACTTCTCGAATACCCTCTTCTGTTACCATAGGCAACTGCATTTCTATTTCTTCTACCACCAACATAAAAACCATCATTAATTCTATATCTGCTATACCCTCTATATCCGTATCTATAACCTCTGTAACGCCAGAACCTGTTATTGTATCCATAGAAAGGAGGGCAGAAGAAAGGATCATAAAAACCACCTACGCCAACAAAGAATCTATTGTTCCAGTGGTAAGGATGCCAGTATGGGTTGTATCCCCAGTTTCTTCCCCAATTAATGTTCCATCCCCAGTAGGGATCCCAGCCGTTTAGTCCCCATCCCCATTGGTTATTACCAAATGTATTTACATTAATTACCACATCAGAATCAGAGCTATATCCCCAAGGTTCTCTATCAGTAGTAATTTGAGTTTCTGATTCAATAGGTTCTTCATCTTCAGATTCAAGAATGTAGTCATCAGAACTATAATTATCAATATCAGTGAAAATATCTGTACCATTTAAATCTTCGATACGTCTTAATTCTCTAGAAAAATAATTGTCATTGTAGTCTTTATATTCTTCAGTATTTGTTTGTACAATCTTTCGTTTAGGTTGCTCAACATCATCAGCATATATACCATCATCACTACCAGCAGCTGTTTGAACAGTTGCACAAGAAACTAGAGTAGTTACCACAAGTAATGATAAGAAATATAGTGGAAGTTTGGTTTTGGTGTAATGTGGTTTCATATTCTTATCTTTTTAATTAATTAAAACTTTGTTAAGACCTTTATCAAAAATACACATCTTTATTGTAGCAATTGCTATTTTAGTGTAGTTTTGTAAAGACAATTTATGCATAAAAAATATCAAATTTTATGCCAAACTTTTGATTATGAGTAAACATTTAACAAAAAGAGCCGAGAATTATTCAAAATGGTACAACGAATTGATTGTAAAAGCCGATTTAGCTGAGAATTCTGCTGTAAAAGGATGTATGGTTATTAAGCCTTACGGATACTCTATATGGGAGAAAATGCAAGCAGAATTAGATAGAATGTTTAAAGAAACAGGACATCAAAACGCTTATTTTCCTCTTTTAGTTCCCAAAAGTTTGTTTGAAGCTGAAGAAAAAAATGCTGAAGGATTTGCAAAAGAGTGTGCAGTAGTAACACATTACAGACTAGAATCTGATCCAGATAATGAAGGGAAGTTACGCGTTGACCCTAATGCAAAGTTACAAGAAGAGTTAATTGTACGTCCGACTTCTGAAGCTATTATATGGAATACTTATAAAGGATGGATTCAATCGCATAGAGATTTACCATTATTAATAAATCAATGGGCAAATGTTATGCGTTGGGAGATGAGAACAAGACCTTTTTTAAGAACAGCTGAGTTTTTATGGCAAGAAGGTCATACAGCTCACGCTACTAAAGAAGAGGCTATAGCTGAATCTAGACAAATGCAAGAAGTATATGCAACTTTTGCTGAAGAGTTTATGGGAATGCCAGTTGTAAGAGGAGTAAAATCGGAAAGTGAACGTTTTGCAGGAGCAGATGACACATATACTATAGAAGCTTTAATGCAAGATGGAAAAGCATTACAAGCAGGTACTTCTCATTTCTTAGGTCAGAACTTTGCGAAAGCTTTTGATGTAAAATATACTTCTAAAGAAGGAAAGCAAGAATATGTGTGGGCAACATCTTGGGGAGTTTCAACTAGATTAATAGGAGGATTAATAATGACTCATTCAGATGATGCAGGTTTAGTATTACCTCCAAAGTTAGCTCCAATACAAGTTGTAATTGTACCTATATATAAAGGAGAAGAACAATTAGAAGCTATTTCAGAAAAAGTAAATGAATTAGTAGCAGCTTTTAAAGCAAAAGGGATTTCTGTTAAGTTTGATAATAGAGATACTATGAGACCAGGTGCAAAGTTTGCTGAATACGAATTAAAAGGAGTACCAGTAAGAATTGCAATGGGTAAAAGAGATTTAGAAAATGGAACTGTAGAAGTTGCAAGAAGAGATACTTTTGAAAAGCAGACATTACAACAAGATGATGTTGTAGGACATGTAACGCAACTTTTAAATGAAATTCAAGATAATTTATATACAAAAGCATTAAACTACAGAAATGAGCATATAACAGAGGTGAATTCATTTGAGGAGTTTAAAGAAGTTATTGAGAAAAAAGGTGGTTTTGTATCTGCTCACTGGGATGGAACTGAAGAAACTGAGGAAAAAATCAAAGAATTAACCAAGGCTACTATCAGATGTATACCTAATGACGTAAAAAATGAAGAAGGAACTTGTGTTTTAACAGGCAGTAAATCAAGTAGAAGAGTTCTTTTTGCAAAAGCTTATTAAAAAAAACAATAAAAAAGTTGCGGTAATTTGAAAATAGTTACTATATTTGCACCCGCAATAACGAAATATTGTTTTGGCCCATTCGTCTAGTGGTTAGGACGCAAGGTTTTCATCCTTGAAACAGGAGTTCGATTCTCCTATGGGCTACAAAAAAGGCTTCGAAAACAATCGGAGCTTTTTTTATCAAAAAACAAGCAAAACGATTTGTGTAATAAAAAAAGAATCGTATATTTGCATCCGCAATATCAGATATTGTTTTGGCCCATTCGTCTAGTGGTTAGGACGCAAGGTTTTCATCCTTGAAACAGGAGTTCGATTCTCCTATGGGCTACAAAGTTTTTGTACAACATTTAAGTTAAAAACACAATGGCAAATCACAAGTCAGCATTAAAAAGAATAAGAAGTAACGAGGCTAAGCGCTTAAGAAATAAATATCAGCATAAAACAACACGTAATGCTGTTAGAAAACTTAGAGGATCTACAGATAAGAAGGAAGCAGAAGGAATGTTATCAACTGTAGCTTCTATGTTAGATAAGTTAGCGAAGAATAACGTTATTCATAAGAACAAAGCTGCTAATTTAAAATCAAAGTTAGCTAAGCATGTAGCTGCTTTATAACAGAATTTTAAGATTAGTTAATATATACAAAGGCACTTCGATTAATTTCGAAGTGTTTTTGTATTTATAAGACTTTTTATTTATTTCTTATTATCAATAAACGGATCATTCCTAAATGTTGTTGTTATGCAAAAATCTGAGTTAATCTATACAGGAAGAATTCTAGGATCATTCCTAAAAGTTGTGGTTAAGCAAAAATTTGTGTTAATCTGTATAGAAAGAATTCTACATTTCTCACTCCTCTAAATTGAGCTCTAAACGCTTTTATTTTAGCATTAAAAGATTC
>NZ_SJXJ01000067.1 GCF_004337695.1 Tenacibaculum sp. M341
ATATATAAATGATAAATAACAAGTAATTCACACTTATATAAATTTAAATATAAAGTCCCAAAAGAAGTCTTTATTAAATAAATTATCATTAATTAATTATAATAAACTTATTTAATATTATTAAATATTAATTTATAATAATAATTATTATTATTATTATTATTAATAAAAATATATAAATAATTAAATAGTTCATATATCCATAAGAATTAGAATTAAATTTTAATAAGTGTATTTAATATATAGAATATTAATAGAATATTTATTTTATTTTATTTATATATATATATTTATATATATATATATTAAATAATATTATTTATATTATATTTTATATATATATTATTAATATAAAAAGTATATTATATGTATTATATATATTATATATTATATATTTAATAATATATTACTATTATAATTAATAATTTTATAAAAAAAATAAATAATTATATATTTCCTTCGTGGTTCGGTTCCCCCTCCCGTATACTTACGGGAGGGGGTCCCTCACTCATTCAAACTATAATTTAATATATTATAATATTATTTATAATTTATAATATAATGTATAATATTATATTATAAATATTATATAAAAATAAAATGATAATAATAATAATAATAATAAAAATAGAAAAGAATAATTTTTATTATTTTAGTATATATAAGAATTTAATAAGTTAGATTATTGCGGACACCGTTACGCGGAGTGGGGACTATTATATTTTACCTATATATATTAATATTATTATAATTTCCTTCTTTAAAAGAAAAAAGGGATTCAAGAACTTATTATTATATTAATATATTAATAATAA
>NZ_SJXJ01000068.1 GCF_004337695.1 Tenacibaculum sp. M341
AATTATTTATTATTTATTATATAATATTTTTATAATTATATATTAAATATATATAAATTTTATTATAATAAAACTCCTAACGGGGTTCCCGCGAAGCGGGAACTAATAATAATATATATTTTTATATATATATTAATATATATATATATTTATAACTCCTTTATTGATATTTATTCTTATTTAGAATATTTTTAATTAAATAATATAATTAAATGAATACCAAACTTATATTATATTTATATTTATATTTATATTTCTCCTACCGGGGTTCCGGCTCCCGTGGCCGGGCCCCGGAACTAAATATATAAACTTTTTTTTATAATATTATATTTATTAAAATATTAATAAATAAATAAGAGATATAATATATATTTTCTTTGTATTAAATATATTATATATATATTAATTATTATAATATATTTATTATAAATTAATTATTAATTAATATATTATTATTATTGCCCTTAATGAGAATCGAACTACATGTAAATAAATCTTCAATTTATCGCTTTACCACTAAGCTATAAAAGCTATATATAATATAATACTTATTATTACTTATAATATAATATATATATATATTTATATAATAATACATAATATATATATATATATAAATAAAACATAATATATAATATATATTTTTATATTATTAATTAATTAATTTATTACTTATCTTATTATATATATATATAAACCTTTTATAATATATTAATATTTATATATATAAAACTTTAATATTATTAATTATATATATTTAATTATTTAATGAACATCTCCTTCTTAAGAATAAA
>NZ_SJXJ01000069.1 GCF_004337695.1 Tenacibaculum sp. M341
AATAAAAATAATAAAAAAATAGTATATTAAATATTATTTAAATACATACTATTATTTATTATTCCTTTGGGGTTCGGTTCCCCCTCCCGTATACTTACGGGAGGGGGTACCTCACTGCGCTGAAAGCGGGGACTTATTATCTTTATATTAATTATATTATTTATATATAAATATATATATTAACTTTTTTATATTAATATAAAAATCAATTAATTAATTATTATTTTTTTTAAGGAAGTAATTAATATTAATATTAATTGGAAGGGGTTATATTATAATATAAATATATATATATTATTATTATTTATATATAAATATTAAAATATTTTATATTTATATGTATGGGTCCCAATTATTATTTTATATAATAATTATTTAGGGGACCCGGATATCTTATTGTTATTAATTTATTATATTATATTATATTATATATTTATTATTTATTATTAATATTTTATTTATAATATTTATAATTTTATTAAATATTATTACTAAATATTTATTTATTTATAATAAATTTATTATATACTTTTTTATATTATTATTATAAATTTTAATAAACTTTTATATATATATAATTATAAATAAAGATATAAATATTTATCTCCTTCGGCCGGACTTTATTATTATTATTATTATCATTATTTTTAATTTTTATTAAATAATATTTATATAATTTTAATAATTAAAACTTTTATATTATATTTATATTATTTGATTATATTATTAATTATATAATGTTAATATCAATTATATTTTATATTTATTAATATTATAAT
>NZ_SJXJ01000070.1 GCF_004337695.1 Tenacibaculum sp. M341
GTAACATCCCAATGCGGACTATACCACCCCACCACACTCCTACCAATAACGGTAACTATTCTATGTTTTCTTACTCCTATGTCTATTCATCTTTCATCTGACTACCTAATACTATGCAAAAATGTAAAATCATCACACAAAACATAAACAATCAAAATCAGCCATTTCCGCACCTTTTCCTCTGTCCACTTTCAACCGTCCCTCCAAATGTAAAATGGCCTATCGGAATACATTTTCTACATCCTAACTACTATAAAACAACCTTTAGACTTACGTTTGCTACTCTCATGGTCTCAATACTGCCGCCGACATTCTGTCCCACATACTAAATCTCTTCCCGTCATTATCGCCCGCATCCGGTGCCGTAAATGCAAAACAAATACCATCTATGTCTTCCACACCATCATTTTACTATGCCTGCCACCATCCATTTGTCTTTTGCACCATATCTTCATAACCTGTCACCTTGAAACTACCTCTGCATGCCACCTACCGACCAACTTTCATGTTCTGTTTCGACCTACCTCTTGTAAATGACAAATCACCTTTTTCATCGTATGCACCTTATTCTCCACATCACAATGCACTATTGCTTTTGCTTTTTCACCTGTCATATCCTATTGCTATTAGATGAAATATAATAAAAATTGTCCTCCACCCATAACACCTCTCACTCCCACCTACTGAACATGTCTGGACCCTGCCCTCATATCACCTGCGTTTCCGTTAAACTATCGGTTGCGGCCATATCTACCAGAAAGCACCG
>NZ_SJXJ01000072.1 GCF_004337695.1 Tenacibaculum sp. M341
TATAATATTATATTATATTCTATTTATAATATATTTATAATATATTTATAATATATTTATAATATATTTATAATATTTAATATTTTTTTTAATAAAAATAATCCATCCTAAAGGAGATATATAAATAAATTTACTATTATTAATATTATAAAGATTAATAATTTTTATTGTTAATAACATTTTATATTTTATATTTTATTAAGATGTAAATCCAAAAGGAGAAAATTAATTATATAATATATATACATATATATATTATATAATATTTATATTATTATTAACTTCCTATATACTATACTATTATATTTATATTTATATTAATATTAATTAAAAATATTTATTTTTATATTAATTAATTAATTAATTAAAATTATTTTATTGAATTTTATATTATTTAATAAAAATTTTATAATATTTATATTATCCTTTGGGATTATCCCATGGGTAATTCTTCACTCTTTCAGTGACTTTATAATTTATTATTTATTATTAATAAATAAATAGTAATAATAATCCAACCGTAGAAGATAATAATAAAGTTAAATATTATTAATAATAATTAAATAATGTTAATTTGTATTATATTAATATTATATATAATAAAATATTATATCTCTTTTTTATAAATTATAATTAAATATATTATTATAAATATATTATAATAATAAAAATAATAAAAAAATAGTATATTAAATATTATTTAAATACATACTATTATTTATTATTCCTTTGGGGTTCGGTTCCCCCT
>NZ_SJXJ01000009.1 GCF_004337695.1 Tenacibaculum sp. M341
TTCGTTCTTTATTGAATAGATTTGACACCACAATTACTAGTTGGAAAGGCTTTAATTTCCTAGCATTTATTGTAATCGGATTAAAGAAATTTCATAAAATTGAAAAGTCAAGATGACTTCTATATTTAAGAATGTATTTTTAAGTATGTAAATTAATAAATAAAACAAAAAATATTTGGTTTTATCATAGAATACGATGAACGAAACATAGTGAAGTGAAGAAGTAATCTGTTAATTCAATAACGAAAACCTCATTTTAAAAATAAAGATTGCTTCATCCGTTGTAGTTCTTCGCAAAGCCTTCTTTATTTACAAGTAAGTTAAAAGTGAAATCACATTGAACTGATGTTGATTACTAAAAAAATAAGCCTCTTAAAAAGGCTTATTTTGGTTGTTTTCTGTGAAATTATAGAGTTGTGCAACGGCTACCATTGTTGTGTACTGTTTTTTACTCCAATTCGTCATAAACAATGTTAAAATCCAAATCGTTCGGAATCTTTAATTTTTTTCTTTCACGCTCATATTGCTCGATAGTCAAATTCGGACTTTGTTCTGTATTTTTATTTACTTCAATTATGTGATAGTTAGTCACGCTTTTATTAATTCCGTTTTCTGATGTTTTTGGATGGCTTTTAGCAATTATAAAATCTCCATTTTCTCCAACAGCAAAACTGTTTCGGGTACAATTAGTCGGTTTGATTTTTTTTCTGAGTGATACCAAATACTCATTTCGTCAAGCGCATTATTAGCTAATAAAAAATAGTCGTCGGTTATTTCTCTTTCAACTAATCCAGCTCCGAAATAACAAGATTCCAAAATCAGTAATAGAAATATCCCAATAATTTTATTAGTATTTCTCAATCTTTTCATGAGTTTTTTTAATTTTACTCAACATTTAATGTAAAATGCGTTTTAATGCATTTTTACATAGTGTTAGCATTATTTTTTTAAAAATTTCACATCCCAAGTTTCAAATAAGAAATCCTTGTTAATTAAATCTTTGTACTCTATAGATTCAACCATCCTTGCTTTGACATATTGATGTTCCATTGTATATTCAGTGGTCCAATCAAAAAATTCAATAAACTGAAATAAATTATTGTCATTAGTTAACTGAATTTCTTTCCATTCAAAAGTTGTTCCTTCCGAATTAGCCCACATTGTTCTACAGCCCAATGGTCCGAAATTAGGTTGTATTTCAATCTCCTTGAAATATCCATCCTGTTCTTCCAACTTGGATTTAAATAGTTGTCCAGAAATCATTGTGTCGAATAGTTTTCGGTCGATTTCATTAAAATGATCCAAGACATCCCAGACAGTTCCATCATAAGATTCAAGGTCAATCAAGTAACTATTCCATATCATTCTGCTACAAGCACGATACTTTAAGAAAGGTTTTGAAATGTCATTTTGTTCTTTCATTTTCAATTAACGTCGTTAGCTATAGTTATTTTTTGTGAATTTCCTTTCCGTTTTCATTGACACAAAATTCTTTGGGATTTTTTTTAGCATATTCTTCAATTTTAAGCATAGTAGATTCATTTAGGTCTAAATACTTAGCATCAAAAGCTGTTAAAGCACCTAAGGATACAATTTTTTTATATTCTTCAGGAATCTTAACCTCATTAATAGATGATTTGTCATTTTTTACATAATAATTCTCTGCTTTTTTTAATAGAGATACTAATTCATCATCACCAATATATTCTAATCCAGTAATTATAGTAGGTATATACTTTCCATATCCATTAGAAAAAAATTGTTTAAATCCACCATTCGTAACTTGTCCGTCTAAATACCACCAATAATAAATAGCCTTTTGTCCAAAAGACAAATTTTGACCCTTTGTGAGTTCATTTGATGGATTTTCAATATATAGAGACAAAGGTTCTAAAATATACCATCCAAAATCAGTTCCTGTTTTTTCAAAAAAAGTTTTTTCATTTAATTTAGGTCTAAAGTGTTTACTCTCTTTAAATATCCAATATGGATTTTCCGTTTGTTTTATTTCTTTAGATTTTTCTTTTGATTCAATTTTAGACTTCTTATTGTTACAAGAAGTTAGAGAAAAAAAAACAAGAAGTGTTAATAGTATTAATTTTGAATTCATATTATATTGATTTACGTTTTTTGTTTTCTGACTAAAGCTAGGTCGTTTTATAGATATTCACTTTTTAAAATTTATTCATGATCTTTTTCTTATCTTTTTACTTTAATATGTTTGCTAACAGTTTTTAAGAACTATGAGGAATTACAGCTAACGTGTTTGTCTATGAAACGTAGGGCAGAGGGTTAGCACTACCTCCACGTTTATAACTAAGTCAAATATAATGTTTTGTGTTTATCTTCAAGATTGAAAACCAAATTTTATATTTGGCGACATAGCGGATAAGTCAAAACCTTTTGAATGATCATAGACCACCCTATGTTTTTTATATGGTATTGTAAAACGTTTTATTGCAGCTTTAATTAATCGATTCAGTCATTAAAAGTATTTCCTTATTAATTATTTCAGCGTTTTCTTTCTTTGTGATTATTGAACCGTGATTTGCATCAATATAAAGATGTTTTCCTTTAGTAGATAGATCTTTTAGTTCTTTTTGCATTTCAAACCATATTTTAGGGTTTCCATACTGTTTTTTTGCTGTAAAAACCAGAATAGGTAATGAGTCTAATACATTTGACTGACCAGCTCGTAAAAGAATATCATCATTTATGTTATTTTCTTTGAGATATCTACGATAAACATCTCCTGAATAGGAAGTAAGGTTGTGTTTTCGGTTTTGACAGTCTTGTGGTAAATCCTTATCCAATGATTTTGGGCTAGTTATTGAATTATAGGCTCCCATTATTCCCATATCATGAAGAACAGCAAATATTTTTATTAAACTAATTTGACTTTTTTCAAATAATCCATTTTCAGCTAATCGTTTCCATTGTTCAGGATGACTTGAGTCTATAAAAACCATCGCTTTTACTTCATTTGGATATAGGTCTCTAAATATTCGATTATAGGGACCACCCATCGAGTGACCAATTAATATGTAAGGTGGTTTTTCTCCATTTTTTTCTAGCAGCGCGTGTAATTGGCGTGCATAAAATTCAGGCGTAAAACTATCTTTACTCGATTCACTAAACCATTTTCCTTCTCTGTCATAACGCACAACTCTCATATTTTTTTTCAAACCTTCTGCAATCCAATGAAACACATCTGTATCATTTCCTGCACCTGATTCAAGGATAAGAGTTGGCAGATTATTTTTTTCTCCATCTGTTCTGATATGCAGTTTTGTTCCATTTACATCAACTAACTCGCCTGGTGGTATAGGTTTTGAACTAAATAATCGAAAGCATAATCCTGATATCAATATTAGAATTATAATTCCTCCTATAATTTTACCGATCCATTTGAAGATTTTTAGAATTAATTTCATTGTAGTTTTTTCGTAAATGTTTGCCAACGGACTTGTCTATGAAATGTAGCGTGCAAAAAGACACTAGCTTTTCGGTTAACACAGAGCCGAATTTTTATATTTTTTTTAAATTTTTTCTCTTTTTAAAAGCCAAAATAGACCATTTCATTCGTTTTCAAGGGAAAAAATTTAATTCTTTTTCAGTATATAGAATTAATTCTTGTATCGTATTTATCTTTTTCACAATTTCAATTTTATTTTCTACATTTTTCACTTTTGATTCTTCTGAATAACATTCAATAAAGTCTTTACAACCGCTTATGATTCTTTCTTTTATATTTTCGATAGTATCAATTGTTATAAATTCTGAAGGGTAAGAAAATCCTATGCCTGTAACCTTATCATAATGCTTATGATTAAATTTAAATTTGTTACCATTACTATCAATAACTGTATCTGATTCGTGTATTCCTGGAGTAAAGTGTTCATTCAATCCCCAATGCCCTGCTATTGATTCACTAATTAATTCAGTATGACTTTTATATACAGAGAAATCCCATAATACGTCACAAAGCATAATAATAGGATATTTCAATTTATCACTACTAACAGCTTTGTAGGCTTTATTAATCTGCTTGTTCCAGTCAGAGTCTATTTTATCATAATCTTTTTTAGAGATAAATAATCTTTTTATAAAATTCATATTTCTAAAATGACATTGTAGTTTTAAATGAATACCAACGGTTAAGCTAAACACAATTGTGTTTATTCACTTTATATTGTTTATGTTTTGTTTTTAATAATAAAAAGGAATACGAGGTTTAGTCACTTATTTCTTCATCTTTTTTCAGAACTTAAAATTATAAAATAATAATAATTGTACAATGTTTTCAGTATGAAATTTTCATAAAATATGATACACTTTTTAGTATTTTTCTAATGTTATATAAGAAGCGTAAAAGAGAAAAAGTTTAGTGTTACCTATTATCGAGAAGAATATGAACGTAATAACAAACGAATAGATAGTAAGTAAGGGCGTTATATGAAAAGCAAACGTCAAAGTACTGTAGCGCCTGTTTTTGGCACCCTGACTCAGTTTATGGGACTTCGTAAGATAAATACTTTAGGGATTAAGCAAGCTAATAAGGTGATGCATGTATCGGCAATTGCTTATAATCTGAAAAAGTATTTAAAATTTATAAAAAAGACTATAAGAAGTAAGGCAAAGGCTATAAATAGTCTGTTTTTAATAAAAAGGATGTTCGTAGACTTTATATCATACTTTTTAATGTACTCAAAATTAAAAGCAGTTTTATAATTACTAAAAAAATAAGCCTCTTGAAAAGGCTTATTTAAAGTTGTTTTCTGTGAAATTATAGAGTTGTGCAACGGCTACCATTGTTGTGCGTTCGTTTTTATTTTCCAGTCATTATATCGTATTCTTTCGGTATTTCCACGCCATTAAATTTGTTTGTCAGTCCGTAGAATATCATTAAAGTCAGTATTATTCCAATAATCAGAATAATGTAGGATTGTTTATTGGGCTCAATTCCAATTATTTTATTTTTCATTTTTTTTGAATGAACAGCAGAAATATGCACAAAAAATAAAATTATAGCAAGTCCATAATATGGTATAAAAAATAAGTTCAACGGAAACATATTTAGTCCTGCAACTCCGAAATAGAAATTAGTATCTAAATTCAAGATTAGTCTGCCAGATAAAACTGCACTTAAATGAATTAATAAGAAAAAAGCAAGATAAAGACCACTCCAAATTTGCAATCTTTCATAAAAGTCAGATACATTTTTCCGTTTTTTTAAGAATAGTTTTATTCCTGAAACAATTTGAATCCCAACTGCGAAAAGTAATATAGTTTCGGCAATTAAATTTCTATAAAAAACTCTAAAGTCATTCATTAATTCAATATGGGCTTTGGCTCCAAAAATGCTATAAAAGTGATTAAACAGGTGTAACCCCACGAAAATGGAAATGATAATTCCAGAGAAATAATGTATACGTTTCATTTTTTTTTTGGACAAAAATCAATTTAAAAATTAAGTTATCATTTGATTTATATCAAATTCGGGTTTTTATATTTCGAATTCTGCTTAATGTTTCAAGTGTAATCCCAATATACGAGGCTATATGCGTTAGCGGAATTCTTTGAGTAATGTCTGGTCGAATGGATAAAATATTATCATATTTCTGTTTTGCCGAATGAAATTGCATAGACGAAATTTTTTCCTGTTGTTGTAACATTGTTTTTGTCACAACTATTTTACTTAAACGTTCAAAATCATTGTACTCATCAGATAGTCTTTCTACATCTATTCTTGATATCTCCAATAATATGGAATCTTCCAGCAGTTCTATAAAATGTGGACTTGGGATATTGAGAAAAAAACTATTTATAGAACTAATAAAATCATTATCGAAAGCAAACCAATCCGAAATGTCTTTTCCATCTTTTAAATAGTATGCTCTTGCACAACCATTAAAGATGAAAAATGTTTTATCAGAATATTGTCCTTCTCTGACAAGTATTTCACCTTTTGGTAAAACCAAAAGGTTAGAACTATTGGATAATTTCTGTTGACATTCAAAAGACAATTTTGAATATATTTCGCTAATTTGATTTATTATTTGTTTTTTATTTACTCTCATTTAGGGAAATGACGCACAACGTAGGGCTAAACACAATTGTGTTTATTCCCGTTATATATAGACCAAAAATACTCATATATATTATAAATCTAAAGGGTTTTTAATATTATCGAAATTTTTAGTGGCAACATGTGTATATATTTCAGTAGTTTTTGTAGAGTTGTGTCCTAATAATACTTGTATATATCTTAAATCAGTTCCATTTTCTAAAAGGTGAGTAGTAAAGCTATGTCTTAAAGTATGTAGTGTTACATTTTGCATCGTTTTATAACATGGTTTTTATTATATAAATATTTTTGTTCATTTTTATGAGATCAAAGTAAAATACTACTTTTTGTTAGCTGAATATTATACGTATATTATTCGAATAATATACTGTTGTAGAATTGGAGATCATACATCGTTTATCATCTAAAAAGGATCTTTAAGGAAAATCTAATAATAAAATGAGATATGTATTGTAAAAGTGCAAAAAGGAAAGACAAAAACAGAAAAAGTTAAATGCTGAAAATAGCATATAAATCAATCATTTTAACACAGTAGTAACATGAACAGATTGCAGTAAAGAGAGAGGTAAACCCTCTTTTTAAACACAAAAAATTGCAGTAGTAACAGTAAAAAACAGCAAATAATAGCCATTAAAAAAGAAGCTTAGCTTTTATTTTTTGCAAAGTTACGGTTATACAAGAGCAAAGTTGCGTTTGATTGGTTGCAGCTTTGCAGTTGGTTAGGTGCAAAGCTGCGGTTGCATAAGAGCAAAGCTGCAAAAAAAAATTGCAGCAGCAGCAATTTTGAGAAAAAAGCACAAAAAAACCTCAAAAATATCAATGTATTTTTGAGGTTTTACCTTTTAAAAGTTGTATAACTAGTTACACCAGTTTATAATCAACGTTATTTAATAATTGTTTCAAACGTTTATCGGGTTTAAAATTTATACACGATTCATTAATTTTTCGAATAACAGCATGTATATAATGTCTTTTTAGAGTAGTAATTTCTTGCGGATTGTTCTTTCGAATTCTTTTTATATTCATCATATTTTTTTGTTTTGTGTAGCAAACATATGTTAACTACAGGTGATACTTTTTATTGATAGCTATTTTTTAATAGTATTCCTTTTGTGTCAAAAATATTGTTTAATAGAGTTCTAAGATGGTATTAGAACCTTAGGTATCTGTAGTTGCAGTAAATACTAATGGATAATAAAATTATTATTTAGTGTGATTTAAGTCTTTGTAAAGAAAAGAAATAGATTGATATTTCTTCTAAAAAGACATCTTATTATTTAAGGTTTATATTTGTATCATAAAAATAATTGTTTGGAGATAATACTCTTTATCTAAAACGAAATTCAAAGAGTTTAAAATTTACAAGGCTTAAAATAAATAGTAGTCATTTTTAGCTCTATTAACATAAAAATTGAAAATGAAACAACGAATAATGTTTATTGAACCTGGAGGAGGGTTAGATGCCTATGATGCTAGAATAGGATTAGTTACTTTCTCTAAAACTGGAAAAACCATAAAGTATGGTAATCAAGAGTTCCAATCTTTGAAAGGAATGGGATATAAATGTAATTATTATGATCTTGAAACTGGAGAAGAATATTGGATTTCTGGTCCTAAAAAAAATGGAGAAGACGCTCTTTATCCTTTAGATATTGAAATAGATGAAGATATTAGAGAGGCATATTGGATAGAAATAAGAAATAGACCTGATTTAATTGAAATGGCAACTTATAACTCTAAAGGAAAATATACTAAACGTACTCCTAATCCTGAGTTTTCTTTAGGAGGAACGACTAGAAAAGGAACAAATAGAGGAGGAGATAAAATAAGAAGAAAATAGAGTTTGTATACTCTTTAGATATATTACTTTCTGGAAGTAAGATAATAATACAATTAAATGGGAGCTTGGAGAACATTACATTTTTTTGATCATGAAACTTTTATTAGGGAAATGTCTCCTAAACTAAGAGATTTAAAATTTCTAAATGAAACTTTTGAAAATCCATATTTTAAAAGGTATTTAAAAAGGACGAATCAAGAGAAAGAAAAAGTTTTGACAAATATTTACAATATTGCTGATAGTTTAAATGATGATTTAAAAACACATCCAGAGTTATTTACTATAGAAACAGCTAAAAAGCAAGCACATGAAAAATATGATGCTTTTAGTTCTAAAAAATATAGACTTTACGAGGCTTTTATATCAAAAAACAATCTTGGAATTGAAGCTTTTGAATATTTTATGAACTATATTATTTTTTCGACATATGCTGATTTTATTCCTTATTTTAGGTTTGGAAAATCTTTACTGGAATCATTTACAAGAGCTACTAAAAATTCAATTAGTGAAGAGTTATTGAGTAGAATCTCTGGATTAGATTATGGTAGTATTTACGAAAGGTTTGATGATGGTATAATGACTTGGTTGTCTTATGAAGAAGTGGAATTATTTTATTTAGATTCTGAAAACATTATACCTAAAGATAAAGATTGTATGGTTTATGTAAACGAGTTTAAGATATTTATTAAGTATGCTTATGATAACAAGTTAGGATTAATAGCTATGAAAGATTTTTTAGAACCTGTTTTTGGCTTGAAGTCTAAGATTAGCTCTTTTGAAAATTATGCAGTCAATGAAAAATATAACTTTATACATTTTGAATAGTAAAACAATCTGTCCTTTAATTATATAAGACAGAAGTATCATAAAAACAAGAATTAGAAAACTCACTAAAAATAACTGAATATGTTTAAATGGTTTAAGAAAAAAAATAGTTCAAATTCAGAAAATGAAAATGGACTTGATTACAGTAAAATAGATAGTAATGAGAAAGCAATTGAATTGTTTAAAAAAGGTGAACTTACAGAGTTACATTTAATGCCTTTAGAATTTGGAGGACAAGATATTCCTATGAATATTCTATATGTTCCTGAATTTGCAAAAATGTTCAAATTAAGATTTGACAAAATGATTGAGGAGCTATTAATTGATGGTGAAAAATTAAGTTATTCAGCAGAACCAGAGTATAAAGGGAATAGTTTTATTCCTTCTAAGCTAAAAATTATGGTAACAGGTGATTCAGAATTTGTTGAAACAATAAATATTTGGTGAAAGTAAGAACTGTTAGAAGTAGCATCAAAGTTTGAATACTTCTAATTAATTTTACAATCAAAATAGCAAATAAAAACGCATAAAGTGTTTGTATTAAAAACTATGAAAAGAGCATTAATAATTCTAATAGTTATAATATTTTCTAATTGTTTTAATAAAGGAGATGAAGTAAAAAACTCTAAATATGAAATTTTATTTTTAAAAGGAGAAATAAAAATTCCTAATAACTATAAACTTATTAGTTTAGATGATTATGAAAAAATAATTTTAGAGAAATATACTGATACATTGTTCTTAAAATCAAAAAGATTAGCAATAAATGCTATTAAAGAAAATTTTTCTGAATATGCATTTTTTTATGACGAAAAAGATTTTGAAAATACTTTGATTATTTACCCATCACCAAATCAGAATGTTAATAAATATGTAAAGGATGACTTGATAAATTTTATGACTGAGCTAATGAAATTTCAGAATAGTAATAATAATTTTAGTTATGAAAGTGTAGAAAATAAAATGATTGGTAGTAAAATAATTAAAGTTAAAGGAAGATTAGTAAATTCTGAATTTTCTGAGAATAATATCTATTCTACTCAATACATTTTTGAAGGTAATGGTAAAGTATTTATGGCTTATGTTATGCATAAAAATAGAACTATAGATTTTGAAAAAGAGATTACTGAAATTAAATATGATTAAAGAAACTATAAAAACAGTAATTAAGAATACATATGAAAAAAAACAAAATGGAGAATATTAAATTGAGTGTACTAATTTTTTTGGTTCTAATTCCAATTTTAGCTTTTGGACAAATCCCTAAGGGTCATTTTATAGATGCTGACGACTCTGTTAAAAAAGGATATAAACTAAAACCATTTAAACAAAAGAAAAAAGGGATCTATCATTATGCAATTTTGAGTGAACTGCCATTTGAAAATGATTGTGGAAGTGATCTTTCTGAAAAGGAACAAATCGATTGCTCTGAAAAAAAATTAAATAAATTGATAAGCGCTAAACTAAATTCTAAAATTGAATTTAAAGGTGATGTTTATATTTATTTGACAGTTACAGAGAACGCTAAAATAGTTGACATCAAAGTAAAATCTTATCCTCAGACAGAGGAAATAGACAAATTATTTACTAGGGCTATTGAACAAATAGAAGTGAAGGCTGGTAAGTTTAAAAATAAGATTGTAAAATCGAGACTTTGGACGAGTTTCAAATATGAGTAAAAAATATTATTATTTCTGATTCAATTATTAATGTAAATTAAGGCAAGAGTAAATATGATAAAACTATTCAGAGCAATAAGGAGTAAATCAATAAAAAAAGAAAATATAAAAAGATATTTTGTGTATGCTATTGGAGAGATTTTTCTTGTTATGATAGGAATATTGTTAGCGTTACAGGTAAATAATTGGAATCAACATAGCATTGAAAAACGAAAAGAGAAAAAAGCATTAACCGATTTATACAAAGAGTTTAAGTTAAATAAAGAAAGAATTAGTGATAAGCAACAATTAAGAGTATCAATAGTACCTAAATTAAAAAAGTATATCGGTGAAGTTTCTTCAGGAAAAGCTACTTATAATGCTTTTAAAGAGTTTCATACAAATCAATTTATGTTTGGTATGACCAACCCTTCAAAAGGAGTAATTGATGCTTTAATTTCGTCAGGAGAGATCGGATTGATTTCTAACGACTCTCTTAAATATTATATATCAGACTGGAAAAATCAAGTAGAAAATTTATATGAGAATGAACAAATACTCTGGAATTCTGGCTTGAATTATATTGAATCCTATGCTAAATCAATCCCTATTCCTAGCCACGAATGGAACGATTGGAATGAAGAAAAACTAGAATTAGCATTTAAAGAAGTGGTTTCTAATGTAGGGTATAAAAATAATTTAATTGGTTTTGAGGGAGCTAACGCTATTGTTATTCAAGAATGTGAAGATATCCTTAAATCATTGGATGCTATTTTAACGATATTAGAAAAGGATAATAAATAGAATATAAACGATATTTAAAAGACCTATTAAGAATAATTTAATGCTGCATCCATTACGAAAACATATTGAAGAAATAATTAGCTTAACTGATGAAGAGTTTGATTTTGTTTTGAGTCATTTTAATCAAATTAAAAAAAAGAAACATCAATATATCGTTCAAGAAGGAGAACTGGTAACCAAAGAGTTTTGGATTATAAAAGGTTGTATGAAAAGTTATTTTGTTGATGGTAATGGAAAAGAACACATTCTTCAATTTGGAATGGAAAATTGGTGGATTACAGATTATGAAGCTTTTGTAAAGCAAACTAAATCAAAAACCTATATAGATTGTATAGAAGATTGTGAATTGTTATATATTACTTTTGAAAATAGAGAAAAGTTAACTTCAGAACTTCATAAAATGGAACGATTTTGGGCTAAAAAAAGCAAGTTTGGACGAATAGCTCTTCAAAATAGAATTTTATCATTACTTCAAAATTCAGCAAAAGAAAAATATGACTTACTTCTTGAACAATATCCTAAACTTTTTCAACGTGTTCCTAAAAAAATGATTGCTGCTTATTTGGGCGTTTCTAGAGAAACGTTAAGCAGATTAAATTCATAGTTTTTATTTTCTTTCATACCTTATTTTTTAAAGTGATGTACATCACTTTAAAGTTGTGACATGGCTCCTGTGTAACATTCTTGTAGTATTAGACCTTTGTATAAGAATTAATTTAATTAAAAAATTATGCCATATATTAATATTAAGGTTACTGATGAACAAGTAAGTATAAAGCAGAAACGCTTGTTAATAGAAGGAACAACCCAACTTCTTGTAAAGATACTTAACAAAAACCCTGAAACAATTCATATAGTAATAGATGAAGTTCCAATTGGAAATTGGGGAGTTAACAGCAAACAATATTTAGCAACTAAAAAAGAAAATGATGTTTAAAGAAAGTATAAAAGAAATAGAATATTTAATCACCAATTATTTTGAAGGTCTTTTTTTCGGAGATATTTCTAAACTTGAAAGTTGTTTTCATAACAACGTATTTATTTATGGAGATATTAAAGGAATGGATTATTTAAAAAGTAAAAACAAATATTTAGAGGGAGTAAAAAATAGGAAGAGTCCAAATGATTTAAAAGAAACTTTTTCTATGAAAATTATAGGAATTGAAATTATGGAGAGAATTGCAATGGTAAAAGTACATGTTCCTATGTTAGGCTATAATTACTGCGATTATTTATCCTTGTATAATTTAGAGGGTAAATGGATGATTGTAAATAAGATTTTTACGCACATAGAATAAAATTAATTATTGAACAATTCAATTATTTTATAAACTTAGTAAAGGCTTCCCTAAAAAGGGAAGTCTTTAAAACGAGATTTTCGTTATTAAATTAACAGATTACTTCTTCACTTCACTACATTTCGTTTATCGTAATGATGCAATTCATTAATTTGGATGCTTATAAAAGACATTCTTAAATCAAACTCACATTAAATAGGTATTTGAGAATAACCGTTTGTCATCTATCTTAAAAACTATATATTTAACGCTACGTGATATTAAAACAAACAGATGAATTTTGAAGACTTAATCCAAGATATATACCATAAAATTAAGACTATTGAAGATCCAGGAGAGATGGCGTCTTATATTCCTGAATTATCTAAAGTAGATCCAACGAATTTTGGAGTTCATATTTCAACAATTAATAATATTAACTTTGGTATTGGTAATTATAATGATAAATTTTCCATTCAGAGTATTGCTAAAGTACTTGCATTAATTTTGGCTTATCGTATTGTAGGTGATGAAATTTGGAACAGAGTAGGTGTAGAACCATCTGGTACAGCATTTAATTCTCTAGTTCAACTTGAATCAGATCAAGGTATTCCTAGAAATCCATTTTTAAATGCAGGCGCAATCGTAGTATCAGATATACTTTTAAGTAATTTAAAGAATCCGAAAGAAGATTTTATAGCCTTTGTTCGAAGTATTTCTGAAAACAAAACAATACAATATTCTAATAAAATAGCCCAATCAGAAAAAAAAGTAGGATATAGAAATGTAGCTCTATGTAATTTTATTAAATCATTTGGACGAATTGAAAATGAACCTTCTGATGTTCTTGATTTTTATTATGATTTATGTTCTTTAGAAATGAGTTGTAAAGAACTTTCGGAATTATTCTTGTTTTTGGCCAATAATGGTAATGATATTAAAAGTAATAAATCGGTGTTAAGCGAAAGTCAATCTAAAAGGATTAATGCTTTAATGCAAACCTGTGGTTTTTATGACGAATCTGGAGAATTTGCTTTCAAAGTAGGGCTTCCTGGAAAAAGTGGCGTTGGCGGCGGAATAATTGCAATTCATCCAGATCAGTATGCAATTGCTGTTTGGAGTCCAAAGTTGAATAAAAAAGGAAATTCGCATAAAGGAATGAAGTTTTTGGAAGAATTTACAACTAGATCTGAATTATCTATATTTTAAGTAGATAGATATGATAATGTTTAAAAATGCCTCAAAACAAGAACTTGATATATGTTATTGAAAGCGATAAAAAAAGAAAATATATTATTTTTTGTACTAATTCTATTGTCTGCTTGTCACAATAATTTGATAGATAAAGACTATGATGATAAAATAACTAAAGATTTTATTAAACAATTAATTGAAAGTCAAGAAAAACTATACCAAGAGAGAAGTTTTATTCACTCAAATTGTATACTAGAACAGCCTGAATGGACATTAATTGACAATGAATTTACATCAATTATCCAAAAAGAATTAAAAATTGAAAACAAAACTTTTTTAGAATTTCAAATAGATCTACTTAATGATTTTAAAATAGTTAAAGAGTTAACTCCTAACAAAAAAATAATTACTGATCTAGAATACAATAAATTTAATGAATCATTTAAAGAAAATGAATTTGCCTATATAGATTGGTTAGATGAAATGAGTTGTAAGGAAGGTTTTTCATCTATTTCTAAGCCAATTTTTAATGAAAAATATAATTTAGCTGTAATTCGTTATGAAAAAGTTTGTGGTCCATTGTGTGGAGGAGGAGTAATAGCTATATATGAGTTAATTAAAGGAAAATGGCAACAAAAGAAAATAATAGATAATTGGATATATTAAAAAATGAAGAGAATGAAAAAGTTTATGATATTAATCTCGATGTTAGTATTAAATTTTGGAATAGTTTTTTCTCAAACTAAATCAGAAGTTGATTCCCTATTAACTGAAATTGCTAAAACAAAAAACTCAAAAGATATTATAAAAACTATTCAAGCCAAAAGGATAGAAACATTTGGTGAAAAATCATTGATAACTCTCGCAGAGTTTTTTACAGATCTAACCTTAACCAACATTAAATCTGAGTGTAATAATCGGAATTTAACTAAAGGAGAAATAGCGATTATAATAGCAGATAAAATTGAATCCATGCCATATTATACGCTTACTCAAATTCAAAATTGTACATTGACTTTTTGTGAAAATAATCCGAATTTGATAGAATATTATTTTAGCACCAATAATTCTTTAAATAATAAAATATTTAAAGAACGATATGTAAAATGGTTATTTAGCAATGATAGATTGAAAAGAGTAAAAGGAAAAGAAAGAAAACAGCGAAAAAGAATATTAAAGGAATGGAAAAAGACAATCAGACAGGAATTAATAGAATGATTAAGCTAGATAATTTGCTCCTTATTATGATACAATCATATTTAAAAGTACATTAATTTCTAACATGTATATTTGTTTTTATACGCATCGATGTTATATGATGCTTTAAGGATAAACAAGTGGAAGTAATTTAAATGAAGAAAATTAAAAAGAAGCATATTTACAAGTACTTAATTGAAATCATTATTATAGTGATTGGTGTATTGATTGCTTTCTATGTTACTAATTGGGGAAATGAAATTCAAAAGAGAAAGACTGAAAAAGAGATTATTTCACAGATTTACTTCGAATTAAGTGATAATTTAATTGACTTAAAAAATGATATTGAAATTCATAGAGCTGGATTGAGAAGTCAGTTAAAAATTCAAAAGTATTTAGATAACGAAAAGGTCAATGTTGACTCTTTAATGATGGATTTTTATTGGGCTTCAAAAGATGAATATATTTTTCCTAATACATCTGCCTTTGATAATTTAAAAAACACAGGAATGGGAATTATAAAAAATGATTCTCTAAGAAATTTAATTACGCTTGTTTACAACAATTATTTTCCAAGAATCACAAAAGGGAATAACTTGCATCCAGATATATCAAGCTATTTAACTCCTTATTTTAAAAAGAATTTCAAAGTAAACAGAAATCCTAATATCAAATATAATTTATACTTAGGAGATTCTTTGAAGGTAACTTATCCAATAGATTTTGGTAATGGAATAAAACAAATAATCGGATATATTCCTGTAAATAAGCAAAAGTTAAAAGAAGATGAAGAATTTAAATTCTTAATATCTGAGATATTATGGTTTAGACTCTATAAAATTAATTATTATCATTTATCAATAGTCAATACTAAAAAAATATTGACAACAATTGAAACGGAATACCCCAAAACTATTTTGAATAATGCCGATAAATAATCTGTAGTTAACATAGAAAATACAGTGGATGAGTTAAAAATTATACGAGAATACTATAAACCGATTCAACCAACAGTGTCGGCTACCGATAAAGAAATCAGCTATGAAGAAATTCAACCAGATAGAAAAATCAAAAACTTTATCTACTGTTTTTGGCAACTTAAAACACAGAAAAAATTAAACAACGAATACAATTACCGTGTGGTTTCAGATGGTTGTATTGATATATTCTTTGAACATAATCAACCGACTGAAAATTTTGTTATGGGATTTTGCAATAAGTTCGTGCAATTTCCTATTGGAAAAGAATTTGATTATATCGGTATCCGCTTTTTACCTTCTGCATTTACTCATTTATTTGGAGTGAACGCTCATGCTTTAAGCAACCAATCTCAAGAATTGAAGAAGGTTTTACCTAATTTATCAGAATGGATTACCTCCAAAATTAAACCTTCAGATTCATTCGAAAACATTACAAAAATGTTGAATACAAAGATGATTGAGTTTTTAAATACACAAGTTATTCAATGCGATCATCGTTTTATAGCGGCTTTACATCTGATTTTTCAAAAGAAAGGAAATTTAGATACCGAAAAAGATCTTAATACAGGATTAAGTTCAAGACAACTTAGAAGGATATTTAACTTTTATGTAGGAACAACAGCAAAATCGTTTAGCAATGTTGTACGATTTCAATATGTATTGAATGCAAAACCTTCTAAAAACAGTAAATTATACTTTGATGTAGGATTCTTTGACCAAGCACATTTTATTAAAAATTTCAAAACATTTTATGGTGTAACACCTACCGAAGCCTCTCTTTAAGATTGTCCGATTTTTACAATACCTGATTTTCTTCTCAATCTAAATTTGCAGTATCAAAATCATTGATAATGAAGATATTTTTATTAATCGTATTTGTTATGACATTCAGCTTAACAAGTGCACAAACAAAAAACAAGATGAAACTTAATGCAGGTATAATCACCAAGAAATTACAGGAAACGAAAAAATTTTACACTGAAGTTTTAGATTTTGGAGTGAGTTTTGAAAACGAATTTTATGTATTACTTCACACACCTAACGAATCAGCAGAAATAAGTTTTTTACAACCGAATCATCCAAGTCAAAAGCCTATTTTTCAAACCGAATTTAACGGAAAAGGAGTGTATTTGACCATTGAAGTTGAAAATGTAGATGAAGTCTATAAAACATTAAAAGAAAAAGGAATTCATATGGAAATAGAAATTAGAGATGAAGTTTGGGGCGACAGACATTTTGCTATTAAAGATCCAAACGGAATTGGAATTGATATTGTTACTTATACGAAACCAGAGGAATAGAAAATGTTGAATTTGTTTTTAAAAAAGAAGCTTTATTATTTAACGTTTATATTTGTGAGAAATAGGTTAGATATAAAAAGGAAATGGTAGTACTAACAGCGAGTCAGGTAGATAAAATTTGTGCTTTTGTAGAAAAGCAGATAGAAAAAAATGGATGTTAAACAGAATTTTAATACTAGAGTAACTTATTATAAAACAGGAGCTATAAAATCTAAAGCACAATACCAAAACAATAAAGTTCATGGTACGTTATTAAAATATTCCTTAGATGGTAATTTAATGTCGAGTTTTCACTAGTTAATTAAATAAAGAGAAAATTATGTTATTAAAGAAAATACTTGATGTATTTTATGGTTTTGTATTATCTATAATATTAGTATTACTTGGTTTGTTAGTTACAACATTAATAATACACGGTATTGCAGTTATTATTTCAATTATAATAATCTTTTTTGTTGGGATTTATCTTTTTATAAATAAAAGAAAACAGTTAGCAATCGGGGTTTTTATAGGATTAATACCTATTGTTTTATTTACTTTATCTATAATTAAAATGGGAAGATTACATTAATTAATATTAGGTTATATCATAAATAAATTAATAAGCTAAACATCGTAAATAAGATTCTATATTAAATGAAAAAACTCTTTGTTATATCTAAATGGACTTTAATAATAGGAGCTATAATCTATAATGTTTTAACTATTGTTTTTACAATTATAGTAGGCACAGCAGGACATAATAGAGAAATAGATACTTCAAACTCGTTGTCTTCTCTTTTAATGATAATCTTTTTATCATGTAGTCATAAATTTGAAAATACAACAAGCTTAATATTTGAAATTCTAAATTGGTTGACAATCGCACTGGTAACTTGGGTAATGATAAATATTGTAAAAGGAAGCATTATTGATTATAATAAAGGTGAAGAATGGTTAATTACTTTATATATTCTATTACCTATGGTGATATATTTAATTGTAGTAGTTGGTTTTGTTAAAAAGATGAATAGAAACAAGATTTGACAATAAAAAAACAGGATTCAATTTACATAACTGAATCCTGTTTTAGTTTTTTAGTACTTTATAAAATTTTTAAACTATTTCATTTTAATAGCTCCAATACCAGTATTCCATAACTTTTGATTAAAAGCAGGTACTTTATTGTTTATTAAGTCTTCAGCAGTCTTCTTTAAAGAACTCCATTGCTTATCTAATTCAGCTTTTGTATCAATAGAAGCCTGGGTAACTTTAGGTAAACTACCGCTAGTTTGATTCATTAAAAATAAATATTCAGCAGAAAACTTGTTCTCAAAATTTTCTACATCATCATAGGCTTGAGACCTTCTTTGTACCATTAATTCATCCCAAGCTTTAATTTCTTTCACTAATTGTTTTCCTTCACTAATTAATGCTACATTTTTACCTTCTTTTTTCATTTGTTTCACCGCGGCATTAATATCTCTTGACATGGTACTTAGCAAGTTTACCTTGTTATGCATATCTGTAACATTAGCTTCCATTTCACTCATAATTTTATCATAGGCAGTAAATTCAGCTTTGGTAATATTATAGTTAGGATTTTCTTTGATAACAGCCTTAGTAGTGTACGTTTTTCCATCGTAAGATAATTTCATAGTATAAGTACCTGGAGCAACTCTATGACCTCTAAAATTAGCTTCTATATATACTTTTGGCACACCAGGAACAATTTTATGTTTCATATTCCATACAAAACGATTTAATCCTTTTTTCTTAGGTAACCTTGGAGCTCTAGGAGCGCCACCACCATTGTGAGGAATATAAGTTTTGTCTTTTTCAGATGTATAGATATTAATTATTTTTCCATTACTATCTAAAACAGTAAGTGTTACAGGTTTTGTTTTATCTACGTTTGGTAGGTCATAATACAATTCAATACCATTAGCAGGATTCACACCTACAAAGTCTTGCATTCCATTAAAACTAGAAATATTACCACTCATTCTGCCTCCCCAATTTCCGTAGAAAATAGGTTCTGGATTATACACTTTAACAGCTTTGTTTTTAGCGTTGTATTGAGACAATAATGATAAGTTATCTAAAATCCAAAAAGCTCTACCAGAAGTACCTACAATTAAATCATTCTGATGCACTTTTAAATCTAAAATAGGAGTAACAGGTAAGTTTCTCTGAAAAGATTCCCAGTTATTACCATCATCAAAAGAAATATACAAACCTAATTCAGTACCAGCATATAACAACCCTTTTTTGTTTTTATCTTCACGTACGACTCTGGTATGTGCTCCATTTGGAATACCATTGTTAATAGCTTTCCATGTTTTTCCGTAATTGGTACTCTTAAATAGAGCAGGAGTATAGTCTCCTAATTTATACTTAGTAGTAGCAATATATACCACAGCAGGATTGTGTGGTGATACTTCAATCGCATTCACTAATGTTTCACCTAAGTTTTTTGGAGTTATATTTTTCCAAGTTTTACCATTGTCTTTGGTTATGTGAACTAAACCATCGTCACTTCCTGAATAAAAAACACCTTTTTCGTGTGGTGATTCTATTAAATAGCTGATAGTACCATAATTTTCTGCACCTACAGCTTCGTTTGTATAAGGACCACCTCCTTTACCTTGTTTCTTATCGATATCTCTAGTTAAATCAGGAGAGAAATGTGTCCAGTTTTTACCTAAATCAGTAGATTTTAACACAACCTGAGCTGCATGAAAAATTGTATTAGGTTCGTGTTGAGACCAAATAATAGGAGCATTCCAATTATATAAATATTTCATATCTCTGGCAGCTTTCCCTAAGTATTGAAGCGGAGCAGCCATAATATTGGTGCTAATCATGTTTTTCATGTCTAAAACTTCAATAGTACCTAAGTAACTTCCACCCACAACCACATCTGGTTTGTTTTTATCAAAAGCTAAGAAAGCACTTTCACCACCCGCAGAACGAGTCCAATTACGTTCAGAAATACTATAACCAGTCATATTCATACTAGCAATACGAATCGAAGAATTGTCTTGCTGACCCGCATAAATATTATATGGAAATAAATTATCTACATTAATTCTATAAAATTGAGCTGTAGGCATGATATTTTGTGTAGACCAGCTTTTTGCAAAGTTGAATGATATTGCTGCACCACCATCGTTAGCAATCACCATGTTTTTTGAGTTATGAGGATTGATCCATAAATCGTGATAATCACCATGAGTTCCGCTAATTCTTTCCCAGCTTTTACCACCATTTTTAGAGCGTAGGGCAGGGGCACTTAATACATATACCGTTTCATCATCATTAGGATCTACAAACACCTCTGTATAATACCAAGCACGTTGTGTTAATCGGTTATCGCCACTAACTAAGGACCAACTTTTACCTGCATTATTAGATACATATAAACCACTTTTATCTTTTTGAGTATCACTTTCAATTAAAGCGTACACTTTGTTACTGTTACTTCTACAAACCGCTACAGCCATTTTACCTAATTCTTTTGGTAATCCTTTTTGAATTTTCTTCCAAGTTTCACCAGCATCATCAGACTTATATAAACCACTTCCTTCACCACCGCTAATCATTTTCCATGGGGTTCTTTGGTGATGCCATAAAGCAGCGTATAATATTTGTGGATTGTTCATATCGATAGATAATTCAGAAGCACCAGCAAAATCATTAACAAATAATGTTTTCTTCCAAGTTTTTCCACCATCAACTGATTTATAAACACCTCTTTCTGAAGTAGGAGAAGAGTATTTTCCTTGTGCAGCTACATATACAATATCTGGATTTGTTGGGTGAATTACAATTCTTGAAATTTGTTCTGTTTTAGTTAAACCGATATGTTTCCAAGTTTTTCCAGCATCGGTAGATTTATACACACCGTCTCCGTAAGAAGTCATAACACCACGTATAGCATGCTCTCCCATACCTACATATATAATGTTCGGATTACTTTCTGAAGCAGCTACAGCACCAACTGAACCTGTTTTAAAAAAGCCATCACTAATGTTTTTCCAATGTTGTCCTGCATCTTCAGTTTTCCAAAGACCACCACCAGTAGTTCCCATATAATATGTGAGTGGGTTGTTTACTACTCCTGTAGCACTTACAGAGCGTCCACCTCTAAACGGACCAATATTTCTATATTTTACAGAAGAAAAGTATTGATTTGCCTCTTGGGCAAGCATCAATAAGGGGAATGCTATTAAAATAACAGTAATCCTTAATCTCATAAGTTCAGTATTTATTCGGTATTTATTAAGTGTCCTAAATTAAAAAGAATTATTGGGTTTGCGGTGGATGTTACAAAGGAAATAAAGGGTTAGAAAACAACTAAATTGTTAATTTTTCAACAAAAAGGATGTCATAATAGACTTAATAAGTATCATTTATGTACTTTATTCTAACAAACTATTCAAGTTACTCTTATACATTTTACCAATTGGGATGATATAATCTTGAATTAAAATTCTATTTCCCTCAATTTCGTTGATATGTTTTTTAGCAATTACAAATGATTTATGAACCTGAAAAAACTCGTTATTAGGCAACACATTTAAGATATCGGATATTTTTTCTCGTACTTGTATTTCGTTGTCAACCGTTACAACTTTAATATAATTACCAGTAGCCTCTATAAATAAAATATCATCTGTTTTAACTTGAATGTATTTTTTACTTGATTTTAAAAACAAACTTTTAGATTCGCTTTTAATAGTTATAGCTTCCTTAGTGAATGATTTACCATCAATTTTATTAATTGCTTTTATAAAACGTTCAAAGCTAAATGGTTTTAATAAATAATCAACAATATTAAGTTCATAGCCTTCTAAAGCATATTCCTGATAAGCTGTTGTAACAATTACTTTTGGCGGATTCTGCAATGTTTTTAAAAAATCGAAACCTTTGAGTTTAGGCATGTTTAAGTCTAAAAATATAAGATCTACTGCATTATTTTGTAGGCATTGCATTGCCTCAATAGCATCGTAACAGTTTTGCACAAACGAGAGATTGGGTAATAAATCACAATAACCTTTTATAATATCATGAGCAATATGTTCGTCATCAACAATTATATACTTAATCATAGTCGTAAGTTTAATTTTGCAGTATAAATATTTTGGTGTATAGCAGTTGCAAACTCGTATTTTTTAGGATAAGCTAAAGCTAAACGTCTTTCTAAATTTTTCAAGCCAATACCGTTTTCTCCTTGTATTTCTTCATCAAAATTATTTTCAATTATTAGCGTAATACTATTTTCTTTAGCTGTTAGTTTAATTGAAATAAAAGCATTATTTCTTAATACTTCAATACCATGCTTAAAAGCATTTTCAACTAAAATAATAAAAAGTAAAGGCATTATTTTTAAATTTTTATTAGCTACATTAATATCAAGTTTTACATTAATCTCTTTATGATAACGCATTTTATGTAATTCAATATAATTACTGATAAAATCAATTTCTTGTTGTAATGTAACATATTCTTTTTGACCTTCATAAATGCTATAACGCATCATATCAGATAATTTTAGAATCAGTTTTTTAGCTTTTTCACTGTCTTTATCTACCAATCCATATAAGTTATTCAACATATTAAAGAAAAAATGTGGATTTACTTGAGATTGTAAATGCATTAACTCTGTTTTTGTTTTTTCATTTTTCAGATTGATAATGAATCTAATATTTATAAAAACCCAATGAAAAACAGCTATACATATAGTAATAAAGTACATAAAAATGAACTCGATAAAACCTTCTAATTTTCCGAAAGTATCGTTAAAAAAAACAATAATTAGGCCAATAACGACAAGCGTTATACGAAGGTTTCGCATTGAAAATATAGTAGTACGATTCAAAAAATTCAAATTCATAAGTCAATATTACTCAAATTAAATACGAGGTACAAATTAGTTGATAAACGACTTAAAATGTAACATAAACATTCTAATATGTGTGATAAACATCTTTGATCCCTTTTACCAATAAGAATATCACTACTTAATAGCTATACATCCCAATTTCTTTTTGTTGAAACGCTTGATAATTAGGTTTGTCCATATCAAAATAAAAAAGAATCGTATGCAACTAACTATTAATAATTTGAGTAAAACTTATGATAACGGTGTAAAAGCACTCCAAAATGTATCGTTAGAAATGTCAAACGGAATGTTTGGGTTGTTAGGACCAAATGGTGCAGGAAAATCAACTTTAATGAGAACGATAGCAACACTGCAAGACGCTGACCAAGGTAGTATAAAGTTAAATGATTTAGAAATACAAACCAATAAAAATGCTGTTAGAAGATTACTAGGATATTTACCACAACAGTTTGGAGTATATCCTAAAATGTCGGCAGAAGTGTTGTTACATCATCTAGCTGTATTAAAAGGGATTACAAATAAAAAAGAACGAGCTAATATTGTAAATGCGTTATTACATAAAACAAATTTATATGACGTTAAAAAACAAAGTTTGGGTGGTTTTTCTGGCGGAATGAAACAACGTTTTGGAATAGCCCAAGCACTTTTAAACAATCCTAAATTATTGATTGTAGATGAGCCTACAGCAGGGTTAGATCCTAAAGAACGCAATCGTTTTTATAATCTTTTAAGTGAAATTGCTGAAAATACCATTGTGATTTTTTCTACACACATAGTAGATGATATTAAAGAATTGTGCACCAATATGGCAATTATTAATAAAGGGAAAGTAGTACTAAAAGGAAATCCATTAGAATTGATTCATCAGTTAGAAGGAAAAGTATATAAAAAAATGATTCATAGAAATGAATTAAATAGGTATAAGAATTCATACAAAGTGATTAATGAAAAATTATTTTTAGGTAAACCTATTATTCATATTGTAAGTGATACGGTTCCTAATAATGGATTTACTCCTGTAAAAGCTAGTTTAGAAGATGTGTATTTCTCTCAAATTAATAACTAAAACAATATAATTATGTGGTACGAAATATTCAAATTTGAACTAAAATATAGAGTTAAAAGACCTGAAACTTATGTGTTTTTTGTGTTTTTATTATTGTTTTCAATTGTTGGTGTCGATTTTGTTTTTCAAGGAGTTGAAATTGGACTTGTAAAGAAAAATGCACCGTTAGTTATAGCGAAAACAATGGGAGCTATTACAGGAATTTTTATGATTATGGTATCTATGATTATGGGAGTTCCAATTTTACGAGACTTTCAATATGATACTGAAGTTTTGTTATTTATCAATCCATTAACCAAGCGAGATTATCTATTAGGCCGATTTTTAGGCTCTTTTGTAGTATTACTATTCATTTTTAGTGGTTTATTATTTGGTATGATGCTAGGTTCACAAATGCCCTGGCATAAAGAAGAAGAAATGCTTGTTTTTAATGTGTTTTCTTATATTCAAACATTTAGTGTGGTGGTGGTGCCAACCTTGTTTTTTGGTGCTTGTACTTTCTTTGTAACCGGAATGCTAAGTAAAAAACTATTAGTAGTATATACACAAGGAATTGTATTGTTTGTGTTGTTTTTATTGACTAAAGCCATTACAAATGAATATTTACAAGGTCTTTTTGATCCGTTTTCTTTAACTACACTAACACAGTTTTCTAAAAATTGGAGCGTTGAAGAACGTAATTTATTAAGTATTTCATTTAGCAATATTCTTTTACATAATAAGCTTTTATGGAGTGGGTTAGGAGTAAGTGTGCTACTTTTAGGCTATAATAGGTTTTCATTTACAACACTTACAAAACAAACAAAAAAAAGAAAAAAATCCAGACAAAAACTCTCAAAAACAGTAAATGAAGTTCAAAATATTATAATTCCCAAGATATTGGTTAAAAATGATTTAAAATCTAAATGCATTCAGTTATTTGAATTATCAAAATTTTATACATTCTCTCTTTTAAAAGAAACTTCTTTTTGGGCAATTATTATTTGCGGTATTATCATTATAGCTGTTAATTCTGTGAGTTTAGGAACCGTTTATGGGGTTGATAGCTATCCTACAACGTATTTTATAATAGCAGAATTACAAGAAATGTCGATGTATTTTTTCATTATTTTATTACTTTTTTATTCAGGAGAACTTGTTTGGAAAGAGCGAACTATAAAGCAATATGTTTTAAATGATAGTACCGCCATACATAATTTAATTCCGTTAGCAAGTAAATTTTTAGCATTAGTGAATATTTACATCGTTTTAATGTTAAGTTTAATTGTTACAGGCATACTATTTCAGTTAGCAAACGGGTATTATGAATTAAATTTAGGTGTCTATTTTTCTGGTTTTTTTATTGAAATTTTACCTTTTCTAATACTCTACACCTTCATTACTTTTTTCTTTCAGGCAGTGAGTAAAAACAAATTTATTGGAATCTTTTTAACGCTTATTTTTATAATAATCAATGTAAGTTCAGCGTATTTTGGCGTTAAAAATAGCTTGTATAAATTCGGAGGAAAATCACTTGGAATATATTCTGAAATGAATGGTTATGGGCATTTTTTACAACCCTATTTATGGATAAAAATGTATTGGATAGTATTCGGAATCCTACTTTTAACAATAAGCTCGTTACTTATACAAAGAGGTACAGAAACAAGTTTGTGGCTACGAATAAAACATTTAAAATATGAAATAACAACAAAACCTGTTTTAAAAATATTAGTATCGTTTTTTATACTATTTCTGTTGTCAGGAACTTATATTTTTTACAATACAAATATTTTAAATACATATTGGTCTGATACTAAAGAACTAGAGTTTAGAGCTAATTATGAGAAAAAATTAAAGTCTCTAGAGTATTTTCCACAACCAAAAATTACCGATGTCAATTTAATTGTTGATTTGTATCCTGCAAAAAGGAGCTATCAAATTACGGGGACTTACACACTTAAAAATACTACTCAAAAGCCTATAAATGAGATTTATATTCAGAAATTAATAGCGTCTCATGTTTCATTAAAAAATGTTGTTTTTGATAGGGAAGTGGTAAAAAACTCAAAGTATAGCGAATTTGATTATACAATTTATAAGCTGAAAAGTCCCTTACAACCAAATGATATTGTAAAAATGACTTTTGAACAATCATATACACCTAAAGGTTTTGAGGATGATAATTCAGATACTCAGTTTGTTTATAACGGAACTTTTTTTAATAATAATATTTTACCTACGTTAGGTTACAATCTTAAATATGAATTAAAAGATGAAGATGAACGTTTAAAATTCAATTTGTTACCAAAAAAAAATAAAGCTAGCATCCATGATGAAAATGAACTGTTAAATGCCAGATCTGGTGGTGATTCTGAAGGAATTAATTTAGAAACAATTATTAGTACTAGTAAAGCTCAAACAGCTATTACATCTGGTAAACTACTGAAAAAATGGACAGAAAATGACCGTAATTATTTTCATTATAAAACAAAACAACCGATTATAAACTTTTATTCTATTGTTTCTGCTGATTATGAAGTAGCTAAGGACTCATGGAAATCATCAAATTCAAAAACAAAAAGCGTTGATTTAGAGGTGTTTTATCACAAAAATCACACCTATAATATTGATAGAATGCTATTAAGTATGAAAAAATCCTTGTCATATTTTTCGACTTATTTCAGTATGTATCAATATGAACAATTGCGCATTATGGAATTTCCTCGTTACAGAGAATTTGCACAATCATTTCCAAATACAATTCCGTTTTCTGAAGCTATGGGGTTTATTTTAGATATTGATGATAAAGAAGATGTAGATATGGCATTTTTTATAACGGCACATGAAGTTGCACATCAATGGTTTGGTATGCAAATAGAGGCTGCTAATGTTCAAGGACGTAATTTTGTTTTAGAAACTTTATCTCAATATGCTGCTTTAATGGTATTTAAAGAGCAGTATTCTAAACAAAAAGTAGAGCAATTATTAGATTTACAAAAAGAGATATATGAAGAAAAAGGAAGAAGAGCTACACATGAAATTTCTTTAGTATTAGTTGAAAATCAAGATTTTGTTTATTATCACAAAGGAATACTAGCCATGCATAAATTAACAGAGTTAATAGGAGAGAAGCAAGTAAACAAAGCCATACAAAGTTTTATAAATGATTGGAATAGTTGTGATGGGAAAATAAAGATGAATACCAAACATTATGCAACCTCTAAAGATTTATTAAAATATTTTAAAGATGAAAGTACTGAAGACAAGCATGCTATAATTCATGATTTGTTTGAAACTACAAAAGAGATGTAAAATGTTTAAAAAAAAATATTTATTAAGTTCTATCTATCATACATTTAATGATATATAATTTCGTGTAAAATAAATTTTAATTTAACAAAAAAGTAAAGTTTATAGTTTACATTTGTTTCTATAAATATATGCCTATGTAACATCATTTTCTTTAAAACGCCACGAGCATAATTAGTGTTTAATTTTTGCTAAAAGTAACTTGGACTTGTTGTGGCTAATATCCAAGAAAAATTATTTATCTAAATAACTTAAACAATTAAAGAAAATGAAATTATTAATCTTAAAATTTTTTTCTATAGGTGTAGTAAGCTTAATCCTTATAGGAAGTTCATTAAATAATACTGATACAATAAAAGTTGAAGCAGATTATGATGGGTTTGATGAAGAAGTAGGTTATATATTTTCTTTTACTTCAGATGATGAATTTGAGTCTATTATTTTTGAAGAAGTTAAAGAAGAATATATTAAAAAATTTAATCTACAAGAAGAAACTTCCATAGGAAAAAGGTTTGAAGTTACTTATACTGTAGTAGAAATTAAAAATGAAGACGATTTTACATTCAAGTATATTTTAAAGTCTTTAAAACAAATTAAATAACAAATAATAACCTGCCTCTTATTGAGGTAGGTTAACTTTTATAAAATGTATAACTATAACACAATTATTCAGGTTTTTATATTAGTAGCTGTACTATTAACTGTAGCAAATATTACTAAAAGATTAACTAAAAAGTACACAATTAAAAATTCGATAGAACCAAACAGACGTAAGCTAATTCTAAATGTGTTCTACCTAATCTACGTTTTATCAGCACTCTTTGTTTTATTATTAATCTTAGGTATTGAATTTAAACAATTTGGTGTTTTTGCATCTTCTATTTTAGCTGTTTTAGGTGTAGGTTTTTTCGCTCAATGGTCTATGTTATCAAATTTAACAGCAAGTGTTATACTTTTCTTTTATCACCCTATGAGAATAGGTCATACAATAAGAATACTGGATAAAGAATACGATTTAACAGGAGAAATTAAAGACATTACAGCTTTTTATGTTTTACTTCATATTCCTGAAACTAAAAAGAACATTACAATTCCTAATATCATTATTTTATATAAAGGAATAGAGCTAATAGGTAAAGAATAATCGACTGTTTTACAGTTGATTATTTTTTTCTAAAAAAAAATAAAAAAAAGTTTTTCATATCGAAAAAAAGAATATATTTACCGCATCTTATTAGATAAGTCAAATGTTACGTTTTGCTTATTTCGTTGGTAATTTTTCTTTGAAGACAGAAAATTATCTTGTGTTTTGGAAACATAGCGAAAAAATTAAGGTGTCTTCTTTTCTACTTAAAAATTCTTTACAATTAAACTTTGACAAACAAAGTGGTGATTGTATGGCATTACGAGTCTAAGCATTCAATTTTTATTTCACGGCAGGTATTATAATTAGATCACAATTGTTGATGTGATCCTTTATTTGCTAGAATTTACTTAACCAATATTGATTTATATACATCAATAATTTGTTGAGAATGGAATTCTACACCCAAAATTTAAATAAAAATGAATATAAAATATATAGACTTAATAGAACAAACTTTTGATTTTCCGCAGCAAGAGTTTAAAGTAGAAAACGGTTATCTACAATTTCATGATATTGATTTAATGCAATTAGTAAAAATGTATGGAGCTCCATTAAAATTTACGTATTTGCCTAAAATATCTGAAAACATTATTAATGCAAAAGAATGGTTTAATAACACCATTAAAAAACTCAATTACAATGGTAAATATCACTACTGTTATTGTACAAAAAGCTCACATTTTAAGTATGTACTAGATGAAGCTTTAAAGAATGATATACATATTGAAACATCGTCAGCTTTTGATATAGATATTGTAAAATCTTTAAAGAAATCAGGAAAAATTAAAGAAGATACTTATGTTTTATGTAATGGTTTTAAACGCGATCAATACATTGCTAACATAGTTAGTTTAATTGATGGAGGACATAAGAATTGTATCCCTATCATAGATAATTATGAAGAGTTAGATTTAATTTTAGATGAAACGAGTAGTAAATTTAATATTGGTATTCGAATTGCATCAGAAGAAGAGCCAAAATTTGAATTTTACACTAGCAGATTAGGAATTGGATACAAAGATATTACAACTTTTTACGAGAAAGAGGTTGCTACTAATCCGCAAGTTGATTTAAAAATGCTCCATTTTTTCATCAATACAGGTATTAAAGACAATGCTTACTATTGGAATGAACTAACTAAATGTTTAAAAGTATATATAGCGTTAAAAAAGATTTGTCCAACCTTAAATAGTTTAAATATTGGCGGTGGTTTTCCTATAAAGAACTCATTAGCTTTTGATTATGATTATGAGTATATGATTGAGGAAATTATGGGGCAAATTAAAATAGCTTGTGACGAAGCAGGGGTAGATACTCCTGATATTTTTACCGAGTTTGGAAGTTATACTGTTGGTGAAGCTAGTGGAGGAATTTATGAAGTTTTATATCAGAAAAAACAAAACGATAGAGAAAAATGGAATATGATAAATTCATCATTTATTACAACACTTCCAGATAGTTGGGCTATAAATAAACGTTTTATCATGCTTCCTATTAATAAATGGAACGATAAATATGAAAGAGTTTTATTAGGAGGGTTAACTTGTGATAGTGATGACTATTACAACTCTGAACAACATACAAATGCTATTTATTTGCCAGTTTATAACAAAAAAGAAACCTTATACATAGGCTTTTTTAATACAGGGGCTTATCAAGAGTCTATTGGTGGTTTTGGAGGATTACAACATTGTTTAATACCAAATCCTAAACATGTTTTAATAGACAGAAACGAAAACGGAGATTTAACAACACAATTATTTAAAGAACAACAAAAAAGCGAAGAATTTTTATCAATTCTTGGTTATTAAAAAATATAATAAAATGGAAAAAAGAAATTATGCAGGAATACCAGATCAATATGCAAAATTAGAAAACGCATCTGTAGTTATATTACCAGTACCATACGATAATACCAGTACATGGCAGAAAGGAGCAGATAAAGGACCTGAAGCGTTTTTAGATGCATCTGATAATATGGAACTTTATGATATAGAAACTGATAGTGAGGTTTATAAAGAAGGAATTTATTTAGCTGAAGCTGTTACAGAAAATAGATCTCCTGGAGCTATGGTTGAAGCAGTACATGAAGCAACTAAAAAATATATTAATAAAAAGAAGTTTGTAACTATAATTGGAGGAGAACATTCTATATCAATAGGTACGGTAAGAGCTTTTGATGAATGCTTTGACAATTTAACTGTATTACACATTGATGCACATGCTGATTTACGTAAAGAATATGAAGAATCTGCATATAATCATGCTTGTGCAATGTACGAAGCTAGTTTAAACACTAATTTAGTTCAAGTAGGAATTCGAAGCATGGATAAATCAGAAAAAAATTCTATGAATTTAGACAAAGTTTTCTTTGCTCATGATATGGCTGTTAATGATTATTGGATGGAAGATGTGTTAGATCAATTAACAAATAATGTTTTTATTTCATTTGATTTAGATGCTTTTGATCCTTCTATTATGCCAAGTACTGGTACACCAGAACCTGGTGGTTTATTATGGTATGAATCACTTGAGTTTTTAAAACTTGTTTTTGAGCAAAAGAATGTAGTTGGTTTTGATATTGTTGAACTATGCCCTAATAACATAGATAAATCATCAGATTTTTTAGCTGCAAAATTATATTATAAAATGTTGAGCTATAAGTTTTCATCTATCCAAGAAGATGATGAAGACGAGGGATATACAAAGGAAGAAAATCCTGTGATATTGAAAATTAAAGACGACGATTTTAACGAGGAATACTAAAATGGATATAGAGGTAATTGCTTATCACTTAGAAAGAAGGTTTGATTTATCTTTTATAAGAAGTCTTTTTCCTAAACTTTCATTAGTAAAAAGAGAACATACATTTCTCTTATATGAAAGAGCCGAAAACTCATATGTTTATATTAAAGATTATGGAAGCATCGTGTTTTTCAATTGTGATGAAAGCTATATTAAAACAACTATTTGTAGCATTTTAGAGAAAGAGGTTCATCTTAAAAACTTACCTTCTGAGTTCTATAACTTATCTGAAACAAACACAACTGATGTAGATTTTGGATATATAGAAGTGGAAGTCTTAAATATAGATACAGTACATATAGTATGTTTAAATCTAGCTCAATCTGTAGCATTGATGAATTATGTAGATAAAACTTCTGATTTGCACGATAAAACATTGACTTATTCAAAACAATTAGAAAAAACAGGAAGCTTCAAATTATCTAAAAATAAAATGAGAAGGTTTATAGGTAAAACAATGAATTTAAAAAACAGTATTGCTGAAGATTTATTTGTTTTTGAAGCACCAGAAGTGGCATGGAATACCAAAGAACTATCTCTTTTAGATTATAAATTAAGAGATGAATTAGATGTTGTAAAAAGACATCATGGAGTAGTAAATAGTTTAAACGTAATTAAAGAGAATTTAGATCTTTTTAGAGACATTATGAATCATAAGTATAGTAGCATGTTAGAATGGATAATAATCATTTTAATTCTATTAGAAGTAATGCAAATGTTTTTCTAATTAAAACTAAACACAAATTAAAAGACAACAAAAAAAATGAATACAAATACACACCCAATATCAGAGTTTATTGAAAAATACTTTTTACACTTTAACGCAGCTTCTTTGGTAGATGCTGCCAAAGAGTATGAAAATCAAATAGAAAAAGGCTCTAAAATGTTAGTATCATTAGCAGGGGCAATGAGTACAGCAGAAATTGGAAAAATATTTGCAAATGTAATTAGAGAAGAAAAAGTACATATTATTTCATGTACAGGTGCAAATTTAGAAGAAGATATCATGAATTTAGTAGCACATTCTCATTACAAAAGAGTGCCTAATTATAGAGATTTAACTCCGCAAGATGAATGGGATTTATTATTAAAAGGATTGAACAGAGTTACTGATACTTGTATTCCTGAAGAAGAAGCATTTAGACGTTTACAAAAGCATATTTTTAAAATATGGAAAGATGCTGAAGAAAAAGGAGAACGCTATTTTCCACACGAGTTTATGTATAAACTTTTGTTATCAGGTGTTTTAGAAGAGTATTATGAAATTGATATTAAAGATTCATGGATGTATGCAGCTGCTCAAAAAAACTTACCAATGGTGGTTCCAGGTTGGGAAGACTCTACTATGGGAAACATTTTTGCTTCCTATGTAGTAAAAGGAGAGCTAAAAGCATCTACAATGAAATCGGGTATTGAGTATATGACTTTCTTGGCCGATTGGTATACTGAAAATTCAGAAAATGGAATTGGTTTTTTTCAAATAGGAGGAGGAATAGCTGGTGATTTTCCTATTTGTGTGGTACCAATGTTGTATCAAGATTTAGATAGAGAAGACACTCCTTTTTGGAGTTATTTCTGTCAAATTTCTGACTCAACTACTAGTTATGGTTCGTATTCAGGAGCCGTACCTAATGAAAAAATAACTTGGGGAAAACTAGATATAGATACTCCTAAGTTTATTATTGAAAGTGATGCAACCATTGTAGCACCTTTAATTTTTGCTTATTTACTTAAAATGTAACAAAATGAAAAGAGTAATTGTTACTTATGAGAAATTGACTACTAATATTTTAGAATTATTAGTAGAAAAATATCCTTTTGGTTTTGATTATAAAGATGTTATATCTTTTAAAAATTCTAAAGGAGAGCTCGTAAAAGCTGTACAAGTTAGTACAGAGGATACTGTGTATTTAGTGAAAATAAGCACTAGACTAGAAAAAAAGATGGAAACTTTTAATGATGATGACTTTTCATCTGATGAAGACAACATAGATAGTTACTTAGATAACAATTTTATTGGAATATGATATACTATAGTACAGAGCAACAAATCACTTCTAAGGGCGTTTACGCCGGTTATAAAGAAGGGTATTATGTTTTTATTCTAGATAATAATGATATAGTAGATTTTGAACAAATTAAAAAAGCATTATTAATTCAGTTTGATCTTAAATCGGAAAAGTTAAAAGGTCATCGTTTTGAAATAGAATATAAAGTTATAGTTGATGATATAGACGATGAAGATTTTATTATCTTGAAATTAAACAATTTAAAATTATTATAGGAAATGTATTCAAATTTTCATGTATCACTACCTTGTAAGGATATAAATAAAACAATACAATTTTACACACAAGAATTAGGAATTGAGATTGGAAGAAATAATTCTGAATGGGTTGATTTTAACTTATATGGATGTCAGTTAACATTTGTTTTAGCGGAAGATTTTAAATTTCAGTATCCGTTTTATGTTTTAGATAATGAGAAATTACCTTCGTTTCACTTTGGAGTTATTTTAGAGAGTGAAGAATGGGAAGATCTTCATGATAAGATTAATAGATGGTCAACAGATACAATTGTTAAGAAAACTTTTTTTGAAGATAAAAATGGTGAACAAAGTTCATTTTTTGTTATTGATCCGAATGGATATCATATAGAATTTAAAACATTTAAAGAGCATGATGAAATATTCATGTAAAACAAAATAAAATTATGAGTATAGTAGATCTTTTTGAGTCTAGTGTTCATAGAAATAATATGGCACATTTTTCAGCAATCGTTAATATCGCCTTAGTTGATGGTGAATTAAATTCTGATGAACAAGTAATAATAAATCGTTTTGTTAAAAAACTTGATATTACACAAGAGGAGTATAAAGAAGTGTTCAAAAATCCCTCTAAATACCCTATAATTCCTCAGAATGGTATTGATGATAGATTAGAACGTTTGTTAGATTTATTTAAAATTATTTTTTCAGATCATAAAATTGATAAAGAAGAAAGCACCCTAATTTTAAGATATGCAATTCAATTAGGTTTTAATGAAGAGTATGCAAAAACTTTGATACAAAAATCAGTAAAACTATTTAAAGCGGATATCGAATTTGATGATTATAAAAAAATTCTAGCTTTAATCTAATAATTAGTTTAAGAAGGTGTATGATGAATTTCATACACTTCTTAAACATTAAAATTCATAAAATCAATCAACATATAAAATGTTATTTTTAAATTTCTTTTTGGTTGCAAACACAAGTAATACTGATATGTTAAACATTGTTTTCATATGCTTTATGGTTGTAGTTGCAGGAGTCTTATTAAAACTTTTAAAACAGCCCTACATTATTGCCTACATGATTACAGGTATACTTATAGGTAAACAAGGATTAAAAGTTATTACCGATGAAGAACTTATAAAAGTTTTAGGAGAGTTTGGCTTGGTATTGCTGTTGTTTTTCATAGGAATGGAAATAAACGTTTCTAATATTTTAAAACAATGGAAAACAGCGGTATTTGGAACCATATTTCAAATACTTGGGAGTGTTTTTTTCGTTGGACTGATAGGTGTTTACTTAGACTGGAATATCAGTAGAATTATAATTTTAGGTTTTATTATTAGTTTAAGTAGTTCTGCTGTAGTGATTAAAATGCTACAAGATAACAAAGAAAGTGAAACTCCCATTGGACAAAACATTATAAGCATATTATTAATGCAAGATATTTTTATTGTTGCAATGCTAATAATATCTAATTACCTCGGAGGTCAAGTTCCAACTACCAAAGAGATTACTTTGCAAATAACTGGAGGTGTGTTTATGATTGGTTTAATGATTTGGGTATTAAAAAAGAAAGAGTTTACTATACCTATAATAAAAAACTTAAAAAAAGATCATGAGTTACAAGTATTTATAGCTTTAATATTTTGTTTTGGTTTTTCTACAATGACTTCCTTTTTTGGGTTATCAGCAGCATTAGGAGCATTTTTAGCAGGTATGTTGGTAAGTGCAGCAAAGTATACTGATTGGATTCATCATAGTCTTCATGCTTTCAGAGTAGTTTTAGTAGCTATATTTTTCTTATCAATAGGTATGCTTATCGATTTATCTTTTTTCTTAAACCATTGGAAAATTGTGAGTTTATTATTAATTTCAGTGTATTTAGCAAATCACTTAATTAATTCTATAGTTTTATTTTACTTTGGTAGAAATTGGAAAAATAGTATTTATGGCGGAGCGTTATTAGGACAAGTAGGGGAGTTGGCCTTTGTGTTAGCCACTACTGCCATAACCACAAATGTAATATCTGATTTTGAGTATCAATTAACAGTAATAACTATTGCATTAACGCTGTTTATAAGTCCTTTATGGATTTTGATTACAAAAACATTAATCAATCGAAAAAACAAATCAAATTAACAACTCTTACAATGAAAAATATCTTAATCCCTTACGATTTCTCTGAGGCAGCATTAAATGCTTTAAACTACACAAAAAAGTTTTTTGAAGGTGAAAACATCAATGTTTTTTTGTTAGATGTATATATTGGAGAAAGATCTAACTTATTAAGTGCAGAATACAATGAGAAATGGTTTAGTCAAATGGATGATGAAATTGAAGATGAACTAAAATATTTAGTAGATATATTGAATTCAGAAAATAAAGGATTCATATACCATTCTATAGTAGATTCTAATTCACTAACCAATGCTGTAGTAGAAACAATTTCAGAAGAAAAAATTGACTTAGTGGTTTGCGGTACTAAAGGAGCTAAAAGTTTGGCACAAACATTTATAGGAACCAATACTATCAAAATAATTAATGCAATTGACAATACCCCTGTATTAGTAGTACCTACAAATTACAAGTATAAAAAAATAGATAAAATTATTTTTTCAACCAATTACAAAAGAATGTTTTCTAAAACAGAATTAAAAACTTTGGTAAAGTTTAGTGAACAAAAAAATTGTGATATAGAAATAGTAAACCTATCTGTTGAAGAGGCATTAACTAACAAACAAAGAACTCATAAAGTAAAATTAAGAGAGCTACTGCAAGATGTAAACTTTAGATTTAAAAAGTTAGACTGGAAAGAATCTGAATCTAATACTATTCAAGAATATGTTTTAGAGTCTAATGCACAGCTTTTAGTGTTTATAAATCATCACTATAATTTTTTTAATAAATTATTAAGTGAAGATGTAATTAAAAAAATAACATTTACGAGTAATATTCCTTTATTAATTTTACCAGAAGCCTAATGAAATCAATAACTTATACAAAAGAATTTTACATTGCTATTGCACATCTTTTTTATTCTTTTTCTATGATTGATAAAAAAATGACGATTCAGGAAAAGAAAGAAATAGTTTGGGCTATCAAAGAAGAATGGGCTACCAATGAATATGGATTTGATAGTGAAGAACTCATTTATGAAACAATGAGAACACTCATAAAAGATAAAATTTCTGCCGAAAATGCTTTTGAAAACTTTAAAGCTTTCTTTTTAGCTAATGAAACCTTTTTCTCTAAAGAGGTTAATTATGAACTTTTAGAAGCTTGTCATAAAATTTCAGATGCTGAAAATGGTAAGAATAAATCTGAATTAATTTTGTTGGCTCAACTTCATAAATTATTTCAAAAAATCACTAAATAGTAATCTGATAATGAGGTTTTTTGTTGAACAAAAAAATAAAGGAGAAATACCAGGAAAACCTATTTTTATAGGAACACAAAAGCAACATAAAGTTGAAATTAATTTAATTGCTTACGATGATGAAAAATACACAGAAGTAGAAATTACCGATATAAATGAACTATCGAAGTATGTAGCTAATTATAAGAATGTTTGGATAAATATTGACGGTATACATGATGTTGAATTGATTAAAAATATCTGTAATTTATATAATATTCATACATTAATTGTTGAAGATATTGTAAATACAGGACTCAGATCAAAATCAGATATTGATGAAGATTATATTTTTACTGTTATTAAAATGCTGTTTATAGATAATGAACAAACACTTCATGCTGAGCAACTTTCAATGTATTTAATAGAGAATGTATTATTAACATTTCAAGAAAAAAAAGGAGATGCATTTGATAAAATAAGAGAACGTATTAGAAATAAAAAAGGAAGAATAAGAAGTAATAACCCTAGTTATTTAAAGTACTGTTTATTAGACGTAATAGTTGATAATTATAACAATTTAGTAGAATTATTTGGTGAAAATATAGAAGATTTAGAAGACCGAATTTTATTAAATCCGAATAAAGATATTCTTGAAGATATTAATAAAAATAAAATAGAATTAAATTATTTTAAAAAGAATATTAGACCTGCACGAGTAACAATTGGAAATTTTAAAAACAATAAATCACCTCTAATAACTAAGCGTGAACAATTGTTTTATAATGACTTAAATGAATTAATTGGTAGGGTATATGATACATTAGAAAACTATAAGAACATGTTAAGCGAGCAATTAACTGTGTATTCTACAAATGTAAATTATAAGTTAAATGAAATTATGAAACTACTAACCATTTTTTCAGTAATATTCATTCCAATTACTTTTATTGTAGGTGTTTACGGTACAAATTTCAATAATATTCCTGAACTTAAATTAGAGTATGGTTATTTTTTAATGTGGGCAGTAATTGTTTTTATAATAGTAGCTATGCTAATTTTCTTTAAAAAAAGAAATTGGTTTTAAATTATTTAGCAAGAATAGTAGTTTTTTAAAGTTTATGATATTATGTAAAATAGAAAAATCATTTTTAAAAAATTAATTAAAAGTGCTGGATAAATCAATGATTATCCTGCATTTTTTGTGTTTGCTGAGAATCGCGTATTTGAAAATTTATGTATGAATATGTACAGAATATGAAATTCTCATGACTTTAGTTTTTTACATAAAAAGTTCCACAAAAAAGATGTAAATTTATAAAAATTGAATTTCTAGTTATGACAGAAAGACAAAAGAAAAGAAGAAAGAAAAAAATATTGCAGGAGTTTTTAACTTTTATAGCACTATTAATAGGTTTTATAATTTTTATTTTAATTATAATTTTTGCTGATATAAAAGTTATATGGAGTTTAGCTTTCATTGCTATTTTAATTACAATAGGAAAAGGGCTCAAAACAGAATAAAAATTCAAAGTTCAATACTTTTTTAACGTTCGCTGAGAATCGCGTATTTAAAATTTTCTGTACAATTGTACAGAATATTAAATTCTCACAAATCTGAATTTTAGACTAGAATTATTATAAATATCTATTTGTTTTCATATCTATGATGAAAAATAAATGAGCTGTCTTATTTTTGTCATCTATTTTTTATAAATCTCGAATTTTGTTAGATAAAAGATCACAATTACCCCAAGTACAATTTATAGATACAGATTATTTTATTTTCTGCTTAGAAGCTGTTGAAGATGTGGAAATGAATGAGGTTACAGATACACAAAAAAAACTGGAAGAATTAACCATGAATCATGGTATTGCTACCATTCATAAAACTTGTGATACCATTGAAGGTTTGGAAGAAAGTTTAAATACTTTGGTTTTAGATGACCATAACTTTAAAAATTATGAAATTATTTATTTAGTAATTACTGGAGAAAGAAATAATATTTGCTTAAATGATTATTATTATAGTTTACAGGAAGTTGCAGAAATTTTTGAAGGACGTTTAAACGATAAAATCTTACATTTTTCTAATGCAAAAGCACTCGATTTAGAAGAAGAAGAATTCCAATATTTTTTAGATATTACTGGAGCAAAAGCTATTTCTGGTTACGGTAATGAATTCAATGGTATTTCTAGTTCAAATCTTGATAGCGTGTTTTTTAACTTATTTAAAGAAGATGATGACATGCTAAATGTTGTTGAAAAATTATATCAAAAGCATTATAAACTGTGTACATTGCTTGATTTTAGGTTGTATTATTAGAACTAAAGCTTAATAACATAAAGATAAAATATACAAAACTGTTAACGAAATGAATAGTTAACAGTTTTGATTGCTTAAAAAGCGAGTTATGAAAACGTATTATTACACTTTATTTTAATATGTCACTAAAAACATTTTTATTCTCTCCTGTAGGTACTACTGCAATTTTAACTTTGGATGCTAGCTCTTTATTTACCATATATTTAGCATACACTGGGTTATCATTACATAGTTTCGCCATTCTCATGTCATTTTCAAATTCAGCATTTCTAATTTCAGCCTGATTTTCTATGGCTACTTTATTAAAATCTCTTTTCTTTTGAACTTCAAGATCTTTTAAATTTTTCATTTTTTCCAATTCTGCTTTTGCCAATAATACTTGACGTCTCGCATCAGATTCAGCCCTTTTTTCTGCAACTTGTTTTTCCGTTTCAGCTTTTGCTAGCATTGTTCTTCTTCTACTTTCTTCTGTTTTTGCGTTTATTTTTTCAACTTTAGCTGTAGTTAAAGCTTTTTCCATATCTACTTCGCCTTGTGCACTGGTTTGTTTTTTTCTAGCTTCAGCAGCCTGAAGGTCAATTAAACTCTGTTTGCGAATTCTTTTTAATTCTTGATCTTGCATCGCCAACTTTTCTTTAGCATCTGTATATTTAACAGGAAAAATAATATCTGCTACAATTACTTCATTGATCTTAATTCCTTTTTCTCCTAGATTTTCAGTTAAATACGTTTTAAGATTCTTGATAAAAGCATGTCGTTGTGTCGTAAATACAGAATCCACATTCTGGTATTGATTAGATACATTGTTTGCTAATTCTAGTTCGCGAGGAAACAAGACCAAAGAATCGTAATTAACTCTATTTTCAAATTGAGCTTTAAAAGTATTTTGATCTTCTATTTCCCATCGAGTTGAAACCTGAATATGCAAAGGAATACCATCGGCCAATCTCACATTTTTAAGAACTGTTTGAGATAGTACTTGAGTTTTTGGTGCTTCGTTTTTGTTGTTACAACTGGTTAATGCTAATAGTAAACCAATCATAGTACTTGCTTTTACTTTAGGTGAGATGTTTTTTAAAAATGTAGTTTTCATACGGCTTTATCTAAGAGTTTATTGAATTATTTCTGATGTAAATTTACTTGCTATATACCTATTAAATATGAGGTATCTATAATTAGTAATCATTCAACTATTATCTGTCCACTTTCATATAGTATTCGTTTTTTATAAAAAAAAGACCGTTTTTAGTTCATCGGTGCTATACTTTTAGATGATTATCATTTTGAAAAAATGATGAGATTATTTACTTGTAAATACCAGACGAATAAATTCTTTAATAAGCCCTTATTACTAGGGCAACACTACTTACCTTTGCAAAAAATACTTTCATGTCAAAAAGTTTTACTGACTTAGGAATTAGTCCTGAACTACAACAAAGTTTAACCAACTTAAAAATTTCTGTACCTACAGATATACAAGAAAAAACGATCCCTATTATCTTAAATCAACATCAAGATGTAGTTGCTTTAGCTAAAACAGGAACAGGTAAAACTGCTGCTTTCGGATTGCCTTTATTACAGTTAATTGATACAAATAACTCAAATATTCAAGCAGTTATTTTGGCTCCAACGAGAGAATTAGGGCAACAAATTCATGCAAATTTAACAGCTTTTTCATCACATGATTCTTCTATATCTATAGCTGCTATTTGTGGAGGGATTCCTATAAAACCTCAAATTGAACGATTAAAAAAAGAAACTCATATTGTGGTAGCTACTCCAGGACGTTTGGCCGATTTAGTAAATCGTGGAGCAATTAATATAAAAAACATCTCTTATTTTATTTTAGATGAAGCTGATGAAATGGTGAGTGCTTTAAAGGATGGTTTAGACAGTATTATTAAAGAAATCCCTAAAAAAAGAAGAACTTTATTGTTTACAGCAACATTATCAGGAGCTATAAAACAACTGATAAACAACTATATGGCTAAAGATGTTGTTCACATTGAAGCTAATATGGAAACTGTTGGGCATCAGGGAATAAAACATCAATATGTAGTAGTAAAACCAATAGAAAAGCTAGAGGTATTATTACACTTTTTAGCTACCAAAGAAGGAGAAAGAGGTATTATTTTTTGTAAAACTAAAGCAGCTGTAAATAAATTAGCCAAAAAATTAGCTATTAATAAATTTTCATCAGGTGCAATTCATGGAAGTTTAACACAAGGAATTCGTGATCGAATAATGGAACAATTTAGGGTAGGGCATATTGATATTTTAGTGGCAACCGATTTGGCTGCTCGTGGTATTGATGTAAAAGAAGTTGCTTACGTTGTACATTACCATTTGCCAGACACTTACGAAACTTATGTACATAGAAGCGGACGAACAGCTAGAGCAGGAGCAAAGGGACTTTCTTTAAGTGTTATACAAGAAGAAGAAGTTGATGAAATTCCAGATTTTGAAGATGAATTAGGCATTGTTTTTCGTGAATTTAAAAAAGCTGATGCTCAAAGTATACAAGAAAATAATACTTTATTATGGGCTAAGAAAATTTTTAAAACAAAACCTAATAGAACTGTTTCAGAAGAGTTTAAAGAAAAAGTAAGAACAGTGTTTCATCATTTAACTAAAGAAGAATTGGTTGAAAAGATTTTAGCACATCATTTAGCAGAAGTAAATAAAGATAACTTGAAACAAGTTTCTCAAAAAAATAAGTAATAATTATGGCTAATAGCATTAAAGATCAACAGGATATTTTAGCGAAATTGAATATTCATGAGTTAAATCCAATGCAAGAAGAAGCTATCGCTGTTATTGAAAAAACAAATAATACAGTACTATTGTCACCTACAGGAACAGGGAAAACATTAGCTTTTTTATTACCATTACTACAAACATTAGATCCGAATAATACCGAAGTACAAGCTTTGGTTTTAGTGCCTTCACGTGAATTAGCGATACAAATAGAACAAGTAGCCCGAAATATGGGATCTGGTTACAAAGTAAATGCTGTTTATGGCGGAAGACCAATGGCTAAAGATAAAGCTGAATTAAAGCATTTACCTGCTATTTTAATTGGTACACTAGGAAGAATTTCAGATCATTTTAGTAGCGATCGTTTTTCAAAAGATTACATAAAAACAATAGTTCTGGATGAGTTTGATAAATCTCTAGAAGTTGGTTTTGAGTATGAAATGAGAGGCATCATCAATCAAATTCCGAATTTAAGTAAACGAATATTAACTTCTGCTACTCAGGGTGTTGAAATTCCTGAATTTGTAGGCTTAGATAAGCCTAAGACCATTAATTACTTGCAGCATAAGAAAGCTTCAAAATTAGAGATAAAGACGGTTGTTTCTCCTAAAAAAGAAGACAAAACACAAACTTTGGTCGATTTACTATTGCACATAGGAAATAAACCAGGTATTATTTTTTGTAATTTCAAAGATAGTATTGCAAAGGTTAGTGATACCTTAAAGAAACATAAGATTAACCATACTTGTTTTTCTGGAGGAATGGAACAAAGAGATCGTGAACGTTCTTTAATTAAATTCAGAAATGGAACTTCTCAATTATTAATTGCAACTGATTTAGCTGCAAGAGGAATTGATATTCCTGAACTGAAATATATTATTCATTACGAGCTTCCTAGAGCTATCGAAGAGTTTACCCATAGAAATGGAAGAACAGCAAGGGTAAATGCTAAAGGAATAGCGTATGTTTTGCAAGGTAAAAACGAATTTTTACCTGAATTTATAAAGAAAACAAGACCAATAGACATTGCTGAAAAAGCAGTTTGGAAACCTCAATTTTGGACAACGTTGTTTATTTCAGGAGGAAGAAAAGATAAAATATCAAAAGGTGATATTGCAGGGCTTTTCTTTAAACAAGGAAATTTAAATAAAGATCAATTAGGTGTTATAGAGTTAAAGCAAGATTGTGCCTTTATTTCTGTTCCGTTAAGTATTGCTGACAATTTAGTAGAAACATTAAATAATGCTCGTTTAAAAAAGAAAAGAGTGAGGATATATATTGTTTAAACTAAATTATAGTAACCCGTGTGGTTAATCGGAATATTATCAGGTAATTACACATATTCTTTTTACTTCAAAATTTACGACAGTAAAACTGTGTAGATGAACATTACGTTAAAAATTAAATATATGATTTAAATGATTCCTTAATTTCTTATTTTTAATCTTCTCGCGAGGAATTGGCAGATATCGTGATTGCCATAAAATGTTCACGATTTTTAAATAAATTTAAAAATTTTAAAATGAAAAACAACTTAAGAAAATTAGGGAAAGTTTTAAACAGAAACGAGCAAAAACAAATTAAAGGAAGTATTTCTATAAATAATTCTGCATGTTGGGAATGTTTACCAGGTGCTTTACCTGGTACTTTTTTCGCTTGTGCAGGAGCTGATATCTGTCAAGTTATGGATGATGGATGTCATTTTTGTGTATAAAAAACTATTTAAAAGCGAATTTCGATTCGCTTTTTTCTTATTTAATAAAATTTCATTATAATATTCTGGTTTGTGTAGTATAACTTGAACTTAGAATAAAACTAAGTTTTAACTTCTACTATTCTTACTTTTTTTCTTCAAAAAACTATACTGAAATATTAACATACGCTTTTTTCTAAACAACAATAGGAGAGAGGGACAAAGTGTATGAAATAGATTATATTTGATCGTTATCATATTTTATTTTTTATTCTTTAGGAGAAATTTTTATGCTAATAATTTCAATATATTATATGATTATTAGAAAAAAGTTAAAAAAATAATTATATAAAATTTTAGTTATTACTTTTAGCAATAACATTTATTAAAAAGTTTATACTACTACTATAACCATAACTATTATGAAATTTCAAGCCTTAAAAAAAAGAAAATTCTGGCTGCGATTTATTGCTTGTGTCATACTTTTACCTTTATTCTTACTAGGGGCTACAGTATTGTATATCAATACACAACAAAATAGTATTATTAAAGATCAAATAGCTGAGCTTAATAAAAAACATAAAGGTTCCATTGATATAGGAAAAACTCATTTATCACTTTTTAGTAATTTTCCTAATATTTCTTTTAAAGTAGACGATCTAAAAATAAATGAAACTAAAGAAGATAATTCTCCTGTTATTCTAGATGTTAAAGATATTTACGTAGGATTTAATTTGTGGGATATTTTAGAAGGAAATTACACCATTAAATCATTAGTTGTAGAAGACGGTTTTTTCGATATTGTAATTCACGAAGATAAAAGTCTAAACCTTTTAAACGCATTAAAATCCTTTGATGAAACTGAAAGCGAGGAACCAATAGATTTTAAACTTCAAAAAATTAAATTACATAATCTAGATATTCACAAAAAAGATGAAGGTCAAAATACCGACTTAGAAACATTTATTTATGAGGCTGATGGTGGTTTCAATATTGATAATGAAGTTATTTCAGGACATATTGATACTAAGTTTGAAATGAATTTAATAAGTAATGGCGATACTACGTATATAAAACACAAACATTTTGATCTTCATACAGATATTAGTTTAAATAAAGATACTGAATTGCTTACCATTGAGCCTTCAGGTGTTACTATGGAGCATGGTGATTTTGAGTTAGAAGGAAAAATAGATACCAAAAACGATTTTGATCTTGATCTTATCATAAGAGGGGCAAAGCCTAATTTTGATATGCTTATTGCTTTTGCTCCAGAGGATCTTATTCCTGTTTTAGAACGTTATAAAAATGCAGGGGAAATCTATTTTAATGCTGTAGTTCAAGGACCTACATTGAATCAACAAATACCTTTTTTTGATGTGAATTTTGGTGTAAGTGAAGCTTTTTTAGAAAATACCAACAAAGGTAAACGAGTTAAAAACATTGGCTTTAAAGGGCATTTTACGAATGGTAAAGAACGAAGTTCTCGTACCACAACATTTTCGCTTGAAGATATGACAGCCAAACTAGGAAAAGGAAAAATTCTAGGAAATGTCGTGATCAATAATTTTGATGAACCAGAAATAGATATGCGATTAAATGCAGATTTTAATCTTGAATTTATAACTGATTTTTTGAATTTAAGTGAAGTGGATATTGCATCTGGAAATGTTTCTTTAAAAATGAATTTTCATGATATTATAGATATTGACAACCCAGAACAAGCACTCAGTAAATTGAATCAGGCCTATTATAGTGAGTTGAAAATTGATAGCCTCAGTTTATCATCCAAAGATCTTCCTGCACCATTAAAAAAGCTGAATGCACACGTGGTTATGAATGGTAAAAAAGCAACAATCAATCAATTTGATATGCTTTTAGGAAAATCGGATATTTCAATGACCGGATATGTATCAGATTTACCTGCAATTGTACATCATACAGATAAACTAGTCGTTACGCATTTAGATATTCAATCAAAACAATTAGATATTGCAGAACTGACAAAATTCTCTGCTACTGATAGTATCAAAACTGGTATAGATGAGCAAATTAAAGATTTAACTGCTGGATTTTCATTTAAATCCTCAGCAAAGGCTTTTACTGAAAGCAAATATTTACCTAAAGGCGAGTTTTTTGTAGATAGTTTAAATGCACAATTAAAGCATTATCCGCATAAATTACACGATTTTCATGTAGATGTATTAGTGGATGATAAAGATCTTAAAATTAAAGATTTTACAGGGTTTATTGACGATTCTGACTTTCATTTTAACGGACTTGTGCATAATTATGGCTTTTGGATGCAAAAAGAATTGAATGGCGATGTAGATTTAGACATCAGTTTAACTTCCGATTTATTGCGTTTGGAAGATATTTTCTCGTATCAAGGTGAAAATTATGTACCGGAAGAGTATAGGCACGAAGAGTTTGAAAAATTGGCATTACATGTAAATTCTAGTATGCATTATAAAGCATCTAAATTACATTCTATAGATGTAGAATTGGACAAGTTAAACACCAAAATGCATGTACATCCATTACGATTTGAACAATTTACAGGCGATTTCCATTATGAAGATGATCATCTTGTTGTAAAAGATTTTATAGGTAAAATAGGAAGAACTTCTTTTAATATAGGTTTAAACTATTATTTAGGAGACAATCAAGCAATTAAAAAGAGAGATAATAATCTTAGTTTTAAAGCAAATTATATTGATTATGATCAATTATTTCCTCCTGATAAAACCACAGAAAAGGCTACAATAACTGTAAAATCAAAAACAGCAGATGTTGCTGCACATGCAGATGCTTTTAATTTGTATGAATTACCATTTACGGATATGAAATTTGATGTAGATGTAGATTATTTTATGTATCAACGAATTCATTTACAAGATATAAAAGCAAATTTACGTACCACTCAAAATCATTACATTTATGTAGATACCTTACATATGAATGCAGCAGGAGGTAATTTTAACATGTCTGGGTACTTTAATGGTAGTAATCCGAAGAAAATTTACCTAAAACCCAATATAGAAGCTACTAATGTTGATCTTGATAAATTCTTATTTAAGTTTGAAAATTTTGGACAAGATCATTTGGTTTCAGATAATTTAAAAGGTCATGTTTCTACTACAATAGATGGAAAAATTAGAGTGTACCCTGATTTAGTACCAGATTTAGATCAATCTGAAATTCATATGGATGTAAAAGTTTTTAACGGAAAATTACAGAATTATGAACCTATGAAAATGCTGTCTAGTTATATGGGAGATAAAAACTTGAACAATATCAAATTTGACACCATTCAGAATCATATAGATATCGTTAATGGTCGCATAAATATTCCTAACATGACGATTGAATCCACATTAGGACATATGGAATTATCTGGAACACAAGATTTAAATAATAATATTGAATATTACTTAAAAATTCCATGGAAAATTGTTAGAAAAGCTGTGATGTATAAATTATTTAGTAGCAAAAAAAATAGTGGAAATAAAGAAGAAGAGGATGAAATTGTAGAAGTCGATCCTAATAAAAATGTAAAATACTTAAATGTAAAATTACATGGTACTGTGGATGATTTTAAAGTTTCTATGAAGAAAAAGCCCAAAAAAAAGAAAAAGGAATAAGTTTTTTTACATAGTTGAATTTTCACATTTTTAAATCTGTAAATTAATATATCACGTCATTACGATGAACGAAACGTAGTGAAGTAAAGAAGTAATCTGTTAATTTAATAACGAAAATTTCGTTTTAAAGATAGAGATTGCTTTAACCACATTTGTTTTATAATGTTCTGCTTTATGTAACTTTACTTGTGTAAAAAGCTTTTACTAAAGACAAATCATCTTTTATTTTTTTCTTCCCAAAAGTTTCTTTTAAAATTTAATGTAATACTTTTTTACAAAAAGAGAAGAGAAATAGGGGCTAAATATGTATGTAAAGGCAATATTTTAAACTAACTTACGGATTACCATAATAAACTCTTATTCAAAATTCAATATATTTATGAAACTTTTATTCTAACCAAATAAAATAAAAATGACACAAAAAAATAGAGGATCTGAATGGAGAAAATGGGATTTACATATACATACTCCTGCATCTGGTTTTGCAACAGATAATGATTATCCAACCCTCATTGAAAACCTTAAAAATTCAGAAGCTGAAGTGATAGGTATAAATGATTATTCCACAATTGATGGTTATGCTAAAATCTTAGAACTAGGTGGTGTTCAAGGTAAAGAAATTATACCTGTAGTTGAGTTTAGAATGATTAATAAAATTAATCATAAAAACTCGACTGCAACAGAAGGAGGAGTTAGTATAAATTTTCATGTCATTTTTGATAATGAATTGAGTATTAGGCAAATTCAAACGGAAATAAATTCATTAGAATGTTTTTTTGAAGGAGGTAAAGAAACTAAATTGGGACACGTAGATTCTAATCAATATCAAGAACTATCTTTTGACTTTTTTAAAACAATAGAAGCTCTTAAAAAATCTCCAATAGCTAAAGAAAAGTTTCTTGTTTGGGTTCCTTATGATGAATATGGAGGAATTGATAACATAGATCCCAATGTTGATACTTTTTTCAAATTAGGTATAATTAATAATTCAGATATTTTAGGTTCTGCAAACTCAAAACAAATAGATTTTTTTCTAAGTGATAGATGTGTTAATGATGTTGGAAAAAAAATACCTTGTATTAAAGGAAGTGACTCTCATCAAATAGATTATCCATTTGGAAAATTAAAAGATAAAGACTCTAATCCTATTAATAAATATTGCTGGGTAAAAGCAGATCGCACCTTTCAAGGATTAAAACAAATTGTATATGAACCATTATTGAGAGTAAAAATAAATGATGAAATACCAGATAATAAACAGCCTCACAAAACCATAAAGTCTATAAAATTTATAAATCATCCAGATTTCATAAAAAAGCCAATCTATTTCAGTAAAGACTTAAATACTATAATTGGAGGTAAATCATCTGGTAAATCACTTTTATTATATTATTTAGCAAATACAATTGATTATAAATATTCGTATAAGCAAATAAATCCAAATTCAGAGTCTATTGAATTAGATGATAAATATAAATTTTCAGATAATGAAGAAACACCATTAGATGTAGAAATTCAATGGGATGATGATGTTATATATAAATTTTCAGATAGAGAAAATATTAAAAATCGAAGATTCGTCTACATTCCTCAAACATACATTTTATCATTAACAGAAAAAATTGAAAAGAAATCTAGAAAAACATTAGGAAAATTCATTAGAGAAATTCTATTGCAAAATACAAGTAGCAAAGACGCTTATGATAATTTTATTAGTGAAGTTAAGAGATTAGATAGAGTAAGAAATGATTTAATTGAAGATTATTTTAAAATTAAAAATGATATTAAAATAAAATATGAAGAAATAAAAAATTTAGGAGATAAGGAGGGGATTCAAAATTTTGTTAAAAATACTCTTGAAAAATCTCTTAATGAACTTAAAACCAAATCTAATATAAGCAACGAAGAATCTATTAGATATAATATTTTAAAAGCGAGACAAGAAAAAATAAACAATATAAGTCTTGAAAATGATAATGAGATCGATCTTTTAAAAGTTTACATAAATAATTTAGAATCACAAATTGAAAATTTAATTGAAAATAAAACTAGACTTCAAGACAATTTTAAACTTAATAGCAAATTCCTAGAATTATTAAATAAGATAGAATCTGATATCAACGAATTACAAGGGAATTTGAATTCTTATAACTCTAATTTATACAGTTTAGAGAGCTTAACTAACAATAGAATAAAAAAGTTATCCGATACATTAGAAGAAAAAATTAAACCTATTTCAGAAAAGCTTGTAGATAAGATTAAAATAAGCAACTTAGAAAAAGAAATTAAAAATCAGAAAAATATTTTATTTAAGATTCAAAATATTGAAGAAAACGTACTTATTGTTTTACAAAAGAATTTGGAAGAAACAAAAACTAAGATTTTTTTGGAATACGAAAACGCATTCAATGAATATAAAAAGATTATAGAAAATTTAAATGAAAGAGGTAAAGATTTTGATGACTTAAGCTTAATTGGTTCAATTAAATTTTACGCGAACAGATTTAAAGATCAATTTTTAAATGATTTTTTTAATTTAAATCATAGAGTTAATTCGGAAATTAAAAATTCTTATTTGTTTAAAGTAGAAAAAAATATGTTTGATGACATAATAATAAATGATCATAAAAATGAAATTGAAAGAATTTTTGATTTAATTATTAATGATGATGTTTCTTTTAAAAAATATAAAAACAAAAAAGATAGTATAAAAGCATTATTAAAAGATGAATTCTTTGATTATTGGGAATTAAAAGTGGGGAATGATGAAATGGCAGATATGTCTCCCGGAAAAGCTAACCTTGTAATATTAAAATTATTAATAGATCTAAGCGAATCTGATTGCCCTATATTAATAGATCAACCTGAAGATAACTTAGATAACAGATCTATATATAACGATTTAGTTCAATTTATTAGAAAAAGAAAAATAAATCGTCAAATAATTATAGTGACACATAATCCAAATGTAGTTGTATCTGCTGATTCAGAGAATGTAATTGTAGCTAATCAAAAAGGAGAAGATGATGAAAGAGAAAATAATAATTTTCGCTTTGAATATATAAATGGAGCAATAGAAAACTCTTTTAAAATTGATGATGATACTATTGGAATTCTTAATAGAATGGGAATAAAAGAACATGTTACTGAAATATTAGAAGGAGGAAAAGAAGCTTTTGTTAAGCGTGAGGAAAAATATGGCTTTTAATTTAAAAGTTGTAGTATTTAATATAATTTTTAATGTTAATTGTGAACGATTTTGAGAAACTCACATAAAAAAATGAATGTTTAATACCCCAGATCAAAGCTTCTTATTCTATGGAATACGCTTTGCCTGAAACGACGATAGGAGCGAAGTGCAATTTGTATGGAATATTTCTTCTATTTTTTAATTGATTACTGAAAACCGTAAGTATTAATCAAATGACTTGATTACTTTTAAGATCAAATAAATAAACGAAAATATTATGAAAACAATTAGAGCTATTAAACCAGGACCTAAACCTAAAAAGCAAGATGGTACTCTTGATAAAAGAAGAAGAGACAACAAGAATACTCCAGGTAACAAACCATCATTAAAACCTAGTAAATCAACTAAAAAGAAATAACTTATAGTTTTTTAGTTATGTAAAAATTAACATAATACTAATTAATTAAGCTTGTGAACTAATTCTATAATGTAATTTATTTCTCCAGCTTTTTTAGTTTTGTCTAAAATTATTTAAACATAGTAATAATCAAATATACCTTAGACTTAGATACTGCAAAAATGAAATGTTAAATTTCAAAAAGAGAATTTAAAGATATAATTGATAAACTAAAAGATTAATGCTTTACATTATGTTAAATAGAAGTTGAAATTAAAGAAAACGGCTTCAGAGAATTTTGATAAAAACAATAATTGTATATTACAAAGACTATTGATTATAGTAAGTTTAATGTTATTTAAGAGAAAATCATTAAGTTACAATCCATTGTAAAATATAACGAATGAACCGTTATTGTTTCCATAAATATCTGAAGCCTTGAATTTTTGTTTCTTTTGTTTCAAGACAAAAGATAGCACAAAATGATGATTTCAACGAGAATTTTAATTATAATAGCTACAAATTTTCAAGTTAGAATGTTTCTTGAGAATCGCGTATTTGAAAAATTATGAACCATTCTACAGAATATTCAATTTAAACGAGAAGTCAAAACACGAATGCTAAATGCCCAATTATACTATATATGATAAACAAACGAGTATATCCTGGGATATTTAACATAATAGAGAATTATAGCTATTAAATAGACCTTGAAGTTCATAAGCCGTAATTTCTTTTAACATAATATCTGACGATATAAGTCTAAAGACGTTATATCTGATATTATGTGTAAATAGCCTGAAAAACGGCTATACAGAAATCACTATATATTTAAACTATAATTAATATTATGTAAAATAGAATATATAGAAAAGAGTAAACTACTCTGTTTCTTTCGACCATTTAGAATAACCTCCCTCTAAATCGAAAATTTGATTAAAACCTAATTCATTAAGCATTTTAGAAGCTTTACCACTGCGATTACCACTTTTACAATATACATACACAGGAATATCTTTATTCAGTTTAAGTAATTGATTTTTAAAATCATCAGAAAAATAATCAATCAGTTTAGCGTTTGCAATATGTCCGTTGTCATATTCTTTTTTTGTTCTAACATCAATCAATTGAATATCAGAATTATGAATTGTTAATTTCAATTCATTAACACTAATTTTCTTTATGTTTGATTCATTGTTATTTGTATTACAGCTAATTAGTAATACTATGAATGATAATAAAAAAGCTATTTTATTCATTTCAATTGGTTTATTTGGTTATTTTATCAAAGATAAATTTAATTAACGATTAACTTATAACCAACACCATGAACATTCTTAATTTGAATGGTATCATCGTCTTTTAATTTTTTACGTAATTTAGATATGTAAGTATCTAAACTTCTGCCAACTACTACTCCATTATCTTCCCAAACCTTTTTTGTAAGCAACTCTCTTTTAGTTGTTTGGTTCTTATTTTCTGCCAATATTTGTAGTAATTCACATTCTTTTTTTGACAAACTAATTTCATCAGAGCTTTTAATAAGTAAGTTTTGTTCCGGATAAAAAGAAAAAGCTCCAATTACGATACTTTCACTATTATCATGAACTAGAATTGGTTTCTCAATTCTTTTTCTATTCATCATAAATCGCATTACTACAATCAAGAAAGGAATTAAAATAAGTAGTAACCAATACGAATTGTTTGATGTATTGAGCTTTTTATCAGTATTTAAAAATGAAATTTGTATGTAATAACAATCTTTAGAAAGAACTCTATTCGCACAAGGTATAATCCCCTCTTCTACTTGTTTTTTCATTAAGTAACTATAAGCTACTTCATTAGTAGTGCAGTTGTATACTTCTACTAAATATTGGTTTGGAAGGTTTGCTTTTTTGAGATTATTTTGAATGATTGCTACCAGTTGAGATGGTTCAATTAGTAAGTGATTGATAAAAGAAATCTCATATTTAGAAGCACTCAGTTTTTTTATCGGATTTACAGGAGTTGATAGATCATTATTAATAGTTAATAATTCATGTCCAACCTGTCGCAACGATACTTTTACAGTTTCAGAAAAATAATCGTCTGATTTTTGGTTACACTGTACTAACATTAGTAAAAATAATGGCAGAATTATATGAATTGAAATCCTTTTTACAAACATGACACAAATAACCTATTTTTTAATGAATTTTTACAGCTGTTGACACTTCTTTTACATTTTTTTGACACTTTTAACTAGGTAATCCTATAATTTTGAAACTGTTATATAACCATAGAATTACGCGTTACTTTTTCTTAAAATACTAATTATTAAATTAATAAAAATGATACGATATATATTATTCACTTTTTTAGTTGGCTTTTTCATAAACTGCACTTCTAAAACTAAAAAAAACAATTTGGTAGCTAAGAATACTACTAGTGAAACAAAAATTAATACCGATTTTAGAAATTCTTTCTTTTATCCTGTAGAAAAAAAGGATAAAAATCCTTATGAATTAGACATTAAGCTACACTCTTTAAACAAAGATGAATATCAATTAGAGATTGATGTAAAATTAATGCCTGGCTCATTTTTTGTGTCTCCAAATTCAAAAGGAGATTTCAAAGGTAAATTTAGGATGGATTTTAAGGATAAAAACAATATAGATTTAATTGCTGATTTAAAAGAAACTCCTTTAACAGTTGAAGTTTTCGATGATCATCCGTATGTGAATGGAAAAGTAAATTGGGTAAAAGAGAATACAGTATATAAGCAAAAAATTAAAGTAAAATCAAAAGAAAACTTTATCACCACAGGTGTGATACGTTTTGTAATTGAACCTCGCTGTACTTTGGAAGAAATTCCCTTTCTACTGGTATATGAACATGGTAAATTGGTTGTAAAACGTGATATGTGTTAGCCTTATTACAGGAAGTTATATAAGAATAAATGTTTAATATAAAAAACTTATGATCAAACATTTATCTATTTAGAACATTTCTAATATTAACTTTTTTTATTATATTTGTTAAAGTTTTCATAATGACTTTACCATATATTTAAAAATATTTGGGGGCCTGAGTCCTTAAGAAGATTTTAAACCTTTCGAAAGAAAGGTTTTTTTCTTTAAAATTACTTATCTTTTAAAGGTATAGAAACACAAAGTTTTTCTTCAATTATTTCGTTTAGCTTTTGTTGGCTGTCACTTGAAAGTGAATTAGCCCAAGCATTTAAGCTTTTTGCACATTTTTTTAAGACTTCAATATCTTCTTTTTCAAAAGCTGATGTAATTGTTTTTCTAGCATCTTCAAAGAAATCTCTTTTCTTATCAGATAAACTTGCCCAATAATCTATGATTATCAAACATCTGTTTTTAATTGTGATGGTGCCCTCCATTGATTAAATTGATATTTATTTGATTCAAATGTATTATTAATATGAATTTCAAATAGTTAAAACTCTTTAAACGGCATAAAAGCTACGATCAATGAACTTTTTTACTATAGTTTATGAGTTTTAACGCATTCATTTATAAGAGTTTTGGTTGTTTTAGATACTAATCGAATAAACTACCATAGCCGGAAATAACTTGGTCATCTTTAAACTCCTCAGGTTCTAAATGAATAATATTTTCGGGATTTTTTCTTAAATATCCATGTAATATACGTTGAATATCTCTATTATCTTTCTGTAAGTCAATGAATTTTAAATAATCTTTAGCGCTATTTATGTTGTCAGTATCATCCATGTAGCCAAAACCTTTGTAAATACCATTTAAAACTAAAATGAAACCTATCTGACCATTATTTTTCCCTTTTTCATAAATCACGAAATTATCGTTCTCATATCGTAAAGAAGCTATAGCTGTATCTACTCTTGCATTGTATTTTTCTATTGCTTCTGCTTCTCTACAAATACCATGACACTTTTTTATTTGATAGTGAAAACAACTACTAACATTGGTTTGTAAATGACAATATTTAGGACATAGTTCGTAACGCTCACACAAACTTTGTACAAAACCACGTGCTTCTGAATTAGAATAAAATTTCATAATTGGATTGGGTACCATTTTAATACTATTCCAAGCTAAATGACGCACTCCTCTCCTATCTTTATAACTAAATAAGGCAAAACTTTCACTAGATCGTCGTTGTGCTCTATTAAATTTTGGATATAATCTTTTAATTTCTGCAGATTCAAAAAGCAAAGCTATCAACTCATTACCTGTCTCTTTATAGGTAATATTAGCAGTTGCCATACACATGTTTATTTCTTTCTTCTTTTTATCGTAAAAGTGGCTTAAAACACGTTGTTTAATATTATTTGCCTTACCTACATAAATAATCTCTTTGTCTTCATTCCAAAAATAATAGACTCCATGTTTTTCTGATAAATTATCAAATACTTCTTTAGGCAATAAAGGTGGTAATGTAGCTTGTCTTGATCTTGGATTTAAAAAAGATTCAAATACATCAGTTTCATGTTCATAATTTAAATTTAATAACTTATGAAATAAAATCACAGTAGCTTCAGCATCACCTCTAGCTCTATGCCTTGCTGTAATATTAATTCCTTCAGAAGCGCATAATTTTCCTAAACTATACGAACGTTTATTAGGCAATAACTTTCTTGATAAACGTACCGTACATAGCTTTTTACGACGATATTCTAAGCCTAATGATTTAAATTCTTTACCTATAATTCCATAATCAAAATTCACATTGTGAGCTACAAAAATGCAATCTTCAGTAATTTGATATATTTTTTTAGCTACTTCATAAAACCTAGGTGCATCTTTTACCATAAAATTGTCAATTCCTGTTAAACTGGTAATTCTAGGTGGAATGCTATATTCAGGATTTATAAGTGTTGTAAATTCATCTAGTACAGTACTACCATCTGTAATAAAAATACTTATTTCAGTAATTTTCACACCTCCATTAGTCTCAATATCAACAACTGCATATTTTTTCATAAGTATAATACTACCTTTTCTAAATTATTTTTGTTTATATTTTTCACAATATAGTTAAACATTTTGTATTTTTACCATAATTAATAAAATTACAACATTGTTCAAATTATTCAAATCCAAAAAGGAAAAATTAGAGTCAAAATACAAAAAGCTTTTAAAAGAAGCTCACTCGCTTTCTACAGTAAATAGATCGTTAAGTGACGATAAAATTTTTGAAGCAGAGCAGGTATTGAAGGAAATTGAACGTTTAGAAAAATAACAGTTTTAAGAATGTCAGATAAAAAGAAACCCGATCAAGTTGTTTACAACGAAGAAACTCAAGAATATGATGCGTATTTAAAACCTTACGCTACTTCTGTAGGCGCTCCTATAATTACCGTAGAAGATACTGTTACATGGAAAAATAGAAGTGTAAACAAGGTAAATCATAAAATAAAAAGTAGGTATTTAGAAATTAAAGCCGAATACGAGAAAATGGTTGAAGAGTATGAATACAATAAGTTGATACTAACTTCTAAATTTTCTTTTGAACCTATTGTAGGACAAGTATATCATTTATACAAAAACAATAAAAACGAGAATTTTTTATCAATTATCGCTCCTAATGAATGTAATTTTGATTGTATAGGTAGTTTTTATTTAGATACTGAGTTGATCTGGAAAAAAGTAGAATAGTTGCTTGAAAAGTGTTGTTATTTAGTAATAGCTCTAATTCTGACTACTACTGTCTACTGACTTTATAACTCTTCCTCTGTAATCAATAGGAGTTCTGTGTGAGCTATTTACAGAGATATTGCTAGACATGTTAGGAAAAACTTGAACGATTAAATTATAACTTTCGTTACTATAATTTCCGTCGTTTACAGTAAAACTAATTTTATAACTACCGTTTTTTGCTTTGTACTTTTTTAAATTTCTGGCTTTAGATTTAAAACTGATTCCTATATCTCTAGCGCCATAATTCCCTGGCAATTGTCTTTCTCCAAAATAAGGCAAATTGGCAAAAACAGAATCTTTTTCGATTCTGAAATAATTAGAATTACCCGTAATATTAATATTTGTAAGTGAATTTCCGTTAACATTAAAGAAACCTGAATTTTGTAAACTAGCCAATCCGGTTGTAAGCATTGGATTTGCCCAATCAGATTCTATTTTAAAAGAAGCATCTGTAACTAAATTTTCTAATTGTTTTATTTCTTGTTCAGAAAACTTTGTAGCAGCACAACTCGCTAAAAAACAAGCTACTAAACATAAAACGCTATATCTTACAAAATTATTCATACATCTTAAAGTTAAGAAAAAAATGAGACATTTCACTGGTTTTTAACATTCTATAACATTTAAAGCAGTCACATTTAACTTTTTTGTACGCATTTATCAAACTTCGTTTGAAAATGTTCTACAATTAACTAAAAACAATAAAAACTTAAAAAGTATCTCTTTATTTTAAACAACTTCTCGACTGCGCTCGAAGAGACAGAGAGAATTCCTTTTAATACTGTAAATTAAATCACTGTATACTAGTCACTAAGAAAAAAATAATATAAATGCTTTTGTCAGATCGAGCGCAGTCGAGATCATACAGTTTTGAATTTCTAATCAATAATGCTCGAAGAGACATAGAAAGTTCTTTTTTAGTATTGGAAAATAAATCACTGTACACTGCTAACTAAGAAAAATATTACAATGATTTTGTTCTATAGAGCACAGTCGAAACCTTAATCTTTGTAATATCCCTACAATGATTTCTTTAAAAAAGTATAACTCTGATTACTTTTAGGATAGTTGTCTATTTTTCCATACACTTCGTAACCATTTTTTATGTAAAATTCTTCAGCTTGAAAAGAAAAAGTATCTAACATCGCTAAAATTGCGCCTAATTCTTTGGCTTTAATTTCAGCTTCTTTTAAAAGATCGCTTCCCACACCTTTACCTCTGTAGGCTTCATGCACCCAAAGTGTTGAAATTTTAAAACCTGCATAATAACCAATATCACCAAAAATTCCGCCGATAACTTCGTTATGATCATTTTTGGCTACCAAACGTATTTTTTCATGCACAAAAGATAAAATTCGATCTGTTTGACTGTCATTATATGTGTTAATACCGTCAATCACTACTTCTCCTTCTTCTCTACTCTCGCATTCAACTATTTTCATGCTTCTTTTTTCACATTTAAATTATTAATTACAGACAATACAACGTACAATGTTATAATTAATGGTAACGCAACAAATTGTAAAAGGATTAAAAGAACTAAAGAAGAAATTAAAAATAAATATTTGATAATGTTCTTTTTAAAAGCATATGTTTTAAATTTTAATGAAAACAATGGCAATTCAGAAATCATTAAAAATGATAAGATAATTGTAATTGCAATTAGCAAATATTTATTGTGAATAACATCTTGAATGATAGGATTCGTTGAATACTGAGCTATTAATGGTAAGGAAAGTACAAATAAGTTCATTGCTGGAGTTGGTAAACCTATAAAACTATCTGACTGTCTGTCGTCAATATTAAACTTTGCCAATCTATAACAAGCAAAAAGCGTTAATACAATTCCAAATAACTCATAAGAAATCCAGTTATCTAAACTAAAACCTAAATCTAAAGCAGCTTCCCAGGTAGAAACACCTAATTCATTATAAGTATTGCTATGAATCATAAACTGCATCATTACAATTCCTGGTACTACTCCACTAGTTACCATATCGGCCAAACTATCCAATTGTTTTCCTAATTCCCCTTGAACTTGTAACAATCTGGCAGCAAAACCGTCTAAGAAATCGAGCGCTATTCCTGCAACTACTAAAATAGCAGTAGCATAAAAATCGCCTTTTACTGCAAAAATAGTTGCTACAGTACCGCAAAAAAGGTTACCTAATGTTATTATATTTGGAATGTGCTTTTTTATGTTCATATATTTATTTTTTACGAAAATATGAATATTGATTGTTTTTTTATGATTAAGATTAAATAGTTTTTAAAATGCCAATACTCGAAACTCAATTAAATACCTCTTTTCCTTTTAAAAATGCTCATGTAAACACTATTTACAAGTATTTTTTAACCAAAGATGCACCTGAATACACCAGAAAAAGAATTGATACCTGGGATAATGACTTTATAGATTTAGATTTTTTAATGTCAGATTCTTACACGTTAGTTTTACTTATTCATGGCTTAGAAGGTAGTTCACAATCTAGCTACATGCTTTCTAATGCAAGTTATTTACATAATTTAGGATATGATGTAGCTTGTATGAATTTAAGAAGTTGTAGCGGTGAGGATAATAATCTTTTACAAACCTATCATAGTGGAAAAACAGATGATGTAGATTTTATTATCAACTATTTAACAGAGAATTATGATTATCAAAATATTGTCATTTGTGGATTTAGTTTAGGAGGAAATTTAACTTTAAAATATTTAGGAGAATACGCTGATGAAATTCCAAATACTGTAAAAGGTGGTATTGCTGTTTCTGTGCCTATTGATTTAACGTCTTCTCAAATAGAGCTGACAAAGCTTAAAAACATTATGTACAAACATGAGTTTTTGAGAACATTACGAGCAAAAGTGATGGTAAAGGCTAGTAAATTTCCTGAATACAATCCTGATAAAAAGCAATTGATGAAAGCAACTACATTTAGGCATTTTGAAGAAATTTACACAGCGCCTATTTTTGGATTTGAGAATCCAGAGGATTATTATGAAAAAGCTAGTAGTAAACCTTACTTAAACAAAATACAGCATAAAACATTGTTAATAAACGCTAAAGACGATACTTTTTTATCTGATGAATGTTATCCGTATGATATTGCTGAAAACTCTGAACACTTTTATTTAATGACTCCAGATTATGGTGGTCATGTAGGCTTTGTTTCTTCTTTTAAAAATGAAGATCGTTGGATAGAAAAACAAATTGTTAATTTTATTCAAAATCAGCTAAATATATTTTCTTAAAAGACAATAACTCTAAAAAACTACGGTTATTTCATAAGGAATCATGATATTTGTTGTCACTGAAACATAGAGTTTGAAAACGAAATTTATATACTTTTTTTTATTACTATCTGTAATTGCACACGGTCAGTTTAGAAACTATTCAAATGAATTTTTAAATATAGGTGTAGATGCTGCTGCTTTAGGTATGAGTAAAGCTGTTGTTGCTTCTTCTAATGATGTTAATTCCTCGTATTGGAATCCGGCTGGATTGGTAAATGTAGAAGATTATCAAGGTTCATTAATGCACGCTTCTTATTTTTCTGGTATTGCCACGTACAATTTTGCTGGTTTTGCAATGCCAATTGATAACGAAAGTGCTGTAGGATTATCTTTAATTCGTTTTGGAGTAGATGATATTTTAAATACAACTGAGCTTATTGATAGCCAAGGAAATATTGATTTTAACCGAATTAGTCTGTTCTCTGCTGCTGATTATGCTTTCAATGTTAGTTATGCTAAAAAAATGTTGCTAGATGGCTTCAGTATTGGTGGAAATGCAAAAATTATCAGACGTATTATTGGTGATTTTGCTACTTCTTGGGGATTTGGTTTTGATTTAGGTGTACAATTTGAGCGAAATGGCTGGAAATTTGGAGCTATGGCTAGAGATATTACTACTACTTTTAATACTTGGGCTATTAATGAAGATGAATTTGCTAAAATTAGCAATGCAATTCCAGGTCAAAATCAAGAATTACCAGAAACAACAGAAATTACAAAGCCAAAATTACAAGTTGGTGTAGCTAAAGAATTTAAAATTGGTAGAGATTTTAATTTATTAACTGAGTTAGACTTAAATATGCGTTTTGCTGAAACGAATGATATTATATCAACATCTTTTGTAAGTGTAGATCCTGCTTTTGGATTTCAGCTTGATTATGACAATATTGTGTATTTGAGACTTGGTGCTGGAAATTTTCAAAACGTTACAGAATTTGACAACAGTACATCGCTTTCTGTACAACCAAATTTTGGTTTAGGCTTTGTGTATAAAGGTATTCATGTTGATTACGCTTTAACAAATATTGGTAGTGTTGGAAACGCTTTGTTTTCTAATATTTTTTCAATTAAATTTGATTATAGTTTTTATAGATAAATCATGAAAACCAAACTACTTAGCCTCTTATTTTTAACCGTCTTTTTTTTAGGTTTTACGCAACATAAAACATTATCACCAAAAGCAGAAATTAGTATTGTTACTTCTGGTCCGGGTGAATTATTATATGAAAAATTTGGACATACAGCAATTAGAGTAAAAGATCCGTCAACAAATACTGACATACTGTATAATTATGGAATGTTTGATTTTGGCGCTCCTAATTTCTACTCTAATTTTACCAGAGGATACATGATGTATAAGTTAGTAAAGTATCCTTTTCATTACTCTTTAAGAAACTCTAATCAAGATGAGCGTTGGGTAAAACAGCAAGTCTTAAATTTAAATCAGGAAGAAAAGAATGCTTTTTATTCTTTTTTAGAAACCAATGCTTTACCTAAAAACGCTGGATACTTATACGATCCATTTTTTGATAATTGTGCGACAAGACCAAGAGATATTATTCAGGATATAATTAAAGAGAATTTAATTTCAGATAAGGATGTAATAATTGAAAAAACATTACGCTCTTTAATGAATGAAAAAATCAATACAAATACTTGGGGTAGTTTTGGAATAAACTTAGCTTTAGGAAGCCGTCTTGATGAAAAAATAACATTAAATGAAAGTACCTATTTACCAGCTTATCTTTTTGATTTAATTGCTACAGCTAAAATTAAAAGAGGTGAAAAAACTGTTCCACTAATCAAAAGAACGGATGAATTATTAAAATTTGAGACAAAAACAGCTAAACCCGATGAAATTAGTCCTTTTTTAGTCTTTTCTATCTTTTTAGTACTTACGTTATTAATTACTTTTAGAGATTTTAAGAAGAAAAAAAGAACTAAGTTTTTAGACTTTTTTATCTTTTTTTCATCAGGAATTGTAGGTGTTTTAATCATATTTTTATGGTTTTTCACAAACCATTCTACGGCACCTTATAATTATAATTTTTTGTGGGCTTTTGCTCCAAATTTTATTCTTTCATTTAGCTTATTTAAGAACCGATTGAAAAAATGGTTTACATTTTATATGGCTTTTTTATTGATACTTTTCTTATTAATGATTGTTATCTGGATAATTCAAATTCAAGTTTTCACATATCCTATGATTCCTTTGTTAGGAGCTGTGTTGGTTAGATACTTGTTTTTATATTCTTTTAATAAAAAAGCATTATAACCAATCTTTCTTTGCTTTATGTAATAATCCTAAAGCTACAGAATTCATTGAGTTTTTTTCAATAAAACTAGCTTTGTGAAACGTTTCTTTGAATAGTTGTTTAATCATAGGCATTTTACTAGTACCTCCAGTTAAAATAAGATAGTTTATATCTTCACTATTTACATTGGCTAACTGACAACATTCAAGAGCATTGTTTAAAATTTTACTAACTGTACTTTCAATAGCTTCTTCCAATTCGTTTTTAGAAACTAATAAATCTTTGTTAGCAATGTATTTACTATTAAATGCTAACGAATCAGTACCTGATAGAGCTATTTTACTATTTTCTATTTCACCTAACAGTCCGTGAGCGTCTTTATTTTGAATTAAAGATTGAAGTTGTTCTACTTTCTCTTTAAACTTGGCCTTCCCTACCATTTTTTTGACCAACATTTCAGTTTTGAATGTATATAAAGAAGTGGTTATTTTATTCCAATCTGCAGCATATCTATACGGAGTATCTGATAATGTTAAGCCTTTAAGTTTATCAACCGTTTTGTAACCTAACTCACTAAAAAAAACATTTAAGGCAAACTGACTATCAATATCTGTTCCTCCAAGAGATATTCCTGAAGTAGCTAAAATTTTGAAGTCTTTTTTAGTATCATCTACCCCTACAATAGTAAAATCGCAAGTTCCTCCACCTAAATCTGCTACAATTGCCAAAGAGTTTTTAGCTAGCTTATTTTGATGATAATAAGCAGCTGCAATAGGTTCTTCTAAAAATGAATAATTTTTATAACCAACATGCTTTAAAATAGATTCTAATTGAGAAATACCGGAAGCCCCACCTTTCTCATTTTCTGAAAGACGAACTGGTTTACCTACCACCACATAATCAGTCTCTTTTTGAGTGAATTCTTCTGTTTTGTTTTTTACAAACTTTAAATAATTCACAATAATATCATGAAAAAGAATATTAGCTCCAGGTCTTAAACTAGTTCCTAATTCAAAGAAAGGAGTTCCTAAAATTCTTTTAAAACTCTTCATATACCTTCCATAACCATTGTTGGTATAGGTACTCGTAGCAATACTTCCATATAAAGGTGTGTGTAAAGAATCAAAAGGAAAAAACACACTACTTGGTAACGATTTGCTATGCTCTTCTAAGGGAACCATAATGTTTTCCCCTTCATAAAATATTGTACTAATTGTATTGGAAGTTCCAAAATCTAATCCACAAACACTATCCATAAGCTAAAAATAAAAAAGGAGCGCAATTTACATCAATAAAACCTTTCTAATGAGAAAAAATATATCTATTTTGGATTTAATTATTAGTATCAACCAATAATCTATATTAACATGAAAAAGACTTTACTTTTTACAGTAACATTGTTGCTGTTTACAAAACTTTCTTACTCTCAAATTGAATTAAAAAGTACTATTGAATCAAGTATTTTTATTAATTTCTTTAAATTAGAAAATGGTGAAACCAAATATTATGGTTTTGATCCAGAAAATTTTATTCTTAATGTATATAATTTAGATCATTCTATTTATACTAATATTAATATTGACAAAGATGCCTTAAATCGATATAACGATGATGGAGGTTCTTTTATAGCAGCTGTTAGTCAAAAAATATTTGATGGTGATGATGGTATCGAATTTGTTCTATATTCAGAAACATATGAATCTGGTACATCAGAAATTAATGAAAAAACTTTTATTATTGATGATAACGGAAGTATCTTATTTGAGAAAGACGATCAATTTCCGCAAGTAAATAACAAAGACAACGAGACATTACAAACTCCAAACTGGATTCAAAAAACAGAATCTGGTTGGTTCATGATTTTGACTGAAAAAAATGATTCTAGCTTAACTACAGATGATTTATTTAAAAAATACATTTATGCTTTACCAGGAACATCAACCTTAAGTAATAAACAAGTTACTAAAACAGATATCAGCTTAAAAGCTTATCCAAACCCAAGTTTAAATTATATAAATTTAGATTATAAGTTACCATATGGAATTACTTCTGGAAAAATTTTAATTCACAACTTAAATGGTGTACAGGAAAGAGAATTAAAAATCGATAATCATGTATCATCATTAAAAATTTCAAATCAAGATTTGGCTTCTGGAATTTATACTTACACTGTAGTTGCAGGAAGTTATAAATCAAAGCCTTTAAAAATAATTATTAAATAAAAAACAATTAAATTAATCTTAGATACTAATAAAACAAAACAGCAGCTCATTTTAAATGGGCTGCTGTTTTTATTAAGCTTTTAATTCTAAACTAATCGATTCTTCTAATTGTAGATTCTCCGATAATAATTCCGTTTTTTACTTCAGCATCACCTTTGTATAATACAGTTGCTTCACCGTAAGATGTTACTTTTATTCTTTCTGAAGCGTTTAATTTAAAAGTTCCATCACCATAAGCGGTAATTTTACTTTCATTAGATTCAACATTATCAACCAATACTTTACTAGCACCGTAAGCTGTAATCTTTTGTTTTCTAACGTTTCCACTTTTAATATTTAATAAACCATCTCCATACATTGTTAAACGTAAATCATCAACGGTAACTTCATTGATCTCTACTTCCGATTTTCCATATACGCGTATTTTACATCTATTTCTATCAATAGGACTTTCTAGAGTTACTTTTTCTTCTCCTCTTAAAGAAAAAGTTTCTACATCTGTATACGTGATAATCACTTTAGCTACTTTATTCTTGTATAAAGGTATTTTTCTTTTACGATTGTTATATACTACTTTTTTATTCTTCGTATACGTTTTAGCTCCTTCTAAATATACTTGTAATGTATTGTTTTTTAACTCATATTTAAATTTCTCTTCAGGAACAGCAATATCTTCTATTTCTATACTTGCTTGCATTCCTTTTTTAAGTACAGCTTCAATATGTGGACTCACAATAATTTTATTAAAGTTGTTACTTAAATCTATTTTCTTCTGTGCATTTATACCTAATGTAAAACACAATAGGATTGCTACTATTAATTTTAATTTCATCTTTTAATTTTTAAGTCAGTTTTTAAATTGAACGAGAATAATTATTCACACTAAAGACTCATCAATTTTTAATTTGTGACGATTTCTACTAAAAATTAGTGAATCATTTGGTTGATTTTTTGAAAATTAGAAACTAAAAGATTATTTAATTCCTCCAGCTTCTAATTTCTAACTGCTAGTTTTCAATTCATTATTCAAACTTCAAATATTTTATTAAATCTACTTTGGTTGCATTGTAAGCTTTTAAACCAACAACTAAAAACACAAGGACCACTAATATTACAGGTGTTATTAAATATGGCCATGTAGGCATGCTTATTTTGTAAACAAAATTGTCTAACCAGTTTTGCATAAAAAAGTAAGCTATAGGTACTAAAAACAATGAAGCAAATACTATTATTTTTAAGAAACTCTTTATCAATTGATACATTATTTCTTTGACAGAAGCGCCTAATGTTTTACGAATGGCAACCTCTTTTAAACGTTGTTGAATAGTTAAGGTAGCTAAAGCAAATAAGCCTAATAAAGAGATAACTACCACTACAATTGATAAGATTAAAAACATTACTTGCTGTTTTTTATACTTATCGTAGGTTTTTGCAAACTTTTTATCTAAAAACTCGTAAGAAAACGGATATTTGGTATCTAAATTTTCTCTCCAAAACTCTTCTATAGTAGCTATAGATTCTTCAATATTTTGAGTTTTTAGTTTAAACTGAATTGCAGGCATCCAATTTTTAGCAAAAGAGAATGCATCCCAACTAACTAAAAACATTGGAGAAATTTCAGTATCAAAACCATCAAAATGGTAATCTTTAATCATACCTATAATTTCTAAATCTGCTTCTTCATCTTCTTGCCAACCTATTCTAATTTTTTTACCAATAGGATTATCATATACTCCCATACTTTTAGCTATGGTTTCATTAATAATGACACTGTTAATAGTATCTGAGACAAACTTTTCAGAAAAAGTTCTTCCTTTTAGTAATTTTAACCCTGCAAAATCTACATAATTTAAATCTACTATGTTAGAAGCGCTATTGAAGCTAATATCCTTTTCAGGAAAACGGAAATTTGTACCATTTACAAAACCATCACCAGGAACAAACATACTTGTAGTAATGTCTACAATATTTGGATTCCCTGATAATTCTTTCTTTATTAACTTATACTTATCATACTCATCATCAATATTATAAATTGAAACAGCTAATATTTGCTCTTGTGTAAAGCCTAAATCTTTCTGCATCATATACTCTATTTGTGAATTAATTACAAAAATGCTAATGATAAAAAAACCAGAGATTAAAAACTGAAGTCCTAACATTATATTTCTAGCTAAGTTTCCTCTTTTTGTTTTGGAAATATTACCTTTTAAAACTTCTACAGCTTTAAAATTGGCCAAATAAACCGCTGGAATACTACCTACAAAAAACGATATAACAATAGTTACTAAAAATAGTAATCCAATAGATGAGAAACTTAGTATTGTGATTTCTTTATTGATAAATTGATTAAAATAAGGTAAAATCAATTCAACTATAATTAAAGCTAGCATAAATGAGACTAAACCTTGTAAAACAATTTCAAAGACATACTGAAAAATCAATTGTTTTTTTGAAGATCCTAATGTTTTCTTCACTCCTACCTCTTTAGATCTTTGTGTAGCCGTAGCAATAGATAAATTAATGAAGTTTACACAAGAAATTACAATCAGTAATATTGATAAACCTAATAACACCATTAATAACTGGTAATTACCCGTTCCACTAGGGCCAGCTCTACCAGCTGTGTTATGTAAATACATGGTATCTAAATTATCTAATAAAACTTCATTAACACCATAACGATCTCTATAATTATTAAAATCTATTCCTTCATCTTTTGCTTGAGGTTTATAAAACTTTTCTACTAAAATATTATCCATTTTTGCTTTAACAGCAGTGATATCGGAATTCTCTTTTAGTTTACAGAACAATTCGTTATTATGATTTCCCCAATGAACTTCAAAAGGCTCACTAAACTGTATTAACAGCTCTGGTTCGTAATGAGAGTTTTTTTCTATTTGATAGACACAAGCAACAGTGTAATTTTTTGAATCTATTTCAACAATATTACCTGTAGCCGACATTCCTTTAAAAATTCTTTTAGCTAACCTTTCTGACAGCGCAATCTGCTGTCTGTTTTCTTCAAACTTAGCTGTAGAACCTTCAATTATTTTAAAAGGGAAAAATTTGAAAAATCCTGGATCTGTATATATTCCTTTTTTTGAAAACTCTGAATGATCTTCGAATTTTATAACTCGCTCACTGTATCTATGATTAATCATTACAGCATCTTCCACCTCTGGAATCTCATTTTTATAAGTAATATACTGTCCTGGATTGGCTACAAACCATATTCCATTTGTTTTATGTTTAATGTTTACCCTATAAACATTATCTTTATTAGGGTTCCATTGATTGTAACTTTTTTCTTCCTTTAAGTATAACAACACGATTAATAAACCGGCTAAACCTAAGGTAAGTCCTGAGATATTGATTAAAATGTTTAACCAATTTTTTTTCTGATTTCTGAAAAATATTTTAAACCACGTTTGTAACATATTATTCAAATTTTAAATATTTTATTAAATCTATTTTAGAAGCTTTATAAGCCTTGTAACCAACAACTAAGAATACTAATAATGTTAATGTAATTGGAGTTAACACATATGGTAATAATGGCATTTCAATTCTGTAAGCAAAATTGTTTAACCAATCTTGTATAAAGTAGTAAGCTAATGGTATTAAAATGACAGATGCAAACAATACTATTTTTACAAATGTTTTGATTAATAAATACATAATTTCTTTTACTGAGGCACCTAATGTTTTACGAATTGCTACTTCTTTTAAGCGTTGTTGAATTGTTAATGTAGCCAAGGCAAATAAGCCCAATAAAGAAATAATAATAACAACCGTTGTTAGTATTAGAAATAGAGTCTGTTGTTTTTGATACTTTTTATACGTTCTAGCAAATCTTTTATTAACAAAACTTGCACTAAAAGGATAGTCTTGTTCAATATTATTTTTCCAATACTTTTCTATATAATTTAAGGTTTCTTTTACGTTGTTTGGTTTTATTTTCAATTGAATTCTCCAAAAATTCAATTTCATCCAATCAAAACTATTCCAATGAGTATAAAATGTAGGCGGTATTTTATTGTCTAGTCCAAGAGTATGATGATCTTTTACCATACCTATAACGTGCATGTTTTTACCATCATTATCTTCTGAACCAAAACCCAAATTTATAATTTTCCCTATTGGATCATTATATAAGTTTAGAGATTTGGCCAAGGTTTCGTTTATTAAAATATTTTTAATAGTATCTGAAGCTATTTTTTCTTTTATTACTCTACCTTTTAAAATAGGTATTTCCATAACATCTAAATAATTAAAATCTATAGCATTAGAATTTGATTGTATAGAAATATCTTTATGATTAACATTTGTTGAATTAGCACTTCCTCCACCAATAATGAAAGAGTTACTAGTTACTGCTGTTATATTTGGATGTTTTATTAATTGTTCTTTAGCCAAAAGATATTTTTTGTATCTATCACCATAACTATTCATTGAAACCATTAGTACTTGATCTCCATTAAAGCCTAAATCTTTATTCATCATGTAATTAACTTGTTTGCCAATTATTACTGAACCTGTAATAAAGAAACCTGAAATTATAAATTGAAATCCTAACATTATGTTTCTAGCCAAAACACTTTGTTTACTTCTTGAAATATTACCTTTTAAAACATCTATAGCTCTAAACTTTGTTACATAAATAGCTGCTATACTTCCTATTAAAAGAGAGATACATAAAACTATTAACAAAAGTTTACATAATACATTAAAATTAAAAAGTGTTATCTTCTTATACATGAAACTATTAAATGAAGGCAGTATCAATTCAACTAAAACAAGTGAAAAGATGAATGATAAAATTCCTTGAAATAATACTTCAGATGAATACTGGAATAATAAAGTAGTTTTAGATAATCCTAGCGTTTTCTTTACTCCTACTTCTTTAGCTCTTTGTGTAGAAGAAGCTATAGAAAGATTGATAAAGTTTACTGATGAAATTATAATTAGCAATACTGATAGCGTAAGAAAGCTAAGTATTAATTTATAATTGCCTTTACCTTCAGGACCGCCATCGTCTGAAATAGTATGTAAACGTATGTTTTCTAATTGCTCTAAATGAACTTTGGTTCCGTGTTTTTCTTCAAATAGTTCAGGAGTAATTCCGTCTGCTTTTGCATTTGGTAATACTGAGTATTTATACCAAACATCGTCCGCTTTTTTGGTCACTGAAGCTACATCCGCATCATTAACTAGTTTAATAAATAAAGAACTAGAAAAATTACCCCAATCTGCCCTTGGAGGTCTTTCATATTGAAACACTATTTTTGGCATAAAAAAATGTTTTCCTTTAATTTTATAAACTGTGGTAACAAGAAAATCTCTGTTTAGAAAACTTATGGTTTTACCAACTCCCGATTTTTTGTTAAACAAGATTTTAGCTTGATTTTCAGATAATGCTATATGATTTCTAGCTTTTTTAAATTCATCAACGCTTCCTTCTATAATTTCAAAGTCAAAAAAGTTAAAAAAGTTAGATGAACCTTGTAACAAATGATCTGTAAATACTTTTTTTTCATTTATTTTAATTAAAGTGCTTTCATACCAGCTGTCAGACAAGTAACAATCTTTTACTTCAGGTATTTCTTCAATATAAATATTTCCTTCAGCCGTTGTACTAGTAGACCATACTTCTCCATGAGACATTTTGTGTACTACTCTAAAAACATCTTTTTTATTTGAATTATAAATATTATAATTCTGCTCATCATTTAAATAAAGTAAAACAATAAGTAAACCAGCAAAACCTAGTGTTAAGCCTAGTACATTTATTACTATGTTTAACCAGTTTTTCTTACTGTTTCTATAAAATATTTTTGCCCAAATTTTTAACATAACAATTTTATTCTACAAGTAAATCTACTTCGTGTTCTCTTACTTTTTCTGAAACAACTTCTCCATCTTTTAATGTAATTACTCTTGAAGAAAATTGGGCATCGTATGATGAGTGTGTAACCATTACAATTGTTGCTCCTGTAGCATGTAACTCTGTTAATAGTTCCATTACATCATTTCCGCTTTTACTATCTAAATTCCCAGTAGGTTCATCTGCTAAAATTAATTTTGGATTGGTAACTAAAGCTCTTGCGACTGCTACACGTTGCTGTTGCCCACCTGATAATTGTAACGGATAGTGTTTTGCTCTGTGTGCAATACCAATACGCTCTAAAATTTCAGTAACTCTTTTCTTTCTTTCAGATGCTTTTACTTTGTTATAGATTAATGGCAATTCTACATTTTCAAAAACAGTTAATTCATCTATTAAGTTGAAGTTTTGAAATACAAAACCAATATTTTCTTTTCGTAAGCTAGCTCTTTCTTTTTCATTGAATTTCCCCACTTCAGTTGTATCAAAAATATAACTTCCGTTATCTGGAGCATCTAACATTCCTATAATGTTTAATAATGTAGATTTTCCACAACCAGAGGCTCCCATAATAGATAGAAACTCTCCTTCTTTTACCTCTAAACTTAATTTATTTAATGCTGTAGTTTCTACTTCTTCTGTTCTATATACTTTTACTAAATCTGTTAATTTTATCATTTTGAATGTGTTTTTTATTTTTTAAATACGTAATTAAATTCTCCTGAGGCTTTGTTTCCTCTTGTTATTAATTTATATACGCCTGTTTCTTCTATTAATATGTTTAATGTGTCACTATCTTCACCTATATTTTTGGTTGATGAAGTCCACAAATTGTTACTGTTATCATCTTTTAAATGAAACTCAACAGTTCCTTCTTTTAAGTTAGTTTCAAAATTCAAATGTAATTTGTCACCTTTTGCTAGCTCAAAATTCTGATAAGTATCTCCTGAGAAGTCTTCAAAAGAAGATTTAAATGAATCTTTCCCTGTTTCTACTTCCCAATTCTTGACTGTAATATTATCGTAAGAGATACTTTTTGCGCAGGAAGATATTAAAATGGTTAAAAGTATTATGTTTATTATTTTCATTTTTATTGAATATTTATTTTTTCTACATCTATAAATTCATCGTAACTAGAGGTAATAATTTGATCGCCTTCTTTTAAGCCTTCTAAAACTTCATAATAAAAAGGGTTTTCTCTACCTATTTTTATGTTTCTCTTTTCTGCTTCCCCTTTAGAGTTTAATACAAAAGCCCAAGCTCCATTTGTACTCTGATAAAATTGTCCTTTTGTAATTAATAAAGCCTTACTGTTGTTTGATAAGAAAAGTTTACTTTTTAGAGTCATACCTCTTTTCACTTCTTTAATTAAAGAATCGTTTTTGAATTGTAATTCAACTGTAAATCTTCCTTTTATTACTTCTGGATGAATTTTTGACAACTTAATGTCTTCATTTTTTCCGTTAATACTTACATTACCTTTAATGCCTTCTTCTAATTTAGAAATGTAGTATTCATCTACTTTAGAAACTAGTTTGTAACCGTTTAACACATCTATTTTTCCTACAGATTGTCCTTGAGTATAACTTTCTCCTAAGTTTGAGTTAAATGAAGACAATAAACCTGTTACTGGTGCTTTTACTGTAAAGTTTTCTTTGTTTTTTCTTAATAAATCCAAGCTTTTTTCCATGTTAGCAATAGAAGCATTTATTCTTGATAATTGTACTTTTCTACTTTTTTGCTCTTCATCTACACTCTTTTTTATCACATTGTTTCTCTCTTTTTGAAAAGAAAACTCTTGAGATGTTTTAAGAAAATTATTTTTAGCAACTACACCTTTACTATATAAGGTAGTATCTAATTTGTATTGACGCTCTGCATTTTTAAAATCATTTTCAATTTGTAATAATTGTTGATCTAAGTTTAATTGTTGATTTTTAATACTAACTCTAATATTTCTTAAGTTGTTAATTTGTTCAATAATTGCAGTTTCTTGTGTTAAGTAGTTTAACTCGGCATTCGGATTGTACACTTTTAATAAAGGATCTCCTTCAGTAACCATTTGACCACTTTCAACATAAATTTCAGAAATAGATCCACCTTGAATAACATTAACTAATACAGAAGTTTTAGGCTCAACGGTACTACTTAATAAAACCATATCTTCGAAATCACCTTTGGTAACTTCTTTAATTACAATGTCTTTTTTGTTTAAATTTACCTGCTTTTTATGTGTTAGATTCATAAAAAGTATTCCAAATAATAAAAGGAAAGGGATGCTAAGTAATAACATTTTCTTTGTCTTTTTGTTTTTAGGTTTGATTTGCTTATCCATCTTAGTTTTATTTCATTTGCTTAATACTATTCCATTAATGTGCCATGAAAAAATAAAATTTAAAACACTAATTATCAGGAATTTATATTTGAAAGCATTTTTTATGATGTTCAAAAACGAACATATTTTTGTTCATATTCAAACAATTGAGTAACTATGTAGCATGAGAAAAAAAGAAGCTACTATTTTAATTGTTGATGATGATGATGATATTTTATTTTCGGCAAGAATTAGTTTGAAAAAATATTTTAATAAAATTATTACCACTAACAATCCTAAGAAAATAGGAAATCATTTAACTGAAACTACAGTAGATGTTGTATTACTAGATATGAATTATCGTATTGGTTTTGAAGATGGTAAAGAAGGATTGTATTGGTTAAAGCACATTAAAGAAGTTAGTCCTGAAACTACTGTTATTTTAATGACAGCTTTTGGTAGTGTTAATTTAGCGGTAGAAGCTATTAAACAAGGAGCTAGCGATTTTGTTTTAAAACCTTGGAAAACTGAAAAGTTGTATAGTGTTGTAAATGCAGGTGTAGAACTTGCTCGTTCTAAACGAAAAACAACTCAACTAGAAACTGTTCAAAAGCAGAAAAATGAAGATTTTCATAAACAAACTGAACATATAATTGGTAATTCACCAGCAATGCAATCTGCTGTAAAATTGGCTTATAAAGTAGCGCCAACAGATGCTAACATACTGATTTTAGGAGAAAACGGTACTGGTAAATATGTGTTTGCTAAAGAAATTCATTTACAATCTGATAGAAAAAACCATCCTTTTATTCATGTTGATTTAGGTTCTTTAAATGAAAATTTGTTTGAAAGTGAGTTATTTGGATATGTAAAAGGAGCTTTTACAGGAGCTCAAAAAGATACTATTGGTAGATTTGAATTGGCCAAAGGCGGTACTATTTTTTTAGATGAAATAGGAAATTTACCCTTACACTTACAATCGAAATTATTAACTGTTATTCAAAATAGAAAAGTAACTCGATTAGGTGAAGGTACTGAAAAACCTATAGATGTAAGAATAATTTGTGCTACTAATGCTCCTATTCATAAAATGGTAGATGAAGAAAAATTCAGACAAGATTTATTATTCAGAATTAATACAATAGAACTTAATTTACCTCCATTACGTGAACGCAAAGAAGATATCATATTATTGGCCGATCATTTTTTAAAAAAACTAACAAAAAAATATAGAAAAGAAATAGAAGGTTTTACTAAAGATGCTAAAGCAGCTATGAATAATTATCATTGGCCTGGTAATATTAGAGAGATTGAACATATTGTTGAGAGAGCGGTAATTATTTCTGATGTTGACAAAATAGATACTACAGATTTACATTTTTCAACAAAAAAAATAGAAGCAAGTTTAGATACGAACTTAAATATTGAAGAAACAGAAAAATTACTGATTCAGAAAGCTTTACAAAAACATCAAGGAAACATTTCAAGGGCTGCAAAGGATTTAGGTTTAACAAGAGCTGCTTTATATAGAAGATTAGAAAAACATAACATATAAAATGGGAAAACCTCAATTATTACAAATAGTAATACGCATTACGTGTATGATTATTAATGGTATTATAGTTTTTTATTTTTTTAAAGAAAATTATGTAGTTAGCGCTAGTGGTTTTTTCTTACTACTAATATTACAGTTGTTTTTATGTATTGATTATATCAAAAAATTGTTTGCTGATATTGAAAAATCAATGGATTGTCTTTTATATGAAGATTATTCAAATACTATTTCTAAAGAAAAAAGAAAAAACCCATTACACAATAAAACCGCTTTATTATTAGAAAAACATCGTAAACTCAGTTTACAAAAAACATCAGAACAAATTATATTTACCAATATAATTGAAAGTTTAAGCATTGGTTTACTAATTCTTAGAAAAGATTCTAATGAAAACATAGAAGTGTTTCAAATTAATAAAGCATTTGTTGAGTTTTTACAGATTCCAAAATTTCATGATTGGAATTTATTGAAAACAAAAATTGGTGCTTTAAAAAATTATATTGATAATTGGAATAAAGTGAAGCAAACAGTTTCACTTACTGTTAATAATGATAAAGAAACATTCTTTTTAAAAACCTCAGTTACAAAAACTAATGAATATAATTACATTATTTTATCATTAGAAACTATTCAACAATTAATTGATAAAAAAGAAAAAGAAGCCTGGTATAAGTTAATGAATGTAATGTCTCATGAAATTATCAATACCATTACTCCTATTAGTAGTTTAGCTGAAAATTTAGATTCATTACTTACAGATGATAGTATTGATGATGAAACAGTTGAAGAACTTTCTGAAGGATTGCAAATAATTAAAAGAAGATCATATCATTTAACTTCTTTTGTTGATACTTATAGAAAATTAGCAGAACTTCCTTTGCCTAATAAAAAAATAGTGAATTTAACTTCAATTGTAAAAAACACTATTTCTTTATTTGATAGAGAATTTAAAAGTAAAGGTATTTTAATATCATATAATACTACCGATAAATTTGCAATTAATGCTGATAAAGAACAAATAGAACAAGTTATTATCAATTTAATTTCAAATTGTATTTATGCTGTAGAGAATATTTCAAATCCAAAAATAAATATTTCAGTTGCTTCTGATAAAATAAGAACTTATTTAAAGGTAACAGATAATGGAATTGGAATTGCTGATGAAATTAAAGACAATATTTTTATTCCATATTTTACAACTCGAAAAAATGGTTCAGGAATTGGCTTAACCTTAACTAAAAGTATTGTAGAAGCTCATAATGGAATTATTCAGTTTGAATCTCAAAAAGGGGAAACTTGTTTTACAATTACTTTTAAAAATTAATGTTACAAATGTGAACAAATGTATTAAAAACGCATAACTACATTTGTAAATACTTTTATTTAACAAATGTAAATTGTTTATTAAAGCATATTTTCGCTACAACAAAGTCATTTAAGTGATAATTGTGATATTACATACTTACTTATGGCGTTTATATACGATAAATATCTTCGAAAAGTCTTATAAACCTATTATTTATTGATTTTCAGCTATTAATAGTCTTTTAAGTCAAGTTACAATTGTATACATCTTATAACTAGCAATAGTTGCTGCAACAAGTATCTTAGAGAACTAATTAAGTGTTACAATCTTCATTAAGTTAAATAAATAGCTTAAAATTTAGCTATTATCCTTCTAAAGAAGTAAATATAGTCCTATATAATGGCTAATCTTAGCTAAATACAATGAAATAAAGTGTTGTTTACAATTGTATTCGACTCTAATAGTATAAAATATCTACCTTTTATAGTCTATTAAGCATTTAAAGGATTAATTGACTGTACAAGTTATTTATGATCATATAATCCTATAATTTATAGTTATTATTTAAGTTTTACAGTTATAAACACCTTTTATTAGCTATGAATTTGCTCTAAAAAACGTTATAGATAAAATTGATACAAAACACATAACTACTTGTTTTACAGTTTTCTAAACAACTTCACTTTAATGATAAATAGAACAAAAAAGACTTCTATAAAGTGCTATTATGCTCCTAAAAACTGAAATAACTTTGTTACAATTGTAAAATTTATTATATTTACAATATTAAACATTACTACTGTTTACATTTGTAAATAACTGTATTATGATTGACCGTATTAAAACCATTATTGAATATTATAACCTATCATCTTCTACTTTTGCAGAGAAAATAGATGTTCCAAGATCTAGTATTTCACATTTATTATCTGGTAGAAATAAACCAAGTTTAGACTTTATCATGAAAGTTGATAAAGCATTTGACGATGTAAATTTAGATTGGCTCTTGTATGGTAAAGGATCATTTAATAAGAAATCAGAAGTTAATAATACTTCCCTTTTTAATACAATAGAAAATGAAATAATTGAAAAACAAGAAGTTATTAAAGAGACAGATATTATAGAAACAAAAGAAAAAATTATAAATATCAATAAATCAAAATCAATAGTTAAAGTTATACTACTATTTGATGATGGTAGTTTCAAAGCATTTAACCAGTAATTTATTTTTTAAGTTACTATTTAAATAATCCCTAATTATTAAAAAAGTCTGTATGTGTGCATGCAGACTTTTTAATTATAAGTATATCTGATATTATAAACATAAAAACATCATATTTTCTTATTAAACTACAATCACTGAGAATTAATTATACTGTATAATCGTACAGAAAATTTCAAATACACGATTCTCAGCGATTACGAAAATCTCAATATTTTATTATTTTCTTTAGCAAATATGAATTTTGTACTTTTTATATTCATTTTTGAAGCTTGTTCAGTGATTTGAAACTTTAATTTCAACTATAGAATACTATTTTTTCAATATTCCCTTAATTTGAAATCAAGAAAAAGGATATATTTTTTCTTTTTTTTCGAAGAATTTTTCAGCAAATTTTTAAAAATAAAATCAGAATTGAGTTAAAACAAAAAATGATGTAATCTAATATTAGACTACATCATCCAAAAACAAAATTTAGTGTTATAATTTGATCAGATCAATTTTACTAAAAACACTTTTCTCAATGTTTTATCTCTAGTGTTCTTATTTACAAAACTACCTTTTAATTTGGTTACTCTATAAAAATCAAAATCTTTTACAATACTAAAATCTATGTGATGCTTTTTTAAATAACTAATATCATTTTCATTGACATAAAATAGTTTTCCTGAAAAATTTAATAACTCATTTTTATCAACTCTAATAACAGGTTTTTCTAAATAAAATTCTGTTTCAAATTTATGAGCATTACTCAAAAAATGAATTGGTTCATTTTTAAAATTTACATTAGCATACTTTGCTGCATTCACACCTCCTTGATAATTAAACAATGTTGGATAAAAATGTGTTAGCATAAAAGCATATAAAAAGCTAAATGAAATTGCTGCATAATAAAATAACTTTTTAATAGTATCAAAATCTGATTTTATCACTAACCTTATCGATAGTAATACTAAAATTAAAACCACTAATATTAACCAGTTAAAATCTGGAACCATTATTAAACTAATAACAGGGACTACAATTATAGACAATGCAATTACAAACCATAATATAATTTTGTATGCTTTATGAAATTTTAAATATTCATTATTCAATCGAATTATAAAATCGGCCGTTATGATTGACATAAAAGGAAATACAATATTGGTATAATGTGCTAACTGAAATTTACTCAATGAAAAAATACCGACTGTAGCTAAAGTTGCAAAAAGTGTATAAAACTCTTCTTCTTTTTTTACTTTTTTTATGTTTCTCTTAATCTTTAAAAATGTTGCTAAGTAAAAAATTATTCCCCATGGCAAAAATGCCCAAAGAATTGTATGAATAAAAAAGAAAATATCTCCATTTCCCTTTATAGGACCTGTATTAAAAAATCGTCCAAATTGGCTATCCCACAAGAAAAATCGTATTCCAGAAACATTTGTTTTTCCAAAAACTGTTTTTTCTGGGTGTAAGTCAAACTGCTGATATAGAGAATATAACTCGGGAATAATAAAAATAAATATTAATACAATTGATAGAAGCCACATCGGATTTGCTATTTCTTTCCATTTTCTTTTTACAATGAAATGTCCTCCAATTCCTGCGACAATTGGTATCAATGCAAAAATTCCTTTAGTCATTACTGCTAAACCACAAAAAAAAGATCCTAAAATTATATACGATATTTTTTTTGATTGTATGTATTTAAAGAAGTAGTACAAACCAGCTACAATAAATCCTGTTAAAAAAGGTTCAGCTCGAACATCAAAATTTGAAATTACACTATGTAATGAAGTTGATAAAATTATAGAAGCTAAAATAGCTGTCTTTTTGTCATAAGCTTCTTTTGCAAATTTATAAGTAATCCAAACTCCAAAAAAGAAAATTAATACTCCTGGTAATTTGTATGAAAAATTTGAAACACCAAATATTTTAAACGAAATAGCTGTTAACCAAAAAGGTAAGTGAGGTTTGTCTAGCCAATCTTTTCCTAAAGAATACAAATTAATAAAATCATTATTTAAGTACATTTCTTTAGAAATGGAAGCATACAAAGCTGCATCTGGTGGCATTAATGTTAATGGTAAACCTATAATAGTAACAATTATTATTAAAATAATTACTGCTGAAAATGGAGTTATTTTTTTCATATATAATGGATCATTATGTTTTTTATACCAAAAAACTCATACACTTTAAGTATATGAGTTTATGAATGTTATAAGTAATATTGTATTATAAACACAATTATTATTTTATGATTAAGTTAGCATTCCGCCATCTACTGATAAAGTTTGGCCAGTAATGTAAGCACTCATATCTGAAGCTAAAAATACACAAGCATTAGCAATATCTTCAGGAGTTCCTCCTCTCTTTAATGGAATTTCATTTCTCCAACCTTCTACTACTTTCTCATCTAATTTAGCTGTCATTTCAGTTTCAATAAATCCTGGAGCAACTACGTTACTACGAATATTACGAGAACCTAACTCTAAAGCAACTGACTTTGAAAAACCTAAAATACCTGCTTTTGAAGCAGCGTAATTAGCTTGTCCAGCATTTCCTTTTAAACCAACTACAGAACTCATATTAATAATTGAACCTTTACGTTGTTTCATCATTGGACGAATAACCGCCTTAGTTAAATTAAAAACAGACTTTAAATTTACTTCAATTACTTTATCAAAATCGTCTTCAGAAATACGCATTAAAAGGTTGTCTTTAGTGATACCTGCGTTATTTACTAAAACATCTATAGTTTCAAACTCTTCTAAAACATTTTTTGCTAATTCTTGAGCAGCATCAAACTCAGCTGCATTTGATTGATATCCTTTAGCTTTAACTCCTAATGCTTTTAACTCTTCTTCAAGAGCATTTGCTGCATCAACAGAAGAGTTATATGTAAATGCTACATTAGCACCTTGTTTAGCAAACTCTATAGCTATTCCTCTACCAATACCTCTAGTAGCACCAGTAACAATAGCTGTTTTATTTTCTAAAAGTTTCATTTATTTAGTTGTTATTATATCGGCTTCAAATATAAAAATAAAATCCCGCTAAAGAAGCATCTTAACAGGATTTTGATTTATATATGTAAATTTTGAATTACATTTTTATTTTCTTTGACTTCTCGTAATTAAATAAATGATCAACATCTAACTCTTTAACTTTTCCTAGCTTAGATAATGATTCTAAATCGATATCTTTTTTATTAGCTAGTACCATAATATTATAGTCTTGCCCTTTAATATTAGTTTCAAAAAAGTTTTTTAGATCTTTCATTGTTAGATTCTTGATAGCATTATAAATTTCTTCTCTGTTATCATTATCTAACCCTCTTCTCTTTAAAGATTCATATGTCCAAAAAATACTTGTATCATTAATTCTTTGAGTTTCAATTTGCTTTAACGCAGCTTTTTTTGCTGCATCAAATTGCTTTTTTGCTTCAGGCATATCATTCATTAAATCCATCATGGCATTTACTGCATCAGGCAATTTGTTTGCTTGAGTACCTATATAGGCATAGGTAAAATCAGGATCATCTTTTTTAGCGGCATTACCATAAGCTGAAAATGCTGAATAAGCTAACGATTTTGACTCTCTTATTTCCTGAAATACTATAGAAGATAAACCACTACCAAAATATGAATTAAACACGTTAGAAACAGCCATTTTCTCAGGATTAAACTTCTCTCCTTTTGCTAAAAATAGCATCTCAGCCTGTACCATATCGTAATTCACGAAATATACATTATCACCTGTTTTAGCAAATTCATATGACTTTTTTTCCTTTGGATAATCTTTTAAATCTGCTATAATATTATGACTTTTTTCTAATGATGATTTCGCTTCATTTAAATCATTTCCATAGTATAAAACTCTATGTTTATAATTCTTTAAATCTTTAACGATGCTAACCAATTCTTCTGGATCAAAACCATTTAACTCATCAATTGTATAAATATCTCTTAAACGTGATTTTTCTCCGTACTGACCGTAACTCCACAAACCATTCCACATAATTTGTCCCTTACTAAGTTTATTATCACTACGTTGTTTAGCTATTTTATCTACATATTTATTGTACGTTTCTTGGTCTGCTTTTGCATTGTTCCATAAATCTTCTAGTAAAGCTAATCCTTTATCTAAATTTTCTTGTAAACCTGATAAATAAACATAAGATCGTTCTCCTCCTGCACTTACACCATAATCAATACCTATTTTATAGAACTCTTTTTTAAGTTCTTCAGGAGAATATTTATCTGTTCCTAAGTATTCTAAATAACCAACTGCAATTGGAAGTTTCTTATTATGATCTTTCCCCATATCAAAAACAATATCTAACTCAGCTAAGTCATTATCATTATTTTTAACATACTCAACTTCAAGTCCATTAGAAATTTTACTTTTCTGAATTACTTTTTTATAATCAATGAATTTTGGAGATATTTTTGGAGATTCAGTACTTGTTACATTAGCCACAAAATCAGAAACTTTCTCTCTATTTAATTTATTAGGAGTAATTTTAGGTTTTGGTACTTTCACTAAATCACCTACTTTTCCTTGTCTTTTGTTTACAACAACATAATTTTCCTTGTAAAAATTATTCGCGAATTTAACTAGATCATTCTTTTTTATCTTTCTTAATTCATCTAAGAATTTTACTTTATCTCCCCAATCTTGGAAGTGAATAAATGCAGAAACGTATTGATCTGCAACTGACCTAGCATTAGCATTTTGCTTTACTTCATTTAATTCAAAATTCTTAACAACTGCATCAATAATCCAATCTTCAAATTCTCCTTTTTTAACTTTTTCAATTTCACCAAGTACTAATTTTGTAGCTTCTTCTAAAGTCTGATTATTTTTTGGTGTAACATAAAATTGGTGAAAACCATAATCATTCATAAATTGAGTAGAACTACCTGCATTTTGAACTTTTTGTTTTTGATTTAAATTTAAATCAATTAAACCTGCGGTACTATTATTTAAAATATAGTCGATTATAGTAAGAAATTTTTCATCTTCAGAACCAATTCCTTGACTACGAAAAGCAATACTAGCTCTGGCTGTTTCAGGTCCTGTAACATTTCTTACAATAGGTTTATCAATTGCTACTTCTTTAGCTCTTTCCGGATACGTAACTTCCTTTGGTTTCATGTCTCCAAAAGCTTCACTTACTTTTTGAATTGTTTCTTCAAACTGTAAATCACCAACCAAAATTATAGCCATGTTGTTTGGTACATAATACTTATCAAAATATGCATGAATAGCTTCCATTGACGGATTTTTCAAATGCTCAGAAACACCAATGGTTGGTTGTTGACCATATGGATGATTTGGAAATAAAGCATCCATTAAAGCATATCTTGATCTTCTAAAATCATTATCCTGTGCTCTATTATATTCCTCATAAACAGCTTCTAACTCTGTATGGAATAACCTTAAAACTAACTCACCAAAACGCTCTCTTTCAATTTTTAACCATTTGCTTAATTCATTAGCAGGTATTTTATTAGTATAAACAGTTTCCTCATGCCATGTCCAAGCATTAGTCCCTTGAGCACCTAAACTGTTTATAGCATTATCATATTCATTAGCAATAGCTAATTTTGAAGCCTCATGAGAAACTTTATCAATCTCTTCATAAATTTTCAATTTCTTTTCAGGATCTTTTTCTGCTTTATGCTTTTCATATAAATCAGAAATTTTCTTTAATTCTACTTTTTCCTTTTCAAAATCTACTGATCCAATTTTACTTGTTCCTTTAAACAACATGTGTTCTAAATAATGAGCCAAACCAGTATTATCTGAAGGGTCATAAACTGAACCTGCTCTCACAGGAATATAAGTTTGAATTTTAGGTTCTTTAAAATTTTGAGCTAAATATACCTTAAGTCCATTTTCTAAAGTATACAATCTCAAGCCAGTAGGATCATTTGTGTAACTTACATAATCATATCCTTTGTTGTCTTTTTTCTTTTCTATTTTAACCTCTTTATTTTCAGAGGTATTGTTTTTTGTCTCTTTGCAGCTAATACTAAAAATAGTAAACAGTGAAACAATGATAATTTTGTTTAAACATCTCATTATATAGCATTTATAAATAGTTTGTAAAACAAAAATATCTTATTTTTTGACATATCAAAACATGCAAGTGTTATTTTGTGTTATTATATGTTAATGCAAAAAGCCAGACACTTGACAGTATCTGGCTTTTTTGAAAATATGCTTATTTAATTTTTAGCTATAAATTAAGCTAAAACTTTAGCTACCATTTCTCCGATTTTAGCAGGAGATTCTACAACGTGAACTCCGTTTTCAGCTAAAATTTTCATTTTTGCTTGTGCAGTATCGTCAGCACCACCAACAATAGCACCAGCGTGTCCCATTGTTCTACCAGCAGGAGCAGTTTGTCCAGCGATAAAACCAACAACAGGCTTACGGTTACCATCAGCTTTAATCCAACGTGCAGCTTCAGCTTCTAATTGACCACCGATTTCACCAATCATTACGATTGCTTCAGTTTCTTCGTCATTCATTAATAATTCAACAGCTTCTTTAGTAGTAGTTCCAATAATTGGATCTCCACCAATACCGATTGCTGTAGTGATACCATAACCTTGTTTTACAACTTGATCAGCAGCTTCATATGTTAATGTACCTGATTTAGAAACAATACCTACTTTTCCTTTTTTGAAGATAAAACCTGGCATAATACCAACTTTAGCTTCATCTGGAGTAATTACTCCTGGACAGTTAGGACCAACTAACGTACAATCTTCTTTTGAATCAATATATGATTTTACTTTTACCATATCAGCAGTAGGAATACCTTCTGTGATACAAATAATTACTTTAATTCCAGCTTCTGCAGATTCCATAATTGCATCAGCAGCAAATGCTGGTGGTACAAAAATAATTGAAGTATCAGCTCCTGCTTGCTTTACAGCCTCATCTACTGTATTAAATACTGGCTTTCCTAAGTGCTCTTGACCACCTTTACCTGGTGTTACACCTCCAACAATGTTAGTTCCATAATCAATCATTTGACCAGCATGGAAAGTTCCTTCACTTCCTGTAAAACCTTGTACAATAATTTTTGAATCTTTATTTACTAAAACGCTCATTGGTTTATTTTTTATTTAAGTCAAGCAAAAATAGTTTTTTAATTGAGTATTACCAATTAAATTATTGTTACTTTTTTTCGTTACTTGTTTGATTTTTTAAATATATAACTTCTCTCATCGTTTGTCTATACTTTTTCTGCGGAGTTCCAAAGTATACACCTTTTTTAAGTGATTTCATTACACCTGTTTGTGCCATTAACACTGTTCCTTTTTCAATGTGTAATCCACTTACAACACCTACTTGTCCCCAAATGGTTACTTCATCTTCTATTACCGTACAACCAGCAATACCAGTTTGAGCAGCTATTAAACACTTTTTACCTATTACAGTGTCATGCCCAACATGTACTTGATTATCAATTTTAGTACCTTCACCAATAGTAGTATCTCCAGTTACTCCTCTATCTATAGTACAAGAAGCTCCTAAGTCTACATTATTTTCAATCACAACTCTACCACCAGATACTAAAGGATCAAAACCTTCTGGTCTGTTTTTGTAGTAAAAAGCATTGCTACCTAACACTGTATTAGAATAGATAATCACATTATCGCCTATTATACAGTTGTTATTAATAGATACATTTGAATGTATAATACAGTTTTTACCAATCTGTACGTTTTCTCCAATGAAAACATTTGGTTGTATAACTGTATTTTCTCCTATAACTGCTGAAGAAGCGATACTTTCTTTAGAAGCTATAAAAGGATTAAAATGTTTTGTAATTTTATTGAAATCTCGAAAAGGATCATCTGATATCAATAAAGCTTTTCCTTCAGGACAATCAACTTCTTTATTAATTAATATGGTAGTCGCTTTAGATTCTAAAGCTTTATCATAATATTTAGGATGATCAACAAAAACAATTTCACCTTCTTGCACAACATGTATTTCATTAATACCTGTTATTGGAAAATTTTCTTCTCCTACAAATTCTACAGATAATAGCTCTGCTATTTGTTTTAAAGTTTGTGTCTTTTCGAACTTCACTTGCTGTTGTTAGTTTTTCTTTGATGATTTAAATGAATCATGACTTTTTATGAAAGAATCTTTAAACCTTTCAAATCGATTGGTCAATGTCCACGACATAATCATAAACAAATCACTTTCAGACTCTATTAAAGAAATTAAATAGCTTATTTGAATATTTTCTACTTCACCTTTAAACACGTACTGCTTAACAGGATAACCGTTAATTGTTTTAGTCTTTAATGGGGTAATTTCTAAATTTTCAATACTCTCTTTAAAACTTTCTATTTGGTAATAGTCATAATTCTCTAAAGGTGACTTTTCCTCTTTGTAAATTTCATATTCTTTAAACGAAGTCATTACTTCGTCTATTGGCTCATCTATAACAATTGTATAAGCTTCTTTAAAAACATTGGCATAAGCAAGAGAAGCGTCGTCATTTAAGCTTTTCATCTCCTTCATGTACCTTGGTACTCTTAAAGAATATAAAGAATCTACAGTTATAGTTTTAAAATCTTTAGCTGTTAGATTATCTTTTTTTTGACTTATACTTTCAATATTACATGATGTTAAAGCACCACATACAAGCATAAATACAATAGCAATTTTTTTCATCTTATTAAGCTTTTATACGCTCAGAATAAGCTCCTTTTTCTGTATCGATTTTAATTTTGTCTCCTTCATTAATAAATAAAGGTACATTTACTCTAGCACCAGTTTCAACTGTAGCAGGCTTAGTTGCATTAGTTGCAGTATTTCCTTTTACACCAGGCTCTGTATGAGTAACCTCTAAAATTACATGAGAAGGCATCTCTACAGATAAAGGTAAACTATCTTCAGTGTTAATTAAAATAGTTACTACTTCTCCTTCTTTCATAAATTCAGCACCATCTACTACTTTCTTTTGTAAAGTAATCTGATTGTAATCTTCAGTATTCATGAAGTGTAAATCTTCTCCTTCTGCATATAAATATTGAAATTTGTGAGTTTCTACACGAACGTCTTCAATCTTGTGTCCTGCTGAAAATGTGTTATCAATTACTTTTCCAGAAGTAACACTTTTTAATTTTGTTCTTACAAAAGCAGGACCTTTACCTGGTTTTACGTGTAAAAATTCAATAATTTTAAAAATATCGTGATTGTACTTAATACATAATCCTTTCTTAATATCTGAAGTTGTTGCCATGTTATTTTGATTAATTTGTTTTGTAATATCCTTTCATAATACCTCTGTGAGAATCTTTTATAAACTGAATAATTTCATCTCTTTCAGAAGTTGCTTGCATTTCTGCTTCAATAATTTCTATTGCTTGTGAATTATTGTAGTTTTTCTGAAATAAAATTCTATAAATATCTTGAATTTCTCTAATTTTTTCTGTCGTAAATCCTCTTCTACGCAATCCAATAGAATTGATTCCTACATAAGAAAGTGGTTCCCTTGCTGCTTTTACAAAAGGTGGAACATCTTTTCTTACTAAAGATCCTCCTGTTACAAAAGCATGATTTCCTACAGAAGCAAATTGATGTACAGCTACCATTCCAGCCAATACAACATTATCTCCAACTGTAACATGTCCCGCTAACGTAGAATTGTTAGAAAAAATACAATTATTACCTACGATACAGTCGTGTGCAATATGACAATATGCCATTACCAAACAATTATCACCAATAACTGTTTTCATTCTATCAGATGTACCACGGTTAATAGTTACACATTCTCTAATGGTTACATTGTCACCTATAATAACAGTAGTTTCCTCGTCATTAAACTTTAAATCCTGAGGAATTGCGGAAATTACTGCTCCAGGAAAAATTCTACAATTTTTTCCAATACGAGCACCTTCCATTATAGTTACATTAGAACCAATCCAGGTACCAGAACCTATCTCTACATTCGCATGAATCGTTGAAAACGGTTCAATTACTACATTTCTAGCAATTTTTGCTTGGGGGTGTACATACGCTAACGGTTGATTCATACCTCTATCCTATTTATTTTACTTTACTAATTTGTGCCATTAACTCTGCTTCTGCTACCAGTTTCCCATTTGCATAAGCATAAGCTTGCATGTGAGCAATTCCTCTTCTTATAGGAGTTATTAACTCACTTTTAAATATTAAAGTATCGCCTGGTAATACTTTTTGCTTGAATTTAACTTTATCAATTTTCATGAAATAAGTTAAATAGTTTTCTGGATCAGGAACCGATTTTAAAACCAATACACCACCAGCTTGAGCCATTGCTTCAACTTGTAATACACCTGGCATTACTGGTGCTCCAGGAAAATGTCCAACAAAGAAATCTTCATTCATTGTTACATTTTTCATTCCCACTACATGTTTATCTGATAACTCTAAAATTCTATCAACTAATAAAAATGGTGGTCTGTGCGGTAAAACATCCATAATTTCATGGATATCCATAATTGGAGGTTGATTTAAATCGTACGTTGGTACGTTATTTCTCTTCTCCTGCTTTATAATTTTAGCTAATTTTTTAGCAAAAGTTGTGTTTACTAAATGTCCTGGTTTGTTAGCTATAACTTTACCTCTAATTTTAGTACCAACCAATGCTAAATCACCTATAACATCTAATAATTTATGTCGGGCTGCTTCATTAGCCCAACGCAATTCTAAATTGTCTAAAATTCCGTTAGATTTAATCTTAATATCGTCTTTGTTAAACGCTTTTTTAAGTTTTTCAGTAGTAGTGTCAGATAATTCCTTATCTACATAAACAATAGCATTGTTTAAATCTCCTCCTTTAATTAAATCATGCTCTAATAACGTTTCAATCTCATGTAAGAAACTAAACGTTCTTGCTGATGATATTTCTTCTTTAAAGTCTGAAATAGTATCTAAAGTTGCATTTTGTGTTCCTAATACTTTCGTACCAAAATCAACCATAGTGGTTACTTGGTACTCATCTGAAGGCATTAAAATAATTTCACTTCCAGTATTTTCGTCTTTGTAAGTGATAATTTGTTTTACAACATACTCTTCTACTTCTGCATCTTGTTCAATTACCTTAGCTTCTTCTAAAGCTTCGATAAAATATTTAGATGAACCATCCATAATTGGAGGTTCAGATGCGTTTATCTCAATTAATAAATTATCTATTCCTAAACCTACAGCTGCTGCTAAAACATGTTCTGATGTATTTATTTGTACACCATTTTTTTCCATGTTAGTACCTCTTTGGGTATTGGTAACATAATCTGCTTTAGCTTCAATAACAGGAGCACCTTCTAAATCTACACGTTTAAAAGCAAATCCAAAATTCGTTGGTGCTGGTTTAAAAGTCATGACTACCTCGTTTCCTGTGTGCAATCCTACACCAGATAAGGTAATTTCATTTTCTATAGTTCTTTGTTTATTACTCATCTTTATTATTTTGAGCTTTAAAGTTTTTTTCTAGTTTATGTAAGGTTGATATTGTTTTAGGTAAGTTTTTAAAATGAACATACGATTTATTAAAATCGTTATATCCAAATGCTGGTGAGCCTTGTACAACGTCATTATCTTTAAGATTTCGTCCAATACCAGATTGAGCTTGTATTCTTACTTTATCTCCTATTGTTAAATGACCTACAATTCCTACTTGACCACCAATCATACAATACTTTCCTACTTTAGTAGAACCAGCAACACCTGTTTGAGAAGCAATTACAGTATGCTCTCCTATTTCAACATTGTGCGCTATTTGTATTTGATTGTCTAACTTAACTCCTTTTCTAATGATTGTTGATCCTAAAGTGGCTCTATCTATTGTTGAGTTCGATCCGATATCTACATTATCCTCAATTATCACATTTCCTATTTGAGGAACTGCTTTATATTCACCATTTTCATCTGGAGCAAAACCAAATCCATCAGATCCTATGATACAACCAGAATGAATTTTACAGTTTGATCCTATAACAGACTCAGAATAAATTTTTACTCCTGCAAAAATAGTAGTATTATCACCAATCACTACATTATCACCAATGTAAGAACTTGGATAAATTTTTACGTTATTTCCTATTTTTACATTGTTTCCTATGTAAGAAAATGCTCCAATATATTCATCTGTTCCAATAACTACAGAATCAGATATAAAAACAGGAGCTTCTCTTCCTACTTTATTGTTTTTTACTTGATTGTAGTATTCTAATAAAGTGCTGAAAGATTTATAAGCATCATCAACTTTTATTAATGTTGGTTTTATTTCCTTTTCTGGAGTAAAATCTTTATTAACTATAATAATTGATGCTTCTGTTGTATATATATATTGCTGATATTTAGGGTTTGCGAGGAACGATAATGATTCATTTTCGCCTTCTTCTATCTTAGATAATTTAGAAACAATCTCTTCTGGATTACCTTCTACTTCTCCGTTTAAAATATCGGCTATTTGTTTTGCTGTAAATTTCATTAGTTGCAAAAGTAATTATTTTTTGTGGAATGAATATTCAGATTCCTAATTCACCTCAAAATTCTTTGGATAACAGCAAAAGTATTTAACAACAGGCTTTGATAATGTTCTTAAATTCAAATGATCAGAAGCTTTAACAATGTCTTTTACTTTACCTTTTTTAGTTAAAATTTTAATAGGATATTTTTTACTATAGGTTTGATTAGAAACTTTATCAAAAATTATAAAATCATCTACATACTCTTGTTTAACTCCTAACTTTTGAACTAACTTATTTTTTAATTTGTCTTCAAACTTTTGAGTAAACTCTTTTTCACGCAGCTCTATTCTAAGTAATTTTCTATGAATTATCATTTTAGAAAGCCTTGACAACACATAATCTTCATGATTACACCAGCTTTTAATTGCAGATAACACATCATAGTCATCTAACATTGAAAACTTTTCCAAAGTTTCATCAGTAAACTTTTCTTTGTCAATACTATTAGATAAAAAATATTGTAATGTATCGTTACCTGGAATTTTTACTCCATCTTTTGCTAAAGATTTAGCTCTTTGTAAAATTCTTACCAATAAAGTTTCTGCTGATAATGAAGTTTTGTGCAAGTAAACCTGCCAGTACATTAATCTTCTAGCTATTAAAAAGTTTTCTACTGAATAAATTCCTTTTTCTTCAATAACTAATTCATTATCTCTAACATTCATCATTGCAATTAATCGATCTGATGAAATATTTCCTTCAACAACTCCTGTATAAAAGCTATCTCTTTTTAAATAATCTAATCGATCAATATCTAACTGACTTGATATTAATTGATGAAAAAATTTTCTGGAATAGTTTCCTTCAAATATTTCAATTGCTAAACTCAATGCTCCATCAAACTCTTCATTTAATTTCTTCATGAACAGTAATGATATTTCCTCATGTGCTATACCATCTACAATACTGTGTTCTAAGGCATGTGAAAAAGCTCCATGCCCCATGTCATGTAACAAAATGGCTATACAAAGTGCCGTTTCTTCTTCTTCAGAAATATCAATATGTTTAGAGCGCAAAGCTTGAACAGCTTTTTGCATTAAATGCATACAACCTATTGCATGGTGAAATCTAGTATGATTTGCTCCTGGATATACCAAATTGGTCATTCCCATTTGTGATATTCTTCGTAATCGTTGAAAATAGCGATGCTCGATAATATCAAAAATCAAAGAATTAGGAATAGATACCAGACCGTAAATAGGATCATTTAATATTTTTAGCTTATTCGTTTTTGTTTTGCCCAAAATAATGTACATTGATGTTTCAACAAATGTAAACTCATTTTTGTAACTATACCAAACGAAGTATAACTTAATTAACGTATTTTTAAGTTTTTTTAAACAACAAAAAAGAAATTAAACGTTAATCATCCTATAAAAACTATTTAACAACTATGGATATTCTCTGGGTAGATGATGAAATTGACTTATTAAAGCCACACATACTTTTTCTTGAACAAAAAAGCTATACAGTAAAAACATGTACCAATGGTGCTGATGCTGTTGAATTAGTTAATGACACTAATTTTGATATTGTTTTTTTAGATGAAAATATGCCCGGTATTACTGGTTTAGAAACACTTAACTTAATTAAACAACAAAAACCTAACCTGCCTGTTGTAATGATTACTAAGAGTGAAGAAGAACTAATTATGGAAGAAGCTATTGGATCAAAAATAGCTGATTACTTAATTAAACCTGTAAATCCTAATCAAATACTACTTAGTTTAAAGAAAAACTTAGATCATTCTCGTTTAGTATCTGAAAAGACTACTTTAAATTATCAACAAGAATTTCGTAAAATTTCTATGGATTTGGCCATGGTAAATTCTTATGAAGAATGGGTAGAATTATATAAAAGACTAGTTCACTGGGAACTTGAACTTGAAAATATTGATGATCCTGGAATGTTAGGAATTCTTGAGAGTCAAAAATCTGAAGCAAACACTCATTTCTTTAAATTCATAAAAAACAATTATCAAGATTGGTTAACAAGTAGTGAAAAACCTACGATGTCTCATACTTTATTTAAAGACTTTGTGGTACCAAACATTGATAAAGAAAATGGAACTTTATTAGTGGTTATTGATAATTTAAGATATGACCAATTTAGAACTCTTGAACCTTATATAAACACATATTTCAAAAAAGAAACGGAACATTCTTACTTTAGTATTTTACCTACAGCTACTCAATATGCTAGAAATGCTATTTTCTCTGGTTTAATGCCTTCTGAAATGGAAAAACAGCATCGTGATTATTGGAAAAATGATACGGATGAAGGTGGAAAAAATTTATTTGAAAATGAGTTTTTATCGGCACAGATAAAAAGACTAAGCTTAGATATTAAACATGAGTATTATAAGATTACTTCTTTAAAAAACGGTAAAGATTTGGCCGAAAACTACAATAGTACTAAACAAAACGACTTAACTGTTGTTGTTTACAATTTTGTAGACATGCTTTCTCATGCTAAAACAGAAATGGAAGTAATAAAAGAACTAGTTGGTGATGATAAAGCATATAGATCATTAACTGTTAGTTGGTTTAAAAATTCGCCTTTATTATCAATTATTCAAAAAGCTAAAGAATTAGGTCAAACATTAATTATAACTACTGATCACGGAACTATTAACTGTAGTAACCCAACAAAAGTGATTGGTGATAAAAATATTAGTGCCAACTTAAGGTACAAAACAGGTAGAAGTTTAAGTTATGAAGATAAAGACGTATATGCGGTAAAAAATCCGAAAGATATATTTTTACCTAGTGTAGCTATTAATAGTCCTTTTATTTTTGCTAAAGAAGATTTATTCTTTGCTTATCCTAATAATTTTAATCATTTTGTAAAGTATTACAGAAATACTTACCAGCATGGAGGTGTATCATTAGAAGAAATTATTATACCTTGCGCTATATATAAATCTAAGTAAGATTAAGTTTTTATTTAATGAATGTTGATTATTCTATAGATGAATTAAATGATATAGCTAAAAAAGTATTAGCTAAATCAAAACATAAAATTTTATTATTCAACGGAGAAATGGGAGTTGGTAAAACAACGCTTATCAAGGAGCTTTGTAAAGTTTTGGGAAGTACAGAAATAGCTAGTTCTCCTACTTTTTCTTTAGTTAATGAATATGAAACAAATAAAGGTGAAATAATTTATCATTTTGACTTTTATAGAATTGAAGATGAAGAAGAAGCATTAGATATTGGTGTTGAAGATTATTTTTACTCTAATAATTGGTGTTTAATTGAATGGTCAGAAAATATTAAAAATTTAGTACCTTTAAATGCTGTTAATATTCAAATAACAGCAATCAACAATAATCTAAGAAATATACAACTGACAGAAAATTAATGAGTTCAATATCTCCATTCACCAAAGAGCAACTAATCCCCCAACCAGAAACTCTTGAAATTCAAAAGCAAAAGGGACAATTATTTATTGGTTTACCAAAAGAAACACACTTTGAAGAAAAACGAATAAGTTTAACTCCTGATGCAGTTGCTGCATTAGTTGCACATGGGCACAGAGTTGTGGTGGAAACAACGGCTGGTGAAGGTGCTAATTACTCTGATAAAGAATATTCTGAAGCTGGAGCTAAGATTTCTTATGATGTAAAAGAAGTATTTTCTTGTAATCTTATCGTGAAGGTAGAACCGCCTTCTTTAGATCAGATTAAATTGATGAATCCGCAAGCTTATTTAGTTTCTGCTCTTCAACTAAAAACACAAAACAAAGAATATTTTAAAGCTTTAGCTAAAAAACGAATTACAGCTATTGCTTATGATTATATGAAAGATGAAGATGGTGTTTTCCCTATCTTAAAATCTTTAAGTGAAATAGCCGGTACTGCATCTATGCATATTGCTGCCGAATTAATGGCTACAGCAAACGGTGGAAATGGTCTTTTATTAGGAAACATAAGTGGAGTTCCTCCCACTGATGTTGTTATTATTGGTGCTGGTACTGTTGGTAAGTTTGCTGCAAAAGCTGCTATGGGACTTGGCGCTAGAATTAAAGTTTTTGATAACTCTATTACTAAACTACGTAGGCTACAAGAAGCCGTTCCTGGTCCAATTTATACATCAACTGTTCAACCGAAATCATTGTTAAAGGCTTTAATGAGATGCGATATTGCTATTGGGGCTATCAGAGGTAAAGATCGTTCTCCTATTATAGCTACAGAAGCAATGATAGAAAAAATGAAAGAAGGAGCAGTTATTGTAGATGTATGTATTGATAGAGGTGGTTGTTTTGAAACTTCTAAAGTAACTACACATAGCAAACCTACTTTTAGAGCTCACGATGTCATTCATTATTGCGTGCCTAATATACCTTCAAGATACTCTAGAACAGCCTCGGTGTCTATTAGTAACATTCTTTCTCCATATTTATTAAATATTGCTGAAGAAGGTGGTTTAGAAAATGCAGCTCGTTATGATAAAAACTTACGAAATGGCATGTACTTTTACAAAGGTGTACTTACTAATAGAACAGTAGCTGATTGGTTTGATTTACCATTTACAGACATAAACTTACTTATTTTTTAATAAAATCACTTGTAGGTAAATAAAACTCAAAAACAAATCCTTTCTCATTGCTTTCACAATAGATTTTTATATCAATATTGTGCAAGTCTGTTATTTTTTTAACTATAGCCAAACCAAGTCCTACTCCATTTTTATTGGAGGAAACACCTGTTTGAAAATATTTACTAAAAATAAATTTTTGTTCTTGTAAACTAATACCAGGACCTGTGTCTTTTATTTTAATGATTATTTTATCTTTTGCTTGATTTTTTTCAATGTAAAAAAATACTTTACCTTCTCTTGGAGTATATTTTATTGCATTTTCCAATAAATTTTGAATAACTCTTTCAATTAAATTTTTATCAGCAAAAACAAACTGTTCACAATTAGTATTGTAGAAAACATACATCTCAATTTTTTTATTTTCAGTAATTATTGAATACCGTTTTGTTATTTCTAGAATCAATTCGGTGATGCAGAACTCTGTTTTATTCAAATGCATCTGATTGGCATCTAAATTAGAGTAATCAAACAGTCTATTTACTAGATTAGATAATGATATAGCGCTATCTTCAATAATATTTAAAAACTCTTTTCGGTTTTTTTCAGTAATCTCTTGCTCTGCATCTTTTAAGGTCTCAGCGTAGCCTCTAATAATAGTCAACGGACTTCTTAAATCGTGAGAAACATTGGCTATGAGTTCTTTTTTAAACTTATTAATCGATTGAATTTCGTTGATATTCATTGAAATGGTATTTGCCATTTCATTAAAAGTTGTTGCCAAAATAGATAAGTTAGATTCTTTAGCATTAGGTATTCTACTATCTAAATCTCCTTCTTTAAATCTATTTACATAGTAAATAATCGTTAGTAAATTTTTAGAAATAACAATAATGAATATCCAACCTATTACTACAGATAATAGCATTGTTATAAATATAGTTACAAATGTTAGCTTAGAGAAATAACCTTTAAAAATTGATTTACATACATTTTCATAACTCTCACTTGCTAAAATCACATAAATATACCCACATTTGTCCTTTATTTTAAAAGGAGCTGCTGAAAAAATCTTTTGATCACCTGTTTTAGGATCATCTCCCTGAATAAAAATTTCATTATTAGCTATAAACTTTTTTACAGGAGCTAAATCAACCTTTTTCTTAGGTTCTGATTTATTTGAATGATCCAATACTAGTGAGTGCATTACTCCTCCTCTATCATTTAACAAATACACTTCAATAGCTCTATTTACAGCCATCATGTCATGCATAATATCATCAAAAAGAACCGTATTTATTTCTCCATCTTCTAAAAAAGGAGAACTCTTTTTAAACTTCTCTTCAATTAAATGAGCTGCTACATTAGCATTCAATCTCTGTGTGGTTTGACTGTAAAACTTTTCTAACAGAAAAAAAGTAACAAAAATGTATAAAACACTAATGGTTAAAATGATTATCAAAAATAAAGCACCAATTTTTATGATGAATTTATTGGATAAAAGATGGGATTTCTTCATTTAGGTACATACTTAATTCTTCATTAAATTTATAGCCTATTCCCCACTGTGTTAAAATAAATTTTGGATTTGCAACATCTGCTTCTATTTTAGTTCTGAGTCTGTTTATATGTGAATTTACGGTACGAGAATACCCTTTAAAATCGTACCCCCAAACAAACTGTAATAAATTTGTTCTGGAATATATTTTACCTGGATTAGAAGCAAGTAATATTAATAATTCAAATTCTTTAGGTGATAAATTAATACTACTTGAATGAGCTGTAACCAAACGCTTATCTACGTTAATAGACAAACCTTCATATTTTAAAACTTTATGTTGTTTCTTTTGTGGCTGAATAGTACTCCTTCGTATTACTGCCTTTACACGAGCTATCAATTCTCTAATACCAAAAGGTTTAGTTATGTAATCATCAGCTCCTAACTCTAAACTCAATACTTTATCTATTTCGTCAGATTTTCCTGTAAGCATTATTATGGGTGTTTGTTTTGTTGCCCTAATATTTTTGCATACTTCTATTCCATCAAGTTTAGGCATGGTAATATCTAAAATAATCAAAGCATAATTGTTTTTAAGAGCCAATTGTAAACCTGACTCTCCATCATATGCTTTATCAACTTCATATCCTATAGAGGCAATATTTAATTCTAATAATTTAGACAACTTTTCATCGTCATCTATTATTAATATTTTTTTCATCGGTGGTTAATTATTCGGAGTGAAACAAAGTTATAAAAAATTAAATGTTACATATAAATGACTCTTCTGTGACATTTCTGCAACATTTAAAAAAGTTCTTTACATCATAAAATTGAAACTGCAGTTATACCAATTTTAGTATTAAACCTTAAGAAATAAATCATGAAAAAATCAATTTTAAATGAAAATCCTGATTATATCGAGTTTGATAATCAAGATGTAGGCTCCTTAAAACATAAGGTAAACCTAAATTCAATTGCCAATTTATCTAAAGAAGATCAAGATTTGTTTATCGAATACGGAATTGCACAAGAGTTACAAACACCCCATAAAAATATTATTCATGCATTCGAGTATTGGGCTACAAAAACACCTAATAATGTTGCCGCTGTTTACAAAGGTAGTTCTATAACGTACAAACAACTTGATGATGAAGCTACTATTTTAGCACTTGTTTTAAAACAAAAAGGCATAGTTGCTGGAGATGCTGTAGGCTTGTATGTACAAAGATCTTTAGAGATGCTAGTTGGTATTTTAGCCACTTTAAAACTAAGAGCTATATATGTACCTCAAGACCCTAGAATTGTTCCTAAAACAATGCTTAAAGATATTTCTAATCTAAGTAATCTAAAACTAGTTTTATCTCAATCAAGACATGAAGATAAACTAACTTTTTTAAATGAAGATTCTTTAATTTTTATTGATGATGAACTTAAAAAAGATATTTACAAAAACCTATACGGAAACATTAAACTGATCAATCATGTAAATGATGATGAAAATAAAACTTGTTTTATTTTGTTTACCTCAGGCACTACTGGTACTCCTAATGGTGTAGAAGTTACACATAAGAATTTGTGTAATATTTTATACAATCCTCCGGGTAATTTAGGAATAACTAGTGGTGTTAAAGTAGCACAGATTTTAAATGTTTCCTTTGACATGGCTGCATGGGAAATTCTTGGATGTCTTGGAAATGGTGGTACACTACTTATCCGTGGAAAAGACATTGAAGAAACAGCAAAGCTTGCTGATGTTATTATTGCAACACCTTCTATACTCACAACTATCGATCCGAAAAAATGTAATAACATCAAAACCGTTGCAGTAGCTGGTGAACCTTGTCCTACTATTTTAGCAAATACATGGGCACAAAAAGGTTCTTTTTACAATTGCTGCGGCCCTACAGAAACTACTATTGTAAATACCATGAAAAAATGTGATACAAACAGTTTCGAGCTTTCTATTGGTAAACCTACTCCTAATAACACTGTATATGTATTAAATGAAGATCAAAAACCAGTGGCAATTGGTGAAGTTGGTATTATGTGGGCTGGCGGAGATTGTGTAACAAATGGTTATATAAACAATACTGAATTGAATAGTAAACGTTATGCTGATGATATTTTTTTAAAAAATAACAGTAAAATGTTTAATACTGGTGATTTAGGAAAATGGAACAAAAACGGAGAACTGATACACTATGGTCGTATAGACGATCAGGTAAAAATTAAAGGCTTTAGAGTTGAATTAGATGCTATTAGTAAGATTATTGAATGTTTTAAAGAAGTTAAAAGGGCTGTAACATTAAAACATAAAAATCATTTAGTCTCTTTTATTGGTTTAACTTCTGATGTAAATATTGAATCTCAAAAAGATGATTTCATTGAACAAATCAAAAAAGCAATTGAAGATCAGTTACCTTATTATTATGTTCCTAGCGATTTTAAATTTCTAAAAGAATTACCTAAAACTTCCAGAGGAAAAATAGATAAGCGTTTATTAAGAGTTTCATATACAAAATAACACTTATGGAAAATATTATTTTACCTCCTAAGAAAAGTTTGTTGTATAGATTAGGTAAACATCCTTTATTAATACCTTACAAGAGGTTGTTTATTCTTATTACCCTTATAAATACTTACATTTTATACAAAGGTATTTATTCTTGGAACTGGTTTCAACTTGATAATTTGGCTATTCTTGAAGTATCTAGAGTGATACTTTTCAATTTTACACTTGCTATTTTAATACGGCAACAATATGTAATTAATTTTTTATTTAAAGTTGCCACAAGCGTTCCTAAAAATTGGCCTTTGTTTATCCGAAGAATTTGTGCTAAAGTGTATCATTTTGGTGGACTACATAGTTCTAGTGCTTCTATGGGAACTATTTGGTACTTCATTTTTGTTTGGATGCTTTATTATACTTTTTATAATACTGAAGGATTTATTAATAGTGCAATTATTATAATAACAACCATTATTGTATGCTTATTAAGCATTATAATTATAATGGCATTACCAAAAATGAGAGCTAAATTTCATAATCATTTTGAATTTACACATAGAATTGGTGGATGGACAGTGTTAGCATTATTCTGGGTTCAGATGTTTCTTTTTTTGAATTTACAAGATCCTTCTATTCAAGTATGGGAAAATTTAGATTTCTGGATTTTGATAGCCATTACAGTGAGTGTTATTTTACCATGGTTACGTTTAAAGAAAGTAGATATTGAAATTGTAAGTCCGTCAAATCATGTAGCCTTAACTACTTTTGATTATGGTGTTACTCCTTTTGCAGGTTCTTCAACAGCTTTAAGTAGAAATCCTTTATTAGAATGGCATTCTTTTGCCAATGTACCTTCACCAGATAAAAGTGGGTTTAGATTAACTATTTCTAGAGCTGGAGATTGGACAGGCAGATTCATTACTGATAAACCTCAAAAAATATGGGTTAAAGGAATTCCTACAGCTGGAGTTGGTAATGTAGATAAACTTTTTAACAAAGTTATTTGGGTAGCTACCGGAAGTGGTATTGGTCCGTGTTTACCTCATTTACTCTTAAATGAAACTCCATCTGTCCTTATTTGGTCTACTAGATCTCCGGAAAAAACATATGGTGAAGATTTAGTAAATGAAATTAAAAAAGTACAACCTAACGCTATTATTTGGAATACTGATGAAAAAGGTAAGCCAGATTTAGTTAAACTCACTTACAAAGTTTGTAAAGAGTTTAATGCAGAAGCTATTATTTGTATCTCTAATCAAAGTTTAACTCAAAAAGTCGTACATAACATGGAATACCTTGGTATACCTGCGTATGGGGCTATTTGGGACTCATAAAAATCAATTTATTTTTATTATGAATGTACTATTTGAAAAAATAGATAGGATCGTTATTGCCAAATTAAACCGTCCTAAGGCATTAAATGCTTTAAATTCTGAATTAATGCACGAGTTGATTGCTGGATTACAAAAGTATGATTCATCTTCAGAAATAAGGTGTTTTGTTATCACTGGAAATGATAAAGCCTTCTGTGCTGGGGCAGACATTAAAGAAATGGCTGAGAAAGATTTTTCTCAGATGTTTCATGAAGATTACTTCAGTTATTGGGAAATCTTTTCAAGAATAAAAACTCCAATCATAGCTGCTGTAAATGGTTATGCTTTTGGTGGTGGCTGTGAACTAGCAATGATGTGTGATATTATTTATGCATCAGATACTGCTTCATTTGGTCAACCAGAAATAAAACTTGGTGTCATACCTGGTATTGGTGGTACACAACGTCTAACAAAATTAATTGGTAAATCTAAAGCTATGGAAATAGTTTTATCTGGCAGAACAATGACTGCTGAAGAAGCTGAAAAAACAGGGTTAATTTCTAAAATCTTACCAACAAACAACTTTTTAGATCATGTTTTATCAGAAGCCACATTAGTTTCAAATTATTCAAAAACAGCTTTAATAGCAGCCAAAGAAGCAGTCAATCAATCACTAGAAAGTAGTCTAAAAGATGGAATTGTATTCGAACGTAAAGTATTCCATTCGCTCTTTCATACCAAAAACCAACAAGAAGGTATGAACGCATTTTTAGAAAAAAGAATTCCAAAATTTAATTAAAGAAACAAATCATGAAAAAATCAATTTTATTATTAATTATAGTATCAATATCATTCATTTCTTACGCACAAGAAGAAAAAAACAAAGAATCTAAAACAACATTTGCAATGATGCCTATTCACAATAGTGGAGCTGGGTTTAACAATGTATTTTTAGGTACCTATGAACTTAAACCAAGAACGAACTTAACTTTTTACAGTGTTTTTTGGGTAAACCCTTCATTTGGAAATCAAGGTAAAGACTTGTTTTTAGAAACAGGTGTAGGTTTAGGATTTGCCTCTAAAAACGGAAAATTATATGTAAACCCTAGTATTGGATTTGGTCATGGTAAATTACTTTCTAATACAGCAGGAACAAAAATTGCTGAAAGTTTTATTCCAAGCGTACTTGCTTTTTACAACTCAGGAAAATTTGAATTTGAAACGTATCATGCTTATTACATGAGTATGAGAGGTGAAGGAAATTCTCAAGATTTAATGTTGAATTGGGTAATTCCTGGTTATAAAGTGAGCAAACATTTTTCTTTTGGAGCATTTTATGAACACTTAGGACAAGCAAGAGTTGATAATGGAGATACTAAAACATTGTATCAATTTTTAGGAGGATATGTAAAAGCTACCTTAAATAACGGTGTTTGGTTTCGTTTTGCAGCCGGACCAAATGTTTCTAATGATATGCTAAATGCTGATGAATTCTATAAGATTCAGGCTTTTATTCCATTATAAACCTATAATTGGGGGAATTCATTAGAGAAAATCAACTTTAATGAATTTAAATAGAGGTTGTCTATTTTTAGACAACCTCTTATTTTTTCTATATTTTATAATAGTATGTAATATTTGTATACTGTTACTATTAAGAAACATACTTTGTTTTCTTTATAGTAGATAACATTATAAAAGCTAATAAAAAGAAAATAGCTAAACACAACACACTCCACTGCATTGATTCTGTGATTGCAAACAGTAAACCATAAATTAAAGTCCCTAATACAATGGCTATTTTTTCAGTAACATCAAAAAAGCTAAAATAAGTGGCATGATCTTCTGTTTCAGGTAATAATTTAGAATAAGTAGAGCGTGCCAATGATTGAATTGCTCCTAAAACCAAACCTAAAACACCACCTAAAGCATAAAAATAAATTAAAATATTATCCAAATCTTTATGTAACATAAAAGCACCAAAGCAAATAATCATCCAAATAACAATGGTAATTCTTAACGCAGTTATGTTTCCATATTTTTCTGAAATTCTCGAAAAAATAAAAGCGCCACCAATTGCTAATAGTTGTATTACTAATATAGTCCCTATTAAATGGGTACTTTTTAGTTTTAATTCAGAAGTACCAAATAGCGTAGCAGTTAAAATAATAGTTTGTACTCCTACACTCAGCAGGAAAAATGTAATTAAAAACCTTTTTAAAGCAGGATGATGATCTATTACTTCTTGTAGTACTTTTTTCAATTCTTGAAAACCTTTCCATAAATAGCCTTCTTCTAACTGATCTTTTGGTATTTTTTTGTCTTTAGGCAATCTTCTAAAAGTTATTTGTGCAAAACCTAACCACCAAATTCCTACAATTACAAATGAAATACGAGAAGCCATTCCTTTTGTAATTCCAAAATTATCAGGAAATAAAATCAGTACTAAGCATATTAACAATAATAAAATAGAACCAATATATCCATTAATAAAACCTTTAGCACTTACCCTATCTTGATCTTCAGGGTGGGCTACTTCAGGTAAATAAGCATTATAAAAAACAATACTTCCCCAAAAACCTATGCTTGCTAAAATACTAGCTACAATTCCTATCCAAGTTGTTTCACACCCGGAAAAAAAATACAAACTCATTACAGATAAACTTCCTAATAAGCAAAAGAACTTCATAAAACTCTTTTTATTTCCCCTATAATCTGCAATTCCAGATAAAATAGGTGATATAAATGCCACTATTAAAAATGAAAAAGACAAAGCATAGGTATATAATGAATTTGGGTGTTCCCATTCAATCCCCATAAATTCAATAATTTTACTTTCTGTTATTGCGTCATAATACATAGGAAAAATAGCTGTACTAATTACTAATGAATATACCGAATTAGCCCAGTCATAAAATGCCCATGCATTGATTAATTTTTTATCTCCTATTTTCATTTTTAAATATACTTAATTAAAAAAACCGTTCTTTAAAAATAAAGAACGGTTTGCAATATACTTAAAAAGTAATGTATTTTTTTGCTTATTTTTTTAGCATTGCTGCAGCTTGTTGGTTATACTGATTTGCATATCGCTTAGCTATAGGCAAATACTTTCTTAGTTCAACAATACGAGATTGGTTTGAAGGGTGGGTACTTAAAAACTCAGGAGGAGCTTGTCTACCAGATTTTTTAGCATTTTCACTCATACGTACCCAAACATTAACTGCTTCTTCTCCTCTATATCCTGCCATAATCATAAATACTAAACCTAAATGATCAGCCTCTGTTTCGTGAGTTCTACTAAACTTTAACATTCCTAATTGAGAACCAACACCATAAGCCATGTTCCATAATTGAGCATTCTTATTGTTCATGGTACCTACTGCTAATGCAACACCTCCTAATTGTTGTATTTGAGATGAAGACATACGCTCTTGACCATGTTTTGCAAAAGCATGCGCAACTTCATGTCCCATTACAGCTGCAATACCATCTGTATTTGCACAAATAGGCATTATACCTGTGTAGAAAACTACTTTACCTCCTGGCATACACCAAGCATTAATAGTCTCATCATTGATTAAATTGAATTCCCATTTGTAAGAATTTGCTTCACTAGTCATTCCGTTAGCTCTCATGAATCGATCCACAGCTGCTGCAACATTCTTTCCTATCGTTTGTAATTCTCTTGCTTGTGATGTGTTTTTAACAATTTTGCTATTATTTTCTTTTAGAAAACCGCTGTACTGTTGAAAACTCATAGGTAAAACCTGTGCATCACTTACAAAATTGATACGCTTTCTTCCTGTGATTGGCACTGTGCTACATTGTACAAATAACAATGCAATACCAAACATTATGATAAATCTATTCATTAATACTGTTTTTATGTTTGCAAATACTAATAGATATGACTCAAATTTGGGGTATAAAGTCACTTTTTAATGGTAATTTAAATATACAAATTCTATCTTTACAATGAAAATTTTTAAACAACTATGATTCAAGCAAATCAAGAAAAGCTTTTACCTGCAAGTATTTCAATTCCTAATAAAATCCAAAATCTAGCTAAAACAATTCAATTTTTCTCTGGTAATTTAGTTACAAAATTTTCTGCTAAATTATTTTCTACTCCAGTTAAATTTCCAACTCCTGAACGTGAGAAAATGATGTGGAAAAGTGCTCAAAAAAGTAGACTAATGGTTCCAAGTATCAACAAAGAAATTGAGATACTTACTTATGGATTTTCAAAGAAAAAAGTATTATTAGTTCATGGTTGGTGTGGAAGAAGTACACAATTATTTATGGTTGCTGATAAGTTATTAGAAAATGGGTATATGATTATTTCTTTTGATGCTCCTTCTCATGGGAATTCAGAAGGAAAATCGGCCTTAATGCCTGATTTTATAGATGCTATTAAGGAAATTGATGAAAAGTTGGGACCTTTTGATGCTGCGGTTGGTCATTCTTTAGGAGGAATGAGTCTTTATAGTGCTATTGCCGAAGGTGTTAAGGTAAAATCTATGGTTAGTATAGGCTCTGGTGATAAAATTTCTGACATAATTAAAAATTTTATCAAAAACTTGAGTTTAAAACCTAAAGTGGCTACAAAATTAAAGAAGTTTTACGATCAAAAACATGAAATGGATATTGACAGTTATGCTAGTTCTGCAAAAGCAAAAGAAGTTGATATTCCTGCTTTAGTGGTTCACGATTCTTTAGACGGTGATGTTCCTGTAAGTTGTGCTTACAATATTCGTCAAAGTTTAAAACAAGGTTCTATTTTTATTACAAGTGGTTTAGGTCATACTAAAATATTACGTGATAAAAATACAACTGCAAGAATTGTAGATTTTATAAAACATAACGAATGAAAAATTTAATTACATGCTGTACTATTTTCTTTTTACTGATATCGTGTCAATCGATTGCTCAAAAAGATAAAAAAATATCAAAGTATAAAATTGAGAAGACAGAAGAAGAATGGAAAAAAGCATTAACTCCTATGCAATTTTATGTTTTAAGAAAAGCTGGTACTGAAAGACCTAATACAAGTGAGTTTAACACTTTTAAAGGAAAAGGGACTTATGCTTGTGTAGCTTGTGACACTCCTCTATATAATTCTGATAGAAAATATAACTCAGGTTCAGGATGGCCTTCTTTTGATAAGGCTATTGAAAAAAATATAGAAACTGATACCGATTACAAAATTGGATATGCTAGAACTGAACTTAAATGTAATACTTGTGGAGGTCATTTAGGACATCGTTTTAATGATGGACCAAGACAAACAACTGGTATGAGAGATTGTATTAATGGAGTGGCTTTAAAATTTGTACCTAAAAAATAATAAACGCTAATTTATATTTTTACATATAAAAAAACTCAGAAGATAAACTTCTGAGTTTTTTTTGTTTTATAGTGAATTCTGTAAAGAAATTTTATACTAATACCCAAGTACCTTTTTCTAATAAAGGAATAGCTTGTTTAAATTTTACTGTTTTTTCTTCACCAGACATTACATTCTTAATAGTAACTTTTTCGTTACGACCAATCTTTGGTTGTTCTCTAACAATAGTTTCAACTACTTGCTGCTCTTGAGTTTGTTGTTGACGAGCATTATTAAAAGCTTGTTGTGTAGAGTTTTGTACTTCGTCTTTTCTTAAATCTAACTTTTCTTTCTTCTCTTCTCTTGCTTCAGAAATTTGAGATTGATCTTCTGTTGGTAACTTTCCTTTAAATAAGAAAGAAAGTACCTCTTTATTTACTTTATCAATTGTTTCTTGGAATAATTTAAAAGCTTCAAACTTATAAATTAACAACGGATCTTTTTGCTCGTAAGTTGCATTTTGAACTGTTTGCTTCAACTCGTCCATTTTACGTAAATGATCTTTCCAATTTTCATCAATGATTGCTAAAGTGATATTCTTCTCAAAATCATTTACTAAAGATTGTCCTTCACTTTCATATGCTTCTTTTAAGTTTGTTACTACACGAATTGTTTTAGCTCCATCTGTAAAAGGTACAACTATACGCTCATAACGATCTCCTTCGTTTTCAAAAACACCTTTAATCACCGGATATGCAATAGCTGCATTTCTTTCAGCATCATTTTTATAGTGTTCAGAAACGATTTTATATAAATCATCTATTAACGATTGTTCGTCTTTACTCTTAAATTCTTCTTCAGAAAAAGGAGAAGTCATTGAAGAAAAACGAATTAATTCAAATTCGAAATTTTGAAAATCGTTATTAATTTTATTTTGTTTTACAACTACATCACAAGTATCATAAATCATATTTGCAATGTCTATTTGTAATCTTTTACCATCTAATGCATGACGACGACGCTTGTATACGAATTCACGTTGTGCATTCATAATATCATCGTACTCTAATAAACGCTTACGAATACCAAAGTTATTTTCTTCTACTTTCTTCTGAGCACGCTCAATAGTTCTTGTGATTAATTTATCTTGAATTACTTCACCTTCTTTTAACCCTAATCGGTCCATCATTTTAGCGATTCTTTCAGAACCAAATAAACGCATTAAGTTATCATCTAACGCTACGTAAAATTGAGAAGAACCAACATCTCCTTGACGACCAGCACGACCTCTTAACTGACGGTCAACACGACGAGAATCATGTCTTTCTGTACCAATAATAGCTAAACCACCTGCAGCTTTAACTTCATCAGAAAGTTTAATATCGGTACCACGACCAGCCATGTTTGTTGCAATAGTTACTTGTCCTGGTTTCCCAGCTTCTGCTACAACATCTGCTTCTTTCTTGTGTAATTTTGCATTTAATATATTGTGAGATATTTTACGCATTTTAAGCATTCTACCTAACAATTCAGAAATTTCTACAGAAGTTGTACCTACTAACACTGGTCTTCCTTCAGCAACTAATCTTGAAACTTCTTCAATTACTGCGTTATATTTTTCTCTTGTTGTTTTATACAACATATCTTCTCTATCATCACGAGCAATTGGCTTGTTTGTTGGAATTTCAACAACATCCAATTTATAAATTTCGAAGAATTCTCCTGCTTCTGTGATTGCTGTACCTGTCATACCAGATAACTTACGGTACATTCTGAAGTAATTTTGTAATGTTACTGTAGCAAAAGTTTGAGTAGCATCTTCAATTTTTACATTTTCTTTTGCTTCAATCGCTTGGTGTAATCCATCAGAGTAACGACGACCGTCCATAATACGACCTGTTTGCTCATCTACAATCATTACTTTATTATCAACAACTACATAAGCAACATCTTTTTCAAATAATGTATATGCTTTTAAAAGTTGGTTCATAGTGTGAATTCTTTCACTCTTCACACTAAATTCACGATATAATTCTTCTTTTTGCTCTGCCTTAACTTCTGGAGTATTACCACTACCATCTATTTCGGCAATTTTTATACTGATATCTGGTAATACAAAAAATGTATTATTTTGAGTTCTTTCTGATAAATGAGCAACACCTTTATCGGTTAAATTGATCTGATTGTTTTTTTCTTCAATAGTAAACCACAATTCAGCATCAACCTCTGGCATTAACTTATTATTATCTTGCATATAGAAGTTCTCAGTTTTTTGTAAAATCTGCTTCACTCCTTCTTGAGATAAAAACTTAATAAGTGCCTTATTTTTAGGTAAACCTCTATATACTCTTAATAATTGGAAACCACCTTCTTTGGTATCACCTTCTTTGATTAATTTTTTAGCTTCAGCTAAAACACCTACTAAATATTTACTTTGTAAACCTACAATGTCAGCTACTAAAGGTTTTAATTCATTAAATTCATGAATATCTCCTTTAGGAATTGGTCCTGATATAATAAGTGGTGTACGAGCATCATCAATTAAAACAGAATCAACTTCATCAATAATTGCATAGTTAGGTGCTCTTTGAACTAAATCTTCTTTTGATGAAGCCATATTATCACGTAAATAATCGAATCCAAATTCGTTATTTGTTCCGTAAGTAATATCTGCATTATATGCTTTTCTTCTTGATTCAGAATTTGGTTGATGATCATCGATACAAGCAGTAGATAAACCATGGAATTCAAAAACTGGAGCCATCCATGCACGGTCACGTTTTGCTAAATAATCATTTACTGTTACAACATGAACTCCTTTACCAGATAAAGCATTTAAATAAACAGGCAATGTAGAAACCAACGTTTTACCTTCCCCTGTCATCATCTCAGCAATTTTACCTTGGTGTAAAACAGATCCACCAATTAACTGAACGTCATAATGAACCATATCCCAAGTAACTTCTTTTCCTGAAGCATCCCAAGAGTTTGCCCAAAATGCTTTTTCTCCTTCTAAAGTGACATGCTCTTTAGTAGCAGATAATTCTCTATCAAAAGGAGTTGCTGACACCTCTATTTCTTCTTTATTTGCAAAACGTTTTGCTGTTTCTTTTACAACAGCAAACGCTTCAGGCATAATATCTTCTAACACTTTTTCAGAAGCAGCATAAGACTCATCTTTTAGCTTATCTATTTGAGCATATATTTCTTCCTGACGATCAATATCTGCTGTTTTAACTTCTTCTTCTAACTCACTAATTTGAGTTTCAAAAGTATTTGTAGCTTCTTTTATTTTAGACTTAAATTCTATTGTTTTTGCCCTAAGCTCATCGTGTGATAAACTAGCTAATTGTGGTTCAAAAGTCTTTACTTTTTCTACAATAGGCTGCAGTAACTTCAAGTCTTTCTGCTGTTTATCTCCTACAAATAATTTTATAATAGAGTTTAAAATGCTCATTATTTATATGTTTTTATCTAGTATTTTTTACTAGTATATAGTTAGTTTATGTAAATGCTTAAAAGTAAGCAAAAAAAAAGCCTCTGATTTTGAGACTTTTAATTTTATTTTTTTTATTTAATATTCATCTTCGTTCCAAAGATAATCCTCCTCTGTTGGATAATCTGGCCAAATTTCAATGATAGAATCATATATCTCTCCTTCATCTTCTATATCTTGTAAGTTTTCTACCACTTCTAGAGGAGCACCAGTACGAATTGCATAATCAATTAATTCGTCTTTAGTGGCAGGCCATGGTGCATCTGCTAAATAAGATGCTAATTCAAGTGTCCAATACATTTCTAAATCTGTTTTTAGTTTTCTGCAAAAATAAAATTTTAACTTAAAAAGTCAAGTTTTTTTGTTAAAATCTGTAATTAATAAAATAAAGAACTTTTCTTATAGCTTATTAGGTATCCATTTTACCTCATTTGCCTGCAAGTCTTTGGTCAACTTTCGTGCCAATACAAAAAGGTAGTCAGAAAGTCTGTTTAAATACATTAATATATTATTATCTATGTCTTCTTCATCATTTAACGCAGCACACAAGCGCTCTGCCCTTCTACATACACAACGTGTTATGTGACAAAATGACACTGTTTGATGACCTCCTGGCAAAATAAAGTGAGTCATTGGTGGTAACTCATCATTCATTTGATCCATTTGTGCTTCTAAATATTCAATATATTCAGAATTGATTTTCGGAATATTTAAACGTTCTTTTCCGTTTTTTAATATTTCCTTTTCTTTTGGAGTTGCTAACATTGCTCCTAGTGTAAATAATTCGTCTTGAATTTTTACTAGAGCTTCTTTGGTGTTGTTATCAATCTCTTGATCTCTGATAAGACCTATGTATGAGTTTAACTCATCTACTGTACCATAACATTCAATCCGTAAATGATGTTTGGGTACTCTAGAACCTCCATACAAAGCTGTGGTTCCTTTATCACCAGTTTTAGTGTAAATTTTCATGTATGCTTTTTGTGTTTTAGTTGTTGATTGTTTACATACGTTTTAGAGGAAACTAAATATAGTTTAAGAAAAATTAAATTTTATAATATTTCTGGAATTTTTTCTAAAATATATTCAGGACATCGCATTGGCTTTTTTGTATCCATATTAATGAATGCTAAAACAGTATTTCCAAGACATATTATTTCGTTATGTTGATTGATTATTTCATAATCAAATTCTATTTTGACACTAGGCTTTTTTTTAAGATAAGTTACAATTGTTAAGTCATCATCATACAATGCTGATTTCTTAAACTTGCTGTTTAAAGATATCACAGGAAGCATTATTCCAGTTTTTTCCATATTTTTGTATGTAATTCCTAGGGAACGGAGCCATTCTGTTCGACCAATTTCAAAATATTGCGCATAATTTCCGTGATACACTACCCCCATTTGGTCGGTTTCGGAGTATCGAACTTTTACTTTAGTATAAAATTTTATCAAGGCTGATTTTTTACGTTTAAAATTTAATCTTACGTAAAAAAAAAATAATAATCAACAGCATTTTGATTTTTTTTTACTGAAATTTATTCACACTTTTGTTGACCCGTAAGAGAGATATATAACTTTGTTTTTTTGCAAGAAAAAAATTGTAAAAAAGATTAATTTTCTGAATAGCTTAAATGAATAAAACTGCTGATTTTGTATGGTCGAATTGTTTATCTTTTATTAAAGATAATATTAAGTTGCAAGCTTATAAAACTTGGTTTGAACCTATCAAACCTATAAAGTTATCGGGTGAAGCTTTAACAATTCAAGTACCTAGTAAGTTTTTCTATGAATGGTTAGAAGAGCATTACATTAAATTACTAAGAGTTGCATTGGTTAGAGAGTTGGGAGAACACGCTAAATTAATTTACGATGTTCGCATGGAGAATACTTACAGTAGTAATAGTCCACAGACAGTTAAAATACCAAGTTCAAACAGAAACCCATTAAAACCACAAAAGGTATCAGTTCCTATTGAATCAAAAAGAGAGCTGAAGAATCCTTTTATTATTCCAGGTTTACAAAAGGTAAAAATTGAATCACAATTAAACCCTAATTACAACTTTGATAATTTTATTGAAGGAGACTCAAACAGATTAGCAAGATCTGCAAGTATTGCTGTTGCTAATAAACCAGGAGGTACTTCTTTCAATCCATTATTAATATATGGTGGAGTTGGTTTAGGTAAAACACACTTAGCGCATGCTATTGGTGTTGATATTAAAGATAAATACCCAGATAAGACTGTATTGTATATTTCATCTGAAAAATTCACACAACAGTTTATTGATTCTGTAAAATCAAATACTAGAAATGATTTTATTCATTTCTATCAAATGATTGATGTGTTAATTATTGATGATGTTCAATTTTTATCAGGTAAAGCAGGTACTCAAGACGTATTTTTCCATATATTCAACCATTTACACCAAAATGGTAAACAGGTTATTTTAACTTCTGATAAAGCTCCTGTTGATATGCAAGATATTGAACAACGTTTACTATCTAGATTTAAATGGGGATTGTCTGCAGAACTACAAAGTCCTGATTATGAAACTCGTATTTCTATTTTACAAAACAAACTTTTCAGAGATGGTGTAGAAATGCCAGAAGATATTGTTGAGTATATCGCTAAAAATGTAAAATCTAACGTAAGAGAATTAGAAGGTGTTGTAATTTCAATGATTGCACAAGCTTCTTTCAACAGAAAAGAGTTTACATTAGAGTTGGCTAGACAAATTGTAGATAAGTTTGTAAAGAATACTAAAAAGGAAGTTTCTATTGATTATATCCAAAAAGTAGTATCTAAGTATTTTGATATGGATGTTGCTACATTACAATCAAAAACAAGAAAGAGACATGTAGTACAAGCTCGTCAATTAGCTATGTATTTTGCTAAAAGAATGACTAAATCTTCTTTAGCTAGTATTGGTAGCCAAATTGGAAAGAGAGATCATGCTACTGTATTACACGCTTGTAAAACGGTTGATAATCTTACTGAAACTGACAAACAATTTAGAAAGTACGTAGAAGACTTAACTAAGAAATTAACATTTTAAATAAATAGATTTTATGAAAATACTCATGGTTTGCTTGGGGAATATATGCCGTTCGCCGCTTGCCGAAGGTATTTTAAAATCAAAAGTTGATTCTAATAAAATTATTGTGGAATCTGCTGGTACTTCCGGTCATCATTCTGGTGAAAAACCAGACAGGAGATCTATTGATATTGCTGATAAAAATGATATCGATATTAGTGCACAGCGTTCTCGTAAATTCGTAGCTTCTGATTTTAATTCTTATGATTTAATTTACGCTATGGATGAAAGTAATTACAATAATATAGTAGCACTTTCTAAAAATGAAGAGGATATTAAGAAAGTAAAAATGATTTTAAATGAATCTCACCCAAACAGTAACTTTAACGTTCCTGATCCATATTATGGTGGTGATGATGGTTTTAAAAATGTATTTGATATGTTAGATGAAGCATGTAATGTAATTGCTTCTAAAATTAATGATGACGACTATGCTAGGTAAACTTTACTTAATTCCTACTACATTAGGAGATACTGAACCTCTAGAGGTAATGCCAATTTCTGTAAAAAAAGTAATTGAAAAGTTAGATTATTTTATTGTTGAGAATGAAAAAACAGCAAGACGATACATCAAAAAAATTACACCTACCAAAGCGCAATCATCTTTAAATTTTATGATGATTGATAAATATTCTCACGAACTTGAAACTAGAAATTACTTAGATATTTGTAATGAAGGGGTTTCTGTTGGTATTTTATCAGAAGCTGGTGTTCCTGGCATTGCAGATCCTGGAGCAACTGTGGTTAAACAAGCACATGAAAAAGGTATTCAAGTTATACCCTTGGTAGGTCCATCTTCTATTTTGTTAGCAATGATGGCTTCAGGTATGAATGGACAAAACTTTTCTTTTAATGGATATTTACCCATTGATAAAGCAGATAGAAAAAAGAAAATAAAAGAATTAGAAAGACTTTCTAGAGATAAGGATCAAACGCAAATTTTCATTGAAACACCTTACAGAAATGAAAAAATGTTAGATCAATTAAAATCATCATTAAGTCCTAACACTTATTTATGTGTTGCTTGTGATATTTCTTTACCTACAGAGTATATTAAAACATTAACTATAAATGAGTGGAAATCTGAAAAACCAGATTTACACAAACGTCCTGCTATTTTTATTATTCAGGCATAAATTATATTTTAGATAAAATAAAAGGATTAAGTTTTTGACTTAATCCTTTTTTTATGAGGTAATTTTTCTAATTATAATGTTATTAATAGAATACTAATTACAGCAACTCCAATGCCTAACCAGTTTCTATTTTCTAATTTCTCTTTAAAGAATAGCAATCCAAAAATAGTTGTTAACAATACAATACTTACATTATTAATAGTAAATAATATAGAACTCTCAACACCTTCTGTTTTTAGTGCTCTGATTAAAAAATCAATTGAAAAGAAATTAGGAATACCTAAAACAATTCCTGCAACAATGTTTCTCCACGAGAATGAAATATTCTTAGTAAAAACTTGTACTAACATAAATACTATTCCTAGTATAAATGCAATTCCAAAAATTGATGATGAAAAAACAGAAACATGACTATCTTTAACATAATTAATTTCTGTAAACTTTAATAGCGTATCTATGGCTCCTGAGCCAAAAAATAAAATGACTGGATATAATAAATATGAAATTTTAAACTCTTTATTACCATCCGTTTTTTTAACTGAAGTTAAATATACAGCTACTAAAGCTAATAGAATACCTAATACTTTTACAATATTTATCGATTCATTGTATAAAACTATTCCAAATGTAATTGGAATAACCACAGACATTCTACCAGACACAGACGCTACTGACAATCCGTTTTTCTGTGATGTTAACGCCATTACGTTAAAAATTGTTATAAATAAAAATCCCAAAGCAATAGCTCCATAAAACCATGGCTGAGAAGGAATTTCTTGTATTGGTACTTTTACATCTGAATACAAATTACCAATACCAAAAGCTACTGCATAATTAAATATAATTGCTTGAAAAGTATCTACTTTAAATATTTCAAAATACTTAAAGATTACATATAAACTACTAGAAATAAGTATACTTAAAACTAAGTAAATCATTAATTAAAATTTTGTTGTTGAAATAATTGCGCTACGTCTTCTGTGGCTGGGTTAATATTCCACGTTTTAATACCTAATTTATTTGCTGAAATGGTATTCTCTTCAGTATCATCAATAAAATAAGTTTCTTCAGCTTTTAAACCATTTTCTTGCAATACAAATTCATAAATATTTGCATTAGGCTTTCTCAAGTTAATTTCATGAGATAAATAAAACTTTTCAAAACAATCTTTAAACTCATTATACAACTCTTCTCCCCAATGTTCTTGAATCCAACTGATGTGTAAATCGTTCGTATTACTTAATAAGAATAATCTATATTTATTAGAGGCTACAATTTCTTTTAAAAAATCTAATCTATGTAATGGAAAATCTAATAAAATGGCATTCCAAGCATCTATTAAATTTTGTTTGTCGATGCCAAACTCTTCATGAAAAAAATTAACAAAATCATCCGTTGACATCAAGCCCATTTCATAGTTATAATAAACCTGCATCATCTTTTCATTAATCTCTTTCACTCCTAGTTTTTCTAAAGCTTTATAAGTAGCCTGTTTGTCTAAATTGATGAATACATCACCATAATCGAAAACGATATTTTTAATCATTTATATAAGTTCTTAAAATGTCTGACTGAATTTTTTGTTCAAAAGTAGGTACTAAATTTAATATAGGAGCTTTTATTCCTTCTAAAAAAGAATTTTCACCAGTAAAAACTCTTGCTTCATCCCACAAATTAGCATTAATAAATGTTTGAAGAGTTTGAGTACCTCCTTCAATGATAATTGATTGAATTTTATTTTTTTGTAATACTTCACAAATTTGACTAGCTACATCTTTCGTAAAATCAATTGTTTCATAAAGTAAATTATCTTCATTTGGCTTATTCTCTCCTGTAATAACAATTGTTTTAACTTCTTTATTAAAAATATTTAAATGATGTTGAAGCTTTAATTTTTTATCAATAACAATTCTTACAGGATTATTACCATACCACGATCTTACATTTAAAAGTGGATTATCATCTATAGCTGTATTTGTTCCTACTAAAATTGCGTGTTCTTCACTTCTCCATTTATGAACTAATTGCTTGGAAAATTCATTAGAAATCCAAATTGGTCTATTCTCTAACTTTTCTTTTGGAGCTATAAAATTATCTTGCGTTTGTGCCCATTTTAAAATAATGTAAGGTCTTTTTTTATTTTGAACAGTAAAAAAACGTTTGTGCTGTTGTTTACACTCTTCTTCTAAAACACCAATAGTAACATTACAGCCATTACTTTCAAGAATATTAATTCCTTTACCAGCTACCAAACTATTTGTATCTACGGTACCTATTACTACATTAGGAATTCCGTTGTCAACAATCATATTGGCACAAGGTGGTGTTTTTCCAAAATGAGAACACGGCTCTAACGTAACATATATCGTTGCTTCTTTTAGTAAAGAAGTATCTTTTACTGATTTTACTGCATTTACTTCAGCATGCGGACCTCCATATTCACTTGTAAACCCCTCTCCTATTATTTTGTTGTTATGAACAATTACAGCTCCAACTGATGGGTTGGGTCTTGCTGTTCCAATGCCTCTTTCTGCAAGCTCAATACACCTACGCATGTATTTATTATGAATTGTAGATTCCAATTATTTTTAAAATTTAATTTTTAATTCTTGAGTAGTATCTACGCTATATGTGCTAGAAAAACCTAAAACTTTATACTTTATGTCTCCTTTAAATTGCACTTTAATATTATTATTTAATACAGAGTTTAAAAGCCCTCCTAAGATTCCACCTTTTTTATTATCGAAAACTTTTTTTGAAGGAATTACTACACTTAACGGAATGCTAAACTCATTTTGAGCCGGAACTTTGAATTCTTCAGAAGACACTTGAGCCACTTCTTCTCCATTAACAATCACTTTAATTTCATCTGTTGAAAGTTTTCCTCCTATATCATTTTCATTTTTAAAATAGGCACCAGCCTTCAAACGAATAGTGTCATTTTTAAACGATACAAATTTAATATCATCTACTTTAATAAAGGTTGGTTTTTTTCTAACTGAACATGCCGATAGTAAAAAAAATATACCCGCTAAATAAATTAAATTCTTCATTTGTTTTCTATAAATTTGATATTTCAAAAGTAGTATTTTTACAACGAAAACATGAATATAAAAGACTTCAGAATACATTTTAACAGTAAATTATCTGATCTATATCCTAAAACAGAAATTGATGCCTTCTTTTTTAGAGTTGTTGAACATGAATTAGGACTCTCTTTGATGGATGTGTTTACTAAGAATGAATTAGAAATTTCTGAAGAGAAACTACAGAATTTACATCTTATTTTAAGCAAATTACAGCAAGAAGAACCAATACAATACATATTAGGTGAAACTTCTTTTTATGGTTTTACTTTTAAAGTAAATTCTAATGTATTAATTCCAAGACCAGAAACTGAAGAATTAGTAGAATGGATTATTAATTCTGTCAACAATTCAAACAACAAGGTCTCTATATTAGATATTGGAACTGGATCAGGGTGTATTGCCATCTCTTTAGAGAAATCCATTCCTTCTTCAAATGTTTATGCTATAGATATCTCTGAAAAAGCTATAGAAATGGCAAAAAATAATGCTATTTTAAACAATGCTTTTGTTACTTTTATACAGAATGATATTTTAAACGAATACAAGCTAGAAAAGTCTTTTGATGTTATTGTTTCTAATCCTCCATATGTAAGAGAACTGGAAAAAAAAGAAATAAAAAACAATGTATTAAATAATGAGCCACATTTAGCGTTATTTGTAGAAGATAATAATCCTTTAATTTTTTACAGTAGGATTGCTGACGTAGCTAAAGACCAATTAAATGAAAATGGTTTGTTGTTTTTTGAGATCAATCAATACTTAGGAAAGGAAACTAAAGAAATGCTACTAGAAAAAGGATTTAAAAACATTGAATTAAAAAAAGATTTGTTTGGTAATGACCGTATGATTAAAGCAACTCTTTAAACAAAATTATTTATGGAAGATATTAATAACAGTGAGTTAGAAGCGTTACGTAAAGAAAATGAAGAATTAAAAAGTATTGTAGATAAAGCTACTTCTAAAAAGAAACGAAAGGAAGAACGAAAAAAGAATACACTTACCTGGACATGGAAATTATTTGTAGGAAATTCTTTGAATAAGAATTTTAATGATTGGTTTTCTGAATACCATTCTGAAAAGAAAGTATCACCAAATACATCTGCAAATTTATTAACTTCTTTAGTTAGAAGGTTTTTACGAGTACGTTTATTAAGTGTTATTTTATTACTTTTTTCTGTAGTACCTTCATTAATATCTATATATGTTTTAGTAAAACAAAATCATTTAATTGAAACGCAAAATGCTTTAGTAGAAGGATCTAGAAAAAGTTCTTATAGTTTCCAATTAGCTGGAATTTATGATGCTATTAGCAGAAATGGTAGTAATATTAATAGGAACATTAAATCAAGAATTATAGCTCTTTCACATAGTTTAACTCCTTATCATATTTTAGAAGATAATGGTGAATTATCTGAAAAATTATATAGTCCAGAAAGATCTCAACTTTTATTATTCTTAGTAAATGCTGGAATTCCAAGTAGTAAATTGGATGAAATATATGCTTCTGCAGATTTTTCGCATTGCTATTTTAAAAACACAAACTTATCTGGTAGGTATTTATCAGGAATCAATTTATCGCATTCTACTTTTGAAAATGCTGAGTTACATAAAGCAAACTTAAATGAAGCTAACTTAACTGATGCTAATTTTATAAAAGCTCAGTTTTCTAATGGACAAGCGGTGAATGCTATTTTTGTTGGATCGGATTTAACGAATGCAAGAATCGTTAAAACCAATCTAACAGGTGCTGATTTTAGTAATACAGATACTGATAACGCTAATTTTGATAGATCTACATTAAAAGATTCTAAAGGTTTGTAAGCTTACATTTTGTATTGTTTTCTAACTCTTTTAAAAACATAGATAAGGTAACATCTTTTGGTAAATCTAATTTTAGTTTAGTTCTGTATCGTGCTGTTTTAACAGTATTAATACTTACGTTTAATAAACTAGCGGATTGTTTTATAGTTAAACCTTGTTTTACAAGTAAACAGTGAATTATATTCGTTTTTGATAACGAAGGATAGGTTTCTTTTAAATACGTCATTAAACTATGTTCTTTAAACTTAATTTCACTTAGTTCATCTACTTGTTCTATAGAGTTTTTGATTATTGAATCTACAATAGATTGTGTTTCTTTCTGCTCTATTTTTTCTCTTATACTTTGTAATTCTTTTAAATTATTTTCTTGCTTTAATAAATGTATAGATAAATTCTCCTCGTTAGATTTAACTACCTTATTTAAAAAAGTAATTCTATTTTGAAGCTGAAGTCTAACTCGTGAAAACCTTACTTTGTATGCATACATCAAAAAAACTAAGAAACTGATAGAAAGAATTAGTACAACTATAAAATACTGTTGATCGTTCAACTTTTGTACATTTTGTTGATTGCTTTGTTTTATTTTGATATTCTCATTCTCTACTTTATAGTAATTAGCAAAAACTTTTTTCTCCATATTTCGTAAACTATCAGTTATTAAATCTCTTTTGCTGTAATAGTATAATGAAGAATCGCTTTGTGCTATTCCTTTATGATATTCTGCTAATTTCTTATAAAGCTCAGGCTGTTCTGTTAAAGGTGAGTCTGTTATTGCTTTTTTAGTTGCATATATGGCTTTATTATATTTCTGTTGCTTCCCATAGGCTAGCCCTAAAAACTCATAATAAGTAGCTTCACCATGTGGCCAATACTTTAACATCAAAGCTTGATTTATTTTTAGCGAATCAATAGTTTTTTGATAATCATTTTTTAGATAATAGTTATAAGCTTTATAAATTTTGGTATAAGCATAAAAAGCACTGTCATTATTTTTAATTGATAAATCAGAAATCTCATTTAATAATATATCACTCGATTTATGATCTCCTTTAAACTGATATGCTAATGCTAAAGTTGATTTTGTTCTTACACGACAGAAATAATCTTTACATTTTACTTCTTTTAATAGCTTATTCATTTCTTTTAAAGCCAAATCGTACTGCTCCATATAAATATAACAATTAGCAATACTTGAAATAATTTCATAGGTATCATCTACAGTATCAAAACTTTTTAATTCCAGTACTTTTGTATAGTAGTTCAACGCCAATTGAGGAAATTGAAAGTTATAGAGTAAACTAGAACTTAGTTTTTTATAAAATCTACAAGAGAGAGTATCATTCTTGTACTTTTTTTCTGAAGCCTCAAACTTCTTAGCATGGTATAATGTGCTATCTAAACTTTTATAATCCCATATAATTTCAGAATATGCTTTTACGATGCCTTTATGATATTTTTTTTCTTCAGATTGTTTAAGAAAATCTTTAAACAGTAAATAATCATCATAGCTGCCTATAGTTTTAGGCATTAAACTATCTACTACTTCTTCAAGCTTAAAATTATGCTGTGAATAAGTAATATTGGCTAAGAATAAAATAATTAAGAGAATACATTTTTTAAGTTCATATAAAGTTTTTACTTTTTTGAGGGGAATTGATAGCCCTTTTAATAATAAGGTACACATAATAAAGAAATAATAGGAGGTGGTTATACATTGTTTTATTTACTTTTTAATAATTTGAAGGGTAAAATTCAATGATACATTATGGTAAAATTGAACAAAGTAATATTTAAACGTAAAACCAATTTACACTAATATTCTTTTAGTTTATACTTATCTAATTATAAGAAGAGTAAATAAACGCTGCAAAAAACAATAAAAACTAGTACACAACAAGTTACAAATGTTAAAAATAAAAATACAATGTTAACACCAACAAAAATACAGCCTAATAGTAGGCTGTATATAAATAAAAACACAGATTAAATCTCAATTTTATTTCTTTATTAAGACTTGCGTTTTATCCCCATTTAAAAACTTTACATAATATTTACCTGAAGGAATAGCTTCTAAATCAATGTTTTTAGAATAACCTGACTTAATTTTAGTATTTCCTTTAAGTAATACCCATTTTACAGGCTTTTCTTTATTTAAGTGTACAATATTATTACTTGGGTTAGGAAAAATGGCTTTGCTTAATTGCTCATTATCTTCATTTGTAAAAGAGCTTCTAACAGTTACTCTTCCTCCAAACTGTTTTCCTGTGTAGAAAACTTTGTTTTCATCTCCTGAAATATTCACTTTATTTAATACAATAACTTGATTTTTTACAGAAGTTACTCTAAACTGTACAGGATTCACCTTTACACCAGCAGGCTCTAAGAAAAAATTATACGGTTGTCTAACCATCGTTTTCCACTTATTATTATTTGCTAAGTATTCTACTTTTTTAACACCACTTTTAGTATCATAAATCTGTACTCCTGTCCAATAAACTGTAGATCCACTCTTAAATCTAAGTTTCATTTTTTGTTTTTTATTAGGATTGTCTACAAATCTCCATTTAATAGCTTCGGCACCATTAATAGGATTCCCTATTTTAGCAAACGCTTCTTGAGTTAAATCTAAGTGTACAGGTAATCTCTTTCTTTGTCCATTAACATTTACTGTAACTTTCTTTTTAGGGCATTCAGGACAACGATCTACTACCTGAAGTACAACTTTACCTTTAGGTCCAATTACTTCAACATATGCACCACAAGCATTTGAATTCTTATAATCAACATCGTTAATTGCACAGTGCATTTTATCTCCTTTTTTCACTAGAATAGAACAATTTCCTCCTGCACCTCCATCTACTCCTCCATAAAAGGTTGCAGCTCCTCCTGTTCTATATTGTGCATAACTCGAATAACTCAGAAACGTAATTAATATTAGTAGTAAGTTTTTCATAATAAATAGTTATTAAATTAAGAGGAGATTTTAATAATCTCCCCTCTATATTTTTATTTTTTGATAAATCTTTTAAACAAACGTCCGTTTACATAAACAGTATATAATTGTCCTGATGTTAGAGAAGAAACATCTAAACTTACACTATTACTTTTTGATGAATTATTTAAAGTTAAAGAAGCTTCTTGTGATAAACCTTTCTTAACTACTATTAATCCATTAATATGTGTTCCCTCTAACGTAATAATATCAGCTGCTGGATTAGGAAATAAATTATCTTTAGAAATTTCTTTAGATGAATTTTCTACAATTATTGCTGATTTAGCTGCTAATGAACTTCTACTTGATGATCTAGTATAATTTACAGCTTGAATTGTTTTTCTTGCTTTAGCATAATATTTAGATACACTACCAATTCTTAATTTTGGATCAACATTTCTAGCACCAGTTTTACTTACTGGCATTAAGTTTTCTCTACTATTATTATAGTTTTTTACAAAATAAATGTTATTACCCGAACCTGATTTGTTAAATCTGGTAAAAGGTGATTTTGCTACTCCAACTAATGGACTGTTTCCACCGACACCATAAAAAATAGAATTTTTCAAAACAACTCTGTTTGCAGATGGAGCATTCCAACCCGCTATTTCAGATCCTATTTTAGTATCTAACTCTTTACCATTAGATCTATTATTATAAAAAATACAACCATCAATAGTACTATTACCTTTCACTGTTTGTAACCATAAAGCAGATTTATCAAAGTTTGAATATTTATCTTTATAAAACTTAGTATTAGCAAAAGTTACATTCTTAAAATCGAAATTATTAATCATTCTAACATTAGCTTGTCCTACTTCATTTCCATCAAACACAGTATTTGTCATTTTCATCTTTGCTGTTCCTGATCCTGCATGAAAAACCATAGTAGATAATACTCCTCCTCTATCTTGAAACCTATTAAAAGGCTCGCCTTTAAACTTATAGTAACCGTTATTTTTAAAAATACAGTTATCTATGTTTAATGTTAAAGCTGGTTTTGGTTTTCCTGCTACAGGCAGTCCAAAAACTTCCACTGTAGTTACTTTAGTGTTCGCCATGTTTCCTACAAAAGAAGTACCATGAATTTGTACCGTTTTAATTGTTCTATCAACTCTAAGCGCTCCACCACCTTCTTTTACATAAAATTTTCTAGTACCATATGCTCTTGAATCTTTATAACCTGTAGAAATATTACCTTCAAACAAGCTATTTACTATAGTTAAACTATTAATACTAGTACCTCCAATTGCTCCACCAGTAAAGCCTTCATTACCTCTAAAATAACAATTGAAAATTTCTCCATTACTAAAATTCTCTAAACGAATAGCACCGCCTCCGTAATTCTCTCCACCTCCATCACCAGGAGTATCCATTCCTTTAGAATAAACCACTTTATTATCTAAAAAACTACAATCATGGGCTCTAACAGAAGCTTTACCTTTAACCAATATGGCGCCACCACCACTACCTTCTCTATCTCTAAATTCAGTAGCAGAGACTAAGTTTTTACTAAATCTTGCATTTTTAAAAGTTGCACCTTGAATAATTAACCTAACATTATTCTCTAATTTGAAAACAGTGGTTCTATTCTGACCATCAAATGTAATTCCATCAGCAAAAATTACAACAGTTCTATCATGAAAATTTCCTCCACCTTTAAATTGTCGTGGTAACGTAATTAGAGAGTTAATTTTTATAACACCTTTGTTTTTAAATGTTATCGCTCCTCCATTCCCTAAACAATTACTACAATCTTTATTAGGAGCAGTTAATAAACGTTTGATAGCATTTTGAAGCGAAGCTTGATTACGATCTACAGCAATCCTATCAACATTTACTAAATCAGCTCCTGTAATCTTTCTAGGGATTACTGCTGGTTTACTCGGATTACTACCAAATGCAGTCCATAAACGATTTGCTGCATTAATTTCTTTAGCACCAAAGTCATCTATTGACTTTGTTCTATCTTTTTCATTAATCGATTTTTCTTTTTCATAATTACTAGCTCCTATACTAAGAGCACTAGTAAAAAGTAACATTAAAATAGCACTTTTAAAATTGACTTTTTTCATGATTAAATAATTTTGATTAATTAAGTTTTCAGTTTCAAAACTATATCATAGTAAAAGTCTAACATTACAGATTAAGTGTACATAAAGTAGTCATTTGTAGTGCAAAAAGTATACATCAGTATAAGTAAATAAAAACCAAACATTTAAATACTATAACATTTCTTTAATTCATGATAATGTATACCTAATGTACACTCATATTTTTATATATTAATCAGACAATAATAAACTAGACAAAATTTTTAGAGTGGCATACTTTATAAAAACAAAAAACCGAGTACATTTTGTACTCGGTTTTTTATAAAATTGTATGTTTAATTACTTTAAAACAAAGATGTAATTATTTCTTTTAGAGTAATACCTTCAGCTTCTGCTTTATAATTTTTCACTATTCTATGAGATAAAATAGGAATTGCTATCGCTTGAACATCTTCAATATCTGGTGAATATTTTCCATTTACAGCAGCATGCGCTTTTGCTGCTAAAATTAAGTTTTGTGAAGCCCTTGGTCCAGCTCCCCAATCAATATATTTTTTAACTAAATCAGCAGCATATTCTGAATTTGGCCTAGTTTTACTAACTAAAGATACAGCATACTCAATAACATTATCGTTAACAGGTATTTTACGTATTAATTTTTGAATTTCTACGATTTCCTCTGCACTGAATAATGAATTTACTTTATTTTCAATATTACTTGTAGTACTTTTTACAACTTGTACTTCTTCCTCAAAACTTGGGTAATCTAAATAAATAGAAAACATAAATCTATCTAACTGAGCTTCTGGTAAAGGATAAGTTCCTTCTTGTTCAATTGGGTTTTGAGTTGCTAATACAAAAAAAGGTAAATCAAGTTTATAATGATTTCCTGCAATTGTTACCGATCTTTCTTGCATTGCTTCTAATAAAGCTGCTTGAGTTTTTGGCGGAGTTCTGTTAATTTCATCAGCCAAAATAATGTTTGAAAAAATCGGACCTTTAATAAATTTAAATTTACGTGTCTCGTCTAAGATTTCACTACCTAGTATATCAGAAGGCATTAAATCGGGGGTGAATTGTATTCTATTAAACTTTAAACCTAAAGCATTAGAAATTGTATTTACTAACAAGGTTTTAGCCAATCCAGGAACTCCAACTAATAAGGAATGTCCACCACAAAAAATAGACAATAGAGTAAAATTAACGGCCTCTTGTTGACCGATAATTACTTTACCTATTTCTTGTTGTAATTGAGAATACTTTTTTACTAAGTTGTTAACTGCTGTAACGTCTGACATTATTGATTTTCTTTTTTCCAATTCGCTTTGAAAGAACATTTCTTATGGTCGTCTCCAAGCTTAATGTATGTTTCTTGTATTTTTTCTTTCGACCATTTTGCAACTGTTTCTTCTTTCTTTTTTGCTAAAGCTAATTGTTGAATTCTTACGTAATCTGACACTAAATCAGCAGTGTGAGTATTTGTTCTGTTTCTCATTATGATTAACTTGTACATTTTCTCTCCTCCTCTAGTTTCATCATAAAACACATCAGAGTATTCTCCTTTTTGTAATTCGTTAATTCTACCGTATAAAGCAGGATCCATTCTTGTTAAATCAAAAGCACTTTCTCCTGTGTATGGATTTACAATAATACCTCCGTTATTTTTTGTGTCTTTATCTTCTGAATGTTTTTTTACGGCTTCATTAAACGTAATTTTTCCGTCAATTAAGTCTTTCTTTAAATTTTCTAACTCTTCTTTTGTTTCTTTTAATTTTTCGTCAGTAATTTCTGGCTGAATTAAAACATGAGAAACCTCACGAGCTTGACCTTTAATTTTATTTAATAAGATAATATGATATCCAAAATCTGTTTTAAATGGTTCAGATATTTGTCCCTCATCTAAAGAAAAGGCAACTTCCTTAAACTCTTTAATGAAAGGCGTGTCTTTAGTAATTGGTCCTAAGAAACCACCATTTTGAGCTACAGAAGGATCATCCGAATTTATAATTGCTTTTAACTTAAAACTTGCTCCACCTTCAACTTCTTCCTTGATTTTATTTAGTTTTGCTACTACATTTTCGTTCTCTTCTTTAGTAGACTCTGCGTGCATTACTATTTGAGCTAATTCAACTTCTGCAGGAAACTCAGGTAATTCATTTTTTTCCTTTAATCCGTTAAAATACAAACGAACTTCTTCTGGAGTTACATCAACACTTTCTGTTATTTTTTGCTGCTCTCTTTCAATTAAAAGATTTTCTTTTTGAACTTTAAAAAGTTCTTTCTTTAAATCTTCCATATCATTGAAACCATACACTTCTAATATTTTATCTTTAGATCCGTACTCTCTTTCGAAAAATTGAATTGTTTGATTTACTTTTCCATCAACTTCAGCCTGACTAACAGTAACACTGTCAATGACTGCATGGTGAGCTAGTAATTTTTGTTGCATTAACTCCTCTAACATTTCACAATCAGAAATAGTAACCTTTCCTTCGCTACGTTCTTTTATTTCTAATTTGAATTTATCAATATCAGAGTCTAATACTATGTTTTTTCCTACTACTACTGCTACTCCATCAATTTTGTTTTCTTGGGCTATACCTGAAATAGATAATAATCCAAAAACTATAGACAAACTAATATTCTTTAAATTCATTGTTTTTAATTGCATCATTAATCAACGTTTTTTCGATCTCTTTTACTAATTCTATTTTACGTTTATGTAATATAAGTTGTTTAATATTGTTTTTGATATAACTTAAAGGAGCTACATCATTTCTTTTTAAAACATTATTCACAGCGACCAAATATACTCCTAAAGAATCTTCTTTTTGAATGAATTTTGATTTTTTTAACAATTTTTCTTTAGAATAATACCTGAATGGAGGAATTTTTAATAAAAACTTATCATATGTAACCCAAGTAGAATCTCTTAAACTGTAATCTTTAAAGTTTATGGTTAAATATTCTAAAGCTTCTAAATCTTCTTCTTCATCAGATTTAAATTTTTCAATAGCTTCTTTTTTATCTAAAAAATCTTTGCCAAAATAAATAAACTTCATTTGAAGTAACTCTTCATTCAATCTAAAATTATCTTTATTCTTGGTGTAGTAATCTTTAATTTCTTGTTCTGAAATTAGAGTATCCAATTGTTGATTTATTAGGTTCTCTTTATAACCATTAATGTATAAGCTTTCTTTGTAGTTTTTTACTAATAAATCTATTCTGTTGCTATTTACCAAAGAAATATTCTTTTCAGCTTTTAGCAGTAAAAGTTGCTTTTTTGCCCAAGAATTAATGAAGCTTTTAACCAAAATAATACTATCCTTTCTTGGTATTTTTTTTGGAACGACATCTTTTAAATCTGATAAATATAAATGAACATCACCTACAGAAGCTATAATAGGCTCATCTCTTACTACTGTATCTTTCTTTTTTAAAAAACTAATTTTATCACAAGAAACGAATAGTAAAACAAATACAGTTATGTAGGTGATGTTATATTTCACGAAAACTATTTGATTTGTTTAGTTAGCGTAGTCTTTTTTTAGTTTTTTAAGTACTTTTTTACGAACTTTAATTTTATTGGCAGCTCTTAAATCATCAATCCACTTATTCTCTATATGATTTTGATAATCGCTAACTACTTTTCCTTTGATGTCTGCTAATAAAGCGCCATCATACTTTGCTTTATTATTATTGAAATAAGATTCTAATGCTTCTTTATCGTTTTGAGATTTATCCCAAACCTTCATTTTCATTAAATCAAATAATAATAAACCGTCTTTATATTCTTGTAATGTGTTTTTATAATCTGGATACAACTCAGGTAAATGATCTTTGTAATAATTTAAAACTTTTTCATTTTTAAATTTTTCCCATAAAGCATCAATTCCTAAATAGTTTTTATTTTCTATAAATTTAACAAAAGAAGCTAATTTAACAGATGTTCCATCAATAGAAAGTACTTCTAACTCATTTTGCTTTTTAGTGTAACCACCTTGCTTTGTTTGCTTTACAATAGAACGATTTTTTTGATTTTCAGTAACATTATACTTCTTTTTTAAATCGTCTATTAATTTTTGAGTTGATAAGTTTTCTCTATTGGTAGTTCTTATTCTTCTTTGAAGCTCTTCTTTCATTTCTTCAAAAGGCTTTACAGGATGCTTTTTTATCAACTTAACCATATGCCATCCAAATCTAGTTTTAAAAGGCTCAGAATATTCTCCCTCTTTGTTTAATGAAAAAACAGCATTTTCAAAAGGCAATACCATTCTTCCCGATCCAAATTTAGGTAACCTACCTCCATTTGCACCAGATGCTCTATCTTCTGAATATTCTTTAGCAACATCTTCAAAACTTATTTTACCTGCTTTTAATTGAGCGTATAAAGAATCTATTTTTTGCTTTGCTTTAGTTTCATCTCCTCTTATTAAAACATGAGATGCTTCTACTTCTCCTCTAGACTTTCTTTTATCTGTAACTTTTAAAATATGATATCCAAATCTAGTTTTAAAAGGAGCTGATACTTTGCCTATTTCTGTTGTGTAAGCTGCTTCTTCAAACTGATATACCATTCTAAAAGCAGAAAAATAACCTAAATCTCCTCCATTAACTTTTGCTGAAGGATCATCAGAAAACTCTTTCGCTAATTTATCAAATGCTTCTCCTGCTTCTATTCTTTTTTTGATATCGTTTAACTTTTGCTTCATAGCAACCGTATCCGATTCTTTCTTTTTAAAAGCTATTAAAATATGACCTGCTCTAACTTCTTCGTTAGTTCTTTCATAAGCTTGCTTTAGTAATTGAGCTTTGAAATCTTTATCATATAAATAAGGAGCCATTAATTGATTCTTATATGAATTTAATTCAGTTAAATAAGTTTTGTTTGTATCTAACTTTAATTGATAAGCTTCAATTAATTTAAGTTTATAATTAATGAATAGCTCTAAATTTTTATCTATTTCTTTTTCTTCATCTTTAATTTGGTCTAAGTTTTTTTCATAGACTCTTTTAAATTCTGAAGCGTATACAGGTTCTTTGTTAATAGTTAACAGCACTTCATCTTCTTGAGCAAAGCCTACTAAGCTTAGTCCTAAAAAAATAATTAAAAATAATTTGCTTTTCATCGATTTACTTGTCTTTGATTTGATTTATAATGAGATTATACCTTCAATTTGTTCTGCGTTTTTATAGTATGAAATTACTTCATCTGCGCTTTTCACATTTAAATGTATAGAAACACTTGTGTATTTACCTGATCTCGATTTTCTAGTGTTAATTACCGCTCCACCTTCAGTAAACAAATCTTGAACTTGCTTTATTTGATCTTTAGTGGTTGGGACTATAAATTTATACAAATAAGTTGAAGGAAACTCAGTTGTTTCTTCTAATTTTTGTTTTAAGTTCGTATAAAACGCTTCTCTATCTTGCATACATTGCTTTTTAACGTAAATAAGTAGCTACTTATTCTCTCTAATTTTAAAAAATTGAACACAAAATTACGTTATTTATTATATATAACCATCGAATCTAGTATTTTTGCCCTATGCAAGAGAAAATTGTTTTTATAGGAGGTCCAGGTACAGGAAAAACATCTGTTTTAAAATTTTTAGAGCAAAAAGGGTTTCATTGTATGCCCGAAATTTCAAGAGAAGTTACCAGAGAAGCACAAAAGCAAGGGATAGAGCAATTATTTTTAACTGACCCTATATTGTTTAGTCGCAAACTTTTAGAAGGAAGAGAAAAACAATTTTTAGATGCTGAACAATCAAAAAAGAATATTGTTTTTTTTGATAGAGGAATTCCAAGTGTACATGCGTACATGAGATATTTTAAAACTGAATTTCCTAATGTTTTTTTAGAAAAAAGTAATTCTTATAAATACACAAAGGTTTTTCAATTTTTACCTTGGAAAGAAATTTACACATCTGATAACGAACGTTACGAAACTTTTGAACAAGCTGAAATTATTAGTACTTTTTTATATGATGCTTATTCTGAATTAGGATATGAAATAATTAATGTTCCTTTTCTAGATGTTGAAAAGCGTTGCGAGTTTATATTGAATTCCCTTTAAAATTTGATGAAGCCTGAAGATATTTTATTAAAATACTGGGGATACACATCTTTTAGGTCTAAGCAATTAGATATTATTAATAGTTTGCTATCAGGTAATGATACTGTAGCGTTGTTACCAACTGGTGGAGGAAAATCAATTTGTTTTCAAGTTCCTGCTTTAATAATGAAAGGGGTTTGTGTCGTAATTTCTCCTTTAGTTGCCTTAATCGAAGATCAAGTAAAACAATTAAACGACAGGAATATAAAAGCGCTACATATTCCTTCAGGAACACCTCAAAATGAAATTATTACTTTATTTGATAACGTCAAATATAGTTCGTGCAAATTTTTATACTTATCTCCAGAAAGGGTACAATCAAAATTTATTCAACAAAAATTAAAAGAATTAGATATTTCTTTTTTTGTAATAGATGAAGCACATTGTATTTCTGAATGGGGACATGATTTTCGCCCTTCCTACACACAATTAGATATTTTAAAAGAAATTAATCCCAAAAATATCATTGCGTTAACAGCCACAGCGACTAACAAAGTTTTACAAGATATTTGCAATAATTTAAATCTTGAAAAACCACAATTATTCAAAAAAACATTTTCAAGAGATAATTTAGCATACCAAGTATTTTATACTGATGATAAGCTTTATAAATTACGCTTAATCTTCAAGAAAAATCATGCTCCTGCTATTGTTTATGTGAATACAAGAGCCAAAACCAAAGAGATTTCTAATTATTTAAATGCCAATGGTTTTAAAAGCGGATTTTATCATGGTGGTTTATCTACTATTGAAAAGAAGCAAGCATATAATAATTGGATGGATGAAACGAATCCGGTTATGGTTGCTACCAATGCATTTGGAATGGGAATTGATAAATCAAATGTAAAAATTGTAGTACATTATAACATTCCTAATTCTATAGAAAATTACACACAAGAATCTGGTAGAGCTGGAAGAAATGGTCAAAAATCTTTTGCTGTTACCCTTACCAACAAAGGGGATATTCAGTTAGCAGATGATATGCACAAAAGAAATCAGCCTACACTTGAGGAAATAAAATTCATACATCAAAAATTATATCAACATTTTCAAATAGCTAAAGGAGAGTTTATTGAAAGCGGATTCTCTTTTGATTTACTCGAATTTTGTCATAAATATAATGTAAAAGCCAATAAAACCTACGATGTATTACAGCTTTTGAGTAATTATGGAATTATTGAATTAAACAATCAAAGTTTACAAAAATCTACCATACAGTTTATAGCTTCTCATTCAGAGATTATAAATTACAAGAGAAATCATAAAAGTCAAACACTCTTCATTGATACCTTATTGAGAATTTACGAAGGTGTATTTGAAAAATCAGCAAAAATAAATGAGTTTAATATTGCTAAAAAACTAAACATTACTTCTCAAAAAGTAATTTATTACTTAGAAAAACTTGATGAACTAGAGATTATAAAGTATGCAAAGTTTAGTAAAAATAGTGAGCTCTTTTTCCTACAGCCTAGAGAGGATGACATTACAATTCATCGAATTTCTAAGAGTATTAAAAGCTATTTAAAATATAAAAACGAAAAATTTTATAGTTTACTTCAGTTTTTAAAAAATGACACGGTTTGTAGGAGTGTTCAACTTTTAGAATATTTTGATCAAAAAGATGCAAAAAAATGTGGCATTTGCGATGTATGCCTTCAGAATAAATACAATAAAGTTAATATTGCTGACTATATCATTAAATTATTACAACAACACAAAGAACTTTCTTCGAGAGAAATATGTGAACAAATACCTTATGAAGAAAAGGACATTTTAATACATTTGCGTAAACTGCTATCTGAAGAAGAAATATTAATGACAAACTATAACACTTATTATCTAAAATAAATGAAAGACATTCGAATTGTTTTTATGGGAACTCCAGATTTTGCAGTAACCATTTTAAAAAAACTTGTTGAACAAAAATATAATGTAGTAGGTGTAATTACTGCACCAGATAAGCCTGCAGGAAGGGGACGAAAATTAAATGAATCTGCAGTAAAAAAATACGCAGTTTCACAAAACCTTCCCATATTACAACCTACTAACTTAAAGAATCCTTCTTTTTTAGAAGAATTAGAAGCTTTACAGGCAAACTTGCAAATAGTTGTTGCATTTAGAATGTTACCAACTGTCGTGTGGAAAATGCCTGAATACGGAACTTTTAACCTACACGCTTCTTTATTACCTGAATATAGAGGAGCTGCACCTATTAACTGGGCTATTATTAATGGAGAAACTAAAACAGGTGTTACTACTTTCTTTATTGATGAGAAAATAGATACCGGTGAAATTATTTTACAAAAAGAGATAGCTATTGAAGATGATGAGATTGTAGGTGAGTTGCATGATAAATTAATGTACTTAGGTGCAGATTTAGTTACTGAAACTGTCGATTTGATTGCGGCAGGAGATGTTACAACTCAAAAGCAACCTGAATTAGAAGAAAAATCGGCTCCTAAATTATTTCCTCATAACTGCAAAATTGATTGGACTAAATCTGTTAATGATATTTATAATCACATAAGAGGTTTAAATCCATATCCTGCTGCATGGACTACAATTATAAATGGAGATGAAGAAATAGCTGCAAAAGTATATAAGGTACGTAAAGAGATTACAACACATGAATATAAGACTGGAAGTATTATTACTTCTAAAAAAGATTTAAAAATAGCTACTATAGATGGTTTTCTTCATATAGACGAAATTAAACTTTCTGGAAAGAAAAAGTTAGATGCTACTAGTTTGTTAAACGGATTTAAGTTTGATGAAGAGGCTAAAGTTCTGTAGCCCTTTATTAGCGTGGTATAGGGGGATTTAACCCTATTTTTCTTCACGTTATTAACAAAAACTAGCAACTTATCAACAAATTGCTTGTTTTTTGGTAATGAAACTTGCTCAATACCGCATTAAATCTATATTTGTTAAGCATTCTATGCAAATAATTTATTAATTAATTTTAAAATCTATAATTATGAACAAGTCTGAGTTAATCGACGCAATGGCTGCTGACGCAGGAATTTCTAAAGCTGCTGCTAAAGCTGCATTAGATTCTTTAACTAGTAACGTAACTAATGCTCTTAAAAAAGGAGATAAAGTTGCTTTAGTAGGTTGGGGAACTTGGTCAGTATCTCAAAGAGCTGCGAGAAACGGAAGAAACCCTCAAACTGGTAAAGAAATTACTATTGCTGCTAAAAACGTAGTAAAGTTTAAGGCTGGTGCTGGTTTAAGCGAGTCTGTAAACTAAGACATCACCAAATCTCTATATAAAACACCCTAATTTAATAGGGTGTTTTTTTTTACTGTAACATTTAAAAAAAAGATCAGTCTTTATAATAAATCAGTAAAAACATTACCATGAAAAATATATTCACACTTTTAGCACTTGTAATTTTAACTGCCAATAACTACGCTCAAAAAACAATTGAAGCAGCTGAAATTTTAAAAGACATTAAAGCTGGTAAAAACATCAATATAAGTAATGCAACTATTAAAGGTGTATTAGATATGACTTATATGGATGATGTATTGCCTACTCTTCCTAAGAGAAAACGATGGTGGAATAAAGGAGGTTCAAATACAGTTGAAAAGAAAATTGATAGTAAAATATCGTTTGTAAATTGTTCTTTTGAAAGTGATGTACTAGCTTACATTCCTGATGAAGATAGCGGATATACCTTTGTTTCTAACTTTAACAGCGATGTTATTTTCAAGAATTGTACGTTTGAAGAAAAAGCAATGTTTAAATATTCAGAATTTAAAAGCGATGCAGATTTTAGAGGTTGTAAATTCTTAGAAGACAATACTTTTAAATATGCTGTATTTAATCAAAATATTTCTTTTGAAAATACTAAGTTTGCTGAACCAGCTACGTTTAAATATGCTGTATTTAAAACGTTTGTGAGTTTTTCTAATTCAATTTTTGAAGAATCTGCTACTTTTAAATACACTGAATTTAAAAACGGAGTTTCTTTAAACAATGTAAAATTTAAGGAAGATTTAAACATTAAATACACTAAAGTAAATGGTGATTTTGATATTCAAAACATGACTGTTAGTTATGATATAGATTCAAAATATACCGAGATTAACGGTAAAAGTTTTAATAAATATTATCAAAAATAAACTTGGTAAACGAAATACAAAAAGAGGTTTAGTTGTAAAAGCTAAACCTCTTTTTGTATTAATAAATATTACTATTCAACTTATCCTTTAAACTTAGCAATATATTTTTCTGCATCTGAACTTAAACCTGATGGACTTGGTTCAAACATTGCACCATGAAAAACATGAAAATTAGTAATTTCGGCACCACAAAACTTAAATGTTAAGGTAAAATCATTCAATAATTCTTTTATTGAAATTCCTTTAGGCGCTGTATAATTTTCCTCTCCTCCACCAGTTGATATTGCAAATCCTATTTTTTTTCCTTGTATTTTATCTCCTTCAGGACCAAAAGACCATCCGTAAGTAAAAACTTGATCTATATATTTTTTTAATGCAAACGGTGTACTAAACCAATGCAATGGAAACTGAAAGATGATTTCATCATAACTTTCTATTAATGCTTGTTCACTTTTAACATCGTAATTTAAATCTGGATATTTAGTATATAAAGAATGAACATCAAAGGTATCTGAATGTTTTTCAAGTTCGTTTATCCAATTTTTATTTACCACAGATGCTGACAAATCTTGGTGCGTTACAATTACTAATTTCTTCATGATTAAATATTATTTTCATCAAATTTATTAAATTTGCTATACAAAGTATAGTCAATTACTAATAATAAGCACTATACTTTTGTATAGTAAACTTTAATTATATGGAATTAATTCGCAATTATCCCGAGGTAAAAAAATGCTCAAAAAGCTATGTTTTAGCTATTAATGACACACTAAATGTATTAAGTGGCAAATGGAAAATGCCCATCATTGGTTCACTTTTATATGGGAATAAAAGATTTAAAGATATTCAAAACTCTATTGATAAAATAACCCCTAGAATGTTATCAAAAGAGCTAAAAGATTTAGAAATAAATGGAGTTATTCAAAGAAAAGTTCATAATAACAGACCTGTTTTAATTGAATATGAACTTACTGAATCGGGAAAAAATATAACATTTGTATTAGATTCAATGGTAAAATGGGGTTTAAATCATCGAAAGATTGTATTAGATATCGACTTAAAATGTACGGAATAAAAAAAGGTAAGCTATTACAACTTACCTTCTTTCTTTATTTTTTTACTTCCTTCATAAAGTTCGTATTTCACAAATCTACAATCTAAATCTCCATTCTTTAAAGGAATTCTCTTAGATGTTTTTAAACCTACAAACTTTAAAGCATTCATATCAGAAGTAATAACCCAAGCAGTAGAATTAGGGTAACCATGTTTTAAGGTATCCCCTATTTTTCTGTAGAATTCTTCTGTATTGATATTTAAACGCTCTCCGTACGGTGGATTGAATAGTATAGTTGTTTTACCAAATACTTCTTTTTTAGAATTAAAGAAATTTACATGATGTACTCCTATAAACTCCTCTAAATTTGCATTGATAATATTTTGTTTGGCTTTATTTACTGCTGAAGGAGCTTTATCAAATCCCATTATTTTAAAATGAGAATTTCGTATTTTCTTTAATAAAGACTCTTCTATAGTATCATATAAATTTTCATCAAAATCTTTCCAATTTTCAAAAGCAAAATGTTTTCTATTAATATTTGCCGGAATGTTACATGCAACCATCGCAGCTTCTATCAGTAAAGTACCTGATCCACACATAGGATCTATAAAGTTTTCTTCACCTTTATAACCCGATAACAATACCAAACCTGCTGCTAAAACTTCATTGATAGGAGCAATATTCGTTGCACTTCTATACCCTCTTTTATGTAAAGAATCTCCCGAACTATCTAAAGAAATAGTAAGCCATTCTTTATGAATATGAACATGGACTTTAATATCTGGCTTTTTGATATCTACATTCGGACGCTTTTTAAATTTATGCACAAAATAATCAGCAATCGCATCTTTAGATTTTAAAGAGATATAATGAGAATTAGAAGTGAAGTTTTTAGAATACACAACAGCATCAATAGCAAAAGTACCATCAACATCAATAATACGTTCCCATTTTATACGCTGAATAGCCTCATATAAATCTTCTTCATCAAAAACCTTACTTCTTTTGATTGGTTTTAAAATTCTTATTGCTGTTCTTAGTGCAATATTTGCCTTATACATAAAACCTTTATCTCCTTTGAAGTATACACTTCTAATGGCTTCTTTTACTTCCATAGCACCTAGTTTCCTAAGCTCATCAGCCAAAACACCTTCTAAACCTGCTATGGTAGTAGCTACCATTTTAAAATCTTTATCCATGCTGCAAAAATACACTTTATACTAATAGCCACCTATATCATTATTCAGTTAAATACATTGCTTATTATAAAGACATCTAAAAATTAAAAAAGACATGACTTTTTTAGTCATGTCCTTTTATTTAATAAATAAAACGAAGGGTTTTATTATCGTATTTCTGAGTAACAAAAAATACTATTTTAAAAATAAGAAAAGGATGATGAGCCCTTTCAAACATCATCCCAATCTTACTTAGTATAATTAAGGTAACAACACCTTGTCTACAGCATGAATAACGCCGTTAGATCCTTGTACATCTGTTATAACAATATTAACTGTTTGCATGCTTGATGTTTGGATTTGAGCTCCAGAAGTTAAGTCAATCGTAATTGTTCCTCCTAAAGTTGTTACATCTCCGTTTGCTAATTGATCTGCTTGAACATTAGCTGAACCAACTACGTGATATTTTAAAACTGCATCTAAAGTTCCAATTGGAATGTCAGCAATTGTATTCCAGCTTGGATCAGAATCTAATAAAGCTTGAAAAGCATCGTTTGTTGGTGCAAAAATTGTATAAGGTCCATCTCCTGTTAATAAAGCAACAAAATCAGTAGTATGTCTTGAATCTGTTAAAGCAGCCACTAAAGATGAAAAAGCTGAATTGTTTGAAGCAATAGTTACAACATTTGGTGGTAACATTACTTTATCAATAGTATGTACAACACCATTACTTCCTAAAATATTTACATCAATAGGAGCAGAATCACCGTTGAACTGAACTCCACCTGTAACTTCAACTTGTAAAGATAAAGGCTCATCATTAGGTCCTTTTGCTAAAGTATTTACATATGTATCTGTTAAATCAGTAGATAATACTTTTTGATCTAATACGTGAAATAATAAAACCTGTGTTAAAGTTTCAACAGGAATATCATCTAAACTATTCCAGTCTGAATTTGAATCTAATAAAGCTTGAAAAGCATCATTTGTTGGTGCAAATACTGTGAATGGACCATCAGCTTGTAAAGCAGAAACTAAATCTGCCTTTTTTAAAGCAGCTACTAAAGTGCTTAAATTATCAGTACCAATAGCTAAATCAGTAATATCTTTAGGTAAATCGTCCATTAATAATACTTCATCAATAACATGTACCACTCCATTAGAAGCTTTTACATCAGCTGTAGTTACAGTTGCTGTTACATAAGAAGTAGATTCTATTTTAACTCCATTGGTTAAATCTACTGTTAATTTTCCTCCTCCTAAAGTAGTTATTTCTTGATTATCGCTTAAATCTGTAGATAAAGCTTGAGAAGTTACTACATGGTACTTTAAAACAGCCTCTAATGTAGCAACAGGAATATCATCTAAACTATTCCAAGCAGCTTTAGAATCTAATAATTTCTGGAAAGCAGTATTAGACGGAGCGAACACTGTAAAAGGTCCATCAGCTTGTAAAGCAGTTACTAAATCAGCTTTCTGTAAAGCTGACACTAATGTAGATAAATCAGCATTTTTAGAAGCTAATGTAGGTATATCATCTACTTTTACAATTGTATCTTCATCGTCGTCACAAGATGTTAGTAAAGCACAACTAACAAACAAAGTCATGATAAATGTTTTTGTTATTTTTTTGAATAGCATGTTGATGGTTTTTAGATTAATATCTTAATTTTAATAGTCTCTTTGATTCACTTTAAATTGTTTATTTTTTTAAAGCAAAAATTAAACAAAATTATTTTTTAGCTAAAAAAACGCTTTGTTAAGCGATACTCAAATATATCAATTTTGTTTAAATAAAAAACGGTTTTGTTTAACAAAAATTATTCAAGACACTAAAAAGCCCCTAAAAAGGGGCTTTTTTAACATATTATTAAGAAAAATTGTTTATCTAAAGTTAATTTTTCTTATTCTTAAACTTTCTGGAGTTACTTCTAAATACTCATCATCTTTAATGTATTCCATACACTCTTCTAATGACATATCAATCTTAGGAGCAATCTTAACACCATCATCAGAACCAGAAGCTCTTACGTTTGTTAATTTTTTACCTTTAATTAAGTTAACTGCCATATCTTCTTGCTTCGCGTTTTCACCAACAACCTGCCCTTTATAAATTTCTTGGTTAGGATCTATAAAAAACTTACCTCTATCTTGTAAACGATCAATTGCATACGCAGTAGCTTTTCCATTTTCAGAAGAAATGATAGCACCATTTACAACATCAGAGAACTGACCTTTATATTCATCATATCCTCTTAATCTGTGGTTAATGATAGCCTCACCTTGAGTTGCAGTTAATAATTTATTACGTAATCCAATTAAACCACGAGAAGGAATATCAAACTCTAAATGTTGTAAATCTCCTTTTGGCTCCATTACTAATAAATCACCCTTACGCATCGTTACCAAGTTGATTGCTTTAGAAGCTAACTCTTCTGGAACATCAATAACTAATGTTTCATAAGGCTCACATTTCTTACCATCAACTTCTTTTAAAATTACTTGAGGTCTACCTACTTGTAATTCATATCCTTCACGACGCATTGTTTCAATTAAAACAGATAAGTGAAGAATTCCTCTACCAAATACATTAAACTTATCCTCTGTATCTGTATCTTCAATTCTTAATGCTAAGTTCTTTTCTGTTTCTTTATATAATCTATCTCTTAAGTGACGAGAAGTTACATATTTACCTTCCTTACCATAGAAAGGAGAGTTGTTAATTGTAAATAACATACTCATTGTAGGCTTGTCTACTTCAATTCTTGGTAAAGCTTCTGGTGCTTCTAAATCTGCAATAGTATCACCAATCTCAAAATCATCAATACCTGTTACCGCACAAATATCACCACTTCTTACCTTATCCGTCTCAGCTTTACCCATTCCTTCAAAAACGTGTAATTCTTTAATACGAACTTTTTTAGTAGTACCATCAGCTTTACATAACATGTACTCTTTATTCTTTTCTAAATCACCTCTGTAAACTCTACCAATAGCAATTCTTCCTTTAAAAGAAGAATAATCTAATGAAGTAATTTGCATTTGAGGACTACCTTCTCTATATGGTGCTTCTGGAATAGTTTCCAATACAGCATCTAATAACGGAATGATATTTTCTGTTTCTTGTTGCCAATCAGTACTCATCCAACCATTTTTTGCAGATCCATAAATGGTTGTAAAATCTAATTGCTCTTCTGTAGCCTCTAAAGCAAACATTAGATCAAATACCTTTTCGTGAACTAAATCAGGAGTACAGTTTTCTTTATCTACTTTATTAACAACTACTATAGGTGTTAATCCTAATTCTAAAGCTTTCCCTAAAACAAAACGTGTTTGAGGCATAGGACCTTCAAAAGCATCAACCAATAATAAAACACCATCAGCCATTTTTAGTACACGCTCTACCTCTCCACCAAAATCGGCGTGACCAGGGGTATCAATTACGTTTACTTTAACACCTTTATAATTTATTGATACGTTTTTAGATAAGATGGTAATACCTCTTTCTCTTTCTAAGTCATTATTATCTAGTAATAAATCGGTACGCTCTTTTCTTTCGTCTAAAATTTTAGCCTGATCTATAATTTTATCTACCAACGTAGTTTTTCCATGATCTACGTGTGCGATAATCGCGATGTTTCTTATTGATTGCATTTTGCTACATTAAATTTGCCGCAAAAGTAGTATTTCGTATTGAATTGCCCTAATAATGAAACACATATTTCAGCACAAAATATTAGTTATTTTTTGCATCCTTTATAATTGCTAAAGTTTTCTTCTGAAATCTTTTCTCATTATAATTCATAAAAACGACTTAAAACAAAAACACACAACCCGCTACTTAACAGTTAATTAAACACAAAAAAGAGTTTTGTTAATATTTTAAAACAAAAGATTAAACATTTTTTAACATCTTTTTAATAGTAATACTATTAAATTTGCGAAAATTACAATTAAAAATGGATAAACTACTTTCAAATGTTAAAATAGAGGTTCCTGAAGGATTGTTTATAAAGAATCCTGAATCTTCTGAATTAGGGAAAAAAATAGTCGAACATAGCATTATACTTATCGATGAAATAGGCTTTGAAAACTTTAATTTTAAAAAGCTTGGAAAACTTATATCCTCCAACGAAAGCTCTATTTATCGTTATTTTGAAAGTAAACACAAACTATTAATTTACTTAAGTTCTTGGTATTGGAGATGGTTAGAATACCAACTTGTTATTGAAACTTTTAGTATTAGAAACTTAGAAGAAAAATTAGTAAAAGCCATTGAAGTAGTTACTAGAAAAACAAAAGAGGATAAAAACTTTTCTCATATTAATGAAGTGCTACTTAATCAAATTATTATAAATGAAAACTCTAAATCGTACTTAACCAAAAGTGTCGATTCTGAAAATAAAGAAGGATATTTTTCGCCTTACAAACGTGTGGTAAGACGATTAGCTGAAATAATTACTGAATACAATTCTAATTACGAATATCCTTTGAGTTTAGCTAGTTCAATTACCGAAGGTGCTTTACATCAACAGTACATGAAACAGCATTTTACTTCTATCACAAATTGTAATGAAGAAGTAACTCCAACCAAATTTTACACACACCTAATATTAAACGCGCTTTCAAATGAAAAATGAAACATTATCCCCTTGGAAAAGATTTTTAGGTTTACTTAAATTAGAACGAAAAGACATATTTCAAATATCATATTTTGCTATTTTCGAAGGTATTGTGTCTCTTTCTTTACCTTTAGGAATTCAAGCAATTATCAACTTAATTCAAGGTGCACAAGTTTCTGTATCCTGGATTGTTTTAGTTGTTTTAGTAACACTTGGAGTTGTTTTTACAGGAGTTTTAAAATTAATGCAATTACGTATTATTGAAACCATACAGCAAAGAATTTTTACAAGAGCTTCTTTTGAACTTAGTTATCGATTCCCAAAAATAAAAATGAGGGAACTACGAAAGTATTATTTACCAGAATTGGCCAACAGATTTTTTGATACATTAACAATTCAAAAAGGATTATCAAAAGTTTTAATTGATGTACCTTCTGCTTTCTTGCAGATCATATTTGCATTAATTTTACTTTCTTTTTATCATCCATTCTTCATTCTATTTGGTGTATTATTGGTGTTTTTAATCTATGCTGTATTTAAACTTACTGCTTCAAGAGGTTTAGAAACTAGTTTAGATGAGTCTAAAAACAAATATAAAGTAGCACATTGGTTACAAGAAATAGCTAGATCAGTGATTAGTTTTAAACTATCTGGTAAAACAAGTTTGGCACTAGATAAAAATGATTTACTTGTTGAAAAATACCTAAACTCAAGAGAAAGTCACTTTAAAATATTAGTTATACAATTTATTCAAATGATTAGTTTTAAAGTATTAGTTACTGCCGGATTACTTTTAATTGGTGGATTCTTAGTACTGGATCAAAAAATGAATATTGGTCAGTTTGTAGCCGCTGAAATCATTGTACTACTAGTGATTAACTCTGTTGAAAAGCTGATTTTAGGTCTTGAATCTTTTTACGATGTTTTAACATCTATTGAAAAATTAGGTCAGGTGGTTGATAAATGTATTGAAAGTCAATCTGGAGAAATTATTGAAGGTGATTTAGAGATTGAATTAAATGAAGTTACTTATGAAGTTAGTAACAGAAACTTCCCTATTCTTGAAAACATTTCTTTTGATATTCATAAAAACGATCGAATTTTAGTTCAAGGTGAAAGTGGCTCTGGTAAATCAAGTTTATTACAACTAATATCTGGGGTTATTGAACCAACTTCCGGACATATTTATACCAATAGCATATCATTAGGAAGCTTACAAATTAATGATTACCGTTCAAAATTAGGGTTGTCCTTATCTGAAGAATCTCCTTTTGAAGGAACTATAAGAGAAAATGTAACTTTTGGTAATACTGAAATTAAGGATGAAGAAATTTACAATATTTTTAAAATCGTTGGATTATCTGATTTCTTGAAACAACAAGCAAACGGTTTAAACACAATTATTAAACCTGAAGGAAAACAAATAGCCTATACACTTTCTAAAAAGATAATTTTAGCTCGTGCTATTCTAAAAAAACCACAACTTTTAATCTTAGAAGATCCTTTAGATCAATTCAAAAATGAAGAGACACAAAAAATAATCGACTTTATATCTGCACCAGAAAGACCATGGAGTTTGATTGTAGTAAGTAGTAATGATTTATGGAAAAATAAGTGTAATAAACGTCTACTATTAGAAAAAGGACAATTAAAAAAGTAAACTATGTTAAACATTTCGAATAATTCTATTTCAAAAAACATTGATTTAACAAAGTATAAATCGGGTAAAGAAATATTTACTAAAGAATATCATAAAAAATTTAGACGATTCTTATTGGTGTTTATCATCATTTTATTCATCATCATGTTTTTACCTTGGACACAAAATATCTCAGGTAAAGGAAGTGTTACTACGCTCAAACCCAATCATAGACCACAAACAATTCAATCTCAAATACCAGGTAGAATTGAAGAATGGTTTGTACAAGAAGGTGATTTTGTAAAAAAAGGAGATACGATTTTAAGAATTTCTGAAATTAAAAGCGAATACTTTGACGACCAATTAACCAAAAGAACTCAAAATCAACTTGATGTTAAAAATCAATCAGTAAATGCTTATAAAAACAAAATCAACGCACTTAAAAATCAATACAGCGCTTTACAGCGTGAACGTTCTTTAAAGCTAAAACAAGCAGATAACAAGCTTTTACAATCTAAACTTAAGGTTAAAAGTGATAGTATTGATTTAGAAGCAATGAAAACCAATACTGATATTGCTAAAATACAATATGAACGAGCTGTAACTTTACAAAAAGAAGGTTTAAAAGCAGTTAAAGACGTTGAAGAGAAAAAAGTAAAGTTTCAAGAAATGAGTGCAAAATTAATTTCTGTAAACAACAAACTTTTAGCTTCTCAAAACAATGTAATTAATGCACAGTTAAACATAGCTACTTTAAAGGCTACTTATGATGACAAGCTTGCTAAAACACAAAGTAATTTGTTTACAGCTGAATCCGCTGCTTTAGATACTGAAGCACAAGTATCAAAGTTAGAAATTAATGTAGCTAATTATACGCGAAGAAATAATTTACTATTTATCACTGCTCCACAAGATGGATTCATTAACAGAGCTATAAAAGCTGGTATTGGTGAAACTTTTAAAGAAGGAGAACAACTGGTAGGTATTATGCCTGCGGATTATGAGTTAGCGGTTGAAATGTTTGTACGTCCTATTGATTTACCTTTAATTCATAAAGGAGAAGACGTACGTGTTCAATTTGACGGATGGCCTGCAATTGTTTTTAGTGGATGGCCTAACGTTTCTTATGGTACCTATGGAGCTAAAGTAGTTGCTATAGAAAACTTTATTAGTAATAATGGAATGTATCGTGTTTTATTAGCACCTGATATAGATACAGTACCTTGGCCTACTGGTATTAGAGTTGGTTCTGGAGCTAGAACTATTGCTTTACTTGATAATGTTCCTATTTGGTTTGAATTATGGAGACAGATTAATAGCTTCCCTCCTAACTTTTATCAACCAAATGAAACAACACAAAATAAAACGACTAAAAAGAAAAAATAATGAAGAAGGTATTATTACTAAGTGTATTTCTATCCTTTTTTATATTAAATTCTCAAGAAAGTATAGATAATACGCTAACTCTTTCTGAGTATTTAGCATATGTCAAAAAGTTTCATCCTATTGTAAAACAAGCTCAGCTAAAAACTACAGAAGGAGAGATTAAGTTATTAAAAGCAAGAGGTGCTTTTGATCCAAAACTTGAAGTTGATTATGATAAAAAAGAGTTTAAAAAGACAGAATACTTTAACAAACTAAATGCTACGTTTAAAATACCTACTTGGTATGGCGTTGAATTTAAAGGAAATTATCAAAAGAATTCTGGTACATATTTAAATCCTGAGTTAACCGTTCCTGATGATGGTTTATACAGTGCTGGTGTGTCTGTTTCATTAGCTAAAGGTTTATGGATTAATAAAAGAATGGCTGCCTTAAAACAAGCTAAATTATACACTAAGCAGTTGCAAGCTAGTCAGCAATTATTAATTAATGATATTATGTTTGATGCCATTTACATTTATTTAGATTGGCTGAAAAACTATCAAATTAAACGAACCTACGAAAGGTATTTAGTTAATGCTCAAGAACGATTAGATAACGTAAAAAAGAGCTTTTTTGCGGGAGATAAACCTGCTGTGGATACATTGGAGGCTAATATTAATTTAAAAAGTAGAAAATTAGATTTAGAAAAATCTAGAATAAAGTATGTAAAATCTAGATTAGAATTAGCAAACTATCTTTGGTTAGAAGGTAATATTCCTCTGGAATTACAAGAAAGTGTTCTTCCAGATACTGAAACAATTATAAAAATTGAAGAACTATTAGATGTAAAGGATATGAATATTGATAGAGCTATGGTAGAAAATCATCCTAAAATTCAATCTTTACAGTTTAAAAAGCAAGCTTTATTAGTTAATAAGCGTCTTAAAGTAAATAATTTGTTACCTCAAATTGATGCAGAATACAATTTTTTATCAGCTAAAACTAAAGATTTAATTGATTTTAATACCAATGATTACAAAATGGGTATCAATGTTAAAATACCTATTTTTTTAAGGAAAGAACGTTCAGAATTAAGACTGGCTAAATTAAAATTAAGAGATATTGATTTTTCTATCTCATCTAATAAAGTGAATTTAGAAAATAAAATTAAAGCTACAGTTAATGAGGTTGAATCTTACAAAAGGCAAAATAAAATGCTGAATGATTTAGTGTTTGACTATCAAACCTTAGTCAAGGCAGAAGAAAGAAAATTTACTTTAGGTGAAGGTTCGTTATTTAGAATAAATTACAGAGAAGTAAAACTGATTGAAACTAAAATAAAAACTTCAGATTCAGAATTTAAAACCATGAAGTCCATTGCTAATTACTTTAGACTTTCGCAAGGTTTTGTAAACTGATCAAAAAATAAAAGGTTACTGTATTTTTCAGTAACCTTTTTTATTCTCAATTTATTTAATCTTTTTTATTGTTTCAGTAGTTGCAGCTGTAACTGATAAAGGAAGTACAATTATTACTCCAACTATAGGAATAAGTAGCAAAAGCATAAAAACAATACCATTTCCTATCGCTATTCCCCTATTCTGCTGTACAAACTTCACACTGTCTTTATACTTATAATGACGCTCTAGCGTATAATCTATATTACCAAAACCGGCATAATAAGCTTGCATAAGAAATAAAATAACAGATGAAAAAATACCTATAAGAGGAACAAATCCTAAAAGAATAATAGGAATAGTAAAGAATAATTCTCTAGAAAAGTTTCTTGTACTAATTTTAATTCCTCTTGATAATTGCTCAGAAAAAGTTGTTTGTCTATGTGTATGCTTGCTTCCTAAAAAATGTTTTTCTATTTTTTCAGAAACAGGACTCATAAACGGTGCTGCTAAAGCCATTACAATATGTTTGTATAAAATAAAACCTATAGCTAAAATTAGAATAGCACTAATAAAAACACTAACAGTTTGAAATGTTTCTTTTCCAAAATCCCATTTCCAAATACTAGCAATACTATTTCCTATATTATCAGAAAAAGAATAAGCTGCCCCACCAATGATTAGACCAACTACCAAACTAATCAACATTGGTATGGTAAAATATTTCCATAATTTAAGTTGTGATATTATTGATAAGGCTTTGAAATAGGCTTTAATTCCAGCAATTATATTTGGTATCATATTTTTTCTTTTTTTGTAAATAAAAAAACTTCTTTCAAAATTATGAAAGAAGTTTTTTATTTAAAATATTTTTTTCAATTATTCTACAACTTGACTGATAAAAGTTTCTAATTCTTTAGTATTTGAATCATTTACTTGATCCCAAGTCATTGTTTTAGATGGTGTAGCAGCTCCTCTTTTAACATCTACAAACTTTTTAGTTTTGTCAATTAAGTAAGCTGTTGGATAATCTAATTTGTGAACAAAACCACTAATATCAAGATTACCTTTTTCTACTTTATCCTTATCTGATGCAGGTACTAATACGATTCTTTTGTCTAACTTTTCTTGGAATCTAGCAAGTTTATCTTTCTTGTCCCAAAAAATCATTACAAAATCAACTTTATCATGGTACTTTTCTACCATTTTATTTAAAGCTGGTACTTGACCAAAACAAGGTGCAGACCATGTAGCTGCAGCTATTAAAACAATTGGTTTCTTTATTTCTTTAGTACTTATAACTTCATCATTTACATTCGTAAAATCATAGTTTAATAAATAACTATTCTTAATACACTTATCAATTAACTCTTCTGAAGTTTTACTAGTACAACTATTTACCGCCTGATTATAGTATACTCTTTGAGCGAATACGCTTGATGTTAATACTACCAACAATAATGTTATTACTCTTTTCATGGGAATTATTATTTCGTTACTTTTTATTTATTCTGATTTATATTCCTTAACAGCATCTATAAATGCTTTTGCATTTTCAACTGGGATATTCGGTAGAATACCGTGCCCTAAGTTAACAATATATTTGTCCTTTCCAAAATTGTTGATCATTTCTGTGACCATTTTTTTAATTTCAGATGGTGGAGATAATAATCTAGAAGGGTCAAAATTCCCTTGTAAAGTCATATTTCCTCCTGTTAAATATCTTGCATTTCTTGCAGAACAAGTCCAGTCGATACCTAAAGCAGATGCACCCGATTTTGACATTTCATTTAATGCAAACCAACAACCTTTACCAAAGGCTATAACTGGGGCATCGTCTTTTAACGCTTCAATTATTTCATTAATGTATTGCCATGAAAACTCTTGATAATCTGTTGGGGATAGCATGCCTCCCCACGAATCAAATATTTGAACGGCATTTACACCTGCAACCACTTTAGCTTTTAAATATGCAATGGTGGTCTCTGTTATCTTCTTAAGCAATTGGTGTGCCAAAACTGGTTGTGTAAAACAAAATTCTTTTGCTTTATCGAAATTTTTAGAGCCTTGACCTTGCACCATATAACATAAAATTGTCCATGGAGACCCCGCAAAACCTATTAAAGGTATTTCGTTATTTAATTTCTCTTTAGTAGCCTTAATTGCATCCATAACATACCCTAATTCTTCATGAACATCAGGTATAATTACATTATCTAAGCTTTTTTTATCTCTAATTGGGTTTGGTAAGTACGGTCCAAAATTGGGTTTCATTTCCACTTCAACATTCATTGCTTGTGGAATTACCAATATATCTGAAAATAATATGGCAGCATCCATTCCAAACCTTCTAATTGGTTGTACTGTAATTTCTGAAGCTAATTCAGGAGTTCTACAACGCGTGAAAAAGTCATACTTTTCACGAATTTCCATAAACTCTGGTAAATACCTACCAGCTTGGCGCATCATCCAAACAGGAGGTCTATCAACAGTTTCTCCTTTTAAAGCTCTTAAAAATAAATCGTTTTTTATCATATTATTTCTCAACAAAAACTATGGTTTTGTCTGTTTTATTTATTGTAACTATATGTATTGGCTGTGTAATTGCCATTCCAACCATGTCTGTAGGTTTAGGTCCATTTTGTTTAATTACAATTTCTAAAGCATTACTCTTTTGTAAAACTTCATTAATCTTAATCGTAAAACCTGTACTATTCCTTACACTATCAATGGCAACAATTACACTTTTTTTTGAAAAATCTATATTTGTTTGAAATGCTTCTGAAATTTTATTTACAGCATCTAACTTTAAAAGAAAACTTTTCCATTCTTCAACCGACTGAATAACAATATTTTCTTTCGTGAAACCTTCTTCTCCTGCACCAGTTAATACACCTTCATACAAGTTTACGATTGTTTGTTGTGTTTCCATATTATTATTAACCACCTTTTGTGAACACGAAAAATAAAAAAAGAGTGATAAAGTTATACTTAAAAATTTCATAATTTGTTTTTACATTTCTGAGACTGCTTTTAGCGCATTATCGATAGCCTTTTTAGCTTTATTTATATCTTTTTTACTTAAAGCACTCGATAAAAACCATGCTTCAAACTGAGATGGAGGTAAAAATATTCCGTTTTTAATCATTTCCCAGAAAAATACAGCAAACTTTTTAGTATCTGAAGTTTGTGCTTCTTCAAAATTAGTAACTTTTTTATTAGTAAAGAAAGGATTTAACATTGAACCAAATCTATTAACCGTAACATCTACTCCATATTTTTTTGCTGATGCTAAAATACTTTCTTCTAACTCTGCTCCTATTTTTTCAAACCCTTCATAAGGATTTTGTTTTTTTAATGTAGATAAAGTAGCAATACCACCAACCATAGCAATAGGGTTACCACTTAAAGTACCTGCTTGATACATTCCTCCTAATGGAGCTACATTTTCCATAATTTCATTTCTAGCTCCATAAGCTCCTACAGGAAAACCACCTCCAATTACTTTACCTAAACAAGTAATATCAGCTTCTACTCCTAACACTTCTTGAGCTCCACCAAACATAGAGCGAAAACCAGTCATTACTTCATCAGCAATTAACACTGCTCCATTTTTATGCGCTAACTCTTTTAAATCTTTTAAGAAATTATTTTGAGGTATTACAACTCCCATATTCCCTCCTACAGGCTCAATTATTACACCTGCAATATCATCGTGCTTTTCAAAATGAGCTTTTACGCTTTCTAAATCATTATAATTTGCAATAAGAGTATTCTTTACAGCTCCTTCTGGTACTCCTTTACTTCCAGGTAAACTTAAGGTTGCTAAACCAGAACCTGCAGCTACTAATAAAGAATCTTGATGCCCATGATAACATCCTGAAAATTTAATAATCTTATCTTTTCCTGTGTAAGCTCTTGCTAAACGAATTCCACTTAAAACAGCTTCAGTTCCTGAATTTACAAAACGAACTTTGTCCATTCCTGGAAAAGCATCACAAACTATTTTAGCTAACTTAATTTCATTGGCTGTAGAAGCTCCAAAAGAATATCCGTTTTTTAATGCTTTGGTGATAGACTTTTGCACTTTTTTATGACGATGACCTAAAATCATTGGTCCATAAGACAATACAAAATCGACGTATGAATTACCATCAACATCAATAATCTTGCTTCCTTTAGCCTTATCTATAAATAATGGATTTCCTCCAACTGAAGCAAAAGCTCTAACTGGTGAGTTTACGGCTCCTACTAAATTAACTAATCCTTTTTTGTAAAGTTTTTGTGATTTTTTAAACTTCATAAGTATGTTTTTCTATCATTAAAAATCAATTGAAACAATCTAAGAATATTCAATTGCTTTTCATTTTAATAATGTTAATTTTTCAATAATAACTTTGCTGCTTCTTTAGCAAAATAGGTTAAAATAATATCTGCTCCTGCCCTTTTAATACTCAATAAACTCTCCATCATTACTTTTTCACCATCTAACCATCCTTTTTCAGAAGCTGCTTTTAACATGGCATATTCTCCACTAACATTATAAGCTGTAATTGGCACATCATAATTATCTTTTAATAATTTGATGATATCTAAATAAGCCAAAGCTGGTTTAACCATAATCATATCAGCTCCTTCTTGAATATCAAGATCTGCTTCAATTAAAGCTTCACTAGTATTTGCAGGATTCATCTGATATGTTTTTTTGTCTCCAAATTTTGGAGCAGAATCTAATGCATCTCTAAAAGGTCCGTAAAAAGCACTGGCATATTTTGCAGTATAAGACATAATTGATACCTGAGTATACCCAGCTTCATCTAATACATTTCTAATATATCCTACACGACCGTCCATCATATCAGACGGACCTAAAATATCTGCTCCAGCCTCAGCTTGAGCTAATGCCATTTTACCTAAAACCTCTAACGTTTCATCGTTTAAAATTTCTCCATTCTCAACAATACCATCATGACCATCACTTGAATAAGGATCCATGGCAATATCTGTCATTAAAGCTATTTCTGGAAACTGAGATTTAATTGTAGCTAATGCTTGATTGTATAAACTGTCTTTATTATGACCTTCTGTTGCGTATTTATCTTTTTTATCGTCTCCTAATGAAGGAAATACACAATATCCTTTAATACCTAAATCAACGCATTCTTGGATTTCTTCTAACAATAAATCAAGAGAATACCTGAAAATACCAGGCATTGAAACTATTTCTTCTTTTTTTTGTGATCCTTCAATCAGAAATAAAGGATATATAAAATCGTTTACAGACAAAGTTGTTTCCTCTATCATGGCTCTAATAGCTGCCGATCTTCGGTTTCTCCTAGGTCTTCTTATATTTAACATAAGTATACTTAAAAAGTTGTGTAATTTTAAAGTAGAAATCACACAACTTTTATAAAACTTCTACTTTAAAAATAGTTTAATATTATTCTTCTATAAAGTGATTTTTAACTAAGTCTAATACACTTTCTACTGTTGGCATTTTAGCTATTTTGACTTCTTTAAAATGTTTTTTAGCCTCATTTGCCGTTGTTTCTCCAATACAAAAAGCTACTTTATCTTCTGTAACATTCTGTTGCATGTAACTTTCTACTGTTGAAGGACTGTAAAACAAAACTCCGTTTACAGATTCATCTATTTTATTTGGACTAAGCATTGTTTTGTATGCTTCAACCTCATTTACTTTAATGTTTTGTACTCCTAACTTTTTAGGTAAAGTTTCTAAACGTACATCACTACAGAAATAAGTAACTTCTTTGTTTTGCAATTCATCAACTAAATAATCAGCTAATTTTTCGGCATTTTTTGCTGAAAACGCAACAGGTCCTATTTTCTGTTCTATTAATTTTTTAGTTCTTCTACCAACACAATAAATATTTTTAAAGTTTAATTCGTCCTTGGTAAAATTATTTAAAATAGACTCTACACCGTTTTTACTAGTAATAATTACATTTTCTATTTCATCCTTTACTATTCTCGGAGAAATACGGTTGAATCTAATTTTTATGAAGTCGCTGTCTTCTACTTTAAAAGAAGTTGGAACAGTTTTTTTCTGATTTTCAGATAATTTTTTAGTAGAATAGATTGAAAACTTCTTTTGCAAGCCTTCATCTTCCATCATTAAAATCTTTCCTCCTCTATCAATAATATAAGTAGCACAATCTTTAGCTACATATTTGTGTCGTCCTACAGGAACTTTTTTACTAACTTCTATCTTCTTTTTTCCATCTCTACTTAGTAAAACTCCTTTAAAGACTAACTCCTTGTCTACTTCATTAATATATGCTAATGCACCAATTGGAGCTGTACACCCACCTTCTAAACGATTTAAAAACTCTCTTTCAATAGTTGTACAAGTTTGGGTATCAACATCATTTAATTGATTGGCAGCATCTATAGCAAAATCATCGTCTTCTAATGCAGTAATCATAATTGCACCTTGAGCTGGAGCAGGAATCATCCAAGAAAGATTGATAGCTCCTTTAGGTCTTTTTCCAATTCTTTCTAAACCTGCAGCAGCAAAAATAGCACCATTCCATTCGTTTGTATCTAACTTTTCTAGTCTTGTGTTTACATTTCCACGTAAATCTACAACTTCATGAGTAGGATATCTATTTAACCATTGAGCCTTTCTACGTAAACTACCCGTAGCAATAACTCCTTCAGGTTGCGCCATGAATTCTTCCGAATCCTTTAACACTAAAATGTCATTGTAATTTGCTCTTTTTAAAACAGCAGCTTGTACAATTCCTTTTGGTAGTACTGTAGGTACATCTTTCATAGAATGCACAGCAATATCAATTTCTTTATTTAACATTGCTACATCTAAATTCTTTGTAAAGATTCCAGTAATACCTAATTCGTATAAAGGTTTATCAAGAATGATGTCTCCTGTAGATTTTATAGGAACTATAACAGTTTTATATTCTAGCTCTTCTAATTGTTTTTGAACTTTTTTAGCTTGCCATAATGCTAATTCGCTTTCGCGTGTTCCTATTCTAATGATTTTTTGCATCTATAGTTTCTAAATTTGTGCCAAACACTTTAGCCATTACCTGTATACTTTGGTTTACAGAAGTTTCTTCTTGCTTTAAGTGTTTTACAAACTGGGTAGTTATTTTTTGAATAAATCTTGATGTAATAGCTTCAGCCTGATCTACATCAAAGTTATCTATTTTCTTTTTATGAAAGTTTATTTCGTTTTGTTGAATAGTTTCCAACGACTTTTTTAAAGCATTGATTGCTGGAGTAAAACGACGATGATTCAACCATTCTTTAAACTCTTCTTTATGTTCCTCGATAATACCTTCTGCTACAGGAACCTCTTTTTTACGAATTGTTAAAGTTTCATCAGTTACCTTTGATAATTCATCAACATTTACCAAAGTAACATTACTTAAAGCTTTCACTTCTTCAGAAACATTCGCAGGAACAGATAAGTCTAAAATTAATAATTCTTTATCTGTTTGTATATGCTCTAACGTAATTACAGGCATAGAAGCACCTGTAGAAACTACTAAAATATCGGTATCAGATATCTCTTTTGTTAGATTGTTATAACTAGCCTTACTAATAAAAGGGTGTTCTTTTACAAATTCTTCAACCTTTTCTTCAGTTCTATTGATTAATGTTACAGATTTATTTTGAGTGTATTCGGCTAAGTTTTTACACGTATGTTTTCCCATTTTACCTAATCCGAATACTAAAATGTTTTTCGAATTGTAATCTGGAAGGTTTTTAATTAAATATTGAACTGCTGCATAAGAAACAGAAGTAGTACCAGAACTTAATTTTGTTTCGTTCTTTACTCTCTTACTTGCTTGCATTACATTATTTAGTAATCTTTCTAAATAAGCATTAGTAGTGCCTATTTCTTTAGCTAACTTAAATGCTTGGCGTAATTGACCAACAATTTCATAATCACCTAAAATCTGACTATCTAAACCAGTTCCCATTCTAAACAAATGGTGAATAGCTTCTTGATTTTTGTGTACATACGATACTTTAGCAAACTCTTCTACAGAGCCCATTGAGTATTTACACAACATGCTTATTAACTGGAAAGGATGATCAGCAAAACCTATTATTTCAGTTCTGTTACAGGTAGACAATACAAAAACACCATCGAAATCGTTTTGCTTAACTTCTTCTAAAAGTGCTATTTGATTCTCTTTTGATAATGAAAACTTACCTCTTGTGTGTGCGTCAGCTTTAACGTAACTGATTCCTATATTATAAAAATTCTTAGCTTTAATATCTGTCAACATTAAATAGTAATCAAAAAATCGACACAAAAATAGAAACTTACTTCATATAAAAATATCGCTAGAAGAACTTTTAATGTCGTTTTTTGTTTTTTGAGATTTTTTATTCCTAAAAACCCTGATTTTATGTACTTTTGTAGTAAAACAAGCTTTTACAAACCCTTTTATATAGAATAATTCTAAATAAAAAGATTGTAATTTTAAAAACATATATCGTTGAAAAATATCGCTGAAGGTTCATTTAAAGAAACAAACTTAGAAAATGGTTTTTGGTTACTTGAATTCAGTAACGAAGAAACAGAAGCACAACGTTTTGAACGTGACATAGATAACTCTTTTATTCAAATGCATTTTTGTTTACGAGGAAATGCTAAATTTCATTTTAATAATGGAAGTTATACATTTGATGTACTAGATAAACGCTCTATATTATTATACAATCCTCAGCAAAAACTTCCTCTAAATTTAGAAATACGACCAAAAACTACTTTAATCTCATTATTAATATCGATTGAAAAATTTCATTCATTATTTTCTAAAGAAGCTAATTATATACCGTTTTTGAGCGAGGAAAACATCAATAGAAAGTATTATGATGATAGCGATATTAGATCAACTGTATTAGTAGTATTGCAACAAATTATAAATGCCAATATCAATAGTTCAATTAGAAACCTATACATAAAAGGTAAAATTTACGAATTATTAAGTTTACATTTTCAAAAAGACGAAGCTAGTAATGGGGAATATTGTCCTTTTTTAGTAGATGAAAGAGATGTTATTAAAATTAGGAAAGCTAAAGATATTGTAATTGCTAGAATGTCAGAGCCACCTTCTCTTCAAGAATTAGCTAATGAAATTGGTTTAAATCTAAAAAAATTAAAAGAAGGATTTAAACAAGTATATGGTAATACTGTTTATAGTTTCTTATTCGATTACAAAATGGATTTTGCCCGTAAACTACTTGAAAAAAATCAATTAAACGTAAATGAAATTGGATTACAAGTTGGTTATAGTACTTCTAGTCATTTTATTGCTGCATTTAAAAAGAAATATGGCACCACTCCCAAACAATATGTTATTGGTTTTAATAAAAAATAAAGTATTAAGTCAAACTAACAATTTAGTATATTGAAAAACATTGAAATACATTCTATTAAAACCGACTTGCCTTATAGTATTATTAGCAAAAAATATAATTCGGCACAAAATGATAGTATAGTGTTTATTTGTTCTGCTACCGGTGTTTTACAAGGATATTACTCTAAATTTGCTTCATTTTTAAGTGAACACGGTTTTACTGTTTATACTTTTGATTATGGTGGTATTGGACTTTCTAAGAAACAAAGCTTGAAAAATTTCGATACAACTCTTACAAACTGGGCAACAAACGATATAGAAAATGTAATTAAATATATTAAGTCTTTACATCCAAATAAAAAAATCAACTGCTTATGTCATAGTATTGGTGGACAATTAATTGGATTAGTACCTTCAAACAAAATAATACACAATTTAGTTTTAGTTACTTCTCAAAATATTAATCATCGATTTTGGAAAGGATTTTCAAAGATCCAAACTTTTCTAAATTACCATTTATTAATTCCTACAGTTACTTACCTATATGGCTACCTACCTAGTAAGCGTATAATGAAAATGGAAAATTTACCAAAGTCAATGGCTTTTGAATTTGCTAAATGGGGTCGAAGTAAAAATCATGTATTCAGTTTAAAAGGAAAAAAAAGTCTTTTTCATCATCAAATTACAGGAAATATAACGTCATATAGTACAGAAAACGATAATTTTGCACCTAAGGAAGCTGTGGATTGGATGGCTAAGAAATATGAAAACGGAAACAATGTTAGAAAGCACTTAATCGCTAAAAATTACAATGTAAAAAGCATTGGACACTTTGGCTTTTTTAAGTCTAAATTTAAAGATTCAATCTGGCTAGAATTTTTATCAGATTTACAACAATAAATGAAACAATTAAACCACGAAGAAATAGCAAATAATCAGCAAAAGTTTCCAATTACAATTGTTTGTGATGCTATTCGTACTCCTGAAAATATTGGAATGTGTTTTCGTATAGCCGAAAGCTTTGGAGTTTCTAAAATATACTTACACGAGAGTTCGCCTACTATTGAAAATAGAATTGTTAAGAGAACTGCACGTAATACGTTTGCACAAATTGAGTCAGAAAAATATGAAGATTTTTCTGAATTAATCACAAGTTTAAAAAATGATGGTAACAGTGTTATTGGTATTGAAATTACTGATAAGAGTATAGATATTCAGAATTTTGATTTCAAAAATCATGAAAAAATCGTTTTACTTTTGGGAAGCGAACGTCATGGGATTAAAAATATAGATTTACTAGACGCAACTGTTTCTATACCAATGTATGGTAGGAATTCCAGCATGAATGTAGTGCACAGTTTAGCCATTACTTTATATGAAGTAACGAATCAGTTAGAAGTTAGAAGTTAGAAGTTAGAAGTTAGAAGTTAGAAGTTAGAAGTTAGAAGTTAGAAGTTAGAAGTTAGAAGTTAGAAGTTAGAAGTTAGAAGAAAAATAGATTATTTAAATAATGAAAAGACTTTTATACATTATCATTTTATTATTTATTCCTTTAACAATGCAATCGCAAGATTCTATTAAAGGTAAACTATTTACTTCTCATATTTTTAAAAAGCAATTTCCTTTAATACTGGTATATGTAGATGGGTTTATTCATAGAAAAGTAATTGATGATGATGGCTTTTTTGAACTAAAAATTGAAAAAGAACAAGATGAATATCTTATCTATTTTGAAATAAACGACAGTATTGTTAAAACATACAATTATAAGCATGAATGGACTAAAAGAAAAAGATCAAAATCCATAGCCTTTGAAAAAGAATGTGAAATTATTTCAAAAAGTGCTACAAAAGATATTGAAAATGACACACAAAAATTATATGTATTTCAAGTAGAAAAATTATCTAAAAAAGATTTAGAAATTCAAATGAAATACAATTTCACCTATGTTTTAGTTAGCAAAGATGAGATTCATAATTTTGATTGCTATAAAAGATATAACGATAGAATTTTTAAATGTCTTGTATTAAGTAAAGACGTTTCAAAAGATATTTTAAATAAAAACACAATAGGAATAGATGAGGCTTCAATAAACGGACCTTGTCTTAATATAAAAACTAAAAAATGAAAGGAGTTTTATTAGTAAACTTAGGATCTCCAGACAGTACAGATCCAAAGGATGTTAAAAAATATTTAGGCGAGTTTTTAATGGATGAACGTGTAATTGATGTTCCTTATTGGTTTCGTTCATTTTTAGTAAAAGGAATTATTTTAAATACACGTCCGAAAAAGTCTGCAGCCGCATATAAAAAAATATGGTGGAAAGAAGGTTCACCATTAATTGTTTTATCTGAAAGACTTCAAGATAAAGTACAAGCTAAAACAGAACTACCTGTAGCATTAGCCATGAGGTATGGATCAATGTCTATAAAACAAGGATTACAAGAGTTGTATGACAAAGGTGTAAAAGATGTATTGTTAATTCCATTGTATCCTCAATTTGCAATGGCAACAACAGAAACTATTGTTGTTTTAGCTGAAGAGTTAAGAAAAGAGTTTTTTGCTGACATGAAGATTACTGATGTTCCTGCTTTTTATAATAAACCAGAATACATCAAAGCGTTATCTAACAGTATAAAAGATTATTTAGCTGATAAAGAGTATGATCATATCTTATTCTCTTATCATGGTGTACCAGAACGTCATATCCGTAAATCAGATGTTACTAAATCACATTGTAAAATAGATGGGAGTTGTTGTAACAAGCCTTCTAAAGCTCATGAGTTTTGCTATAGACATCAATGTTTAGAAACTACTAAAAATGTAATCAAAGAGTTAGATTTAGATGAAAACATGGTTTCTACCTCTTTTCAATCTCGTTTAGGTGTTGATCCATGGTTGCAACCATATACTGACAGAACTATTGTAAAGAAAGCTGAAAAGGAAGGCGTTAAAAAATTAGCTATTGTAACTCCTGCTTTTGTTTCTGATTGTTTAGAAACTTTAGAAGAGATTGCAATGGAAGGTAAAGAAGAGTTTTTAGAAGCTGGTGGTGAAGAGTTCCACACGGTTCCTTGTATAAATGATAATGAAGAGTGGGTGAATGTATTGGCTAAATGGATTAATGAGTTTTCTAATAACTAAATGAAGCAACAATTTCATTACTTTTTAACTGCTGTATTGTTTTTCACAAGAATACCTTACCCGAAATGGGTGAATCATTCTTCTGAAGCACTACTTAAGAGTAATCGTTTTCTTCCATTAATTGGTATTATCGTAGGAAGTATTGCTGCTTCTATTTTTTATACAGCTTCTTTTATTTTTCCTAAGGAAATAGCAGTTATTTTAAGTATGATATCATCTATATGGATTACAGGAGCTTTACATGAAGATGGTTTTGCAGATGTTTGCGATGGATTTGGAGGCGGATGGACTAAAGACAAAATTCTATCTATCATGAAAGATTCTGTCTTAGGAGCTTTTGGTGTTATCGGATTAATTATAATATTAGGTTTGAAGTTTTACTGTCTTAATTTTTTTGATAGTAAAACCTTACCCTTAATTATTATATCTGCACATGCCATTAGCAGATACAATACAACATTACTTCTTTTTTCTCATAGTTATGTGAGAGGTGAAGCTACTTCAAAAGTTAAAATCAACAACAATAAACTAAGTTTAACATCATTAATAATAGCTTTTGTAATTGGTATTACTCCCCTATTCTTTTTTAAGTCGCCAATTATTCTGTTATCTTTAATTCCATTATTTATTACTTACTTATATCTTAGTAATTATTATAAGAAATGGATTGGTGGTTATACAGGTGATTGTGCTGGAGCATTACAACAAGTTTCTGAAATTGTTTTTTACTTATCTCTAATAGGAATATGGAAATTGTTTTAATAAGACATACCACTCCAAACATAAAAAAAGGAATCTGCTATGGTCAATCGGATATTGATGTAGCAGATTCTTTTATAGATGAAGCTGAAAAGATTCTAAAAAAAACTACTGATTTAGAATATGACATCCTCTATTCAAGTCCTTTAAAAAGATGTAAAAAATTAGCACAAAAAATTAATTCTTCAATAATTACTGACGATCGTTTAAAGGAATTAAATTTCGGTGATTGGGAATTGAAAAGTTGGAACGACATTTATAAAGAAGATTTAAATAATTGGATGGATAATTTTGTTGAAATACCAACCAAAAACGGAGAATCTTATATTGATTTACATAAAAGAAGTACTGACTTTATAAATGAAATTAGTAAACTACCTTACAAACGTGTTATTGTAGTAACACATGCAGGAGTAATTAGAAGTTTTTGGTCTTACATCCATAACATTCCATTAAAAAATTCCTTTGAACTAAAAGTCAACTATGGTGAAATACTTACTGTAACCATATAAAATTCATCAAACCGCAGCTACTTAAAGGAAAATCTCTACTGCTTTAATAAACGATTTGATTTACATACCAACGAATATGAAATATATTGATACAGGTATGAAATCACTATTTCCTGTTTCGTAAATATATTACACATTTGTGTAAAGGAGTTAAGCTTCCTTTTAAAATTAATCAACCAAGTAAATACTAAATTAGTTTATAAGAAGGGAGATTTTGAAGGAAATACAATTTAGTAATTGAGTTACCAATATAAATCTGTAAACTAATTTAATCATAAGGCGGACCTCCGTCCGTCTTATGATACTTAAAACAAGATTAAAATGAAAAAATCTATTCTTAACCTCGGAAAAGCTTTAAGTAAAAAACAACAAGAATCTATTAAAGGCGGAATTGGACTGTGTAGTGATATCAGTGTTTGCCCAAATATAAACGACAGGTATTGTATCGTAATTGGTATAGGAAACTGTTTAGTTCTTGGATAATATTATAAAAATAGGGTAAATACCATACCTACATTACATGTAAAAAACTCATTATTTTTACTCGGTATTTACCCTTTACCTGTTTTTACTCCTCTCTCTTCACTAAATCAATAGAAAATGCTGGTAAGCATATAGCTATGTATTCACACTCATTTTCAAAAGGATTTGAATATTGCACTCTTACACCTTTCTCAATTTTTATTGATTGTCCTGCTTCAAGAATAATTGTTTCACCATCAACAATAAATTGCTTTTTACCTTTTATAATATATGTGTACTCTTCAAATTCTGGAGTTTGAAAAGGTTCACTCCAACCAGAAGGAGCAACCATATGTGCAATACTAATATTTGAATTTTTATCAGTTGCGTTACCAAAATGTTCTTCAATTAATTTTCCATCAGTAGTAGGAACCACAAAAGGATTCTTTTGAATTAAATATTTTTTTTTCATGATTTTAAATCTATATCAACAAATTTATAAAATGGAATACCATTTGTGCTATAAGATTTGTATAAATTAATTATAACTAAACAACTAAAAAGAGATGTAGTTTTGCTACATTTGTCGCGCTTTTCTCAGACAAATTTTGAGAAAATGACAAGTTGACACTTAAAATATATCAATGGAAGAAAAAAAATTTGATTTCAACTCTTTTATAGGAATGCTTTTATTAGGTGGTATTCTACTATGGTGGATGAACACTGGTAATAAAGATGTTGAACAAGAACAATCTAACGAAACAAAAACCGAACAAGTTAGTACTAATCAAACAGAACAAGCAATTACAACTGATGTTGCTGTTAATGATTCACTAAAGCAAATTCAACTTAAAAGCCAACTTGGTGCTTTCTCATATGGTGCCATGAATGGTAAAGAAGGAGAAACAACTATAGAAAATGAGTTAATCAAATTAACTATTAGCAATAAAGGTGGAGAAATTACGAATGTATTAGTAAAAAACTACCAAACTTATGATTCTTTACCATTACATATTGTTAAAGACAAAAATGCATCTTTCAATATTAATTTTGGTACTACTGATAATAGAATTTTAAATACTAAAGATTTATTATTTATTCCTTCTAAAACTAAAAATGGAGAGAATACAGTATTATCTATGAAATTAAAGGTTTCTGAAAGCCAATATTTAGAATACCGTTATGAAATTAAGCCAAATGATTACAAAATTGATTTTGCTGTTCGTTCTCAAGGTTTAGGAACTGTTATTAATAGCAGTCAAAAAATCAGTTTAAATTGGGATTTAAAAGCACTTCGTAAAGAGAAAAGTATGCGTACAGAAAATATGTACACATATTACTACTACAAAGAAGATGGTGATGTTGAATATTTACAAATGAAAGATGATGATATTGTAAATAATGTTGAATGGGTGGCATACAAACAACACTTCTTTTCAGCTGCTCTATTAACAGACACTCCTTTTAACGATGCTAAACTGAAGTCTGTAGACTATGCTGGTGAAGAAGTTGATAGCGTGTTTACTAAAACATTCTCTATTAACACTCCTTTAGCTTTAAAAAATGGAGAGTTAAATTATAACATGCAATGGTTTTACGGACCAACAGAATACAACTTATTAAAGACCTATGAAGGAACAGACTTAGTTGAAATAAGTGATTTAGGTTGGGGAATTTTTGGTTTCTTAAACCGAAATGTTTTTTACCCTGTTTTTAATGTATTAAAAGGATTTATTGGAAACTATGGTTTAATTATTATTTTAATGACAATTGTTGTTAGAATTATTTTATCACCTGTTTTATATAAATCATATTTATCAAGTGCTAAAATGAAGGTTATTCGTCCAGAAATGGAGGAAATCAATAAAAAGTACCCAGGTTCTGAAAACGCGATGAAGCGTCAACAAGAAATTATGGCGGTTCAAAGAAAAGCTGGTGTAAGTATGATGTCTGGTTGTATACCTGCATTACTTCAAATGCCTGTGTTCTTCGCTTTATTTAAGTTTTTCCCTACCAATATTGATCTTCGTCAAAAAGCATTTTTATGGGCTAACGATTTATCGTCTTATGATGTAATATTTAAGCTTCCTTTTAATATTCCTTATTATGGAAATCACATTAGTTTATTTCCAATTTTGGCTTCGTTAGCTATCTTTTTCTATATGAAAATGAATCAAAGTCAACAAGCAAACATGCAAGCTCCACCACAAGAAGGTATGCCTGATATGAGTAAAATGATGAAGTATATGATTTACTTCTCTCCTATTATGATGTTATTCTTCTTTAACAATTATGCAAGTGGATTAAGTTTATATTACTTTATATCTAACTTATTAACTATTGCTATAATGCTTGTAATTAAAAACTTTGTAATTGACGAAGCTAAAATTCATGCACAAATTGAAGAAAACAAAAAGAAGCCTGTTAAGAAAAGTAAATTTAGAGAGCGTTTAGATGCTGCAATGAAACAAGCTCAAGAACAACAAGAAGCTCAAAAAAGAGCTGCAAATAAAAAAAAGAAATAGAAATTCTATCGTTAATTAGATTTACATCTTTTATATAATTTTAAAACCGTTTTGTTAAACAAAACGGTTTTTTTCTTTAACATATCTTTAACTATAAGTGATTAAACCAATTGTGAACTTAGTTGTCTAATTTGAATTATATCAAATCATACTAATGAAAAAAATTACACTTATATTTTTTCTTTTAAGCATTTCTCTTTTTGCTCAAACAAAAAAAATACCACGAATAACAGTAACGGGTAAAATTATAGAAGCCAGTACCAAACAACCTTTAGAGTATGCTACTTTAATTTTAACCAACAAAAAAAACAATAAAATAACTGGTGGAGTTACCAATTTGAAAGGTAACTTTAATATTGAGGTTCCTAAGGGGGATTATCTTATGAAGGTTGAATTTATAGGATTCAAAACAAAACAACTTCCAGAGAGAAAACTTATCAAAAGCACAAATTTAGGAACTATTACTCTTTCTGAAGATGCTGAAACTTTAGATGAAGTTGAAATTATCGCTGAAAAATCGACTGTTGAAATTAGATTAGACAAGAAAATTTTTAATGTTGGAAAAGACATGACCATCAAAGGAGGAAATGCATCTGATGTATTAGATAATGTTCCCTCTGTAAATGTTGATGCCGAAGGTGCTGTAAGTTTAAGAGGAAATGAAAATGTTCGTATTTTAATAGATGGTAAACCTTCTGCTCTTGTAGGTTTAAGCGGAACAGATGCTTTGAGAAATTTACCTGCTGATGCTATTGAAAAAGTAGAAGTGATTACCTCTCCGTCTGCAAGATACGATGCTGAAGGAACTGCTGGTATTTTAAACATTATTCTTAGAAAAGGTAAAATAACAGGTTTTAACGGATCTATAAATACTTCTGTAGGGAATCCTGATTTGGCTCAGATTGGAGGAAACTTAAATTACAGAACTAAAAAACTAAACATCTTTACTAATTTAGGATACAGATATCGTAAGGGTCCTGGTAACTCATTAACCAACTTTACATACATCAACGAAACCACTAGAGCTATTGATAGCACAAGAATAGAAGACAGAGATTTTGATAGAAAGAGTAACAACTTTAATTCTTCATTAGGTTTAGAGTATTACTTAACCAAAAATAGTTCTATTACAGGTACAGTTTTCTACAGAAAATCTAAAGGAGATGATGTAGCTACAAACAATATTGATGTGTTTGAATTTGAAGATCCTAATCTTGTTTTATTAGACCAAGTTAGAATTGAAAATGAAGAAGAAGACGGAACTGATATTCAATATGCTTTAAATTACACTAATAATTTTGATGGTAAAGGTCAACGTTTAAATATCGATTTACAATACAGTGAAAGTGACGAAACTGAAAACGCTCCTATTACAGTCAACGGAGCTTTATCTGAACAAAACTCTCAAATTACTAATTCTATTGATCGACTTTTACAACTAGATTACGTGTTACCTATTGGCGAAAATAGTCAGTTTGAAGCTGGACATAAATCTACATTACAAAATTTAGATTCTGATTTTAGAGTAAGATTTACAGACCCTTCGATTACTTTTGATCCTTCTAATGAAATTAACTTCAAACAAAATGTTTATGCTTTTTACGCTCAGTTTGGTAGTAAAATCAACAAGTTTTCGTATTTGCTTGGTTTAAGAACAGAAATAACAGATATTGATTTAACAGTGTTTACAACAGATCAATCATCAGAAATAGATTTTACAGAACTTTTTCCAACTATTAACTTAGGGTATGAATTGAGTGAAAATGATAACATAACACTGGGATACAGTAGAAGACTAGAAAGACCTCGTTTTTGGTTTTTAAATCCTTTTGAAAGCAGAAGTTCTAACACAAGTATTTTTAGAGGAAACCCAAGTTTAACTCCAACATTTACTAGTTCTTTTGATTTAGGTTATAATACAAGAATTAAAAAAATAAATCTTGGTGCTTCTTTATACTACCAACACTCTACAGATTTAATAAGACGTGTTTCTATCATAGAAAATAGAAGTGGAACAAATGTATTTATTAGTCAGCCTGTAAATTTAAACGACGAACAACGTTATGGATTTGAATTTACAAGTAACTATAATGTTTCTAAAAAAGTTAGATTATCTGGATCATTTAACTTTTTTAAATTTAAAACAGATGCGTTTACATACACATATACCGCAAATGACGGAGAAAGTATTACTACACCTTTAGATGAAGTAAATCAAAGTACTTGGTTTGCTCGATTCAATTCACGAATTACATTACCTGCAAAAATTCAATGGCAAACACGTTTATCTTATCGTGGACCACAATCTAATGCACAAAGTGACAGAGAAGGAATTTTTGTTACAAACTTAGGTTTTAGTAAAGACTTGTTTAAAGAAAAAGCCACATTAGTTTTAAATGTAAGTGATTTATTTAATTCTCGTAAAAGAGAAAGTACTACTTATTTTGGTGGTAGAGAAGCTCCTGAAACAATTTCTAATGGAATATTTCAATGGAGAGAACGTCAAATTACATTAAACTTTACGTACAGATTCAATCAAAAAAAGAAACGAGAACGATCTAGACGTGAATATGATGGTGATGGTGGTGGAGAATTTTAAAAATTTAACGGGTGTGTTGTTTTATATAACACACCTTTTTTTTATAAATCTTACTAATCGTTATTTATTATTTTAAAGTAACTAAATAAACTTTACCTCCGTACTTAGGAGTTAACTCATATTTTAATTTTGAATCTATCGCTTTTAAAAACCTTTGTGTTTCTCTCATATTTGCATTATCAACATACACAATTGTTTTTTTATGAAAATTAGGTTCTAATAATTCGAAAACAGCTAGATATAAATCTTTCCAACCATCTAAAAATAACAAATCAATTGGCTGATTGTAATTTCTTAATGTATCAATAGCATTACCTATTCTCACTTCTATTAAATCATGTACTCCAGCTCTTTTAAAATTTTCTATCGCTGTTAACGCCTTAGATTCAATCAACTCAGTTGTTACAATTGTACCATTAGTTTCTAATACTCCTTTTGCCAAAAACAAGGTAGATATACCAAATGAGGTTCCAAATTCAACAATATTTTTTAATTGATTTTCTTTAATTAAATTTTCTAATCCATCACCTTCATCTTTAGATATTGAAAGATATATATTTTTAAAATCTGATGGTTGCATAGGTCTAAAAACCGCTTTAGTTGCTTGACCTATCATTTTCAAATAATCATTTTTTGAGTCTTCAAATAACTCATTTATGGTTTCATCTATTTTTGTGTATTCCATTTAAACTTTAATTAAATTATATATGTTTTGTATTAATTATAATTGTGTGAAGGGGATAAAAACAAAAGGAATATTAACCTCATAATATTCCTTTTGTAATTGAAAAAATTAATTTTCGTTTCTTATAAAATCAACAACTCTTTCAGCTACTAAAACTGTAGGAGCCATTGTGTGACCTGATATTAAATTAGGAATCACAGAAGCATCTGCTACCCTTAAATTTTCAATACCTCTCACCTGCAATTTTTCATTTACGACAGCCATTGGGTCTTCTTTTCTTCCCATTTTAGCTGTACCTACTGGATGGTAAATAGATTGAGCTCTATTTTTAATATAATCTTTTATTTCATCATCAGAAGCCTCTAAACTTAATGACACAGTATCTAAATCTGTAAACGGCGTTAATGAAGATGTTGTCGGAAACTTCATGGCTATTCTCATTCCATTGATGTAAGTTTTTACATCTTGTTCATCCCCTAGATAATTAGGGTTTACAAGAATAGTATCTTTAGGATCTGCAGAAGCCAATCTAATATTCCCTTTACTTTTAGGTTGAACTAATCCTACATCTATGTAATAACCTGCATTTTTAGGAGGTTCTTGCCCCCATTCTACCGGTGCATTAATATTAAACATCAATTCCATATCTGCCACTGGTACTTCAGGTGAAGACTTAAAGAAAGCTGCACTTGTATTTTGAACTACAGCCAATGGACCATATCCTGTTCTTCTCCACTCTTCTAATTGATTTGGATCATTTGGATTTGCTCTTAATGAAACACCAACTCCATCAGGAGAAACTACTCCAAAATCAGTTCTTAAATGATCTGCAAGATTCTCTCCCACTCCAGGTAAATCTTTTACAACTTCAATACCTAAACTTTTTAAATAATCTGCTGGTCCAATACCTGAATGCATTAATATTTTAGGAGTAGCATACGCTCCTGTACAGATAACAACTTCTTTAGCAGCTCTTATTGTTTTTGTCTCACCTTCTTGAAAATATTCAACACCTACTGCAATTCCATTTTCTATAATTACTTTTAATACGAAAGCTTCAGTTTGAATATTTAAATTTGAACGCAACCTTGCACTATCTAAATAATTAGTTATTGTGTTATGTCTACGACCATTTTTAAAAATACTCTGCCAAACATCAAAACCTTCATTATTTACAGCGTTTAAATCATCTGTAGCTCCTAAACCCACTTCTACACAAGCTTGTTTAAAAACTTGTGTCATAAAAGTACCTTCGGGAGTTGTTTCTAGCTTCATCGGTCCACCAACACCTCTAAACTCGTTGGCTCCTCTATCACTATCTTCTATTTTAAGATACCACTTTAAAATAGTTTGCCAATCCCAACCATCTAAATTCCAACTATCGTAATTTGCGGCTGTTCCTCTTGACCAAGAACCTATATTAATAGCTGCAGAGCCTCCCATAACTTTACCTCTAGGCTGCATTACTTGTCTTCCATTCAACCCTGGTTGGGGTGTAGAATTATATCCCCAATTGGTATCTGGTGTCCACATAGTACCTGCTCCATTAGCAAAAGCAATACCTTCTTTTGTATTTTCACCACCTGCTTCAAGAAGTAAAACAGTTATAGTTGGATCTTCTGATAACCTTGATGCTACTACAGGTCCAGCTGTTCCACCACCTATTATAATGTAATCAAACTCTGTATTCATTTTTTTAATCTATTTGTTTAAAGAGGCAAATACCATTGAATTGATATCTACCTCTAATCTTAAACTAAATCAAACTAGAACTTCCCGTTTGAATTCTTCCATGCTGATTTTGCTGGAATAGTAGTAATCACATCCCAATGCTCAACAATTTTACCTTCTTCTAATCTAAATAAGTCATAAAAAGCTGTATGATCCCCTTTACCAAACTTTCCTTCACTCATAGTTAATACAAAGTTTCCTTGACCTAATACTTTATGAAGTTTTGTATACTCCATTACCAATCCGTTTTCAGCAAAATATTTCATTGCCTCTCCAAAACCTTTTAAACCATCTGCTACAGCAGGATTGTGTTGGATATATTTTTCTGGATTGATATAAGTTGTTAGCTTATCCATTTCATGACCTAACAAAACTTTTTCAATAAAATCTTTTACTGTTTTTTTGTTCGCTTCAGTTTTATCTAAATCTGTTAAAGAAGTAGCTCCATCAAATTGAGTTCTACCGCTAGGATTTGGTTTCTGAACTTCTAAAAGATTATCCCAATGCTCAACAATTTTTCCATTTTCAAACTTGAAAACATCAAATCCTGCTTTTGGTCCAAAGAAATCATATTTAGTATGAGTAAATACATAGTCTCCATCTTCAAAAGCACGAATTACTTCTGCTTTAAAACCTTGTGGAGGCGCATGCTGCATAACTTCACCAAACCCTTTTAAACCATCAGCTACATCTAAATTATGTTGGATGTATTTTTCTGGATTGATATAAGAAATAGGTTCTTTATCTCCTGTATTAAAACTGTTTAACAATGCTACAACCTTCTCTTTGTTTTGTAATTGATTCTTGTTACCTGTTAAAGCAGTTAAAGATTCACATCTTGACATCCAAATAGTTGATTGGTTCATCATTCCCATAAACTCTTTAGAAATTGGGTTGTTCATAAAAGGTTGTAATGCAGCATCTGAATTTTCTTTGTTATCCCAATAAATTACAACAACCTGATCTCCTTTATCGTCTACCCCTGTAATTCGTTGTAAAAATCCTTTTCTTTTAGCAGTAACATCCGTCTCTACTTTCTTATTAATTTTATCAAAAGCTTTAATATCTGCACCGTCTTTAGTTTTAAAAGACATCACTTCTACAAAATCGCTATTATTAGCCTTAAATTCATCTTCTATTGTATAACGTGCCATTTTCATACTTGTAGGATCTATCATACCTGCATAATCAGCAACAGAAGTATCTGCCATAAATTTTTTCATAGAAGCATCTGCATCTTGAGCTGTATTCCAATATACTAACACAACATATTCTCCTTGATCATTTACGCTGCTTTGACGTTTAATAAAACCAGGCTGCTTGCTTGTAAAATTACTTTCTACTTCAGCATCTAGCTTATTAAAATCTAAATGGTTTGCCGTAGTTTTTAAATTAAAACTAGTTACTTCTAGTACATATTTCTTTTTTTCTGCTTCTGTACAGTTTGCAAATAATACTGTAATCATTGCTATCATTAATATTTTAAGTTTCATAATTCGTATTTAGTTTTTATAATTTTATTATCTCTATATTGAATGGCATCTCTTGAGTAACTCCGAAGAACACTCCTAATTGAGACTCAGCAACAAAAACATATTCATTACCGTTATCTGACAAATACCATACTCCAGAAGGATTAAATAATCCACTCTTAACCACAGATCCCTCACCTGTAGTAGCATCACTTAAAACTACTTTGTATACTACACCTCCATCATTAGAACCTAAACTAGCATCGTTTGTAGCATAGTATATTGTGTTGTTACCATCCCAAGAAATACCATCAATATCAATTTCTGCAATACCAGAAACCGTTACTTCTTGAACTGTTCCAGCATCACCATTGCTAGTGATAGGGATATACCATAACTTTCCACCTTGAGCTACATAAAAAGCATCTTTTCCGTTATAGATCATACCTCCAAGACCTCCTTTTGTAGGATCCCAAGCAGAAGCATCAGGTGTTAACCAATTAGTAACAGCATTAGTTACAGGATCAACTTTAAAAATTCTAGGTGTAGAAAAATCTCCAGCATAATATTTTCCATTTACTATTTGTACAGACTGCGCTGTAGTACCTAATGGATACTCCCATTCACCACTTTTAGCACCAGTGCTAATATTATACTCTATTAGTTTACTTCCCTCTCCCTGAAAAGTGGTGAAGTTTAAATTGTTAATATTACTTAAAAGCACATTTCCATCACTCGTAAAACCCCAAGCTTGTGGATAACCAGTTTCTGCTGGTGCAAACTCTTCTTCTGTAGCTTGTTCTTTAGTTAAATCAAAAGACTTTACTGAACCATCACCGAATCCACTAGCAAAAAGTTTTCCATCTACTATAATAATATCCTCCGGAAAAAAAGTATTATCTGCTATACTCAAATTACTTGGTATAACTAGTGGTGTTTTGGTATCAACTACCTTTTCATCACTACAAGACCAAGTAGCTGCTAATAATAGAGCAATAGCTATGGAACTGAATTTAAAATTTCTCATTTTTAAAAAGTTTTTGAATGTTTTTTATAATGGTACAAACCTACCCATTAAGTAAGTTTAAAGGATTATCAAACCGAAACGAGAAATGGTAAAAGTGTAACCTAAATTAAATTAAGCTATGTAAAAAGTATGAGAAGATTAAAATTCTTTTCTAAACTGAAGTGGAGTTTTAGTTGTGTTCTTTTTAAAAAACTTTATCATGTTGGCAGGCTCTTCAAAACCTGTTTTATAGCTGATCTCTTTTATTGATAATGAAGAAGATGATAGATAACGTTTGATTTCTATAATCACAAAATCATCTATAAATGTTTTGGCTGTTTTACCTGTTAATTCTTTAACTACATCATTTAAAAACTTATAAGACACCAGTAACTCAGAGGCATAAAACCTTGAACTTCTAGTTTTTACATAATCAACACTTAATAGTTTCCTAAAATTATTAAAAATCTCTAGCCAATGTTGTTTTACATCGCTAACTGACTGTTTTTCTTTAACTCTTTCAGCTTTTATTAAAATAATATGAAGATAAGCTCTTAACATTTCTGACTTTGCAAAACTGTTGGGTAACGTATATTCTTGATGTAATTTTTTAACAGTACTAACAAAATCTTTTTTATCTTTTTCTCCTTTAGGTAAAAAAATAACGGGAGTCTCTAAATGATAATTGTATAACCTATTTAGATTTATGTTTTTAGAAATGAAGTAGTTTTTTTCTAAAAAATCGCCATTAATTACAATACAAAATCCTTTTGCTTTTTTACTATTTTTAGTAAAATGATGTACTTGATTTTTTGCTATGAATAAAACATTTCCTTCTTTTAAATTGTAATACTCAAAATCTACATAGTGTGAGTAGGAATTTTTTGTAATTACTAAAATGAAATAAAACTGAATTTTATGAGCTGTAAATGGATTATGAGACTTTATCTTTTCCAGTTTTTCATACGTTTCAGTAAAAGTCATTACTTCAATGCTTAATTCTACTTGAGATTTGTATGAAATTTTTGGAAAACTCTTAACCATAATGGTAAAAGTATGAATTATATTTATTCAAACTAAGACTCTTAAAGGTAAAAATGTTCTTTAAATAACTAAAATAGCCATCATACACATAGGTAGATGGCTGTTTTAAAATAGTTTGTTTTCTTAGTGTTAAAAAAGAAACATTAGAGTTAAATGTAATTAACTATAAAATCTTAGTCATTATGCATAAACTTTTGTTTCGCTAACAACTCTTCATCTGTTTCAACATTATTATCATCAGGTACACAACAGTCTACCGGACAAACAGCAGCGCATTGAGGCTCCTCATGAAAACCTTTACACTCTGTACATTTATCTGCAACTATATAGTAAATTTCGTCAGAAATTGGTTCCTGATCTTCGTCTGCATTTGCTTTATTTCCGTTAGGTAAAATTATATTTCCTGTTAAATCTGTACCTTCTGAATATTTCCACTCTTCTGCTCCTTCATATATAGCTGTGTTTGGGCACTCTGGTTCACAAGCACCACAATTTATGCATTCATCTGTTATTATAATTGCCATAAAATATCACTTTCAGTTTTTGTAACTTTGCAAATACAAAAATAAAGCCAATTTAATTTAGAATCAATTTAAATGGATATAATCGAGAAACGAATTCAATCATTTGTAAAATTAGGACAATTTTTAAGTCAGTTTAATAGAAATGAAATTTCTAAAAAAGAGAATATTGAATTCAATGATTTATTTTTTGATGGATTTAAACATCAATTAAAGCTAGCTGAAGAAAACAATAGTTGGTTTACTAAAGAAAACTTGCTTTTTTCATGTGAAAGTTGGGCAAACGCACTTTCTTATGATAATATTTCTAAATGGATTGTAAACGAAAGTTTACCAAGCTCTTCTAACAAAAAAGTAGCCATTATTATGGCTGGGAATATTCCTCTTGTAGGTTTTCATGATTTTATTGCTGTATTAATATCGGGACATTCTGTATTGGTAAAACAATCAAGCAACGATACGCATTTAACACCATTTTTAGCTAAATATTTAGAATATGTAAATGAAGATTTTAAAGGTAAAATTGAATTTACAAAAGAAAAACTAACTGATTTTGATGCTGTAATAGCCACAGGAAGTAATAATACAGCAAGATATTTCGAATATTATTTTAAAGATAAACCTAATATTATTCGTAAAAACAGAAATTCTGTAGCCATTATTACTGGTAAAGAAACGGAAGAAGATTATGAAAATTTAAGTGAAGATGTATTTCGCTACTTTGGATTAGGTTGTCGTTCAGTTTCTAAATTATTTGTTCCTAAAGATTATAATTTCGATTCTTTTTTCAAAGGAATGTTTAACAAACAAGAAATTATTAATAATGCTAAATACGCTAATAATTACGATTACAACAAAGCTGTGTATTTAATGAGCGAATTTGATATTTTAGAGAATGGTTTTTTAATGATTAAAGAAGATGAAAGCTACTCATCTCCTATTGCTTCAGTATTTTATGAATATTACGAAAATGAAGATGATCTTAAAATTAAACTTTATGAAGAAAGGGATAATATTCAATGTGTAGTTGCAAAAAACTTCATTGAAAACGAAATTTCTTTTGGTCAAACTCAGCATCCTAACTTGTGGGATTATGCTGACGGAGTAAATACACTAGATTTTTTATCAAAAATTTAATTCTCAACTCTTAAAATTGCATCTTTGTACTATCAATCTAATCTATAATGAAACAACATAATTTTAGCGCTGGACCTTGTATTTTACCTGAAGAAGTATTGAAAAAAGCTTCAGAAGCAGTAATTAATTTTAATAATGACGATTTATCTTTAATTGAAATTTCGCATCGAAGTAAACCTTTTGTTGATGTTATTGAAAAAGCAAGAAAATCCGCATTAGAATTATTAAACTTAGACAACAAAGGATACACTTCATTGTTTTTACACGGAGGTGCTAGTACTCAGTTTTTAATGATTGCTTATAATTTTTTAAATAAAAAAGCAGGATATTTAAATACTGGTACTTGGAGTACTAAAGCTATTAAAGAAGGTAAATTGTTTGGAGATTTGATTGAAGTTGCTTCTTCTGAAGATCAAAATTTTAATTATATACCCAAAAACTATACAGTACCAACCGATATTGATTTTTTACATTGTACAAGTAATAATACAATTTATGGTACACAAATGAAAGAATTTCCTACAGTTGAAGTTCCTTTAATTTGTGATATGAGTTCTGATATTTTCTCTAGACAATTAGACTTTTCTAAATTCGACTTAATTTATGCTGGGGCTCAAAAAAATATGGGACCTGCTGGTGCTACTTTAGTTGTAATTAAAAATGATTTATTAAACAATATTACAAGAGAAGTTCCTTCAATGCTTAGTTATAAAGTACATGTTGGTAAAGATAGTATGTTCAACACTCCTTCAGTGTTTTCTATCTATGTATCAATGTTAACTTTAGATTGGTTAAAAGATTTAGGAGGAATTCCTTTTATTGAGGAAGTAAACAATAAAAAAGCGTCATTACTTTACAACGAAATTGATAGAAATGAGCTTTTTAAAGGAAATGTTGTTAATGAAGATAGAAGTGTTATGAATGCAACTTTTACTTTAAATGATGAAAAGTTAAAAGAAAAGTTTGATGCTATGTGGAAAGAAGCTAGAATAAATGGTTTAAACGGACATCGCTCTGTTGGTGGTTATAGAGCTAGTATGTATAATGCATTACCTTTGTTTAGTGTACAGGCATTAGTAGATGTAATGCAAGAGTTAGAAAGAACAGCTTAAAAACAATGATCGTGAATTACAGTAATCAATAAAACTTACTGTAAAACAACAATACAAATACAATACATGAAAATATTAATAAACCTTGGAGTTAGTGAAAATGCAGTTACAATTTTGGAAGAAGCTAACTTTGAAGTAATAACTACTAAAGTAGCTGAACAACAATTAGAAAACTTTATTAACGAAGAAACTATTGATGCTATTTTAATTCCTAATTCAATTGAAATACAACAAGAATTCATAGATGCATGTCCTAGTTTAAAACTAATAGGAACTTCTGGAGTTAATTTAGATAATATTGATGTTCAATATGCTAAAGACCAAGGAGTACATGTAATTAATGCTTCTGAATCTTCAGCCAATGCAATAGCAGAACTTGTTTTTGGTCATTTATTAGGAATGGTACGTAATTTACATTTATCTAATAGAGAAATGCCTTTAGAAGGTGATTCTAACTTTACTGGTTTGAAAAAAATGTATTGGGGAACTGAATTGCGCGGAAAAACCTTAGGTATTATTGGTATGGAACAAACAGCCATAGCTACTGCAAGAATCGCTTTAGGTTTAGGAATGAAAGTTGTTATGTATCATTTTGAAGCTAAAGAAGTAAACGTTGAACTTGAGTTTTTTGACGGACAAACAACTAGCTTCAACTTTAGTTCAGTTTCTATGGAAGAATTGCTAAAAGATGCTGACTTTATATCTGTAAACATGCCTTCTGCCGATGATCATATTTTAACTGCTGCACATTTTGAAAAGATGAATGATGGCATTGGAATAGTTAATTGTACTAATGGTAGATTAATAGATGAAGTAGCTTTGGTAAAAGCTATTAATGATGGAAAAATAAAGTATGCTGCTTTAGATGTTTTTGAAAGTGAACCAAGACCAGAGATTCAATTATTAATGAATCCTAACTTATCTCTTTCTCCTAACATTGCATCACTAACAGAAGAAACTGTAAATAAAGTTGGTTTAGAATTAGCTAATCAAGCTGTAGCGTTACTTTCATAATTATGGCAATTGTAAAACCATTTAAGGCAATACGTCCAACTAGAGATAAAGTAGCATTAGTAGCATCTAAATCGTATGAACTATATGACAAAGATTTTTTGAATGCTAATTTAGCTTTTAATCCGTATACCTTTTTACATGTAGTTAATCCTGGTTATAAATATCAAAAACAAGATATAACTGGTGAGCAACGTTTTAAACTTGTACACAATAGATATTTAGAATTCAAAGAAGACAATATTTTTGTTCAAGATGAACAGCCTTCTTTTTACGTTTATAAAAAAGTAACTGCTACTAATACTTTTTGTGGTATAATAGCTGCTACTTCTGTAGAAGATTATCATAACAATGTTATTAAAATACACGAACGTACCTTAAAAGAAAGAGAATTACTTTTTGAAAACTATCTAAAAAACACAGGTTTTAACGCAGAGCCAGTGTTACTAACCTACCCTGATGATACCGATATTAATATGATTCTAAATAAATATCAAAATCAAAGGGCCGAATATGAATTCTCTACTACCGATAAAGTTTTACATTTTTTATGGCAGGTAAACGATGTTAACGATATTGAGATTATAACAAAGTCTTTCAATAATATAGATACATTATATATTGCAGATGGACATCATAGAACGACTTCGTCTTGTTTATTAGCTAAAAATTTAGCTAAAGAAAACCCTAATCACACAGGTAAAGAGGATTATAATTTTTTTATGAGCTATCTTTTATCTGAAAGTCAACTTAGCATTTATGAATTTAATCGATTCATTAAAGATTTAAATGGTTTAAGTGTTGAAGAGTTTTTAATAGAATTAGATACTTACTTCAGAATAGAAAACAGAGGTCAAGAATTATATAAACCAAAAGAAAAACATCATTTTAGCATGTATTTAAATGGTGATTTTTATGCTTTATACTTAAGAAAATCTGCTTATGAATTTAGTGATAAACTAAGTGAGTTAGATGCTGAAATTTTATACCGAACAGTTTTAAAACCTATTTTAGGTATTAATGATATTAGAAATGCTTCTAAAATTATTTATTCTCAAGATAAATCTGATGGTTTAGAATTAAAGAATAAAGTAGACAATGGTGAATTTAAAGTTTCATTTGGTATGTTACCAACTAACATACAAGAAATAAAAAATATCGTAGATGCCAATTTGGTAATGCCACCTAAAACAACTTATATAGAACCTAAATTAAGAAGTGCTTTAACTATTTACGAATTCTTATAATGATTGCAGAAAATTTAATCAACATAAAAAATAAATTGCCAGAAAATGTAACATTAGTAGCAGTTTCTAAAACAAAACCTATTAGTGATTTACAAGAAGCTTACAATGCTGGTCAACGAATATTTGGTGAAAATAAAATACAGGAAATGGTAACCAAATATGATGAACTACCTAAAGATATTGAATGGCACATGATTGGTCATTTACAAAGAAATAAGGTAAAATATATGGCGCATTTTGTTAGTTTAATTCATGGTGTTGATAGTTTTAAAACTCTTAAAGAAATAGACAAACAAGCAAAAAAACATGATAGAGTTATCAATTGCTTACTACAAGCTCGCATTGCTAAAGAAGAAACTAAATTTGGTTTAACTTTTCAAGAAATCAAAAACATTCTATTTTCTGAAGAAATAAAAGAGCTAAAAAACATAAATGTTGTTGGTTTAATGGGAATGGCAACTTTTACCGATGATCAAGAACAATTAAAAAGTGAGTTCAACGATCTAAAAGCCCTGTTTAACGAAATTAATATCAGTGGTAAAGATAAATTTACTACATTATCTATGGGAATGAGTGGAGATTATCAATTGGCAATTGATTGTGGCAGTACTATGGTAAGAATTGGTAGTTCAATTTTTGGTAATAGAAACTACAAAATTTAAATTTTAGTCACTTATCTGATTTTCTTTATATTTGCCAAAATCTACTCCCCATATTATTATGATAAATAGGAAACCTTTACTGCATGTACGCAATTTTAGACATAGAAACAACTGGGGGAAAATTTAATGAAGAAGGCATTACTGAAATAGCTATCTATAAATTTGACGGACACGAAATAGTAGATCAATTTATATCTTTAATCAACCCTGAAAAAGAAATTCAAGAGTTTGTTGTTAAACTAACAGGTATTAACAATAAAATGCTTCGTAATGCACCAAAGTTTCATGAAGTAGCCAAAAGAATCGTAGAAATTACATCTGACTGTATTTTGGTTGCACACAATGCTGCTTTTGATTACAGAGTTTTAAAAAATGAATTTAGCCGATTAGGTTACGATTATTTTAAAAACACTCTTTGTTCTGTTACACTTAGTAAGAAATTAATTTTAGATCAACCTTCTTATAGTTTAGGTAAATTATGCCGCAATTTAGGCATAGCTGTTGCCGATAGACATCGTGCTAGTGGCGATGCCCAAGCAACGGTTAAACTTTTTAAGTTACTTCTTGAAAAAGATACTAATAAAAAAATCATTCAACGAACAATTAAATACACTGATAACAGAAATCATAAATTAAAATTACAATCAATTTTAGATGATTTGCCTGAAAAGGAAGGCGTATATTATGTTCATAATGAAGAGGGTAAAATTATTTTTTTAGGCAGAGGAAGAAATATTCGACAGGAAGTCAATAAGTTATTTCTTAAAAACTCGAAACGAGCTGTTAAGATTAGTACTAAAGTTGAAAATATCACCTACGAAGAAACTGGTAACCAACTACTTACAAGATTAAAGTATTATATTGAATTAGACACCTTAAAACCTAAATATAACATCGTAAGAAAAAGAAAGTTAACTGATAAAGATTTTAATCATGATAATTTTCTGCTTGTAAATAAAGGTAGAGAACCAGAAGAAAAATCTATTATTTTAATTGAAGAAAATACTGTTTTAGGACATGCTTTTACCAATTTGGCGTATCAAAATAATGAGATTCATATTTTAAAGAATTTAATCACTCCAATTGAAAATAAGGAACTTGCCAAAACTGTTATTAAAAACTTTCTGATTAGTAGTAGTAAAACTGTTGAAAAGATTGTTAGATACGAAGTAGATTCATAGAGATATAATAATTATCATCAACAAAAATGATAATCATAAAAAAAGACATGTAAAAAACATGTCTTTTTTATTTTATGTAATTTTATCTAATCATTAATCTAAACTAAAGTTAAGTGGAAAATTATATTTAGCATTTACCTTTTTTCCATCTTTAACAGCAGGAGTAAAAGTTGGTAATTTTTTTACTAAATTAATAGCTGCCTTTTCTAATATTTCAGCATTTTTAGCACCTTTAGCTTCTATATTAACAACTTTACCTGTTGCATCAATTACGAAATTGATGTCTACCATCCCTTCTATATTATCGTCAATAGCTGATTCAGGGTATATAAAGTTCTCTTGAATATGCTTTATTAAACCTTTATTAAAACATTTTACATCATTCGTTTCAGAACAAGCTTTAAATCTAGGAATTGCGTTTAATCTATTAAATGTATAAAGAACTCCTAAGTCTTTCTTAACGTTTGGTTTTTTAATGTTAGTAGGCTTAACTCCTGGAATTTTAAACGTAATTGGTAATCCATATTTTACAGCAATTGGATTTCCTCCTTGTTTTCCTGGTTTAAATTCTGGTAATTTCTTAATTATTCTTTTTGCCTCTTCCCCTAACTCTTCTCCTAAATACGGATCTACAGTTTTAAGGTTTACTACATGACCATCACTATCAATATTAAAAAAGATAAAAACTCTTCCTTGAATTCCTTTATTGTAAGATTTTTCAGGATATCTGAAATTTCTTTTGATATGCTTAGATAATTCAGACCTAAAACACTTTTCTTGTTGAGCAAGTGGTGAACTTTCACAAGATTCGAATAACGGAATCTCTTCTACAAAATTAAACAAAACAGCTTCTTTCCTTTTAATCTCATTGACGTTAAGCCCTTGGTTGATTTCAGAAATCTTCTTTTTAATGCTTGCTAATTTGTGATTCGTTTGATTTTCATTGGTTAAAATACCAGAAGCTTCGTTTCTTTTTCTTAAAATCCTTTTTCTTGAAACAACTTTAATGCTAATTTTTTCAGTTTTAACACCTTCTTCGTTTGACTCTTGAACGGTGCACTTAGTAATGCTATTCAAACCTTGAACTGAGTCCCCCGATTCATCTGTACATGTTGTTTTTTGTGCTGCAAGTTGCATGCTAAAAAACAAAGTACATACTACAAGTAATAGTTTTTGCATCATAATTTGTTTTAGGTTTATTTAGATTATAGATTAAGCTAAATGTATTAAGAAAAAAACTAATAAACAAAAAACATGAAAAACTATGTGCTGTTTTACAGCTCATTATAGAAATTTAAGTTGATTTTTCACTAAAAAGACATCATTTTTAGAGGCAATTTTTTTTCATAAACAAGTTAAACAAAAAGCTTTTAAAACACTGAATTGCAACACTTAAAACTTTTAATAAATTCTTTTTTTATTAGTTATAATTCATATGAATCAACTAGATAAAAAAAATTATCATTTGTTAATTTTTTTTTCAATTATTGAAGAAAATTATGCAATAACAAGGTGATTTTCCCCATTTTTAAACATAAAAAACTGTTAAACTCAATAAAAAACGCAGATTTTTAAGATTTTATTTAAAAAAATGATGTTTTAGAGGTATTAAGTATTTCTAATTATTTCAAACTAAAACTGATTGGAAAGCCATATTTAGCATTTACTTTTTTACCATTCTTAACAGCTGGCTGAAATCTAGATAGTTTTTTCACTAAGTTTACAGCTGCTTCTTCTAAAACTTCTCCATTCTCAGGACCATCTGTTTCAATATTTACAATATCACCTTTTCTGTTAACTACAAACTTAATATTTACAATACCTTGTATATCATCATCTAAAGCGCTTTCAGGATAATCAAAATACTCTTGTATATGCTGAATTAGCTGTCTATTGAAACATTGTATACTTAAATCGTTACCACAAGTTTTAAATTGAGGAATACTCTCTAATTCATAGAAAGCATACTTGTTTTCATCTATTACTTCTACTTCCTTTACTTCAACCTTTTTAGTTTCTTTAATTTTGTCTTCTTCAATATTAGATGGCTTAACTCCTGGTATTTTAAAAGTTATTGGTAATCCATATTTCACAGTAATTGGGGCACCATTGTGTTTACCTGGAATGAATTTTGGTAACTCTTTAACAATTCGCTCGGCTTCCTCTCCTAATATTTCTCCCTTAAAAGGTGATTTAGACTTAATTTGACTAATATTACCTTCTTTGTCTATTAAAAAATATACATATACTCTACCCTGTATAGCTTCTTCATAAGCTTTTTCAGGATACTTAAAGTTCTTTCTAATGTGCGCTGTTAATTGCTCTCGGAAACATTTATCTTGATCATCTAAAGAAACTATTTGACATTCTTTAAACAAAGGAATTTCTTCAACAAAATTGAAAGGAATTATCTTATGACCGCCTGTCTTATCAAATTCAAGCTCATTCATTTTAGATATTTTATCCTTTAAATTAACTAATTTGTGAGAATAACTATTTGTAACAATACCTGTTGCTTTATCTCTTTTACGTAATATTCTTTTTCTAGAAACTACTTTTACAGAAACCTTTTCTTCTTCGGTATTATCAGATTTTTCTACGGAACACTTTGTAATGGTATTTAAATCTAAAATAGGTTCTATTTTGTCTTTAGAACACGTTTTAGTTTGAGCAGAAACATGTGTGTACAGAGATAACGCACACACTATGAGTAGTAATCTACACATGGTGCTTGGGGATTAGGGATTATGTTCAAATGTATAAATTTGATATAAATTAAGCAAATAAAATATCAAAAAATGTTTTTTTACTATAAATAGAATAAACTATAAACCAAACGATTACCAATATTTATCACTACGGACTAAGTATAAAACCTTTTATTACTTCAAAAAAAATATTTTCATAATTTAGTGCTCACAATCTAAATTTATGGCTTCTCAATTAGAAAAACGTTTTGAAAACCTACTTATAAAATACACAGATGATACCGACTTCATCAAAAAGTTCTGGAAAAACATTCATAATAAATATTCTGAGAGTCACAGAGCATATCATAATTTAAATCATTTAGAAGAACTTTTTAGATACTACGATCAATTTGAAAGCCAATTAGAAACCCCTGATACAATTGCTTTTTCTATTTTTTATCATGATGTTATTTACAACATATGGAAAAAAGATAATGAAGAAAGAAGTGCTGATTATGCTGTTGATGAATTGTCTAAAATTTCTCTTTCCAAAGAAATATTAGAAAATATTCAAGAACAAATACTAGCTACTAAAACTCATGAAAGCAGTAATAATGACAGTAAATTACTTATTGATTTTGACTTAGCCATTTTAGGGCAATCTGAAGAAATTTATGAGAGTTATACAAAAGCTATTAGAAAAGAATATAAACTGATACCTAACTTATTGTATAAAAAAGGTAGAAAGAAGGTGTTATTACACTTTTTAGATAAAAAAAGTATTTACAAAACTGAAACTTTTGTAAGTCTATATGAAAAGAAGGCTAGAGTTAATCTGAGAAACGAATTAAAAGATTTGTAGCCCTTTACAATTTTCTAAAGTCATATATATTAAGTAATTTGGCTTTCTCAAATTATGTATATACAATTTATAAACAAGATCCTTTTTTAATGAATAAATTGTTGTTGAAGAGTGAATGTTTGAAGTTTTTTTGTTGTTACATCCTAGTATTTTTATTTTCAAATAGTGTATTTGGTTTAAAAAAACATGATAGTATAGTTAATACAACTTCTCTCCAGAAATCTCCTGTTAATACTAAAAGTACTGAAATCTCTCTCGATTCTGGTTGGGAATTCTATTGGAAACAATTAATTAATCCCAATGAATTTAACAACAATTACACACACACCAAAGTTTCACTAACAAATTGGACCAATTATAGTCTTGCTGATGGAGAAAACCTTCCTTCTATCGGTTATGCAACCTATCGGTTAAAATACACTTTACCTGAAAAAAACAAACACTTATCATTATTTATTCCTGCCATATATGCATCATCAAAAACTTGGATTAATGGTAAGTTAATTTCTGAAATAGGTAAAGTTGGAACAACACGAAGTGAAACGTTACACAGAAGATACTCACAAATAATTCCTTTAGATACCAATGAAAATCAACTTGATATAGTTATACAAACAGCAAATTTTTATCACAATAAAGGAGGAATCGACAAACCTCTTGTTTTGGCTAACAGTGAACACTTAAGCAATGTAAGAGCTAAACGCATTATTGCTGACATGATTTTTATTGGTTGTTTAGGCTTTATTGGGGCTTTCTTTTTATTATTTTATCTTTTTTACTGGAATAAAGATAAAGCCGTATTATTCTTTGCTTTTGCTTGTATTTGCTTATCATACATGGGTTTAAGCGATAGATATGCTCCTTTAGCTAGAATTTTTGAATCATCTAGCTGGGTTATTCTTACAAAAATAGAGTATGTATCTTTATTTTTAGCGGGTACAGCTGCTAGCCTATTTTTTGATAGTATTTTCACCAGTTTTACACATAAAACATATTCTAAAGTTATTAGGCTAAGCTTTTACACACTTAGTGCTTTAGTCATATTCTTACCTGCTCCACATTTTACAAGGTTTGTGCTACCTTTTTTAATATTAATGATGGTTAACCTGTTATATGTAACCTTTATTATTATGAAAGCAATTATTGGTAAAAGACACGAATCTATTTTATTACTGGTAAGCATGATTTTAGGAACTGTCGTTTTTTGCATTCACATTTTTATATTTTTAGGTAAGAACGCCAATGCAATTATATATGTAAACTTCGGATACGTACTGGTTTTTATGATGCTTTCCATGTTACTAATGAATAGATTTTCGGATTCTTTTAAAGAGTTAGAAAAAGCTAAAGAATTTGCTTTAGAACAGAAAAAAGAAATCTCTGTAAAATCTAAAGAACTATCAAATGTTAACTTAGAACTTAAAGAAAATTTAAAACAGTTGGAAAGCTCAAATTCTGAATTAGATAGTTTTAATCATATCGTTTCTCATGATTTAAAAGCTCCTTTAGTAGCAATGCATACTTTGGTTACTTTTATTGAAGAAGATTTAGAAGAATCTCTTGATGATAACTCTAAAAATTATTTTGAGTTATTAAAAGGAAGAGTGTCTAAAATGAGCGCTTTGATTGATGGTCTTTTAGAATATTCAAAAGTAGCTAGAGGTAAAAAACAAAAAAACACTTTTAGCTTTAATGAATTACTAATTGAAGTTACCGAAATTTTTGACACTAAAAATACTTTTGTTTTACCTGAAAAAGATTCAGAAATTTTTGCTAACAGAATTGAATTAGAACACGTGTTTCAAAATTTAATTAGTAATGCTATTAAGCATAATGATAAGGAAAAACCTGTTATAACTGTTGGAGTTTCTACATTAAATGAAGAATACCTATTTTTTGTTGGTGACAACGGTCCTGGTATACCCGAAAAGTACCATCATAAAATATTTGAAATGTTTAGTAAGCTAAATAATAATAGCGAAGTTGAAAGTACTGGTATTGGTTTATCTATCGTAAAAAAATTAGTTTCTGAAAATAACGGAACCATTTGTGTAGAGTCAGAAAAAGGTTTAGGTACTACCATTAAGTTCTCTTGGAAAATTTAAAATATAATCAATCACTTTCAAACTCTACTTCTACTCTATTATTTAATATAAATAAGCATATCTTTGCCACCAGTAAAAACTATATATGTCAACAACATTTTCAGCTTTAGGTGTACGTAAAGATTTTGTAAAAGGATTGAAAGAGTTAGGTATTAAAACCCCTACAGAAATTCAAGAAAGAACTATTCCTTATTTATTAAATGAAAGAACTGATTTTATTGGATTAGCTCAAACTGGAACAGGAAAAACAGCTGCTTTTGGTTTACCTATACTTCATCAAATAAAACCAAATTCTAATACCATACAAGCTCTTATTTTATCTCCTACAAGAGAGTTAGTTCAACAAATAAAAAAACAACTATTTAAGTTTACAAAATATGTTGACGGAAAAATATTTGTTGAAGGTGTTTATGGCGGTGAAAAAATTGAGAGACAAATTAAAAATTTACAACGTCCAACACATATAGTTGTAGCTACTCCTGGTAGATTAATCGATTTAATTGAAAGAGGAGAAATCGACTTAAAAAACATTAAAACATTGGTTTTAGATGAAGCTGACGAAATGTTAAGTATGGGATTTAAGTTGGCTATTAACAGAATTTTAAAATATACATCTGGAGAAAGAAATACGTGGCTTTTTTCTGCAACAATGCCTGAAGAGATCAAAAAAATAATTAAAAACTACATGAATGTAAATGCCAAACGTGTAGAGATTAATCCTTCTTCAGTTGTAAATCAAAATATCACACATTTTTACTCTTTAACTACACTGAATGAAAAGTTAGACGCTGTAGTTTCTTTTTTAGAAAAAAGACCAGATGAAAGAGGTATTATTTTCGCTCGAACAAAAGCTGGTGCAAGAAAACTGAATGAAGAGTTACAAAAAGAAGGTTTTAGTATTGGTGTTTTAGAAGGTGACATGAAACAAATTGAGCGAGATAAGGTAATGCGTGCTTTTAAAAATGAAAGTTTACAGTATTTAATTGCTACAGATGTGGCTGCTCGTGGTATTGACGTTCAAAATTTAAACTTTGTAATTCATTATCAATTACCAGAACAATTAGCATATTATACTCACAGAAGTGGTAGAACTGCAAGAGCTGGTAAAAAAGGAATTTCTCAAGCTTTTATTTTACCTAAAGAATTAGAGCAAATTCATCAACTAGAGAAAAACTTAAATATTAAGTTTATTAAAAAATAAATTCAAGATTTTAAAATAGAATTTCTGTTTATTAAAATTTCCAATCAAAAAAAAATCGCCGAAATGGCGATTTTTTTTGTTTTATATGTACTGAAATAACTATTCTTTTCCTAAAGAATCAATTTCATTAACATTTCCGATTCCTTTTGGATTTGGTCCCCAATCATTTGGTCCATGCTCACTATCTGTTGCCCACCAAACAATCAATAAAATAACTCCTATTAAAGGAATTAAGATTAAAAGTAACAACCATCCACTTTTACCTATATCATGCAAACGTCTAGCTCCTACAGCAAGACTCGGTAATAAAACAGCAAGAGAATATAATGTTCCTAATATAGCTAATTCTGGTGCTATTGCTAAAGATAGAATATTAATAGCAAGAGAAATCAGAAAGTTGATCAATGTAAACATCCAAAACTCTTGTCTCCTTGCTCGACCATTAAAGTCAACATACTGCTTAAGTACTTTTACATACCAATTCATAATAAAAAAATTTAGTTAAGTTAATTTTTGATAGGTTTAAATGTAAAGAATTAAAATAAACCACGCAATTTTAATTCTAAATATCCATTAATCGTATCTCCTGTTAAGTTTTGAGGTTTGGTTAAAATTGATTGGATACCATACTTTTTTAATTCATTGGCTATCTGCTTCTTTTCGTACATAAACTTTTCAGCAATTATTTTATCATAAACATCATTTACATTATTAGCCTTCTCTTGTACTATTTTACTCAGCTCAGTATTTTTGAAGAAAACAACCAATAAAACATGATTTTTAGCTATAGCTCTTAAATAAGGTAATTGACGTCTTAAAGCATCTAGAGTTTCAAAATTTGTATATAAAATCAATAAACTTCTACTCGGAATTTTTCTTTTGATAGAAGCATATAATAAGCTATAATCTGGCTCTAAGAAATCTGTTTTAATATTATAAAGAGCTTCTGAAATTAAATTCATTTGTGAGTTACGCTGTTCTGCTACAATAATATTATCAATCTTTTTAGAAAACGTAAACATTCCTGCTTTATCTTGTTTTCTTAAAATAACATTACTTACCGCTAATGTTGCATTGATGGCGTAATCTAATAATGTTATCTTTTCAAAATGCATTTGCATAGCTCTACCAGAATCAATAATTGAATAAACCGATTGAGACTTTTCTTCTACATACTGATTCACCATTAACTGGTTACGCTTAGCTGTCGCCTTCCAGTTTAATGTTCTAATATCATCGCCTGCTACATATTCTTTAATCTGTTCAAATTCTAAAGAGTTCCCTATTCTTCTTATTTTCTTACTTCCGTGTGCTGTTAAATTATTTGAAATCGCTTTCATATTAAAATCTTTCAACTTTAAAAACGAAGGATAGCATCTAATTTTTTTCTGAACTCCTAATACATACTTTTTAGTTGCCAATTGCAATAATGAAGAAACATATACATTGGTATTTCCAAAATCATAATCTCCTCTTACATATGGAGTAACATTATAACTTAATTCTTTTTCTTGCTTCGGATTAAAAACTTCAAAGAGTTTAAAATTTCTATTTTGTAATTGATAAGGAAGCTCTTCAATTAATGAAACATGCGTTTTAACATTATAATTATTAACTACTTTTAAGTGAATAGTATTTACATCTCCATTAGATAATCTTTCAGGCAACGTACGTTCTAACTCAACACCTTTCTTTTTTGAAAAAAGTATAGCAATATCAAAAAGAGTAATTAAACAAATGCTAAACAGTAAGACTTTTGCAAAAGTAAAAAACATAGGAACGAAAAAACCTATAACAAATAGCACAGTAACTATTGCTAAAGCATAGAAAAATCGATTGTTTAGAAATAACGAGTTGTATAAGTTTTTCATTCTTTATGATCAATTATTTTATCTAGGTATTTCAACAGATTCAATTATTTGCTCAATAATTTGTCTGCTTGTAATCCCTTCCATTTCTCTTTCTGGTGTAACAATAACTCTGTGTTCTAAAACTGGAATTGCAGCGTTTTTAATATCTTCTGGAGTAATAAAATCTCTACCATTAATAGCTGCAAATGATTTTGATGCTTTTAAAATAGCAATAGTTGCCCTTGGTGAAGCTCCTAAAAACAAGAAAGAGTTTGTTCTTGTGTTCACTACAATATTCGCAATGTATTCTAATAAATTTTTCTCTACTTTTATTTGAGTAATTAATTTTCTGAACTTTAAAATTTCTTCTCCAGTAATTACCTTTTCAACCTGATCTAATTTTACATTCTCAACCAAATCCTGCTCTCTAGTAACAATCTCTAACTCCTCAGCTGCTGTAGGATAATCCACATTAATTTTAAATAAAAAACGATCTAACTGAGCTTCTGGTAAACGATAAGTTCCTTCTTGCTCTATTGGGTTTTGAGTAGCTAATACAATAAAAGGCGGATTCATTTTATAACGTACACCATCCATTGTAATTTGCTTTTCTTCCATTACTTCAAATAATGCTGCTTGAGTTTTAGCTGGAGCTCTATTTATTTCATCAATTAAAACCATATTAGAAAAAATAGGTCCTTTTTTAAATTCAAACTCATTACTTTTTACATTAAATACTGAAGTACCTAAAATATCAGAAGGCATTAAATCTGGAGTAAACTGAATTCTACTAAAATCAATATCCATAACACGAGAAAGTAATTTAGTCGTCATTGTTTTTGCAACACCTGGTACCCCTTCTATTAATGCATGTCCATCAGAAAAAATAGCCACAATTAATAAATCGATCATACTTTTTTGTCCAACAATCACTTTATTTAATTGTGTTTTTATCTTATATATACTCTCCTGTAATTCAGATACGTCAATTCTATTTTTAAACTCTAATTTATCATTGCTCTCTTGAGGCTGATTCGTTTCTTCCATAATTATTTATTTTGTAAAAAGTTTTCAATAAGTGTATTTAAACGAACAAGTTCATCTTGTGTACACTCTGACCTTTTGTTTACTGTAATAATTGTATTTATTAAATATGTTGTTGTATGAACTGTATTTCCTGATTTAGCGGCTAACTTTTCTATGAACTCTTTATTTAAGTTTCTTGTTTCAATATGATATTTGCTTCTTATTTTCTCTAAAAAGTAAATAATCTTTTTAGTAGCCAAGTTTTTATGATTTTGTTCCCCTTTATACAAGTTTGCTATCGTGTGTATAAAATCTTTTGTTGAATTTTTTAATGGTTTTACTTCAGGAATGGCACGTTGTTTACGTCTTGCATTAAAAATTAAAAAAGTAAGTAAACCAATAAAAGCAACATACAAAGACCATTTTAAAGATGAATGTTGTGAAAAAAAGTTTAAAGCAGAAGTACTATCATTTCTATCTTGATTTCTAGCATTTTCTTTACTTCTTCTTATGTGCGGATCCCATAATGTTAACCTATTTGGTAAATATGAAAGAACATTAGACGCATAACTTTTATTTTCATTTAATAAATTATAATTAGTAAAAGCAATAGGTTGTGTATGCAAATAAATAGAACCATCGTAAAACTTAACTTTAATAAAATTCGGATGATGATCAAACCTACCTACTTTTTGAGTACCTAAAACGGTGGTAGTTACTGGGTCAAAAGATGAAAAATAATGTCTTCTTATATTTCTATCAAATACATATGAAGTTTCTTTGAATCCTTTATTTCTTAATTTAAAAGTGCTTCTCAATTCTTTTAATTTAGAAATATTGTAGGTTAAACTATCAAGATTTGTTGTTTCAACTTTTAAAGTATCCGTTAACCTACTATTCATATAATTTAACGACAAGAAAATATCGTTACCAGATGCTACAAAATTCAAAAGTTTATTAATATTTAAACTATCTAAACGATGAGCAATAGACTTTATACATACATAATTAGCATAATCAGCCTCATTATCATAGTAAACATCATAAAAATAATCTTCTATATGCTTATCTAGCATGGTAAACTGATCTTTACCAAAAAGTTCTTCTCCTTCGTTAGCAATAATATAAGTTCCAAAAGGATCTTTAGAACGTTCTTTATAGTTTTCATACCAATTTGTTCTAGACGAACATGATGTAAAAACCATTAAAGATATTATGAATGTAAAAAATAATATGTTTCTTTTAAAAATCAATTATATCGTATTTAAAAATGATTGATATTTCTTTTCTATAGCTGTAAAACTTGTTTGATCAATATTAAACTCACCATACCAAACATAATCGTATAAATACAGTAAATATGAAAAAGGCTTACGCAATTCCGTTTTTTTCAAATCAAAAATATACTCAGAGTTTGTTTTATCTTTATCAAAGTTAATCAACTCTTTTTCATTCATTTTCTTCAATAAATGTAAATAGTAATATTTTGTAGCCTTTCTATAATCACCGTCTTGCTTTGCTTTTTCTAACAACTTTAAATAATCATTTTTATGAATATCTTCTTCATCATTAACAGCTACAATAGCTACTTTTTCAGTTTTATTTCTACTGAAATCCCACAATGAAACTTCATTACTTAAAACACTTTTTACAATAATTAATATGACTATTAACGCTAATGCATAAGGAAAAATAGTTGCTAAAAAATCTACAACCGATTTAAAAAAAGTTAAGTCTACATCTTTTTCAGGTTTCTTCTCCTCTACTTCTTTTACAGGCTCTTCGTACTCTGTATAGGTAAAATCACTACCATTGTATTTAGATTTTAAATCTTCATTAAAAGCTCTATTTTCAGCTGGTACCACATCAATATTTTCTTCTTGAGAAGTAGCAACAAGACTAAAAAAAAGCATAAAAAACAGTAATAATTGCTTCATTATTTATTTAGTTTTTTAGCTGCCACTTTATAAGGCAATATTAAATAGTAATAAGAAATAGAAACCAGACTCGTTGCAATTATTAAGAAACATACAAATCCAGGTACTTTATTATAGTATCGTGTTACATAACCTTCTAAAAAAGCAGCTACAAACGTAAAAGGAATTGTACTAATGAATATAAAAAAGGCTTCTCTTATTCCTTTTTTAAAGGACTCCATCCTTTTTAAAGCTCCTGGAAATAAAATACTAGCACCAATAATATAACCACAACCAGCTTCTATAACCATTCCGAAAATTTCATATGTACCATGAATCCAAATTCCTTTTAAACTATCTAACAAAGTATTATTTTGATAGAAAAAAGCTTGAAAAACAGCTACCATGATTCCATTTTGAATAATATAAAAACCTGTACCTAACCCTAGGAACAACCCTGATAGAAACATGTAAATACCTACACGTAAATTATTTGCAAAAATTCCGATAAAACTTCCCCAGTTACTTCCTCCTTTGTAAACAGCTAAAGCATCTCCACTTTCTATATTTTCCAATGTTTTCTCTACATAACTATCTCCTAAAATCTGACGTGCAAAATTATCATCATTAAAAGTAGACACCAATCCTATAAAAAAACAAACAAAAAAGAAAGCAAAAGAAATATACATGTACTTACGGTGTTTGTACAGTAATAAAGGAACTTTCTCGAAGAAAAAAGCCAATAAAACGTTTTTATCTTGCTTTTTGGTATGATAGATTTTCCCATAACTACTTTTAGCTAACTTATTTAAATATGGCACTACATTACTTTTTGGGTAATAAGATTGCGCATATGATAAATCATTCATGATTTTTATATGTAAGTCGGCAATTTCGTCTGGAGATTTTTTACTATTATTTGAAATTACTTCTTCTAATTCCAGCCATTTTTCTTTATTTTGCTTTATGAAAGCGATTTCTCTCATATAGCAAATGTAAAAATTGTATGAAAACACTACAAGTAAATACTACACAAAATGTTAAAATAAATTTTGAAATGGCAAATGTTGGGCAAAGACTGCTTGCTTTTGTGATTGATAATGTTATAAAAATTGCATATGTGTACTTGTTAACTGAATTTATTAACTTTAATTTTATAGGTGATATTGTAGACAATGACTATTGGTCTACTGAGGCTTTAAAAATTTTATTTTTTATTCCTATTACTTTTTACACCTTGTATTCTGAAGTATTGTTAGATGGTCAAACACTAGGTAAACGAATATTAAAAATAAAAGTTATTAATATTGAAGGATTTAAACCTTCTATTTTAGATTATACTATTCGCTGGTTTTCAAGAATTGTAGATTTCAACTTTTTTATTTTAGTAATTGTTTTATTTAGTAGCTATCTAGACAATCAAAGCTTTTATGTATGGCTTTGGTTTATATTTTTATTAGGAAAATTAGTTGGTTTTTTAATGATCATTTTTACAGAAAAAAATCAACGTTTAGGTGATTTTTCAGCAAATACAGTAGTCGTTTCTTTAACTGATCAAGCTAGTTTTTCTAAAACTATTTTAGAAAACATAAAAACAGATTACAAACCAACTTTTGCTAATGTTATTAAGTTATCTGATAATGATGCAAGAATCATAAAAGACACATATACCAGAGTAAAAGAGTCTAAAGATTACAAAACACTTATTAAGTTAAGAACAAAAATTGAAGAAGTAACTGATATCAATAAACCTAAAGACATGAATGATATTAAGTTTATAGATATTGTTTTAAAAGATTTTAATTATTATACTCAAGATAAGTAAAAACTAAGCTAACAATACGTTTTTTATTGTATCAGTAATTCTTGTAGGTTTAAACGTAGTTTTATGCAACAAACACCAAACTGTTTTTGCCTTTACTATAAGTTTTTCTTCTTTGTAAATTTCAACATAACGAACCGATTTTACACCATGGGTTTCACCAACCCATGTTTTTATGGTTATTACATCATTTAACTTAGCTTCTCCTAAATAATCAATTTCATGACGAATGACCACCCAAACGATATCGTCTAAAGGATTCTCTTTAGTTAATTCTGACCAATGTAACTTAGCAATATCTTGTACCCATAGTACAAATACTACATTATTTACATGTGCCAACTCATCAATTTCTTCTTTACAAACCGTTCTAGTAATTGAAAATATTTTATCTGAATTCATAAACACAAACATACACAACTCTTAGTTTTATTTCGTTTCTTTGTAGATCAATTTTCCACCATCATGAATCAAGTTGCTAACGAGCTATCTACTAATAAAATCAGTTCTTTATTATTAAAACAATCTGTGCCTGCTTCAATAGGTATTTTGGTTATGTCTATAAACATGATTGTTGACACTATTTTTGTTGGACAATGGATTGGCGTATTGGCTATTGCAGCTATAACTGTAGTATTACCAATTAGTTTTTTAATCTCTTCAATGGGAATGGCAATTGGTGTTGGTGGTAGTTCTATTATTTCATTAGCGCTTGGTGCTGATAATATTGAAAAAGCGAAAAATGTTTTTGGAAATCAATTGAGTTTAACAGCTATTATTTCTTTTATTTTAGTTGGAATTTGTTTGATATTTGAAACGCCTGTTTTAAAACTTTTTGGAGCTAATGGAGAAATTATAAATCCAGCTATTCCTTATTTTAGAGTAATTATTTTAGGAGCTCCTTTTTTAGCGTTTGCCATGATGGGAAACCCTATTATTAGAGCTTTAGGAAAGCCAACTTACTCTATGATAGCTTTAATTTTACCCGCAATTGCTAATATTATACTTGATGTTGTTTTTATTAAGATATTAGGTTGGGGAATGTTTGGTGCTGGTTTGGCAACTGCTTTGGCTTATGCTGTTTGTGGTTTATTTATTTTAGGATTTTTATTTTCTAAAAAATGTGAAATTAGAATTTCTGCTAAGTGTTTACGTTTACAAAAAAGCATTGTAGCTGAAATTTCTTCATTAGGTGTAGTTACTTTGGTTAGACAAGCTACTTCAAGTATTCTAATTATTGTTTTAAATTATTCGCTATACAAATATGGAAATGAAACATCGGTGGCAATCTTCGGAATTATTAACCGATTAATGATGTTTATTTTCTTTCCTGTTTTTGGAATCGTTCAAGGTTTTTTACCTATTGCAGGTTATAATTACGGAGCTGAATTATTTGATAGAGTTAGAGAAACGCTAAAAATTTCAATTATTTACGGAACTCTAATTTGTGTCGTAATTTTTATTGCTATTCTTCTCTTTAAAAATGAAATGGTTTCAGTTTTTACCACTGATGAAACTTTATTAACTCAAACACCAGAAGCCTTATTAATTTGTCTTTTAGCAACTCCTTTTATTGCTGTACAATTAATTGGCGCATCCTATTTTCAGGCAGTAGGAAAAGCAACTCCGGCTTTAATACTTACATTATTAAGACAATCTATTTTTCTAATACCTTTTATCATACTTCTACCAATGTTTTTCGAATTAAAAGGTATATGGTTTGCTTTCCCTATTTCTGATATTTTAGCTACAATAGTTACTTACTTTTTCTTAAAAAAGGAAATTGACAAGCTAAAAGCTAGTCAATTAAACTCTCACCATTCAAATTCGTAGTTAACACATTACTCATTAAATCAAAAAATGGTCTTAATGCTTTAAAAGACAAATCTATTTCAGCAACAAAATTTGCTGACAATACTTCTTTGTTAGAAAATGTACGTGTTGCTATAAAACCTTTTTTACGAATTAAATCTATGGATGGATGATTTTTGTCAAAACCTTTTGGTGCAGTTTTAAGCTCTTCTCCATCTAAAACTCCTCCAAAATATTTTTTAAAATCAGGAGCAGCTAAAATATCTCTAATCTCTTCATCATCATATTCAAATTCTTTACGAATTCTTAATAGATCATCCTTTTCAGGCTGCCAAAAACCACCACCTAACATCGTTTCATTTGGTTTTATTTGTAAAAAATAGCCTCCTCTCAAATGTGCTCCACCTCTTGAGAAAGATGTTGCAAAACGTGGATTGTAAGGTGTTTTATCTTTTGAAAAACGAACATCTCTATAAATTCTATAAATCTTTTGCTTTTCTATATCGTCATGCATATTCAAATTATCATGAATTACAGAGAATACATCTTTAGCATTTTGTAAAGAATCATTGTAAACATTTTTATTTTCTGTAAACCAATCTCTATCATTATTATTTGATAATTCTTCTAAAAATTGAAAAGTAGACTTTTGAAATTGCATGTTACTATATTTTTGATTGATCTATTTATTGAACTGAATTTTTAAGATTATATCTTTTTAATTGATATACAGAAAAAGCACCTAAAACTAATTCAGCTACAACTCCAAATATATAACCATTAGAAGGAACACCATCAACTAACATACTAAACAATCTTCCTACGCCTAAAGTTAGCATAAATAGTATGTTTAATTGAGTTGCTATTTTCCAATACTTTAATTTCAAAATACCAACAAACCATACTATAGAAATTCCTAAATACAGAAACATAATAGCCTTTAACATATTAGAAAGATCAGTTGTATTGACCTGAATATCTAGATGATCTTTTAAAATTAACGGCTACCATAAATTATAGCTGTTGGTACAACTATTAATAAAGAAATAATGAGATGTAAATTCTTAAAAATTTGATTCATTTTTATTCTTGCTTTACAAAGATCGTCATTTATCTGATTATTTTAAACAAAAAATCAGCGCCAGAAATATCTAACACTGATTTTAACTTTTTAAATTTCTACCTTACTTTAATTTACTATAAAACAGACTATTTATTCACGGTAAATATATCTTTCAATTGCTTTACCATATTTCCATTACCTGAAACAGTAATTTCTCCAATTTTATCTGCAATTTTTTCTACATATTCCATCTCTTTTAACTTAAACAACATTTCATTGTTTTCCATTAATTTAGCTGTATTTAATAAACTTCTAGTTGCAGCAGTTTCTTCACGTCTAGTAATACTATTTGCTTGTGCTTTCTTTTGAGCTAACAATACCTGATTCATAATCTCTTTCATATCTCCAGGTAAAATAACATCTCTAATTCCACAGTCAATAACAACTACACCTAATTTATTTACTACTTTTTTAGTAGCTTCTAAAACCAAATTAGAAATATCTTCTTTATTATCTAGTAATTCATCTAATGTATAAGTTCCAATATATTCTCTTAATGCTAATTGCATTGCTACATATAATTGCTTTTCATAATCTTTATTAGCTAACAAAGCTTTTTCTATATCTGTTACTTTATAAGTAGTGTAAAAATTAACTCTAATAGCTGCTTTGTCTTTAGTTAATAGCTCTTGACCCGAAATATCTAACTGTAATTGACGTGTATCTATTTTGGCAATTTTTATTGATGTATTATTTTTTCCAAAATCTATAAGTTCCTCCTGTCAATGTTTTTGTGTAAACATCATCTACCAGTAACACTGCTTTTTCATATGAAAACACTTCAAAAACTCTAATGTGCTTTGTTAATTCATAATTAGCAAATAATGCTTTGTCAATACTTTCTGTAATATAAATTTTGCTGACATCTATTTTTGTAAAAGTTCTATTAATGAATCCTTTCCAATATAAATGCCTACCAGCTTGTAATATTGTTTTAAAATTATCATTCTCATATACAATAACCAACTCATTATCTTTTACTTCAATAACATCTAGCATAGTTGCTAGTTTTTCATCTTTTAATAAAATTTCTAAAGGAACATATGTATTCAACATACTAAATACATCATACTGTATCACTTTTTCACTAAATGATAACCAACTTACTCCTTCAGTAATTACCTTTTTGTAGTCTCCGTTTTTAAAAACGAGTCCTACTTTTCCTTGTTGAATTCTTACTCTTTTCATTTTTTTTCCTTTAGAATTTATTCTTAATTATTTCTTTTAAAATTCAAAATGAAGCATGCTAATGCTTTAAAATTTACGGATGAATTCTTTGTAAGAAACTTATGAATACATTGTTTTAAAAGCGGATTGAAATTTTAATTAATTTACAATTGACTCATAAAAATTTGCACCTCATTTTAATACTTAAGAATACAGCAAAGCAAATTTTAAAGTGTTACATATAGCAACTCATCAAACAATACTTCATTTATTACATCAGTTTTACAAGATAATGAGCTTAAAAACTACTGACTAAAAGTAGAACTTGAAAATTCAAGTTTTGAAAATACTACGTTATGAGCGTAGTGCTCTAACCAACTGAGCTACAAGACCTATTTTTTGGTGGTCTTGGCAGGATTCGAACCTGCGACAAAAAACAGACATTAAAAGTGTCTGAGAGTTAATGGATTTTCAGTCCAACGCATTCAACCACTCTGCCATCCCGAGTTATCGGGAGTGGGATTCGAACCCACGAACTCTGAAAAAACTACTGCTCTATCCAATTAAGCTACATGACGTTAATCATGGTAGGACTCGAACCTACAACCTGTAGAACCATGATTGTTTTATGGCTAACAATCAAAACCTTCAAATCAAGTTGCACATACAAACACAATACAAATAATTACAGCAATGTATACAATGGTGCTATACAGAAACACACAACAAGACTTGATTGATATTTTTAATAAATAAATGAACTTATTAATGCACCTCATCACAATTCCCCCTTTGTGATGAGGCTTTCAACTTTCATATCAAAATAGATTCTTTTTAGATTCTTTTTAGATTCTTTTTAGATTCTTTAAATTGATACGTTTTTCATAACAATTCTCCCCTATTTCGGCGACTTTTTCTTAATAACACTGCAAATTTGAAACAGCATTGCGCAATCTTTTTACGTATTAAAAAATATTTAATATTTGTAGGAATAGCAAGACTCGAACTTGCATCTTTAGAATCGTACTCTAAAATTTTATCCAATTAAACTATACTCCTGTAAGTTTAAAGTTTCAGAAGATTGTTAGTAATTGATAACTTTAAACTAATTTTTTACACAGCTCTATCCGCACAAAATGAACTAGCAAATGCATGAGGTTTTGCTTTAAAAGTGAACCCCATACCTAAAATGTACCCCATAGCATCCTTAAAAGCTACATTTGACTTAAATTTTTCATCTGTATTAATATCTGCATGAACTTCTAATGCTACATCATAAACATCAAGCACATTACAAATTTCATAAGCTACCTCTACAGACATTGCAACCTCTTTTAACATACGTTCTTTGATTCCAATATTTTTTAATCCTTTTTCATTTCTTACAAACATAAAACCTCCTTTATTCTCTCTTATGACAACAATAGCGGTAGCGTACTCTATATGAGAAGTGTATGCTTGTGAATCGGAACCAACGCAAATCTTGATACGGTTTCCTTCTTTTTTTTCTTTTACAATGGCATTTTCCACTAATTGAGTTATTTTTTCATTAAAAAACTCTCCTTTTAAGTTTCGCCATTTTTGTTTTGCAATTTTCATGATTTCTCTTTTAAATTAAATTTTTACTTTATTTCTTTACTTACATCTTATAAAGATTAAAAAAATCCATTACTAAACTATTAAAAACTCATTATCAAAACTTTATTTATAGTTTTAGTATGTAATCGATTAAATTTGTACAGGAAGAGAGACTCGAACTCTCAAAAATCTGATTCTAAGTCAGACGCGTATTCCAATTCCGCCATTCCTGCATTTTCAGTTTGTAAATAATCAGTTATCAATAATTAATAGTATTTCTGATCATTGATAAATGACCACTGAAAATAGCGGTTCATACGAGAATCGAACTCGTATCTCCCGAGAGACAGTCGGGAAGGATAGCCATTACCCCAATGAACCTTTTTATTAGTATGCAGTGATTTAGTAAGCAATTTGCTATGTAAACTGCTTATTAAGAACTATAAACTGTGGAAGTGGTAGGACTCGAACCTACAAGCTCCGAAGAGAACAGATTTACAGTCTGCCGAGCCAACCAATTGCTCAACACTTCCTTTTTTGATAATTAGCTGTAAGTTAGTAGGCAGTTTGTAGTATAAATTGTCTGCTGCAAACCGCATTAATATTAACTTACAAATGAGTCATAACTCATTTTTAGACTTTCAATTAGATTTTTCTTTTTTATAGCCATTAAAATCTTAATTATAAGTCTCCACACACCTCCTTTCTAGGCAATTTGTCTGGGAAGCAGGACTCGAACCTACAACCTCCTGCATCCAAAGCAGGTAAACAACCAATCGTTATCTTCCCAGTTTATAATTGTAAGTGATCAATTATCTTTTATCAATGATTAATTATCAAATTTTGTTAACCGGTCATTGATTATTGACCACTGAAATAGCGATTCATACGAGAATCGAACTCGTATCTCCCGAGAGACAGTTGGGAAGGATAGCCATTACCCCAATGAACCTTTTTATTAGTATGCAGTGATTTAGTAAGCAATTAGCAGTGTAAACTGCTAATTAAAAACTATAAAACTGTACGTTAATAAACTGTGGAAGTGGTAGGACTCGAACCTACAAGCTCCGAAGAGAACAGATTTACAGTCTGCCGAGCCAACCAATTGCTCAACACTTCCTTTTTTTGATAGTTAGTAGTAAGTTAGTAGGCAGTTTGCAGTATAAACCGTCTACTACAAACCGCATTACTATTAACTTACAAATGAGTCATAACTCATTTTGAGACTTTCAATTAGATTTTTCTTTTTTATAGCCATTAAAATCTTAATTATAAATCTCCACACACCTCCTTTCTAGGCAATTTGTCTGGGAAGCAGGACTCGAACCTACAACCTCCTGCATCCAAAGCAGGTAAACAACCAATCGTTATCTTCCCAGGTATTTTAGTTAGTATTTATTGAACTCTTTTTTAACAAACTCTAAAAACTACATCCTAATTATTGAGACATTGGGACTCGAACCCAAGACTCCCGTGATATAAGCACGGTACTCTACCAACTGAGTTATATCTCTTTTTGTTTGTATTTTTTAGTGTTTATTTACAGTAATAATTACTAAACACTAACTAGTAATTACAATTTCAATATGTCAATGATCTTATCTGAAACAACAATGAGGTTTTGCTTTCTCATTATAGTAATGATTTGAATTTTAATAATTTTCAAATGAATTTGAACTTATTTCAATCATTGAGACAAGAATGAGATTCGAACTCATAAAAAACGGATTTGCAGTCCGTTGCCTTAACCATTCAGCCACCTTGTCTTTTTACAGAGAATAAATGAATTAAACCTTCACCATTTTTATATGAACTTAATTAGCAATGAAGCCTAACAAACCAATAATTACTATTCTCTTTAGATTTTATTCCATAAAAAAAGCATCTCTTTTTACGGAGATGCTTTCTTTTATATTATGAATATATAATTAACTTATACTCTCATAATAGATCTCCTTTATTCTATTAAATTCATCATCACATAATACACACAGACTACTCGGTGAGCGGAACTCTAAATAGCTTTTTATTATATGTTGTGAATATTGTTTCATTTTATTTACTTTTTAATATTTAATAGTTTCTGTTTTTTAAATAAATTCAGAATTCAAAACTTTACTTTTTATTTCGTTTTGACGATGCAAATATGAAATAGTTTTTTTGATTACACAAGGAAAAATTAATTTTAATTTACTGATTTTCAGGTTGTTAAACTTAAAATTAAACAATAAGATTCCTGTCCGTATATAACGGATACTTAACATTCAATGCAATGGTCTGTCTCTCAATTGTTTCCTGTTTTTACTATCTCTTTATTTTTTAATTTTCTTAACTAAACATTTTTTATTTTTTTTCATAAAAAAAGCGTCCAATTTTTTAATTGGACGCTTGTACTATATTATTTCTTATTATAATTATCTTAAATCATTGTTGAATTTTATATACATAACATCCTTTTCGCTTAAAACTCGGGCGAAAATCATAAGAACAAAGTTCTAATTGTTTATTTATATGTATAATTTGTAAACTCATTTTGTTTTTGATAATGTAAAATTACTCATTTTCTTTTAATTATAAAGCTTAAATAAAAAAATAAGCCTAAAAAGAATGCGAATTATACGGGGGGCTAGTATAATTCGCATTTGTATTAACAGTTATATCAACTTATATTATTGAGTGTAGTTTACTCCCTTATCAAGTTTGATCAAGATTGGTTCTTTTAATTAATAAACTGCTAATTTTTACATTATTAAATGAACATCATAATCACATTGCTAATATATAAAATTAACATATATTAATCAAGGTTTTTCTTAACTTTTTATTTATAAATAACTGTTTTTGAATTAGAAACGGATTTATAAGTAACATAATTTACATTTTAATTAAAGCTGTAAATTATAAAAGGTATAACAAAAAATGCGAATTACATCGGGGGTGGTATAATTCGCATCTAATTAACTTGTAAAACTAAAAATAGTCTGTTAATTGTTTTGGTAATAATCTTATCATTTCTGATAATACTCCTAATCTCTATTCAAATATAACGAATTAACATATGTTAAGCAAATGTTTTCTTGTTTTTTTCTGATGTTCAATTGATTATTAAAAACAATATACAAAAAAATGCGAATTACATCGGGGGGCTAGTATAATTCGCATCTTATTAATTACTATTACTGTAAATAGTCTATTAATTTTTGGTAATAATCTTATCATTTCTGATAATACTCCTAATCTCTATTCAAATATAACAAATTAACATATGTTAAGCAAATATTTTCTTGTTTTTTTGATATTCAAAACTTTACATCTATACATTTAATAATAAATGATATTCGTCTGATATAAAAAAATCTAAAATATTACACCATGCTTTTGACCTATCTAAAATCCATGCATCAGAAGTTATAGCAATATATTCACTATTAGCTATCATTTTATCTGGATTATTATCTAACAGAACATCCCATTCATAATTGTTATCACTAGCAACCTGTTCTAATTTGGTTTTCATTCTTCCACTATTAGAAACAGGCTTATCGAAAACCCAAATAACCTTTTTTACGTGGTGATCTTTAAAAAAATCGGCTAACATTTGTATTGCTTCATGTGTTTGATTGACACTTTTATAGGTACCATGCAAAGAAGACAAATCGCGATAAGCTCCATCTTGTCCTTTAAAAATATATGCTTCTGAAAGAAAACTCTCCAATAAAATTAATTGATTAAAACCATCTATTATTAATGTTTGATCTTTTAAATCAGAAAATAACACCTCTACTCTCTTTCTAGTTTCTACTTTACTGGCTGCAGCAGACATTCCTTTGATTGCTTGTTGCTGACGCTTATTTAATTTATAACGATTTCCTACTAAATCACATGACGATGATTCTCCATAGCCTCTTTCTAATAAAAAAGACATATCAAATACTGCTTCTTTTATTTTTCGTTGCATAAATGCTTCTCCAAACAAATAATCATCACGTCCTTCTTTTCCTCTGTTTTTTGGCATTTTATATTTTTTAGTAGTTAAGTATTTTACAAGTTAAATAGTATTACTAATTACCTCTAAAACTAACTCACACTTGATTATAAAACTTATTTCTAATATCAACTAATAATTCATTAACCAAGCTTAGATTAGGTTTTTCAGGTAGTGCAGATACTTCATACAAAGCTTCTAATTGATCTCTTATTTCTTCTGCTTCTTTAACCAAATCATCATACTCAAACATTGCGTTTTTGATTTTAAATAAGTACTCCCTTTCTGAAGGACTTACTCTGACTGTGATGTTATTGTTTTTAGCAATATCTTCAGCTATATGTAACAAACGAAATGTATGCATCATGTTTTTGGCATCATAGTTTTTATCATGAGAAATATTATTCTTATAACGCTCATCATTTCTTTTTGCTACCCAAGACCAATATTCTTTGTATTTTTTACAATACGATGAATATCCTTCCAGGTTACAGTATAACATAGCTATTGGCTCTTCTTCCTTCGGAATAGAACTTGTACATACTTCATTTGCATTTTCTCTTGCAATTCCCTGATATTTTAATGATTCGTTATAAAATAAATTGAAACAGTTTTTCATATTCGGAATTTTAGCCAATCCACAAAACTGTGTTTCTAAACTATTCTTAGTTACATACTCTTTTAAAGGAATTGATTTTTTTCCTTCTAAAATCATACAAAAATCTTCTATATCTTTTCGTTCTTTATCTACAGGGTTTACAATTTTCTTATTCAACCCTCTAGCCTTTTTTATTTGTGTAAAAGCATAATTAGCAAAAGTATTTTTACATAGTTTTGATAAGAAGTATTTCTTTTTAATTTCATCAAACAATGGATGTTTATACAAAATACAATCTTCAGGTACATTTAGCATTTCTAAAATGTTCGGGTTGTTTTTTGCACATAGTTCTATAAACTTTCTTAACTCGTAATAAGCGATATCATTTGTTTCATTATTTATCTGTCCGATATAATCTAACGAATAAAACTTTTCTTTCGGTAAAATAAATACGCCTCTTATATCTGTATCAGAAGTTGGTGTTTGCAACCCGTATGCCCTACTTCCACCTATACATTCAAAAATAATTGCTCCTGATTCTTTTAGTTCCTCTATTGTCATTTTTTATTTTTCTTGAAAGTTATACAATTTCTTTTCTTTTATTACTATTTAACTCTTTTAGAACTTCCATAGCTATAAATCCTTCTGTTTTACCGCATCCTTTTACCTTATCTTTTATGCTATACTGAGCTGTTACCTCTATGAAGCTGTACAATTCAATTAATTTACTTTTATCTTTAGTAAGATCAGCATCAAACTCGTAAAACCTGCCTTCTTCTGTCAATAACAAACCTTCGTCTGTACTTCCCCATATAAGATCTTGATCATATTGTAAGACAATACATGTATCAGTATTAATCCTATACTCTTTTAAAAGGCTCTTTATTGGTTCTGGCAACCCTTTTTCTCTCCAAAATTTAGCTTTTTCTATAATATAATGTTTCTTTAAAAGTATTTGCTCGTTAACATTAAGCTGTCTTTTTAATTTAAGTTCTTCCAATTTCATTTTTATAAGCTCTAATAATTTACTTATTTCTCCAATTTTCTTTTGTAAATAAGTTGATAAAAGAAACAGGAACCTTTTTCAAATTAAACTCTTCTTCTTTTTCAAGAATCAGCATACAATTCTCAGGTAATTTTCCTTGTGAATCAAATTCTAACTCTTTTATTTTAATAGATTGAGTAATTCCATTTTGATCTATTTTTGAACTGAAATCTTTACCTGTATGACCATAAAAATGATATTGGAAAGGCATATGATTTAAAACTTCTCTTATTTCTTTTGATCCATATCCTATTTCTTCTGTATTATCAGCATCATGTGTTATCAGTAAATCGTAAAGATTTAAAGAATTAAATAGTTTTTCTATTTTTTCAAATTCATATTTCTGAATGAATCTTTTCTCTTGCCTATCTTTTCTGTCTCCTATTCTACCTAAACCAACAAACGATAAATTTTCATCTTCTGTATTAAAATATTGAACTTCTCCAGATTTACAAAGCCACACATAATTGTAAACATCAATAGGAAATCGTTCGTCATCAATAAATTTATGCTCTAAATCGTCTAAAAAATCATGATCTTCATGATTGCCTCGTACACATATCATTTGCACATCTAAATGCTTCAAAAATGCAGCAATATCTTTGTTATACTTCGTGAAGTCATAATGAAATCCTAATTCATCTTTATCTCGTTTAGCATGACGCATAGTCGCTTTATCTAAATTTTCTAAATCTGGATATGCTCCAATATCTCCGCATTGAATTATTAGATCGATTTTTTCATTATATTTTCTTTGATATTCACTTACCATTTTAAAAGGCAATAAAATTTTACCATGAACGTCAGAAAAAATAGCAATTCTCATTATTTATGTTTTTAAATACTGACTTATCTATTTACAATAGACTCTAACAATACAAACCTCACAGGTTTTGATACCTGTAAGGTTTTGCTGTATTACACATACTTAAAAAAGAAACTATTAAATGCTTCTTGATTTGCTTTTGTATGTTGTAAGCTATCTCGTAACGAATTATTTTCAGCAATTATTTGTCTAACTAAAGTGATTAACTCTTCCGATACAGGATCGGTACTCTTTTCTATTCGCTCACTCTTTAGTTGAATTACCGCATCTATTTTAGCATGATAATCGGCTGGTAGTAATTCATACATTTCTTTAAAGTACACTGGCGGAATTGCATTCTTTTTTGCAATCCAATTTGCGCACAAGGCAGTACGAATGGTATAAAAGAAACTTTTCAAGGTCATTTTGTCTGTGCCTAATGTTTCTTCAAAACCTTTATTCATAGCATGAAAATGATGAAATCCTGCTATTGGATTGAAATTTTCATTTGCCAATTGCTTTAATTCTTCTAAAAACTGTTCGTTAGCCCTGTAAACTACCGGTGAAAATAACCAACCTGTAAACGAAGCATTAGACTTTGCCAGTAAACGCAATGCTTTTCTAATATCCCAACCAGATCCATCTAAATCATCTTCGGTCATAAACTCAATAGTGTCTTTTGTTTCCCAAAGATTCAAATACCATTCTTTTTTATGCTTGTACACAAAACGGATGTCATAATCAGAATCTGGTGAAGCAAAGCCCCAAGCTCTACTCCCCGATTCTACTGCAAATAGAATCTCTATATTTCTTTCTTTTTCTATTTGTGCTAAATGTTCTAAAATTCTTTCTTCCATTGTTTCTTATCTTTTAATATTCCCACCAAAGCGTTTTTCTATAAAGCGGATATGTTATTTCACAACCTTCTATTTGTTTTCTTAGTATAACTTTACATTTTGTTCGATACTGTTGTCTAAAAAATCGTCTGTATTCCCAGTTATTGCTTTTCCAATAGATTTTTGCTGATCTTGTACGTTTTTTTCTTTTGTGTGATTTTTTAAAATTGTAGTACTTTTTATTACTGTACGATTTCATTTTGTATTAAGTTTTTTGTTAAAACCTAATACAGTGCTCCTTTCTTTGTTTGCATTTTTATGCTAAGCTTAAATTCAAATTTTTCTTTATACAACTTTTTCACCTTTAAATCAACAACTACAACAACCTAAATTATTGATTATTATAATGTCTGGTTGAGCGCAGTCGAAACCTTATTTGATTGTTAAGGTTTAAATGTTCTCGACTGCGCTCGAACTGACATAATTATGAATCTTATACAAACGTTTTTAATGTTCTATACTATTTTTTATTACTTTTTCTTTTCTTCTTTCTACGTTTCCATGGAGCATTTTTCTCCCAGTCTCCAGCCATAATACAACCATAAGGCATCACTTCATCAATCACTTCTCCTAAACCGTATTCTGACATTTGATTTCGAACAGCTTCAGCATTTTTATATGCAGATGGTAACTCCGTAATATCAATTTCATTAGAAAAGAAACGTACATCTAAACCTTTCGTTTCTTGAACAAAAATCTCTTCAACTGTACCTGTTTTACTCTTTCTATGCTGTGTTCTACTAACATTACGTCCTGCTCCATGAGGTGCAAATCCTAAATTACTGTTCGTAGTTTTTCCTGATACAATTAATACCGGCTCGCTCATATTTAAAGGAATCAATCTTGGTCCAGTTATATCTGGCATAAACTTTGGATCTAAAGGAGTAGCACCTTTCGCGTGGTAAAACAAGTCACCATCTTTGAACACAAAATTGTGCTCGTTCCAAAATCTATTCTCTTTTTGAACACCTAATTTCTCTAAAGTAGCATCGTGCAATACCTCGTGATTCTTTTTCGTCCACTTTCTGATAATTTGCAAAGCTTCCCAATATGTTTTTCCTTCTTCTGTATCGTAAGGAATCCATGCATTTTGTTTTAATGTTTTAGGTGACAATTCTCTTCTGAACTGTTCCGCTACCTTCATTCCTTTTGTAAACAAATTAGCTCCAAACCCTCTACTTCCATGATGCGTAACTAACATAGTATTTCCTGTTTTTTTAGAAATCCCCACAAACAAGAAATGATTTCCATCTCCTTGAGTTCCTAAATGAGAGCGTGCTACAGAAATACTTTTTTTATCATTTAAAAAGATGTTGTTTTCAATTTCTTCTAATAAATCTGCAGGAAATCTAAATTGATTCTCTCTAGATCGTCCTCCATATCCAAAATGTGTTACACTATGTGCTGCATCTAATACATTTTTAGGATTTGCTTTACCAAAATCGGTTAACATCACCGAACAACAAATATCTGCACTATGCATTCCTGGATGTATCGCGTTTTTGGCAACTGCTACACCTCCTACTGGAATGGTTCCTGCTGGTCCTGTCGGACAAGCATCTGGCATCACAGCACCGTTCACTAATGTTGGTGTTTTCATTAAAACTTCCATAGAAGTAATTACTTTCTCAACATTATCTTCTTCTAATTCATTTTCTGCCTTTATATTGATATTAAAAGCCACTGGTTCTTCTAATAATTCAATTTCTGGTCCAGGACGAAATGGTTCTAAATACATTAACATTTCTTCTCCTTGTAATTCATTTTCATTTATATGATCTAATGCTTCTTTCATCCATTTTCCCGATTTAAATCCTAATTCAATTAAATCATGTCCTGTTATTCTTTTCGTTTCCATATATATTATAATTTATAATTTATTTCTATTTTTTTATTCTAGTATCTTATTGAGTAATTTACAAATTGTAATTTTATAATCGTTTTTTCATAATTACACTGCAAACATCCAATCATATTGCGCAATCTTCTTACGTAATTAAATTTATTTTCAAAAAAATCATTTTTCTTGAAGTTAATCAGACTATTAAAACAAAAAGTAACAAAATAAAAAAAGAGACTAATTAAAAACTAGTCTCTCTTTTAAATTTATTTAAATAAATACTTACACCGCTACGTTGTGCTCTCTTAAAGCATCGTTTAATGATGTTTTCTTATTTGTACTTTCTTTACGTTTACCTATAATTAATGCACAAGGTACTTGAAACTCACCTGCTGGGAATTTTTTAGTATAACTACCAGGAATCACAACAGAACGAGCAGGAACTCTTCCTTTCATTTCTACTGGCTCATCACCTGTAACATCAATAATTTTAGTAGATGCTGTTAATACCACATTAGCACCTAAAACAGCTTCTTCTTCTACTCTTACTCCTTCAACAACAATACTACGAGAACCTAAAAAAGCATTATCTTCAATAATCACAGGAGCAGCTTGTAAAGGCTCTAATACACCACCAATACCTACACCACCAGATAAATGTACATTTTTACCAATTTGTGCACATGAACCTACCGTTGCCCAAGTATCAACCATTGTACCCTCATCAACATAAGCTCCAATATTTACATAACTAGGCATTAAAATAGTACCCGCAGAAATATAAGCTCCATGTCTTGCTACAGCATTTGGTACTACACGAATTCCTTTCTCTTTGTAATTTCTTTTTAATGGAATTTTATCGTGATATTCAAAAATACCAGCTTCTAAAGTTTCCATTTGTTGAATTGGAAAATATAAAACTACCGCTTTTTTAACCCATTCGTTTACTTGCCAACCATCATTTGTTGGTTCTGCTACACGAAGTTCTCCTGCATCTAATAAATCAACTACTTTTCTGATTGCTGATGTAGTTTCTTCTTGTTGTAAAAGGGCTCTGTCATCCCAAGCTTTTTCTATAATAGATTGAATCTCTGTCATTGGTTATATATTTTGTACAAATATAAAATAGTGTGTTATTTCTTCCGCCGAAAATACATTTTTTAAACAAAAAATATTTACTTGTTTAAAATCATTGATGATCTACAATTAGTATTGTATCAGAATCGAGAGAAGAGAAGAGAAAAGAGAGAAGAGAAAAGAGAGAAGAGAAAAGAGAGAAGAGACTTTTTATAGCTTGAAGTTGGAAGCTAGAAGAACTTCACTGTAAACTAAAAAACTGCAAACTGTCCACTAACATTGATAATTGATCACCGATAATTGTTAATTGAAAAGCTGGAAACTGTCTACTAACATTGATAATTGAAAAAGCTAAGAGACTGAAAGAACTTTACTGTAAACTAAAAAACTGCAAACTGCTTACTAAAAGTAAAAATGATTAATTTTGCTACAAAATAAAAAATAATTTGGCGCGAATACTTGCAATAGACTTTGGTTTAAAAAGAACAGGATTAGCTGTTACTGATGAATTACAAATTATAGCTTCTGGATTAACAACTGTTGATACTAAAGAACTACTTCCTTTTTTAAAAGATTATATTTCTAAAGAAAATGTAGAACTTTTTGTTATTGGTAAACCGAAACAAATGGATAACACCGATAGTGAAAGTGAAGTATTAATTAAAGATTTCTTAGAAAAACTTCAAAAACAAATCCCTCAAATGCCTATTAAACGTGTAGATGAGCGATTTACTTCTAAAATGGCTTTTCAAACAATGATTGATAGTGGACTTAAGAAAAAACAACGAAGAAATAAGGCTTTAGTTGATGAAATTAGTGCTACAATTATTTTGCAATCATATTTATACAGCAAATAATTTAAAGTAAACATCGTTATTTGTACTTTTGCGTGCATTAAAAATAGAACTGAATATGATTTTACCAATAGTTGCTTATGGTGATCCTGTTTTAAGAAAGGTAGGAAAAGAGATTGATAAAGAATATCCAAAACTAGATGAGTTAGTAGCAAACATGAAAGAAACCATGTACAATGCTTCTGGTGTTGGTTTGGCTGCTCCTCAAATAGGAAAAGCCATTCGCTTATTCGTTATTGATGCTTCTCCATTTGCCGAAGATGACACTTTAGAAGAAGAAGAACGCAAAGTTTTAGAAGATTTTAAGCGTGTATTTATAAATGCTAAAATTCTTGAAGAAGAAGGTGAAGAGTGGGTTTTTAATGAAGGATGTCTTAGTATACCTGATGTTAGAGAAGATGTTTGGAGAAAACCTACAATTACAGTTGAGTATTATGATGAGAACTTTGAAAAGCACACAGAAAAATTATCTGGATTAGCTGCACGAGTTTTTCAACATGAATATGATCATATTGATGGTGTTTTATTTACAGATAAATTATCATCATTAAAGAAAAGATTAATCAAGAAAAAATTAGAAAATATATCAAAAGGGAAAGTTAATTCTGGATACAGAATGCGTTTTCCTAACTTAAAAAGATAATTGAATTATTTATGGAATTTAGTAAAATAATAGCTGTTTCTGGTAAGCCAGGACTTTTTGAAATTTTATCACAAACTAAAACAGGAGTAATTGTTAAATCATTAGTAGATGGTAAAAGAATGCCTATTACAGCTACTCATAATGTAAGTTTATTAGAAAATATAGCCATCTTTACTTATGAAGAAGATGTACCTTTAGGAGATGTTTTTACAAATATCGCTCAAAAAGAGGATAACAAAGAGGCTATTTCACACAAAGAAAGCAACGATACTTTAAAATCTTATTTCTCTGAAGTTTTACCAGACTTTGACGAGGAAAGAGTTTATACTTCAAATATTAAGAAAGTATTACAATGGTATAACATTTTAGTACAAGCAGGATTTGACTTTGCTACTATAAATGTTGAAGAAACTGTTTCATCTGAAGAAGAAGAATAACATATGCCAAACAATAGTCGTAAACAACAGTTGGAAGCTTTTAATCGTTTGTTAGATATCATGGATGAGCTTCGTGAGAAATGTCCCTGGGATAGAAAACAAACATTAGAAAGTTTAAGACACTTAACTATTGAAGAAGTTTACGAACTAGGTGATGCTATTTTAGACAATGATTTAGAGGAACTAAAAAAAGAATTAGGCGATGTGCTTTTGCACATCGTTTTTTATGCTAAAATAGGAAATGAAAAAAATGCTTTTGATATAGCTGATATTGCCAATTCAATTTCTGATAAATTAATTGAAAGACATCCGCATATTTATGGTGATGTTATTGCTGAAAATGAAGAACAAGTAAAGCAAAACTGGGAACAAATTAAGTTAAAAGAAGGTAAAAACTCTGTTTTAGAAGGTGTTCCGAGAAGTTTACCTGCAATGGTAAAAGCAAACAGAATTCAGGATAAAGTTGCTGGCGTTGGTTTTGACTGGGAAGAACCACATCAGGTTTGGCAAAAAGTGCAAGAAGAACTTACTGAATTAAATGAAGAAATAGAAAAAGGAAATCAAGAAAACATTGAAAAAGAATTTGGAGATGTTTTATTTTCTATGATCAATTATGCACGTTTTATTAAAGTTAATCCTGAAAATGCTTTAGAACGTACCAATAAAAAATTCATCAATAGATTCCAATACTTAGAACAAGAAGCTAAAAAAATAGGAAAAGATCTTTCAGACATGAGTTTAACCGAAATGGATGAAATCTGGGAGAAATCTAAAAAGTATTTTAAGTAAATATTTTATATTGTATAACATAAAACAACTAATATTAATTTAAAAATATTACAGTTTTATAAATGTTAGTTCGAGTATTTTTTATGAAGTTGTTACGTAATAAAAAATACACTTAGAACAATTCTTATAACAAAAACTTTACAACTCAAAGAAATGGCTTTAACAGAATCAAACATATTTGAATTAGGAAAAGTTGCTCCTAATTTTGAACTTACCAATACTATTAATAACGAACTTGTAAATCTTTCAAAAGTAAAAGGAAAAAAAGGTACTGCTATCTTTTTTATTTGTAATCACTGTCCTTTTGTTATTCATGTAAATGAAGAATTGGTAAAATTAGCAAATGACTACAATCAAAAAGGAATTAGCTTTATTGCTATAAGTAGCAATGATGTGGAAAACTATCCGCAAGATCGTCCTGAATTAATGAAAGAGCTTGCTGAAAAATTAAAATATCCTTTTCCTTACTTATATGATGAAACTCAAGAAGTAGCTAAAGCTTATGATGCTGCTTGTACTCCTGATTTATATTTATTTGATGAGGATTTAAAAGCTGTATATCATGGTCGATTAGATGATTCTAGACCAGGAAATGACAAACCTGTTACTGGAAAAGATTTTAGAGATGCTATTGATGCTTTATTAAACGAAAAATCAATTTTAGACAACCAGAAACCAAGTATGGGGTGTAATATTAAATGGAAATAATATTTAATTACGAATGTGGAATTAGGAATTACGAATTATTTCTCTCCAATTCCTACAAATAAAAAACGCCGATTATTTTTAAATAATCGGCGTTTTTTATATCTAAAATAGTGCTTTCAAAAACCTACTTAACTCCTCTACTCCTTCACTACTTAACTCCTTTTTAAAATCTAAAAATTACACATTGAATCTAAAGTGCATTACATCACCATCTGCAACTACATACTCTTTACCTTCTACTCTAACTTTACCAGCTTCTTTCACTTTTGCTTCAGACCCATAAGACTCATAATCTTCGTAACTAATAGTTTCAGCACGAATAAATCCTTTTTCAAAATCAGTATGAATTACACCTGCTGCTTGAGGAGCAGTAGCTCCAACAGGAATTGTCCAAGCTCTAACTTCTTTTACACCAGCTGTAAAATATGTTTGTAGGTTTAATAATTTATATGCTGAACGAATCAAACGAGAAACACCTGGCTCTTCTAAACCGATGTCAGCTAAAAACATTTGACGCTCTTCATAATCTTCTAATTCAGTAATATCGGCTTCAGTTGCAACTGCTAATACAATAATTTCAGCATCTTCATCTTTTACTTCTTCTCTAACCTTTTCAACATATGCATTACCATCTTTGGCAGAAGACTCATCTACATTACACACATATAATACAGGCTTAGCAGTAATAAACTGCATTGACTTTACTAGTTCCTCTTCTTTTTCTGTAAATTCTAAAGCTCTAACAGATTTTCCTTCCATTAATGTAGCTTGAATTCTTTCTAAAAGTTCTAATTCAGCCTTAGCTTCTTTATTACCAGTTTTAGCAGCTCTTTTAACCTTCTCTAAACGCTTTTCAACAGCTTCTAAATCTTTTAACTGTAATTCTATATCAATAGTTTCTTTATCTCTAATAGGATCAACAGAACCATCAACATGTACAATATTATCATTATCAAAACAACGTAATACATGTAATATCGCATCAGTTTCTCTAATATTTGCTAAAAACTGATTTCCTAAACCTTCACCTTTACTTGCTCCTCTAACTAAACCAGCAATATCAACTATTTCTACAGTTGCAGGTATTACTTTTTCTGGATTAACTAATTCTTCCAGTTTTTCTAATCTTGAATCTGGAACATTAACTACTCCTAAATTTGGTTCAATAGTACAAAAAGGAAAATTTGCACTCTGCGCCTTAGCGTTCGATAAACAATTAAATAAAGTTGATTTTCCTACATTAGGTAATCCTACAATTCCGGCTTTCATATTCTATATTTTAGCGCTGCAAATGTACTATTTTATTTTGCATTTTAATAGTTATTTATAGATAGCTTTACAGGAGCAAAAAATTACACATAATGCAACAAAAAAAACGTTTGCGTAAAAAAAATTGACTAAAACATTTATTCAATTAAAAAAAAATAAATAGATTTATCCCTTATTAACCAAATATTAATATTATGATAAAAACAAAACTATTGATTTTGTTATTCTTCATTGGTAGTATATTTCATGTGCTATCACAATCAAAAATTAAAGGAAAAGTGGTAGATGTTAATAACGAACCACTACCAGGGGCGAGTGTTGTTGAAAAAGGAACTTCTAACGGTACGTCTACAGATTTTAACGGTCTTTTTGAATTAAGTGTTTCTGAAAATGCAACATTAGTTGTTAGTTTCACTGGATTTGATACAAAAGAAGTAGCAGTAGGAGGTAAAACTGAATTAACTATAGTATTAAAAGAAGGATTAGAATTAGATGAGGTTGTAGTAACTGGATCTAGAACTCCTCCAAGAAGTAACACTTCTAGCCCATTACCAGTAGATATTGTTGGTGTAAAAGAACTACAAGCTACAGGACAAACAACTTTTGACAAAGCTTTACAGTATAAAATACCATCTTTTAACACGGTAAATACTCCTGTTAATGATGCTACTTCTTTATTAGATCCATATGAAATTAGAAATATGGGACCAAGTAGAACATTAATCTTAATTAATGGTAAACGTAAAAACTTAAGTGCCCTTTTATATACACAAACTTCTCCAGGTCGTGGTGAAACTGGTGCTGATATTTCTGGTATCCCTACTGATGCAATTAAAACAATTCAAATTTTACGTGATGGTGCATCTGCTCAATATGGTTCTGATGCGATTGCTGGGGTAATGAACATCATTTTAAAAGATGACTACAAAAAAGGATCTGCTACTTTTAGAGCTGGTATTACTGGTGAAGGTGACGGAGAAATGTTAGGTGTTAGTGTAAATGATGGTAGTGAAATTGGTGATGATAAAGGCTTCATTAATTATACTGTTGATTTTTCTAAAACTGCTTTAGCTAACAGACCAGGTACTGTAAGTGCTGAAGGTGAAGCTGCTGATTTTGGTGCTAGTTTAGCAGATGTTCAAGAGTTTTTATCTAGAAGACCTGATGCTGGAAATGTAAATGGATCTCCTGAAACTACAGCTGCTAAGTTTTTAATTAACGGTGGTGTTGATTTAAGTAAAGAAACTGAGTTATATTTTAATGCTGCTTATGTTTATAAAAAAGTAAGTAGTTTTGCTAATTATAGAACCCCATACTGGAGAACTATAACTGATTTTCCATATTTAGCGAACTTTTTCCCAGGAAATCATCCAACAAATCCAGGAGGGTATGATGGATATGTACCTACTTTTGAAGGTGACTTAAATGATTACAATGCTACATTAGGATTTAAATCTAAAATTAATGACTGGAATGTTGATGGAAGTATTACAATTGGTGGAAATCAACAAACATATAAAGTAAACAACTCACATAATAGAAATACTGTACTTAGTCCTAACACATACGTTGGAGATTTAAACGGAAATGGTGTTGTTGATGTAGTTGAATATGACTTAAACGGTGATGGTACTATTGACCCTAATGAAGGAGTTGAATTAATTCAAGGAACAAATTTATATAGAGAAAATAGTCCTATTAGTTTTGATCCAGGAGGAACTTCATTTAATCATGTAGTTGGAAATATTGATATTTCAAAAAGGTTATCTGACCAAATAGCAATTGCTGTTGGTGCTGAGTTTAGAACAGAAAACTTTGAGGTAATTGAAGGTGATTTAGCTTCTTACGATGGTGGTGGTGCTGATTCTTTTGCTGGTAATTTACCAGAGAATTCTGGAAACTTTAATCGTTATAACTTAGGTGGATATTTCGATGTTGCTTGGGATATTTCTGAAGACTTCTTATTAAATGGTACAGTAAGAGCTGAAAACTTCTCAGATTTCGGTAGTACTTTTGTTTGGAAAGCTAGTTCTCGTTACAAGTTTGCTGATGATAAGTATACGTTAAGAGCTTCTGTTTCTACAGGATTTAGAGCTCCTACTTTACATCAAATTTACACTCAAAAAGCGCAATATAGCTTTGTACCTGGTCAAGGTATTCAAGTTGGAGGATTAGTAAACAACATCTCTCCACAAGCTAGATTATTAGGTATTCCAAAATTAACGGCTGAAGAATCAACTAACTTTACAGTAGGTCTTGGTGGTAAGCCTTTTAAAAACTTCTCTTTCACTATTGACTATTACAATATTGCAGTAGATGACAGAATTGTATTAAGTACTGAATTAACTCCTCCAAGTACTCCTGCATTTGCTGGTTTATCTGATGTTAGTTTCTTTGTGAATGCTATTGATACAAAAACTTCTGGTTTAGATGTAGTACTTAACTATAAAAATCTTGAATTAGGTGAAGGAAAATTAGGGTTCAACTTATCAGGAAACTACACTATTCAAAATGAGCGTGATGGAGCTGTAAAAAATCCAGCTTTTGCTGCTAATTCTGGACAATCAGTTGTAAATGCTACGCAAGAAGCTTTATTCTTCACTTCTAGACCACAAACTAAATGGATTTTAGGAACTACGTATGATATTGATAAATTCTCTTTCTCTTTAAATAATACATATTTCGGAAAAACTACATTTAAACAACAAGGTTTAGACGATAATTTAAGAACTGAATTTATTCCTAAAATCGTTACAGATTTAGGTATTAATTATAATGTAACTGAAAAGATTACTATTGCTGCTAACATCAACAATATTTTAAATGTTTTACCTGAGTGGGAATTTGTTGCTGAAAATGCTACAGGTCAAGCTATCATTAATGATACTACAGTTACTTCAACTGGTTTAACACCAATTCAAAACCAATCTAACTTAATTACATTTAACCAACGTTACTCTCAAATGACGTACGATGGTTACCATTTCAGTCAATTAGGAACATTATTTAACTTATCTATAAACTATAGATTCTAAATAATAGAAAATTTGTAAACAAACAAAAGCCCAAAACTATTAAGTTTTGGGCTTTTACTTTATATATTTTGCAAAAAGTAAGTTTATTATTTACCTAACTTTTTAGCATTTTTTACTTTTTGTTTTGTTAAAGCTATATCAATAACCTCACTCATCTCAGTAACATAGTGAAACTTTAAACCTTTAAGATAGCTTTGCTTAATTTCATCTACATCTCTTTTATTATCTGCACACAAAATAATCTCTTTAATATTAGCTCTCTTGGCAGCCAATATTTTCTCTTTAATTCCACCTACAGGTAACACTCTACCACGTAATGTGATTTCACCAGTCATTGCTATTTTATTTTTCACTTTACGTTGAGTGAAAACAGAAACCAATGAAGTTAACATAGTAATACCTGCACTTGGTCCATCTTTAGGAGTAGCACCTTCAGGAACATGAATATGAACATCATATTTATCTAAAACCTCAGGTTTAATTCCGAAATCTTCAGCATTAGATTTTATATACTTCATTGCAATTGTAGAAGATTCTTTCATTACAGTTCCTAAGTTACCTGTAATTGATAAATTCCCTTTTCCTTTAGATAAAATTGATTCGATAAATAAAATATCTCCTCCTACTCTAGTCCAAGCTAAACCAGTAACAACACCAGCTGTATCATTATTTTCATATTTATCTCTCTCTAACCTTGCTGGTCCTAGGATTGTTTCAATATCTTCTAGAGTTAATTCTACATTATACTCCTCTTCCATTGCAATAGATTTAGCCACAAAACGTACTACTTTAGCTACTTGCTTTTCTAAACCACGAACTCCAGATTCTCTTGTGTAACCTTCAACAACTTTTTCAATCTGACTTTTCCCAAGTTTTAAATGATTAACATCTAAGCCATGTTCTTTTAATTGCTTTGGTAACAAATACTTTTTAGCAATCTCTATCTTCTCTTCAATTGTGTATCCTGTTACATTAATAATCTCCATACGATCTCTTAATGCCCAAGGAATTTGATTGATATTATTTGCTGTTGCTATAAATAATACTTTGGATAAGTCATAACCAACTTCTAAATAATTATCGTAGAACTCAGTATTTTGTTCTGGATCTAATACTTCTAACATTGCTGAAGAAGGATCGCCTTGATTACTTTGACTCAATTTATCTATTTCATCTAAAACAAAAACCGGATTAGAAGTACCAGCTTTCTTAATGTTTTGAATTAATCGACCAGGCATAGCTCCTATATATGTTTTACGATGTCCTCTAATTTCTGCTTCATCTCTCAAACCTCCTAAAGACATACGAACATACTTTCTACCTAATGCTTCAGCAACAGATTTTCCTAAAGATGTTTTACCAACTCCTGGAGGTCCATATAAACATATAATTGGAGATTTCATATCTCCACGAAGTTTTAAAACGGCTAAATGTTCAATAATACGATCCTTAACCTTTTCTAAACCAAAATGATCTCTATCTAATATTTTTTGAGCCTTTTTTAAATCAAACTTATCCTCAGAATATTCTCCCCAAGGTAACTCTAACATTAGCTCTAAATAATTACGTTGTACTCCGTATTCAGCCATTTGTGGATTCATACGTTTTAAACGATTCAATTCTTTTTCAAAACTTTCAGCTACTTCTTTGTTCCACTTCTTAGTTTTGGCTTTGGTACGCATTTCTTCCAACTCTTGATCGTGAGAAACGCCTCCTAATTCTTCTTGAATAGTTTTTAACTGCTGGTTTAAATAATATTCACGTTGTTGCTTATCTAAATCAGATCTTGTTTTTGATTGAATATCGTTACGTAATTGTAACTTTTGAAGCTCTTTATTTAAATTCTTTAATGTTAAAAGAGCTCTTTCTTTTAAGTTATCTTTCTCTAATAAAACTTGTTTTTGAGAAACACTTAAATCCATATTTGAGGAAATAAAGTTCACCAAAAATGAATTAGATTGAATATTTTTAATCGCAAAAGATGCTTCTGAAGGTAACATAGGGTTTTCCTTAATTACTTCTAAAGCTAACTCTTTTATAGAATCAATAATTGCGTCAAACTCTTTCTTGTCATCAATTTCTCTTTCTTCTTTTGCTTCTTGAACTTTAGCTTTCATATATGGATCTTGCTGAACCATTTCAACTATCTCAAAACGCTTTTTACCTTGAATAATAACAGTTGTATTTCCATCAGGCATTTTTAAAACCCTTAAAATCTGCGCAACTACTCCTGTATGATAAATATCATCAGAAGTTGGATCTTCAACCTCACTATTACGTTGAGCTACTACTCCAATCGTTTTATTTCCTTTATTAGCATCTTTTATCAACTGAATAGATTTATCTCTACCCGCTGTAATAGGTATAACAACTCCTGGAAACAATACCGTATTCCTTAATGGTAATATTGGTAATTCTTCAGGAATCTCTTCTTTATTAATAATCTCTTCGTCTTCTGGAGTTAATAAAGGAATTAACTCAGAATCTTCGTTTATCATATCTTGAAGAGACAAATTGTCTAAATGTATAATCTTTGATTTACTCATATTCTTTTTTTATCTGTCATTATGACATTTTGCTTTGTAAAGTCGTAAAACCCATATAACTCTAAACAGCATAAAGCACTGTATTTAAACGACCTAAACTAAAACCTAGTATCATATACCATTATAATAGTCAATAGTTATGCCAAGTGGGACTATTTGTTTACTAGAATTTAACAATAAAAAAATAAACTAATAACACTCATTTTCAATAAGGTTTGCTGTTTATTTAAACGAAATGAAATACAAACACTTACTAAAATATGTTGTTTTTTAATGATACTTTGGTATAAACATTAAATCCTATTTATTTTTACAATATCCAAATAAGCTAAAAATGAATTTAGAAGACTTAAAATATCCTATTGGTAAACCTAATATACCTAAAGTTATAAATCCTGAACACATTAAAACTTGGATTGAAGTTATTGAGAATTTCCCTTCAGAGTTAGATTATTTAACCAAGAATCTTTCTAAAAGTCAGTTGGATACTTGCTATAGAGATGGCGGTTGGACTATTAGACAAGTAATTCATCATTGTGCAGATAGTCATCATAACTCTTACACCAGATTTAAATGGACTTTAACAGAGGAAGCCCCTATAATTAAAGCTTATTATGAAGACCGTTGGGCTGAATTGTTTGATTCAAAATTTGCTCCAATAAATCTATCTATCAATTCTTTAAAAGCGCTTCATGCCAAATGGACATATTTTTTAAAAGGCTTAACTGAAACTGACTTAGAAAAATATTTTATCCATCCAGATGGTAATGAAAAAGTAAAACTGAATGAAAACATAGGTATATATGCATGGCATTGCCAACATCATTATGAACACATTAATCAATTACTCATACGAAAGAAATGGAAATAAAAAAGAAGCTACTTTTCAGCAGCTTCTTTTTTATTTTATCAAGTTTGTAAACCTTAGAATGTATAAGTTATACCAAAGTTAACTCCAAAAGATGAATATGGAGCTGTTACTGATAATTGCTTAGTAGCATCAGTATTACCTAAAGGTAATTCATCAACATAATTAATATTATTGTGGAAAAGAGTAGCTACTGCACTGTTAGGATCGCTAGCTAAGAAAATAGCTCTTACAGTATCAATTCCTAAACTTGTTCCTGTTTCTCTAATAGTAGCATCAAACTCGCTCATTGTAGAAACATCTCTAGTAACACTTATTCCTAAGTACTCAACTTCTCCAAATAAAGCAACATGGTCAGATAATTTATGTTTATATCCAATAGCACCAATAAAACCTAAAGGGAATCTACCTTCAAAATCGTGAACAAAATCAACATCTAATGTAGTGTCTACTCCAACACCTGGCAAAGAACCTGCAGGTAAAGCTACACCATCAATAGAACCAACTAATTCAGTTCTACCAGCTACTTTAGTTACTAAACCAGCTCTTCCGTAAAAATTCTCTGTAATATTGTAAACAGCAGATAAAGAAGCACCGTAAGCTCTTCCTCTAGCAAATAAATCTACTTCTGGTTGAGTAGGAATACCTGAAACATTCATAATGTTTTGATCTGCTCCATCTAAATAACCAAAACCTAGTTCAACTCCCCATTTCTCGTTAAAGAAATAACCAGTTCTAAACTGAGTTTGTAATCCTTCTCCATATGTACCATAATTAACTTTTTCTCCATTCAAAGTAGTAGTAGTTCCTAAACGAACATCTGCCGTTGATAATGAATATCCGAAACTACCAGAAATGTAAAATTGTGCGCTCGCCACCACTGAAACCAATAACATGCACACTGTGATAAATGTTTTTTTCATAAATTAAATATTAATTTGTATTTGCAATAATGGCTGCGAAAATCATAAAAAAAAATTAGTAATTTCGCATTTATTAGTCATTATTTTTAATCTTTTTTGAATACAAAAATTTTATCACCTGAGGTACAAGAGTTTATCAAAAAAAACTTAAAACAAGATATTGTACAAATAATTCTTAAAGGAAGTCCTTTTGAAAATGTAACTGTTCAGGAGCTTGCCAATCAAATAGCTGCTAAGCAAAAAAGTGAAAGGAAATTACCTACTTGGTTTACCTCTGAAAAGATATTTTATCCTCCAAAAGTTTCCATAGAACAATCTTCATCTGAAATTACTGCCAAATATAAAGCTGGTTTAGTTAATGGTGATATTTTAGTTGATGTTACTGGTGGTTTTGGTGTTGATTCTTTTTACTTTTCAAAAAGAATGAATCAGGTTATACACTGTGATATTAATGCTGAATTATCTGAAATAGTTGCTTATAATCTAAAAGAATTAAAAGTTTCTAATATTGAAACAAAAGCCATAGATGGTATAAAGTACATTGAACAAATTTCTTCAAAAATAGATTGGATTTATATTGATCCATCTAGAAGAGATCAACAAAAAAATAAGGTATTCTTTTTAAAAGACTGTCTACCAAATGTTCCTTTACATATTGACTTACTGTTTTCTAAAAGTAATAACATATTCATAAAAACATCTCCGCTACTCGACATTACTTCTGCTGTTGGAGAGTTAACAAATACAAAAGAAATACACATAGTAGCTGTAGAAAATGAAGTGAAAGAATTGCTTTTTGTTTTAGAGAAGAATTACGAAGAAGATATTCTTATTAAAACTATTAACTTCACTAAAAACAATCAACAAACCTTTGATTTTATTTTCTCTGAGAAAGTATCTATTAAAGAATACAGTCAACCTTTAAAATACCTATACGAACCAAATGCTGCCATCTTAAAATCTGGTGGTTTTCATAATTTATGTACTGAATTTAAAGTCCATAAATTACATGAACATACACATTTGTACACTTCTAATGAGTTGATTGAATTTCCAGGAAGAAAATTTGAGGTAAAAGAAGTTGTTCCTTACAATAAAAAAAACAGTTCAAAAAAACTATCTGGTAAAAAAGCGAATATCAGTATTAGAAACTTTCCAAAAACAGTAAATCAACTAAAAAAGGATCACAAAATACAAGATGGTGGCGATAGTTATGTGTTTTTTACAACATTAAGCAACAATCAAAAAGTGTTTATTCTTACTGAAAAAGTATAGGATTCCTTACTGATTTTAACCTCTAAAAGCCATAATTAACTCTTTATTGAAGGTTATTTTTTGTTTTATTATACACAAATTCATAAAGATTTGTATTTTAGCTTGCATAATTTAATCAGATAATCAATGCCTTTCTTAAACGATCAAGAGTTAGAAAACTTACAACAAGAAATTAAAGACTTAAATATCAAGAATGAAGCTTTAGAAATTGAAATAAGCGAACGTATTGAAGAAATTGGAGATATTAAAAGTACAGCAAGAAATAGAAATATTTTACTTAGCTTTTTTGCTGGTGTTGCTATTGCTTTTGCCGTTTACTTTTATCAAAATGGTTCTTCTGTTAATGTTAATGAAATTAAAAAGCAAGAAGCTACTAGAGTTTTAGATAGTATTAGTGACGCTTCTAGCTATGCTGATGATTCATATGATGATGATGATGAAAATAATGAAGACTCTTTAACTGCATCTGAAGCTGTTGAAAATTTAAAATCAGAAGTTAGCGGACAAAAATTATATTCTGTTCAAATTGCTGCTTTAACTGAAAGAAATTATCCTGTTTTATCAAAAACTATCGCTGGTACCCTAACAAATGATGAATACTTAAGATATTCTGTTGGTTTATTTGATTCTTTAAAAGAAGCTCAAAAATTCAGAAAAGCTTTAGTTAATATGGGATTTGAAGATGCTTTTGTAGCTTCATATGTTAACGGACAAAGACAAGAAATTGAAAATCCATACTAAATTTTAAAATATACTAATGATAATCAATCATTTTAAAAGAACGCTTGTGTTAGCTTTAACAATAAGCGTTCATTTTTTTTATGCTCAAGAAAAAGTTCCAACTAAAAAAGTTCAAAAAGGCTATGCTCAAATAGATTTCCTACCAATAAAAATGCCTTTTGAAGAACCTAATATGGATTTTACAGGTATTCATTATAATGTTATGCTAAATAACTGGGCATACGGAGGTTTAGGTTTTTATGGTGCTGTTGGCGGAATTAGAGGTGGTTTTTTTACTCTTGGAATAAATGCTGGAGCTAAAGTTAATATAACTGATAAACTATTTTTAGATACTGGTTTCCATTTTGGAGGCGGTGGTGGTGCTTCTGCTCCTGATGGTGGTGGTGCCTTTATTTTACCTCACGCAAATATTGGATACGATTTTGATGCTTTTACTGTTAGTTCTGGTTGGAGTTATGTAAACTTTTTTGATGGTGGTAATATTAAAGGACATCAATTATATGCTGCTGTTCAAATTCCTTTATCGTTTAACTTCTCTGATTTTAAAAACAAAGAGAAGAGTTTCTCTGTTGATGATTTAAATCTTATTGAATGGAAAGAGCCTTCTAGTAGATTGTCTTTAATGGTTCATTTGAACAACTTATCTGTAAAAGGTGATTCTAAGTTTAGTACAGGGGAGTCTATGGCAGGTAGAACTATTCGCTTAGCAGGATTTGAATTAAACTCTTTTTTCAATAAAAATTGGTTCTTCTTTGTAAAAGCTGATGGTGCTTACAGTGGTATTCCTGCTGGTTATATGGATATCTTTTTAGGTGGTGGTTATCATTTATCTATGAATAAAAACCGTACGAATATTCAAGCCAAATTTGGTGTTGGTGCCGGAGGTGGCGGTGGCGTAGATAGTAAAGGCGGTTTTTTAATTTATCCTGATATTTCTATTGAACAAAAACTATTTGACAAGGTTTACTTATCAATTAATAAAGGATATTTAATGAGTCCTGACTCACATTTCCTTTCATCTACTCTAGGATTTGGTTTAAAATATTATGTTGACAAAGATGGAATTACTACAGACTATGAAACTCCTTCTAAAGGAAAGTTTAAAGGAATTCAAACCATAGTAAAACAAGATTGGTACATAGGAGCCCAACGAAATGGTAATTTTAAGCAAGACATGCATCAAATTTCTTTACAAATTAACTTTTTCTTGAATAAGTATCTATACGGTGCTGGTCAAACTTCATTTGCTAATTTCGGTGATGCTGGTGCCTATGCTGAAGGAATTGTTGGTTTAGGAGTACAATCTAATAACTTTTTTAATGATCGTGTTTCTGTATTTGCTCAAATATTAGGAGGTGCCGCTGGTGGTGGTGGAATTAGTACTGGTCAAGGTTTAATTGTAAAACCAAGTGCAGGTATTAATATAAATGTATCTAATAATTTAAGTTTAAAAGGTGGTATTGGATATGTAAAAGCTAGAGGTGGGCAATTGAGTACTGTTTTTGCTAATTTTGGTATTTCATATGATATCTCTTATTTAATAGCGAAATAGTATTTAAAAAATAAATAACTGAATCTAATTATTTTAAAATCATAAAATGTTATGATTAATAATACCATAAAAATTACAATTACAAATATTGATGATTATCTTAAAAATAAAAACCAAAGAATCATTGAATATTCGTTTAGCAATAAAAGAATGTTATTAAGTATATTAGGTTTGATTTTGGGTTTAATTCTTATTATTTCGACTCTTATTAATTCATATGATTTTAAATCAACAACTACTGTAAACGGAAATACTACAATAATTTACAATAACTATTATGCTCATTTTGGTATAGGAATTGGTCTTTTAATAGCTAGCCTACTCAGGCTTGTAGATTTTCTTAAAGGTAAAAAAGTAATAAAATTAGCTTTAGATAAAAGACTTGCCAAATTAAAAAAATTAAATTCTAATATTGAATTTGTATTTGATGAATCTTATTTTTCTAAAAAGACAAAACTTAGTGAGAGTAAAATTCAATGGGAATACTTTTATACTTATAAAATAGATAATAATTTTCTACACCTATTTTCTGATAAACTTCAAGCACCTATATCTGAATATGAAATACCTTTAGATAGTTTAGATGAAGTAAAAAAGGAAGCTTTAATAGAATTATTAAAAAAAATTACTAGTAATCATAAAAAAACACTCGATAACAAATAACATAAATCATTAATCCTATCTTTGCTTTTAATTGCCGTAGAATTATGCAGAAAAAAATTAACATACAGAATAAAAAAGCTCGATTTGAATTCGAGATTATAGATAAATATACTGCTGGTATTCAGTTAACGGGTACCGAAATTAAATCTATACGTCAAAGTAAAGCTAGAATTACAGAAAGCTTTTGTGAATTTAATGATCGAGGTGAGTTGTTTGTGATAAACATGTATATTGAAGAATATGCCTTTGGGAATCACTACAATCACAATCCAAAAAGCGAGCGTCGCTTACTATTAAATAAACAAGAATTAAAAAAACTCGCTAGAGAAGTTGAAGCTAAAGGAAATACAATTGTTCCTTTACGATTATTCTTAAATGAAAAAGGATGGGCTAAACTAGATATTGCTTTAGCAAAAGGTAAAAAAACACACGATAAACGTCAGAATATTAAAGATAGAGACAATAAACGTGATTTAGCTCGATTAAAAAAGAACTTTAATTCATGATAAGCTCACTATCAAAATTCAATATCATTCTTGCCTCTGGTTCACCTAGAAGACAGCAATTTTTTAAAGATTTACATTTAGACTTTGAAATTCGTTTAAAAGAAGTAGAAGAAGTATATCCAGACCATTTAAAAGGTACAGAAATAACTGACTTTTTAGCCGATTTAAAATCAAAACCTTTTGATCTTGAATTAACTGAAGGTGACTTATTAATTACGTCAGATACTATTGTTTGGTTGAATGATAAAGCTTTAGGTAAACCAAAGAATTATGAGGAGGCTTTTGCCATGTTAAAAAGTCTTTCTAATAATAAACATCAAGTAATAACTTCTGTAAGTATAAAAAGTAAAAAACTTCAAAAAGTATTTAACGATACAACAGATGTTTATTTTAAGGAACTTACTGATAATGAAATTGATTTTTACATAAAAACATACCAACCATATGATAAAGCTGGTGCTTACGGCATTCAAGAATGGATAGGTAAAATAGGAATTGACAAAATAGAAGGTAGTTACTTTACAGTTATGGGATTACCTGTTCATAAATTATATAAAGAATTAATTAGTTTATAGCCCTCTTTTTTTTCGTAAAAAGACTATTTTTGGGCAGAATTTACAACACAACAATGAAAAAATATACATTTACAGAGAAGAAAGACACACGTTCAGGATTTGGAGATGGTTTAACTGAATTAGGAAAAACCAATGAAAATGTGGTTGCTTTATGTGCAGACTTAACAGGTTCGTTAAAAATGAACGAATTTGAAAAGAATCACCCAGAACGTTTTTTTCAAGTAGGAATTGCCGAGGCGAATATGATGGGAATTGCTGCTGGTATGACAATTGGTGGTAAAATTCCTTTTACAGGAACTTTTGCTAACTTTTCTACAGGTCGTGTATATGATCAAATTAGACAATCAATTGCCTATTCTCACAAAAATGTGAAAATTTGTGCTTCTCATGCTGGTTTAACTTTAGGTGAAGACGGTGCTACCCACCAAATATTAGAAGACATTGGATTAATGAAAATGTTACCAGGTATGACAGTAATCAATACTTGTGATTACAATCAAACTAAAGCAGCTACTATAGCTATTGCAGAACACGAAGGTCCTGTTTATTTACGTTTTGGTAGACCAAAGGTTCCTGTATTTATGCCTACTGATGAAAAATTTGAAATTGGTAAAGCTATTAAACTTACCGAAGGAACAGATGTAACTATTGTAGCTACAGGTCATTTAGTTTGGGAATCGTTACAGGCTGCTGAGCAATTAGAAAAGGAAGGTATTAGTGCAGAAGTTATCAATATTCACACTATTAAACCTTTAGATGAAGAAGCTATTTTAGCATCTGTTGCTAAAACAAAATGTATTGTTACAGCTGAAGAGCATAATAAATTTGGTGGTTTAGGAGAGAGCGTTGCTCGTTGTTTAGCAACTAACAATCCTACTCCTCAAGAATTTGTAGCTGTAAACGATACTTTTGGTGAATCAGCTACTCCTGCAGAGTTAATGAAAAAATATAAAATAAACGATGAGGCTGTTGTAGCAGCTGTTAAAAAGGTTATTGCAAGAAAATAATTCATATTTTTAATCGTTAATTTTTAACAAGACAAACATTATGAAAAAAATAATTCTATTACTAGGTGTTTTTATTGCATCTATTCAGTTTTCACAAGCTCAAATTCATTTTGGTGTTAAAGGTGGTATTAACTATAACTCTGATTCTTTTTTAGAAGTTGCTGACGATATTATTGATGGTAACGCTGAAAGTAGAACAGGATATCATGCTGGTATTTGGTTACGTGTTAAATTACCTATGGTAGGTTGGTATGTACGTCCTGAATTAGTATACACTTCAATTAAAAGTGAAGTAAATGTCAATTCTATTAACGCAGTTTCTGGAACAGTAATTCCTCAGCCTGCTAGATATGACTTTCAAAAAATAGATGTTCCTGTTTTAATCGGAAAAAAGTTCTTAAAGGTTGCTTATTTCCATCTTGGACCTTCTTTTCAATATGTAATTGATGGTGATTTAGACTTTGATACTCTTGTTTCAAAAACAACTGTAGATGGTTTTACTGTTGGTATGAATATTGGTGCAGGTATTGAATTAGGTAAAATTGGTCTTGAAGCTCGTTGGGATAGAGCTTTTTCTGATGTAGAATCAGAATTAATCTCAGCAACAGGTACAGATACTTCTAAATTTGACACTAGAGTAAATCAAATAGTAGTTGGATTAACATACCGTTTCTAACAACAACTATTCTTTATAAAATTAAAAAAGCTCAATGGTAATTTTTACCACTGAGCTTTTTTAATTAAAATATGTTATTTAGATAACTGTTGATTTTGTAGATAGTAATTATAAATTCATTATTGAAGAAAATCTAATACGCATCTACATCAATAATAAAACGTATTGGTCTAAATTCTTTAACCGCTTCAAAAGTTGTTTTTATCTTCTGAATTTGTTCTTTTGTTTTAGCTAATGATTGTTTAGGAGGTATTTTTATCATTAGATTTTTTATATACTGATTTCGAACTCTTGATACAGAAGGTTCTGTAGGCCCTAAAACATTCTCTCTAAAAACGTTTTGTAACGCACGTGCTAACCAATTAATACCTTCGTTAACTTTTACAAAATCTTTATGTTTCAATGTAATTTTTATCAACCTGTAATAAGGAGGGTAATGAAATTGCCAACGATCTTGCAATTGTTCTTTATACATTTCTTGGTAACTATTCGTAGAAACTTGCTGTAAAATTTGATGGTAAGGATTATAACTTTGTATAGCCACCATTCCTTGTTTTTTTGAACGTCCTGCCCTACCCGATACTTGTACCATTAATTGATAAGCTCTTTCATGAGCTCTAAAATCAGGATAATTTAACATAGTATCAGCACTCAAAATACCAACCAAAGAAACATTTTTAAAATCTAATCCTTTAGACAACATTTGCGTTCCTACTAAGACATCTATTTCTTGCGACTCAAAAGCTTCTATAATTTTTTGATATCCATATTTACCTCGAGTAGTATCGGAATCCATTCTTCCAATATTATGATTTGGAAAAAGCTCTTTTAATTCTAATTCAACCTGCTCAGTACCGAAACCTTTGGTATCTAAAGTATTACTTCCACATGCTCCACAACTATTAGGTAAAGCTCTTTGATAGTGACAATAATGACATTTTAATTCTCCCTTATACTTATGATACGTTAAACTAACATCACAATTAGGGCATTGAGGCGAATGTCCACAAGTTGTGCACTCTAGAATAGGCGCATACCCTCTTCTATTTTGAAATAAGATAATTTGCTCTTTCTCCTCTAAAGCTTCACTCATCAATTGTAACAAACGATCAGAGAAATGACCTTTCATTTCTTTTTTACGCTTCTTTTCTTTGATGTCTATTAATTCTATTTTAGGTAATTGAATATTACCATGTCTTCTGTTTAAAGACACCAATCCAAATTTATTTTGCGTGGCATTGAATTGTGTTTCTAAAGAAGGCGTAGCAGAACCTAATAATATTTTAGCCTGATGCATTTTTCCTAACACTATGGCACTATCTCTGGCATTATACCTTGGAGAAGGTTCAAATTGCTTGTATGAAGCTTCATGCTCTTCATCAACTACAATTAAACCTAGATTAGAAAATGGTAAAAAAATAGCAGATCGTGCACCTAAAATTATTTGACCTTCAGCTTCATTCTTTAAAATATTATTCCATGCTTCTACTCTTTCATTCACAGAATATTTAGAATGAAAAACAACTATTTTTTTTCCAAAATAATTTTGTAATCGTGTAATAATTTGGGTAGTTAAAGCAATTTCAGGAAGTAAAAACAATACTTGCTTACCTACATTTAAAACTTCTTGTATTAGTTTTGTGTATACCTCTGTTTTTCCTGAGCTGGTAACTCCATGTAATAATATTACATCCTTTTCTTTAAAAATCTCTTTAATACTTTTTAAAGCTACTTCTTGATGTTCATTCAATGTTTTCAAATCATTCTTTGAATCATCAAATTGCACCCTATCTGTTTGTATATGGTAAAACTCAAAAATATCTTTAGATACTAAAGCATTTAAAATTTGAGTGGAAACACCTGCTTTCTCAACAAGAGTTTTTGCTTTTATCGGTTTTTTTGTAGCGTTTTTTAACTGAAAAAAAGTTAAAACTGCTTCTCTTTGCTTTTTAGCTCTAGATAGTTCTGTGAGTAACTCTTGTAACTTTGCTTCATGATTATATGTCTCAATCAGCTGAATGTACTTTACCAGTTTGGGCTTATACGATTCATAAATTTCTTCTTTTACAGATAAAACACTTTTTTTTATCAAACTATCTATTACTGGAAAAACTTTTTTCTTTCCTAAAACTTCTGCTACTTCGTAAATAGTTAATTGAGCTTGTCTTTGTAAAGCTTCATAAATTAAGTACTCTTCATCAGTTAATTCATCTACATTTGAAAATGCTTCATTTTTTAAAACAATGGTTTCACTTTCTAATAAAAATGCTGATGGTACTGCTGCCCTATAAACTTCTCCTAAAGAACACATATAGTAACTAGACAACCATTGCCAGTGTTTTAGCTGTTTCTGATTAACAATAGGAGATTCATCTAAAATTTGATGAATTTCTTTAGCTTCATATAATTCTGGAGATTTTTGATGGACATCTAATACAAGTGCAGCATATAACTTTTTTTTACCAAAAGATACTGCTACACGCATTCCTATATCTAAAAAATCAGCCTCTTGTTCCGTTACAGAATATGTAAATGTTTTTTGTAACGGAATAGGTAATATTACATCTATAAAATAAATAATCTGTCCTTTTTTATTAGATCAAAGCTACATAATTTATTGCAATTTTATATCTCAAATTTTAAGCTATTCTTACTTTAATAATTCTTATAAAAACCAAAAGACCATCATATAAATGATGGTCTTATAATCAACTTTATGTAAACTTAAATATTAAGCTTTTTTAAATGTTTTTGTTCCTTTTGTGTTTGTTGATGTATTTTTAAACGTTAGTATAATCGTTTGATCATCTTGTAATGTAAATTCAACGTTAGTTCCTTTTACTTTTAATGTAGTATCATTTTTTAATTCAAAAATTCGAACACTCTCTTTTACAAAACTACAAGCAGCACTTGTATCAAAAGTAACCTTATCTGAATTTTCGCCTCTAGATGTAATTTTTTCTGCTTTTACTGAAGTAATACCTGCACCGCCTACAGCTATACCATATTTTGCTAAATCTCCTCTTGTAAAAGTTCTTTTCTTTTGATTTACCAAAATCTTATTGTTATTCTCTTTGAAAGTTAAACTAGACTCAGTTCCACAAGAAGAAAGTTGTATTTCTTCATCATTGATTACCGATTTTGTTAACTTCCATTCTCCTTGCAATTTTTCTTTCAACTTTTTAAATTCTTCTGATTCGGCTGGAGGTGTAGTATCTGGAGTAACCTCAATATCATCTAAAACTGCATTTGCTATATCTTTTTCATTTATAAATGTATCTTTTTGTGTTACACCATCTTCTTTAGATGTAATTATCAACTTTCCTTCTTTTAATTCAGCAGTAAGCCCAATACTTTTGTTTAAATCTACAATTCCTTCTTTGCTAATTGAATAGGTTCCCGAAAACTCTTGAGTAACAGCACAACCAGCTGCAAAAGTACCAGTTCCTTTTTTTCTGTAATTTACTTTGTAACCATCCTCGTCAAAATTGGCTACCGAAGTTTTTAAACAATCAAAAGATTCTCGACTAACCGGAGTACCGTCAATTTCACTTTCTTGAATAAACCAAGTTCCTAATAGTTCATTAAATACTGCTGCATTACCTGGATTATTACCATCTGTGATAATTTCTTCATTGTTATCTCCACAAGACACAAAAAACAATGTTGTTAATGATAATAATGTAATTAATTTTAGATTTACTTTAAATAGTTTCATAATTAAGTTTTTTACATGATTAAAACAATCGAGTTTACAATTACCCTACCAAAAATTACTAGATTTTGTTTTTTTAACCTTTTTCACAAAAAACTACTGTTATTCATTGTAATTTTAACATTAGATATTAATACTTTTGCAACCAAAATAGGATTATGCAATTATTAAAAAGAGTTGGTTACTATTTAGTAGGGGTAGCTTTAGGAACATTAGCTGTATCTTTTTTTTGGAAACAAAAAAAGGTGTCTTTTGATTATGGAATGGATGCTAGAACGCTAAAAACCATCAGAATTAGAAAAAGAATTTTCTCTGATAGTGCTAAAGAAATTATGCTACAGAAAAATATTGATACTGCTACTATTTCTTCTATTTTAAAAAATGGAGATGTAAACTTTAGTAAAAGTAAACCTAGATTAAAACCTTGTGCAGAATACTATGTTACAAGTGAAACTATTGACTTATATGTGATAAGGTGTGATAGTACTGCTACAATTAAAGATATTTATATAAAATAAGAAAAGGAACTTTGCCCTTTTAAGTAAAAAACAAAAAGTCTATACTATCTAACTTAGTATAGACTTTTTTTAATAATCAGATTAACTCTTTCAATATAAATGAAATCGTTTTTTCTTTTCCTTTTACCGATTTAATATTCAATTTTATTTCTTCTCCTTTATTCTTAAAATAACTGTTATATATATTTAGCCTTTTTGATGAATCTCCATTCACTGAAATAATTATATCATTCTCTCTTAGACCTTTTGAGTAAGCTTCAGAATTTTTAGATACGTGATTTACGACAATAGTATCATTAACTTTTTTCAATTGTACTCCTGATAAAGGAAACTCAAATTGATTATTATAAGTTTTATTTGGCTTTAAATACATTGTTTTTGTATTGTAATCTAACACAACATTAAAACGTTGAATTATTTTTGCTCCAAGTATTCCCATAAAATCTGAGCTTGCCAACACACCTTCTGTTGCACCTGATAATTCTATTGGTAAATTTGTAAAGCTGAAACCTTCTAATTGCAATGTTTTAATTCTTATTCTTTCATCGTAAGATTCAGCACCCAAACCACTCGATTTTCTCAATAATTTTTTTTCTGCTTTTTCACTTAGCTTATTCTTTTTATTGTAAGGTGAATTGACACTTAAACTTAATCCAGCACCACTATCAAACAAAACATTCCCTGCGAAACTTTCTCCATTTTCTAATGTAAAGCCTACCTTGATCAGAGGAATTGGAATATTCGTTTTAAAAGTAAACGGAATCTTAGTAAAATCTTTTAGATTGATATCATTATCGTCTTTATAAAAAACAATTTTCTTATTAGAATAATCAATGTTAGTGATATATTTAGAGAGTAATGTAGCACCTATAATTCCATCTATTTTTTCATCAGATAAAACATTCAAATTAGACAAATCTTTTATCACCATTGCTCTACTAACAAGTTCAATAGTATCTAACTTTAATTTTTCATTTAAAGCAATATCATAAAACTCTTCTCCTGAAGCTCCTTGAACCGGTTGTTGATACTCGCTTTTCACACCTATTTTCTCTGCTACTTTAGTATCTATTACTTCTGCTGTTGCTCCGGTATCAAAAACAAAATTTAATTCTTCTGAATCATTTACGCTTACTTTTATAAAAGTATGACCTCTATCACTAATCTCCAGAGGTAATTCTAACACTTGTGCGTTTGCAAGTTCAAATAATAATAAAAATGTTATTTTAAATAAAATAGTAAATCTCATATTCAATGTTTGTATTCTGAGACAAATTAAAGAAATAAAGAATTTTCAACTGGTTAACTTCTACTAACTAATGTTAATGAGTGTTAAGCGAAGTTTCTATAAACAAAAAAGCACCTACTTTGGTAGATGCTTTTATATATTATCTAAATTAAAATTAGTTAGCTACATCACTAGTAAACTTAATTCTCATTAATCTTAACTCTTCATCATCATAATCACCATCAAATTCATCCATAGCATCTTGAATTTTGTCTGATTCTGCCTCCATGAAATAGTCATTAATTTCTTCTTGCTGATCTTCATCTAATAAATCTTCTATGGCATAATCGATATTTAACTTTGTTCCTGAAAACACAATGGCTTCCATTTCCTTTATCAATTCTCCCATTTCTAATCCTTTAGATTTTGCAATATCATCTAATGGTAACTTTCTATCAGTATTTTGAATGATGTACAATTTAAGTCCTGAATTAACTCCAGTACTTTTAACAACCAAATCATCAGGTCTAACAATATCGTTGTCCTCAACATACTTAGCTATTAAAGCTACAAAATCCTTACCGTACTTTTTAGCTTTTCCTTCACCTACACCATGAACTGTAGAAAGTTCTTCTAAGGTAGTTGGGTATTTTAAAGCCATATCATTAATAGATGGATCTTGAAAAACAGCAAAAGGTGGTACTCCTTTTTTCTTTCCTACTTGTTTACGTAAGTCTTTTAACATACCTACAAGCTTATCATCTAATCCAACAGATGAAGATTTAGCATTGGTTATGATAGATCCATCATCTTCGTTAGAATATACATGGTCTTCTGTCATCATAAAAGATGTAGGATTTTCCATGTACTTCTTTCCGTTTTCAGTAAGCTTTAAAACACCATATTGTTCTATCTCTTTTCTTACTAAATCAGCTACTAACATTTGACGGATTAAAGCCATCCAATGATTTGCTACTTTATCTTTACCTACTCCAAAGAAAGGCTGTTCTGTTGTTTTATGAGATTTTAATAATGCATTTTCTTTACCTGTAATAGTATTTACTACTTCTTTAGGTTTATACATTTCATTTGTCTCTTTAACTACTTTTAAAATAGTAACAACTTCATCTTTTGCTTCTTTCTTTTTCTTCGGATTACGCATATTGTCATCCATATCGGCTCCTTCTCCATTGACCTCATCAAACTCTTCGCCAAAATAATGTAATATGTATTTCCTACGATTCATAGAAGTTTCGGCATAACCAACAACTTCTTGCAATAAAGCATGACCAACCTCTTGTTCTGCAACAGGTTTATTAGCCATAAACTTTTCTAACTTTTCAATGTCCTTGTAAGCATAAAAAGTCAAGCAATGTCCATCTCCTCCATCTCTTCCTGCTCTACCTGTTTCTTGATAATAACTTTCTAAACTTTTAGGGATATCATGGTGAATTACGAAGCGAACATCTGGTTTGTCAATTCCCATACCGAAAGCAATAGTTGCAACAACAACATCACAATCTTCCATCAAAAACATATCCTGATGTTTTGCTCTAGTTTTAGCATCAAAACCTGCGTGGTATGGTAGTGCATTAATTCCGTTTACTTGTAAAACTTGAGCAATCTCTTCTACTTTTTTTCTACTTAAACAGTAAATAATTCCAGATTGACCTTCTTTTTGTTTAATAAAACGGATGATGTCTTTTTCTACATCCTTTGTTTTTGGACGTACTTCGTAAAATAAGTTTGGTCTGTTAAATGATGCTTTGTAAACATTTGCATCAGACATACCTAATGTTTTTAGAATATCTTCCTGAACCTTATCTGTTGCAGTAGCTGTTAAACCAATAACAGGTACGTTATCAATTTGTTTTATAATAGCTCTAAGATTTCTGTACTCAGGTCTAAAATCATGACCCCATTCAGAAATACAGTGAGCTTCATCAATTGCTACAAAGGAAATTTTTTGTTGCTTTAAAAAATCAACATACTCTTCCTTTATAAGTGACTCAGGTGCTACATAGAGTAATTTTGTTACTCCATTAGTAATATCTTCTTTAACTTGTGCTACCTCAGACTTATTTAAAGACGAGTTTAACACATGAGCAATTCCATGAATTTCAGAAATACCGCGTATAGCATCAACCTGATTCTTCATTAAAGCTATTAATGGTGATACCACAATAGCAGTTCCTTCTTTCATCAGAGCAGGTAGCTGGTAACATAAGGACTTACCACCTCCGGTTGGCATAATAACAAACGTATTGTTATTAGCCAAAATGCTCTTCACCACATCTTCTTGAAGTCCTTTGAACTGATTAAAGCCAAAAAACTTTTTTAAAGCATCGTATAAATTAATTTCCATATATATGTTTCCCTACGCCAAATTTATAAATTCAAAACAACTAATAAAAATAAACATTTAAAATGTTAACTAAATTTTCTCAATAAAGGATATTTGTACTCGCTAAAATATTCCTATTTTTACCTTCTCATTAAACCGATTTCACTTGAAAAGATCTGATTTAATATTAGCTAGCGCTAAAAAAACAATTGAGCTTCAGAGCAATAGCATAGCTAATTTAATTAATTTTTTGGACAATTCCTTCGTTAATGCAATTAACTTCATTTTAAATTCTAAAGGTAGAGTTATAGTTACTGGAATAGGAAAAAGTGCCAATATTGCTACTAAAATTGTAGCTACTTTAAATTCTACAGGAACACCAGCTGTTTTTATGCACGCTGCAGATGCTATTCATGGCGATTTAGGTAACATTCAGGTAGATGATGTTGTTATCTGTATTTCTAAAAGTGGAAATACTCCTGAAATAAAAGTATTAGTTCCTCTTATAAAAGCTGCTAATAATAAAATTGTAGCGATAACAGGTAATGCTGATTCTTTTTTAGGTAAGAACGCTGATTTTGTGTTAAACTCTTATGTTGAAAAAGAAGCTGATCCAAATAACTTAGCACCTACCACAAGTACAACCGCTCAATTAGTAATGGGAGATGCTTTAGCTGTATGTTTATTAGAACAAAAAGGATTTACTAATAATGATTTTGCAAAGTATCATCCTGGTGGTGCTTTGGGAAAACGTTTGTATTTAAGAGTTTCTGATTTAATAGAAAAAAATGAAGCTCCTAGAGTTTTAGAAGACGATAAAGTAACTAAAGTTATTGTAGAAATTTCTGAAAAACGTTTGGGAGTAACTGCAGTAGTAAATTCAGATAATAAAATTATAGGTATTATCACAGATGGTGATTTGAGAAGGATGCTAAATAAAACGACTCAAATAGATAATTTGAAAGCCATTGATATAATGACTAAAAATCCTAAAGTTATGAATGTGGATGCTATGGCTATAGATGCACTTGAAACTTTAGAAGCAAACAATATTTCTCAAATATTAGTTAGCGATAATAACGACAACTATGTGGGGGTTGTTCATTTACACGATTTATTAAAAGAAGGTATTTTTTAGATGGCAGAAGAAAAAGAAATGTCGTTTTTAGAGCATCTTGAAGAATTAAGATGGCATTTAGTTAGAAGTTTTAGTGCAATTTTTATTGTTGGTTTAATTATTTTCATCAACATAACAACTGTATTTAATGATATTTTATTGGCACATTTAAAGCCTGACTTTTTTACCTACCGCTTTTTTTGTAAGTTATTTTCTTCAATTGGTATTGACACCGATTTTTGTACTGTTCAATTTAAGCAAACTTTACAAGCTTTAAATCCAACTCAACAATTAATGACCGCTATTTGGTCGTCACTTATACTCGGATTTGTGGTTGCTTTTCCATATATATTATGGGAAATGTGGCGATTTATATCTCCTGGTTTACATGAAAATGAGAGAAAAAAATCAAGAGGTTTTATTTTCTCAACTTCTAGTTTGTTCTTTACAGGTATCTTATTTAGTTATTTTGTAATCATACCTATGTCTGTTTATTTTTTCTATAACTTTTCAATATCAGAAACTATAGAAAACAACTTTAAATTAGACGCTTACATAAGTTTAGTAACAAACACATTAATTGGTGTAGCTATATTTTTTGAGCTACCAATAATTATTTATTTCCTATCAAAAATAGGTTTAATTACACCTCAATTTTTAAAGAAATACAGAAAACATGCTTTGGTATTAGTTTTAATATTATCTGCAATTATAACACCTCCTGATATTGCTAGTCAGGTAATTGTTTCTATACCTATCATGTTCTTATATGAAATAAGTATACATATTTCAAGTTTTGTCATAAAAAAACAATTAAAAAATGTCGAAAAAAGTCCAAGAGTTCAATGAGTACCGTTCAAAGATGAACGAAAAAATTTTAGGAGCTGATAATAAAGTTATAAAAAGAATATTTAATCTAGATACCAATGCTTATGCAGAAGGTCATTTGTCAGTCAAAACAAAAGAATTATTAGGTTTAGTTGCTTCTGCTGTTTTACGTTGTGATGATTGTATAGCATATCATTTGGATACTGCTTATAAAAGTGGAGTAACTAAAGAAGAAATGATGGAAACAATGTCTATTGCTACATTAGTTGGTGGTACTATTGTAATTCCACATTTAAGACGTGCTGTTGAGTTTTGGGAAGCATTAGAAGAAACTAACGAATAATTAATATTCTTAATTTTTATAACCCCTTCTATTTTTCAAACCAACAACAATACTTAAATTTTATCATACATTTAAGTATAAATAAAACATAGAATTATAAATTCGCAATTAAAAATTCATAACTTGTAATTTACAACATGATATTAAGAGCCGATAACATACAGAAGATTTATGGTAGCCGAAAGGTTGTAAAGGGAATTTCTTTACAAGTAGAACAAGGTGAAATTATTGGTTTATTAGGACCTAATGGTGCTGGTAAAACCACCTCTTTTTACATGATTGTGGGTATGATAAAACCTAACGGAGGTAATATTTTCTTAGATGATGAAGAAATTACAGAAGATGCAATGTACAAACGTGCTCAGAAAGGTATTGGATACTTAGCACAAGAGGCTTCTGTTTTTAGAAAATTATCTGTTGAAGACAATATTTTATCTGTTTTAGAATTTACCGATCGTACCAAAGAAGAGAGAAAAGCTCGTTTAGAGGAGCTAATTGACGAATTTAGTTTAGGACATGTTCGTAAAAACAGAGGTGATTTACTTTCTGGTGGAGAACGAAGAAGAACTGAAATAGCTCGTTGTTTAGCTTCTGATCCTAAATTTATTTTATTAGATGAGCCTTTTGCAGGTGTAGACCCTATTGCGGTTGAGGATATTCAGGGAATTGTAGCACAATTAAAAAATAAAAATATCGGTATTTTAATTACTGATCATGATGTACAGGCTACATTAGCAATTACTGACAGAACCTATTTAATGTATGATGGAGGAATTTTGAAAGAAGGAACTCCTGAAGAATTAGCTGCGGATGAGATAGTACGTAAAGTATATTTAGGTAAAGATTTTGAGCTTAAAAAGAAAAAATTCTAATCACAGACTAGTTATATCTTATATAAAATAGAAAGAGCGTTCAAATAATATTGAACGCTCTTTTATTATATACTAAATAATTGTTTTTCTTGATCGTAAAAGGAATTTTTCATCCTCACTATATTTTATTTTTATATCCATCAAATCTTGGTAATTGTGTACAAAATAATTTTTAGTAGGTACCGATGCATCTTTAAAACTAATAAAAGAACCTTTTGTTTTATCTATTTGATAATCTCTACATTCTTCCATCCAATCTAAAGCCCTATTCACAAACTTTCTAGTTTGTACTACCTTTTCTGCGGTAGCCCCTTCTAATACACAAGCTCCATCTTCTACTTTTCGAGTAGGCATATCCCACCATGTTTGATATTGAATTGTAAAAGGACGTGCTTGATAAGGAAATGCACAATTTAAAGCCGATACCTTACGAGCTTCTTCTGTAGCATAAAAATCACCATGAATTGCACCTAAAGTTATATAACAAGAAATATTACTTTCTAAGGCTATATCCTTTAACAAAGGAGACTGTAATGAACATACTAACTGCTCTCTACTAACAGCATCCCATTTTTCAGTTGGCATTCTTGAGGTTATTTTATGCGGCGCAGGACAATCAGTTTCTAAACTTAATCCATTATTTTTTGCGGCTGCTGAATACCTATCCCAAGATTCAAATGTATATGGGTATCCATTCGCATCTCCTTTGAAAAAACTCAATACATTAGCACTGTTAGAAGCTTCATCAAATGCTGTTTTAATTCCATCTATAACAGCATCAAATAAATTATTTTGTTCATTGGCAGCAAAATCTATGTCTTCTAATTGTAATTCTACCAAATACTTTCCCCATTCAATGACCAATTCCAATAACTCTGCCCTATTTCCTCCAAAATGCCCATTCAACCTCCACTCTAAAATAGCATCTTTAGAAACCTCTTCTCTGCTACTTACAGCTTTGGCAACCACTTTTAAATTCGTCCCTATTAATTGAGGATATTTTCCTGGTGCTGTTACTTTTTCCCATGCTTCAATAACAGCAGTCGCTTTGATATGTTTAAAAACAGGTAACATATCAGAAGATATGTAAAAACTAGAAGCTATTTCTGGTAATTCAAAAGGCTCAAAGAAAAATTCAGTTACAATTCCATAACTCAGTCCTCCTCCACCTCTAATTGCCCACAAAAGTTTTTGATCACTTTTCTCGTCTATTTGTGTTTCTTCCGATTGTTTATTGTAATGAGCACTCGTTCCTAAATATTTGATAGTTCCATCTCCTAAAACAATTGTTGCACCTTTTAAACGTTCGCAACCCATTCCGTATTTTCTAGTCCATGGTCCCCAGCCACCTCCCATAGTATAACCAGCTATAGCTACACTCTGACAAGTTCCGTGTGGAATACCAAGATGTTCTTTATCGAGCTCTTTTTTAATATTGATGAACTTAGCTCCAGGTTGAATACTAATCTGTCTAATATCCATTTCGCCTGTTGAATAATTAGGTAAACTAGTATTTGTTTCATTCATTTTTGCAAAATCAATTAAAACCTTGCCTGTGGCTACACACTCTCCTTCATGATCGTGTCCTCCTGATTTTACAGTTATTTGAATATCATTTTCAGAAGCAAACTTCATTGCTATAGATACATGTTCTGTAGTATACGGTTGAAATATTAAAGAAGGCATAAAATCAAACCTTCTATTAAACACTTTTCGTAATTCATTATAAGATAATCCATCTGAAGGCTTAAAAAATTCAGGCTGTAAACTACATGTAGCAAAAGCGTTTATAAACTTCTCTAGAAGTTCATTATTAATTTGAGATATATAAGTATTCATTTTTCGGGGTATTTTTAGTAGATAGTTAATCTGTTAATTCTCTTAAACATTATATTAACAATAAAGAAACCTAAATAAACTTCAAGCTTCTTTATTGATTTTTTATACAAAGTATTACAGTTTATCTAAAAATGACATTACTTTATTTTTTTCATCTCCTTCTATTTCTGCCAAGAAGTTAGTTAATTTCGCTTTCTCCTCATTTTTAACTCCAACGATTAAATCTTCCCCCTTCTTTAAAAGTCCAGCTTCTAAACTACTAAAAGCTTTAAAAGGTGTTCCATCATAATATTTTGCTGCTGTACCTTCTCCTTCAGGTGATCCATGATCTGCGTCAATTGATTGTCTCCATTTCCATGCGTGTCTTGCCCACTCTCCTTGATCTACAATTTGTGGAGGCGTAAACCAAACGTTCCATGTTAAAACATTTTTTTGCTGTAGCATATTTCCTGAGCCTAAATTGAAAACATCCATGATTAATTGATTAAACTTATCAACTAATGGAAATCCTGTTTTAATAATTGGTCCTATTTGTACTTCTAAATTTGCTACAGACCAAGCTTTGTCTTCATGCTTTGCAAAATCTGGTATTGGAAATCCTGTGCTCAATCCTTTTCTCAAAGGAAATACAGGTTGATCTGGCTCTCCTACTTTATGAGTAGTAACCATAATTGCTTGAGCTTTTGTTGTTGGAAAAGGATACGAACTACCTCTTAATTTATCCCACAATAAATCTTGAATTCCTTTTATAATTGGATTTTTCTCTCCTTTAGGCGGACTAAACCATACTTTACCAACTACTCCCATATCAGCAGCTAACTCCTTATTGCTTTCATTCACCCAACCTCTAGTTCCTGTTACAGTTACCTCTACATTTAATGATCCGAATGTTGGTGAAGTGATTCCTTGCTGCGGACAAATAATTGAGTATACCCTTCCTTCATCTGTATAACCGATTCTTGAGATATCTGGCGCAAACATTTGATAACATCTTTTCGGATCTGGTTGTCCCATTTGTGTTTCCCAACTAAACTCAGGCCATTTTACTGCCTGCTGACGTTGTAATCGATCAATATTTAACATATTGTCAGGCATTGGTAACGATGTTAAATTTGGAGTTGGGTATGCAAATTCTGGATTAGACTCTTCGAATCCTCCAATCCATCCCGTTGGTATTTCTTCTAAGGTTTGATTAGCTTTCATTTTAATTTATAGGTTAGTTAAGTTACATATAAATATAACTAAGTTTTATTGTTATTTCCTTATTTGTTCTGATAAATTAAAAGCTATATTCTCAAATTTTAATCTTAATTTCTATAAGCGTAGTTAAATAGAGAATGAATGTTATATTTTTGGGAACAAATTTTATTTTTTGATATTATCCGAAACACATACTGTTCCTAACTTAGATACTCCCATTCGTTTACAAGAGTATGGTGTTGGAATTTTTAGCACCAATCCTACAAAATCTGGATTGAAAAAAGCCATTAAAAAAAAGTTGGTCTATGTAAATGGTACCATCGCATCTACTGCCCTATTTATTAAAGGTGGTGAACTTATTGAATTATTTCAAGAAGAAGAAAAGAAAACTAAAAAGCAATTCATTTTTCCGTTAGAAGTATTGTTTGAAGATGATTTTTTAGCAATTATTTACAAACCTGCAGGTATTTTAGTGAATGGTAATTCTTTTGCTACTATTCAAAATGCTTTAAACCAAAATCTAAAACCAAGTACTCAAAAGGATGCAGTAAAACCTAGACCTGTGCATCGTTTGGATTATCCTACAAGTGGTCTTTTATTAATTAGTAAAACTAATGCTGCTACACATGCGTTAATGAAACTTTTTGAAGAAAAAACAATTCAAAAAACATATTATGCCATTACTATTGGTAAAATGAAAAAAGAAGGAATTATTACAATTCCTGTAGATGAAAAAGAATCTACTTCTAATTATACAACTGTAGGCACTATTACATCAGAAAAATATGATTTTTTAAACCTAGTTGCATTGCAACCGAAAACAGGAAGAAGACATCAACTAAGAAAACATATGCTTGCACTCGGAACCCCTATTTTAGGAGATAAACAATACTATAAGGAAAACTTAATTTCTTACGGAAATGGTTTGTATTTACATGCTGCTAAACTTGAATTTGTACATCCTTTCACAAAAGAATCCATACAAATCACAAAAGAGCTACCTAAGAAGTTTAGAAAGATTTTTGACATTATTATTTAGAAAACTTACGATCAAAATCAGACAATTTAAAACTTCCTTTAATGTCTACTGGATAAGGTAAATGAGATTTTTTACTACTAAACTCAATAGACTTTGATTTTAAACAGCCTGCTATAAATGTCTTCCTTTTTATTTCTATTAAATTATCAGCGATTAGTTCAGAACCGTCTCTGCTAATATTTAACTTACCAATAGTTTCTAATTTAGGGAATCTATTACCTATGCCTTCTTCTATAAAAAGCTTTCCTTTTATATGAGAAACATTTATAGTTTGATTAGAAGAGTTTACAATACAATTCTCTTGAATTGTTTCTAGTTTAGGTGTATTTATTATTGTTTTATCATTATTTCTAACAATTAAACTACCATAAATCTTTTCTAAATTATTAAAACTACAATTCATATCTATAATTTCTATAGATCCATAAAAATGTGTTACATCAATATTTATTACTTTACTTAAAGTATTTATGTTTTTTTGAATTCGTATGTTTTCAAATTGGATATTAGAAATACGTTCAACGTCTGATTGATTTTTAATTTGTATAAACTTCTTTTTAGAAATTATCTGAACATTTTCATTAATATAAACATCTTCAGATTTTATTTCTATCTTTTTATTAATGATAGATAACTTATCAAGTTTAATAGGAGCTAAAACTTTTATTTGTCCAATAACTATTTCTAAACTTGGTAATTCAATTTCTTCTTCATGTATATTTAATTCTCCATGAACTATCTTTAATTCTGATAATTCACTCCCTTTAGCATCAATGGAAACATCTCCTTTAACCTCTCTTAAATATGGGAACCAACAATTAACAGCTCTAATCTTTAAACTTCCTTGAAGCTCTCTTACAAGAACAACAATTTCTGGAAGATATATTTCTAAATGATAATTACCATCCTCATCTAATAAATTTAAATCTTCTTCTTTTTTTATTTTTAAAACAGGAATACTCATTTTCTAAAATATAGATTATAGTGCAATATTTACTGAAGATTGGTAGTATAATGGGTTAGAAAATCTTTTTTAAAAGAAAGAGGGTTGGGTTCGAACCAACATCTCCAGCTTGGCAGGCTGGCGCTTTCCAATTAGCTACCCCTTTCATAATTTATATTAATGAAGATAGGTTGGCTTCGAACCAACATCCTTATGCTTGCTGGGCATACGCTCTTCCATTTGAGCTACTATCTTCATATTTTATTACCAGTTTTCTACTTTGTAATTTTTAAGCAATGTACCTGCTAAGATAGGTTTTTCCTTAATTCCTTTAATTATCGGATGTAAGATTCTTGAAGCACCATCTACAGAATCTAATGGAGGAATATATCCTCTTTCAAACTGTTTTTCTCTTAAAACTTCTTTTGCCCCTGTAGATATCCAACCAACATCTACTGCATACATAAAAACATTATCTTCTTTCGCAAATTGCTCTCCAGAAGTTCGAGTCATCATATTTAATGCTGCCTTTGTCATATTGGTATGCGGATGAAAAATTGTTTTGTTATGATAACTAAATTGTCCTTCTGAAGAAGTTACATTAATAATAAATCGTTTCTTAAAACTAGATTTTTTAAGCAAAGGCATTAATTCTTTTATTAAAAAATACGGTGATATTTGATTTATTAAGTTCACTTCTAATAATTCGTACATAGAAATTTCTTCCAATGTAGAGTTCCAACTTGTTTTATCTCTTGTATCTACAGGCTGACCAAATCTATTTATTTTAAAGTCTTCATATTCTTTTGAACTAACTAATAAGTTTGTTTCTTGTAAAACAGAAGTCGAATTAGCTATACAGTACTTTTCTTCAGTATTTAAAAGTAACTCTTGTTCTTTTTTTACTAAAGGTAAGTAATATGAATCTGTATATTTTATTGTTTGAGCAGCATTATTAATCAAAATATCTAAAGAAGAATGTAGTGATGTATAGTGAGATATAAAATCTTTAACCGCTTTTAAATTTCGTAAATCTAAACCATAAACACTTAAGTTTTCTTTCCAAGAATCATAATCTTTTTCTTTTTTAAACTGCTCTAAAGCGGAAGCAGGAAACCTTGTGGTTACTGTCACATTTGCTCTAGCTCTTAATAGTTTTAAAGTAGTTGCATACCCAATTTTTACTCTTCCTCCTGTAATAATTACATTTCTATCTTCAAGATTCACATTATCAAACCTTAAATCATAATTTTCTTCAGCGCATTTTGTGCATAATCTATTATAAAAAAAGTGGACTTGTTTGTACTCAGTATTACATACATAACAGTTTTTTGGCTTATGTAATGTTTTATACTTCTTTGATTTTTTCTTTTCTCCTTCAGAATACAACGTTTTATTGTCCATTGCATTATTAAAAATAGTAGCCTCTTTTAACACGTTCATATCGTGTTCTCGTTTTACTTTAGCTATCTCATTTCCTTTTTGTTTTTTGGCTTTTTTATAAATTTTGGTAACCAATCCAGAAAACAATTGATTGTCAGGATTATTAAAAGGGTCTTCTTTTAATTCTTTTAAAACTTTAATACAATGTTCCCATTCTTCTTGGGTAAACTTATATGAATCCATATTTTGTTATTTGTGGAATAGACGAGATTCGAACTCGTATCTGAAGCATTGCTGGCTCCTATTTTTCCATGTTAAAACTACTATCCCAATACTATTTTTAATCTAAAAAAGGCTCTACAAAACCAATAAATTCTAAATTACTCTTTTTCCAACGAGCACCATGACCTGACGGAATTCTAATTTCATAAATTAATTCGTGTTTAAAATGATAAAATACATTCCACCATGTTTTTTCATTAAACATATTCGTTAAAATATCTCTAACTTTTTCTTCTTTTTCTTTAGGATTACCAGTAACAATTCCCCAATAATTATCATCGCTACGTTCTGCATGTTTTTCAAATGCACGCACTACTTTTGATACTTGCGAATTATATGGTTGAAAACTAGCAATCATTAAATCAGATTGTAATGGTGGTATACCATCTGCATTTTGTACAGTTGCTGATGTAATTCTTTGTCCTAGTAATAATAAAATATGTTTAAAATCAATATACTCTATAATACTTGCCAATTCTTGAGTAAAAACTTTTTCTTCGAAATTATTTTTCTCAAAAGTTTGTAATACTTCTTTAAAAAAGGCAAATGATTCTTTTAATAGCGGAGTCAGTTCATCTTTAAACAATGGCAACAACAATTCATTGGGTACACCATACTGGTGATAATAAATTAATTTTTCTGTAAATAATTGTAAAATTTCTTCCTCAAAAAAAGCTTTATGTGTTATTAACCATTCTTTAGAAAGGTAATTTTTTGTTTGCCTCAATATATCAATTAACCGTTCTTTTTTCATAATGCTTCAAGTCTCTTTTTCTTATAAAATTACCTAAAAAAACGTCATCACAAATGTAGGGCAACGAAATGAAGTGATCTGCTATTTAATTAACAAATTACTTCTTTCGCTATCGCTACATTGTAATGACGAATTTATCATATTCTTAGTCTAAAAACAATTGTGTAACACCCGCAGCGTTCATAGCCCAATTGGTATCATATACCTCATCAGCTTCTGTTGCTTCAGTAACTAAAGTCAACTCTTGCGCTTCTGCTTTTAATGCTAATAAACTACCAACATTTAATTTGCTATTTAGCTTATCTAACAATGTTTCTACACCTCTGGTATCTAAACTTTGAACAACTTGACCGTTAAAAGCCATTTCTAACCAAACAATTTCTCTGTTTTCAATATCTAAAACTCCAAAAACCAATCCTTTGGTATTACCTTGTGTTATTCTTATTTGATGTTGTACACAAGATGGATCGTATGCAACTCCTGTTCTAGATGAAATTCTCATTGGATATTTGCTATCCATCCATCCCACAACTAAATTAGGTGACAAACTACCGTTTGAATATGCATTACAAGTAAATGTAACGTATTTTGCTCCTAAAAGCGCTAACTCATTTACATTAACATCAATATATTCAGCAGTACCAACCATTTCTGGTATTTTTTGAATATCGCCACTATGCTTACAACCTTTAATAGTTAATTGCGAATATGAACAACGTTCTGTTGCGTTTTCATAAGCAACCATACAACTTAAGTCCATATCTAAATGTTGCGCTTTTAAACCTTGTCCCCATTGTAAAAACAAACGAACTGTGTTTCCTTCTAACGGAAATCTAGTTCCCATTAAAGCAGAAGGTAAATCTTGTACAGTTTCACTTCTATCACCAATAGCAACAGGCATGTTATACAAACTAGGTTCAATGTATATTGTTTTGTTTTCGTTTTCTTGCTTAGAAAAACGCTCTAACATAACATCTAAACATACATCTTCTATTTTAGATTGCATGTAAGCAATATCTTTATCTGTATACAATTCTAACAATTTGTTTGTCGGAATTCTTTTGTTTACTCCTCCTAAAGGTTTTACACTTCTATTTGCACTTTTATCAAAGTATGTTTTTGCATACATGTTTAGAGTAAATACCAAACGTGCTGGAATTTTATCTATAATTTCTGAAAAATGCTTCAATGTAACATCTGTCCCAAACCACAGCATATTCGAAAATAATGATCGTGCAAATAAACCTGGACGTTGCTTTAATAACTTAAAAGTATTCTCTGCATCACTTCGTAATCGGAAATGATTTACCTTTCCTTGCCAAACATCATATACTTCATTGTAAAATACATCTAATAATTCTGCTAAATATTCAAAACCTTTTCTTTTACTATATTCAGCCAAACGTAATGCTCTAATAAAACGTACCCACATTCCTCTTTTCGGATGCATCATTTCACAAGCTTTATCTGCTGGAATTTGTAAACTGTTTAACCAAGTAGCTGCTCTTTTACATTCACTTCTTGAATATTTCAACTTTAATTCTGATGCAGCTTTTAATTTGGCTGTTGCACTGTTATCTGATAAATGATATACATGTCTATCATTTTTAGCTTTTCTATTAATGATAGTTTTTGGCTCAATAATCTGTAAAAAACCAGTATGTTTATACCATAGGTATCTTAAAATATCATTCGGATTTTTAAAGAATTGTTGTACCTCATCTTCCTTCCCTTCAGCTGTTAATACATCAATTACCAACATTAAAGTTTCTTTCATACCAATAACAATGTCATTTGGTAATGGAAATTCTTTTAATAAAGCTTTTAAACTTTCAACCTGAGTAGCATCTAAAGGCGTTTTAGATTGTAATAAATCGCTGTAAAACTTTAGAATTTCTTCATAAGTCCACAATTCTAATACCTTTAATTTACTTCCTTGGTGTGTATATTCAATTTCTCCTTGCTCAAATGGTGTACCACAAAACGGACAACCATTGTAGCGTTCTAATGGAAATGTTCCTTCTGGTATTGTATGACCACAAGCTAATGTTGTTCCGCTTTTTTTCTTAAAAACATTGCTAAAAGCTGTAATTAAATGATCCACTAAACCTTCTCCTGTAGGAATATCCCAACCTTTAACTAAAGGAGTCCAGTTTTTATTAACTCCAGTAATTTCTTTTAATACTTCTAATATTTGAAGTTTTAATCTTGGATTTGCATTATTAATTGCTCTAAATAAAGACTCAGAAAATGTAAAACCTAGTTTTGAGGCATTCGCCACTAATACAGAGGTAGTTTGATTAATTTCTTTTGTTGTAGCTGTTATATATTCATCTGGAATATATATGGCATTTTGACGTACACTTACTTTTAATACTTCTTGTTTCATTATTTTCAATTTTTAAATCGCAGGTTAATTGCTTTTATTACATCATAGCTTCCTTTGATTTGATTCATAAATAGGTAATTTTGTTTCTGTTTTTCATTTCCTGTGAATATTGTAGTAAGAAACAATTGACCTTAATTATTAATGGTAATTTAAAGACTTTTTACAACCAAAATACCTTTCTTTCGAAAGGTTAGGAATCGAACCTAAAATGAAGTAAGTCTTTATTGACCATTATTTTGAGGAACAGGTGGGATTCGAACCCACGACACAGGCACCTTAAAGTTTTGAAGTAAATGTGTATTGACCTACCTTATGATGATTAATAAACAATTTGGACTCGAACCAAAAACCATAGAGTTTTGCCTGTTGAAGTATGTTTATTTTGACCATATTATGTTTTGTAGATAATCTACACATTCAATTTCCTTGCTCTACCAACTGAGCTACTGTTCCGTTATTAAATGATTTACAAACCAAGATAATTTTGTTTCTAATTTTCAAGTGACAATTGAGTGAGCTATCGCTCAGGAAGTAAGATACAATTGACCTTGGTTGTTTATCATCTATAATTATGTTAATGAACTTTTTCTTTTTTTTCTTTTTCAATGCCTCATTATACGCCCTGTTATAATGAGGCAGGTACTTTTTCTTTCTTTAATTTTCCTTTTCTAAGCTTTCTCTTTCATTACTATTCTCCTTTTTCTAGCTATTCTTCTCTTTTCCAAATTTTCTTTTTGTTAGCATTTTTTCTTTTTCTTAATTACTCTGCAAATATTTTACAGTATTACGCATTCTTTCTGCGTAACAACTATTTTTTTTAAAAAAAGGTAATTTTATTTCTGTGGTTCAATTAGAAGTTGAATGGGCAAGCCCAAATGAAGTAAGAAATAATTGACCTTTTTATTTTTTATGTTAATGAACTTTTTCTTTTCTTGTTTTCTTTTTCAATGCCTCACTATACGCCCTGTTATAATGAGGCAGGTACTTTTTCTTTCTTTAATTTTCCTTTTCTAAGCTTTCTCTTTCATTACTATTCTCCTTTTTCTAATTTTCTTTTCGTTAGCATTTTTTCTTTTTCTTAATTACTCTGCAAATATTTTATAGTATTACGCATTCTTTCTGCGCAACATATATTTTTTTTAAAAAAAGGTAATTTTATTTCTGTGGTCCAATTTTAAGTTGAATGGGCAAGCCCAAATGAAGTAAGAAATAATTGACCTTTTTATTTTTTATGTTAATGAACTTTTTCTTTTCTTGTTTTCTTTTTCAATGCCTCACTATACACCCTGTTATAATGAGGCAGGTACTTTTTCTTTCTTTAATTTTCCTTTTTCTAGCTATTCTTCTCTTTTTCTAATTTTCTTTTAGTTTGCATTTTTTCTTTTTCTTAATTACTCTGCAAATATTTTACAGTATTGCGCATTCTTTCTGCGCAACAAATATTTTTTTCATTTTTTGTGGAGCAGCTAGGAATCGAACCTACGACCCTATGTTAAAGGAGTAAGTTAAATTTGACCTTATTAATATTAGATAATCATCTAACTTAAAAGACATATGCTCTAACCTAACTGAGCTACTGCCCCATTTTAAAAGGTAATTTTATTTCTATTTCAAACCTTAATTGATTGGCATAAGCCATTGAAGTAAGAAATAATTGACCTTTTAATATTTTATGTTAATGAACTTCTTTTTTAGTTTTCTTTTTCAATGCCTCACTATACGCCCTGTTATAATGAGGCAGATACTTTTTCTTTCTTTAATTTTCCTTTTCTAAGCTTTCTCTTTCATTGCTATTCTCCTTTTTCTAGCTATTCTTCTCTTTTTCTAATTTTCTTTTCGTTAGCATTTTTCTTTTTCTTAATTACTCTGCAAATATTTTACAGTATTGCGCATTCTTTTTGCGTAACGAATATTTTTTTCAAAAAAGTTTATATTCTTACAACTTGATTTTAAAAGCTAGAAGAATAATTTCAAACTCCTAGCTTATTCAGGCTATTTAAATAAAAGCACTTTTTTTACTAAAGTTGTTGCTTCTGTATTCAACGTTTTTGTAATTAGTTTTTGACGTTCTTTTTCAATGGTACTCCATTCAACTTCATAATCTTTTTTAAAGTCTTCAAAAGCATCCTTTGAAAGTAAACCGATTGTTTTACCCGTTTGCTTTGGTGTAAAATCACCTAATTTACTTTGCACATTTATTAAACGGTTTTCGTTAACATAACTTAATAGATTGCTTACAACTTGTTTTTCTTCTTCTGAAAATGATACCACACTTTTACTTACTCGCCTTTTCTCATGAGATCTTTCTGACCATTTTTCATTTTTATTTTTAAATATTACACGAGTACCATTAGCAAAATGCTTACTTACTACCGGTTTGATAACTACACCTTCACAGATGTTAGTTTCTATAGCTGGAAGCCCTAACCATTCTGGAATTTTTGAATTAAACTCATTTGGATACTTCAAACATTCTTCAAATGATCCCTCAAAAAGTGTTTTTGCATAAAATAAACCTACTTCTTCAAAAAAAGTATTTGCTTTGTCTACGTTCACATATTCCTCTTGGTTGATACAGATATCAAAAGCATAAAAATCATTTTCTGGTGAGTAAAAAACTCCTTTCTGTATTTTAACCATTCCTTTAATCTTTGATACTTCTGAATGCTCATAATTACCTCCAAACAATTCCCCAAAAACACTAATAAATTCTGTTTGTGGATATGCTTCTTTAACTAATACATACAGCTTTTGTATAGCCTCTTTGTACTTTGTTAACACATATTGATAGTTATTAAACTTTTCTTCTGGAGTAATTTTCCCACTTCTCTTAGCTACTTCTATCGTTTCTCCATTGGTTATAAATGAGAAGTTTGCTCCATGAACTTTTTCTTGTACTACATAGTTTTCTTTATGATACTCATGAAAATACACTTGCTCAATTTGTTTTTCTCTGTATGTATTTTCAATACTGTTATACTTTTTAAACATGATTTCTAATTCTTTTAATTTGTTACTAATTCCTCGTCATCGTAATGACTTTTTCACATATATGCTTTAATTCTTAATCATAAAAAAAGCGCCTCGTTTCGGAGGCGCTTTATATTTTTAATTACATGTTTGTTACACGTAATACTTCCTCCTATTTTTAATAATTGACATAAATATTCCCATATCCAAAGCTTTTGCTACTTCCAGTCTTTTATTCCAATCGTTCTGTATGTTGTTAATATATAGTGCCATTATTTAAACTTTTATTTTTTGCTTAATTGCGGTGCAAATATGAAAACTTTTTTTTAATCAACCAAATCAAAAACCAATCTAAAACACTGATTAATAAACAATTAAACCTAATCAAAAAGCAATAAAAATCCTATCCGTATTATACAGATGATCAGCTTTTTATGTATTATTCTGATTAACAATCAATTGCTGTTTATTGTTATTTTATGTGGTTCTCTTAAATTTTATAATAATTATTTTTAATTTTTTTCATAAAAAAAGCGTCCAAATTTAAATTTGGACGCTTGTAATATCTTTTTATTTACTTTTTACTACACTTTATCAATGGTAAAATTATTACATAACATCCTTTGCTCACCCTTCCAATTTAAAAGAGCTCCGTAGAAATTCATATCTATTACTTGAATGTTATGCTGTCTTAGTTTTTCCATTTATAGTGCAAAAATGCACTTTTTTATCATATCTTTTATTAAATTTTCCTTTTTTAAAACAAAATGTTTTTCAGAATTAATTATTTTCAATATTTTATTATATGCTTTAAGAAGTCATCTTGACTTTTCAATTTTATGAAATTTCTTTAATCCGATTACAATAAATGCTAGGAAATTAAAGCCTTTCCAACTAGTAATTGTGGTGTCAAATCTATTCAATAAAGAACGA
>NZ_SJXJ01000075.1 GCF_004337695.1 Tenacibaculum sp. M341
CAGCTTTACCTTTAGCTTTTTTATTCGTGATAATGGTGTACAGTTCTCCTTTAGATAAAGCTACTTCATCTATAGATAGGTGTTTTCCTATATTCTCAGGGAAAAGTAGCCAATCTTTAGCGTGTGATTTTTCACTCCACTGTTTAAAATGGCTTAAATACTCTTTAAATTGACGTTGTAGTTTTTTACCGTTAAGTCCATAAAAACTAGCTATGGTATGGCAATCATTCGCTTTGGTACTGATCAAGTGCTTTTAAAAAAACAGCAAACTCAACAGTCATTCGAGTTCCCTGTGCTACTAAATTCCAATCTCTATACACTACTTTTTGAGTTGTTTTATTCAACCATCTACGGCGTTTGATATGAAGCAACACAACTTTTCCTCTCAAAGGAAAATCTTCTACCATAATTTCTTTATGAAAACCATGAGATATGATAATATCCTTAGAAAATTCTTCTGGAATTGACTTCTTTTCTTCAAAATAGAGATGTAAATCTTTTCCTTTTAATTCATGTTTGGTTAAATCAAAATGTGTAATTAATAACTCTGGTAGTATAAATTTTAAAACCTCTAGTGATAATTCCAAGTAATAATCTATTTTTTACAAAAATCAACATTCTATTTTAATTCACACACAACTTTTGGGATTGATCC
>NZ_SJXJ01000076.1 GCF_004337695.1 Tenacibaculum sp. M341
TAAATAAAAAAAATATTAATAAATAATAATATTAATAATAAAGAAATTATAATTAATACCCTTTATATATAATTCTAATTAATTAAATTAAATATTTATATATAATAATCAATATATTATTAATTTAATAATTATTATAATAGTTTATAAAAGATATATTTTTATATTATATTTAATAAAGATTACTTTTTTTATTATTATTTTTATATATTATATAATATTATTAATTTTTATTATAATATTATTTACTTTTTTATTGGATTATTTATTTATTTATTTATTTATTAATTAATTAATTAAATATTTATTAATTAATATATATATTAAATATTAATATTTCATAAAAAAAAGAGATATATGAATAATATATTATGTTATATTATATTATATAATTATATTATTTTTTATAATATTAATAATTAAAAATAAGAACTTATTTAAAAATTATAATTATAATAATAAATTAATACTTTTTAATTTATAAAAATATAAATTTCTTTATATATATATATATATTATTATTTATATTAATCATAATTTTAATATTTATAATAAATTTATATAAAATCAATTATAATATTATATACTTTTTATATACTTTATAATCTTT
>NZ_SJXJ01000077.1 GCF_004337695.1 Tenacibaculum sp. M341
ATAATAAAAAAAATAATATTAATATTAATATTAATATAATATAATATATATTAAACATTATTTATTATTTATTGACAATATTTAATTCTATTGTTATTCAATAAATAAATAAATAAACAAATATTTATAAATAAATTTTATAATATAATATATATATATATATATAATATAATATAATATAATATAATTAAATATCGATAAATAATCTAATTGGTTATTGATAATTTATCATTAATTATTTATCATTAATAATTAATAATTGATTTTAATTATAATAATATTTATAATTTATAATAATAAATAAATAAATAAATAATAATTATAATAATAATAAATTTATTATGTAATTAAATTAAATTACATTGTGTTATATTATTTATTATATTAATTATATGAGGATTATAAATTATATATATTTTAATAAATATTAATTATTTATAATTATATACTCCTTCCGGGGTTCCGGCTCCCGTGGCCGGGGCCCGGAACTATTAATAATATTTACTTTTTATATATATATTAATTAATATATATTTAATAAAGGATATATATTATTATAATTACTTTATTTGAAATAATTAAATTATAATAAAAAA
>NZ_SJXJ01000078.1 GCF_004337695.1 Tenacibaculum sp. M341
ATTTATTATATACTCCTTATTAAAAGGGATTCGGTTTCCCTCATCCTCATGGGTATTCCTCACTCCTTCTGATAATTAATTTTATAATAATAATAAAATAAACTTAATTAAATATTATATATTTATTTACAATTATATATATATATATTACTCATAATTTAATTAAATTAAATTAGGATGCAATTCAATACGGTTGTGTTATATTATTCATCAAATATTGTTAATATTGATACCTACAGAGATATTTAATATTTTTATTATTATTATCCATTACTTTTTTTATTATATTTTAATTATATTAATAATTGTATTTTTATTTATTTATTTATTTATTTATTTATTTATAATAATAATATTTCATATTATCAATTATTATTTTTTTTTTATAATATATAATTAAATTATTTATATAGTTCCCTGAAAGGAGAATAAATAAAATATTATATAAATATTTATATTTCTCCTTTCGGGGTTCCGGCTCCCGTGGCCGGGCCCCGGAACTATTAATATTAATATAAGTAATATATATAGTTTATGATATTTAATTTTATCATAATATAATAATAATTATATAA
>NZ_SJXJ01000079.1 GCF_004337695.1 Tenacibaculum sp. M341
GATCATAAATTATGTGCATCTCCCCGTAACTTTTCGCAGCTTATCACGTCCTTCATCGCCTCTGAAAGCCTAGGCATCCGCCATACGCCCTTATTTAGCTTATTGTACTTTTTGCTGTAGATTCTCATCTACAACGAGCTCTTTATATTTTTTATAAATGTCTGTTAGATTTAATATCTAACTCTCTATCTTGATTCTTTACGATATCATTTTACCAATATGTCAATGAACGTTGTGGCAAGTTGCCACTTAAAAGTATTTAAACTTTGTGACAGACTTTTAGCCTTGTGGAGAATATCGGAGTCGAACCGATGACCTCTTGCGTGCAAGGCAAGCGCTCTAGCCAGCTGAGCTAATCCCCCAAATACTAGTAGTTAGTATTGAGTAGTAAGCTTGAGTAGTTATATCTCTCAAACTACCATTCTCAACTTCTAGAATTTCCTTTCAACTAAGCCTTAAATTTAATAGTAGTCTCGGGCAGACTCGAACTGCCGACCTCTACATTATCAGTGTAGCGCTCTAACCAGC
>NZ_SJXJ01000080.1 GCF_004337695.1 Tenacibaculum sp. M341
CTATTGATGATTCATAATACTAATGCTAGACGCATCAACGAAATATACGCACTGAGAGGCGCACCATTAAATAATTGTGAATTTCCATGTAAATATTGTGAACCAGGTGCAGCTAATTCTAATCTAATGATTAAAGACATTGCTGTTCCTGCCATACCACTAAAAATAGCTAACATAAAATATAATACTGCAATATCTTTTGCATTTGTTGAATATAATCATCTTTGTACCATTTTTACTTTTTTTTTATATATTAATTTTAATAATATTATTATTATTATATTCATTAAAAATTAATTAAATTTAATTTAATTTAAATAATTATTGTTATATCTTAAAGGATAATAATATATTATTCTATTTATAAATATAACAATAGTTGAATTTATAATATTAATTATTAATGAATACTCCTTCGGGGTCCGCCCCGCGGGGGCGGGCCGGACTATATAATATTTTAGTTATAACTTTAAACAATTCTTTTATATCTTTATAAATAAATATTATTATATTATAAAGTAAT